>NZ_CANNGQ010000003.1 GCF_947504145.1 uncultured Microbulbifer sp.
CCTTTTGTGTTACTCGCTGTCGCTCAAACATTAACACAAAAGATGCTCCGCGCTGGCTGCGCCTGCGCTGGGCGTTATGCATCAAATATCCACGGAAGGGGATAATCATGAAAATTTTATTTAGTTGTATTTTGATTTCTTTGGCGTTGACGGCGTGCTCATCGAAAGAGAATTCAACCCAAGCTTCCGGGTCGGTTGGAAAATTTCCAAAATTGCCAACCAGTAGTACTGAATATACGACATTGCAAGGAGTTATGTCTTTCTGGATGTATGAAGGCGCTGCAGGTTGTTATGGGACAATTACTGATGGTCTATCCGAGGTTAACCTTTGGGTAAGTGAAGATTCGTGTGTAGAAGTTAATTACAGCGAAAACGAAGCCGCGTCGGTAGAAGTAACGTTTATCTCTGAAAATCAATATGGCCCAGGAAAAACCTACACAATAACCAGTTTCAAATAATGCATAACAAGGCGAGGCAATTCGTTCCGGCCCTGCGGGCCTCCACCGGACAGCTTACTTTGTGCACTTTATGCGCAAGTCGCTTCGCTCCTATTTTTGCGCATAAAGCGCCCAAAGTAATCTGCCGCTGCTCGCGGCGTTAATGTTCAGGTTCATCATGCCGCCGCCTAAACGTTGTAGCGTGCCCGATGAGCGATTTGGCGGCTGCTAGCGCTGTAGAAACAGTGTCGCTAGCAGGCATTGACGGTTGATTCTAAGAGGCTGCAGTGGGTTCCTTTCGTTAAAGTTAGCACTGGCGGCGGAAGAAATTGAGTGGGGTTTTCCTTTTGGGCGTGTAAGCCGCTCCAGGGAAAGCGTGGCATGGTACAGCCAGTCGTGCCGCTCGAAGTATGTTAGTAATTCGGGGCGTTGGGTTTCGTGGTCTTGTTCAGTATTAAATTGCTTTCAAGCCGTCAAACATTAACAAGGCCGGGCAGTTTGCTCCGGGCCTTCGGCCCTCCGCGGGACAGCTTACCTTGTGCACGTTTAGCGCAGGTCGCTTCGCTCCCATTTTTGCGCAAAACGCGCACAAGGTAAGCTGCCCCTGCCGGCGGCGTTATAAATCGAATCAAGGTTATGAGTAAAAATACAGGTAATATTTACGCACTTTACGTTTGCTTCGGTATTTCTATAGGACTAGTTTTGGGGGTTCTGGGAGGTATGGCGTTCGGGCTTTACGTTGAAAATATAGGAGTCGGAATAGGTTGCGGTGTAGCAATTGGTGGCGGGTTAGGGACAACCATCGGTTCGCTCCTAGGTATGTTTAAAAGCAGGTCAAATTAGCCAGGAGCAGAGATTTATAACAAGGCCAGGCAGTTTGCTCCGGGCCTTCGGCCCTCCGCGGGACAGCTTACCTTGTGCACGTTTTGCGCGGTCGCTTCGCTCCCATTTTCGCGCAAAACGCGCACAAGGTAAGCTGCCCCTGCTGGCGGCGTTAAGCGGCAGTAAGAGTCAAGATGATAAGGCAAGCTGAAAAATCGGATGCGGCTAAGATTGCTGAAATCTATAACTACTACGTGTTGAATACATGCATCACGTTTGAAGTGGAACCGGTAACAGAAGAGGAAATGACCGTTCGTATATTGGAGTGCCAAGAGAATGGTCTGCCGTGGCTTGTCGCGGAGTATGAAGGTGAAGTTGTCGGTTACTCTTACGCAAGTAAGTGGAAGGGCCGTTGTGCTTATCGGCATTCTGTTGAAGCTACGGTATATCTAGATCGAACTGCTGTATCTAAAGGGTGGGGTTCAAAACTGTATTCAGATCTATTTTCAAAATTAGCTAAAAGTGGCGTGCATGCGGTAATCTCGGGTATCGCATTACCAAATGATGCCAGTGTTTCATTGCATGAAAAATTTGGAATGGAGAAAGTAGCTCATTTTAAAGAGGTCGGGCGTAAGTTTGATAATTGGGTGGACGTTGGCTACTGGCAGTGCCTGGTCCGCGCTTAACAAGGTGCTGCAGCTGACGTCTTACTTTATGCACGTTTCGCGCAGTCGCTACGCTCCTATTTTCGCGCAAAACGCGCACAAAGTAAGCCGCCGCTGAGCACGGCGTTATGTAATCGCAAGAGTCAAGGAACGATGAGAAAAAACAAAATCAGGATGCTAGTTTTATGGTTTGTAATCGTAATTGCGTATTGCACATTCGCTTTACTCACAGAGTATGATTTTAAGCTGCTGGATCTGAGTGCTATTACCAATATCTTCTTGTTGATTGTTCTATTTAAAGAGAATGGCCCGCAGAGGGTGGAAGATCCGATTAATTTTGTAAAATTTTCAGATGGAAAGATCGAATTTTCTGAGGTGTCAATTCCTGTTGATAAGATCAACAAAATAGCCTTAGAAATTGTTGAAAAAGATTGCTATTTTACTCTTCCTTACAATCAAATTGAGCCAGGTAAATTTCCTAGTTTCGTATTCCCTTCCAAGAAATTGGAGGAGTTCAAAAACTACATTATCGCTGGCCTCGGACCAGTGGAAATAATTGCATAACAATCAGCGGCAGAGCGACAGCCAACGCTGGGCGTTATGCGCTTAAGGCAGATGAATTTGAGATTTATAATTAACTACTTTGAGAGAAAATATAAGGAACGTGCAGAGCGCGATAAGGTAATTAGGCTGATCTCAAAATGGGTGAAGTTTCAAAATGAGTTTCCAAAGGATGTAAAATCCCTCACGAAATTCAGTGGTGTAAATGAAAATATCTATGAATTAATTTTGCATAATGATGATACGACTCCTATCGATTACGTCATGTTTGTTTTAGAAGGGTGTTTTGAGATGGAGGTTGATTCTGCCTCACAGAAAGCTTTAACTGCATGTAACGAAGGCAGTTGTGTGATTGCAAATAAACTCGATAAAAATTCTGCTGAATACTTAGCTATCTATCTTAAGGGGCATGCTAATTCTAGAGGGTACCCATTGATTTGGGAGGCAAAATACACATAACAAGGTGCTGCAGCCGACGTCTTACTTTGCGCATTTTTTACGCGGTCGCTGCGCTCCTAGTTTCGCGCAAAAAACACACAAAGTAAGCCGCTGCTGAGCACGACGTTAAGCATAAGAAACAATAATGAAGAAAAATCTCCTTTACGTAATAGCAATATCATCTGTATTTTTTCTATACAACTTCGTCGTCAGCTATGGCTGGCAGCTGGTGACCCCGTATGACGTATTCCGGCCTTGGGTAAAATCTACATTTCCTCCTGAAAGTTATCCTTTTGCGTACAACGCCATTAACTTGGCGTACATATTCATATTGAGTGTGATTTTTGCTCTACCTGCGGGTATCGCGCTTCGCTGGCTACTACCGGCTAATTCGTGGAAGCTGATCATTCCGGCAGTTCTAATTTTCTTTCTGATTGAGTACCGTGAATCCATTATTGATGGAGGGCAATTCATCAGCTACGCATCTAACCCGCGTACGTTTGTATACATGATTTTTGCCTTGGCTATGTATCCGGTGGCTTATCTAGTGGTCGCAAAAGTCCCAGGGCTCCGCAGCAATGCTTAACAAAGCCGGGCAGTTTGCTCCGGGCCTTCGGCCCTCCGCGGGACAGCTTACCTTATGCACATTTTGCGCAGGTCGCTGCGCTCCCATTTTTGCGCAAAACGCGCACAAGGCAAGCTGCCCCTGCCGGCGGCGTTAGAAATCGTAGTCGTCAAAGAATGAAAATTTATCAACCCGCGAAAAATTCGATTCCAAAGTTTTTGGGAGTATTTGCAATTCTGTTCGGAGGCGGGGGCTTCCTACTTCCTGGCATCACATCGGGAAGTGCAGGATTTTTGATTGCCGGGTTACTAATCACAGCAATTGGCGTGATCACATTTTTTGGCAAGGTTGAAAGATTCATCGATACAGAAAAACGCGCTGTCGTAAACTTTAAAAAATGGCTCTTCATAGAGTCGGAAACGCAGATTTCTTTGAGCTTATATAAGTATGTAAGAGTAATCGAGAATTCTGATGGTCCTTCCACTGATGATCGATCACGCAGATTCTATGAGGTCAACTTGGTTGGAAAGAATACAACCAATGATTATTCTGGCGGTTTTGATATTAATATGTTGCTGGCCAAGTATCCAAGGTCTAGTACTGGGAAGAGCGAAGCCATGAGCTTCGCTGAGAGGGTGGCCCGCGACGTAGGCCTACCACTCCACGCTGACAAAAATTTCTAACAATGCAATGCAGCCGACGTCTTACTTTGTGCGTTTTTTGCACGGTCGCTACGCTCCTATTTTCGTGCAAAAAGCACACAAAATAAGCCGCGGCTGATCGCGGCGTTAGCAGTCTTAGCCATGAAACTAGAAATTGATAACTATTGGGAGCTTCTATCTCTCCATAAAAGCATGATGGCCGTAAAATTTGATAAAAATTCATGCTTGAAGGAGGCTCAGGGTAGTCCTTATACGGGTAGCTTGGCGTTCAAAATCTTTGATTTATTGCTTGAAAACTGCAATGAAAAACAACGTCAAGAATGGTTGGAGTGGCAATTGGCAGATGAGAGCCGCCTCGAAACTCAATTACTAAGGAAGCACATTGCAGATTCGGATTGGTGGGCAAGCTCAAATATAGAGCAAAGGGAAAGCTTTGTTCGCGATTTCATGGCGCCCCTAACTCTTGAGCAGCAGCTCTTTCATGAGGTAACGACCAACTGCTAACAAGCAGCGGCAGAGCGACAGCCAACGCTACGCACCTTTTGCGTTACTCGCTGTCGCTCAAACATTAACACAAAAGGCGCTCCGCGCTGGCTGCGCCTGCGCTGGGCGTTAACTGCTCAAGGAACTTATGAGCATCGAATATAAAATCAATGAATCAGTGACCGTCGATCAATTTGTGAAGCTATTGAGAGATTCGACACTCGGAGAACGCCGGCCTATTGATGATCGGGGTTGCATCGAAGGTATGATTTCAAATAGCAATCTCACCGTAAGTGCTTGGCATGATGGACAGCTTGTGGGTTTTTCCAGATGTGTTACAGATTTTCATTATGCCTGCTACTTATCTGACCTAGCTGTCAGTTTGCAGTATCAAAATTCTGGCATCGGTAAGCAGCTCCAAGTTCTTACACAAGCGCAACTTGGACCAAAATGTAAACTTATACTCATTGCTGCTCCAGCAGCCAATCAGTATTACGAGCATATTGGGTTTAGCCACAACCCCCGCTGCTGGGTGCTTGAACGTGAATCGAGTATCAGCAGTTAACAAACAGCGGCAGAGCGACAGCCAACGCTCCGCGCTGGCTGCGCCTGCGCTGGGCGTTATGTGCTGTAGATCAAAGTAATGGCAAATTTGAGAGAAAGAATAAATCGAGATGATGGTGAGTTTTTCCAAGTAGGAAATCATGCCTTGAATACACTGGAGATCATAGGGTTTGTTTTTCTTATCTTGGCAGTGCTTATCTATCTTGCCGTGACAAAGGCTGATTTTCAGCATGCATGGCTGGGGTGGGTGTTCTGCGTTTTGGGTTTTGTTATCGTAACTCTCGGGGTTGCTCAGAATGAACGCACGAAATGCACATAACAATCACGGGCAGTAAAGCTCCGGCCCTTCGGGCCTCCGCGGGACGGCTTACCTTATGCACGTTTTGCGCGGTCGCTACGCTCCCATTTTCGCGCAAATCGCGCATAAAGTAAGCCGCCCCTGCCGTGGGCGTTAAGACACATGAAGAAACGAATTGTTATTAGCCTCGTACTTGGGATATTTTGCACTATCGCGATGATGATTCCTTTCGTCAGTATTCCATTTATTTATGCGGCGCTACCAATACTCAGAAGCGTTCCTGGATTTGATGAAACTGGAGCACACATAGAGTATGTTTTTTTGTCAGTAATTCCGCAAAGTGGGCTCGCATGGTTGATGCTGATTTCATACTTCACAGGTATTTGGCTAGTATTTCTCTCTTTATTCCAACGCGCGAGTCGAGAGCCTGGAGGAAGGTCTTAACAAACGCAAGCAGGATGCTACGGCCCTTCGGGCCTCCGCGGGACGCCCAACGCTATTCACATTTTGTGCGGTCGCTGCGCTCCCAGTTTCGCACAAAATGTGCATAGCATTGGTCGCCCCTGTTGCGGGCGTTATGTTCAGGAGTAAGAAAACTTGAGTTGGATTTTTGAAGTCTTCTCAGAAAAATCTGATCAAGCCCGTTTGGTCGCTATTTTAATTTCAGCTGTTGTCGCTGTTATGGTTGTCCTGTTGAATCAATGGTTTCTTTCAAGAAGGGCCAAAAGAGAACTTTTGATTGAAAAAATCGAAGAAATATTTACGGCTTCAAATGAGTATATAGCATCATGTCGAGAGCTGCTTGCCGCGCTGAACAACTCGAATAGTCAAGAGGAGTACTATGAGTACCCCGAGGAATCAGTAAATAAGCTGAATGACTCAATAACAAAAATACAAATGATTTGTGGTCTGTACTTCAATTCTGAAAGTTTTAATGCGGAAGATTTTCGGATATGGAGAATGCCAATACTCGAAATAGCGCACAAGGGTAAGATCTTACCGGAAGGCGAGACACATATGGCGTATGAGGATTCAAAAATTCACATTCATACAAGCCGAGAAAAACTTGATGACCTTTGTAAATCGCTTATGCGCAGGTACGGGCATTGAAGAACATAACAATCAGCGGCAGAGCGACAGCCAACGCTACGCACCTTTTGTGTTACTCGCTGACGCTCAAACATTAACACAAAATGCGCTCCGTGCTGGCTGCGCCTGCGCTGGGCGTTATGTGCGGGTAACCGAGAAGAGAGTATGAGAACTACAGTTACATTAATTTTATCTTTATTTCTTCAGAATAATGCGTATGCAGATCTAGACTATAGAATGGTTGGAAAGGTAGATCTTTCAAATCATCAATATATTTCGGTCTTAAAGGATCGAGCAATTTATATCTGTGAAATTAATGCAAAAGATTATAATTTCGAGAAAAGAAAGTGTGAAAAGTATGTTAATGATCGATCAGATTCGTGTGTAGGTGAAAATAAATATTCTTTGCCTGAATCTGTAACGAACAAAGAAAGCGCTAAGAAATTTTCTTTAGATTACCTGCTTTGCGTAACTCCAGCTCCTAGGGTTAAATTAAACTAGTCGAAGTGTTTTTGCAGTGTAGCGGTGGCACATAACAAGGCCGGGCAGTTTGCTCCGGGCCTGCGGCCCTCCGCGGGGCAGCTTACCTTGTGCACATTTTGCGCGGGTCGCTGCGCTCCCATTTTCGCGCAAAACGTGCACAAGGTAAGCTGCCCCTGCCGGCGGCGTTAGTGTTTTTTACAGCAGTGGCATTTTGGGTTTTGGTTTTCTCGAAAGTTCAGTGCATTAAACGGTGGTTCCGGCACGCAGTGTGGTAAGAATTAGCAGCGTGAAATCGAGACCCCGCTATTTGGCATCGGCAAGCCGGCTTTTGAATATTTGCCGGCATCTCTATTTGTGCCGTGCCGCTTACAGATGTTCGTCGGCTTCGCCCACGGTGGAAAACTTAAGGTCTCTGCCAGTAGTGGCGGCACCGCACAGAGGTTTTTCCAAGTACAGAAAGGCCTATTCGCGTTCGTTCTGTGCAGTGGTAACATCAAGCCAAGAAGTGCTAAAGCGAGTTGGCAGTGCGCCGAAACACTAACAAGCTGCGGCAGAGCGACAGCCAAAACTACGCACCTTTTGTGTTACTCGCTGTCGCTCAAACATTAACACAAAAGGCGCTCCGCGTAGGCTGCGCCTGCGCAGGGCGTTATACGGCACCACTATGAAACAATGGAGTGAAATCAAGTCTGAATTTGAAGTAGATGGGTCTCTACGTGATATTTACGTGGAGAATGTAGATTCAGCTGTATGGAATATATTTATTAGCGCCGTAAAACAGTCAAGCTACAAATTTGATTTTGTTCATGGAGATCTGGTGAGGAATCTTCCTGGTAGCCTTGCTGAAATTAAGGCTTTGCAAGAAACCAACCCCACAACTTTGCGTATCTGGATTTCTGGTAGCATCCAGATTAATTGCCATTTTTTTGTGGAGTCAGAGATTGAGCTTGACTTGTCACCGTCTGAAATACAAAGCGCGGGTTCTTACTTTAAGTTAACAAGTTTTTTAGAATGGGTAGCCTCGGTTACAAGTAGCGTCGTAAAATTAACGCATGAAAATGCGCAGGAGCAGGTGATCCTCAGTGTCTGCAAGCAAGCCGTATAACAAGGCAAGGCATTTCGTTCCGGCCCTGCGGGCCTCCACCGGACAGCTTGCTTTGTGCACTTTATGCGCAGGTCGCTTCGCTCCCATTTTCGCGCATAAAGCGCCCAAAGCAAGCTGCCGCTGCTCGCGGCGTTATAAACCCAAGTAACGAGAATAAAGTAGTGCCTCATGAATATACCTCTGACAGTAATCGGACAGTTCATAATCATCTTTGCAGTAGTTATTGCGATTGTCAGCTACTACCTTGGTAGAAGGAAAACAGAAACGCCTGCATTGGCCGCCGTACTTGGGGCGGTATTTTCTATCGTGCCTATTTTTGGCCTTATTTATGTTGTAGTTTTAATGTTCAAGCGCGATCTGGTGAGAGAGGCTGAGTCCGGAGCGTAATTCGGTTTATAACAAGGCCGGGCAATTCGCTCCTGGCCTTCGGCCCTCCGCGGGACAGCTTAGCTTGTGCACCTTTTGCGCAAAATGCGCACAAGGTAAGCTGCCCCTGCCGGCGGCGTTATGTGCCCAGAGAGGAAAATCGAGTGCTGTGAAAAATTTTATGACTGTTGCAGCCTTTACAGTTGGGGTTCTAGGTGGAATTTTGGTCGGTATATTCCATGATCAATTTTCTTCAACTAAACAAGTCGTGCTAAGTAAAGATTTGGTAACTGATGATGGAAGGGTTCTCCCTGCTGGCACCGTCCTCAGGTATGTATCTCATGCTCCCGAGGGGTATATTCAGGCAGATTTAGCCATTGCAATAGAAGGGGAGGCGATTAGTGGAATTAAAGTTGAGTCCAATGAAAAGGCCAATGTTCGCAATCAGTACTTCTACTCTGGTACAAAGTGAAGCACATAACAATCACGGGCAGTGAAGCTCCGGCCCTTCGGGCCTCCGCGGGACGGCTTACCTTATGCACGTTTTGCGCGGTCGCTTCGCTCCCATTTTTGCGCAAAACCCGCATAAGGTAATCCGCCCCTGCCGTGGGCGTTATGCATCCGAAAATTCTGGCTTGATATTGTTATCATGAAAGAAAATATAAATACACTTTCTGAACACATAATGGATTTAGATAGTGTGCGTAACGAGTACAGTCCCGGCTCACTCAATCGTTTACACGAAATCGCCACCTGGACTAGCGAGTTCGTAACGCAGGAGCTAGAAAAGGGTTCGGATCTTGAAGAATCGGCTAGAAAGATAGGCTTTGAACTTCAGAGTAGATATCCTGATCTGAGCGAAGAAGGCATCAATAATGTCCTTGTGTATACACATTTCTACCTGTGCCGCTAACCATGCATAACAATCGCAAGCAGAATGCTCCGGCCCTTCGGGCCTCCGCGGGACGCCCAACACTATGCACGTTTTGTGCGCCCCTGTTTCGGGCGTTAGCAATACCAGTAGCTGATCTATCAATAGAGGATAATTTTATGAAGTCAGTATTCAGTTTCATTTTTGTATCATTCGTCGCACTAGCTTCGGTTTCGGCATGGTCAATTGAGATAACTGCCGATGAGGTTCGAGGCCAGCATGGTGGTGAAACAATGAATTATCTTGGTAACGTAAATGTTTTATTCCCTGATAGTTCAGTTTTGGAAACAACAGCCTTGACTGTTGAAAATCTTTCTAATGGTGAGAGAGTTTTGGAAGGTGATGTCACTTTAAAGTATGAAAATTTAGTGGTGAAGTCTGAGAAAGTATTGTTGTCGCCAGTTGAAGGCGGTTTAAAGGCTCTGATGGAAGAGGCGGCGGTTTCCGGTAATTAAGTTGCCAACAAGGCCGGGCAGTTTGCTCCGGGCCTTTGGCCCTCCGCGAGACAGCTTACCTTATGCACATTTTGCGCAGGTCGCTGCGCTCCCATTTTCGCGCAAAACGCGCACAAGGTAAGCTGCTCCTGCCGGCGTTAAGTATCCGCACATGAAAAATATTGTGGAAAATTTAAAGAAAGAAGAAATCGAATCCGCGCTAATCTGGTATCGCGTCATGAAATGGGTCAAGGTTGCTCTCGCTATCATACTCGTTTGGGCATACTTCGCTGATTTTCGCTGGCTCTCAGAGATTTTGTATATCTCGGTCATTCTTCTACTTTTTTTGCCGCTAGGTTTTTTTGATACGTTTATCTCCGAGCTGTTGGAGTACAACACTGGAGCAATTGAAAAACGGCAATTACTAAATGCGAATGAGGCAAATGAGCATTTTTCGGCGGTTTTTGAGCGGGTTAAATCTCTAGAGGAGCAAGTAGAGAGCATCGAACTTCGTATCGAGGACCAAAATACTTAACAATCAGCGGCAGAGCGACAGCCAACGCTGGGCGTTATGAGTCAGTCAAATTTGAGAATATGCATGGACGATAAAGTTAAAAAGATAATTACTCCCGAAAAATGCGAAATTTTCGCAAAGAACTGTATTGAGCGAGGGCGTGAAGATTTGGCACTACAAGCTAAAGAGCGTGCTGTTCAGCTTCGCGCAGAAGGCTATGGTGCGGAGACGCAAGCGGAACGCGAAGCTCTTGAGGCTGTGTATGCATACGAAGAAGTTTTGAGCACAAAGAATGGGAAGAAAACTCGCGCCGGTCGCACTTGGCAAATGATTTCTCGCCACGGGATCATTGGTGCCGTAGAAAGAGCTGTCAACCGTCCAACTGAAACTCAAGGTTATACCTCTCTAGTAGAAATGGGGCTAGAGGATTATGCATTTGAAAATGTCATCCTTCGTTACCCTGATCTATTCAGTGAGCAAGCAGTTAGCATCTCAAGAGAGCGCATGGAACATTGGCAAAACTCATAACAATCACAGGCCGTAAAGCTTTGGGCGTTATCTGCTTCGAGAGTTCGCTCCATTTAACTGAATAGTGATTGAGATATGATTACAACAGAAAAGCAAGATGAAAAAATTGCGAAGATGTCATTTGCTATGATCTATCACTTATATGTTAAGAAAGTCGAAAATAAGGGGAGAACTTCTGATGAGCTTAATGAAGTGATAACTTGGCTTACTTCATACAGTGAAGAGACGATAAATGAACTTATTGTAAATAAAGCCACGATGAAAGATTTCTTTGCCGGAGCGACAATGAATCCGAATGCACACCTGATTACAGGAAAAATTTGTGGCTATAAAGTTGAGAATATTCAAACACCTTTAACGCAACAAGTAAGGCAGTTGGATAAGCTGGTCGATGAGCTTGCGAAAGGCCATAAAATGGAAAGAATCCTACGATCAGCGTAATGAAAATGGAAGATAATAAGGTGCTCTAACAGATCTCCGGCAACTTAGCGCGGCGTGAGGTCAAGAGTAGGTTTCTTCGTACGTTAGAACCAAATCCAAAGGAAGGAAATATGTCATATATAGATTGTTTTGTTGCCGCGGTTCCGTCTGGAAACAAGGAGAAATATATTCAACACGCAAAGATAGCCGCAGAAATTTTCAAAGAGTATGGGGCGCTTGAAGTAGTTGAGAATTGGGGCGACGATGTACCTGATGGTGAAATAACGTCTTTGCCAATGGCGGTGAAAGCCGAGCGAAATGAAACGATTGTATTTTCTTGGGTGGTTTGGCCCTCTAAAGAGATTCGTGACTCGGGTTGGGGGGCAATGATGGAAGACCCAAGAATGTCTCCTGAAAATAACCCAATGCCTTTTGATGGTAAGCGGTTAATTTACGGTGGTTTCAAGACGATTCTCAAGTCCTAGGCACTACACCATACAAGGGCGGGCAATTCGCTCGGAACCACACCACTCTTCGCACATTTGTGGAGTTGATCGATGGAAAGAACGGTTGACGGACCTGATGGAAAACCTCGCTGTGGCTGGTGCGCGGCGGCGCCGGAGTTTTTTGAGTACCACGACCACGAGTGGGGGTTCCCGGTGAATGACGATCAGCGGCTGTTTGAGAAGCTGTGCCTGGAGAGTTTTCAGTCCGGACTAAGCTGGCGCACGATTCTGGCGAAGCGGCAGAATTTTCGCAACGCGTTCAAAAATTTTGACTTCAACAAGGTGGCGCTCTTTGGCGAAGTGGAGATTGAGCGCCTGCTACAGGACGAGGGCATTGTGCGGCACCGCGGTAAAATTGAGGCGACCATCAACAACGCCAGGCGTGCAAAGGAACTGATTAGGGAAAAAGGGTCCATCGCAGCCTATATCTGGCAGTTCGAACCGACAGGTAGTGACCAGCCTCCTCCGCAGACAGCATCCACTTCCGAAGCATCCAAGGCGCTATCCAAAGATTTAAAAAAACGAGGCTGGAAATTTGTCGGGCCTACTACTGTATACGCATTTATGCAGGCCATGGGGTTGATCAACGATCATCTGGTGGAGTGTAAATCCCGCAGAGAGGTAGAGCGCGCAAGGCGGTCTTTCCAACGCCCAACTAGTTAAGCTATTTCGGCGATTGTGTTCACTGCGGGCTTGTGTGCAACCCAGGGGCATTCAATCGGGCAGTTTGAATGTAGCCTTGCCGGTAATATGGCTTCCAAGCTGCCAATCGGGCACCTGAACCTGCACTGGCGGCGGCGCCGGCTGCTCACTCGCTTCTACTAAATTTCCATTTGCGGGCCTGAGGCTCAAGTGGCTAACAGGTACCTGTACGGGCTCCGTCTTGCTACGCTCATGCTCTTTCAGTAAGTAACCTTCCATCGGTGCCAGGGTCAGCCCAGATCCAGCTAAAGAATCTTGCGGAGCCACGGCTGTTGGTGGCGCTTCTTTCGGGGCTGGAGCCACGGGGGCAGCTTCGGCAGACGGCGCTTCTGCCGGCACGGCCTCCCCTTCCGTTTTCAGTGACGACTGCGCTCCCAGCTTGACCAGTGTGGCCTGCAGCTGCTCTGCCTGCGCCTTGCCAAGACCCTTCTTGATGGCCAGCGGACGACCGCTGAACAACTTTTCTACGGTTTCCGGGCCGGTTTTAAACAGTCTTGCGAAATTCGCTTTTACGTCGGCAACAGTGTAACCGGGCTGGAGATCACCGCGGAAAATGACGCTGTAACTAAGTTCACTCATAGGGCACCTCGATAGTATTGCCGCCGTCCCGGCTTCTTATTTTTCGTTCTTGTCTGTTGTTCGATCGGCCAGGTTGTAATAACCCGGGGCACTGATTAACTGGCTGGGACCAAATTTGTAGTGGCTATTGATAACCAATTCAGTCGTCGGAATCCAGTGTCTGGTCCATGGTATAGGCTGGAGCCCCTTCACATTTGCCCCCCACCACCCTGGCCGGTACGCCCGCGACGGTGGAATGCTCGGGAACATCCCGCAACACCAGGCTGCCTGCGGCGATCTTGACACCTGCGCCGATGGATACCGGCCCCAGGATCTTGGCGCCGGCGCCGATCATGACGCCGCGGCCGATTTTGGGATGACGGTCACCGCCACCGCTGCCACTTCCGCCAAGGGTGACCGAGTGCAAGATGGAAACGTCGTCTTCCACCACACTGGTCTCTCCCACTACCAGGCCGGTGGCGTGGTCAATCATGATGCCGCAGCCAAAGCGAGCGGCAGGATGGATATCTACGGCAAACTGCTCAGAAACGCGGCTCTGGAAATAGAGCGCAAGCGTGTAGCGCCCTTTCTTCCACAACCAATGGGCGATCCGATGGGACTGTAACGCGTGGAAGCCCTTAAAGTAGAGAAAAGGGGTCAGATACTGATCGCAGGCCGGGTCGCGGTCGTACCAGGCGCAGATGTCCGCCTGCATACAGCGGGAAATTTCCGGTTCGTCGGCCATGGCCGATGCGATGACTTCCTGCAGTGCGGTTGCGGTGAGCGCTGCGTGGTCCAGTACGGATGCAAGCTGATACGCCAGCGCCCGGTCCAGGCTGCGATGACGCAGCACGGTGTTGTGAAAATAGCTGGCCAGCACCGGTTCACCAGCTGCCGCTGCGGCAGCTTCGGCGCGCATGGCAGACCAGATATCCGACTGGTTCAGTTCTCTTACGTTGATAATTCCATTCCTCTTCGCGGATCACTTTGCGGTCACAGCCGGTCGATATTGGTCGGGTACGCAGACTCAGGCACATCGACAAAACGGGGGTATATTACCGGCATTTCGCCACATACCGTATCTGCCAGCGCGACCGCATCCTCCCCCTGACACAGCTGCAATTGCTCCTGCAATGTGTGCGCGCTCAACATCTGCTGGAACTCTTTCGCCCGCGGGGCGTAACTCAGATGCCAGCGCTCTGGTGCCACTCCTCCCCGGTCCTCCGCGTAAGGGCGGAACAGCCCGTGGCTTTTACCCTCGGCAATACGTCTATCCAACCAGCAGTGGAAGGGGCCAAACACGCCGCTATCAGCTACCTCTTCCGGCGTCAGTTGCACCCGGTAATCCTCCGGCACCGCCGCGGCATCGATGACATCAAAGTCGGTACCCCAGTGGTGACGGGACCCGCCAGGCAGTGCCGACCAGCGCAATATAGCGAATACCGTTTCTTCTGGCGACATACGCGCCACTTCCAGCGCCTTTCCTTCGTTATCCAGCAGCGGGCGCTGGCCGCTGGCCTTGGCATTCCAGATGGTTCGCTGGCGCCGGAAATCCCGGAAGCCGGAGACCACTTTCGGGTCAAATCCCGCAGCCCTCGCATCCCGTCGCAACTGGTCAAACGCGGCGAGCGCTTCGGGATGCATCAGCTGACCGGAAACCGGCTCGAGAATGACGTGCGCATCCGTGAGACCGAATAGAATATTTTTCAACAGTCGATGCATGGCGGCGCACCTCCAATCCCCAAAAGCGGGGATACACAAAAAAATGTAATACTGCAAAACTCCATAATACAGACTAGGCTTTTGCTGCGGACGTGACTAAATAGTACAAGTGTGCCGCGTGATGACGGCGGCCGCAAATATGCGAATTGTGCGCTCCCAAAATCGAACGGGCGACGCCAGGCAATGAGCAGCGCTGTTTGGGCTTTTATTTTTTTATGCTATGTTGGACGACCGTTGCAATTGGCTCAGGATGAAGCCGAAAAGAAGTTGTGACGCCGCAAGGTATGAGAAGCATCAACCATTCAGGGAATGAATTTATGCACCCAAGTCAATCAGAGTTGTTGAAACTGAAAAACCTGGGACTCGCTTCCGTCAATATTCTCCATTCCATTGGCATTCGCACGCAGGACGACCTGCACCGCGTAGGCCCGGCCGAAGCTTTCGCCAGTATTCGGCGTCGCGGCATCAATACCTCTCGCGTACTCCTCTACGCCCTGCAGGGCGCCCTCCTGGATATTCACTGGAACGACCTGGACCCAGACCTCAAAGCATCGCTAGTCAGCGAGGCGGAACAGCTTATGTCCCGCAAAGACAGCGCCTGACCCTATACTCTCCTGAAATTGTGCCCGGGCAGGCTTGTAAACGGCGCAACCGCACCCTATTTAGCCTCTAACGCCCCCTGCGTATTGCCATGTGACTCGCGGCTCAACGCCTGCGAATGCGCGCCTGCGTTATCTGGGCTTACCACAAGTCTCTTTTGGTTCCTCAATGTCTTTCGGAGAAGTTTGATGTTGCGAATAGGGCTCTTTCTGCTTACCAACCTGGCGGTGATGCTGCTTGTCGGCATCATATTCAACCTGCTGGGTATCCAGGGTATTCTCGACGCCAATGGCGTCAACCTGAACCTCCCCGGCCTGCTGTTGATGTGTGCGATTTTCGGGATTGGCGGGGCACTGATTTCGCTGCTGCTGTCGAAAACCATTGCGCGCAGAACCACCGGCACCCAGGTCATCGACCAGCCGCAAACCCCGGACGAGCGCTGGCTGGTTGAAACCGTGCGCGAACTGTCGCAAAAAGCCGGCATCGGTATGCCAGACGTGGGGATCTTCCCGATGCCCCAGGCCAACGCCTTCGCCACCGGCTGGAACCGGAACAGTGCGCTGGTGGCGGTGAGTGCCGGTCTGCTACAGCGCTTTAACCGGGACGAGGCGCGCGCGGTGATCGGCCACGAAATCGGCCACGTGGCCAACGGCGATATGATCACCCTGGCATTGATCCAGGGAGTGGTGAATACCTTTGTCATGTTCTTCGCGCGGTTGGTGGGCTTCTTCGTCGATCGGGTGCTGCTGCGCAACGAGCAGGGCCTGGGCATCGGCTACCACATCACATCGATCGTCATGGACATGGTGTTCGGGGTGTTTGCGATGATGATCGTCGCCTGGTTCAGCCGCCGCCGGGAGTACCGCGCGGACGCCGCCGGTGCGCATCTGGCCAGCCCCAACGCGATGATCGCCGCGCTGGCGCGGATCAAGGCGGAGTCGGAGGCCGGCCGCGAAGAACCCCTGCCGGCGAATATGAAAGCCTTTGGTATCTACGGCAACAGCATGGCCGCCCTCCTCGCCAGCCACCCGCCTCTTGAGGATCGGATCCTGGCATTGCAGAATTCTGCTCGTTAATTGCGAAACGCAGGGGCCCAACTGACGGGCCCCTGGCCGCTGCAGAACTTACGCGCAGGAACCGCCAACCGATGCCTCTGAAACATTCACTTTTCCGTATTGCCGTTACCCTTCTGTTGATCTGCCCGGCCCTCGGTGCCCTGAATAGCGCTCACGCAGACGCCCGCATCCCCCAATTCGCCACCGACGACGAAACCAACACCATGCAGGTGTTTAATTTCGCCAGCCCATCGGTGGTCTATGTCACCAATGAAACGGTTGTGCGGGATCGCTGGACCCTGCGCCTGCACACGGTGCCCAAAGGCGCCGGTAGTGGTTTTATCTGGGATGACCGGGGCCATGTAGTAACCAACTTCCACGTAATCGAAAAGGCTCGCAAGATCACCATCACCCTGCAGGACCGCAGCGAGTGGCCCGCCGAGCTGGTCGGCTCCGCACCGGAAAAGGACCTGGCGGTGCTGAAGATCAACGCCCCGCGAGAGTTGCTCAAACCACTGCTCCCCGGCGAATCCGCGGGCCTCTCCGTAGGGCGCAAGGTGCTAGCGATCGGCAACCCCTTTGGCCTGGACACCACGCTCACTACGGGCGTCGTTAGCGCCCTCGGCCGCGAGATCGAGGCGGCAGGCAATCGCACAATCCGCAATGTGATCCAGACAGACGCGGCCATCAATCCGGGCAATTCCGGTGGCCCGCTGCTGGACAGCAGCGGCCGCCTGATCGGTGTGAATACCGCAATTTACAGCCCCAGCGGCGCCAGTGTGGGCATCGGCTTTGCGATCCCGGTGGATACGGTGAAAAAAATCGTGCCGGAGCTGATTGCGCATGGGCGTCTGGTGCGGCCGATTCTGGGGATCGAATCGGCACCGGACCAGTGGGCAAATCGGTACGATTTCGAGGGGGTGGCAGTACTGCGCACGGCGCCCGGGCTACCCGCCGAGCGCGCGGGGTTGCGCGGTGTGTACCGCGGCAATCGCGGTGGCTGGCAACTGGGGGATGTGATCGTCGGTATCGACGGCCTGCCCATCAGCAATTACGACGACCTGATGAACGTACTGGAGAACCGGCGCCCCGGAGACAAGGTGAAAGTGGACTACCTCCGCGATGGCGAGGCCTACCAGACCTCACTGGTGCTCGCGGCGCCCTGAGCAGTTACACTGCGCGCCAGAAATTCATCGACTTCGCGTAATTAATCCCATGCAAAAACACTTTCTCTGCGGCTACGAAGACCTCAATGAAGGCGACTCCAAAGGCTTTTCCCTGGGCGACAACAGCGCGGGCATGAACAATGTGTTCGCGGTAAAAAAAGACGGCGAGGTGTTCGCCTATAAAAATATCTGCCCGCATCGGGGCATCAATCTGGAGTGGCAACCGGACCAGTTTCTGGATTCGGAAAAGGCCCTGATTCAGTGTGCCTCCCACGGCGCCCTGTTCGAGATCACCACTGGCGAGTGCATCGCAGGCCCCTGCGCAGGAGACGCTCTGACACCGGTACCGGTGGAATATGCCCAAGAGGGGCTCTATGTATTGTTGGCAGATTGAGAATGGCAGGCAGTCCGAGCCCGATCAATCCGCCGGTGGCAGAAAAGGCACCGGCTCATACAGACAGATTTCACCGGCACCGAGCTGAGCCCGGTAGGCAATCACTTCTACCCCGGCAGTAACAGCCTCTTTCAGCGCCGCCGTGTAAGCGGAGTCAATCGCCGCTGCCGCCTCTACCGAGTCGATAGCGGAGTGCTGGACACAGTAAAACAGGACCGCGCGTGTACCCGCCTCAGCCATTTTCTGCAGCTCACGCAAGTGCTTGGTACCCCGTGCACTGACCGCATCCGGAAAAAGCCCGCGGGAGCCCTCCGCCAGTGTCACATTCTTCACTTCTACGTAGCAATCGCCATCCTCCCCGCTGAGTAACAGGTCGATACGGCTGTTTTCCTCGCCGTATTTCACTTCCCGACGCAGCTGCGGGTATCCCTGCAACTCACTGACCACACCGGAAACAATCGCCTCCTCCACCAGGTGATTTGCGCGACCGGTATTGACGCCGGCGAGCGCGCCTTCCGGTGTGGTGGTGATTTCCAGCGTGTGGCGGTATTTGCGCTTGGGATTCCCCGAGTCGGAGTACCAACAAGGCGTGTTTTCCTCCCAACAATTTTTCATCGAGCCAGTATTCGGGCAATGAATGGTTATAATTTCACCAGAAGAAATTTCGATATCCGCGAGAAAACGCTTATAGCGGCGCAGTAATTTCCCCTCAGTGAGGGCCGGGTTAATTTTCACGCAAGATCCTGCAAAAAGTCAGCTTTGAATGAATTGAGCGACAAGCTGTCGAAAAAACGCCCGCCAGAATACACCATTGCGTGATTTCTTTGCGGTCAGATCGTCGCTAGAGCATCAACCGGGCAACATTTTGTGGCGCCGTTCTGAGAGATTTGGTAGTTTCCTCGCCTTGGTCGCGCTAGCGGCCTGAGGATACAGCCGGCGGTCGCTTAGGCTTTGTGCAGCCTGCTAGGCTTGAATTTGGTTGTAGTGCCCTAATAACTCAGGGCCCGTATTACGAGAGAGGCAATGACTATGCCCAATACTGCTGCGAAATCCGATTCTCTGCACGGCTTCGAGCCCTATCAGGAACAGAAGGGCGAGGAGTACATGAATGAGAAGCAGCAGGAGCATTTCCGCAAGCTGCTGCTGGCCTGGAAGGCCGAACTCATGGCAGAAGTGGATCGCACCGTAACGCACATGAAAGATGAGGCGTCGAACTTCCCGGATCCGGCGGACCGCGCCAGCCAGGAAGAAGAGTTCAGCCTGGAGCTGCGCACCCGCGATCGCGAGCGCAAACTGATCAAAAAAATCGATGGCACCATCGAACTGATCGACCAGGACGACTACGGTTTCTGTGAAGCCTGTGGCGTCGAGATTGGTATCCGCCGCCTGGAAGCACGTCCCACCGCCACCCTGTGCGTGGACTGCAAGACCCTGGCGGAAATCAAGGAAAAGCAGATCTCCGGCTAACGCCCGCTGCCCGGGCGGCACCCGAGCCGCCCGGTATTCCGCCCAGTCCAGATCTTTGTATCGCTATCTGCTCCCCGGTTTACGGCATGCCCGAACACTACATCGGCCGCTTTGCCCCCTCCCCCACTGGCCCGCTCCACTTCGGCTCCCTGGTGTGCGCGCTTGGCAGTTACCTCGATGCCGTCGCCCACGAAGGGCACTGGTGGGTGCGCATGGAGGACCTGGACCCACCGCGGGAAATGCCCGGCGCAGCCGCGCGCATTCTGAAGTCCCTCGATGCCCACGGCCTTCACGGGCACGGTCCGGTGGTGTGGCAGAGCCAGCGTCACGGCCTTTACCAGAGCGCACTGGATCAGCTGCGGCAGAGAGGCCTGGTGTACCCCTGTACCTGCACACGAGAGCAGGTGCGCAAGGCCGGTGGACACCGGCGGGACGACTGCCTGGGTGTACGGAGCCTGGGAGAACGGGGCACGAAGGAACCGCAAGAAAGCTACGCCCTGCGCTTTGCCTGTGCCGGAGTGACAGAGAAGTTTTCAGATATCTGGCAGGGTGAGCAGACCCAGCCCATCGGCGAAGACCCGATACTCAAGCGCAAGGATGGCCTCTACGCCTACCAACTCGCAGTGGTGGTTGACGATATTCAGCAGAACGTGAATTGTGTAGTGCGCGGCGCCGACCTGCTGGACTGTACCGGTGTGCAGCGACAACTGTTCCTCGCTCTGGGCGCGGAACCACCGCGCTTTGGCCACATGCCGCTGGTGATGAATGAGGGTGGCCAGAAACTTAGCAAGCAGAATCACGCCGCTCCCCTGGACGACGCTACTCCCTCAGAAAACCTGTTTCAGGCTTTGCGTTTCTTGAGCTTTCTTCCGCCAGCAGAACTGGTGAACGAGCCACCCCGGCAGATCCTCAGCTGGGCCAGTGCGCGCTGGCAACGACAGCAGGTGGACAGGCGCAACCGACTGCTGGAACAGTAATCGCCCGCAGTTCGACGAGGCGATACCGAACGGCAGTTGAACTTGCCCCCAAGTGCGCTTTACCATTTTGCGCCAACTTTCTCCCATTCCGCCGCACTGCCTCACCGCAGGACGCACCGACAGGTTTTTGATGAGTAACCGTACCCTGTTAATCCTGCTGGTACTGGTAGGCTACGTATTCAGCCCCACCGTATTCACCTGGATGATCAATCCCTCCGGCGCCTGGTATCGCCCGTTTATTCTGTGGTTCGTCTTGATTCTGCTGGCGATTTTCATACAGCGGAGGCGCAAACCCGATGACCTTTGAGATCGTCAATATTGCGCTGATTGGCGTGGCGTATATTTTTGCACTGTTCTTTGTCGCGTTCGCCACGTCGAAAGGGTGGCTACCGAGTAACTGGGTGCGGCACCCCTTCTTTTACGTCCTGTCCCTAGGGGTTTCCCTTAGCGCCTGGACCTACTACGGCATCATTGACCTGGCCTGGCAGCACGGCTACGGGGTACTCGCCTATTACCTGGGTACCGGTGCCATGTTCCTGTTCGCCCCGGTCGCACTCGAGCCCCTCGCCAAACTGGCCCAGCGCTACCAGCTCAACTCCCCTGCGGACCTGCTGGTATTCCGCTACCACAGCCGCGAAGCCGGCACCCTCGCTACCCTGTTTATGCTGCTCGGGCTCCTACCGCTGATTGCGCTGCAGATTCAGGCCGTGGCAGAAACTCTGGCACTGCTGTCGCGGGACAACGCCGCCGCCCTGGCGCTACCCGATAGCGGAGTTACCAGCAAAAATTTGATCGCATTTTTATACTGTGTGCTGCTGGCACTGTTCACCAGTACCTACGGCGCATCCCGCAAGCGCAGAGCCGGCCTTGCCAGCGCCATGGCGCTGGAATCTCTGGTGAAACTGGTGGCCCTGCTGGCGGTCGGCCTGTACGCGGTGTATGGCGTCTTCGGTGGTCTCGACGGATTGGATCAGTGGCTGGTACAAAACGGCGATATGCAGCAACTGCTGTATTCTCCGATCAAGCAGGGGTCGTCCCATACGTTGCTACTGGTGTTTATCGCTACCGCCGTGGCCATGCCGCACATTTTCTACCTGAGCATTGCCGAGCGCCCGGCCACCAATGCACTGCGCACCGCCAGCTGGGGCTTCCCGTTGTTTCTGCTGCTGATGGCGCTGCCGATCTTCCCCATCATGTGGGCGGGCTTCGCACTGGATGTGGCGGAACCGGTGCAGTACTTCACCCTTGCGGTGCCGCGGGCCAGCGGCTCCGCGCTGCTCACCATCGTCGCCTTTATCGGCGGTCTCTCGGCCGCCACCGGCGCCCTGATCATGATCACTCTGGCACTCTCCACCATGGTGATGAATCACTGGCTGTTGCCGGGTACCCGCTGGCAGTCCGACGACAACATGTACCGTCAGCTGCTGTGGCTGCGCCGGGCACTGGTCGCCGCGCTGTTTCTTGCGGGCTTCGGGTTTTACCTGCTGCTCAACAATCGCCTGTCGCTGTCCGACCTGGCGATCATCGCGTTTATCGCCTCGCTCCAGTTCCTGCCCGGGATCTTCGCGGTGATTCACTGGCCCCAGGGCAACCGTCGCGGATTTATCGGCGGACTGCTCGCCGGTATGTTTATCTGGGCCGCCGGCTTGTTGCTTCCGGCAATGGTGGGCAACAGCGGCATTGCTTTCGGCGACTACCGCATCCCCCTGGGGATGGAAATCTGGCCAGAGATCACCACACTGTCGCTGTCACTGAACGTACTGCTGTTTGTGGGCCTGTCCATATTTACCCGCGCCAGCAGCCTGGAGCGCTACGCCGCCGACCTGTGTAGTGACGATTCCATCAGCCAGGCCCTGCGCCTGGAGCTGGATGTGCAATCGGCGGCAGACTTCCGTATGCGCCTTTCCGAAAGCCTCGGTGCCGCCACCGCCAGCCAGGAAGTGAGCCGCGCCCTGCGCCAGCTCAACCTGCCGGAAAACGAGCGCCGCCCCTATGCTCTGCGCCAGTTGCGCGACAAGCTGGAAGCCAACCTGTCCGGTCTTCTGGGCCGGGTACTCGCTGGCCAAATCGTGGATCGCCACCTGCCGTTTGTCACCAGCGATCAGCCAGCCAACAAAGATATCAACCTGATCGAAACCCGCCTGAGCCGCTATAAAAACCAGCTCACCGGCCTCGCCGCGGAATTGAACAACCTGCGCCTGTACCATCGTCAGATGCTCGAAGAGCTACCCATGGCCGCCTGCTCCCTGGGGCGCGATGGCGAGATACTACTGTGGAATTACGCCATGGCCGACCTCACCGGTGTGAGCGCCAGTGAGGTGATCGGCTCCAAGCCGGAATACCTGCCGGAGCCCTGGCGCACGCTGGTCACCGAATTTGCCGACTCCGCCGATGGCAGCCGCTTCAAGCAGCTGGTGGAAATGGACGGTAACAGCCACTGGCTCAATCTGCACAAGACGCGGCTCAAGCAACGCACCGGAAAGTACGGCCGGGAAAACAGGGAGAGCGGCAAAGACACCCGCGGCGACGGGCAGATGCTGCTGATGGAAGACATCACCGAAACCCAGGTGCTGGAGCAGGAGCTGATGCACAGTGAACGCCTGGCTTCCGTCGGCCGCCTGGCTGCCGGCGTGGCACATGAGGTAGGCAACCCGGTCACCGGTATCGCCTGTCTCGCTCAGAACCTGCAGTTCGATTCCGATAATCCCGAGGTGCTGGAGACGGCAGATCAGATCCTGAGCCAGACCCAGCGTATCAGCCGCATCGTCCACTCTCTGGTGAGTTTCTCCCACAGCGGCAACCAGGAAAGCGAAAAGGCCCCGGTGGACCTGCATGCCTGTGTGGAAGAGGCCGTACAGCTGCTGTCCCTGCAGCGTGACAAAACGCAGGTGACTTTTGCAAATCAAGTACCCGATGACCTCTACGCACTCGGGGACAACCAGCGGCTGATCCAGGTGTTCATCAACCTGCTCAGCAACGCTCGCGATGCCAGCCCCGATGGCGGGCATATCGAGGTTGAAGGCTATACCCGCGCAGGGTTCGCCTGTATCGCGGTAACCGACAATGGCCCTGGTATTTCGCCCGCTCATCGCGAGCGGATTCTCGAGCCCTTCTTCACCACCAAGGAGCCGGGCGAAGGCACCGGCCTCGGGCTCGCCATGGTGTACAGCATTGTGGAGGAGCACGGCGGGCAGCTGGAGCTGGTCAGCCCCGCCCACCAGGACACCGGCCGCGGCGCACGGTTTATCGTGCAGCTGCCGTTGGAAAATGCCGCTGAAGAGTACCGCTAATACGGCATTCCTGTGACCGGGCTGTTACGGCCCGGCGGCGAAAAATGAATATTTTTTGAACATTTCAGAGGGATTGGGTTGCATCGAAACGCCCGACAGGTAAAACTTAGCCTCCCCTGAACACTTTGTAACCAGGCGTAACACATGAGCCACATCCTGATCGTAGAAGATGAAGCCATCATCCGCACTGCGCTGCGCAAGCTGCTGGAGAGGCACCGCTATAAGATCAGTGAAGCCGGCTCTGTACGTGAAGCGACCGCCAAGTTTCGCATCACGGATATGGACCTGATCATTTCCGACCTGCGCCTGCCCGGCGCCCCCGGCACCGACCTGCTCAAGCTCGCCGGTGACGTGCCGGTACTGATCATGACCAGCTACGCCAGCCTGCGCTCCGCGGTGGACTCCATGCGCATGGGCGCCGCCGACTATATTGCCAAGCCCTTCGATCACGACGAAATGCTCGCCACCGTACGCCGGGTCATCGGCAAGGCTGAACAGCACCGCGCTGCCGGCGCTGCGGCAGCGGACAGCAAAGCCGAGGGCCGCGCCATCGCCGGCATGATTGGCGACAGCCCAGTCATGCGCGACCTCTACGCCCGCATTCACAAGGTGGCCCCCACCGATGCCACAGTACTGGTACACGGTGAAACCGGCACTGGTAAGGAGCTGGTGGCGCGGGCGATCCACGAGGAGAGCAAGCGCAACGGCAAGCCGCTGATTTCAGTCAACTGTGCCGCCATCCCGGAAACCCTGATTGAAGCAGAACTATTCGGTCACGAAAAAGGCGCCTTCACCGGAGCCCAGACCGCCCGCGAGGGCCTGGTTGCCGCCGCTGATGGCGGCACCCTGTTCCTGGATGAGATCGGCGAACTGCCACTGGAGGCCCAGGCGCGACTGCTGCGTGTACTGCAGGAGGGCGAAGTCCGCCCCATCGGCGCCATCGAGTCCCGCAAGGTCAATGTACGGCTGGTCGCCGCAACCCACAGAAACCTTCGCCAGCTGGCGGCAGAGCGCAAATTTCGGGAAGACCTTTACTACCGGATCAACGTGGTCCAGATGACCCTGCCGCCACTGCGCGAACGGGGCAAAGACGTACTGTCGATCTCTGAAAGCCTGCTGGAAAAGTTCTGCGCAAAAATCAGCCGCCAGACCCTGAAACTGTCGCCCGAGGCCATTCAGGCTGTGACCACCTACACCTGGCCGGGGAATGTGCGCGAGCTGGAGAATGCGATACAGCGCGCGGTGATCCTCACCGAAGACACGGACGAGATCGACCATCGCACTCTGGACATCGACCTGGATCTCGTTCCCATCGATGAAGCCGACCCGGAGCGCCTTCCACGCACGAATAGCCTACACGCCGATCCGCGGGAAGATCTGTCGCTGGAAGACTACTTCGCCCGCTTTGTACTCGAACATCAGGAAACCATGAGCGAAACCGAGCTCGCCAAGAAGCTAGGGGTCAGCCGCAAGTGCCTGTGGGAGCGCCGCCAGAAGCTCGGCATCCCGCGCAAAAAAGCCAGGCGTGTCACAGAAGCCTGATTTCCCGAGTACAACCACCGCTTCGCAAGCCCCGGCCAGTCACGCTGCCCGGGGCTTTTCATTGTTGGGCGCCCCCAACCCGGCACACGCAACTCACCCAAGGCTCCCCTTTCTCCCACCTCAATCTGTTTAGAATCAATAAGTTACAGACATTCCCAGAATGTTTCCGGCGAATCTGGGAAGAGGGTAACAGGACGGAAATTGGTAACAAGTGAAAGTGTTACCCCCTCTCACAGTCGAGTAACAACTACCGCACTATGCGTAACGTAAAACTGTGTTTACTGGACGTAAAAAAGTTCCAAGAAATGTTAAGTGCTTGATTTATAACGACTTTATAAAGTTGGCACGCTATCTGCTTTGTATAGGTCAAACAACAATAACAGCCAAGAATAAAAATAAATGACTGTTTAAGCCCTAATAACAACTGACAATAAGCGGGCGAAACACAATAAGAATAATGAGAACGGGCAGATCGATAATAAAAACCAAAGTGATCGATGCCGGAGCGCAGCTGTGTAATAAAAATTGAGCAATAAAAATAATAAGGCTCAGAACAACAATAAAAATAAACTAAGAATAGTTACTCAAGCAGTAACGACACAGCAAAAGTAGTGAACAATAAAAATAAACAATAAGAATAAAGAGAAATAACAAAAACAATAAATTGTAGAAGACAACAAAAATAACGACAAGCACGTGACAAACTGACTGATTGTGCCTGGGAGAGGGTTTGCTGAAAAGCAAATTGATAGCGCAAGGAAGCCGCTGCCTTCATACCGAATAAGAATAATTCCCTTCTTTTCTTTCTTTTCAATGAATGCACACAATTTGCTGGCCCCCGCGAAAGCGGGACCGGCGGCTGTGCATTGCGCTGTGTGTGATAGAATCCGCCTCACAATAGTCCGGAACCAGGACCAACAGGGTCCCACTGGTGAAATACCCGGAACAATGCGCCGGAGCCACTCCCGAAAATGCCCCGGTAGACCACAGCCGCCCAGTGACAAGCGGGCAGCGGATAACACAGAAAGCCGTATGTTCAATTCCCTGATCAGCAGTATCAAGCGCTGGCACAGCAAGCCCAAAACCGATGAGGGCGCTGGCACCCAGCCGCCTTCCGGTAGCGGCAAAGCCCGTCAGCCCTCCTCCAAGCCCTCCCGCTCCCGCAAAACCTCCCGCGTTGTGGTTCCACGCAGTGATCACTGCCTGTCCCGCCGGGACGTCAGTCGTGCAGCGCTGACAGTGATGAAGCGATTACAGGAAGCGGGTTTCGAGGCCTATATCGTGGGGGGTGGCGTGCGCGACCTGCTGCTCGGCGGGCACCCCAAAGATTTTGACGTAGCAACAGACGCGACCCCTGAGCAGGCCAAGCAACTGTTCCGCGGCGCACGTATTGTCGGCCGCCGATTCCGTATTCTGCACGCGCGCATCGGCCGCGAGGTCATCGAGGTCACCACTTTCCGTGGGCACCACAGCGATGGCGAAGCCCACGAGGCCCAGCAGTCCGAGCACGGTATGCTGCTGCGCGACAATGTATACGGCGACCTGGAAAGCGACGCGGTGCGCCGCGACTTCACGGTCAATGCGCTCTACTACACCATCAATGGCTTCGAGATTCACGACTACACCGGTGGTATCCGCGATATCGAGCAGCGCCAGATCCGTATGATCGGCGACCCGGCAACCCGCTACAAAGAAGATCCGGTGCGGATGCTGCGCGCCGTGCGGTTTGCCGCCAAGCTGGATTTTGAAATCGAGCCCGCCACCGCCGCGCCACTGGAAGAGCTGGCGCCGTTACTGCGCAATATCGCGCCCGCGCGCCTGTTCGATGAAGTCCTCAAGCTGCTGATGAGCGGCTACGGCGAACGCACGTTTGAGCTACTGTGCGAGCACGCGCTGTGGCCTCATCTATTCCCGGACAATGCCCGCCAGCTGGACAATCCCGAAGCCCTGGCACTGACTCGCCAGGCCCTGCGCAATACCGACGACCGCATTCGCAATGACCAACGGGTAACACCGGCATTCCTGTACGCCGCATTGCTGTGGCCCGCGGTCAATTCCGAACAGAAATTCCTCACGGAAAAAGGCATCCCCCCGGTGCCGGCACTGGCCCAGGCCGCACAAAAAATCACCAGCAACCAGCTGGTCCACACGGCCATTCCCAAACGATTCTCCATGCCCATGCGGGAGATCTGGGAAATGCAGTCCCGCCTGCCCCGCCGCGGCGGTGAACGCGCCTTCCGGCTGATGGAGCACCCCAAGTTCCGCGCCGCCTACGACTTCCTGTTGTTGCGTGAAGACAGCGGCGAAATTCCCGCGGGCCTCGGCCAGTGGTGGACCGACTTCCAGCAGGCGGACGAAGAACAGCGCCAGCAGATGGTTCGCGATGCAGCCCGCAATGGCCCTCGCGACAGCAAAAGCCGCGGTCGCCGCAATCGCGGTGGACGTAACCGTAATCGCAACCGGCGCCCGAACAACGGCGCGGATCACCCGTCAAGTTGAGCGGAATTCCCAAGTGATTCGCTGTTATATTGGTCTCGGTAGCAATCTGGCCGACCCCGCCGCGCAATTGCGCAGTGCCCTGGGCCAGATCAGAAATGTGCCGCAAACAACGCTGGTAAGCTGCTCCGATTTTTATGCCAGCGCCCCGGTAGGGCCCGGCGAGCAACCGGATTACGTGAATGCGGTCGCCTGCCTGGAAACCGCCTTGTCTCCGGAGGCGTTACTGGATGCCCTGCAGGCCATTGAAAATCTCCACGGGCGCAAGCGCACCCTGCGCTGGGGTGCCCGCACTCTGGATCTGGATATTCTGCTGTACGGAAATCAGCAGCTGGATACGGCGCGTCTGCAAGTACCGCATCCGCGTATGGCCGAGCGCAATTTTGTACTGGAACCCCTGGCGGAACTGTCCCCGGAGCTAACCATGCCCGACGGCACATCGCTGCGCACGCTACTGGCCCAGTGCCCGCCCAACCGATTACATCGCCTGTAAATTACGCCTGCAGTAAATTACACCGCCCGTTAGTTGCACAGAAAGCAATCAGGGACAAGAAGCAAGACAAGGAGCCACCCGGTGACAAGACTTCCCACTTCCGACTCCGCTCCCGGCGATGACTACCGCGCAGAAAACCTCGCCCAGGAACTCAACCTGGAAGGCAAAACACTGCCGCGATTTATCGCCGTGGAAGGCAATATCGGGGTAGGCAAAACCACCCTGGCAAAAAAACTGGCCGCCACCTTCAATTACGACACCCTGCTGGAACTGCCGGAAGAAAATCCGTTTCTCGAACGCTTTTACCGCGACCCCAAAAGCGCCGCCCTGCCCACCCAGCTGCACTTCCTGCTACAGCGCTCGCAACAGATCCAAGCACTGCGCCAGGACGACATGTTCAAGCCGGTGCGGGTGGCAGACTTCCTGATCGAAAAAGACCACTTGTTCGCCGAGGTCACCCTCGACAGCGACGAACTGCAGCTGTATCAACAGGTCTACCAGCACCTCACCCTCGAGGCGCCCAAGCCGGATCTAGTGATCTACCTGCAGGCACCGCTGAATGTGTTGCAGGAGCGCATCCACAAGCGCGGCATTTCCGCCGAGCGCAGTATCAGCAACGAATACCTGGCCACCCTCAATGAGGCCTACACCAACTTTTTCCACTATTACGATCAGGCGCCCTTGCTGATCGTGAACTGTGCCGAAATCGACATTGTCGATCAGCAGAAAGATTACCTGCAACTGGTGGAGTACCTGTTGAACGTCACCAGCGGCCGCCACTACTACAATCCCGGTAAGTAATCCGCACAGTAGCGGAGTACCTGCCCAACGCATTACCGGGCTGAACGCCCACAGAATGAGTCATCGCCATGCCCTATGCCCCCAGTGAGCTGACCAAGCCGATCACGATTCAGA
Organism: uncultured Microbulbifer sp.; assembly: GCF_947504145.1. Classification (GTDB taxonomy): domain Bacteria; phylum Pseudomonadota; class Gammaproteobacteria; order Pseudomonadales; family Cellvibrionaceae; genus Microbulbifer. The sequence goes on from NZ_CANNGQ010000003.1 coordinate 29,249, forward strand.
CCCTGAGAAAAATGAAAGCCGACGGCGAGAAATTTATCTGCGTCGCCCTCTATGATGCCCCCATGGCGGCCATGGCTGAGAAAACCGGGGTGGAGAGCGTGTTGATCGGCGACTCCCTGGGCATGACGGTTCTCGGCTATGAAAGCACCATTCCCGTCACCATGGAGCAGATGATCTACCACGTGGAAGCGGTGGCCCGGGGCAACAAAAAGTCCCTGATCATGGGTGACCTTCCGTTTATGACCTACGCCACTCCGGAGCAGGCACTCACCAACGCCACTCGCATCATGCAGGCGGGTGCACACATGGTGAAAATCGAAGGTGGTGCCTGGCTGGCACCCACGGTGAAAATGCTCACGGAGCGAGGCATTCCCGTCTGCGCACATCTGGGACTGACCCCGCAATCGGTACACAAGCTCGGCGGTTTTCGGGTACAGGGCCGGGACGGTGAGCGCGCGGGAGAAATCCTCGACGACGCCGTACAACTGGACGAGGCTGGCGCAGATCTGCTGGTGCTGGAGTGTGTACCCTCGGACTTGGGCAAGCGCATTACCGACACCGTCTCCATGCCCACCATCGGCATCGGCGCCGGCCCTCACACCGATGCGCAGGTGCTGGTGGTCAACGACATTCTCGGCCTCACCGAAAAGCCGCCCAAGTTCTCCAAGAACTTCCTGGCGGAGGCTGGCGACATTCCCGGCTCCCTGCGCAAATACGCGGAAGACGTCAAGAACGGGACTTTCCCCGACGAAGACCACAGCTTCAGCTGAGCCGCCACTCGCCACGCAAAAAACACCAAAATTGACTGAACTGAAATCGAGAGAGCAGTAGTCCGATGGAATTCAATGACATTCTCAGCGGCGCGCGCAATGACAGCGGCAGCGCCACCATCCCTGCCGGCTGGACTCAGGGGCGCGCCACTTTTGGCGGCCTCGCCGCAGCGCTGCTGTACCAGCCGATCGAGTCCACTCTGGAAGCCGTCACTCAGGGCACCATTGTCGATACACCACTGCGCTCACTGACGTTTTCGTTTGTCGCACCGGCAGCAGCCGGGGAGCTGGCTACCCGCACGCAGGTATTGCGCGCCGGTCGCTCCGCGGTGCAGATTGAGGCCCACGCCGCCCAAGGCGATCAAGTGGTCACCGCAGCCCTCGCCAGTTTTGGCAAACCCCGCGAATCTGCCGCCGCCGTATCCCCAGAGCCCGCGCCGCAATTCAAGGCGCCGGATCAGTGTGAGGCCCTGCCGTATATCGAAGGCCTGATGCCCGAGTTCTCGCAACACTTTGACTACCGTCTCGCCGCCGGTGCCCTGCCCTTCACCGGCAGTACCGACACCCACCTGGGCGGCTGGATTCGCTTCAAAAAACCCGCGGGGCCCATCACCACCGGCCACTTGCTGGCACTGATCGACGCCTGGCCCCCGGCGATACTTTCCCAGCTTAAAACCCTCGCCGCTGCCAGCTCCCTCACCTGGACCCTCGAACTGACACCCGCCGCCCACCGCGCAAAAGCCGAGGCCAGCGCGGCGAGCGCAGAGAGTAACGAGAGCAATGACTGGTGGCAGTACCAGGCGGAAGTGGAACAATCGGAAGACGGCTATGCAGTCATTCGCGCGCGCCTGTGGAACGCCAACGGGGAGTTGATCGCGTTTTCCCGACAGACGGTGACCGTGTTCGGTTAAGGTAAATCGAGGATTAAAGAAGTTTCCGCGCAGGTGTCGATACCGGGAATCGCTTGGTGAGCCCCTCAAAAACAGGATGTTTTTGCAGAGACCCCAGTGATGGGTTCACAGCGTGTCTCAACACGCGATTCCCGGTAGCGGCGCCACCACACAAGCTGTTCCGAAGCGCTCAGCTCAAAGCCATTTTTTCCAGCGGAACACCACCAGCTGGATGGCCACGGTAATCACCAGTAACACGCTAAAAATCACAAAGGCCTGGGGGTTTTCCGAGCCAGGAATACCGCCCACATTGACGCCAAGCAGACCGGTAAGAAATCCCAGCGGCAGGAAAATCGCAGCGATGATGGAGAGCACGTACATGCGACTGTTGAGCTGCTCGGAAATACGGCTCATCAGCTCCTCCTGAGTGACCGCCGCCCGCTCCCGTACTGCATCGATATCCTCGATATGCCGCAACAAGCGGTCACTGACCTCCCGCAACTGCAATCGATCCACATCACCGATCCAGGCCAGCTTCTCCACCATCAATCGCGCCAGCGCCTCCCGCTGCGGGGAAAGGTAGCGCCGCAGAGTAATGGTCTGTTTGCGCAGCATCGCGAGATCCAGCCGCAGGCCTCCACTGGCGCCGGCCACCACTCGATCCTCGAGTTCATCGATGGCATCCTCAAACGTATCCACCGTGTCACTCATACGCCACACCAGCAGGTCCGCCAGTTCCACCACCAGCGCCGCACAGGTGCGCGGCCCGCGGCCGGTTTCCAGCTGCTGACAAAGATCACTGATCGATAGTAACTGACGCTTGCGGGTGCTGATCACCCGATGCTCTTCCGCCCACAGGCGGATGGAAACCATATCTTCCGGCTGGGATTCCGGGTTCAGATTGACCCCGCGCAGGGCAATCAGCAGGCCATCATCAATACCTGTGGAGCGGGGGCGTGTCTCCTCGGTGAGCAGGGCTTCCGCCACCAGGGTATCCAGCCCCGCGGCGCCGGTAATCCACGCGCGCGCCTGCGGATCGGTATAGTCAAAGTGCAGCCACAGCTTGCCCTGCGCCGGCAACCATGCCTCCACTTCAGACCATTGCAGGCGGCGTCCACGGCCATGACCGTCCAATAGATAAGCGTGAATCAATCCGGATTGCATGGGCGTATTCATCGGATTCAGCGGCTGAGCGTGAGGCTGGCGCGGGCGCTTTCTCCCGCTCGCAGCTGCCAGCTGTTCACAAACGCATTGCCGTGCTCGACACACACGAAACCGGTGAAGTGCGCACCGATATCATCGATGGTGGCCGCGAGCTCGGCGCCTGGATTCCAGGTGATTACGGTGTGGCAGTTGTCGCTCTCGGCAGTGATCGGGTTGGGCGTGAGAATTTTCTGGGTTGCCGGGGCCTGCTCAAATACCCGGTCCACCTCGCCCGGAAAGGTCTGCAACCCTTCCAGCGTATCCCGCGCGAATCCACGGGTTTTGTCCAGATAGCTTATCCCGGACAGGCCTTCGACCTTGACCTCGGCGATATCCGCCACCGCAAAATAGCTGTGCAGTGCCCAGCTGTACTCAGCGGTGGTATCCGCAGTATTGCTCAGTTCCAGATCAAAAGAGAGGGAGTCGCCCAGGCCAATCTTCAGCACACATTCAAAGCTCGCCGCAAACAACGCGTCTCCCGGGTGTTGATAACGCAGCTCGAGCACCACGGTGCCATCCGCCTGTTCACTGCTGCCGGCCAGTTCCCACAACTGGTTGCGTACCAACCCGTGCTTGGGCTTGCCCGGGTCTGCGCGGTTTTCACCAAACCACGGAAGGCACAGGGGCACACCACCGCGCACAGCGGCACCGGGCGCAAACTCCGCGGCCGGGCTTAGCCACAACAGTGGTGCGCGGCCCTGTGCGGTAAATTCGAGCACCTGTGCGCCCTGTAGGGCAATCACCGCACGGCACTGGCCGGTTTCTACCAGCAGCAGGTCGAGGCCGGGTTTGTTGTAGAGCGCACCACTGTCAGTGCGGGTAAGGCAAGAAGGTAACTGGTCGAGTGCTGCCACGAATTGAAACTCCGTTTCCCAGATGCAAATTGGAAAGGTCCCGCAGCGGACGCCGAGGGACCGGAATGGTCTTTACTCTGCCTTTTCGATCTGCAGCCAGTCAAATCCTTCCTGCTGACAGGCAAAAATGCAGTTGGCTGCGCGAGCGGCGGCATCCGCCAGTGCAGCTCGCGCGAGCTCCAGGCTGTTATTCTTTTCACTGATATGGGCCACCACAAGGTGCTGCAGCCGATCGCTGCCCACCCGCTGCAGAAAACCTGCGGCCTGCTGATTGCTGAGGTGGCCGTAAGCACCGCCCACCCGCCGCTTGAGCGAGGGAGGATAAGGCCCCTGCGCCAGCATCTGTGGATCGTGATTGGCTTCTAACACCAGCGCATCGCAATCGCCGAAATGGGATTCCACATGAGGCGTGATGGTGCCGAGATCGGTGAGCAGGCCGAGACTGCTGCCGCGACTGCGGAACACAAACTGCGCCGCCTCACGGGCATCGTGCGGTACCGCCACCGGGGTTACCTGAATGTCGCCCACCGCAAACGGCTGGTGCCCTTCGATCAGGTGAACTTCCGGCAGGGTGCCGATATCCCGCGCGCGCAGGGTGCCCGGGGTCAGGTAGACCGGCAACCGGTACTTGCGCGCGAAGGGGCCGACACCGCCCAGGTGGTCGCTGTGTTCGTGAGTAACCAGAATGGCGGAGAGATCCGCAGGGGTAACCCCGAGCCGCGCCAGGCGCCGCTCGGTTTCCTTGATGGTGAAACCGCAGTCCACCAGAAGGCAGTGATCGCCAGAGGCAACCAGAGTGCCGTTGCCCTTACTGCCACTGCCCAGGGAGGCAAATCTGATCGCCATGTGTGCGTCCGCTACCGGGGTCAGATCAAATTCTGACGGATGGCCATCAGCAACTCGGAGGTTTTGGCGCGCGATAGGGGTGTACCGCGGGTGCTGCGAATCCGCACCTCGATGGCGTCATCGGCGCCACGCAGCACCACCAGATAGCCGGGGATATTGCTATTGGGTGCGCCGCCGAGCCCCTGCAAATTGGCGAACAACGCCGGTTCCGCGGTAGAGCTCATATCGATATTCGCCAGTACCTGCTCAAGGCTGTATGCATCCGCCGACTGGGCCAGTTTGTCCTCGCCGCTGCCGGAGCCCCAACCGGAAAACCAACCGCCCTCTTCGTCAGCAAGTTCCCGCTCGGCGTCGTAGGTGACATAGAAAATACCGATGTCGGAATCTTCTTTATGCAGACGATAGGCACCGGTATTCAATGCGTGGCTCACCGTGGCCCAGGCGCGGCTCATGGCCAGGCCCAGCGCGATGTAAGGCTCTCTGCCGGCAGGCTCGACCACCTGCACCTTCACCTTGCCACCGCCGATCGCCTGAGCCACCAGGGAGGCCGCGGCACCGGTAGATTCCGCCGCCAGGGCGCCGGACATCTCATCGATCATCCAGCCCTCGCGCTCGGGGCTTGAGGACTGGGCCGGCCAGTTCACCGAACCATCGGCCGGAGTTTCCATCGGCACAGCAAGGTGGCGAACATGGATTTCGGTGGTATCCGGCTGCACACCGGATTCCACCTGCAGGCGGTACTTGTCTTTGGTGTCCGGGTTTTCCCCGAAGGTGAGCCAGGTGGTCTCCATGGTCCCGGCGCCCGCGTCCGACATGGCCAATTGCAGGCCGGTGGAGCGCAGGAAGTAATGCAGTTGCGGCCAGACTTCGTCCGGTGGCTGGTTCACCAGCACCCAGCGACGATTGCCGAGCTTCTGGATTTTCACCCGGTCCAACCCAACATTGACGGACAGCGCCTGTGGGCGGGGCACGACAAAATCACCGCGATCCACATCGCCGGCAATCTGCGGTACTTCGTAGAGTTCTTCCTGGTGCTTGGAGGTAACACCCTCCGGCATCTGCAGCGGCGGCAGGCTGTCTGCCAGCTGGTAGTCGTCACCGCGGTCGCGGAAATAACCGTCCTGGCCAAAGATGCCACAGCCACTCAAAGTGGTAACCGCAGCGCACAGCACGGCTCCGGCGGTAAGTTTTGTCATTATTGGTACCTTGTCGAATCAGTCCTGATCGCAATTATCCGTAGCGGCTTCGGCCAGCTGGCCGGGGTGCCCTGTACATCAGAGCCACCCGCTGAAACCCGCAGAGTCTGTAACCTGTCAGAGCACGCCCGCACTGCGCAAGGCCTCGCGCACCACGCCGTGGTGCTCGGCAGACAGGCCGGTGAGCGGCAGGCGTATACCGCTGTCGATGCGACCCATTTCTTTCAGCGCCCATTTCACCGGTATCGGGTTGGACTCCACAAACAGCGTTTTGTGCAATATATCGATGCGCTGATTGATGGCGCGGGCGGTTTCTGCATCGCCGGCCAGCGCCGCTTCGCACATCTGTGCCACGGCAGCGGGGGCCACGTTGGCGGTCACACTGATATTGCCGTGACCACCGAGGAGCATCAGCTCCACCGCCGTCGCGTCATCGCCAGAGTAGACCGCAAAATCTTCCGGCACCCGCTCAATCACCTGGCGCGCACGCTCCAGGTCGCCGGTGGCTTCCTTAATACCCACGATGTTGCTCACCGTCGACAAGCGCTGCACGGTTTCCGGCAGCATATCCACCGCGGTACGCCCGGGCACATTGTAGAGGATCTGCGGAATATCGACGGCTTTCGCCACGGTTTTGAAGTGCTGGTACAGCCCTTCCTGGGTCGGTTTGTTGTAGTAAGGGGTCACCAGCAGGCAGGCATCGGCGCCACATTTGGCGGCTGTTGTGGTGAGTTCGATGGCTTCGGTGGTTGAGTTGGCGCCGGTACCGGCAATGACGGGGATACGTCCGGCTACCTGATCCACTACGCGGCGGATGACCTCGAGGTGCTCGTGCACGTCCAGGGTGGCGGACTCACCGGTGGTGCCCACTGCAACCAGCGCGCGGGTTCCCTGTTCTATGTGCCACTCCACCAGCTCGTGCAGCTTGTCCCAGTCGAGGCCACCATCTGCATACATGGGTGTGGCGAGAGCCACCATACTGCCGGAAATCATCGCAACTCCTTCTCCAACCGGCCTGGTGCCGGCCTGTACCGCCTAAAAATGAATGCGGTATGTTACTGAGCGTGCCAGTTTGATGCCAGCGCAAAAAGGTCATCCGGCCAGAAGACATCAAACAGGCCGATTATTGATCACTTTTTGCGCTTTTTGCGCCGTCTTTTGCGCGCTGGATAAAAGCTCTCCTCGCCTTCCGGGCGCGTCTTGAAGCGGCGGTGCACCCACATGTACTGGGACGGATTCTCGCGCATACGCGCTTCCACAAACTGATTGACCAGCACCGCGTCTTTCCGTTCGTCACCGGACGGGATTTCCTCGATCGGGGGGAACACCTTCACATGGTAAACACCCCGCTCTTCCAGCCGAGTCACCGTGTAGGGCACCACCTGCGCACGTCCTACCCTCGCAAAGCGTGAGGTGCCAGTCACTGTAGCGGTGGGAATCCCGAACAGGGGTGCAAACACCCCCTGCTTGATGCCGTAGTCCTGATCCGGTGCATACCACACCGCACGGCCTTTCTGCAGCGCCCGCAGCATGCCGCGCACATCCTTGCGCTGAAAAACATCGGAGTCTTTGCCGTGACGCTCGCGCCCCTTGCGCTGCATATAGTCGTACACAGGATTTTTGTGCGGCCGGTACATGCCATCCACCGAATGACTCATATTTACGAAGGCAGCGCCGATTTCCAGGGTAGTGAAGTGCATCGCCATCATCACAACACCCTGCCCCCGGTTGCGAGGTGCTTCCAGGTATTCCAGCCCTTCGATGGTAAAGCGCTTGCGCAACCAGCGGCTGGAGCGGAACCAGGCCATGCCGGTCTCCATCAGCGCAATACCATTAGAGGCAAAGTTGCGGCGCAACAGTTGATCGCGCTTGCGCGGGGAAAGTTCGGGAAAACACAGCGCCAGATTGCGCTCGGCAATGATCCGGCGGCTTGTGGCAAACCGCAGCATCAGTTTACCCACGCCGCGACCGAGGAAGATCTGCCATCGGTACGGCAGCTGCGCCACCAGAAACCAGACACCAAATAAAGACCAGGTAAGCCAGTATCGCGGGTGTAACAGGGCAAGTCGAAAATGCGGTTTTTCCATAAATAGCGGACAGCAGCGATGGGGGAGCAGGCACCCGGTAGCCTGGGCGCCCGGAAGAAAACGGCGCATTATAGCCGCGCCTGTCCCCCGGAGGGTACTCCCAACCCTGCCACTATCGCCTGAGGCCGCCTAGTCAGCCCTTACGGCCCGCTCAGGTCAGTGCCTCAACAGGGCATCCAGTTCGTCCACCACTTCGCACCAGTCCGAGTCCTCCACAATTGCATCGCGCAGGAACTTGCGCTGACTGTCGCTCCAAAACTCCGCCCGAGACAACTTCTCTTCACCCGCAAGGTGGTGCCTACCGAGGAATTCCTCGATGGCGGTATCATCGGAGCCGAGCCCCAGCTGGGCAAACAGATCATTGAGTGTGTGGTGACCGGTTTCCATACAACCTCCCATTGGCAACGTGTCGATTCAGCCCGCCCGTTTCACGGCGCGGAACGCTACCTGTCAGTATAGATAGCGCTGCAGCTTCCGGCGCCAAATTCCGGCGCCCTGCACTATCAGGTCTGACGCCACCGGTCGCCGATTTCAAGGGGCGGGGCTGGGACTTTGCCGGTGAATGGCTTCGATGGCCTCCAATTGCTCCGTATTCAGCAGCAACTCACTGCTCGCTATATTGCTGCTGAGCTGCTCCATAGTGGTCGCACCGATGATATTGGCCGTCACAAATGGCTGTTGGGTAACAAACGCCAGCGCCATCTGCGCCGGGTCCAGCCCGAACTCCCTGGCGAGGTGCACGTACTGGCCGGTGGCGGAAACCGCGCGTTCGCCGGTATAGCGCTGGAAGCGGTCAAACAGCGTCAGACGCGCGCCCCTGGGCCTGGCGCCATCCAGGTATTTGCCACTCAAGGTGCCAAAGGCCAGAGGCGAATAGGCCAACAATCCGCACTGTTCGCGAATCGCCATTTCCGCCAGCCCCACTTCAAACGTGCGATTCAGCAGGCTGTAGGGGTTCTGGATAGAGGCCACCCGCGGTTTGTTGCCGTGGGCGGCGAGACGCAGGTAGCGGTGCATTCCCCAGGGCGTCTCGTTGGACAGCCCGACGTGACGTACCTTGCCGGCGGCGACCAGCTCCTCCAGTGCTGACAGGGTTTCGCTGATATCGACACCGTCATCATCGCCGTGCTGGTACCCCAGCTTGCCGAAAAAGTTGGCCTGGCGTTCTGGCCAGTGCAACTGGTACAAGTCGATATAGTCGGTTTTCAGCCGTGCCAGAGAATCGTCACAGGCCTGCAGAATCTGCGTGCGACTCAGGCGCGGTCCGCCGCGAACATGGCCGACACCGGAATTGGCAGCACCGCGGCCGGTAACTTTGGTGGCGAGCACTACGTCATTGCGCTTGCCCGACTGCTGCAGCCAGTTACCGATAATTTCTTCGGTGCAGCCATAGGTTTCCGGCTTCGGTGGTACCGGATACATTTCGGCGCAATCGATAAAATTAACACCGTTGCCGGTGGCATAGTCCAGTTGCTCAAATGCCTGCGCCTGATCGTTCTGTTCGCCATAGGTCATGGTGCCCAGACAGATTTTACTGACCTGAATGTCGGTTTTACCCAACTGGCGATACTCCATTGCGACTCCCTATCTACGTTCAATCAAATTCGTATTTACACTAATAATCCCGATAGTGCCGCAGCCTACAACAAAAAACGCCGGCGGGTTAGGCCGGCGTTTTTTGTCGCAACATCAACGTACAATAACTATGTGATCACCATGCGATACTGCGAGCAATGACAGTGTGCGCTTACTTGAAGTCTGCTTCGACCAGTGGGCTCACGTCTGCTTCGTAGTCGACTCCGTCCACACCGAAGCCGAACAGTTTGAGGAAGTCGTCACTGTAGCCTTTGTAGTCAGTGAGCTGGAACAGGTTTTCTTCCGTCACTTCCGGCCACAGCTTTTCGATCTTGGCCTGAGTTTCCGGGCGCAGTTCCTTTTCGTCCATGCGGAATCGGTTGCTGTCGTCCAGACGTGGGCTGTCAGTGTAGAGACCTTCGGTGTACAGGCGGTACAGCTGCTCGATACAACCTTCGTGGGTACCTTCTTCCTTCATCACTTTGTAGACGATGGAGATATACAGCGGCATCACCGGAATTGCAGAGCTGGACTGGGTGACCAGCGCTTTCAGTACCGCAACATTGGCACTGGCGCCGCTGCTGTCGCTGATGGCCTTGGCGGCGCGGTCCAGGTCTTCTTTGGCTTTACCGATGGTGGCGTGGCCGTAGATTGGCCAGGTGAGCTTTTCACCGATGTAGGTATAGGCAACGGTTTTGCAGTCGTCCGCCAGTACACCCGCGTCGCCCAGGGCTTTCATCCACAGTTCCCAGTCTTCACCGCCCATCACTTTGACGGTAGCCGCGATCTCTTCTTCGCTCGCCGGGTCAACACTGATGTCGGAAATTTCCAGCTTGTCGGTATTGAGGTTTTTGGCGGTGTAGGACTTGCCGATGGGCTTCAGCACGGAGCTGTGCAACTCGCCGGTTTCCGGATCGGTACGACGGGGGGAAGCGAGGCTGTAGATGACCAGATCGATCTTGCCGAGGTCCTGCTTGATCAGGTCGATGGCCTGGGCTTTGATTTCATTGGAGAAGGCATCGCCGTTAATACTTTTGGCATACAGGCCGGCTTTGTGGGCCTCTTCTTCAAATGCGGCGGAGTTGTAATAGCCGGCAGAGGCAGTGCGCTTTTCGGTCGGCGGCTTTTCGAAGAAAACACCGAGGGTATTGGCACCGCAGCCAAAGGCGGCGGTGATACGGGAAGCGAGGCCATAGCCGGTGGAGGCGCCGACGACGAGGACGTTTTTGGGGCCGCCTTCGATACTGGACTGGGATTTGATGTAGTCAATCTGTTCGCGCACGTTGGCGGCACAGCCCTGCGGGTGGGCATTGGTGCAAATGAATCCGCGTACTTTCGGCTTGATGATCATGCCGGGCTCTCCGTTGGTGATTCCAAATTGATGGGACCGCTGAAAACCGTAGCGAGCGAGCAGCGCCGGTCGCCGCCAGGTGCTCGCGCAGTAGGTTTTCAGTGGTACCAGGGCCGACTGGGCAGCCATAAAGGCGCCCATTCTAATGGCGTTTGTCGGCAACGCCCATAGTGACAGGTCACGCTTAAGGCGATTGATGGCCAGAATTTCAGGGTTGGCGGCCAGTTTAGCCACTCGAGGCGCACAATTTTCGCACCAAACAGGTGCGCCCAGTCACACCTTCGACCCCAGGGGTAGTCGCAGCGAAGCAGTGCGAGTGGCGGGGAAGTACCGGGTACCGGGTATCCGCCACTCCGCCTTCGCTCGATGCCCTACTACTTCATCGCCAGATTAATCGCAGCTTGGCACACTAAATGCACAACCTCCTGTGGCAGCGCGACGGAACGCGGGGCCCTTTTATTTTTTATGGAAAAGCAGCGAGGTAAATTCTCATGAAGTACTACTCACGTCATTTCGTAAAACCCGGCGACCTGAACCCAGCTCAACGTCTGTTCGGCGGTCAGGCACTGGCGTGGATAGATGAGGAGGCAGCCATTTTCGCGGGGTGCCAGATGGGCACCGCGAATATCGTGACCAAGCTGATGTCAGAAATCGATTTTGTCAGCTCGGCAGTATGCGGGGATATTGTGGAATTTGGATTTGAGGTGACGGGTATCGGTCGCACCTCACTGACGGTGCACTGTGAAATGCGTAACAAGCAGACCCGGGAGCTGATTGTGCGCGTGGAACGGATTGTATTTGTTGCACTGGACGCCGAAGGCAAGCCTACGCCACACAAGAAAGCCGGAATGACGGTAGCAGAGGCCGCAAACTCTTCTGTGGAAGCCGACAAGCTGGCCAGCTGATTCTCACGTTTGGCAAAAACGAAAAAGCCTGTGTCAGCCCCGTCATCTGCTAAAAAGATCACGGGGCCATCACAGGCTTTTTCAATACGGTTGCTGGATGCGTATCAGCGCAGCAGCAACAACGGCTGATTCGTGCTCAACAACATTTTTGCCGTGACACTGCCCAGCAGAAGATCGCGCAATTTACTGTGGCTGAAGGCACCCATCACCGTCAGGTCGACATTGTGTTCCTGCTGGTACGCAATCAAAGCATCAACCGTCTTGCCCTGCAGGTTCGCGCTGATCACCGAAACCCCGCCGTGGCTCAACGCTTCCGCGCCCTCCGCCAGCACCGACTCGGCACCGTCCCCCACATACACCAAATGGCAATCGAGGCCTTTAAATACGGGGCTCGTCGCCACCATATCCAGCGCCTTGCGCGCGGACTCACTGCCATCGTAGGCCAGCATGATCGAACGCGGCGCCTTGAACTCGCGGTTTACCACCAGGATCGGCTTGTGCAGTGAGCGCACAATCGACTCCAGTTGCGCCCCCAGCCCCTTGTTCGACTCCCCGTGCTCCTCACCGCGAATGCCCAGCACCAGAACCCGGACATGATCTTCGAGCTCCATCAACGACTCGATCAGAGAACCGTGCCGCTGACAGGTCAGTACCCGCTCCGCACCCGCTTTCACAGCGCGCTCCTGCGCCCCTTCCAGCATCTGTCGCCCTTGCTCCAGTAACAGCTTTGAACGCTGCTGTTCCAGGCTGGTGAGCTCTTCCAGCAGCTCTTCCTGGCTGCCAAGGCCGATACTGCCGGAAAGATCCGCTACCGCGGGGGTGGTTACCCTTTCGATATTGTGGAGAAGCTTGATGGGGGCGGATGCGCGATTGGCGATCCAGGCGGCGTAATCGCAGACGGCACCGCTGTAGCGGGAGCCATCGATGCAGGAAAGTACGAGGGGGTCATTCTGTTCGGTCATTTATTGTTTTCTCTCTATCGCTATCCAACTGAATAAACCACTAGGCGCTTACGAAGTATAGAGATAGGGGAGAAGCCGAAATACTTGGTGGAAGTTTTTGAAACCGTCGGCGACATGGACGTCGCCGCCGGAATCCCATACGACCGCCATGGATGGCGGAAGTGCAGAAAATGCATGGATGCAATTTTCTGCCAGGGATGTACTTGTGCGATTTCAAAAACTTCCACCCAGTGTTTCGGTGCCACAAGAGCCCAAACAGAGCTCCCGACCGAAGCTCGAGGCTCAGTGCCCCCCCAAAACCTTCTCAATCTCTTCTGGCTTGTCGTGTACTCCGAAGCGGTCAACGATGGTCGAGCTCGCCTCGTTCAGGCCGATCAGCTCGACCTCGGCGCCCTCGCGGCGGAACTTCACCACCGCCTTGTCCAGTGAGTACACCGCCGACACATCCCAGAAATGCGCCCGGCTCAGATCAATCACCACCTTGTCCAGCGCCTCTTTAAAATCGAACGCCGCCACAAACTTGTCCGCCGAATTGAAGAACACCTGCCCCACCACCTTGTAGGTGCGGCAATTGCTCTGCTCATCCAGCTCCGAGCTCACATACATAAAGTGGCTCACCTTGTTGGCGAAGAATAGAGCCGCCAGCAGCACCCCCACAAACACGCCAAACGCCAGATTATGGGTAAACACTACCACAATCACCGTGGACAGCATCACCAGATTGGTGGACAGCGGCAGCTTGTTCAGGTTGCGAATGGAACCCCAGTCGAACGTACCGATGGACACCATGATCATCACCGCCACCAGCGCCGCCATCGGAATCACCGCCACCCAGTCACTCAGGAACACCACCAGCGTCAGCAAACCGACACCTGCGACCAGGGTAGACAGACGGCCGCGGCCACCAGACTTAACGTTGATCACAGACTGACCGATCATCGCACAGCCCGCCATACCACCGAGCAGACCAGCGCCGATATTGGCAATACCCTGGCCCTTACATTCACGGTTCTTGTCGCTGTTGGTATCGGTCAGATCGTCCACGATGGTCGCCGTCATCAGGGATTCCAGCAGGCCCACAACGGCAAGACCGGCGGAATAAGGGAAGATGATCTTCAAGGTCTCGAAGTTCAACGGAACATCCGGCCACAGGAAGATGGGCAGGGTATCCGGCAGCTCACCCATATCACCAACAGTGCGGATATCCAGCCCCATGGCCACTGCTACCGCGGTCAACACCAGGATACACACCAGCGGCGACGGCAGAACCTTGCCCACCACCGGCACATACGGGAACAGATAGATAATGCCGAGGCCGGCAGCAGTCATGGCATAGACATGCCAGGTAACGTCGGTGAGCTCCGGCAGCTGCGCCATAAAGATGAGGATCGCCAGCGCGTTCACAAACCCCGTGACCACAGCCCTCGATACAAAGCTCATCAGCACCCCGAGCTTGAGGTAACCGGCGATGATCTGCAGCACACCGGTCAACAAGGTAGCCGCTAACAGGTACTGAAGGCCGTGCTCCTTGACCAGCGTCACCATCAACAGCGCCATGGCGCCGGTGGCCGCCGAGATCATGCCCGGGCGGCCGCCGACGAAGGCAATGACCGTGGCAATACAGAAGGAGGCGTACAGGCCCACCCGCGGATCGACACCGGCGATGATGGAGAAAGCGATGGCCTCCGGGATAAGGGCCAGGGCCACCACGAGGCCGGCCAGCACATCGCGGCGGATGTTGCCGAACCAGTCTTGCCTGGTGGACGACAACAGGGTGTTAGAGAACTGCATAATCAGAGGAGCCTGTCTGGGATATCTTTTTGGGTATCGTTTTCTGGGTATTGTTTTCGAAGTGTTGTGTCTGGACGGTCTTGATCGAGCCCAGAATGAAGGGCGCGGATTCTAGCACCTTGGCGTTGCTGGCTAAAGAACGTGCAGGGACTCCCCGGTACATTCAAACGATGGCGACCTATAGGAGCCTGTAGGAGCCTGTGAACCTGACGCCCAAACACCCTTCTGTCCGTCATCCCGGACACCCCTTGTCCGGACACATTTTCCGGACACCGCCACGCCCTACCGAAAACTCTCATTGGGAATATTTTTCTTATATTTCAATAACTTAACATGAAAAATCACCTTGGCACGGCAATTGCGATAAGGCTCCTGCACCCAGAAAATCCACGCTGCATCCGGGCCCCAAATCACCCGCGTCACAGTGGCAAAACAAGACAACCGAATCGCAGCACTTATCAGGCACTTGGAAACAACATGATCAGAGATACCTCCGGGCAGGACGTCCAGCTCGCACCGCAAAGCCCGTGGAAAAACCCGCGGCTGCTGACTCGCGCTGGCCTGGGCATTAGCGCAGCGGCCTTTGTGGTGTGGGGACTGATGAGCTGGCAGAGCACCAGTGCCGTGGATGCGAGTGTATCCCTGTCGCGCCTGAACGTTGCGGCCGTAGAACGCGGGGATCTGGTGCGGGATCTGGTAGTGCAGGGCAAGGTGGTCGCGGCGAACAGCCCTACCCTGTTCAGCCCGGCACAGGGGATTGTGAAATTTTCCGTCAAGGCAGGGGATATCGTTGAGCAGGGCCAGCTACTGGCGGAAGTGGACAGTCCGCAGCTGCAGAACCAGCTGGCTCAGGAAAGTGCTCTGTACAACAAGCTCAGCGTAGAGCTTGCCCGGCAGAAGATTCAGGCCAAGCGCCAGCGTCTGGAGAACACGCAGAAAGCCGATCTGGCGAAGGTCGATCTCGTCGCCGCCCAGCGCGAATTGAAGCGCGCTGAGCTCTCCATGGAAAAGCAGATCATCTCCCAGCTGGATTTTGAGAAAGCCAGCGATGATTTGGCCCGCGCGGAGCTGGAATACAAACAGGCCGTGCAAAACGTCCAGCTGGAAAATGAAGCCCTCAGCTTCGAGACCCAGACCCTACAGCTCCAGGTCGACCAGCAGAAGCTGCAGATGACAGAGCTTGAGCGCAAAGTCAACGAACTGCAGATCGTCTCCCCGGTAAAAGGCACCATCGGCAGCCTCGCCACCACACAGCGCTCCGCTGTAGCGGCCAACACCGCGCTGCTCACCGTTGTAGACCTCACCAGCTTCGAACTGGAAGCCGCCGTGCCGGAAAACTACGCCGACGACTTGGGCCTCGCCATGGAAGTGGAAATCAACATGGGCGGCAAGAAACTGCCCGGCGAGATCACCGCTATCGCACCGGAGGTAATCGACAACCAGGTCACCGCTCGTGTGCGCTTTACCAACGGTCAGCCACAAAACCTACGGCAGAACCTGCGTCTCACCGCCCGGGTACTGCTGGAAAACCGCCCGGATGTGATGCTGGTAAAACGCGGGGGCTTTCTGGATCAGACTGGTGGACGCTTCGCGTGGAAGCTGAATGACCAGCAGCAGGCAGTAAAAGTACCGATCACCATCGGCGCGCTGGGGTTGAACCAGGTGGAGATTGTTTCCGGATTGAATGAAGGCGACCGGATTATTACTTCCGCTGCTGATGAACTGGACAAGGCGCAGCTGGTTGCCCTGAAAGACTGATCAAACAAACTGAACTCTGATGCGAAGGCGCTGATACCGATTGTGGTGCCGCCCAAAGATTTGAAAGAACCCACGAACACAAGACTACCAAGACAAGGAAATCCACCATGCTGAAGATGCACAACATCCGCAAAAGCTACCGCACCGATACCATCGAAACCCACGCGCTACGGGACTTCAGCCTGGAAGTGAACGAAGGGGAATTTGTCTCCGTCACCGGCCCCAGCGGCTCCGGTAAAACCACCTTCCTGAATATCGCAGGCCTGCTGGAAACGCCCACCGGCGGCGAATACCTGCTGGACGGGCAGGAAGTCGGCAACCTGTCGGACCGCGAGCGCTCGCGTATGCGCAATGAAAAAATCGGCTTTATCTTTCAGGGCTTCAACCTGATCCCCGACCTCAACCTGTTCGACAACATCGATGTGCCCTTGCGCTACCGCGGCTTCAACGGCAAAGAGCGCCGCCGCCGCATCGAAAGAGCCCTGGAACAGGTTGGCCTCTCCGCCCGGGCCAAACACCTGCCCGCGCAACTGTCCGGTGGCCAGCAGCAGCGCGTCGCCATCGCCCGCGCCCTCGCCGGCGAACCCCGCTTCCTGCTCGCCGATGAACCCACCGGCAACCTCGACTCCCTCATGGCCCGCCAGGTCATGGAACTGCTGGAGTTCATCAACGAATGGGGCACCACCATCGTCATGGTTACCCACGACCCGGACCTCGCGCGCCGTGCGCAGCGCAACATCCAGATTGTCGATGGCCAGGTCTCCGACCTGCGCCAGAGCATTGCGCAACAAGAAATCGCCACCGCATAAGCTGACCACGCGTTTGCTGAAAAGAAAAAGGACACCGAAATGATCGGCTACTACATCAGCCTCGCCCTGCGCAGCCTGCGGGGCACACCCATACTGAGCGCGCTTATGATCGCCGCCATCGCCGTAGGCGTGGGCGCTTCCATGACCGTACTAACGGTCAACTACATGACCTCAAAAAACCCACTGGTAGACAAGGATGACCAGCTCTACGCCGTACAGCTCGACGGCTGGGATCCCAACGAGGCCTACAACCGGGGAGCCAAAGGTAATCAGATGCCCTGGCAGCTGACCTACCGGGACGCCACCGCCCTATTGCGTTCGGATATTCCCAAGCGCCAGGTCGCCATGCACAAATTCGGATTCACCGTCTCCGTGGACGACGCCGAAGTGCGCCCCTTTGTGGCAGTGACCCGCGTAACCACTCGCGATTTCTTCGCCCTGTTTGATGCCCCATTCCAGTATGGCGGGACCTGGGAAAAGTCTGCAGACGAATCCCCAAAACAGGTTGTTGTTCTGTCCCAGGCCACCAACGAAAAACTGTTTGGCGATAAGAATAGCGTGGGAGAAGTGATTCAGCTGAATGGCGAAGCCTTTACCGTCATCGGCGTACTGAAAGAGTGGAATCCATCGCCCAAGGTTTACGACCTCAACAACGGTCATTTCCAAGATTCTGAAGAACTCTACATTCCTTTTGGCCTGCACCGAAAGTTCGAAATCCACAGCTGGGGCAACAATAACGGCTGGAACAGCGACATCGCCAAGGGTTTGACCGGTTACGAGGCCCATTTACACAGTGAATCGGTGTGGATTCAGTACTGGGTTGAACTGGAAAACGGTGCACAAAAGCGTGAGTACGAAGAGTTTCTCGCAAACCACATCCGCCAGCAGAAAGAACAGGGGCGCTTCCAACGACCACTCAAGTTCGCCCTCAGCCGCCCCTCCGAGTGGCTGGTAATGAACGAAGTGCTGGACCACGACAGTCGTGTCCTCGCCTGGTGCGCGCTTGCCTTTCTGCTGGTGTGCGTGGTGAATGCCATCGCTTTGCTGCTTGCCAAATTCCTGCGCAAGGCGCCGGAAGCCGGTGTGCGTCGCGCGCTGGGTGCCAGCCGGCAATCCATATTCGTGCAGCACCTGATGGAAAGCAGCTGCATTGGCGTGCTTGGCGGTATCGCGGGTATTGGCCTCGCTCTATTGGGGTTGACCGGGGTTCGTGTGCTGGCGGGCGGAGGTTTTGACCGCGTTGCGCACATGGATTGGGCGATGGTGTTTGCCGCCATTGGCCTGGCCATCGTTGCGAGCCTGTTGGCCGGCCTATATCCAGCCTGGCGCATCAGCCAGACCAACCCTTCCATTTATTTGAAAACCCAATAAGCCGGAAAAGGAAACAACCGTGTTTGAACTCAAACCCATGCTGTCCGCCCTCTGGCGAAACAAAGTTTCTGCCATGCTGATCGCCCTGCAGATTGCGCTGACCCTGGCCATCGTCAGTAATGCCGTCACGATCATTCAGGAGCGACAGGAAAAAATCGCCCGTCCCACCGGGATCGATGTCGAAAACCTCATTGCTGTGACGTTTATGCCCGTACCCGCGGACTACGATATGGCCGGTGCCGTAGCGGCCGATCTCGACCTGATGCGCTCCATGCCCGGAGTGGTGGATGCCAGTGTCACCAACCAGGCTCCGATTTCCGGCTCAGGCTCTGCCAGCGGCTACTTTTTTGAGCCCAATCAGGAAGTTGGCGATATCACCGCCAACTACTATCAGACAGATCCACATTTCATAAATACACTCGGATTGAAACTCACCGCCGGGCGCAACTTCCGCGAAGATGAGATGGATATTCTGGGGCCCCATCAAAATTACAACGCCGATGTCGCTATTATCACCCAGCAATTCGCCGATCAGGCTTTCCCCGGGGAAAGCGCACTTGGCAAGTACCTGTACGGTGGCCGCGATGATCATCCGACCCAGATTATCGGCATCGTTGAACGGCATATCGGCGCCTGGCCGGGCTGGAGCCTGGCGGGCAACGTCGTGTTTTATCCAGTAATGGCCGAAGGCAACCATAAGCGCTACCTGGTTCGCACCGAGCCAGGCCAGCGCGACGAGATTTTCAAACAACTGGAAGACAAACTCGCCGAGCGGGACCCGCAGCGGGTCATCCATCTGGAAACCACAGAAAATCACATGAAGGAGACCTACTCCAGTGACAATCTGATGATCAAGGTACTGACTCTGGTGGTCAGCCTGCTGACCTTTATCGTTGCACTGGGCATCGTCGGACTGACGATTTTCTGGATCAACCAGCGCGCCAAACAGATTGGGATTCGCCGCGCACTGGGTGCCAGCCGTCGCAACATCAGCCGCTACTTCCTGCTGGAAAACAGCATTATTGCCATTACCGGTCTGGTACTGGGTGGCACCGCGGCAATGCTTATCAACGGATTGATCGCCTCCAATTTTTCCCAGCCGTTACTCTCGCTACCTATGCTGATCACCTGTGCGTTAGTATTGCTGCTGGTTAGCCTGCTGGCGGCGCTGGTTCCGGCACTGCGTGCCGCGAATATTTCGCCGGCGATGGCGACACGTAGCGTTTAGTAATCACAACGAAGTACGAATGTAAGATGCGAAGCCTCTGCAAGTGAAGACTACTTGCAGGGGCCCCATGAAATTTGACTACGAAGCTGGAGCCGCTTTCGTTGGACAAAGTACTTATCATCGACGACAACACCGGCATTATCTCTGCCCTGTCCCTGCTGTTGTCCCTCCACAATATCCAAACTCTCTCCGCCATTACGCCCCAGGCGGGGCTGCAGCTGCTGCGGGAAAACCCGGATGTTGGCCTCGTCATTCAGGACATGAACTTCACCGCCGATACCACTTCCGGGGAAGAGGGCCGCGCGCTGTTTTTTGCCCTGCGCGAACTGCAACCGGATATACCGGTCATCCTGCTCACCGCCTGGACCCAGCTGGAAATGGCCGTCGAACTGGTCAAGGCCGGGGCGGCGGACTATGTGGGCAAGCCCTGGGATGACAACAAGCTCATCGCTACGATCAAAAACCTGCTGGAACTGCACGATCTGCAAGAACAGCAGCGACAATCCCAAAACCGCGCACAGAAAGCGCGAGACCAGCTGCAAGACCAGTTTGATTTACGGGGTATCATCTACCGCAGCCAGCGCGTGCAGACCCTGCTGGAAATGGCCACCCAGGTGGCCCATGCCCATGTACCCGTACTGATCACCGGGCCTAACGGTGCCGGCAAAGAAAAAATTGCCGATATTGTGCAGGCCAACTCCAGCGTAAAAGACGGCCCCTATATCAAGGTCAATGTGGGTGCGCTGCCGGAAGAATTGATGGAAGCGGAGCTGTTCGGTGCAGAAGCCGGTGCCTACACCGGCGCCGGCAATAAGGTGCGACAGGGTCGGTTCGAAGCGGCGGACGGCGGCACCCTGTTTCTCGACGAGATCGGTGAGCTTTCCGCTAGCGGCCAGGTAAAACTGCTGCGCGTATTGCAGACCGGAGAATTTCAGCGCCTGGGCAGCAGCCAGACCCGCAAGGTGCAGGTGCGCGTGATCAGCGCCACTAACAGCAATCTGCAACAGATGATTGCCGATGGCCGCTTCCGCCAGGACCTGTTCTATCGCTTGAATGTGATTGAACTGAAACTGCCGCCACTGAGCGAGCGACCGGAAGATATTCTGCCACTGGCCCGGGGCTTCCTCGCCGGGAGCGGAAAAAATCTGGGGCCTCAGGCCCAGCAAAGCCTGATGCGCTACCGCTGGCCGGGCAATGTGCGTGAACTGCAAAACGTAATGCAGCGCGCCGCCGTACTCACCAAAGACGAAATCATTGAAGAGACGACTCTCGCCCTGCCGGAAGACACGCAGTTAAAAATGCCGGAACACAGCTTTGAACCCAGCCGCGAACTGCTGGAGCAGACCCTGGCGAACTGCAACGGCATTATCGCCCAGGCCGCCCGCGAGCTGGGCCTGAGCCGCCAGGCGCTCTACCGCCGCCTGGATAAATACGGAATCCCCTACTGATGCCCCGCGGTACCAGCCCAAAAACCTCGATCGAAGGAAAACTGTTCGCCACGGTCATACTCGCGGTAACACTGGGTACGGGGATTCCCTTTGGCCTGTTGCACCTGGGCGCACAGCCGATATTAGCCTGGAGCGCCGGCCTGTTGCTGGCACTCGTTCTAGCGTATGTGCTGTTGCGGCCGCTCACCCACAACCTCAACCGCGCACTGCAGAGCCTCGAAGGCGGCCTGCTGAATTTCCGCGACGGCGACTTTTCCATTTCCCTGGCACTGAACCGCAAAGACCAGCTAGGGCAGCTGGCGGACCTGTACAACGAGGTGGGAGAAATACTTCGGCGGGAACGGGCACATATCCACCAACGAGAATTACTGCTGGATACGGTGATCCAGAGCTCACCGCTGGCGCTGCTGCTGATCGATCAGCGCGAACATATCATTTACGCGAATACCAGCGCGCGCCACCTGCTGCACAATGGAAAACCGTTACAGGGACATCTGCTACAACAGATTCTTACCCTGTGCCCGCCCGAGCTGGCACGGGCTATCGAGCAGAAACAGGACGGACTCACCAGCTATCTCGACGACGACGGCAGCCACACGCTGCATATCAGTAACAGCACCTTCGTACTCAACGCGCAAAAGCACCGACTGATTCTATTGCGGGAAATGACCAAAGAGCTGACCCGCGCTGAAGTACAGGTGTGGAAAAAAGTCATTCGCCTGATCAGCCACGAGCTGAACAATTCCCTCGCGCCCATTTCCTCCATGGCGCACAGCGGCAAGATGCTCTCGGAGAAAATCGACTCGCCGCAACTGGCGGGTGTATTTGATGTGATTGCCGACCGCTGCCGACATCTGACCGAATTCACCCAGGGCTATGCGCGTTTCGCCAAATTGCCGCCGCCTTCCTGTGAGGAGGTGCATTGGTCATCTCTGGTGACGCACCTTCAGGCGTTGCACCCGGTTACGCTGAAAGGGAAATTGCCACTGCGGCCGGGCTATTTTGATCCGGTACAAATGGAGCAGGCGCTGTTAAACCTGCTGAAGAACGCCGGAGAGTCGGGCAGTGCGGAAGAGGATATTACTCTGCAAATTGAGGCCGATGCTCACGGCCAGCTACTCACCGTATCGGACGGCGGCAGTGGTATGAACGACAAGGTATTGCAGCAAGCGCTACTGCCCTTCTACTCCACCAAACCCCAGGGTGTGGGTCTGGGGCTGGCCTTGTGCCGGGAAATTGCCGACGCCCACGGCGGACAGATTCGGCTACACAACCGGCGCGAAGGAGGACTACAGGTCAGCCTGTGGCTGCCCTGGCCCGATTCTGGAGAACGGTAGGTGGGCGGTAGGTAAGCGGTAGCCAACCAGCAAGCCACTTACGCACCCACGGTGTGGCAGCGCAACCCCTCACTGTACATCCAGCATTTACCGCCCTCGGGACAGGGAGCATCCACTGCCATCGGTGACGTGCCAGCAGGGCACTGTGGCGCGCGTCCCGCGGTACACCAGGCGCCGGTATCCAGCTGATAACAGACTGCATCGTCCACCAGACAGGAACCTGCGGTGTGAACCTCGGTGTCACCGGCGAAGCAATTGCGGGGATAAGCGGGCAGCAGGTTGGCCGGCAACGGCCGCTGGTAATAAGTAGCCGGCGTGCCGGTGAGGTCACACCAGAAACCATCCAGACCGGCGGCATTTTCCAAATTGCCACCGGTGTTGGCGCAGCCAGCCGACAGCAGAATAGCCAATACGTAAAAAAGGCGCAGCTTCATATCACGTCCTCTGTGATAGCTAATCCAGGTACCCCACTCCCTGAGGTATCACGAGCATTCGCGCGATTTACTTCTCGTACACGATGCAGCGGCGGCCGCCAGAAATTTCATAGCACTGGGCAGTGGCCGGACAAATGGAGCCCGGTGCCAACTCTTCGGCATCACCGGGGCAACCATCGTAGTTGGTTTTCTGCTCCGCATGCGCTGGCGCACGGGGAATGGGCGCACTGTTAGGGTAGACCACCTGATCGCGCACACTGCTGGTACCACAGGCGGAAAGCAGCGTCGCTGCCGCCATCAGGGAAAGTATCGTCACTCGTTTGCGCATGGGGCCTCCTTAACAATCACTTCAGATACCGGTTGAATACACGCCCCTTAATACACGCGCATCACCGGGAAAAACCAGCAGGCAGAGCCCACTCGGTCGCCATTTCCATCCATCGAGCACTGGCGGCTGGCTGCCGGTGGCGCCGCCGCATTCGGAAGATAGTTGCCCACTTCGACAAAATCCGCGCTCTGGGATTTGTCATCGGGGTTAAAGAAAAATGGATCGTAACTGTTTTCGTTCCCATAAGGTACGAATACACAACCCTGTATACACAGCGCAGCTCCCATTGCCACTGTGGCGATCCCTGTGCGGTTCATGGCTCAATTACCTCGCAATTTCATTACTGCCTGACCACAACCGGAAATTCCTATCTTCCGGTAATTACTCACTGATACTTTCAGTTTAGCGCGCAGGTAGTGTTCGACGACGATGTACAGTAATTAACCAGAATTAAATACGCAGAAATCAACGTTACCCGTATTTAGACGACAATCGGCCACTTGCGACGCATTTATTGCCCGAAAAATGAGACACCGCTCATAAAACTGGGGAGCAACGAACAGACCAAAAAGGGGGCAAAAAAAAAGCGCCGATGGAAAACCACCGGCGCTTTTTTGGACGCTGAGAAACCTAAGGCTACAGCAGCAGCTTGCGCACGTCGGCCAGTACGCCCGCCAGGTAGGTGAGGAAGCGGCCCGCATCGCCACCATTTACGGCGCGGTGGTCGTAAGACAGCGCCAGTGGCAACATCTTGCGCGGTTCAAATTCCTTACCGTTCCACTCCGGGCGAATAGCCAACTTGGACACACCGAGGATACCCACTTCCGGCGCATTGACGATCGGGGTAAAGCCGGTACCGCCAATGGCGCCAAGGCTGGAGATGGTGAAGCAGGCGCCCTGCATGTCACGGGGCTTCAGCTTGCCGTCGCGAGCAGCGATGGCCATCGCAGTGGCTTCTTCTGCCAGCTCGTACAGGCCTTTCTTATCCACATCGCGGATCACCGGAACCATCAGGCCCTTGGGTGTGTCCACCGCCATGCCGATATGCACGTAATCCTTCTTCACGATGTGCTCGCCATCGTTGTGCAGGGATACGTTGAAGCTCGGCACTTCCTGCAGTGCCGCCGCGGCCGCTTTCAGCAGGAAAGGCACTGGAGTGAGCTTCACACCACGCTTTTCCGCCTCGGCTTTCATGGACTTGCGGAAGTCTTCCAGCTCGGTGATGTCCGCGTCGTCGAACTGGGTGACGTGAGGCACGTTCAGCCAGTTGCGGGACATATTGGCTGCGGTGAGCTTGTGGATTTTGCTCATCGGCTCGGTGGTGACCGGGCCAAACTGACTGAAATCCACTTCCGGCATCGGTGCAATACCAATGCCGCCGCCAACACCACCCACAGCACCGCTCTCGGCCTTCTTCACCTGCTCTTTGATGTAGGTGTTCAGGTCGTCTTTGGTGACGCGATTGCGCGGGCCGGTAGGCTTGACCTTATTCAGAGTCACACCCAGTTCGCGGGCCAGTTTGCGCACCGCGGGGCCGGCGTAAACTTCGGCGGAGGGCGTCAGGTCGCGCTCTACATGAGGATCCCGCTTCGGCGCTTGCTGGGGTGCTTCCGCTTCACTCACAGGAGCAGGGGAAGGTGCGGGCGCCGGCGCAGATGCGGCCGGAGCCGGTGCAGGCGCACCACCTCCACTCTCACCCCCGGAAAGGGTCTTGATCACACCGATCACATCACCGGTGGAAACCTTGTCGCCCTCCTTTACAGAGATGGAAACAATGGTACCGGAGGTAGAAGACGGCACGTCCATGGACGCTTTGTCACCTTCCACGACGATGAGCGCGTCACCCTCTTCCACTTCGTCGCCGGCAGAAACAGAAATCTCAATCACGTCCACGGCATCCGCACCGCCGAGGTCGGGAACCTTGATCTCTTCTTCTTTTTCCTCGCCAGCAGACGCCTGGGCTTCTTGGGAGGCCGGTGCTTCTTCAGCAGCCGGCGCAGGCGCAGACTCTTCAGCAGGCGCCGGAGCAGGTTCTTCTGCCGCGTCGCTGCCAGCGTCATCGCCTGCATCGGTTTCCATTTCACCGATCACATCGCCTTCAGAGACCTTGTCACCTTCCTTGACGGAGATGCTCAGGATCTTGCCAGCCATCGGCGCGGGCACGTCCATGGAGGCCTTGTCGCCCTCCACTACAATCAGCGCATCCTCTTCCGCGACCGTGTCACCCACGGCTACGGCGATTTCAATTACATCTACCTGATCGGCGCCGCCGAGATCAGGCACTTTAATGACTTGTTTAGCCATGTCTTTACCTTCCTTATTCAGCGGGCCTTAGACCAGGCGCGGATTTACTTTTTCCGGATCGATATTGAGCTTCTTGATGGCGTCGGCCACCTCAGATGCCTCGATCACGCCCTGATCCGCCAGGCCCTTCAGGGCCGCGATAGCCACGTAGTTGCGGTTTACTTCGAAGAAGCGACGCAGCTGCTCGCGGCTGTCACTGCGGCCGAAGCCGTCGGTGCCGAGGGTGATCATGTCGCCATCGATAAACTCGCGCAGCGGCTCAACGTAGGAACGGATGTAGTCGGTAGACACAACAACCGGCGCTTCGTTGCCTTCAAACTGCTCTTCCACCCAGGACTTACGCGGGGTTTCAGTCGGGTGCAGCATGTTCCAGCGCACTGTGTCCTGACCTTCGCGGGCCGCTTCGGTAGCGGAAGTGAGGTTCCACACGTCGGAGGTCACACCAAACTGGTCGGCGAGAATATCCGCGGCAGCCATGACTTCGCGCAGGATGGAACCGGCGCCGACCAGCTGTACGTGCTTCTTGGCGGCCTTGCCTTTGCCCTTTTTGCGGGAATTGGCATCCAGCTTGTAGATACCGCGGATGATGCCTTCCTCGACACCCTGCGGCATTTCCGGCTGCAGGAAGTTTTCGTTCTCGACGGTGACGTAATAGAACAGGTTTTTCTGCTCTTCGTACATCTCCTTGAGGCCCTGACGAATGATCACTGCCAGGTCGTAACCGAAGGCCGGGTCGTAGCTCTTACAGTTCGGAATAGTACCGGACAGTACCAGGCTGTGGCCGTCCTGGTGCTGCAAGCCTTCACCGTTCAGAGTGGTACGGCCAGCAGTGGCACCGATCAGGAAGCCACGCGCCTGCATGTCGCCCGCCGCCCAGGCGAGGTCGCCAATGCGCTGGAAGCCGAACATGGAGTAGTAGATATAGAAAGGCACCATCGGCACGCCGTGGTTGCTGTAGGCGGTTGCCAGAGCCATCCATGCAGACATGGCGCCGGCTTCGTTGATGCCCTCTTCCAGCACCTGGCCTTTCTTGTCTTCCTTGTAATACATGATCTGGCCGTGATCGACCGGAGTGTATTTCTGGCCCTGGGATGAGTAGATACCCAGCTGACGGAACAGGCCTTCCATACCGAAAGTACGCGCTTCGTCCGGCACGATGGGCGCGACGTTCTTGCCCATCTTCTTGTCTTTCACCAGCACGGACAGCGCACGCACGAACGCCATGGTATTGGAGATTTCGCGGTCGCCAGAGCCTTTGGTCAGGGCGCTGAAGGCGTCCAGTTCCGGGATTTCCAGCTTCGCCACTTCGGTGCTGCGCGACGGTACAGGGCCACCCAGTGCCTTGCGGCGCTCGGCCATGTACTTCATTTCCGGGCTGTCTGGCGCCGGGCGGTAGTAGGGAACTTCCTCGATTTCCTTATCGGTAATCGGGATCGCGAAGCGGTCGCGGAAGCGCTTCAGCGCCTCGGTGTCCATCTTCTTGACGTTGTGGGTATCCATTGCCGCTTCACCGGCAGCACCCAGGCCGTAGCCTTTTACGGTCTGCGCCAGGATCACGGTAGGCTTGCCCTTGCTCGCCATGGCTTCGGCGTAAGCCGCGTACACCTTGTACGGGTCGTGGCCGCCGCGGTTGAGCTTCATGATTTCTTCGTCGGAGAAGTCTTTGACCATCTCCTCGAGCTCCGGGTATTTGCCGAAGAAGTGCTCGCGGGTATAGGCGCCACCGTTGGCCTTGAAGTTCTGCATCTCGCCATCGACGGTCTCGTCCATGACTTTCTGCAGCAGGCCTTTTTCGTCTTTATCGAACAGCGGATCCCACAGGCGGCCCCACAGGACCTTGATCACGTTCCAGCCGGCACCGCGGAATACGCCTTCCAGCTCTTGAACAATTTTGCCGTTACCACGGACCGGGCCATCCAGGCGCTGCAGGTTACAGTTGACCACGAAGACCAGGTTTTCCAGCTTCTCGCGGCCCGCCAGCGCAATCGCGCCGAGGGATTCTGGCTCGTCACACTCGCCGTCACCGAGGAATGCCCACACCTTGCGATCGCCGCGCGGAGACAGACCGCGGGCCGACAGGTAGCGCATGATGTGCGCCTGGTAGATCGCCTGAATCGGGCCCAGGCCCATGGATACGGTGGGGAACTGCCAGTATTCCGGCATCAGCCACGGGTGCGGGTACGAGGACAGGCCCTTACCGTTCACTTCGCGACGGAAGTTGTCGAGCTGTTCCTCGTCAAAACGGCCTTCCAGGTAGGAGCGGGCGTAGATGCCCGGCGCACTGTGGCCCTGGAAGAAGATGAGGTCGCCGCGCTCTTCAGCTTCGTTGCCGCGGAAGAAGTAGTTGAACGCGACGTCGTACAGAGTCGCTGCAGACGAGAAGCTGGCGATGTGGCCACCCAGGCTGTCGCTGTTGGAGTTGGCGCGTACCACCATGGCCAGCGCGTTCCAGCGGATCAGGGAGCGAATACGACGCTCCATGAACAGATCACCGGGCATACGCTTTTCCGCGTCCGGCGGAATGGTATTGCGGTACGGAGTGGTAATGGCCGCCGGCAGCTGTACGCCGGTGTTGGTGGCGCGGTCAGACAGCTGCTTGATCAGGAACGCGGCGCGTTCCTTACCGCTGTGACGGATGACCGCCTGCAGCGCGTCCAGCCACTCTTGCGTTTCCTGAATGTCGGTTTCTTCGTGCATCAAATGCTCCTCGGCGAATATACGACGTCGAGTCGGTGTTTTTTATGGTCAGAATTATTTGTGGCGCAACAGTACCTCAAACACCGGGATTTCCCCCGGGTTCTGCGACCAGATTCGCCAGATCACCGCCTTTTGTGGCGGAAAAGCAACGAACGGTGGTCAACGTTTCAGCAGTGCATGAAACGGGAGGGACTGTGCGACCTGAATACCGCCGGCCATCGGAGCCTGTTCAGGGGCTCGTTAATACCGGCTCGACTTTGAATTCGGCGTTGAATTCTCGGCCCGTCAACTGTAGGGCGGACGCCTTACGGCGCACAGAGATGCCCTCAATTAACCGGCTGCATGTGCGTAAGCGGGGGCGATTGTAGTATTACTACAAACGTTTTTCCAGATAGGACGATTAGTAACAAATAAAACCAATTTGTAAAACAATTATTTGCCAATTGGCAGGTTTACTGAAACATATAGCGGTCAAAGTAGAAAATTTTGTTACAAAATTGAGTCCAAAAAATCGGTTTTGGTCACGTTTTCCCGCCATCCCGGCGCAGGTGAGGACTCCAGAATGGACGGCCGTACCAGCCGCGACACAAATCTACCGACCTCAAGCTTGACGAAAACCACCGGCGAATACCAATTCGCAGACTACATCTGCACCGTAGAAACCGGGTCGACATGGTCCGCGTACACCAAATAGCGCAGGGCCCCCCCCACAGTTACGGCATCGAAGGGATAACAGGTTACCAGTAGCAGCCCCGGCACTCTCGCCACCGGCAAACGCTCGGTTTCACTGTTGACCACTTTCGATCCTCGGACTCGATAGGCGTGCCAGCGCCCACTCTTATCTTGCAGCTGTATCACCGCACCGGGTTTCAGCGTCCCGAGATTGCGGAAATGCGTGTCCTTGTGTGCGGCAATGACGGTGGTGCGGGGTTCGGCCAGATTGCCGGGCTCACCGGAGCCGATGAGCAGCCCCGGCCCGAATGCCAGTGCCTGGCCGCTGGTTCCGTGCAATACCGTCAGCGCTTTTTCACCCCCTATTTTCAACCGGGCTACCGGCCAGGTATCTGCCCAGGGCCAGGGCTTCTGTTCCTCGCTGCTGGCGAGCTGGCGCTGCCAGGAATCGCTGATCAGGTACTGGGCCACTTCTGCTTTCAGCAGCAGCCAGGCACCGCCGCCCAGCTGCCACAGCCCAACCGTGATGCAGAGTGTGGATATCCACGGGCCGAATCGCGCTATCCGAGTCATTGAGGCAGTCCAGACTGGCGGCCCTGGTTGCGACGACGGAGGTCCGGAATCACACCGCGCAGCCAGCGACGCAAAGCGCGCTCAGCAGACGACTTCCCTTTGCGGAGCCATTGCCAGTGTCCGCCCCATCGCGCAGCCAGTTGCTGACCGCGCTGAACAGACCGCAAGAGACCGCCCAATGTCAGAAGTATTGCCGCGAGAATCAGCTGCCCATACACACCGGTTGCGGTGGAAGGATACGTAAACGACTGCATTACCTGCCCGCGAGCAACGGCATTGGGTACCGGGTTTGACTTGAGCGACTCCGACTGCGGGCGCACCGGAGTTTCTTCAACCGCAACAAAGCTCGTGTACGGGCTGGCCAGCTGATAACCCAAGGCCAGGCCGAGAATATTTTCCCGCAGCGGATCGACCGCCTCGGGATCATTGATCGGTCCGCGCTCGCGCTGCTCGTCGCGCAGAGCACCGATTTTCTCCCGCGCCCACAGGCTGCCGATTCCCTTACCCGATTGATCGACCGACAGCTGACTCAACGACAATCTGCGGGTAAACCGCTTGCCGGCCAGACGGCCACTGATCACCACATCTCCACTTGCGGCCGTACCCAGCGCGCTACCATCGGTCCGCGCCATCAGGCGAATCGGTTCGCCGCGATACAGATCCGGCAAGCGCTTGGGGTAAGACTCCACCTTGATGCCCTGTGGCCATTGCACTTCAAGGTCTGTCACCAGTGGGCTTTCCAGTTTTTCAAACAGCGCGCCCATCTTGCGCTGCACTTCCGCCAGGTCGCCAATCTGCACAAAACTGCCGCGGCCATACTGCGCTGCTTTGGTCATAAAAAAATGGTTGGGTGCGGAACCAATACCCACGGTAAACAGGCGGGTTTCCCCAAGGCGCTGACGAATCATCTCAAACAACGCACGTTCATTGCCCACAGAGCCGTCAGTAATAAAAACTACCTGCCGCACCAGCTCTCCAGTCTGGTGGTCCAGCTGCTGTGAAAGCGCCTCTCTCAACGCCGGGGCCATGCGCGTGCCGCCGGCAGCCTGCAGAGATTCCACCCAACTGCGGGCGCGCTGGATATTTTCCGGAGTGGCGATGATGGGGCGGGGAAAAAGATTGCTGTGGGTACTGTTGAATTCAATGATATTGAAGCGGTCCATGGCAGTCAGACGAGACAATGCCAGCAGCAAACTCTCTTTGGCCTGGCGAATGGAGTTGCCTCCCATGGAGCCGGAGGTATCCACCACATACACGACCTCGCGCGGTAGCTTGCGCGCGGTCAAGTTTTCCTGGGGCGGGAGCAACAGTAATTGCAAATACTGCGCGGCGGGCTCGCTGGCCATTGCCGACTGCTCGGCAAACAATGCAGCCGCGGGCATGGCCGATGTTTGCGGGCGCCAGTACAGCGCGAAGTCGCGATCCATGGGCACACTGCCCTGCTTCAGGCTCACCTGATAACGGTGGTCCTTCTCGCGATGGAAATTCACCTCGTGGTAGGGACTGAAAATATCCGCGAGCGGCAACCCCATGCCCAGGTCCACACGAATTTTCATCTGGTGGCTGCCACTGTGGGCTGCCAGCTCGGCCGCCGGCATCATTACCGGGGAGATCTCATCCGCATCAGGTACCTGATCGGTAGGCAGAGACCAACCGTGTGCGTTCAACGCAACTGCCTGTGTTGCCGCCACCGGCGTACCCGGCATATAGCGCGGTGTCAGTGTACTGGGCAATCGCAGGCTGAACTGACCACTGTCGAAGCGCAGGGTCTGCAGATAACGCACTTCCACCGAGATTTCATCTCCCGGTGCGATATTGGCCACACGGCTGGTAAACAGGTTCGGGCGCTGCTGCTCCAGCAATGCCGCACGCTTACCCGCCGCCCTGGCTTCTTTGTAGACTTTTTTTGCTTCTTCCCGCTCGCGCACCTTGCCAAGGATACGGCGCTCGCCGATTACAATTTCCATTCCATTGACCGCGGCGCTCTCTGGCAGCGGCAGTACGTACACCGCCTCCTGCCAGTCATTACTGGTATTGCGGAATTGCTGCTCCAGTTTGACCTCGGCCACCAGCCCGCGCACACGGATATCCACTTCCGTGCCCAGATGCATCGCGGGACTATATCGCCCGGGCTCAGAGCCGCTAAACAGCAGGTCACCACTGCCGGACTCATTCATGCTGACGTTTTCGAACTGTTCCAGAGTCTCCTCGTCACTGTGCTCAATAGTTTGCGCACGGGCGCCAAGCGCGGCCACCAGCACGGCGATGGCGGTAACCAGCAACAACAGCCAGCTGCCACCGCGACTTTTGCGGTAGCGGCGGCGGTAGTATTCGTCGTTTGGGAGAATCAGCAGTTCGCGCGAAATGCGCGGCGCATGAAAAAAGGGACGGTTCACAGAAGCCTCCAGATATTTACGTTCTGAAGGCATTAAACGAGAGCAAGCTGGCGAGGGCCGGGCCGAATTAAGGCCCACTGAAGATCAAAAAGGGCGAATTGTGGCAGCGCCCGATTTGAAAGGCGCTATATCTGATTGCGGCGCGTCTGCCAGGTTATCGGCCGCGCGTACTGATCCACCTTGTCGTCCACCCCCAACAACATGGCAAACAATGCCATCCGCACCAGCAGGCCGTTGTCGGTCTGGCGGAAAATCGCCAAGCTCGGGTGTTCGTTCAGGTCGGAATCCAGCTCGTTGGCTTCCGCGCGGGAGTCCCGCGGCAGCGGGTGCATGATGACGGTGTTGGGCTCGGCATGGCGGGTGAAGATATCCCGGTTGAGCCGGAAGCGGCCGCGGTAGCGGTCGGCTTCTTCCTGGGATTCAAATCGCTCTTCCTGAATGCGGGTGGAGTAGACAATATCCACATGCTTGATGGACTGCTCGAGCTGATCGGATACCGTGACCTGGTGACCCGCCTCGCGGAGTTTTTCGATGACGACATCCGGCATCGCCAGTTCTTCCGGCGAGACAAACACCAGCTGCACGTTGTTGAACAGGCACAGTAATTTGCACAGGGAGTGCACGGTACGTCCGTATTTCAGATCGCCGATCATGGCGATACGGAAGTTGTCCAGGGAACGGCCCTTGCCTTCCAGCTCCTTGCGGATGGTGTACAGGTCGAGCAGTGCCTGGGTAGGGTGTTCGTTGGCGCCGTCGCCGCCGTTAACTACTGGCACGCGGCTGGCGGCGGCAAACTCGGCCACAGAGCCTGACTGTGGGTGGCGCATGCAGATGACGTCAGAATAGCCGGAGAGGACCCGCGCGGTGTCGTACAGGGATTCGCCCTTGGCCAGGGCACTGGCGGAAATGCCGACGGTCTCGCGCACGGTGCCGCCGAGCAGGTTGAAAGCACAACCAAAACTGACACGGGTACGAGTGCTGGGTTCCAGGAACATATTGCCGAGGATAGCGCCCTCGAGTACCCGGGTGACCTTTTCCCGGCGGGCGTAGGGGACCATGGTGTCTGCCACGGCAAAAATACGGTCGATGTCGCCGCGCTCAAACTGGCTGACGGAAAGAATATTGGCGCCGATAAAGTCCATTGATGCTCCACTTCATGCACTGATTTGCGCCGGGATCGCCGGCGGCTTTGCGGGCGCTATTCTACGCGGGCTTGCGCTGGTGATACAGCCGGGAATTCGTGGATGCGCGGTGCCAGCCCCCGATGCGAAGCACCCTGCTGGCTCCAACAAGGAAGAAGGAAGCGTCTCAACCCAGGAGTGCATCACCCCAGGCTTCGAGCTGATCCAGCAGCGCCGTGCGATCCGGGTATTCAGTCCGCAGCCGCGCAATCTCCTCGAAATACGCCTCCATCGTGATACTCCCACCAAACGCCGGATCCGTGAGCCGCTGATAACGCCACTCCTCCCAGCGCTCCGCTTCCTCTTCGCCAAGCGTGTCTGGGAAGTTACGCGCCCGCAGGCGAAAGAGTAGCTCGGGCAGGCGCGAATCGGTAAACGGCACCGGCCCGGCCAACGCGTCCGCGCCGCGGCTTGTGAGGGCATTGTGCAGCTGGCGGCAGGTATCGCGGTCGGCATCGTTCATAAAGCCGTCGTAGAGGCGGGCCTCCACGTCTTTTGCCGGGAAGTCGCCGTCGAGGAAAACCTTGTGCAGTTTTTCGGTCAGGTCCAGCCCCTGCAGCGTCTGCCAGTTGGCCACGCAGGCCGCTTTGTCGATCTGCAGATCGGCGGCGCGCTGGTCGGAGAGCATTTTCGCCGGCGCCAGTACCGGGCAGCGGTTCAAATGGATCAGCTTCAGCCCCGCCGGCAGCTCTCCTTCACCCAACTTGTCGCGGGCCGTATACAGGCGTTCGCGCAGGGCATCGGCATCCAGGTCCAGAATCGGCTGCGGGTCCATAGCCAGATTCGCACAGATGACCGCATTGCGGTTCACCGGGTGCATGGCCAGCGGCAGAACATAGGTGAGATGCCCGTGGGTCGCCGGCACCTTGCCGGAGATATGCAGAAGCGGCTTGCGGTCGCGCGGATTGAGGATTTTTGCCACTTCCTGTTTGCGGCGCAGGTTGTACACGTATTCGTAAAGCTTGGGCTGCCTGTCGCGGATCAACCTCGCCATATCGATGGTGGCGTGCACGTCGGACAATGCATCGTGCGCACCTTCGTGACTGATGCCATTGGCCGCGGTGAGCTCTTCCAGGCGGAAAGAGGGGACGCTTTCGCCGGCGGCGGTTTTCCGCTCCGGCCACACAATACCCTCCGGGCGCAGGGCGTATGTAAGCCGCACCATATCGATGATGTCCCAGCGGCTGTTGCCGGACTTCCACTCGCGCTCGTAGGGATCCAGTAGATTGCGGTACAGGGTGTGACGGGTGACCTCATCGTCAAACCGCAGGCTGTTGTAGCCTACCCCGCAGGTGCCCGGCGCCCCCAGCTCGTCGACGATGCGCTTTATGAACTCGATTTCCGGCAGCCCTTCCGCCAGCGCCTTTTGTGGCGACAGCCCGGTGACCAGTGCGGCCATCGGCTGCGGCAGACAGTCACTGGCGGGTTTGGCGTAGATCATCAGCGGTTCGCCGACCACGTTCAGGGCTTCATCCGTACGGATACCGGCAAACTGAGAGGGCTTGTCTGCGCCCGGGTTCACCCCCCAGGTTTCATAGTCGTGCCAATAAAGTGTGGTACCAGACATGTCTCCCCCCATTCCCTACAGTGCGCGCCATATTAACCCAGCAGACAGATCCCGCGCAGGTTGCAATGCTTCCCGAGCCCAGTAAATTTCGTCTTTCTTTATGTCTCTTGCAACGGTGCGGATTTCGACCAAAGCTCCGGAACTACAATCTCTCATTCAGATACCGCGCAGCAT
Source organism: uncultured Microbulbifer sp. (assembly GCF_947504145.1). Lineage (GTDB taxonomy): Bacteria > Pseudomonadota > Gammaproteobacteria > Pseudomonadales > Cellvibrionaceae > Microbulbifer. The sequence continues at coordinate 63,956 of NZ_CANNGQ010000003.1, forward strand.
TAACCGATAAAAAGTGCAAAAAACAACGCATTGAAGACTGCACTTTATCGTTGCACGAGGATCGCCCTTCCCGACCTTACTTCAACGCTCCACCAACGCAAAACTACCTACCAGATTAGCCCCATTTAGCCATTGAACCGCATCACATTTTTATGTCTAATCCCCCGCCAAAGGCAGTGGGGGCCAGTCATATCTAGATGACATTGATGTTTTTATCGCCGCCTTTTCCACGATTAAAACAAAGTGCACTTGGGATTCGTTCATGTACAAAGATATCGATCTGAAAAAAATACTTGGGGTGGCGCTTCTGAGCGCCTGTCTTACCGCCTGCGGCGGCGGAGGTGGCTCTAGCGACAATGACACACCGCCCACCAACAACGGAAATGGTGGTGGTGACGGTGGGAACGGTAGCGGGGACGGTAGCGATGGCGGAGACGGCAGTGATGCCCCCGAATCGAGCGCACGCCTACACGGTATCCAGGGATTCTATGCCGCACCATCCCTCGTACAGGTCCTGTTCCAAGCCTTTGATGAAGAAGATGAACCAAAACCCGGCTTAACGCTGGCGGACTTCACTATCACCAATGATGGCACTGACATCACCAACAGCGAGGAATCTCTCGCCGCCATTGCACCCGCGACCGGCCTGGGTTTCACCCTGCCGACCGTGTTTGCACTGGACGTTTCCGCCAGTGTTAGCGACAGCGAAATCCAGCAGGCAGTGGCCCAGCTCCGCGCAATCCTTCTGGAAGAAGTAAAAGTGGAAAACGGCTCAGAAGGTGAAACCGAGCTCAGCAGCAAGCTGCTCGACGGCCAGCAGATCGCCATCGTTATCTATGACGGCGACATCACTACACAGCTACCCTTCACTCGCAACGTGACACTGATCGACAATGCGCTGACGGACCTGGCCAACTTCGTACGCGCTGCACGTCCCGACAACAGTTCCACAAACCTCTACGGCGCAACCAGATATGCGCTGAATCTGTGGCAGGACTCGTTTACCAGCTCCAACATTGTGCAGGGCTATGCAGTCATTATTAGTGACGGTAATGACGAGGCTAACCCAGGCGCCAAAGACGACACTATCGCGTTCATCCAGGACAGCGGCAAGCGGGTGTTCACCATCCCGACGTCCACAGACGCTACCGAACTGCACTTCCTTGCCAGCAACCCAGAGTACGCTCTAGCCACCACAGATTTTGACCAGCTAGGTGAAGAGCTGACAAGCGTCTCCGCGCGTATCCAGAATATTCTGAACGCCATTTATGTACTGGAATTCTCCTCCCCGCGACGTGATGGCAGCACTTACGAGCTAGGCATCACCTACTCCACCGGCGCGGGCGAGCCGACTATTCGCGGCACATATAACACTGCGGGCTTTAATGGCGACATGCCTGCAGAGCTGCGCATTAACGGGCTACCGGTTGCGCAAAACCTCAACACGCTGAGCAGCACCATTATCAACCTTCAACCGGGCGAAAGCGTGGAGCTCACTGCAACCACCCGCTGGAAAGGCAAGGGGGAAGAAAGCTCCTATTCCTGGATTGAAAGTAATTCAGCCGGTGCCATCAGCCTCGAGGCCAATAGCGGTGAAACTATTACCCTGACCGCCAATAGCGAAGTCGGCTCCGAGTACATTACCGTCACCGATGAAAATGTGCTAATTGGCGCAGGTAATGTAAACCCGGTTTCTGAGGATATTTACTTCTACGTATCAGAAACGGATGTCACCGCCAGCAACCTGCATATTGCTTCAGGTCAGTCTGTATCTCTCGTTGCCACCTCCAGCGCGGCCAACAAGCCGATCTTTGCGTGGGCAACAACCAACAGCGCTTGCCGCCTGAGCGCGACGCGCGGCGATGAAGTTACCGTAACCAGCAGCACTACCACTTACGGGCACTGCGGAGTTACTGTTACCGATAGCGCTAACGCCAACGCCAGATACTACATTCCAATGACCTATGGTCGTCAGGGCACGCCTATCGAGCTGATCAACGAACAGCCGGTCGCCCCCCTGTACGACTTTGAGTCTGGAAGCTCGCCAGATGAGCGTTTCAGTCCCTGGACTGTGGTCTCGGCAAACAACGCTGACTCCTCAAACAATGCAAACGGCAACTACATTTTGCAAGCGGCGCCAATCAGCCACGGCCAGACGAGCAGCTTCGAGTTTGTTTCCGTTTCTGCAGAGTCCATCAGCTTTGATTATTCGGTGAGCTCCGAACAAAATTACGACACCTTCGAGTTTTATATCGACGGTGTACAAGTGCTCCAGGAAAGCGGCGCAGCCGACTGGCAGACGTACACCAGTGAGACTCTGAGCAGTGGCTCCCACACATTCACCTGGGTGTACCGCAAGGACGTATCCGAATCAGGCAACAGTGATACCGCCTGGGTCGACAATATCCGCTTCGAGTGACCCCAAGCCCGAATAGGTATTGGCAAAAGTAAGCTTTGCCGCCAAATACCACAGAACAATCCCGCATATTAATGCGGGATTTTTTTGCCCAGACCCTGTACAATTTTTAACCAACCGGAGGAAATCTTCCGGTTTGCGCACTTCCACAGACTTCGCCTGGTAGCCCCATGCCGTAAAATCAACGGTAGCTTTTCGGTCAAACCCAGAGCTGGTATTTGCTACCCGTTCACAGCGCAGGTTGCAATGCCCCCACCGCCCATTAAAATCCCGCCTTCTTCTATATTCTTCATTGTCCAGAATCTCAGTATTCAGAACGCCAACGGGATATCGCCCCCCTATGAACATTCGCCAGCAGCTCAACGAACTCTTTCAGGCCGCCATGACTGCCGCCGGCATCCCCGCCGACTGCAGCCCCGCCGTCGCCCCAGCCAAAAAGGCCGGCTTCGGTGACTACCAGGCCAATGGCGCCATGGGCGCCGCCAAAAAGATGGGCACCAACCCCCGCGAGCTGGCCGCCAAGATCGTCGACAACCTGGGCGAACAGCCGATGATCGACAAGGTCGAGATCGCCGGCCCGGGCTTTATCAATATCCACCTGAGCGACTCCTGGCTGGGCGAGACCCTGGCCGCGGCCCGCGCCAACGAGCGCCTGAACATCGCCGTAGCGGCAGAGCCGCAGACCGCGGTGCTGGACTACTCCCACCCCAACCTCGCCAAAGAGATGCATGTGGGCCACCTGCGCACCACCATCATCGGCGACGCCCTCGCCCGCCTACTGGAATTCCAGGGCCACAAGGTCATCCGCCAGAACCACATGGGCGACTGGGGCACCCAGTTCGGCATGCTGCTGGCACACCTGGCAGATAAGCTGGAAGACCAGGATGCCGAAGTGGCCCTGAAAGATCTGGAAGTGTTCTACCGCGAAGCCAAGGTCCGCTTCGACGAAGAAGAAGGCTTCGCCGATCGCGCGCGGGAATACGTGGTGAAACTGCAGGGTGGCGATGCCGATTGCTTGAAACTGTGGCAGCGTTTTATCGACGTCTCCATCAGCCACGCAGAAGAGATTTACCAGAAGCTGGGCGTCACCCTGCAGCGCAAAGACGTCTACGCCGAGAGTCAGTACAACGACGACCTGCCGGTGCTGGTGAAAGACCTTATCGACCGCGGCATCGCCGTGAAAGACCAGGGCGCCATCGTCGCTTTCCTGCCGGAAATGGCGGACAAGGAAGGCAACCCGAGCGTGGTGATCATCCAGAAAAAAGGCGGTGGCTACCTCTACGCCACCACCGACCTGGCAGCCATCCGCTACCGCGCCAATGTGTTGAACGCCGACCGCATTCTCTATGTCGTAGACGCCCGCCAGTCCCTGCACCTGCAGCAGGCGTTTACCGTCGCCCGCAAGGCCGGCTACATCGCCGACAGCCAGACTCTGGAACACTGCCCCTTTGGCACCATGATGGGCAACGACGGCAAGCCGTTCAAAACCCGCACTGGCGGCACCGTAAAACTGGCGGAACTGCTGGATGAAGCGGTGGAGCGTGCCACGGCACTGGTGGCGGAGAAAAACGCAGACCTGAGCCCGGAAGAGTGCGCCGAAATCGGCCGTGTGGTGGGTATCGGTGCCGTGAAATACGCCGACCTCAGCAAAACCCGCACCAACGATTACGTGTTCAACTGGAATGCCATGCTGGCATTCGAGGGCAACACCGCGCCCTACCTGCAGTACGCCTACACCCGCGTGCGCAGCATATTCCGCCGCGCCGGTGTGGAGCCGTCCGAACTGAACGGTGACATCGTATTGGGCACCGACGCCGAGCGCGCGCTGGCAATCAAGCTGAATCAGTTTGGCGAGGTTCTGGATCAGGTAGCGAAAGACACTTTCCCACACGTGCTGTGTACTTATCTGTACGAGCTGGCGAGTGTGTATATGAGCTTCTATGAAGCCTGCCCGGTGCTGAAGGAAGGAGTCAGCGAAGAGGATAAGCAGAGCCGTTTGCAGCTGTGCGACCTGGTAGCACGTACTCTGTCTACTGGCCTGGCGCTGCTAGGTATCGAAACCCTGGAAAAGATGTAAATTTTGGATCAGGCCATTCGGTCAGGCGCTTTCTCCGGAAAGCGCCTGCTGTAAAACCTGCTGAGCTTTGGCCAGCTCGGAATCCCGAATCAACCAGAGTTCAGAATTCCAGTCCAGCCCGCCCTGGGCCACTTCGACCCGGGTTTTCTGGGTCAGTACGGAATAGCCCGCCGACTCCAGTAAATTGCGCAGATAACTACCGAGAAGTTGATCGTTGGTGGTGTATATTTTGCTCGCCATTGTGCGACTGGTTAACCTTTCTTCACCGGGCTTTTGACCCGGCCTGCCCGACGCTGCGGATGTCACAGCGACTTCACTTTCCTGTTCACTTGGTTTGTCGCTCATTTCGCGCCCAAGGGTACATCGGTGCAAAATTCGCGCGCAGGATCAATATAAAGATAGACCAGCGACGCAGTGAGCGCCGGCAAAACCGCAAAAACAGTCCGCCACCTGGCGTGCTCGAGACCGGTGATTGGCCAGTGAATAGAAAGTCAGCGCTAACGCGGTTTCGAGGTCACCAGTTCCAGCGGCTTCAATGTGCCCTTGCCGGGAATGGAATGATTGGGGGATTGAGCAATCTGCTCTGAGAGGTTCGGCAGGTCGGGGGTATACAGCTGGTATTTGTTTTTTCCATGGCGCTTGGCGTGGTACATGGCCAGGTCGGCTTTCTGCAAAATCGCCTCCAGGGTTTCGGCCTGCTCATCAATCGCGACCACGCCCACACTCATGGTGACGGTCACCAGGCTGTCATCAATTTTTACTGGCTGCGCCACCGTATTCAGCAGTTTTTCGGCGAGTGTGCGGTAAGCGTCTGGCTCTTTAATATCTCGCACGAACACGCAGAACTCGTCACCGCCCAAGCGCGCGACGATATCACCGCAGCGCATCACACTCAGTAAACGCCGCGCAATCACATTCAGCAGTTCATCACCGCCCTGGTGCCCCAGGGTGTCGTTGACCTGCTTGAAGTCGTCCAGGTCGATAAAAAAGAGGTAGCCACACTCGGGGACAGGCAGCGGCTGGTGCCGCGCAAGCTCCAGGTAGAATTCCAGCTGTTCCAGCAGGCTGTACCGGTTGTCGAGGCCGGTCAGGCTGTCGTGCATGGCGATCTGCTCGAGCTGGGCGGTCTTGCGGCTCACCATGTCGTTCATATCTTCCAGCTGGTCACACACCGTCAGCCCGGTATTGTCCAGCACGTCCAGCTCGTCGAATTTATCCAGGGGCTTCTTCACCGGACGGATCAACTGCCGCGCATCACTGAAGCGGCCATTCGTGAGAAGTGGCAGCGCTTGGGCAAGGCGGCGCAAGCGCACGATCGGGCGCCACAGGGTGCCGGCCACGGCCGCACTGAAAATCAATGCTCCGAGCACCGAAAACAACAGCAGCAGTTTCAGTGATTCGTCGATGTGCTCCACCTGCCCCGACACATCCTCCACAAAGACAAACTGCGCACCGTGATCGTCCACATCTATCCGCATGGTGCGAATGTCGAACTGACGGTTGTCCTGTTCGTACACCCGCTTTCGCTGTAGCCCGGCAAGATCGGACACTTCACCCGACACCCGGGTAAGCAGTGGCAATACCCGCTCGCGCGAGGTCAGGGAGAGCACCTCCCGGTGCCAGCCGGCCAGATACTTGCTGCCGGCCTCATCCGGCGCCACTTCGCGTTCCGCGGAAAGAATGCCAATATCCGAGCCGGTCATTTCGCGGAAGCGGCGCAGCTGGTTTACCAGAGGCCGGTCCACCTGCAACACATAATCGCCGCCGCGGGCGCGCATGGGTACCGACAGGCTCTGCACGCACGTATGCTCACAGTGCACAAGTTCCAGCGGCTGGCCGCGCAACAGAACCTGGCTCACCTGCTCTGGGCTCAACTCGCTGTGGGGGGAGCCCCAGCTCAATATGGACTTATCGCCCCCGTCGTAGACCTTGAGCGAATGCAGCTCCCAGCTGTGCTGCAACAGCTCCCACTGGCGGTCCATGGCTTTGCGCAATTCGTCACGGGAGGAGATCCGCCCGCGCGGGCTCAGGGCGATCAGTTCGGCGAGGCGCGCCATTTCCTGGCGGGACTGCTGCAACAGACCCGATACCTGAAACTGGAAGTTGAGATGGCGGTGTTCGCGGCTTTTTGCCAGCAGGGATTGCAGGCTGCCGTTGCCCAGAAGAATAAAGAAAAGACACATCGCCACTACCAATAGCAGCGAGAACAGGCAGGCTTTGAAGCGCAGGGTATTGAGTCTGGCCGTTTGCAACACGTTGAAGCCCCAAATTCCGTGGGTTTTGCGGTCTGAGCAGGAAGGTGAGCGAGGCGGTCCATTGCGGCCCTGCCCATTCCGTGCCGAGACTGGGATCCTTCCCGGTCCACTTTGTTATTCAACCAGTATGGCGCACATCTGTATTTGCGCTAATGAATGCTCCGCCACGCAGAACAAAATAACGCCACCCAACGCAAAACAGGATATATGTCACATATTTGACCCGCAAACAGCACAGATTTGACCAGTTTGAGCACCAATTGCCCGCAATCCACACCGTTGCTAAGATGCGCGCCGGCCAATTTTGCTATTTTTACCGGTACCTTGTTTCAACTGCAGGTTTTAACCGCAGGTCTACACAACAGCCCGCCGGCAACACATTCAGTGTTTACAGGAATCCAACCACCATGACCCAGCCTTCCCTCAAGCAGTTGGAACAGCACGACGCCTTTATCCGCCGCCATATCGGCCCGGACGCCGCGCAGACCAAAGCCATGCTCGACACCCTTGGTGTTAACAGCCTGGACGAGCTGATTGAAAAGACCGTGCCCACCTCCATTCGCAAGTCCGACGATCTGGATCTGGCGGAAGCGGTGGACGAGCAGGAAGCGCTGGCGGAATTGAAAGCCCTGGCGAGCCGCAACAAGGTGTTCCGCACCTTTATCGGGATGGGCTATCACGACACCATCACCCCCAACGTGATCCTGCGCAACGTGCTGGAAAACCCGGGCTGGTACACCGCCTACACCCCCTACCAGCCAGAAATCGCCCAGGGCCGCCTTGAGGGCCTGCTGAACTTCCAGCAGATGATCATGGACCTCACCGGCATGGAACTGGCCAACGCCTCTATGCTGGACGAAGGCACCGCGGCTGCGGAAGCCATGGCCATGTGCAAGCGCCAGGTGAAGCGCAACAAATCCAACGTCTTCTTTGTGGACGCTGACTGCCACCCGCAGACCATCGCCGTGGTACAGACCCGCGCAGAACACTTCGGTTTTGAAGTGGTTGTCGGCAACCCGGAAACCGAGCTGCCAGAAGAACTGTTCGGCGCCCTGTTCCAGTACCCGGGCTCTACCGGTGTGGTACGCGACCTCACCGATCTGATCGGCAAAGTCCACGACGCCGGCGCCCTGGTGACAGTAGCGGCAGACCTGATGAGCCTGGTCGCCCTGAAAGCCCCCGGCGACATGGGCGCAGACGTCGTCGTCGGCTGCAACCAGCGCTTCGGTATCCCCATGGGTTACGGTGGCCCGCACGCCGGTTTCTTCGCCTTCCGCGAAGCCTACAAGCGCTCCGCCCCCGGCCGCATTATCGGCGTCTCCGTAGACAGCAAGGGCAAGCGCGCCCTGCGTATGGCGATGCAGACCCGCGAGCAGCATATCCGCCGCGAGAAGGCCAATTCGAACATCTGTACCTCCCAGGTACTGCTGGCGGTGATGAGCGCCTTTTACGCCGTCTACCACGGCCCCGAAGGCCTGAAGAACATCGCCGCGCGCATCCAACGCCTCACCGATATCCTCGCCGCCGGCCTGAAAGAAAAAAGCCTGAGCCTCACCCACGACAGCTGGTTCGACACCCTCACCGTTTCCGTGGGCGACAAGCAGTCTGCCATTTTTGATCGCGCCATCGCCGCGGAGATCAACCTGCGCAAGGTGGGCGACGACGCCCTGGCGATGAGTCTGAACGAAACCACCAACCTGGCGGACGTTTCCGAGCTGCTCAACATTTTTGTTGGAGGCGAGCACGGCCTGGACCTGGATAAAATCGACAGCGCGCTGTCCGCCAACGGCGTCGCCGGCGTGCCCGCCAGCCTGCAGCGCAACACCGATTTCATGACCCACCCGGTATTCAACACGCACCACTCAGAAACCGAGATGCTGCGCTACCTGAAGACCCTGGAGTCCAAAGACATCGCACTGAACCACAGCATGATCCCTCTGGGTTCCTGCACCATGAAGCTGAATGCCACCGCGGAAATGATCCCGGTGACCTGGCCGGAATTCGGCAAGCTGCACCCGTTTGCACCGGCGGACCAGGCCGAAGGCTACCGCGAAATGTTCAGGCAGCTGGAGCAGATGCTCGCCGCCTGTACCGGTTACGATGCAGTGAGCCTGCAGCCCAACGCCGGCTCCCAGGGTGAATACGCTGGTCTCGTCGCGATCAAAAAATACCTGGAAGCCAAGGGCGAAGGTCAGCGCGATATCTGCCTGATCCCCGCTTCCGCCCACGGCACCAATCCCGCCTCGGCGATGATGGTGAGCATGAAAGTGGTGGTGGTTGCCTGCGATAAAAAAGGCAACGTGGATGTAGAAGACTTGAAAGCGAAGGTGGCCGAACACGGCGACCGCATCGCCGCCCTGATGGTCACCTACCCGTCTACTCACGGTGTGTTCGAAGAAGGCATCCGCGAAATCTGCGAGCTGATCCACGACGCCGGTGGCCAGGTGTACATCGACGGCGCCAACATGAATGCCCTGATCGGCGTTGCCGCACCGGGCAAGTTTGGTGGCGATGTGTCCCACCTGAACCTGCACAAGACCTTCTGTATTCCCCACGGTGGCGGTGGCCCCGGCATGGGCCCGATCGCCGTTGGCGAACATCTGAAGCCCTACCTGGCCGGCCACCCGGTCACCGAAGTACCGGGCAACGATCCAGTCAACGGCACCATTTCTGCCGCACCCTGGGGCTCGGCCAGTATCCTGCCAATCAGCTGGATGTACATCCGCATGATGGGCAAACAGGGTATGAAACTCGCCACCGAGACCGCGATTCTGAACGCCAACTACATGGCGAAGAAACTCAGTGAGCACTACCCGCTGCTGTACAAAGGCAGCAACGGATTTATCGCCCACGAGTGCCTGATCGACCTGCGCCCACTGAAAGAAACCAGCGGTATTACCGAAGAAGACATCGCCAAGCGCCTGATGGACTTCGGCTTCCACGCGCCCACCATGTCCTTCCCGGTCGCCGGCACGCTGATGATCGAGCCTACGGAATCCGAAGCTCAGGAAGAACTGGATCGCTTCGTCGAAGCCATGGCGACCATTCGCCAGGAAGCGGAAGATGTCGCAAGCGGTAAATACACTGCGGAAGACAACCCCCTGCACAATGCGCCGCACACCCAAGACGACGTGATGACCGACGAGTGGACTCACCCATACAGCCGCGAAGTCGCCGGCCGCCCGGCCGCGTGGTTGAAACACCACAAGGTGTGGCCCGCGTCCAACCGTATCGACAATGTGTACGGGGACCGGAATCTGATCTGTTCCTGCCCGCCGATCGAGAGTTATATGGACTGATTCTCGGGAGCGGATTCTCGAAAACGGATCGCCAGACACAAAAAAGCCGGAGCACTGCTCCGGCTTTTTTTATGAGCGCCCGCACGATACCTATTGCGGAAGCAGCACGCGATTGCGATACCAGTGATTCACCGCCAGTGCCATGGCAATAATCCCGATACTGATCACCACCGTCACCACGCCCATATACTCATCACTCAATGCGCCGGCGAAGCCTGCTTCCGGCATCACGCCGGTATGCTGGTAACTCGCCGCGGCCATCCCGGTGTAATGCATACCACACACCGCCACACCCATAATCAACGCACTGCCCAGCTTCTGCCACACGCCGTGCAGGTGAAATGCCATCCACAGCGCCGCAAATGCAGCCGCTACGGCAATCACCACGGAAATGATCAGGATATTGAGGTTGTACTGGATCTCTGCGGGCATCAGCATCGCTTCCATGCCCATATAGTGCATACCCGCAACGCCGATGCCCGTAAGGATGGACGTGGGCAGGAGCTTATCAATGGTGAAACGCCCAGTACCCACAATGGCGAGGCCACCGGTGCAGGCGGCCACGGCAATCACTACCGAAAGCAGTGTCTTGAACACATCGTACGACATCGGCATATGCGATTTCAGGGCCATCATGCCCACAAAATGCATCGACCAGATGGCACCGCCACCCAGCGCCAGACCGGCCAACCCGATGGCGCGCTGACGGTCCACTTTCACCACAGCCTCGGTAATCCCGGTCACCAATTGCAAGGCGGCGAAGGACCCAAACACCGAAATGACATAAGAAAGCGCTACCAGCGGCAGGCTGTACTGATCGAACATAGAGAATCCCCAAGAAGTCGCGCGAGCGAGAAGCGGGGGATTGTACGGACTTGGGGGAGTGACGGATCAGTCTTAACGAAAAATTACCCGATTATCGGGTTGCCGGGTCGCGGCACTCGCCGCGCACCTCACCACCGAGCTGAGACACGACCCGATCGATCACAAAATACCCATCGCGGCAGAAGCCGGTTTCTTTCAACTTCAGCTCCAGCGCATAGTCAAAGTCCAACCGCTGGCCCCGGCTTGCGCGGCCGCGATTCATATCCTGCTGCCGAACCATACCGCCACGCATGGTGGGGCTTTCGGTATAGGGCCCACGGATCTGCGGTGTGGCCATTTCCAGGGAATAGGTAAAACGCTTCGAGCCATTGGCCGCAATTTCAGTATGGAAGGATTCTTTCAGGCCCGGATTCGGCGCCTGCGGTTCGCTGGCACAACCGGCGAGAATCAGACCAGAGGAAAGGATCAAACATTTCACAGATAAACGACTAATCATGTGCTCTCCCACACCAAATTACTTGAACACCACCGTGCGGTTGCCGTGGATAAACACCCGCTCTTCCAGCACCAACTGTAACGCGCGGCTAAGCACCTGCTTTTCCACATCGCGCCCGGCGCTGGTCATGGACTCAGCGGAGTAGCCGTGGTCCACGTGAATCACGTCCTGCTCGATGATCGGCCCCTCATCCAGGTCGTCGGTGACAAAGTGAGCGGTAGCGCCGATGATTTTCACTCCGCGCTCAAATGCCTGCTGATAGGGCTTGGCGCCGATAAAAGCCGGCAGAAAGGAGTGATGGATATTGATGATGCGCTTGCTGTAGTGCGCGACAAACTGCGGCGTGAGCACGCGCATATATTTGGCAAGAATCAGATAGTCCGGCGTGTATCCATCCACCAGCTGCATCACCTGCTCTTCGTGCTGGGCGCGTTCCAGCCCTTCGGCGGGCAGCCAGTGGAACGGGATATCGAACTTCTCGACTAGTGGCTGTAGATCCTTGTGATTGCCGATTACCGCGGCAATCTCCACATCCATCGCGCCGGAATAGCACTTCATCAGGATATCGCCGAGACAGTGCGCCTCTCTGGTCACCATCAATACCAGGCGCTTGCGCCCGCTAGCCACCAGCTTGCGCGCGGCCCCGGCCGGCAGTGCCATATCCAGGTCTTCCAGCAGGGTGGCATCGTTGAAGTTGCCTTCCAGGGCGGTGCGCATAAAAAAGCGCCCCTGGACACGGTCGACGAACTCATCGTTCTTGGTAACGTTCAGCTGGTGCTTGTAACAGATGTTGGTGATCTTCGCGATCAACCCTTTGGCATCCGGGCAATCCGTCAGCAGTATCTTCTTTTCCATGGCCCAAAATCAGACTAACTATTCAGAACGCTGACTATACACTATGTGCAATCGTGTACCTGCCACGCAGGTTAATATTTGACCAATTTTTTGGTGTATCCAGTTTCTCGCAAATCGATTTAGGGGCGTTATGGACAAGCAACTCTTCAGTGAACACCTGGCCACCCTGCGCAAGCGCTACGACGATATCCTCGACCAGTGCGGTTTTGAGACCCTGAACGTCTTCAGCGGTGCGCCTTCTGTCCAGTTTCTGGATGACAACTATTACCCCTTCCGTGTAAACCCTCAGTTCAAGGCGCTGGTCCCGGTCACCGACAATCCCCACAGCTGGGTGATCTACCGCCGCGGGCAAAAGCCAAAACTTCTGTTCTACCGCCCAGTGGATTTCTGGCACTACGTCCCCCCTGCTCCCCAGACATTCTGGAGCGACGAATACGATATCGAGCTGTTGGCAAAACCGGACGAAGCCAAAGCATTTCTCACCGGTGAAAACGCAGCCTTTATCGGAGAAACCGGCAAGCTCGAAGGCTGGGAGATCGGCCAGCGCAACCCGCAGCACCTGATCGACCATCTGCACTGGGCGCGCGCATACAAAACGCCCTATGAATTCGAATGTCTGCGCGAAGCCAATCGCATCGCCGTGCGCGCACATCAGGCCGCTGAGGACGCCTTCCGCGCAGGCGCCAGCGAATTCGAAATCAACCTCGCCTACCTCAACGCCGCCGGCCAGGGCGAAAACACCATGCCTTACGGCAACATCGTCGGCCTGAATGAACACGGGGCGATCCTGCACTACACCCACCTCTCCACCGAGCAGCTGCCGGAGAGTGAACGCCGTAGCTTCCTGATCGACGCCGGTGCCGACTGCAACGGCTACTGCGCAGACATCACCCGCAGCTACGCCTATCGGCAAGGTGAATTTGCAGATCTGGTAACGGCAATGCATGAGAAAGAGCAGGAGCTGGTGGCCGGCCTGAAACCTGGTGCGTCCTATATCGAACTGCACAAAGATTGCCATCACAAAATCGGCCAGCTGCTGCAGCAGTTCGGCGTGGTCAAAACCTCCCCCGAAAGCGCGGTGGAGTCCGGCCTCACCAGAACCTTCATGCCCCACGGCCTCGGTCATTTCCTTGGCCTGCAGGTGCACGATGTGGGTGGCCATCAGACCGCACCAGAGGGCGGAACCACCCCACCACCCAGTGAATTCCCTTTCCTCCGAACCACCCGCACCATCGAGGAAAATCAGGTATTCACCATCGAGCCGGGCCTGTACTTTATCGAGAGCCTGCTGGCGGAATTGAAGGAGTCCCAGCTGGCGGATGAGGTGAACTGGGACAAGGTGGAAAAGCTGCGTCCGTTTGGTGGCGTGCGTATCGAAGACAACGCGATCGTGCATGCGGATCGGGTGGAAAATATGACGCGGGATTGTTACGGCAAGTAACTCCCTTATAGGAGCCTGCCTTGCAGGCTCCTACCAAGACAAATAACGACTGATCAATCTATCGCGGTTCAACGGACACGCAGTGATCCTTACAGCCTGACGACAAGCGGTTGCGTCCAGGCCATCTCTCTATCCCCTTTTTGATGGGGGTTCGGGTGCGCCTTGCTGGATGTAATACGAACGCGAACGTAGATTTCCTTCCCTGTCGCCTGGTACGCGGCGCTAGTCCCCTTCACGGTCTTCAGCACTCGACCAATCTCATCACTGTACGTTTTCACATGTGAGTGCTGGTGATCGGATACCTGGTTGTGGTCGTGAGGGTGCACGCGAACTTCGGGTGTCATATTGACGTCGCGTGGCGTTCCAACAAATTCGATGGTGTACTCAACACCTTTCTCCCCATCGATTTCCAGGTCGATGCGATTCTCACCAATATCCAGGCTCTTCAAGGTTACGCCGGTAGAATTGTAATAATCGCCGCGCTTGATCGCCTCCGTTATTTTGTTGGGCGTCAGCCAGGCAGAGCGAACCATAATCCAACCGCGCCCGGGGTTCGTGTGCTCTCCCCCCCAGCGGGTGTACTCATGTGCGTCATCGACCGCCACACCGTAAAGTACGCTGCGTTTCAGCTCACCGAGGCGCTTGGCCAACACAATATCCCACATTCGCTCGGCACTCTGGTGGATATCATTCCCATAGTTGGCAACGTGGGAATGACCATTGTACATTTCGAAATACCCTTCACCTTCGTCGTACTCCAGGTGGAAGAAGTCCTCAGGGGTTTGTGCAAAGTAGAAATTAGGGTGATTGAGATGTACAAACATCGGTTGTCCATACTTCTTACTCTGAGCTTTCACCATATCGAGGTTATTTTGGATGGTATCGGGGATATCCTTCCCGCCCTGCGGTGCAATGTACTCTACCGTATTCACGCCATTCATATGTATCGGGTGAGAATGAAATCGGTCGGTGATCTCTTCACCTTTGACAAAAATAAACTGGTCAGGCTCTTCGAAAAGATGACGAAACTCCTCCAGGGTTTTCAATTTAACCTGTTTCTCACCCTCCACTGTACGCTCTTCAATCCACCCCTCGGGAAAGAGCTCCCGGTATTCACGGTACGCTGACGCGACTTGGTCAGATCTTCTTTTCGGATTGGTAATGGAATACCACTTCTCGCCCTGCTGCATGATGTTGTGGTCACTTAACACCAGAAAATTATATCCGTGCTCTTTGTACCAGGCTGAAATCGTCTCAGGAGGGGAATCACCATCGCTCCACCAGGTATGAGTGTGGGTGTTACCCTTCCACCAGCGCACGCTTGGTGCATCACCATCGGCAAGAACCGAAAAAGACATGGAGAAAGCGGCAATGAAAAGCAGAATATTCCGAAATAACTTACGCATATTATTCACCGATAAATTGATTAGACTGGCCGCCCTCAATATGAGCGGCCAAAGGACTTCAAACGGACGAATTCAGAACGCTAAAAGTTATATTCATACTGAAGCCAAAACGAACGGGGCTTACCATTCCAGCCATACTGGTAGTAATAATCCCCGTCGAAACGGTCAATTTCACCACGAACACCTGCCCTGGAAACCTGTTTATCAGCACTGGCAGATGCGCGCTCGTAATAATCTTCGTCTAGGATATTCACGGCACGCATCAAGAATCGGTGATCCCGGTTAGCTCCCATGTAGTACTGCAGGGAACCATTCCAAACCAGATAATTGCCGAAGTTGAGGTCGCCACTGACACGATCGCCTTGCTCATCCACCAGACGCGACTGGGTAGATCCGGCATAGGCCCATTCCGGTCCCTGCCAGGTTGGGTTGAGTGCGAAAACCCAACGGTCCGTGGGTGTATAGGTTAACAATGCCGAAGCGGACCATTCTGGTCGCTCACTCGACTGTCGGAATTCATTGCTACCCGCACTACCCACACTGCCTGGAACCACGAATCCCAGCGATTCGCCGGTTCCCTGAGCCAGGGCACTGAGCCCGTACACGGGATTTTTCTCCAGTGACTCCATGTCGGTGAATGTGAAATCCAGTTGCCACTGGTCAAAATCAAAGGAAACGTCCAGTGTCATACCTTCAATATCCTGCACACTCAGGGTATTGAAATAGGCGGTTTCATTACCGTCAAAATATCCTGATTCGAACTGCCGGGTCGCAAATTGACAGAACTCCCCAGGGCGAACAATATTGGCAGCAAGGTCTTCACCATTAGCGCTGGCAATATCCGGGCATACGTTTTCAACCCGTGCGCTGCCAAATTGATTGTCAATCTCGGTATCGAAATACCCCAGTTCGACATTAAACGTTCCAGCCGCTATTTCTCCATTCATCCCCACACCGAAACTGAGGGTATCCACATGTTGTGCCTCAAGCCCTGGGTTGTTGATGGTATTTGAGCGTGCACCTGCTTCACTGAGTGTGGGATTGCTGTACGAGGTCCCACCGCTGGATCGGGCATAAAATCCGCCGCCGAATTCCTGACGCAGGCCAAACTTCCAGATGAATTCATCCTCGTGCATGTTGTTGAAATCCTGGCGCACCGCCACCGACGCATCCGTACTTCCGAAAACGTCAAATGAGAAACGTAGGTCTGCATAAACCCCGGTGCTTTCCACCGCGTCATCGCTCATTCCGTATACATCGTCGGAATTGTCTTTGTAGGTCACGTTTTGAACACCGAGAACCGTTTCGAAATGGTTGTTCCACGTGGTTTTCACACGGCTGTTCAGGCCGTAATCAAGGTAGCCAGCAACAAATTGGTCGGTATCGCCAAACCCTTTGGTAGGAACGCCAGAACCAAAGGAGGCAACACTCTGGATGACCGTGCCAATCGGTGCTCCAATCGGGAATGGGTTGTCGAATGTCCCGTAGGCGTTACCATTTTCATCGACATACCAACCTTCACGCGCAGATACAGCCGCAGCACCGCGATTCCCATAGGGGTTGGTCACACAGCCTGCGGACAGGGAGTCAATTCCCTCCGCGAAACTTTCAAATTCCACGGCAGTAGAAAACCCTGTTATTCCCTGATTTTGGGCCACAAGCTGGATCTCCTCCGGCAAGTCGTCCAGCTGCGGAATGTTGCAGGTTCGTACATCCACTTCAGTGTTCTTTAGTGTCGGATCCGTGTAATAGGCATCGATCGTCAAGTGGGATTTGTCGGTCAAAGCCGTTTCAAACTTCGCGTCGTAAATCGGAAATTCGGTGTAATTAGGCTGATATACGGTGGTATTGGGAAAGGAGTCCCTGAAATCAATCGTTGCCAGCTGGTAACCAAGACGTAAAGATGTATCCGCATCTACCTGCCATACGTACTTCATGCCCAACAGGTTGTATGTATACGGAAACTCGTGAAAGCCACCCAGTGCGAGCACATTGTCTACGTGCGCCTCGCGATCAAACAAAGTATGCGCATCGGTTTCATAGGAACGGCCAAACAGCATCAAAGCGTGTTCATCGCTATTAAAGAGAGGGAGAGAAACATTGCCGTACATTTCTCGAGTTTTGAAAGAACCGCCGTAAAATCCCATCTCCCCGGCGAAACCTGTCCCGGCTTCTGGCTGCTTGTAGATGACGTTTACTACACCCAGCCCCCCATTACCGCCGTAATAAAGACTCTGGCCACCGCGAAACACCTCCACGTTGTCGATCATTCGCGGGTCGATCGCCGTCGCCCCCCACAGGCTTTCCAGTGGCGTACCACGGTCAAATGTCGGCACACCATCGATCAGCAGCAGCGTATCCCGGTCGGTACCGCCGTCGAGTCGAATGGTAAATTCGCCTTCGTCTGGTGAGTAGCCGATATTAGCGCCGCGAATCAGACCAGATGCCAACTCACCGAAATTCGTGAAACCACCGGTATCAATCTCTTGAGCATCGATGACCTGAACCTGGGTTCCAAATCTGGCGCTATCAATGGCCATCTCGGTAATGCCCTGATTCATCCGGCTACCTTCGACGATAACCTCTTCGATCCCTTTACCGTTTGGTAACGATGGCTGCGGCTCGTTTTTTTCCTGTGCGAGTACCGCGCCGTTTCCGGCGAGCCCCACAACAAATAACCCTAAAGCTGGATAGACTGGATGCATAAATCCCCCTGATAAAAATTGGTCGGAAACCGTTGATTTTTTCGTGCAGGGGAGAGGCTAAGTTTCCGGGATTAAGCTGACGCTACCGGAAGATAAAGAATTGAGGTATGAGAGGTTTCAGAAGCGCAATAAAATGATGTCGTTTGTACTACATCGCTGCTTCGTTGGTTGAAATAGACGAAGTGGGCGCGTAAATACACGCCCACTTTATTCACTATCGGGATGTTTCCGCACGAACGGTACGTGCAGCCTCCACCATATTCAACAGTGCAGCCCCCACCTCTGCCCAGTTGCGGGTTTTCAGGCCACAGTCCGGGTTGATCCAGAGCTTTTCCTTGGGAATCACTTCCAGCAGTTCACGAGTACGCGCCACCAGTTCCGCACGCTCCGGAACGTTGGGCGAGTGAATATCATAAATCCCCGGCCCGATTTCATTGGGGTAGCCGCCCTGTTCTCCGGCCCTCTCCCCTTCAGAAAAAGCCTGCAGCAAGCGCAGATCGGAGCGTGCGGACTCGATGGTAATCACATCTGCATCCAGGGCTACGATCGCGTCCATGATGCTATTGAAGTTGGAATAGCACATATGCGTATGGATCTGGGTTTCCGCTTTGACTTCGCTGCAGGTATAGCGGAAGCAGCCCACTGCCCAGGCAAAGTAATCATTGTGGCCGGATACACGCAGAGGCACGCCTTCGCGCAATGCAGGTTCGTCAATCTGGATGATACCGATACCGGCGGCTTCCAGATCCAGCACTTCTTCCCGCAGGGCCCTGGCGATCTGCTGGCAGCTGACTGCACGGGGAACATCTTCACGGGGGAAGGACCAGTTCAAAATGGTTACCGGCCCGGTGAGCATTCCCTTTACCGGTTTTTTGCTCAGGCTCTGGGCGTATTCACTCCATTGCACCGTCATCGGATTCGGACGGGAAATATCACCGGCAATAATTGGCGGTTTAACACAGCGGGAGCCGTAGCTCTGTACCCAGCCGTTGCCAGTGTGAATAAACCCATCCAGTTGTTCGCCGAAATACTCCACCATATCATTGCGCTCAGCTTCGCCGTGTACCAGCACGTCCAAACCAAGAATTTCCTGGCGACGAATGGCTTCAGCAATTTCTGCGCGCAAATGCGCATCGTAATCCTGTGCAGAAATCTCCTGGTTTCGGAACTGCTTGCGCACCTGACGCAGTACATCGGTCTGCGGGAAAGAACCGATGGTGGTGGTCGGCAGAAGTGGCAGCTGCCAGCGTTCCTGCTGCACCTTGGCGCGCTCCGGGTATTTCAGTGTGCGCCAGGTATTATCCAGTTCAGCACGCACTTCCGCCTCGCTGCGACTTTCGGTTTTGCCGATGGCCGGTAAGATAGCAGCACCGGGATTCAGTGCCTGTTGCAGGGTGTTCAGTTCATCCAGCTTCTGACGACTATAAGCGAGCTTCTGCTTCTCTACCTCTGCCAGTTTGGTTTCCGTAGCCAGGTCTACCGGGCTGTGCAGCAGAGAACAGCTCGCGGAAAGCCACAGTCGGTCGCCGAGTTTTTCTGCCAACGGTGCCAGCTCCTGTTGCCAGCGGGCCAGGTCGGTTTTCCAGACATTGCGGCCGTTGACCACACCCACAGAAAGCAGCTGGTCATCGCACAGAGCAGCGGCCGCAAGTGCCACTTCTTCCGGCGCGCGCACCGCGTCGATATGCACTCCCTCTACCGGGAGGCTAAACGCGAGCGGGAGGTTTTCCCGCAGCGGTGAAAAATAGCTGGCGAGCAATAGCTTGCTACCACTGGCTTTTGCCAGCGTGTGGTACGCCGGAGCAAAAGCTTCGCGCCACTCCGGGGGCAGGTCGAGACCGAGAATCGGCTCGTCGATCTGCACCCACTGAGCGGCCGCACCAGCGAGCTGCTCAAGCAGCTGTGTGTAGCAGGACAACAGTTTTGGCAACAGACCCAGGGCATCGTCCACACCGCGGCCAAGCCAAAGGTAGGTTAACGGGCCAATCACTACCGGTTTGGCGTTGTGCCCCAGGCTCTGGGCTTCTTTGACTTCCGCCAGCAGCCATTCGGCGTCTAGGTTGAACACCTGATCGGCTGTGAATTCCGGCACCAGGTAGTGGTAATTGGTATCAAACCATTTGGTCATGGCATTGGCGGCCACCGGCTCGCCGGAGGGCGCGCGGCCGCGCGCGAGGCGGAAGTACTGGTCGAGCTTGTTATCGGCGGCGCCCTCGGTAAAGCGCTCGGGGATCACGCCAAACATCAGCGAGTGATTCAGCACCTGGTCGTACCAGGCGAAGTCGCCCACGGTCGTCAGTGCGAGACCAGCGGCCTGCTGCGCCCGCCAGTTCTGGCTGCGCACCTGCGAGCCCGCGGCCAGTAGTGCCTGCTGATCGATCTCCCCTTTCCAGTAGGCTTCCTGGGCCCGCTTCAGTTCGCGCTGCGCACCGATGCGCGGATACCCCAGAATATGTGTCTTTGCCATTCGTCCTTCCCCAATAGATCAAGCCCCGCACGACAATGCGAGATCGCTGAATTTCGAGGTTGATTCTGAGGGGCTTCTAATATTCAATCAATTTCATATTTTTTGCCCTGAACATGAAAAAACCTAAAGATGATTGAATTGCGACACCTGAGGGCCCTCACGGTCCTGCGGGAAACCGGCAGCATGGTGCGTGCCGCCGAACGCCTGCATCTCACCCAGTCGGCACTATCCCACCTGTTCCGGGAGATGGAAGATCGCCACGAGCAGGCGCTGTTCGTACGCAAGTCCCGCCCTCTGCGCTTTACCAGCGCCGGCCTGCGCCTACTGCAACTGGCGGATGACGTCTTACCGAGAGTGGCGGTGGCACAGCGGGACATTGTTCGCCTGGCATCCGGCCAGGCGGGGCGCCTGAATATCGCCATCGAATGCCACAGCTGCTACCAATGGCTGATGCCCACACTCGACGCATACCGGGACGACTGGCCCGAGGTGGAGCTGGATCTATCCAGCGGCTTCCACTTCGCGCCGCTGCCGGCGCTGGTGCGCGGCGACCTCGATCTGGTGGTCACGAGCAATCCGGATGAATCCCTGAAAGGCATTCACTACGAACCCCTGTTCAGTTTTGAAATGTGCCTGGCGATGAGCCGCAAACACCCGCTGGCAGAGAGGAAGTGGGTAACCCCGGAGGATCTGGAAGGAGAGGTGCAAATCACTTACCCGGTAGAGCGAGAGCGGCTGGATGTTTTCCAGCATTTTCTTGATCCGGCCGGGGTCGAACCGGCCTCGGTGCGCACCGCAGAACTGACGGTGATGATGGTACAACTGGTGGTCAGCGGGCGCGGCGTGTGTGCGCTACCCAACTGGGCGCTACACGAATATTTGCAGAAAGGTTTCGTCAGCCAGTTGCGACTGGGGAAGGCCGGGCTGTGGAGTACACTCTACGCGGCGGTGCGCGAAGAGATGCTGGAACAGGCTTTCTTACAGGACTTTTTCACCACCGCGCGGGATACCTGTTTCACAAACCTGAATGGTATCCGCGCCGCCTGAATACGCAGCCAATCCGAGCCTCAGGGCTCGGACCAGCGCCGCAACAGATTGTGATACACACCGGTCTGCGCCACGATCGCCTCGTGATCCCCCACCTCCTGACGCAGGCGGTTGATCGACATATCCAGATCAAACAGCAAGGTGCGCTGGCCGTCGTCGCGCACCAGGCTCTGAATCCAGAAAAACGATGAAACGCGGCTACCCCGCGTCACAGGTGTAACCCGGTGCAGACTGGTGGACGGGTACAACACCAGCGAACCCGCCGGCGCTTTAACGCGGTGTGCACCGTAGGTATCGTCGATCAGCAACTCGCCGCCGTCGTACTCATCCGGCTCGGAAAGAAACAGCGTGCAGGACAGATCGGTACGGATCTGTCCTCCGGTGGGCAAACGCCGGATGGCGTTGTCCACATGGTTGTTGAAGTGCTCCCCGCTCTCATAGCGGTTGAACAGCGGCGGGAACACCCGCTGCGGTAATGCCGCGGACATAAACAGTCCGCTCGCCGGCAAGGCTTTCAGGATGAGCTCGCCGAATTCCCGCGCCAAGGGCGAGTTTTCCGGCAATTGCCGATTCTGTTTGGCCTGCGCAGACTGATGCCCGGCGGTAACCCGGCCATCTACCCACTCCGCCTGCAACAAGGCCGCCTTCATTTCGGCGGCCTGTTGTGGGCTGAGGATTTCAGGGACTTCCAACAGCACGTTTAATGTTCCTTACAATCAATTAATCAATTGTTAGTAATTGAAGTTCAGCGACAGCAGCGCCGTACGCCCCAGGCCTGGAATGAAGTGACCACCGCCAACATAGTCGATGTACTCTTCGCCGGTCAGGTTCTGCAGATTCAACTGCGCGCTGATGGTGTTGCTGAAAGCGTAAACGCCGGAGGCTTCCAACGTCCAGTAATCCGGCGCCTGGCGAACATTGGTCGTACTGTTGTAGCGGTCGCCCACATACTGGGCGCCAGCACCCAACTGCAATTGCTCACCTATCAGATAGTTGGCCCACAGATTGAAGGTGTGGTGCGGTGAGTTGGACAGTTCATTGCCAACTTCAGCAACATTCTTACTCTTCAGCACTTCACTATCCAGGTAGACATAACCAGCATTCAGGCTGAAGCGTTCGGTAACCGCGCCGGAAGCGCCTAGCTCGATACCCTGTACTCGCTGCTCGCCTTCCAACACCAGCACATCATTGGGGTCATCCGGATCCTGGGTGCGCGCATTGGTTTTGTCGGTGCGGAACAGCGCGCCACTCAGCAACATACGGCCTTCCACCAGCTCCCATTTGGTACCCAGCTCGATGCTGCGGTTCTCTTCCGGTTCCAGGTCGGCGATACCTGGCGAACGGCTGCTGGTGGAAATCGACATACCTTCTGCAGTGGGGTTGAAGGAGGTTCCGTAACCCAGATAAATACTGCCTTCAGAAACTGGCTTGAACACAACACCGGCGCGATAACTGAGCATGGAATCTTTGCGCTCAAGTAGCGGGCTGCCGTCCGGTGTGTACTCCAGGTCAAAGCGGTCGTAACGCAGGCCGCCATTGATCTGCCAGTATTCGTCAATTTGTACCGAGTCAGAGAGGTAGGCTGCCAGCGTGGTGGACTCGCCTTCGCTGAAAGTGCCGGTACGCACATAATTTTCCAGATAGGGGTCGCTGGGGTCCGGGTTATACAGGTCTGTTGCCGGCGAATCTTCCCCGGTCACTTCCTTGGTGTAGCGCTTCTCCCCTTCCAGGCTCACTTCTGTACCCAACAAAATACGGTGCTCCCAGGGGCCACCGGCATTTACCGTCAGAGAAAGGTCGGTCACGTTGCTGAAAATGGTATTTTCCTGATCCCGATACTTGTCGTCACTACGACGAATATCCGTGCTGTCGGTACTGGCGAACCGCGGTGCCGTCACGATGGAATCGCGGCTGGTTACGCCCCAGCGGGTGGTATTTTTCAGGGTCGCGTTTTCGGTCAGGCGCTGGCTCAACTGCACGGTGCCGAGCGTCGTATCCACCTCTTCGTAATCGCGGGACTTGAGCCCGTACCAGTTATCAAAATCCACCGGCGGCGCTTCGTCCGCGTGATCTGCCAGCGGCACGTTGCTGGAGGGCACCCAGGGAATACCATAGTCCGGCGTATTGTCCTGAGACAGATGAAACAGGCCCAGATTGACCTCGGTATCGGTTTCCAGGCCAAACGCCAGTGACGAAGCCACACCCCAGCGGGAATTGTCGACGCCATCCCGGCCCGCCACATCCTGCTGGTGGGTCATGACATTGACGCGAGCCGCGGCGTTGTCGATACCGTCAAGCGTACGATTCACATCCAGGGTAGCGCGGCCGTAACTGTCACTGCCGGCAAGAATACTCGAACGGGTGCTGTCCGCCAGGCTCGCGGTTTTGCTCACCAGGTTCACCGAGCCACCGGTGGAACCGCGACCGGAGTAATCGGAAGACGGCCCTTTTACTACCTCCACCTGCTCCAGGTTGAAAGGGTCGCGGGTGTAGCCGCCGAAGTCGCGCACGTTGTCGACAAAAATATCGGTGCGGGCACTGTAGCCGCGAATGGAAAACTGGTCTCCGGGAGGAGCACCACCCTCACCCGCCTGCATACTGATACCGGAAACATTGCGCAGAACGTCGCGCAGTGTCGTCGCGGCGCGCTGCTGCATCAGGTCTTCGGAAATGATATTCACGGTCTGGGCGGTATCCAGCAGCGGGCGGGCAAATTTCACCGAGCTCGGGCTGCGCTCTTCCAGGCGATCGGTCACTTCGACCATTTCCGGTGCGCGCTCTTCTGCTCTCTCCTGCGCTGTATTCTCTTTGCCCGTCGCGTTTTGCACCTCTTGTGCCTGCGCACCGCTGATCAGGCTACCGGCAACGGCCGCTGCCATAGACAGCTGAGAAAAGCGGGAAAACTGGCCCGCCAGCGGCTTTTTACGAAAAGCATCCGTGAGATTTTGAGTGCCGAGTTGATCCGTTGTACTCGTCGGTTTGGTCATGCTTGTGCCCCAAATGTCTGGTTGTGAAGGTCAGGTTAAACTTACTGATAAGTTTTACTTATCCGGCTGATAAACCGCCAATGCGAAGCATTATCATTTAGATAAACAAAAACAACAACCCTCTCCCGCAAAATGGCGCACACTTCATCGCCCAGATCGCCCCTGCCGACTTCTGACGATTTATTAACCGAAAACTCCACATGAAAAGTAAAAGACGCTGCATTTTTTCCATACGCTCGCGCGCCGACTTAACCATCCAGCGGGGTAGACGTTAGAATTCGGCATTCAATAAAAAGGGGAATTTTTATGGCACGCGCCAACAACAGCTGGAGCCCGATACTCAAGGGCCTTCACTGGATCATCGCTATTTGTATTCTTTGCGCCTGGGGCTCAGTAGAGCTGCACGAATTCTACGAGCGCGGCGACCCGATGCGGGGCTGGTGGATGGTTTTGCACTTTTCTCTGGGCTTTACGGTACTGCTACTGGCGATGCTGCGCTTCTTCTACCGCGCTACCCACGGCCGCCCCACGCTTTACGGCAGCAAATTTCAAAAGCCGGTGTCTCTAATCGTTCAAAGCCTGATGTATATCATCATGCTCGGTATGCCTCTCACGGGCTTGCTGATGCGACAGTTTGCAGGGCGCGACACTACCCTCTTCTGGCTGTTTGACCTGCCGGCATTCGTCACTAAAAACACCGATCTCGCCAAACAGCTGGCATTTCTGCACAAAGAATTTTTGTGGAATGCCCTGCTGGTGATGCTAGTACTGCATATTGGCGGCGCGCTATGGCACCACCTGATCATCAAGGACAATACGCTGCGGCAGATGCTGCCATTCGGGAAGACCAAGTAGTAAAACCAAGTCAGTGTATCGCGGCAGAAATTCCGCAACCGGACACATAAAAAAACCGCGCCATAGCGCGGTTTTTTTATGTGCTCAATAATCAAGAGCAATTCTTGGCACTTAAATACTACATAGTAGAGATCTGAAAAGGCCTCTCCGCTACGCGCTCAAAGTTGATATTAAAGATCGTCCCGAAATTGAGAATGTGCTCCGCCGGGACACCCGCTGACCGATCCAGGAAAGGATCAGCAAAAAAACGATGGTAGTGCCGCATGCCCACGCCATTCATATTTTGATGCACGACCCACTCTCGCTCGTTGTAAAGAACGCAGTCTTCACTCGGTGCCGGATCCCAGGTTTCCGCCTGACAGAACCCAAAAGATGGATCGAAATAACGCCGAATAAGCAGGTTGCCAGCTTCATTAATTTTCCACTGCCCAGGCATCACCGAAAATTCATCCTCAGTCAGCTCACCATTAGAATTTTGGTCCCACCCTGAAATCGTTAATGCAGTACCATCCGCATTTACCTCAAACCAGAAAGGCGACAGCGGGGTGAAAAAATCAAGCGGATAGCGGTATATACCCACCGCAGAGGACAGCGACCACGCTGGCGCTTCTTTCAGGTACGCTTTACCAATGGTGGAACGTTTCGCCGCCCCATCCGAAATTTCCGTGAAAATCAACGGAGAGCTTTGGTTTTCTCCACCCAGGAACACCAACGTCAGTGGGTACCCCATGACATTCGCAATCTGCAAGTGCCCGTTATCTTCCACTGTCCACCCAGAACTGACCTGAGTAGAACTGGCAACACCCGACCCTGTAATTGAATCAATATTAATCGTGACACTTCCGCCTGTATCGACACTTCCGGCAAAAATAAGCTGAACAGATTCCACGTCAAGGTAGGCATCGGGACTCTCTGCTGACGGGTCCGTAACTTCACCCGGTAAAGCCGGAACCGGAATACTCAATGCGACCCCCATCTGCAGGGATTCAGCTATGCCTATAGTGCCCGCATCACGAATGGCGAAAGAAGTATCAATGATACGAACCGGCTCAGTAGAAGGGAATTCACCATTCGGATATCGCGTAAATTGCTCGGCGGTTATCAAAAGCCAATCAATATCAGCTGTGTGATCGAGCCAGTTGATCAGGACCGGCTTCACCACCAGCTCTTCCTCAACCATAGCGCCAACGCCATCGTGATAATTTGATTCGGTTCTTACAACGAAATCAGCTCCGTCAATTTCAAGACCTGCAGAAGTCACCACCCAGCTAATCGAGTTTGCGCCAAGATACCCGGATAACTCACCGTTGCCTTCAGCCCCAACTTTTAAGCGATACCCGACGTGAGCACGTTCTGTACCATCAAATGGGGCCGGGTTGAGGCTGGGGGAAGTAAGGTAGTAGGTATCTTCGATAACAGAAATATCAGAGAGAGCTGGCGTTACCAGGTTCTGGTCAGCGACAAGTGCGCCCAAGGCTTCCTGATAAATCGCGATATTGCTCTTCTGGATATCACTCGCCAGCTTTGAAGCGGCTTCGAGATCCGCAGCCAATGCATACGTATTCGGAGTACTCTGTGGCATCACAACATCGGGAGAGTTTGAATATTCCAGCACAAGCTTGAGCAACGTACCCAGGTGGAGAACCTTACTACCGCTCAGCAATTTCTTTCCGGCAGACAGCGCTTCTTGACTGGCAATACTACCAGGTTCGCCCTGCTCTAACTGCGCTGCCAGTGCGGTAGTCAAGCTAGAGATGACGACGGGCGAGTGCTCAGCGCGTGTCAACACACCGTCATCGCCAGCGGCATTGGCTAAGGTTTGGATATCGCCCATCAGAGAAACGAGCCTGAGGCTTGTATTCGAGCTTGTTACTTCAGCTCGAACCATTTCCGAAGTCAGGCTATCGTCAATGGCGATTGAAATAGCATATTCACCACTCGCATCAGACGAGGTCGTAAATGTCTGGCTACCCACACTAAACGTCACTTGCGTATTAGCCACGGAGTTGCCAGCAACTATGCCTTCCACAGTCACACTGACTACCTGAGCAAGAACGGTAACCGTAACGTCTTCCATCGCCGAAGCGCCATCATCATCAGTGACGGTCAGGGTAAGTATCGCTTCGGAATCTTCCGCCACGGCAGGCGCCGTGATTGACACCGTATCCGTGTCCACGCCGGAGAGCTGCAGAGAAACACCTGATTTTTGCTCCCAAGAATAGGAAGCGATACTGCCATCGGTATCTGACGCAGACGCTTTGAGCGTTGCCGCCGCCCCCTCTTGCACCGAAATGGCAGTAAGGCTGATGGCAGGGGGCTGATTGGTCAGCCCTGGTGTCTCATCTTCCCCACCGCCGCCGCTGCCTCCGCCACCGCCGCATGCGGCAAGCACCAAACTGAGGGTGCCTACCAACAACCCACCGATTCGTTTGTTTTTTATACTCATCGAAAGTTCCTTAGCTCAATAAGCGCGCAAGCAAGTATGAAAGTGACCGCACAGGGTGCAGTGCGAACAAGAATTTTATTCCGCGCCACACCAAGACGGCCTTTTCACTCAAAACCTCAACACTTTTACCCGCAATCGTTTTGAAAATGCGCACTGATTCCCATCAATGTCCACCTTAGCCTTGGAATAGCGTTTATCAGTTATCAGTCAGGAAGTGCTCACAAATCTACCGGGCACAAAAAAGGGCACCAATTGGTGCCCTTTTTTTACAACGCGAATTTAATCGCGTGGCTTTTTCGGAGTGCGCTTTTTAGCTTTGAACGGGGCATTGCCACCTTTGTCACCGCCGCCTTGCCCTGAGAACTTGGCGATGTTCATCGGCCGACCGTTTACGCGGACCTTCTTCAGGTGGTTGAAGATCTCCTGGGGCATGCCTTCCGGCAGATCCACAGTGGTGTAGTCCGGGTAGATTTCGATACGGCCAATGTAGGAGCTATCGAGATCCACTTCGTTGGCGATGGCACCGACCACACTGCCAGGGCGCACACCGTGCTCGCGGCCTACTTCGATACGGAAGCGCTCCTTGCCTTCATCGGGCGGGCCAACGTGCTTTTCTTTGTCAAAGCTCTTCTTACCACGTTTGCGATCATCCCGCTCGCCACGCTCACGGCGATCACTGCGGCCGTCGCGCTCGTTGCGGTCATTAAAGTCACGCGGTTTCGGCTCGCGCTCGTCCAGCAGCAGCGGCTGGTCGCCCTGAGCCATCGCGGCCAGTGCAGCAGCCACATCCAACGGATCCACTTCATTTTCTGACAGGTACTGATCCACCAGGTCGCGGAAGGGTGCCAGGTCTTCACGGCCGCCCAGGGTATCGCTAATACGACCGCGGAACTTCTCCATACGCGACGCGTTCACGGCCTTCGCAGTTGGAAGCTCAAGACGCTCGATGGGCTTCTTGGTGGCTCGTTCGATCACGCGCAGCATACGGCGTTCACGGGGCGCGACAAACAGGATCGCATCACCCTCGCGACCGGCGCGGCCTGTACGGCCGATACGGTGGATGTAGGCTTCAGTGTCGTACGGGATGTCGTAGTTGATCACGTGGCTGATACGTTTCACGTCCAGGCCGCGCGCCGCCACATCGGTGGCAACTACAATATCCAGCTTGCCTTTCTTCAGCTTGTCGATCACCTGCTCCCGCAGGTTCTGAGCCATATCGCCGTTCAGGGCGGAACTGGCAAAGCCGCGGGCGGCGAGCTTGTCGGCCAGCTCCACGGTAGTGTTCTTGGTGCGCACAAAGATGATGGTGCCGTCGACCGGCTCTGCTTCCAGAATACGGGTCAGTGCGTCCAGCTTGTGCAGGCCGCCTACCGGCCAGTAGCGCTGACGGATAGTGTCGGCTGTCTCGGTCTTGACCTTGATCTTTACTTCCACCGGATCGTTCAGGTGGTCGCGGGCAATACGCGCAACTTCCTTCGGCATGGTGGCGGAGAAGAGTGCAATCTGGCGCTCGTCGGGGATCTGTTCCAGAACCCATTTCACGTCGTCGATAAAGCCCATGCGCAGCATTTCGTCGGCTTCATCCAGTACCAGCATTTTCAGGGAAGACAGGTCCAGCGTGCCCTTACGCATGTGGTCCATTACACGGCCGGGTGTACCCACTACCAGCTGTACACCACGCTTCAGCTGCTGAATCTGGCCGCGATAGTCAGCGCCACCGTAAATAGGCGCTACATGGAAGCCTTTGAGGTTGGATGCGTAAGACTGGCAAGCCTCGGCCACCTGAATCGCCAACTCTCGGGTAGGCGCCAGGACCAGAGCCTGGGGACGCTTGCTTTTCAGGTCCAGGTTCGCCAGCAGAGGCAACGCGAAGGCGGCCGTTTTGCCGGTACCGGTCTGGGCCTGGCCCAGCACATCGCGCCCACCCAGCAGTGACGGAATAGTCTGTGACTGGATGGGAGACGGGGTTTCATAACCCAGCTTGGTGACGGCTTCGAGAATTTGCGTAGGCAGGCCCAGCTGGTCAAAACCAGCAGGTGCGGAAGTATCGGTCATATTGAGTTCACTTGAATGTACATAGGAGCCGAGTCGGCGCTTACCCCATGGGGATAACCATAGCGCACGACTGTCGATTGCAGGGCAAGGCGAAGAAGCCCATTAATAGCACCGGCTATTTCAAGCTCATTCAACTCAGAGACAGGGGCCTGTGGCGAGGAGGTCTGTTACCCATTTGACTAATGTCCCGCTCGAGGGCCCTTGTTGGCGCGAGGCCATTCCGGACGGGTGGGGACAAGAGGCTGCGCAGTCTACCAGTTTGGCGGCAGACTGCCAGCTTAATTTTTGATCATCAGGCGGCGAGGTACTCTTCCTCATCGGCCACCAGCGGAACCGGGCGCTCTATGCCAGACACCAGTACCGGCGCCATACGCAGCCAGGCTTGCTCGACTGCATGGTCCATATCCTTGGAAAAGCTGCCGTCCAGCTGGGTGCACTCGTAAAGGTAGGTGCGGAACTTGCGGAAAAATTGAAAATCTACCGGGTGCGCCGATTGCCAGAATTCGCTGAGGGTTCCCTGGTGGGTCAACCCCGGCTGATCGTAAAGTGCGCGCCCCAGAGTAATGGTCGGCACCCTGTGCAAGAGCGCGGAAATACCCACGGTGCTGTTGATCGTAATCAGCCCTTTGGCGTGGTCGAGTAACGTTGGCAGATGCAGGTCGTGACAGTAAACAATCCGGCCCTTCACTTTGTGCGCACGCGCCAATCGGTTGATCAATTTTCCGTAGTGGCAGAAACCGCGATCCATCGGGTGGTGCTTGATCACC
The DNA here is from genome assembly GCF_947504145.1 of uncultured Microbulbifer sp. Taxonomy (GTDB): domain Bacteria; phylum Pseudomonadota; class Gammaproteobacteria; order Pseudomonadales; family Cellvibrionaceae; genus Microbulbifer. The sequence continues at coordinate 94,355 of NZ_CANNGQ010000003.1, forward strand.
AGCAACTCGTGCTCGGCGGCGCCCTGGGCGAATGAGTGGATTACTTCACCAATCGAGTCTTCAAGATTGTCGTAATCCGAGTGCTCGCGGATCTGAAAATCGTCCTGGGTCTGCAATGCATAGAGGTAAAATTCACCGCTGTGACGCTCAGTCAGCGCAGCGAGGTAGTTGCGCTGGGTCAGTTTATACAGGCCCTTGCGGTAAAAGCTTTTCAGCCAACAGCCCGCTTCCTGCGTCCAGCTGCGCGCGCGGTGATGGCGATACCCGGAGAATTTGTGGCGAAGGAACCGGGCGGTGATGTAGTAAGCAATAGCAAACCACGCCCGGTGCCAGAAGGTCTGGCCAATGCGGATTTTGCCGCTCCGATTGTGCGGCTGGTAGCTTTGCACTGCTTCCGGCGTCCAGTCGATACCGGAAAAGCCATTGACTCCGCCCTGCTCGAGGGTGACAAAATCCGGGCGGAGATAGCCCTCTTCAAACGCCCAAAAGGTAACGCCCTGCTCTTCGCAAATGGTGCGGGCTTCCCGGTGATAGTAACGGCAATCACCATAGACAACGACGGCACGGATATCGTGCTGGCGCAGATAACCGGCAAAGTACTCCGGCCAACCAGCCTGGCCACCGGAATAGTTCACCTGATGGTCGGCCCAGCCGAACAGGCGGTCGCCACCGTTAAAATTGATCTTGTGTGTTTCCAGACCGCGCGCGGAAAAATACCGGGCGCAACGCGCAAAGAAAGGACCATGCGGCCCTTGCAAGAATACGACCCCTGCCATTTATCCCCACTTAGCCCCGCAGCAAAAGTTGCCGCCCCCCGGGGCACTACAAGTGTGCGGGAAACCCCCGCACCCCAAAAAATTAAATCGACCAAATGCGGTCAAAAATTAAACATAATTCGCCATTTATTGTGCGTGACAGCGCATTATTGGCGCAAAACTATACAGGCATACAAGATATTTGTCTTGTCCCACGTTGTAACAATTTGAGCTATCGGGTGAATCTCCCACCAAAATTTCGCTGCTCACCACTGGCGAGCTTGGTGCGGTCCAGCCTCTGCAAAACCTTTGCCCAGCCCCACTCAAATGCCCGCGCCGTGGACTCCGGCCACAGGGTAAACAGCGGATTGAACGGATTGTCTCTGGCCTGCATCCACACCGTCATCCGGTGGGACTTCTCCGTCGCTTCCCCACGGCGATGGAAGCCATACACGTTCGCCACCAACAGCGTATTCGCCGGCACATGGAACACCTTCGGCTGAAAACCCATTTCCTGAAGGTCTTTCGCACTGACACGGAATGAACCGTCCCAGTACCTCGCCGGATCCCGCGCGTCACCGCGCTTGCAGGCCTCCAGACTCTGCCGGTACTCCCACTTCAAACGGCGCAAGCTCAGGCAATGGGAGCCTGGCACATACACAAAGGGCCCGTTGCTGTCGTCAGTATCATCAAGATACAGCCACCCCTTTACACAGGGATGAAAAGTATCCGCATGCAGATCCCGCTGCGGATCCGGCCTCGGCACCACATTGGCGTGGTTGCACAGGTTTTCCACGTAGTACAGTGGGCGCCGGTTCTTGGACGAGCAGTAGCGCATCAGGCGGTCGAGCCTCGGGTGCCCAATCAGCGACCGCATTGCGGGCATCTGCTCCCGCTCAGCCCCGGTAATGAACACCCGCTGGGTTAGGGTGGTGCCTTCCACAAACTCCCGCACATCTCCCTCATAGCTGTGCAATTCACGCGCCAGTTTGTTGAAGTCGGCGTCAGGAAGGAAGTTGCGCTTAAGAATAAAGCCGTATATGCGGAAGTGGCGCCGGTCTTCGGCCGGCACCAGCGGCGACAGCAACAGAAGGCGGAAACGGAACAGTCCGTGCGCCAGCACAATGCGGACAATATGCAGCCCACAGCGGTTCAGCCAGTAGCTGCCGATGATCGGGTTGTTTTTGAAGCTCTTGCCCCAGGAAAACAGCTCAAGGAGCCATTTGGGCAATAGATAGAATTTTTTGTAAAACTTCGTATTCACGTAAAACCAGACCGTGACTTTGTTGTGGGGTTAACGCCTGAAAAACCGGTTGCGCACTATACGGTAAAGCGCCCGTCGCCACCCGTGCTGATCCGCGTGTTTACGTTGGGCCTCCAATATCTGCACCGCTGTTTCCACATCCACAATATCCCCACTGCAGGGATCCACATAGGTGGGATACAGAATCAACGTCGCCGCGACCAGCTCATCCAGGCTGCGCTTGCGGCCGCGCGCTCTCAGGCAGCGGCGCACCGACGCCAATTCCGCAAGCGCAGCCGGGGCTCCCTCGTTACCGCCGCTCAACAAACGGTCCTCACTCAATCCCCAACCGGCGTAAAACGGCAGGCCATAAGTCACCACCTTTATAGAGCGCAGCAAGGCTTCAAAGCCGCTCAGGGAGCAGAGCGTATGCAACTCGTCCACTTGGGCAAGCAGCGTCGGCATCGGCGTATCGGTTACCAGCTGGTCGAAGAGTTCGCTCCCGTCCTCGGCCAGCTCGCCTACCCGGCCGCCGGCCAGCACATCCGGGTGCGGCTTATAAATGATGTATGCCTCCGGGTTGGCCCGGCGCACCTGCTCCAGCAATTGCCGGTTAGTTTTAAGCCAGGGGGATCCGTGGGCGATGGACGCATCGCTCTCCACCTGCCCGGGTACCAGGATTGTGGTGCGCCCCTCCGGCAAATTCAGAGCCGGGGCCTGATCGCCCACGTTGTATTTGCTCAATTGCCGGCTAACCAGCAGCGTGCGTAATACCGCCGCACGCGCACAGAGCGCAGGATCAAATTCCGTGTTTTTTAGAATCGACTCGAGATCCGACGGATGCGTCGCATCGTAATAAATACCCTGCCCATCAAGCACCAGGGAAAGCGGGCGCACCAGATCTGACCCCAGGCCCACCGAGCGCAGAAAACCGTCCTCCAGCCGCCACAGCGGCAAACGCGATCTTTTGCACGCGGCCACCACCGATTCCTGCAGACTACTGGCCCAGGCCACCACCTGTGTTCCTGGTGCGGCTTTGGTGATGGAGACAGAATCATTTCCGGCGAACTGCATTTGCTCCGGCCGCGCCAGAAAGTCCGGCACAAAACCCCGCTTCCAGGTAGAAAAATTCAACCCCAACCAGGGCCCAGTAAGTTTCTGGTGGCGCTGCTTCTGCTCCCCGATCAGCCTAATGGTTTCTTCAAGCTGGCAGCGTTTACCGGTATAGGGATTGATGTAGCGGCAATAGTGCAAATAGGCCGCGGCGAATACCTGCTCAAGCGACCGGTTTTGCCCACGCCGCGCGCACTCCTGCACATCGTCAGTCAGCCCCCAGCCTGCAAAGAATGGCAGACCGAAACAGACCACCGGCTTGCCAGCCAATAGCGCATCGAAACCGAACTGGCTGGTAGCCACATAGACCTTGTCGACTGCATCCAGCAACGCCCAGGGGGAAACATTCTCCGACCACAAACGGCATTGCTGCTCGCGTGCCGCATCCAGCAGGTAGCCACGCTTCTTACCGGCGATCACATCCGGGTGCACCTTCACCACCACTTCCGCATCGGGGTTATCGGCGATGGCTGATGCCAGCATCTGACTGAAAGTCGATGCATCCGCAGCACCGTATGTAATCGCTGCATCGCCGAAGGTCTGATCCACCACCAGCACACGGCGGCGGTCATCCGGCCAGTTGACGGGCGTATCCGGGGCATTGTTGTATTTGGACAGGCGGTGCTGGCACAGCAACTCTATGCAGGCCCGTGCGCGTTCGAGCGCTTCCTCAGAAAAATCCGCCGCAAGAATTAAATTCTCCAGATCACTGGGTGCGGTCGCGTCGTAATAAATACCGGTGTAATCAACCACCAGACTATGTAGTGGTGCACCCTGCACACCCAGCCCCAAGGAGCGCAAAAAGCCGTCTTCCAAGCCGACAAATGGCAACCCGGACTCCGCCGCAATTCTGCGCGCGCGCGCCGCCGTGGGCTTGCGCCCCCAACCGGCAATATGCGTAGTGCCCTGTGCCGGGCGCAGAGCGAACCAGTAACTGGGCGCTTCCAGCAACGCATCGAGATAGGGAATCCGCTTCAGCCCGCGGACACAGTAACCAATCACAGACACGCGCGCGCCTCGCTCAACATCTTCGCCCGGAAAGGCGCATCCGCAGCCAACTGCAAAATACAGTCTGCCCAGGCACCCTGATCCATTGGCAACAGCAGGCCATTTTCCCGGTGACGCACCACCTCGCCGTACACCGGTCCGGCCGCATAAATACCGACCGCCCCGGCCAGGGTGATATCGAGAAATTTGGTGTGCGCACGGGCGCGGTTAAATGGTGAATCCAGCAATGGCGCCAGCCCGATACTACGGCCCGGGCGCTGCAGCAGTAACTGGTAGGCATCCCACTTCATCGGGTACAACACATGTACCCGGGGCAGACCTCTAAATAATCGGTTAACACCATTGTTGCCGATCACCTCAAACACAATGCGCTCGTTCGCGGCCAGCACCTGCGCGATCACCGGACGCAACCACTTCAAGTCCGCACCGTGGGAGGCGGAGCCATGGTAAAAAACGGTAACCGGCGCAGAGCCAGAGCTCTCAACATCGTCCCGCCCCAGCAACGGCAGTAGTCCCGCCGGCACCTGCGGCGCCAGCAACTGCGGCTGCCACTCAGCATAGCGCTGTTGAAGATACGGGGTGGACACGAGCAGCTTCGCGCCCATCGCCCGTAACCAGGACTGGTGCCGCCAGCTCAGGCGCAACAACTTCCATTGATAACGCAGGGGCATGCGGGCAAAGGCTGGCCAGCTGAACAGGTCGTCGTCCATAAAGTAATTCAGCTGCCGGATGACGCCTCGATGCCGCTCGATCAGCTGCCGCCAATTGCGGGGTACATAACGCACAAATGTGACGATGGCACCGTCAAGCAGGTCAGCAGACGGTAACTGGGCAAAGGAACAGCGAACAACATCCGCACCGGCTCCACTCAGGAACGGCCGCACGAAGTAGTCAGAAGATGGGTTTGCCCCCTCTTCAACAACAATATGCCTGATATTCTCGCGCTGTTTCACCTGGCTATATCCAAAATACTTTTGTACAAATCCGCTAAAACGGGAAGACCAGCGGCAACAATATCAAAACAGTGATTGAGTAGGCGAACGTCAGAGGAAGCCCGGCACGCACGAAATCCCGCAGGTGGTAGCCCCCCAGGTTCTGCACCATCAGGTTGGCCCGGTAGCCAAACGGGGTCAGGAAGCTGGCACTGGCCGCGTAGGCCACCGCCATCACGAACGGCATCCAGCTTACGCCAAAGCTCTCTGCCAGGCTCCAGGTCAGGGGAAAAGCCAGTGCCGCGGCAGCGTTATTGGTCATCAACTCGGTCATCGCCAGGGTCAAAAAGAATACCCCGATCAGTGCCAGGTAAGGGCCGCCCCCTTTGCACCAGACCGCGCAATCCTTCCGCCAGCGCCGTTGCCAGGCCGCTGCTGGAAAAGGCCTCGGCCAGCACCAGTGCGCTGGCAATGATCAACCAAATCTGGAACGGGAAGCGGCGCTGCAACTCGGTAGTGCTCACAATACCCAGAGCGATCATGCCGCCCAGTAACAGCACTAGCCCCTTGAGCAGTGAGAAATACCCCATGGCGGCACCGGCCACCATGCCGATAAACCCGAGCCCCAGCAGCCAGCTGTCGCGGCGAGAGAGCTGGCGCTGCACCGCATTATCGCTAACTGCATAAAAATTCTTATCGATATTGCGGTGATGCTTGAAGTCCGGCCCTACCGCCAGCAACAGCGCATCTCCCGCCTGCAATCTCTTTTCACCCAGCTTGCCCGGCAGACGATCACCACCGCGATGTATGGCCACCACGGCCGCATCAAAGCGGGTGCGGAACTGGCAACTCTTCAGGGTTTCCCCAGCAATGCTGGAGCTCGGGGTCAGCACCACCTCGATCAAATCGAGCTCCAGTCGCTCGTCCTCCAGCGCAAACTGGTGCAGGCCGGGGATATCCTGCAAGCGGCCTATATCCCGCACATCACCACTGAAGATCAGCTTGTCACCGGACTTTACGATCTCGGTGGGCGCCACCGGGCTGATGGTGCGACGGCCACGTACAATCTCCACCAGGTACAGCGTCTCCAGCTGCCGCAGCCCGTTCTGCTCGACAGTTTTACCATCAAGCGGAGAGTCTTCCTCGACCTCTGCCTCCAGCAGGTATTCGGTGATCGCCTCCTGTACACCCCGCCCTTCGGGCAGCAGGCGATTGCACAGCAACAACACCACCAGGCCCACAACCAATACCGCCAGCCCAACGGGCAAAAACACAAAGAAGTCCAACCCCGACTGGCCGCGATCCAGCACGAAGCTGTTCACAATCAGGTTGGTGGAGGTGCCGATCAATGTGAGGGTACCGCCGAGAATGGCCGCATAGGAAAGCGGAATCAGCAATTTGCCCGCGGGGTAGCGGCGCTGCTTCTTGACGCTGGACGCCAGCGCAGCCACCACTGCGGTGTTGTTCAGAAATGCAGAGCTCAGCGCCGTCGCGCCGGTAAGGCGAACCAGGCTGCTCGTCAGAGAACCGTTGATCAGCCGGTCGGACACCAGGCGCAGCCAGCTGGCTTTTTCCAGACCAATCGATGCCAGGATCAGCGCGACCAGTGTGACCAGCCCGGGGTTGACCGCTTTTTGCAGTACCGATTCTGCCGGCACCAGACCGGTCAAAAAGCAGACTGCGGCGCCAGAGGCAAAGACGAGAGATGGTCTAAAGCGGGTGAATACAAGAAGCGCGATTACCGCTATAAAAATAACAGCTACCGCTGACTGACTGAGTGTCATATAAGTGCCACAGATATACAGCGCTAGCTGCTCTATTAATTTTCCTTTTGTGCGCGCTTCCCATCACGCCAAAGAAAAGTCTTCGTGGATCAGGGTAAGGTTGGGATTATACGCAGGATCTGTATCCAGCTGATCGCCCCAGCGTCTGCGCATGTAATCAGCCTCACGCTGCGCGCGACGGCGCTTTGCCGTGGTGTCATCAGCACCGCGGGAAACCGATTCGTGATGATATAGCTCTGCATATGGCGTCCACAGGTTACGATAACCTGCCTCGCGGACTTTCAGACAGAGATCCACATCGTTATAGGCAATCGCCAGATCGGCCTCATTAAGGCCGCCAACCTGTTCAAACACCGACTTGCGCAACACCAAGCAGGCACCGGTGACCGCAGACAGATTCTGCACCACCTGCAAGCGCCCCATATAGCCCGCAGCGTCGCGCCGGGCATATTTATGGCTGTGGCCGGCGGTTCCACCAATTCCAAGAATTACACCACCGTGCTGAACGGTATCGTTGCCGTAATATAGTTTGGCGCCCACACACCCAATCTCTTCCCGGCAAGCATGAGCCACCATTTCACACAGCCAGCCCGGAGTAATAACCTCGATATCGTTGTTGATCAACCCCAGAACGGAGCCCCGTGCCAGAGTCGCACCAAAATTGTTGATCGCCGAATAGTTGAATGAGTGGTTCCACTGGTAAACCCGCACTCGCGAATCGCGCTGCACTTCCTGGAAATACACTAGGGTTTCCGAGCATCGGCTCTGGTTGTCGAGTATCAGGATTTCGTAATTGGGATACTCGGTTTTCTGAAGAATGGAATCCACGCACTGGCGGAGAATATCCACACCATCCCGTGTCGGCACCAGCAGGCTGACCATCGGCTCCGGTTTCGGTATCGCCCAGCGAAGACGAGCCGAGGGTGTGCCCTGTACCTCAGTAGATTGCCAACCCTCCAGCTCAGTCTGAATACCTGCGTCCGCCAGGTAGTGCTTCAGTGCGTTTTTCTCCGCAGACTCCAGCAACTGCTGGTCCGCAACCGGTATCACCTTTTGGTGGTATAGAACCCGAGGGATATGGCTTACGTCATCCGCAGTCAGCAACTCACGGCACCGTAACAAAGCACCGTAAATGGTGACTTCCTTGGCGGCTGGGAAGCCGCGACTAATGCGCTGCAATAATTCCCTGCGGAAAAAGCAGCACTGACCCACATAGCTGCTTACAAGCAACAAGTCTGGATTCCAGGCGGGCCGGAACAGCGGTGCCTCGCGGCCGCCTGCACGGTTCAGCGTATCGGCGTCTGTATACAGCAGTTGCAGACCAGAGTTTTGTGCAATTGCCTTCGCCGCGAAATAAAGTGCATGGGTATGCAAGCGACCGACCGGAGGTAACTCGGACACAAAGTGGGTATCCGCAGATTCCTCGGAAGTGCATAAGCGTTGTCCGGAGAGCCCCCCTCCCCGTTCCTGCAATATGACACGCTTATCACCCAGTGCGGCCTCTTGTAAACGAGTAAGAGCAGGGCTGGGCGCGGCAAGTAAGTCAGCACTGACTTCTAAATACAGGCGCCAGTGGGGGTAGGACTGCGACTTTAATGACCGTAATGCCGGCCAAGCCGAATCTAGCGTGTGTGAAGCCACCCGTAAGCGAAGTGTGAATAGTGCCGGCGGCGGCTCGCTGGCGGCAAGAGCCGCAACATCTTCACTCTGGGGGAACTGCCCTACTTCAACCTGAGCCAACCACTCCGCGTAACCAGTCTCAGGGCAGCGCTTGTGAAAAGTTTCCGAATAATGCATCAACGCTACCGAACGCCAGCTACGCCCGTGTTCAGTCGCTTCCCGCTTCAGGGCTTTGCTTACCGCACGACTGGACTGCCCGCGAAAATTGCGGTGCATATTAGCCAGGCGCTGACACAGTCGATCGCGAGCAAAGTGAGGAGCCAGCCAGGCGAGGCAGCAGTGGGAAACCTGATAACCAGCCGCAGGGTCTGGTTCATTCGTACCGGCGTCACCCGAGCCAATAATCTCCAGCTCCGCGGCCCGCACCCGCGCTGGGAAAAAACAGATCCGTTTGGCTACCTTTCCCTGGCGAAGCGGCAAGGTCACCGAGAGTGCAGGGTCAAAGCCGTTACCACAGTCCACCCGCAATAGCAGATGCCGGGCTCCCGTGGCTTCCGCCAATTGGAACTCGAGCATATACCAGCCTTTGCCGGGCAGGCGGCCATGCCAAGCCATCGCGGACTTCTTATCCCCCCCCAATGGAGATAAAGTACTGGGCTGCAACCGCACGAAACTTCGTAACGGCCTCATAAAGCTCTGCGACATCAGGAGTGAAGGGCGTTATTCGGAAGTACCTGCCCGGTCTCTTCAACCCGACAAATCACATCCAGCCCCTTTGCAGGCTGCGGCAGCTCGGCAACAAACCCCACCTGGCCGTTGCGCAGCACGCCCTGCCCACGCAAGCCGGGGCGATCCAGCCTCGCCACAACCGTGGAATGCACGGCACCATTTACCAACACCTCGATAGTGACGGGGGCATCACCTACCTCGGAGGCCGCCCAACCGTGGAGCTTGCCGTTATGAATCTCGCGTACTTCGCCCATAGTAAAAGGCTTGCCCGCCTTTTTCAGCTCCCAGCGCCACTGGAACTGTTCCAGCGCCGCGCGGTAAAAGCGTATTTCCTTTTGGTTGATCTCCGCCATTTCCTCAAGCTGCGCACCCGGAATCGCGTATTCCTCAACCTTTTCGCGGCCCTTGTTCTCTTCAAGCACCGGAACGGCCAACCCGAACTTTTCCTGAATAAATTCTAGTGACTCTGGGTAGTGCTCGGTAAACCCGATCATACCCAGCGCAGGCCAGGCGATATTATCGAACATTCTGAGCTGCCGATTAATGAATGGCGCTGAGCGATAAAATGTCGGGAAGTCGTGCTTGTATTCGTAGTGGCGTACAAAATGCTGATACTCCGAGTACACGCGCTGTACCGGGTCCCGCAGAAACGTGATAAACCGCTGCAAACCAAAAGCTGGGACATATCTCTGGGCGTTAAAGTGGCCCGTTATAAACTGGAAGCCACTGTCATCAAACGCTCGACAAAACTGCCAGAGGTCGCGCTCGCCCAGAACCCAGTCGCGCACAATGGCACTGGTTTCTGGTGACTCGGGGCCGTAATCACGCACGACCCGCTCAGCACCCAGAACCTGATCTACACCAAACCGAAAGCTGGTACCGGCCGTCTTGGGCACATGTACAAAAACCAAAGGGTCCATCAAACCACCTCCCTCAGGGAAAAATCCTCACGCGAATGGGTGAGATTGGGATTGTAATACGGGTCCCGCTGCAACAGCGCGCCCCACCGCTCTGCCAGGCGGGCTTTTTCCTCATCAAAGCGCGCAATCTTCTCCGGGGTATCCTCCTGCCCGCGAGACTTGCTCTCATGGTGGTAAAGCTCGGCAAACGGCGTAAATACGTTCAAATAGCCGGCCGCCTGAACGTGTAGGCAGAAATCTACATCGTTATAGGCCACGGTATAGGCCTCATCCAGCCCGCCCACCTCTTCATAGGTGGCCTTACGCACAAACAAGCAGGCGCCGGTCACCGCACTCAGGTTCTGGCGCACCTTCAGGCGATTGAAATAACCCTGACTGCCCCGTGGTGACCCGCGGTGAGAATGGGCCGCGTAGCCGCCCAGCCCCAGAATCACACCGGCGTGCTGCACGGTGTCGTCCGGGTAATACAACAATGCGCCGACGCAACCGTTCTCCGGCTTCTGAGCAAGCGAAGTCAGCTCCTCAATCCAGCCGGGGGTAATCACTTCCACATCGTTATTAATCAAACCGAGAATATCACCACGGGCATTGGCCGCACCGAAATTGTTGATGGCGGAATAGTTGAACGGCCGGTCATAGGCCAATACCCGAATGCGAGCGTCGTGCTGTACCTGCGCAAACCAAGCCAGCGTCTCCGGCTCTGTACTCTGGTTATCCAGTATCAGTATCTCAAAGTTCTGATAGGTCGAACGCTCCAGAATCGACTCCACACAGGGCCGTACCACCGCCAGCATATCCCGAGTTGGGATCAGCAGACTGACGAGAGGCTCATTATTCAACGGGTATTCAACCCGATAGAGATTGTCATCGTCCGTTTCCTGGACGCTGCCCGCGATTTCACATGTATCCAGAAAGTCCTGCAGCGCCTTCCGCCCCGCCGCCGAGGTGTAAGATTTCTGCTCAGAACCAAGTGCCGTGGACCCAGCGTGAGCCCGCCAGTGATACAGCACCCTGGGGATATGCACGATCTGCTCCGATGACAGTCGTGCAGAACAACGCAGCAGCAGGTCGTAATCCTGCGCCCCCTCGACACCGGCCCCTTCGCGGAAACCACCCACCGCCTGAATCAGGGAACGACGGTACACCGCAAGATGGGTAACGTAGTTGTGAGAGAGCACCAGCGCCGGATTCCAGTCCGGTTTGTAGTGGGGTGCAAAGCGGCGGCCCTCTTCATCGATAAAATCTTCATCGGAATACAGCAGCTCTGCCCCGGGGTTTGCCTGAATAGCAGATGCCACCTCCAGCAAGGCGTACTCGAACAGGCAATCGTCGTGGTCCAGTAGCGCCACAAAGTCACCATCGGCGAGAGCCAATGCCGAATTACTGGCCGCACAGATATGACCATTTTCCTCACGCTGAACAAACTGGATACGACGATCCCTCGCCGCATACCGCTTCAATGTCTCTGCCACGGCAGGATCCGTGGAGGCATCGTCGGCAATGCATAATTCCCAGTGTGGGTAAGACTGAGCAAGCACAGAATCCAGGCAGGATTGCAGGTGCTGGATGGGCGGATTGAATACCGGCACAACTATAGAGATGCGCGGCTTACCTGACAGCGAATTCAACCGCAGCGCGACATTCGGCTGGGCGTACACCGTGCGCTCCCGCGCCAATTGCGCCTCATAGCCGGACAGTGAGCGCTGCACGAACAAGGCGTTGTACTCCTCCCACAGCGCCTCCCACCCCAACGACTTTGCGATTGACACAGATTTGGCCAAACTCGCATTCACCAGCTTGCGCACCATACTGCGCACCGCGAAGCCACGGGTTACCCTGGCCAGCACAAACTGCTGGACCTGGATCTGTGCGGGAAAATCACAGGGATCAAAGCGCAGGGAGTGGGCGCGCGACGGGAAATAGCAGAGTCGCTTGTTCAGGCGGCCGGGCTCAAGGGGCAGCGAAAATGATTCCACCTCTTTAAAGCCATGACCGTAATCCGCGTAGAGCTTACTGGGAAGGGCTCCTAAATCTGCACTCGCCAGAATTTCGAGCAAGTACCAGCCTCGGGGCAAAAGACCCGATTCTGGCACAACACGGAACGCTGGGTCAGAACCAACACACTGCCAACGTCCCTCAGCAGGACGACATCCCTGCAGAGGAATCAAATCACAGCGCTGACGACGCTTAACCCAGCGGCGCAATTCACCAAAGAAATAACGAACGGAGTTCACGGGTGATAATCACTCAAATCTAAAACAGCCAAATTCACGCCAAAAGTCTACTCTGCCCCCAAATATTTAAATTACTTTTTAAACACACCTACTACATTACCGTTGTCAGCAACAAGCACTGACGTAATTTTTCGAGAATCCATTAATTTAATCGCATCTTCCACCCGCGTCCCCTTAGAAATAATTATCGGGTCTGCAGACATAAAATCTTCTGCCCGTACTTCAAAAATTCCAACGCCATAGGATTCAACCGCCCGTCTGATATCTCCATCTGTAACAACGCCGCACTTATCTCCCGTATTCACTATGGCAAGCCCGAGTCGTCCGCGGCTCATTGCATTAATGATTTCAGTTACTGAAGCATCACTATCAACAAATGGAAGATCTCCGTCTTCCATCTCTTCATCCACCCTCGCCAACAAACGACGCCCCAGTGAACCGCCAGGATGAAAACGCGCAAATTCCTCGGGCCGAAAGCCCCTTGCTTTCATCAACGTTACAGCCAGAGCGTCGCCCATTGCCAAAGTCGCAGTTGTTGATGCTGTGGGAGCCAGCTGAAGTGGACACGCCTCTGCTTCTACACCTATATCTAAATGGCTGTCTGACGCTCTAGCCAAAGTAGAGCATGGATTGCCGGTCATCGAGACTAAATAATTGCCGTTATCCTTGAGAAAAGGGATTAACTTCAGAACCTCATCTGTTTCACCGGAATTCGAAATCGCCAGGAATACATCACCCGGCGTAACCATACCTAAATCGCCGTGGTACGCTTCACCGGGATGCATGAAGAAACTGGGTGTTCCGGTACTCGCTAAAGTCGCAGCGATCTTTTTCCCAATAATCCCTGACTTTCCCATCCCACAAATAATTACCCGGCCTTTAGACTCTAAAATTCGCGAGACAGCGTCTTCAAAGCTCACATCTATTTTTCCAGCCAATGCACGTACCGCGTTAGCCTCGATATCAAATACATCTTTCGCTATTGACTTATAACCCAACATTTTCATTTTTGCGCCAAAAACAACTTAACTACTGATTCAGCATCAGAATACGTATCAACACCATGAGGGGGGCAGGAGTGCCAATCAAAAACACTAACTCTGACACCTTCTCGGAGAGCTCTCATCTGTTCTAATTTTTCCAAAGACTCCACCGTGTCTACAGGAATTTCGGACAAAGATGCAAGAATCTCATATTTATAGGCATAAATGCCAACATGCCTCCGAAAATGTTCAAGCGGCCAATCCTGAGTGCTCGAAAAATCTCGCACATAAGGAACTGGGCTACGAGAAAAATAAAGAGCATCGCCTCTTACATTTGACACGATTTTCACCACGTTAGGATCCACCAATTCTTTCGAATTAGAAATCGGAGCCGATACCGTGGCCATCTCTAAACCCGTCAACTTGAGGCAGAAATCTGCAAAACATGCCAACAAATCTACTGGAATTAACGGCTCATCCCCCTGAACATTTATTATGCAATCATCCCCAGACCAACCGAGAATGGCACCTACTTCCGAAGCTCGATCTGTCCCAGACTCGTGTCGTGGGTCAGTTAAAACACCGTGAATGGAGTGCGCCTCAAGAACCCGCATAATTCTTTCATCGTCTGTAGCAACGACAATTGAATCGGCGAATGATGCGGATCTAACTTGCTGAAAAACACGTACAACCATCGGTGTACCCGCAATATCTAAAAGCGGCTTGCCTGGTAGGCGGGTGGAAGAAAAGCGTGCGGGAATAATGACTCTTACAGTAGTTTTTTTCACCTTACTGTACCACCATGCTTCTTTCATCTTTTATCAGCAGCGGCTGGTACATTTCCTCGAGAGAGAACCCCCTGCTGAATAAAATATGCTCTGCGACTTCGCGCGCGACTCCAGCACCGCCGGGACATTCTAAAATGATACTCGCATGCTTCTTTGCCAGCACATGGCCATCCGCAGGGGAGTAACTAACACCTACAAAATCCATTAACGAAAGATCAATTATGTCATCTCCAACGAAGACAATCTGGGATGGCTCAATATTCATTTCAGACACGAGCTGTTGCGCAGCACTAAGCTTATCGGAACACCCAGTAATAACAACATCGAGTGCCAGCTGTTCGCACCGGTAGTCCAATGCAGCACTGCGCTTGCCTGATACCACTCCGGCTCTAATACCATGTGCTTTCAACAAAGCAATGGCCACACCATCTTTAACATTAAACTGTTTATAGATTTCGCCTTCAGAGCTGACATTCAAACTACCGTCAGTTAATACGCCGTCAACATCAAATAGGACCAGCTTAATTCCAGTATATTTATCTCGCATATTTACTGTATTTCTAGCTTAGGCAAAGACTTTATTAAATCATCTACAGCCTTAATCTGAACAAGAAAAGGCTCCAATTTACTTAATGGCAATGCGCTTGGACCATCGCAACGAGCCTTGTCTGGATCAGGATGGGCCTCCAAGAATAGTCCAGCCAGGCCCACAGCCATGCCCGCTCGCGCCAGTTCAAGAACTTGAGCTCGACGACCTCCAGAAGCCGCCCCCATAGGATCACGCATTTGCAGGCTGTGGGTTACATCAAAAATAATTGGACAATTACCGGAAGCGTCCTTCATTTTTTTAAAGCCAAGCATATCTACAACAAGGTTATCATAACCAAAGCATGTACCTCGCTCACATAAGATGACCTGGCTATTTCCAGCCTCACGACACTTCTCAACAATATTTCCAACTTGTGTCGGGCTTAAATACTGTGGTTTCTTTATATTAATTGGCTTTCCTGAGCGAGCAACCTCTACTACCAAATCTGTTTGGCGCGCTAGAAATGCCGGTACTTGTATAACATCAACCACTTCAGAAACGGCCGAAACCTGCTCAACTTCATGAATATCTGTTATAACTTTTACATCAAACTCCCGTTTCACTGCCTCAAAAATTTCCATTCCCTCTTGCAAACCAACTCCTCGATAAGACTTTATAGATGAGCGATTCGCTTTATCAAAAGAAGCCTTAAAAACGAACGGTATACCAAGCTTGCTTGTCACACGAACATACTCTGCACATGCAAACATAGTGGAGCTCAAATCCTCTAAAACATTAATTCCACCAAAAAGCGTAAATGGTAACTGGTTACACAAACTTTCCATTTTCATACCAAAACTCAATCAATGCATTAAAACTACAACCAAACAATAAAGCAATAAAGCAATAAAGCAACAAAGCAACAAAGCAACAAAGCAACAAAGCAACAAAGCAACAAAGCAACAAAGCAACAAAGCAACAAAGCAATAAAGCAATAAAGCAATAAAGCAATAAAGCAATTATTACGCGTACGCAAAATACTGAAAAACACACGCTTCAAATAAAAGCTAACCTCCATATGAAGGAGTGCATCCCACTTTCGCAAATTATTTAAAAAAACCCCTACGGATCGCTACGCATGATTTATTCCTTTAACACGCAGACACCAACAATGCCCCAAAAAGTAAAAGGGCAATACCCGCGATTAAGGATTTTATAAATCAATATTTAAACTTTACATAGTCTGCCGAATAAAAATCGCGCAAAAGTTTCATCGTATCATCCGACAAGTCATCCACAGTAACCACTCCACTTTCATCACTGCGCATTTCCCAAACACCCTCGCCAGAAAATTCAGTTTCAAGCGTCTCTGACAACCACAGAACAACTTCTGACATACCCTGCTCCAATTGAAAAACCTGAGCTCCCGGCAATTCAAAGTGCCACTGAGGTCTGATGTGGTTATCAAAAATGTAAGGGTTATATTTATAGTTACCAACTGCCTGCTGAATCCATTCATTAAGATCACTGCTACTCGCTATCAAGGCATGCTGGCGCCGCCAGTTAAATTCACTTACCAACCTACTCAACGGCTCTCTTACCAACATGAACACAGCGTCAAACTTGGACAACTCGAACACAGAAGCTAAAATTTCAGAGTGGAAATGCTGGGGCGAGCATTTTAATACCGAATTAACCGAGCCCCGCCCCCCCCCATCAAAAAAACTCATAACCCAGCCATTCCGAGTGAAAAGTTCTTCGATTGATGTACCACCTGTTTTTGGAACATGGACAAATAAGACTTTACGACCATCCTTTATGAACACAGGCATATTTATGTCAACCAGTTATTTCCCGAAATCCAGACCACTCTCTCACAAAATACCAAGGAGAAGTTTATTTTTTCTCTCGTTGGCAGCATACGAGCCTGAAAACTTAGACAGTAACCGGTCAAATTCTTTCACATCATATGTTTTCAACTGATTAGTCGAAAGCACCGACGGACTTGAGGCTACTAGCTGTTCAGCATTGGAAAAGAAACTCACCCCTGATAAAGTTTCATATATCTCGCTCAAATTATTCGTGTGAAAGACATGTACGGGAATACCAAACCTCTCATAGTCGATCAAGCATGTAGAGACTGTAGATATTCCATACTTCGCTCTAGAGATAACATCTTCCGTAGTGTCCAAACCGTGGAAATATATATCCTCCGTCAAACCGTATATAAATAAGTTGCTTGGCTTAAAGGAATTTATATAAGAAAACACCCCTTTCCCTACAACTTCAGAGGGGTGCATACACCAAATAAAGAGCTCGTGGCTGTTCACTCTAGCCTTTTGGAAAATGGCTTGAATAAGCGATCTTTGATGCTCATCGCCATACATATACCAATTCGTGTTGGTGGTTATAACTGCATAATCTGGAACAACGGAATCTCCAGCTTTCCTTACCGACGAACCACTACTCCTTGGGTATCCGACACCCAAATTACCAAACCAGGTAATCTGGTGATCTGCGTAAGTTGGAACTTCCCGCCCAGCCCCAAAAGTGTTCGAGGCCAATTTTATAACCTTTGAGTCATCAGACAGATTATATCCCCACTGATACAAACCATGTGGAACTTCCACAATCGGGAGTTCAGCTGCGACAACTGCTTTCACCAGGCTTCTAAAACCTTCTGGTAGCACAGGACTTAAGTGCCCCACAGTCGTTATTACACCACCACAATTTAACAAGAGAGCTTTCACACTCCTGAAATCATCAGAAACCGTAACATTTTTCGGAACATTAAAATCATCGATAATGCTAGCCAAATCAAGCGTTGTATATATCAGGTAGTCATACTTTGACCCTACAACCGACAGCAACGCCAACTCGAACTGAGAAAGACCATTTGTTAAATATAGGAAAAACTTTTGGGGGCTGACACGGTTAGCCTGATAGAATGCAGAAATCTCATTATTCATATAAACCTCAGATCACAAACTCTTGAGCAACCTTAGCTCTAGCACTATAAGACATAGCCTCCAAATCATAAGAGCCGTTCAACACCCCCATTAACACACTCAACCACTCTTCTTGGCTCTTACAAAGTAATCCATTAACACCATGTTCAATAACCGATCTAAATTCAGCAACTCGGCTAGCCACTACAGGAACCCCCTGAGATCCGGCCTCAATAAATTTAATATTCGATTTAGCGTCGTTGAAAATAGTACTTTCTAGTGGCACTAAAGCCAGATCGTGGTCAGAAATTATATCTAGCATACTCTCAAAGCTCACACGACCTACAACAGTTACATCACTAGAATAAACTTTGAACGGTTCTATATTGACACCTGTATTCCCTAAAAATGTCAAAGAAATCTTGTCGGGACACTCTTGTAAAAGCCGAATCAAGACACCATTTATTAGCGAGTAATCCTTTTTGTGAGTTGCGGTCCCCGAAAGATAAATTAGCTTCAACTTACGCTCACTAATTGTCGACAATCTTTCCGCTGGCTTACTGGAATCCCCCAACATTGAAGAGGGCAATTTGTTCGGAATTACTACCGTAGGCTTTCCAAGCCGTAAAAAATGCTCTGCAATAACTTTCGTACTACAGCGAAAACCATCAGCAAATGGGAGCAAAGCACTTTTATTTATTGCATTCTGTCTCGCGGGCTCCGCTTGGCTAACCTTTGACCTAACATGTCCGAGCGCACCGGAATATTCGGGAAGCAGCAAGTCATCAAAATCATACTCGACTTGAACCCCAACATTCTTTGCCAAACAAATCACAAATTTCGTTAGCTCAATGTTTTCAGGGCGAGAAAAAATAAGAACCTTACAATTGAATATCGCCCTGACAATCTTATCAATCCTCGTATTACCATCATAAACGAGACTTCCAGAATAACGCTGCCCCTGATACAGGCAACGATACTTAAATGACCCATCCCTACTGGGAGCGTTTGAAAAAAACACTTTGCGACCTGTCGAAATATAAAAGTCTCGACTCTCCCTAAAGCGCAAAACAGGAAAATATTTTCGCCCTTCTTTCACACCATAAGTAAAATAATGATCGACAGCATCCATCCCCGAAGCATAAACATCAGGGTTTGCATGATAGTAGGCTTCACTGTCTAGTAAAATTTCTCTTATATAACTTTCACCTAGATCACTTCTATCACGCGCAAGCTGCTTAACAAAAGTGGTCGGATCCTCTGCAACCCCTGAATCTGAGTTTGATCCCTGATATCTCACTATTGACTGTCGCTTTCCAACATGCTGATATGTGTCTGCGCCAGAATCATTTATCCAGCGTCGAAATTTAACTAAATTTCCTTTCAACATATAATGCCTCACCCGTAAAATTACTTAATTAATGCCCGCCACCAATCTTCGCGATCAAGATACCAATTCAAGGTTTTCTTAATACCCGTCTTGAATGTCTCACGTGGTGAGTAACCTAATTCATTTTCTGTTTTTTTAGGATCAATTGCGTAGCGACGGTCATGTCCTGCACGATCATCTACATAAGAGATAAGGTTTTTAGAATTTCCTTGAATTGCCATGCTCGCTAGGGGGAACCTCTCTAAAAGTTCCGGCCGACTCGCAAACTCCTTATCCATTAAGTCACAAATCAATTTGACAATATCGATATTTGCCCACTCGTTTACCCCGCCGATGTTATAGCATTCACCGACTAGGCCATTCTTAATAACCAACTCAATTCCGCGCGCGTGGTCCTCGACATATAGCCAATCCCTGATTTGTAGGCCATCTCCATAAATGGGCAACGGCTCGTCATGGAGGATATTGGTGATCACCAATGGAATAAGCTTTTCCGGGAAGTGGTAAGGCCCATAGTTGTTGGAGCAATTGCTCGTAGTGACATTGAGACCATAAGTATGGTGGTAGGCGCGCACCAAGTGATCTGATGCAGCTTTACTCGCTGAATATGGGCTGTTCGGCGCGTAAGGGGTCGTCTCGCTGAATGCGGAATCGTTGGGCCCCAGGGTGCCATACACTTCATCGGTGGATACGTGGTGAAAGCGGTGACTTTCATTGTTCAGCCCTTCATCCAGCCAGACCTTCTTTGCCGCTTTGAGCAGGCTGTGAGTACCGATGATGTTGGTTTCAATAAACGCATCCGGGCCGGTGATGGAGCGATCTACATGACTCTCGGCGGCGAAGTGCACAAGCGTGTCGATATGGTGTTCTTTAAGCAGGGTTTCTACCAGTGCGGTATCGCAGATATTGCCGTGGCTGAATACAAAATTCGGGTTGTCTGCCACGGGATCGAGGCTGGCCTTGTTACCGGCATAGGTAAGTGCGTCCAGTACGACTACCTTGTCTTGCGGGTATGTTTTCATCCAGTAATGGACAAAATTGGCGCCGATAAAGCCGGCGCCGCCGGTTACTAGCAGGTTGCTCATTTTTTGCAGTTCCGTTGGTCTTGGTCCCGGGTGTACGGGAGCAATCAGTTTTGAATTTGTTTTCTTAGTAGGGCATTACTATGCCGCAGTTCACCTGAAGGGATACTTCTACAAGTTGTGTGAAGCCAGAGCAGCCCTCAGTACTTGGCGCCAATGATTCAGCTCTACGCCGGCTTCCTTTGTTAGCCGGGTTTTATCCAGCACACTGTAGGATGGACGTGTTGCTGGGGTTGGGTAGTCGCTGGTGGCAATGGGGCCAATTTGTACTTCGCAGTCTTGAGGCAACAGGCCGGCGGCTTTGCCTTCTTCATAAATTGCGACGGCAAAGTCGTACCAGCTGGCAACACCAGCGTCGGCGCAATGATAAGTTCCACTGGCTTCGGGGGTTTGAGCCAATGCGTAGAGGCTCTTTGCAAGAGTCCCGGCCCAGGTGGGTGTTCCAATCTGATCAGCAACAATACCGAGTTGGTCGCGCTCGCTCATGAGACGCAACATGGTGGTGGCGAAGTTACTGCCCTTACTGTCGTAGACCCAGGCGGTGCGCACAATGATCGCTTCCGGCAGAATGGCTTCGATGGCCTCCTCGCCGCGCGCCTTGGTTTCGCCATATACACTGACGGGCTTACGGATATCTACCGGCTGGTATGGATTCGACTGCTTACCGTCGAACACAAAATCGGTGGAAACGTGAATCAGGCGAATTCCCAACTCGCGGCAGGCGAGAGCCAGATTTTCTGGACCGCGTGCGTTAATAGCGTGGGCTTGTTCTACTTCGGATTCGGCCTTATCGACCGCGGTGTAGGCGGCAGCGTTTATAACTACATCTGGTTTCGCCTCACTTAGGACAGAAAATACCTGTTCTTTGTCAGCGATATCCAAGGTTTCGCGGCCGTGGGCGATGACGGAAATATCCGCGGGTGCTTGCTTTTGCAGTTGCTGGCCCAGCTGGCCGTTTTTACCAGTGATCAAAATTTTCATTTTTCTTCCCTGCACATCAATCAAAGACGACTGCGTCTTTCAGCAGCTTGCCTTCGGCGTCTTTGGCGGAAAGCTTGGGCTGCTCGCCGTTGACCAGGGGCCACTCGATACCAATTTCCGGGTCGTCCCAACGCAGGGAGTGTTCGTGCTCCGGTGCGTAATAGTCGGTGCACTTGTAGACGAACTCGGCGGAATCGCTGGTGACATAGAACCCATGGGCGAAGCCTTCTGGAACCCAGAGTTGGCGCTTATTATCTTCGTTTAGTAGTACACCCACCCATTGGCCAAAAGTGGCGGAGCTTTTACGCATGTCTACGGCTACGTCAAATACTTCACCGGCGGTTACGCGCACCAATTTTCCTTGGGTGCTTTGGGTCTGGTAATGCAGACCGCGGAGAATACCTCGACTGGATTTGCTATGGTTATCTTGCACAAAGGTACGCTCGGCACATTCGCGGCTAAAGAAGTCCTGGCGGAAGGTTTCCAGAAAGAAACCGCGTTCGTCACCGAAAACTTTGGGTTCGATGATTTTCACATCAGGAATTTTTGTTTCTATTACTTTCATAATTCTGTTCGCCTGCAGGCAGGCTTCCACATCTTGTAATCAGGGCGAATTAACGTGAGAAAAGGTGGTCGGTTTTGGATTCGGCGAGAATCTGCATCAAGTATTCCCCGTAGCCGCTCTTAATCAGAGGCTTGGCCTGCTTTTCCAGGGCTTCTTCGTTGATAAAGCCTTTGCGGAACGCGACCTCTTCAGGGCACGCAATTTTCAGGCCCTGGCGCCGTTCGATGGTCTGTACGAACTGTGCGGCTTCCAGCAGGTTGTCGTGGGTACCGGTGTCGAGCCATGCGGCACCGCGGCCCATCAGCTCTACGTTTAGATTGCCCTGCTCCAGGTACATACGGTTGAGGTCGGTTATTTCGAGCTCTCCACGGTGGCTCGGTTTGATTTCTCGTGCCAGGTCGCAGACCTGGTTGTCGTAAAAATAGAGGCCGGTAACCGCGTAATTGGATTTTGGCTGCTCAGGCTTTTCTTCGAGGCTAATAACCTTGCCTGATTTATCAAACTCGGCGACACCATAAGCGCGAGGGTCAGCGACGTGGTAACCGAATACGGTGGCACCCTCGGTGCGTTGATCAGCACTTTTCAGAACTTCACTGAAGTGCTCGGCGTAATAGATGTTGTCGCCCAGCACTAGCGCACTAGGATTATTGCCAACGTGTTCGCGGCCGATCAGAAATGCTTGTGCAAGACCATCTGGAGACGGCTGAACCGCGTAAGTGATGTTGATGCCCCACTGGCTTCCGTCTTCCAGCAATTTCTGGAAAAGAGACTGCTCTTCCGGGGTGGTAATAATCAGGATATCCTGGATACCTCCCATCATCAGGGTGGTGAGGGGGTAATAAATCATCGGCTTGTCGTACACGGCCATCAACTGCTTGCTGACGCCTTTGGTCAGCGGATAGAGTCGAGTACCTGACCCGCCAGCCAGAATTATTCCTTTTCGTGACGAAGTTCCAGTTTTCATTCATTCCTCCAAGTACAATTTATTTAAAGTTGGACGACTACTGTGCAGAAATTTTAGGGTCAGTTATTTAATCTATTTGCCACGCAGCGCGATTAATTCTTCTGGCGGCCCGACCTACCTCCGAGCCGCCCCCTTCCAATTAGAATGACTTACCTAAAAAGACAATACTGCTGCAGTACCAACTGCAATACGGTACAAAATCTCCGTTACATCTTTGGTAACTTGCAACTCACTCGCCTGAATCTTTGGCATGATCATGATCTCGTCACCCGGGCGTAGCACACCCTTGAGACGATTATCAAATTTGCTTTCCTTTATGCGACTGATGGTTCCATCCATGTGCAGCACAACGAGTTCGTCGGAGTTTGCGTTATTGGAAAAACCACCAGCCAACTCGATGTAGTCTTCCAGGGTATTGCGCTCATCAAATATCAACGAAGTGGGGAACACCACTTCACCCACTACTGACACGGTGGACGAGCGCAAAGGAACGATCAGCGAGTCACCATCTTCAAGTAACATTTGCCCTGCGTTGGCATTGTTCGCCAGCACTACCTGCCCTCGCGGCCGAACATTTCGTGCCTTGGAAATAAAATTCTGGATCATGGAAGCCGTATCCTTAATTGACGCCTGGTCTGCTGTCGTCGTGGGTTGACGGGTCAGCGCTTCCATTTCCAAGGCATCCAGTGAACGCTCCAGTGCCACTTTCTGCTTTTTCGCCACGCTTTTGCGGTATAACTGAAGTGCAAATGCATCGGCATTATCCCGGTATCGCAACTTGTCAAGAAGGTCCTGCAGAGTAGCACCATACGGCAATACATAAGCGGCCGGTCCATTCACTTCGCCACTGACACGAACAGAGATACTGCTGACTTCACTATCGCTCACCAGCTCTACATGAGCACCTGGGTGCAATGGGGTACTCAGGGCCTCTTCCAGCGGGAGGTAACTCGCCTGCTGCTCGTTATCAATGATCTGGGTAATGCGTGCAAAATTGGCCTGCGGGTCGGGCTTGGCAACCAGCAGCATTTCGCCAAGGTGGGTGGCAGGACCCACAAACTCGATCTGGCCGGACTCCTGTACGGCGCCCTCTACG
Source organism: uncultured Microbulbifer sp. (assembly GCF_947504145.1). GTDB lineage: Bacteria > Pseudomonadota > Gammaproteobacteria > Pseudomonadales > Cellvibrionaceae > Microbulbifer. Next base: position 118,019 of record NZ_CANNGQ010000003.1, read on the forward strand.
CTGATATAGCCCTTACGCGGCCCGACGACGATGGAATCTCCATTGCGCAATTGCAGCGCGGGCATTTGCCCCTCCACCAGGAAACGATAGAGGTTCACGCGGTGTAACTCTTTACCCTGGCGCAACACTTTGACATCGATGTAGCTGCCACTCTCGCGATTAATACCGCCGGCACTGTCGAGGTAGTACAGCACGGAATCCGATGAAAATCCGGGGTACAGGCCCGGGCTTTTCACAAAGCCAGTCACAAAGACTTTTACTGGCTGGCTAGCCTCAAGGTTTGCGTAGGCTTGTACATTACTCTTGAACACCCGCTTTACATGCCGCAGTACAAAGCTGTTGAGCTCACCGTTCTCAACACCTGCGACGTGTACCGGCCCAACTTCCGGAATAAAAATATTCCCCTGTGCATCCACGGTCAGCACTGCGTTAAAGCTGTAGGCTCCCCACAGTTGCAGGGCAATCTGGTCGCCCACGGTAATGTGATAGCCGCCATTGAAGCCGCTAAAGGGCTGGTCTTTAAAGGCACCTTTGAACAGGGATTCGCCGAAAACGGGGAGATGGCCCCCCGTGGACACCTGCAGCCGGTCTTTTTCCAGCTGCTGGGTATCCAGCGCAACGGCACTGGCACTGAGCCCGGTGGCTACAAGCGCGCTGATCACCCAACGCTTTATCAATGTTTTTGTCATAACGCTTATCAAATCTGGGGATTAAATGTTCCGCTTACACACGGTGATCACGAATACTGGCGACCAGCATTTTGCCGATGCCGTACAGCAGTAACAGAATCACTGCCAGGCTCGTAAGGTTGTACAGCTTATGCGGATACTCCGGGTCTTCTGCAATGGAAGGCTGGCTGATTACCATCAAATGCTTCAACTTGCCCGAGGCCTCCATACGTGCGGTTTCCAGAGCCGTGAGCGATGCCTGATAGGCATCCATGGCAAACTGCAGGTCCAGCTGTAGATTTTGGAAGTGGGCGTTGAGGCTATTGAGGCGCTCTTCGCCACCTTCTTCAGCCACTCCGACAAGGCGGATTTTTTCCGCCTCAATTTGTTGCTGTAGGGAACTGATCTCCGCCTGCAGGGAAATCACCTGAGAGGAATCCGAGTGCAGGTAGGTTTTTGCCGCCGTGAGCTTCGCCCGAAGCTCGGCGAGCTTGGCCTCCAGTCCCTGGATAATGGCGCCGATACCTTTCGTCAGTTCTTCCGGGCTGACGACCTGATTCCGGTTCTGAAAATCCAGGATTTTTTGCTTGCTGGTACGCAGCTTGGTCTGCGCAAGCTCCAGCTCACTGCGCACAAATGATACCTGCTTGTCGGCGAGCTGATTACTGATGGCATTGACAAAATCTTCCGACTTGCGGATTACCGTTTCTACCAGCCACTGTGCAAATTCCGGCTCAAAACCCTGCATTTCAATACTGATGATGCCAGTGGTTTCGTCATGTGCTACAGCGATATGCGCGCGATAGTATTCGAGGTAATCTTCCTGCGAAGCATCCACGGGAAGCCGCGAGAACATATCGTACTCATCGCTCTTGAAATACGCAGCAAGCCCCAACTCTTGGTCCAGATACAGGGCCATATCCAGTGACTGGACATAGTTCACCACCAGAAAGGCGTCTTGGTTGTCACTTCCCATACCTGGCACCAGGAACCCAAGGCTCGATGACATTCCCTGACTGCTGCTGTTGTCTTTTACGATCAGCTGCGTGGCGCTGACGTAGCGGTCTGAAACCCAAAACAGGTAATAACCACTGACAAATAGCAGTGGCAGCAAGACAAACAGTGCCAGGCCAGCCCAGCGGCTGGCGCGCGCAGGCGATGCACCGACACTTGCCGCAGACAGCTTCCGCAGTATTTTTTTTGCTGTATTGGCCGCTTTTGTTTGGCCGGTCGCCGGTGCTTTTTCTACTGTTTCCATAACTCTTACTTTTGTCCGCCCGCGGCAGTCTGCGCGGGCTTGGGAATCCCCTGCTGGTACAGGGAAATCGCTTCTTGAACGGTATCGAATATCTGCAAGCCGGAGGGGCCAAGATAAATTCCCACGTCACAGTTTTTTTTCAACGTCGGCATGCTGTGGGCGACGATGATGAAATTCGCGGTTTTGCGCTTTTCTGCGATCACCTGCTCGCACTTGTGCTTGAAGTGCGCATCCCCTACCGACATCACCTCATCCACCAGGTAATAGTCAAAATCCACTGCAATGCTCAGGCCAAATGCAAGGCGCGAGCGCATACCGGAGGAGTAGGATTTAACCGGAGCATCGAAGTAGTCCCCGATCTCGGCGAACTCCTGTACTCGATCCAGTACTTTGCGCTTTGCGCTGCCCCAGATTCCGTGGAGCCCACAAATAAAGGCGGCATTTTCACGCCCCGTCATACTCCCCTGAAAACCGCCGGAAAGCCCCATTGGCCAGGAGATACGCTGGTCGGTAATCACCATGCCGGAATCCGGGTAATCAATCCCACCCATGATACGAAGCAAGGTGGACTTGCCCGCACCATTACGTCCGAGAATGCCGATATTTTTCCTCTCGGGGAAAACCGCATTCACATTCCGAAACAGCACCTTGCGGCCCGCCGGCGTCTTGAAGGACTTGGTCAGGTTCCGCAATTCGATCATTGGCTGCGCACCAGGTCACGCCACTGGCTGCGGTAAACCAATAACCCAAACGAGAGCATGACCAGCGAGCTAGTTGCCAGATAGGGCAGATCGGCGAACATTCCGTGATAACTGGCGAACAGCCCTTCACGGGTCAGCTCGATCATATGCAGCAGCGGGTTCCAAGAGAGATAGCCGTGATACTCCTGCGGCACCTGCTCCAGCGAGAAAAACACCCCAGAGATGAAATACAACGGCCGAACAATCATCGGCGCAAACTTGGCGACCTCAGGAAGTTTTGTGCCCACCACACACATGGTGAGACTGATCCCCAGGCAGAAGCAGAAAAACAGCAGGTTGATTCCGACCAGCAGCAGGAAATCATTGAAACGGGCGGTGACACCGAACCAGGCGAGAATGACCAACAGCACAACAAGGCTGAACAGGTAGATGGCGAATTCCAGCAGTACCCGGGTGAGCACGGCATCAAATGGCCGCAACTGACGGTAGTTGAACAGGCCGCGGTTGGATTCGACTGCCGCCACTCCTTTACTGAAGCAATTGCTGAAGTAAATAAATGGCGCGATCCCTGCCAGCATAAACAGCATGGTGGGAATACCAGGGTAAAACTCCGCACCTGTAAAACTGAAAATTGCCGCCAGTAGCATGATGTGCATGGCTGGCTCCAGCAACACCCACGCATAACCCAGACGCCACTTGCCAAAGCGGGTCTTCATTTCGCGGATCAGGAGTGCGCGAATTACGTCACGCTGGATCTGCCAGGGGCTGCGGTGGATGGAGGGTTGCATGTTGAGCGTTCGGATTCTTATTACTTCTGGCTACTTCTACGGCACCCCACCCCGATGATCGCAACCACCTCAGGAGCACCACTGTCAAGAGATCCTTCTCTAATTTCCTCGGCCACACCAAGAAATTGTGACGAGCTTCCATGCAGCAGGCGCGAAATTGTACAGCAGTCGGTCGTCCGATTCACGTCTAATTCAATTACAGACCATTACAGACTGTATGAATTTGTATCAGTGCCGAAGCATCAGCAACTCAATTGCGGTTAAGTTTTAGGCAGGCAAAGGGCGGTCTTCAATTTTTAGACGGGTGTACTAACGTGGCCCACCAGGACTCGCTCTGCAGGTACCACTGGATGGTTTTCTCAATTCCCGAGGAAAAAGATTCCACCGGCTGGTAGCCGAGCTCACGGCGAGACTTGGACGGGTCGATGGCGTAGCGACGGTCGTGACCGGAGCGGTCAGTCACGTAGGTGATGAGCTCGGCAGAGTGCCCATCTTTCGCGCGGCCCGCGTGCGGGAATCGGTCACTTAGCTCTGGATTACTGGCGAATGCTTTATCCACCAGCTCACAGATCAGTTTGACGATATCGATATTGGCCCACTCATTAATACCGCCGATGTTGTAGCACTCCCCCAGCTCGCCTTTTTTGATCACCAGGTCGATACCGCGCGCGTGGTCTTCCACATAGAGCCAGTCACGGATCTGCTGGCCATCGCCGTATATAGGCAGGGGCTTGTCGTGCAGGATGTTGGTAATGACTAGCGGGATCAGCTTTTCCGGGAAGTGGTAGGGCCCGTAGTTGTTGGAGCAGTTGCTGGTGGTGACCTTCAGGCCGTAGGTGTGGTGGTAGGCGCGGACCAGATGGTCAGACGCGGCCTTGCTCGCGGAGTAGGGGCTGTTGGGTGCGTATGGAGTGGCCTCGCTAAAGGCGGGATCATTGGGTTCGAGGGTGCCGTATACCTCATCGGTGGAGACGTGGTGGAAGCGGTGGCTCTCCTTGTTCAACCCCTCCTCCAGCCAAATTTTTTTTGCCGCCTTCAGCAGGCTATGAGTACCAATGATATTCGTTTCAATAAACGCATCGGGACCCGTGATGGAGCGGTCTACATGGCTCTCTGCAGCGAAGTGCACCAACGTATCAATTCGGTGTTCTTTGAGCAGCGTTTCTACCAGCGGGGTATCGCAAATATCGCCGTGGCAAAAGGTGAAATTGGGGTTATCCGCAACAGGATCCAGGCTGGCTTGATTGCCAGCGTAGGTGAGCGCGTCCAGAACAACAACGTTGTCTTGAGGGTAGGTTTTCATCCAGTAGTGGACGAAGTTGGCACCGATAAAGCCGGCTCCGCCGGTTACGAGTAGATTGCTCATTTTTGCAGTTCCGTTGAATTGAGTGCGGCCCTTAAAACCTGGCGCCAGTGTTTCAGCTCTACACCGGTGTCTTTTACCAGGCGGCTCTTGTCCAGCACGCTGAATGCGGGGCGGGCGGCAGGCGTTGGGTAATCCGCTGCTGTTATGGGGCTGATTTGCACCTGTTTGCTTTCTGGCAACAGGCCGGCGGCCCTGCCCTCTTCATAAATGGCTACGGCAAAGTCATACCAGCTGGCGGCGCCGGCGTCGGTGCAGTGATAAATGCCACTGGCTTCGCGGTTTGCCGCCAGCGCATAGAGTGATTGCGCCAGGGTACCGGCCCAAGTGGGGGTTCCGATCTGGTCGGCCACCACGCCCAGCTGATCGCGCTCGCTCATCAGGCGCAGCATGGTGGTCGCGAAGTTGCCCCCCTCGCGATCGTAGACCCACGCGGTGCGTACGATGATGGCTTCGGGCAGGATGGCCTCAATGGCTTCTTCGCCACGGGCTTTGCTTGCACCGTATACGCCCAACGGACACCGGGTATCTTGTGGCTGATAGGGCCGGGACTGTTTACCGTCAAAAACGAAATCGGTGGATACGTGAACCAGGCGAATGCCCAACTCCCGGCAAGCTAACGCCAGGTTTTCGGGGCCGCGGGCGTTGATCAGGTGAGCCTGCTCGCAATCGGATTCGGCTTTGTCTACGGCAGTGTAGGCAGCGGCATTGATAAGCAGGTCTGGCTGCTCTTGCTTAAGGACGGTGAACACCTGTTCTTTATTGGCGATATCCAAGGCGTCACGGCCGTAGGCGATAATGGTGCTATCGGCGGGGGCTTGCTTTTGGAGCTGCTGCCCCAGTTGGCCGTTCTTACCGGTGATTAGTATTTTCATTTTTTGAATTGTTCGCCTGCAGGCAGGCTCCTACAGGTATTTCCGAGGTGAGTTAGTCGAAGGTGACGGCGTCTTTCAGAAGCTTGCCTTCGGCGTCTTTGGCGGAAAGCTTGGGCTGCTCTCCATTTACCAGAGGCCATTCGATACCGATTGCGGGGTCGTCCCAGCGCAGGGAGTGCTCGTGCTCAGGAGCGTAGTAGTCGGTGCACTTGTAAACGAACTCGGCGGACTCACTGGTAACGTAGAAGCCGTGGGCGAAGCCTTCCGGCACCCAGAGTTGACGCATGTTGTCGCTGTTCAGCAGTACGCCCACCCATTGGCCGAAGGTGGCGGAGCTTTTGCGCAGGTCTACGGCGACGTCGAACACTTCGCCGGCGGTGACGCGCACCAGCTTGCCCTGGGTACTCTGGGCCTGGTAGTGGAGGCCACGCAGGATACCCTGACCGGATTTGCTGTGATTGTCTTGCACGAAAGTGCGCTCGGCGCACTCGCGATTAAAGAAGTCCTGGCGGAAGGTTTCCAGGAAGAAGCCGCGTTCATCGCCGAAGATTTTGGGTTCGATGATTTTTACATCGGGAATGCTGGTTTCTAATATTTTCATTGTTTGCTCGCCTGCGGGCAGGCTCCTACGTGGTCTTTAGCGTGTGAAGCGGTGGTCGCGAGCGGACTCGGCAATCAGCTGCATCAGGTATTCGCCGTAACCACTCTTCATCAGAGGCTGGGCCTGTTTTTCCAGCATTTCAGTATCGATAAAGCCTTTGCGGAATGCGACCTCCTCCGGGCAGGCCACCTTCAGGCCCTGGCGGCGCTCGATGGTCTGCACAAACTGGGCGGCTTCCAACAGATTGTCGTGGGTGCCGGTGTCCAGCCAGGCGGAGCCGCGGCCCATCAACTCGACATTCAGTTTGCCCTGCTCCAGGTACATGCGGTTGAGATCGGTGATTTCCAGCTCACCGCGGTGGCTGGGCTTGATTTCCCGTGCCAGGTCGCACACCTGGTTGTCGTAAAAATAAAGGCCGGTTACGGCGTAGTTGGACTTTGGCTCTGCAGGCTTTTCTTCGATGCTGATCACTTTGCCGTTACTGTCGAATTCGGCAACGCCGTAGGCGCGCGGATCGGCAACATGATAGCCAAACACCGTGGCGCCCTCTGTTCGCTGGTCCGCACTTTTTAGCACTTCGTTGAAACGTTCCGCGTAGTAGATGTTATCGCCCAGCACCAGCGCGCTGGGGTTGTTACCCACGTGCTCGCGCCCGATCAGAAATGCCTGGGCCAGACCATCCGGGGATGGCTGCGCCGCATAAGAAATATTGATGCCCCACTGACTGCCATCTTCCAGCAGCTTCTGGAACAGTGACTGCTCATCCGGCGTGGTGATAATCAGAATATCCCGGATACCGGCCATCATCAGCGTGGTAAGCGGGTAGTAGATCATGGGCTTGTCGTAGACCGCCATGAGCTGCTTGCTGACACCTTTGGTCAGCGGATACAGACGGGTGCCGGAACCCCCGGCCAAAATAATGCCTTTTCTCGTCGCATTCCCTGTGTTCATTCACTCCCCCAATTGAGTTATCTGCATGCTTATTGGTCGAATAATTTACAGTAATTCCGCGGCTGTATTAACCTCGACGCGTTCACTGCTCCAACTTCCGTGTGGTTTCGCGGAGCGCGGCCAAAACAAAAAAGGCCGCATCCTTTCGGATGCGGCCTTTTAAATTTGGTGGAGCCTAGCGGGATCGAACCGCTGACCTCAACACTGCCAGTGTTGCGCTCTCCCAGCTGAGCTAAGGCCCCATATTTGGGTTGCTTTCACACTTGGGTTTCCCCCGAAAGCGAGGCGCATTTTAACAGCGACCCTTCGGGTGTCAACCAGAAAAAACAACTTTTCAAATCAAATAGTTAGCTTCGCTCAGACAGCCTGACACTGAACCCGGGGTCAGCCGCCTGCCCCGGGCACTTCCACTCAGGCTTCGACCCTCAGGCCACCGCTGCTTCGCGCTGCTTCTGGCCTTCGAGGAATTCGCGAAGGCCGGCGCCGATATCGGCGTGGTGCAGGCCGTACTCAAACTGGGCCTTCATGTAGCCCAGCTTGTTGCCGCAGTCGTGACTGTGACCAACGATCCGGTAAGCTTCTACGCTCTGCACCTTGAGTAACTCGTCGACGGCGTCGGTCAGCTGGATTTCACCACCAGCACCCGGCTGGGTCTGGTCCAGCAGAGACCAGATTTCTGCGGGCAGCACGTAGCGGCCCACAACGGCCATGTTGGATGGAGCCGCATCGACGCTGGGCTTTTCTACCATGCCGTCGATTTTGGCTACGCCGCCTACTTTCAGGTCTGCGCCGAGGCAATCCACAACGCCGTATTTGCTCACTTCTTCCCACTCGACCGATTCAACCATGATTTGGCTGGCACCGGTCTGCTCAAAGTTGCGCACCATGGCTGCGAGATTGGTGTTGGTGAGGTCAGCTGCATATTCATCCACGAGGACGTCTGGCAGCAGTACCGCAAACGGGTTGTCACCAACCACGGGACGCGCGCAGGAAATGGCATGACCGAGGCCTTTGGCTTCGGCCTGACGCACGGAAATCACCGTCACATCGCGCGGGATGATTGCGCGGACTTCTTCCAGCAGCTGACGCTTGAGGCGATTTTCCAGCTGGGCTTCCAGCTCGAATGAGGTGTCGAAGTGGTTGGTGATGGCGTTTTTACTGGCGTGGGTGACCAGGACAATTTCCTTGATCCCCGCTTTGACCGCTTCGTTTACCACGTACTGGATCAGCGGCTTGTCGACGATCGGCAGCATCTCTTTCGGGATGGCCTTGGTGGCCGGCAACATACGGGTCCCCAAACCCGCCACTGGGATGACTGCTTTTTTAACTGTGGTCATAAACTTTTCCTTATTAGTCGAAGTACTTCCCGGTTAATCCTTTAAACCTCTTGATGGCGGGATTCTAACCATGAAATGTGACAGTTGTCACACAAAGAGAGCAGTTAGGCGCCAAGTGTTTCTTTTGAGGCCACCAGGGCCTCGATGCTTTGATAATTAGATAGGCAATAAAAATGCCACCCTGGTTTGGGAGAGCAGCATTTGTTTGGTCGAGCGCGGAGTAGTAAGCGCTTGTAGGAGCCGGCCGTGCAGGCGAATGGGGGCCGGCTTTCGCCAGGTTCGCCTGCAAGCAGGCCCCTACAGGGGGTAAATTATCCGAGAGAAGCGAACTCTTTTTCCCAGCGCTTTAGCACCTTCTTGCCGGCCCCGCCCAGCACATCAATCGCCTGGCGCAGGCGGGCGCGGCTGAGATCCGGGCCAAGCAGACCCATCGCGTCCATGACCGAGAAGCTGGCGGTGGTGCCACTAATGGCCACAAATAACGGCGCGTTGAAGTCCTTGAGCTTGATATCCATCTGGGTAGACAGCTCTTTCACCGTGGCGAAGATGTTGTCTTTACTCCAGCTACGCAGGGCTTCCAGCCGCCACAGGGTGAACTGGAGCAGCTTCTTCTGCTCATCCAGCTCCAGGCGGTTGCCCGCAAAGCTATCTTCGGTCAGCGGCAGTTGGCCAGCGGCGAGGAAGCTCACCAGGGGCATGAAGTCGCCGAAGGTTTCCATCCGCCCTTTAGCCTGGGGCAGGACTTTGAGCAGGTTCTCACGGTTCAGCAACCATTGCTGCAGGCGGTCAGCCAGCTGTTCGTCTTGCAGCTCGCGGATCCACAGGCCGTTCAGCCAGCTCAGTTTTTCTACATCGAATACCGGACCACCGAGAGACACGCGCTGAATGTCGAAGTGCTTGAGCATCTCGTCGAGGGTGAATTTCTCGCTCTCATCCGGCATCGACCAACCCATGCGACCGAGGTAGTTCAGCAGAGCCTCGGGCATAAAGCCAGCGCGCTGGTAATAAAGGATAGAGGTGGGGTTCTTACGCTTGGACAGCTTGGTCTTGTCCGGATTACGCAGCAGCGGCAGGTGGCACAGCACCGGCATTTCCCAACCAAAGTATTCATACAGCAGCTTGTGCTTGGGGGCGGAGTTGATCCACTCCTCGCCGCGCAGCACATGGGTGATCTCCATCAGGTGATCGTCAACCACATTGGCCAGGTGGTAGGTGGGCATGCCGTCGGACTTGAGCAGGATCTGGGCGTCTACCTGGGCCCAGTCGATCTCGATGGCGCCGCGCAGCAGGTCTTCCACCACGCAGGTGCCGGATTCCGGCACATTCATGCGCACCACATAGGGCTCACCGGCCGCCTTGCGCTTTTCTACCTCTTCCGCGGGCAGCGCCAGGTCGGAGGGCTTGAGGGTTGCCTTGCCGGATTCCTTCAGCTGCTCGCGCAACTGATCCAATTCTTCCGCTGTACGGTAACAATGAAAGGCATGACCTTTGGCGACCAGCTCATCACAGTGCTTTTTATATATGCCACCGCGTTCGCTCTGGCGGTATGGGCCATGCGGACCACCCACGTCCGGACCTTCCTGCCAGTCGAGCCCCAACCAGCGCAGACTGTCCAGAATTGCCTGCTCGGACTCCGGGGTACTTCGAGCCTGGTCAGTATCTTCGATACGCAGAACAAACTGGCCACCTTGGGCCTGGGCAAAGCACTGGTTAAACAGCGCGATATAAGCGGTACCTACGTGTGGATCACCGGTGGGGGATGGAGCAATGCGGGTTCTTACGGTCATTGGAAGCCTGATGTTGGACTGGTGACTAATAAAGGAAGATAGATCTTAGAGGCGCGGCATTATATCGCCGAGATCCAGGGGCGCACAGGGGGCAGACCCAGGCGAACCGAAACCTGTATTACCTGACAAGTCGACCGCTCTCGGCCAACGTGAAAATATCTTTAGAAAAATTCCGTGACTCGAGTCACAGAATCGGTATTATCGCGTCACAGTCGACGAAACTGGAGGATTTTCCGCCAATTTGCTGTAGCCGACGCCAGGGAACGCCCATAAGATGCGCGCCCGATAACCAATAACCCTACAACAACACTTGGGGATACTCTGAAATGTCTAAAGCTCTTCGCTCAATGCTCGCAATCGCGGTATCTGCCGTGTCATTCGGCACCATTGCCGCGACCAACCCCGACGCAGCAACAGCAAATGAATCCGAAGGCGATTTTACTATTACTATGGGCCTCGCTCCGTATATCGTTGTGAATCACTTTAACGATCTGGCACTGACTGTAGACCCCGCTGTAGGTGCAACTGGTCAGGAAGACATCTGCGTAGGCGGCTACGGTTTTCCCGATTACAGCATTAGCTTCTCGAGCGCAAACAGCAGCACCGGCATGCCGTTTGCCTTGAAAGGTGATTCGACAGGCTCCACTGACTTCGTACCCTACTCTGTCGAATTTGCAGACAGTGTCACCGCCTCTACTGGCGACAGTGTTCTCGCTGATGGCACGACAGGTACAGGCGTACGCTATGCACGCACTGCAACCGTGACTGACTGCCTCGATACCGCAACAGACAATGCACGTATCTTTATCGCGGTTGATGCAAACGACTGGCAAGGCGTTAGCGAGCAGTCTTTCACTGACACGCTGACCGTCACCGTTAGCGCCATCTAACCTGGTGCGCCCGCCGTCAATCTCTGACCGCGGGCATATACGGGCTCAACGACAATGAAGCGCGCCATTGTAACTGGACTGCTAGCACCGGTTTTAATTGCGCCGGGCCTCGCCTGCGCCACGACCGCTTTCATTTTGGAAACCGGAACGCCTGCGGGCTTCGAGGATCTGTCGGAAGCCCGCCCCTTGGTAGTGGACGTCTACTATGGTGGCCAGTTAATTGGAACGGCCACCGCATCTGTAGACCCCGGTTTTATCGAATTCGTGGTACCTGAGGCACTCATTCCACTGTTGCCGGAAACCTTAGCACCAGATCGACTGATTTCAGCACTCTCACAACCACTCCCCCGAAATGCCCGCAAAATTTGCCGATCGGCAAGCCATTCCGGATGCGGCTACCTGGCTCCGGCAGAGTACAAGGACGCGGGCCTTATCTTTGACGAAAGCCGCTTTCGTGTGGACTTGTTCCTCGCGCCTGATTTACTGCCCAGGCAATCTGCGATTTCCGATCCGTTTCTACCCGAGTCAAGCACTGGTTTTTCGTTTATCCAAAACCTTGCTGGTACCTGGTCAGGCGTGCGCAGCGAATCCGGGGAGGACGCGCACAGCTCAGCGCTGCTTGGGGATACGATCCTGAGCTACGGAGAGCATGGGTTACACAGCCAGTGGGCGCTTACTGACGAGCAGTCACAGGTGTACCAGCTGTACTGGAATCACGATTACCGTGGTCACGCCTGGTCCGCTGGGCTGATTTACCCAGAGAGTGATATTGGTGGATTTGCACTCTCGCCCCAGCTCTATGGGATCGAGTACCGCAGTTCTACAAACAGCCGGACTGACCAGCGGTACACCCAGGGCGCACCGCTTGAAGTAAATATGCCGGTGCGAGGCAGGGTTGAGGTCCGTCGCGATGAGCGCCTGGTCCACTCTCAACTGCTGGAAGCCGGAAACCGGCTTTTAGATACCTCCTCTATGCCTAGCGGCGCGTACGAGGTTGAAATCCGCACGTTCGACGAAAGCGGCCGTCTCCTGGGCGAGTTCAGACAATTTTTTGCCAAAGATGCCCGTTTACCCGCACCGGGAGAATGGCGCTGGGCCATTCAGGCCGGTCAACCCGTCCGCCATACTACCGATATGCATTTGCCGGAAGCACTGGACGATTACATTACTCAGGTAGGGCTGGCACGGCGCCTTTACGACAACACGAGCGTTTTTGGCAATTTCGCCACCACAACGGATGAACAGCTGATCGAACTCGGCAGCCGCTGGGTAGGGCCCGGTCTGGAAATTGCACCGAGTGTCGTTCACACCGCCGATGGACGCAGCGGCTTTCGTTTGAATATGCTGGCCCGAATTTCGGGTATTACTGTAAGTGCATCAGAAGCGAGGCTCGATGCCGCCCCTCCGGTTGATCGTTCGAGCAATCGCTATCCGCTGCTCAGCTCAGGTTACCGCCAGAGAAATTTCGCACTCAGTGGCAACGCGCTCGACTGGCGTTATACGTTGCGCCATACCGAGAGAGACAACCGCTTTTATACACTTCAGGGAAGCTACCTGCCGGCGCCTTATGGCGATTCCGCACAGAAGCTCTCCACCTTGGAATTTCGCCGCAATATATTACGCAGCGCCAATTGGTTAGGGGATGTGACCCTGACACACAGTATTGCGGACGGAGAGCATCTGACCCTGGCCAGTGTCGAGTTCCGCTTCAATGGCAATCAACGCAACCACAGCGCCAGATTACAGGCCGGCCAGGGGCGCGGCGCTCCAGGTACCCGCGCAGCATTTACGTCGCATTGGCACAACGCTCCCTCCGCCACCATGCGCGTCGATCAGCAGATCTCCGGCGAATTAAGTGAATACGGTTCGTATCTGGGGGGGCAGTTCGCTGTATCCGGTAGACGCGGACGAGCCAGTGCCACAGCCGCTTATCGGAATGGTGACGAGTACCAGTCTTTCAATTATCTGGGCAGTTTCAACACCAGTGTATTGAGCACTGAGAATACGTTCGCCTGGGGCGGAGACAATACACTCGACAGCGCAGTGGTTGTCGGGATCGATGGTGGCGATGATCAACCATTTGAAATCCTGGTAGACGGCGTACGCCGTGGAACCGCAGTCGCCGGTGAGCGTTCCGTTATTCGATTACCGGCCTTCGGTAGCTACGACTTGCAGCTGAAACCAATGGCGGATGGATTCTTCGACTATCGCGAATCGCAGCAGACAGTCACTCTTTATCCCGGGAATGTAGCCAAAACCAGTTACGCCGTTGAAACCATCGTTCTGGTGCTCGGCCGATTGGTGAAAGATGGCACACCACTCGCCAACACGCGCATTTCCATTGGTAAGCACAGTACCGTTACTGACGAATTCGGTGTATTTCAGATGGAAATGCCGGTCAGGCCCGGCAAGCTGCAATCCCCTCCGGTGATTTGGGGCAACTGCCGGGTGCCACTGCCAACACAGAGTGCCGGTGAGCACTGGCTCAACCTGGGCGTGGTCAACCTCGATTCAGAGAAGTGCACTGCCGAATCAGAAAAGTATGCAGCCAATGGAGGGAGCAATTGATCATGGCACTATTTCGCCTTTTCACGGTACTTCTCGTTCTGGTAATGCTGCCACTATCACAGGCTTCAGCGCAGCGAAGCTATTCCGGCAATACTCTGGGCTGCGTCTCCGGGGTACCCGAGGTAAGCAGCCAGGATCTGAACGCAGACCGCGGTTTGGGCGTATGTAACGAGAAGCCCATACACCAGCTACAATTTGTGCCCGGGCGCCAGGATCTCGGCACTATTGATTTTTTTATTCGTAGTTGCTGGTCGTGGCATTTTTCAAACCCATGTTTGACGAACACATCCGGCAACAATTTCGGGCGCTACAGCGTAGAAGTCGGCGACACTTCTCTAGAAGAAGGTCTCATTTATCTTACCGGAACAAATGGCGATTCATTGAAAGTGACCCTGGAGTTTGTGCACCCTGCACGTCCAGCGGAGCCACTTACACCCGGTGTCGAAACCACCACACTCTATCCAGGTGTCACTGATTCTCGGGCGGGGCCGGTATCTATTCGTGTATCTCTCGCGCCGGGAGAAAGCCTCATTTCCGACAGTTATAGCGGTAGCTTCGACTTGTATGTTTATCAGTGTGAATGGTGGGAGTGGAGACCCCTGTGTAAAAACGCTCCGGGTGAAGGCGGTGCACCGGCGCTGCTGGCACAACCAGTACGCTTTCAAGTAGGGATGAATCCCGACCCCATGATCAAAATCAGCGGGCTGGAAGACATGGTGATCGACGGGAGCGGAAGTGGCGATATCACTGCGAACCAGACGTTCTGCGTATTCACCACCGATAGCGCTGAATTCAATATCCGCGGTGACAGTCTGAATGGAGACGGTTCCTTCCTGTTGCGGGGGGAGTCAATTACCGAGGAAGTGATCCCATACTCGGTGCGGGTACAGCGTCTTGGGAATACCCGCAGGCCGAGAAACCTTACCGAAGGACAAGTTGCCAGAAAGTGGCCGGGATCGAATCAAGAGAACTGTGGCGGGCAGGAGAATATGCAGATTGAAATAGGCATAGACCGCAGCGATATTGGAAACCCGACTGACACCCTCTATCAGGATGTGCTCACATTGACGGTCACAACTGAATAATCCGCCCTCCGCGTCAGTCGTATCACAGTGGGAGTTCAACAGTTTTCATTTCACGCCCACGCACACGCAGTCGAAAAAATCCATCCGTGAGATCATCCACCCATTCATCTTCTATGAGCAGACGTGCCCCAGCATAAATCCGGCCGCGGGTTTCCATCGGCTTACATTCCTGCGCCTGGCAGTATTCCATTGTCACCACCTCCGCATTGACATTGCCGTGATTGGCCAATGTCAACTGAGCATCCTGACGCTCTAAAGAGACCTGGAACTCTCCCCCCTCAGGCTGCACAAAGACCAATACCTGATAGGCCACCAGAATTTTTAACGCATTCTTTTCTGACTTCAGTTCGCCGACCACAGGTTTGAAGGTTACGCGGTAAACCTGCTCTTTTTCCAGGTTACGATCCAGGGGCATTAACCTGAAGCGCTTGTTCTCTCCCGCGGGAATTACGGCTCGTGAAGGGCTCACCAACAATCGGAACTCGTCAGGGTTGATCACCCGGACACGCTTCTCCGTAGGTAGCCCGGGGTTGTCGACACGATATATTTCCGTCTGCAAATACAGTGTTTCCTGATCCGGATTGGAGACAACGATATCTTCCCTGGCATTGGGCAGATCATCGAGATAGACAATAATTTTATCGAGAGACATGGCCGCCAGCACTGGCTGTGCGAGCAGTAACAACAGTAAAGTCACAAATCGTTTCATGGGACCTGGAGAGTATGCTAATAGATTACCCAATTCTATCGCCCATGCCCTATCGGAGCCACTCCCACAGCCTACTCCGCGACAATAAAAACCAGCTTTACTGCCTGTGACCCCGCCAGGGGAATACACAGTCTCCTTGGCTTGCCGATAGTCACCGCATCTGCACTCGGGGGTTGATCAATATCCCGGATATAGACGTGATATGGGAGTCCGGGCATGCGGTTTATACAAAGGTTGTCGATACCCCCATAAGCACCCGCCCCCAGAGAGACAGAAATCGGTAAATTCAGCGAAATTTTGGCTGACTCCGTCGCTCGTAGAGCAGTTTCTGCTCCCCCGGGTATCTGGGGGAATACCAACAATAGTACCGTCCCGAGTAGGCTCGACCTTCCATACCTCATAGCGCGGAATCCCCAGTTTACTACTGGCAGCCAGTTCCTGAGTCGACACAATTGCGGACTACCTGAGTGTAGTCCTTAGCAAAGAGTTCGATAGCACGGTCTGAGCTGCTTCACGCCGATTTCCAGCTTATTTACCTGTTAATCGGCGGCATACTGAAGAACTTGAGATTTTAGGGAACCTGGAAGGCCCTATATCAGAAAATGGGGTAAAAAAAGGGGAGTAATCACATGCTAAAAAGTCGCGCAGCCCCGTTACCCCAACTGCTCTTTCGCTGTTAGCTCGGAATTCTCATTTATGAGGCGACGTTTGCGGGTCTTCCCCGCCCGCGAGGGAGGCTGGCAGATGCCACATACAAACCCCTGGCTCGGTGTGTGTGCGTGGTTAACAAATTTTCCACTACAGCTGGTACAGGATGACAGCTCAAACAATCCGCTTTCAAAGAACCGCACAAGGGTCCAGGCTCTGGTCAGGCCCAGTACTGGCTCTTCCGCTTCACTGTCTGCCAGCTCCATATACAGCCGATAGGCCTTGATGAACCCCTCCATACGCTCGCACCCCTGCTCTCCAGTGAGGCGCAGAAATATCCCGTAAAACAGGGAGGCATGAATATTCGGCATCCAGGTGGTAAACCAGTCCGTTGAAAACGGCAACATACCCTTGGGTGGAGACATTCCACGCACTTCTTTATACAAACGGATCAGCCGACCCCGGCTGAGGTCGGTCTCCGATTCAAGTACCTGTAAGCGTGCATTCAGCTCGATTAGCTCAATCGCGAGCTGCACCTGCTGCATTTCGTTGAGCAGACTTTTTTGTGACATGTTGCCGCACTCAGTTGACGCTGGAAGACATCAGGAGCGCGGTATGAATATGGCCCAGATTCTCTGCCCGCTTGTTATTGGTCAACTGCTCAAGCTGGATGGGGTTTTCAAGATTCAGGCGAAAAAGAAATTGATTGGACCGAGCGAGCCGCGTCAGTTGCTTGGCAGTAAGAGAGGCCAGTTTGCTGGCGAGAGACTCATCAAGTTTGAGGCGGAACAGCGCTGTTGCAAAATCTTCTTTCAACAGGCGTTGCGCCAATAGCAGATAGCTGAGGTTAATCTCCTGAATTTCGCCAATTGCACTATTCAGCATGGTTCTCGTACTCCTTCAATCTTTGTTATTGACTGCCGGGCTCTCCGGCCAGCGCTTAATACATCCAAAGACGAAGGGTTCCTCGCTTTTGACTCCTTTCAATATTGAGTGGTTGCATCGATGCAACCACAAGATCACGCACTTGTTTAGCGTGCTCGTGACCTGTATCCATCCCTGGAATGAATATGCGCAAATGTGAGTTCCGGCAAACCCGATACCACTGCAGAAGCGACATAGTCAGAAAGTTACCACTTCGCCTAAACGTCCCACGTTTGAGGATGCTCGACGATGCTCTAAATACCCCAAGAGCTTCAGCTGCGGGGAGCAATGGACACAATAGCCAACCGCCCCCAGTATCCACCCACCCAAATGCAGCTTTTTCTGTTAACTGGTTCACACTGTAAACGTGCACCCGTTCAACTTAATGAGAAATTACCACAACCTTGTAAGCAAGGCATACTATTTTTTTAGGAAATTGATCCAATTGGATCTTTACTGACTTTCATTCTCATTTCAGTTTTGTTACACCGCCTAAACCTGACCCCGGCGCTGCGATTCGTCTACGCTAGAAATCCATAACAGCATTTCTACAATGACCGGATACATCTCCTGAGGTATCTGTACATCGAGATCCAACTGCGCAAGTAGCGCAAACAATTCGGGGGCATCGTGTACGAAAACACCCTGTTCTTTTGCCGCTGCAATAACGTGCTCTGCCAGGGTGCCGTATTCCCGGGCGACCCGATCAAGGCTTCTATCTGATGGTTTTATTTTGTCCATTCAATATCCAGATTGTTTAATCGTCATCCATGAGAACTACGTCTGCCTGAACACTGGTGAATCCGGCACCCAAAAACCGTTGCTGTAGAGATTCCACGAAGACCGACACCGCTTCTAGCGTCGCGTTGTCACGCACCTTCACCTGAATACTCAACGCGCGACCATGCATAGTCGCAGAGAGAACAACAGCGCCCAGATACTGCAGTTGCAGCTTTATCTCCGCACACCATGCGGAATCGCGCCTCTGCAAATGGTGTTTATTCCTGCGTGGCTCCGTATCGAAGAGATCGCCAGCAACCTGCTGTATCAAAAATTCCGCAAATAGCCCCGGCCACAACTCCCCTTCCCAGCGAAGCTTTGGAATCGACAACAGGTCCAGTTGCTGACGCACCAGCCCCTGTAACCCCTGCTCAAATCTGCCTGTATCAGTGCCGTGCTGCCGCCACAGCGCCATCTGTGGCTCCCTGTCCAGCAGCGACCTGTCGCGCTCACCCCTATGCCAGCGCACCAGGTGTGCTTCGTAAAACAGGCCGCTCAACTCGATACGCTCGCGAAGTTCGCCAGCGGCCACAATCGCGTTTGCTACCGGTGCAGACACGACAGGTACCGGCGAACGAATGACACTGGTGGTTGCACTGGACTGGCTCAAGATATTCGACAACTGTCGAGCAACACTGCTCAAGTGGGAGCGCCCCGCTTGTGAGCGCTCGCTTACTGGATGACTAAGAAATGGTGGGAATGTAGAAAATTTTTCCGAAACTGCGCGATCGGCAGGCCGGCGCGGGTTCAAGCGCGAGTCGCTACGTACCGCCTGCACCCCCTGGGCAGGCACCAGCGGCTTAACCGCCGCTGGTTGCCGTTCGGGACGCGCGGTATCGACCCTTTTACCCAAGACCTGATGCAGGAGCGTATCCAGCAGTGCAGTGATTCCACTCACTGACCAGGGGTACCCAGAGGAATCAGGGAACCGTAGGTGCGAGACAGGTCACGCTTGCGCTGACTGGTGCCTATCAGCTGTTGCAGCTCGTCCTGGCGCTGGCGCAGGCCTTTGCGAACCTCAAGATCCTGCTCAAGAATCTGCTCCAGTAATTCAGCCTTGCGTTGACGCTCACTCTCACTAAATGCCATGCCAGCTTCCGCGCTGGCAATGGCATCCACCTCTATGGCGTAACAGGTCTGCTCTTCGACCAGGTTGAACCAATCGTGCTCGCGAACACAGGCAAGCATCCGCGAGGAGCGCGCGAGTAGACTGGTATAAGCGGCCAGCACCCGTGCGGGTGAGGTCAGAGGGTTGTCACCGACAATCGCATTACGCCTCATGCTGTTGCCCCGGCTCAATCTCGTTCCATGCGGACGCCAGTTCACCCAGCAAACGACGAGCTTCAACGAACCCTTTCTCATCGTTTTGCAGATTGGCGTTTAACAGTAAACGTGCAATGTACTCATAAAGCGCACCCATGCGCTCTGCCAGCTCGCCACCACGCTCTCGATCCAGCGCTGCCAGCAGGCCATTATTTACAATATCCAGCGCCTTCGAGACAGCCTGCCCCTTTTCCGCCACATTGCCATCCTGCAGATGCACCAATGCGGTACCGATTGCCGTATCCGCTCCCTGAAACAACAATACGATGAGCCGGTGAGGGCTTGCAGACATCACATCACTTTCAAGCCCCACACGGGCGTAGCTGGCGGCACCTCGGGCACGTCCAGCGATTCCTTTTGCGTACAAATCAGACCTCACTGTTGTTATTGTTTAAGCTGTGCAGACAGCGCATCGAACTGCTGTGTCAGATAAGAACTCGTCGAGTTCATCTGTGCAATCAGGCTATCCAGCTGACTGAACTGTGTGCGGTAGCGATCGACAGTGCTGGCAATCTGCGCTTCCATTCTCTCGTAGCGCTGATCCATTGACGCAACACTGGTTTCCAGCCCGCTCGTCGCATTGCCGATCAGCCCCCCCTCTTCCGTCATCGCTTCCAGCGCGGATGCCATACGGTCCGCAAAGCCATCACTGTCTTCCGACACCCCGGCAAATACATCGGTGAAATCGCCCAGTTGATTAGCAATCAGATCAGCGACCTTTTCGTCATCCAGAGCCAGGGTACCGTCCACTTCCAGTGTGATACCCAAATCGGCGAGGGAGGAAAATGTATCACTCTCAAGAGAACCACCGACGATATCCCGCAAACGGGACTCAACACCACGCACCGCCGCATTGCCCTGCAAGATTCCGCCAACGCCGGAAGCACTATCAAACGACGTCAGGTCAGAAAGAGAACCCTGCAGACTGTTATAGGCATCAACAAAATTGGATAATTTTTTCTCAATACCCGCGGTATCCCGGGTGACTTCCAGCGTAGTACTGCCGGTTTCTTCCAGGTTCAGCGTGACGCCCTGGATTGCGCCTTCCACCCGGTTGCTCTGGGACTGAATGGCAATCCCGTTGACGTTCAGTTCGGCGTTTTGCGCCGCCACTTCCGTCGCGCTATCCAGGGCAAGCTCGTCGCCAAAACTACCGGCGGCAAACACCACAGAATCGATCGCTGCATCGGATCCGGTTTGCGAAGAGCTCACCACCAGGCGGTAAGGTTGGTCGCTACCATCATTGACGATGGAGGCCACAACACCGGCCCCGGCTTTGTTGATGGCATTGCGGATATCTTCCAGGGAACTGTCAGCTTCATCGACAGAAACGCTGAACTGCTCGCCACTCCCCAGAGTGAAATCAATACTGCCTGCGCCCAGGTTTACACTCTGCTCTGCCACGCCAGCGGTGGCGATGCTGTAACTTTTCGCGCGCTGCGTGACTGCAACCTCGTAGGTGCCCACCGGAACGTCTTCACTGGAACTGATGGTCAGCCCCTCTCCACTCAAGCTGGTTTTCACACCGGAGAAAGCAGACGGATCACTCAGCTCGGCAGCCGCACTTTTTACCTTATCCAGGGCGCTTTGCAGCAGGCCAAATGCGGAGATCTTGGTCTCATAGCTTTTCTGCTGTTGCAGAATCGGGGTCAATTTCTGCCGTTCGGCAGACTCGAGCTGATCCAGCAGGCCGCTCAAGTCGAGGCCGGATCCTATGCCCAACGAAGATATGGTGGCCACACTCGCCCCCTCCTTATATAAGTTCGATTTCAGCGACTCTGTTCAACAGGAGTGCCGTTCTTTACTCCCACATCGGCCGAGATCCTCGTGACTTTAGTACTGAAGAGGACTCAAGCTCACCAGCGGCGAATACGGATACACCATCCAGAAATATTTGAGAAAGATTAAAGTCCTGACATAGGCGGCCGAAAAACTGGGTAACGGCCAGCGCCGTTGTTTCAATTTCAAACGGTGACACACAGAGGGACAAAACAATGTCAGTGATCAACACCAACATCACGGCCATGATTGGCCAGCAGAACCTGAGCAAATCTCAAAGCGCCCTGCAGACCTCCATGGAGCGCCTGTCTTCCGGTCTGCGCATCAATAGCGCAGCCGACGATGCCGCCGGCCAGGCCATCGCCAATCGCATGAGCGCCCAGATCACCGGCCTTTCTCAGGCCCAGCGCAACGCCAATGACGGTATCTCCGTCGCGCAGACCGCTGAAGGTGCCCTGAACCAGGTCAACGACAACCTGCAGCGCATTCGTGAATTGACTGTGCAGGCTCAAAACGACACCAACTCCCAGAGCGACCTGGACTCTATCCAGGATGAAATCAATCAGCGCCTTTCTGAAATTGACCGGGTATCCTCCGAAACCAATTTCAACGGCGTCAAGGTTCTTTCAGAAGACCGCAGTTTTACCATTCAGGTCGGCGCCAATGATGGAGAGTCTATTAGCATCGACCTCAAAGAGATCAATGCGCAGACACTGGGTATGGAAAACTTCACAGTTTCCGGACTTTCCGACGAAATTACCGAACTTTCCGGCACCGATGCCAATGGCAATGAAGTCACTACAGCCGTTGACCTTTCCGGTATTGATGTCAGCAACTTTGCCGCGACCGACGCTTCAGAACTGAAGCTTCGTTCATACACCGACGCGGGCGGCACTACTCAGTACGCCATTCAAGATACTGATGGCACTCTGGCAAAAGTTGCTGCCGCAGACATTGATACTGATGCGACTTCCGCCACATTCGGCCAGATTACCGACTTTGCCGATGCGACCGCAGTGACTACTGCGAAAGCTGCTTATGACACCGACGCAGAAGCCGGACTCACTTCAACCGCTAACCCACTGGCGGCACTGGATACTGCTCTTAGCGACGTAGACGCCCTGCGCTCTGACCTGGGTGCCATCCAAAACCGTTTCGAATCGGCAATCAACAACCTGAGCACTACCGAAACTAACCTGTCTGCGGCCCGCTCTCGCATTGAAGACGCGGACTACGCGGATGAAGTATCCAATATGACCCGCGCACAGATCCTGCAGCAAGCCGGGACTTCCGTGCTGTCACAAGCAAACCAGCTGCCGCAGAGCGTTCTGTCTCTGCTGGGCTAATCGAGACCCCGGGCCAGTGGCCCATCCTTCCTGGCCCCTTCACGGGGCCTTTTTTGTATCCGCTAAACGACGAAAAAAGGAAAGCAGGTTTTCACACCTGCATGTTCATGATGTCTTTATAAGCTGTCAGCAATCGGTTGCGCACCTGAACACCCAGCTCAAACGCAATCCCCGCTTTCTGCCCTGCGATCATCACCTCGTGCAACGCCACATCCGATTCGCCCGACTGAAAGGCACGCGAACGGGCACCGCTTTCAATCTGCAGCGCGTTTATACGTTGCAGGCTTTCCTTCAGCGCTTCCCCAAAACCGCCACCCACAGCCGGGGCGCCGCCGGGTGCCGACAAATCTGGTAACGCGCGCGGCGCCGCAGCTTCGCTGGCCAATCCTCGCATCTGATTCAACATCCCCTGCATCTCCGGGGCGGTGATTGGTATGGTCATGAATGCATCTCTTGTAGTTTCGCAGCGCAAAGGTAACAGGGCCCTTCAGAAAGCCAAGCAGGTAAATAGCGGAAAAAGTTGCGGCTTTTCTTTCCTTTGCCTGAGCGGGAGCTATTGATAATCACGGCACTGTTCCGGCCCGTCTGCCAAGCAGGGTGAAACAATAGGATGAATTCGCAGAAATGCCTTCCACAATGCTTATAAAACCGCCTGTCTACTGCGGAGTCTTTCCCGGATGAGTGCTACTAGTAGACAAAGCGCAACCTCGGCAACACAGACACTGAACCAGTTGCCGAGCAGGCTACTGGCCAACCCACTGATCTTGTTGCTGGTGGGAGGCTCTGCCGCCATTGCTCTGATCGCAGCGGTATTACTGTGGTCTCAGGCTCCGCAGTATCGGGTGTTGTTCAGCAATATCAGTGAAGCAGACGGCGGCCGCATTATCAGTGAGCTGGAGAGCCGCGCCATCCCGTACGAGTTCAGCCCCGGTGGCCGTACTTTAATGGTGCCGGAAGACCAGGTGCACCGCCTGCGCCTGCAACTCGCCGAACAGGGTCTGCCCAGTGGTGGTAACGCGGGCTTTGAAATCATGGACCAACAGGCATTCGGCATCAGCCAGTTTGCCGAGCGGGTGAATTTTCAGCGCAGCCTGCAGGGGGAGCTCGCCAGCTCCATTGAGTCACTCGGGCCGGTGGTGCGCGCACGGGTTCACCTTTCCATGGCCAAGCCCTCGGTATTTATTCGAGAGCGTGAGCCGGCCAAGGCTTCTGTAATTCTTACCCTCGCGCCGGGGCGGGTTCTCGGTGAAGGACAGGCGAATGCCATCGTACATCTGGTATCCAGTAGCGTGCCCGATCTGGGGGCCGACCAGGTGACACTGGTGGATCAGAATGGCCGTCTACTGTCTCGACCAGGAGCGGATGAAAACAGCCTCGACGGTACTCAGCTCGACTACATTCACACCCTTGAAGCCAGCTACCAGCGGCGTATTGAACGTATTCTGGAACCGCTACTGGGCAGCGAAAATGTGCGTGCCCAGGTCACCGCGCAGATTGATTTCGACCGCCGCGAAGAAACCAGTGAACGCTACGCTCCCAACCAGGATGGTCAGCCCGCCGCGGTGCGCAGCAAGCAGCACAACTCCGATTTCAATGGCGATGCTGTCGATCTGGGCGGCATTCCCGGTGCCCTAACCAATACTCCGCCCGGCACCGCGCCATCCCCGATTGTTGCCAGCGAAAACACGCAAGCTGATGAAAGCGAACAAAAACCGGATCGCAAGCACATGCGTCAGGAGCAGCTGGTCAACTATGAGCTCGACCGGGATGTTACCCATATCCAGCGTCAACGCGGCCGCGTAGAGCGTCTCACCGCGGCAGTAGTGGTGAATTACCAGGAAGTGGTAGACGAGCATGGCGCGGCTTCCCAACAACCCCTGAGCGATGAAGACTTGCAACACATCGAGCAGCTTGTACGGCAGGCCATGGGCTATTCCGAAGCCCGCGGTGATGGGCTTGAGGTGGTCAACAGTCCCTTCTCGGTCAACGAAGCAGAAACCCTACCAGAGCTTGAGTGGCACGAGGACCCCTTCTGGCGTCAGTTGATCCTCGCGTTTGGCCGCTACCTGCTGGCC
Organism: uncultured Microbulbifer sp.; assembly: GCF_947504145.1. Taxonomy (GTDB): domain Bacteria; phylum Pseudomonadota; class Gammaproteobacteria; order Pseudomonadales; family Cellvibrionaceae; genus Microbulbifer. Next base: position 142,475 of record NZ_CANNGQ010000003.1, read on the forward strand.
GGTATCGCCCTGCTGCTTGTGGTCCGCTGGTTAGTGCGCCCGCTGGTGAACCGACACTTGCAAATGCGGGCCGCCGCACCGGTGGCAATTCCGGCACCGCAAAAATCAGCGGCGCCAGCACAAGCGGGCGCGGTTCAGCCGACCCGCGCGGAGGCCGAGGGCCTCGAATATGAAGAGGAAGAAGAAGTAACCGAGCCAATGCCCCGTCGCAAACGCCGCTCCTCCATCTATGAACAGAGCCTGATGGATCTGCAGAGTATGGCCAAGGACGACCCAGCGATGGTAGCCATGATTGTACGCAGCTGGATACACCGGGATGACTAACAACACTCACTTACAAAATGCCGTCCAAAGGCAGAAGACAATGAGCAACATGCGCCGCAGTGCCATTCTGCTACTCGCACTGGATGAAGACTGTGCGGCGGAAGTGTTCAAACACCTGAGCGCCCGTGAAGTGCAGGATATCAGCCAGGAGATGGCCTCGCTGCGCTCGGTATCCCACGAAGAAATGCGTTCAGTGCTGCAGGACTTCAATACCGAATCCGAAGAATTTGGTGCGCTCAATCTGTATTCCAGTGAGCGTATCCGGGCAGTATTGACGAAAGCACTTGGCAACGAGCGCGCCTCTAGCTTGCTGGAGGATATCTTTGACATTACCAGTGCAGATTCCGGTATTGATGCGCTCAACATCATGGAAGCAAATGCAGTGGCGGAAATGATCCGTGACGAGCACCCTCAGATTATTGCCACCATTCTTGTCCACCTCGAGCGACGCCAGGCCGCCTCCGTTCTGGAGTATTTCGAAGACAAGCTGCGTGAAGACGTCGTGTTGCGTATCGCGACCTTCAGTGGCGTACAGCCAGCGGCGTTGCAGGAACTGACAGAAGTGCTCACCAGCATGCTCGATGGTCAGAATCTCAAACGCGCAAAAATGGGCGGCGCGCGCACCGCGGCGGAAATTCTCAATTTGATGAATTCGAATGCCGAGGAAAATGTGATCGAACGCGTGCGTGAACATAACGAAGATCTCGCACAAAAGATCATCGACGAGATGTTCCTGTTTGAAAACCTTTTGGATCTGGACAACCGTGCCATCCAGCTGCTACTGAAAGAAGTAGAGAATAAACAACTGGTTACCGCACTCAAAGGCAGCAAGCCCGAGCTGCTGGAAAAGTTCCTGTTCAATATGTCGAGCCGCGCCGGCACCTTGCTGCGCGAAGAACTGGAAGCAAGTGGCCCACTGCGGATGTCGCAGGTAGAGCGGGAACGCAAAGCTATTCTGCAGGTGGTGCGTCGTCTTGCCGATACTGGCGAAATCGTGCTGAGTGGTGGAGAAGAGGTTTATGTCTGAAGCTGTTTCCTGGCGCCGCTGGCAGCCTGACGATTTTACCGGCGCGCGTGAGCGCCGTGACTCGGTGCAGCGCTCACTGACGAGCGAGCTGGATGCACTGCGCGAACAGGCGCGTGCCGAGGGGCGCAAACAAGGCTACGAAGCCGGTTATGCCGAGGGCTACGAGTGCGGTCAGAAAGAAGGCCGCCGCGCAGGCACAGAAGAAACTATCCAGCAACGCCAGGCCTTGCTCACACCGCTGAACGATCTGGTACAAAACTTCAACGATGCACTCACATCACTGGATGGCGAGATTGCCGACGATATTTCTGCACTGGCACTGGTGATTGGTCGCCACCTCGCTGACGAAGCACTGAATGCGCAGCCACAATACGTGTGCCATCTGGTTCGCACGCTACTGCGTGAGGAATCAACCATCGGCGACAAGCCTCGTCTGTGGTTGCACCCGGAAGACCTGAATTTGGTAGAAGCGACACTCGGTAACGAATTGACCAGTGCGGGCTGGCGCCTGGAACAGGACCCGCGCACTACCCGCGGCAGCTGCCGGGTGACTACCTCCAGTGGGGAGCTGGATGCGACCCGCGAAACGCGCTGGCAGGAAATCCTGAAGCGCGTCAGGCCTCTCGCACCGGAATCGAGTGATGCCACTCACGCCGAAGAACAAGATGCGAAAAAAAATGGAGAACACCCGTGATTACCGCGGAGAAACCTCTCCATAAACAACGCTGGCGACACAGCCTGCGCGCCGCCGCGGAATCTGCCTCCCAAGCACCCCGCTATCGCAATAGTGGAAAAATCGTGCGCGCAACCGGACTGGTGCTCGAAGCCGTGGGCCTGAGAGTTCCCCTTGGCAGCGGTTGCTCCATCGAACTTTCCCGACCAGATTCGGCCACACCCGATTACGCGGAAGCGCAGGTCGTGGGCTTTACCGGCGACCGGCTTTTTTTAATGCCGCTGGAAGAAATCAGTGGTCTCACTCCGGGGGCACGGGTTTTCCCGCTGGGCGGGAACGGTGCACGTCGCTTCCCTCTGGGAGAGCAGTTGCTGGGCCGGGTAGTGGATGGCAGTGGACGACCGCTGGACAGCGGCCCGGCCCTGGATCTCAGCGAGAGCGACAGCCTCGCGGCTGTGCCATTCAATCCCCTCAACCGTACACCCATCCACCAACAGATTGATGTGGGTGTGCGCACTATCAATGGTTTATTGAGCGTCGGCCGCGGCCAGCGTCTGGGCCTTTTTGCCGGTTCCGGCGTCGGCAAATCTGTATTGCTGGGCATGATGGCTCGCTACACCAGTGCCGATGTCATTGTGGTAGGGCTGATTGGTGAGCGGGGCCGGGAAGTTAAGGATTTTATCGACAACATTCTCGGTGAAGAGGGGCGACGTCGCGCAGCGGTAGTCGCCGCGCCTGCAGACACCTCTGCGCTCCAGCGTCTGCAGGGTGCCGCCTACGCCACGCGTATTGCGGAATATTTTCGTGATGCCGGCAAGAGCGTGCTGCTGATCATGGATTCGCTGACCCGCTATGCCATGGCGCAGCGGGAAATCGCTCTTGCCATTGGCGAGCCGCCGGCCACCAAGGGTTACCCGCCGTCGGTTTTCGCACAACTGCCAGTACTGGTGGAGCGCGCAGGCAATGGCGAGAACGGCGGCTCGATCACTGCCTTCTACACCGTTCTGGCGGAAGGCGACGACCAGCAGGACCCCATTGCAGATGCGGCCCGCGCGATCCTCGATGGACATATTGTCCTGTCGCGCACGCTGGCAGAATCCGGCCACTACCCGGCGATTGATATCGAGGCTTCCATCAGTCGTGCAATGAATGCCATTGTCGATGGAGACCACCAGCGCCAGGCTCAGCGGCTTAAGCAATTATTTTCCCGCTATCAACGCAACCGCGACCTGATCAGCGTTGGCGCCTACAGCCCGGGGCACGATCCCGAGCTGGATCAGGCGGTGCAGCGTTACCCCTATATTGAACATTTTCTGCAGCAGGGCATGGATGAACGCGCTGATATCGAATCCACCACCGCCGCACTGGCTACTCTGGTGCCAGCTTCATCGGGTACAGGAGCCAGAGCATGATTCCGTCCAGGCCACTGGATATTCTGATAGACCAGAGCCGTAAGGCGCGGGACACCGCGGGCCGTGCACTGGCAGAGGAGCGCAACGCGCACGAGCAGACCAACGCACAACTGGAAATGCTGCAGCGCTATCGCGGCGAGTACTGTGAGCGCCTGCAACAAGCCATGGCAGGCGGGATTAGTGCCTCTACGTTGGCCGATTACAACCGTTTTATCCGCTCCCTGGACGACGCCATTGCGCAAGCGAGAAACCTGCTGAGCCAGCAACGGGAAAAAGTGGACTCCAGTAGTGAGCACTGGCGCCACCACCAGCGCAAGCTCACTTCCTTTAGCGCACTGGAAACCCGCCGTACGCAACTGGAGCAGCGCCAGGAGGACCGGCGCGAACGCCGCCTGGCCGACGAAACAACCCAGAACCTTCTCGCCCGCCGCACTCCGCGTGACGGACGAAGCCCATTTTAATCATTGGATCTCCCTTCTATGAACATCACAGCCCTGCTTGCCTCCGCAACCGCCCAACAGGCAGCCAGCAGCCAGCCTGCTGATGGATCAGGAAAAAACCGAAGCGCCCCTCCGGCGAGCGCGGCAAAACCATTCGCAGACCGCCTGCAATCCGCTATCCAGTCAGCCGCAAATAATCCCGATCAAAGGTCTTCCCTTCCCGGACAACAGCCCCCGCTCACAATTCGTGGAGAAAGCAGCGTATCCACCGCTGGGTCGGAACAGATAGCGAATCTGGGCGAAGTGCTCGGCGGGAAGCATATTGATCCGGAGGAGTCTCTGGAGCTGGCAGCCGAGCCTGGAGAACGTATGGAAGCGGATACCGGCCTCGCTCTGATAGCGGCGCCCCAGGGACTGGCCCTCACGACGCCGTTACACATCGACGCGACACAGGGCCCAGGGCAACCTGCTGCAGCGGTTGTGGCAACGCACGTGTCAGGTAGCCAGCTAGTGGGCACTCCCGCTTCAGCACTATCAACAGAGAGTGCCGCGAAAACAGAAATCACTGCGGCCGCTACCAACTCGCTCACCGCGCAGGCTACGCCATTGAATATCGCAGCAGCCGGCGACCAGCAAGCGCGAGGCACTTCGACCACCGGCACGGTAAACACGGACATAACCACAGCAAACCTGGTGACCAACGACGGCAGTGGAATCACACAGCCAGTGTCACTGACGTCAACAAATACACCAACGCAATCACAACCCGTGCCTGCCGCCCCGCTCGCGAACAGTTCGATCAACGGTTCCGTGCCAGTCATGGGTGCGTCACTTGGCTCAGATGTCTGGGGAACAGAATTCAGTCAACACCTGTTGACCATGGCACACCGTGGAGAAAAACAGATAGACCTCTACCTGCACCCCCGCGAGCTGGGTTCTCTTTCCGTAAGCCTGAACCTGGATGACCAGAGCGTACGGGCCCAGTTCCTCTCAGCGAACGCCGCGGTGCGCAGTGCGGTCGAACAGGCTCTGCCACAATTGCGAGAAACCCTCGCCCAACAGGGAATAGCCCTGGGCGAAACCTCCGTTGGCCAGCAACAACAGCAGGCTTCACAGCAGCAACAGACCGCCCAACAGGAAGCCGATGGTAAATTATCACTCGGACCTGCAGCGAACCCTGCGGACAGCCTTGACGATTCTCAGACCACCATCAGTCACTCCCTCCCCACCCGCACAAGTGGAATCGACCTCTACGCCTAAGCATTTTTCCACTGACCGGGTAGATGCGCCCAATTCCCATATAGTTCCAAAACCTTGAGATGGGCCCAAATCCTGGGCCTTTTCTTCCCTTCAACCCCGCGCCACGCCGGCATACTCCCCGCAACCCATGCATGAAAGTCCACGGGTGTATTTGGTGCGGCTTTCTGCACACATTGCTTCGCGATCTTTTCGGTACTTTTCGGCAAATAAGGCACATCTATATGGCTGACGACACTCCAGGACAATCCCGCGGTCTCCTCTGGCTGGCCAGTATTGCGGTGGCCCTGATTGCCGCTTTGGTCGCGCTGAATCTGTATCTGCTGCTGCGTGAGGATCCCAATAGTGCTGTGACGACTGCGCAGGGAGAAAGTGCGCCCGCGCGCGCAGACAATCCCATTTTTGTGCGTATTACTCCGTTCACGGTCAACCTGCAAGGTGACCAGATGGCCAACCGTCTGCTGTACGTAGGCTTGTCTCTCCAGGTGGGGAACGACGAGACCCGGGACTTTCTTGTGGAGCATATGCCTCAGGTTCGCAGCCGCCTGCTGATCCTGCACTCCGCTCAATCCTCCACAGGCCTGGCCTCGCCGGAGGGTAAACAGAATCTGGTGAAAGGTATTCTCGACACGCTCGCTCAACCGATGAGCAGCAAGCAACCAGAGCTACTCATTGATGATGTTCTGTTCACCGAGTTCATCGTGCAATAGGGAATTTTCGTATGTCCCAGGACGATCTGCTTTCCCAGGAAGAAATCGATGCGTTGCTGCATGGCGGCGATGGTGATAGTGGCGAAAGTAATAACAGCACTAGCGATAGTCCGCAGATGCGGCCGTACGATCCGGCGTCGCAACAGCGTGTCATTCGCGAGCGACTGCACAGCATCGACGTAATCAACGAACGTTTTGCGCGAAATTTTCGCGTGAGCCTGTTCAATCTGATTCGCCGCTCTGCAGATATCAGCGTGGAATCTGTTCGCTACCAGAGCTTCAAGGATTTCGCGCGCAATCTGCCGGTACCCACCAACCTCAACCTGATCGCAATGAAGCCCCTGCGCGGTACCGGTTTGATGGTGTTTCCACCAGCGATGGTATTCATGGTGGTAGACAGCCTTTTCGGGGGTGATGGCCGATTTGTCACCCGCAATGAGGGACGGGAATTTACCAACACGGAACAGCGTGTGATTCAGCGGGTACTTAACCTCGCCATCAATGCCTATCAGGATTCCTGGCGCTCGGTGTATCCGCTTGAAATCAGTTACCTGCGCTCAGAGTTACAGGCACGCTTTGCGAACATCACCAATTCACCGAACGAAATCATCGTAAACACCACCTTCCATCTGGAAGTGGGCAACCTTTCTGAACGTTTTCAGATCTGTATGCCCTATTCGATGATCGAGCCGCTGCGCGATCGTCTGGCCAACCCGATGGTAGACGGCCGCGACCCCGGCGATCAGACCTGGAACCGCCGCATGGCCGGAGAAATCCGCCAGTCAGAAGTCGAACTGGTGGCGGAGTTCGCCAATATTCCCAGCCGCATCGGCAAGGTGCTGGCACTGAAGCCCGGTGATATTTTGCCCATCGATCTACCATCCAAGGTTACCGCCCGGGTAGACGGTGTCCCGGTACTGGAATGTGAGTACGGGAGCCGCAAAGGCGTGAGTGCCCTGCGTGTAGCCAAGGTCATTGAACGCACAGCACCGAGGCCGACATCCCTGACCAGTAACTTCAACGCGGGCCTGGCCCCGCAACGAGAGGAGTCCGAAGCATGAGCGACAGCGATCAAGCGGAACAAAATAGCGAACCGAAAGATACCGACAGCTGGGCTGCCGCCATGGCGGAACAGCTGACAGACAATACTGACGACGCCTGGTCCGAGGCTTTGTCTGAGCAGAAAAATGGCGGTGAAAGCCCGCGCAACGCAGCAGAACAGGTATTCAAACCGCTGGAAAACCGCAGTGCAGGTGGCGCCGCGCAAGATCTGGAAATGGTGATGGATATTCCAGTGAAACTGAGCGTTGAGCTCGGCCGCACCCGTATCACCATCAAACAGTTGCTGGAGCTGGCACAGGGGTCAGTAATCGAACTGGACGGCCTCGCCGGTGAGCCCATGGATATCCTCATCAATGGATACCTGGTGGCCCAGGGCGAAGTGGTGGTCATCGAAGAAAAATACGGTATTCGGATCACGGAAATCGTTACTCCCCAAGAACGAATTCACAAGCTCAATCGATGAATGGTGCAAGTGTCGCGGGCGGCGAATCCGTAATCGGCCTGGCGGTGCTGGGTAAAGTAGCTGGTGTGCTGATCGCACTGGTTACCTTTATTTTGCTGTGCGCATGGCTGACCCGCCGCCTGGCGCCGGGGCTGGCTCGCAATCACGTCGGCCCACAAATGGACATCGTAGCCAGTAAAGCGCTGGGGACACGAGAAAAAGTGGTGGTATTGCAGGTGGAGGAGCAGTGGCTAGTGCTCGGTGTGGGGGGCGGACACATCACACATCTGCACACGCTGAACGCAGCAACACCGCCACACAACAGTATGCAAATCACAGATCACAGCGATGACTCCAGCAGTTTCGCAATTCGCTTCGCGCACGCCCTGCGGCAAAACTTGCGTGGACGGGGAAACCGCTCGTGAAACTACCTCGCCTGCTCACGAACCGGCTTTCACTACCCTGCGGTCTGTTATTGATTGCAGTTTCCCTATTGCCTGCTGAAAGCTGGGCCCAGGGCACCAATCTCAGCGGCCTGATAAGCCAACCGACGGCGAATGGTGGACAACAATGGTCCATCAAACTGCAGACATTGCTGCTGCTCACCAGCCTTGCGTTTTTACCGGCAATCCTGCTGATGATGACCTGTTTCACCCGCATCATCATCGTACTGGGACTTCTGCGCACCGCCATGGGCACCCAGGCCGCGCCTCCCAATCAGGTAATTCTTGGGCTTACCTTGTTTCTCACCTTCTTTGTCATGTCGCCCGTATTGGAGAAGGTGCATGAGGATGCATGGCAGCCATTGAGCCGGGATGAAATCCAGTTTGAAGAGTTCCTGCAGCGGGGCAGTGAGCCAATGAAGGCTTTTATGCTGTCGCAGACTCGCGAACCCGATATTGCACTGTTTGCACGACTGGCGAACGTGGGGCCACTTCAGGGGCCGGAGCAGGTGCCGCTGCGGGTATTGTTGCCGGCATTTGTCACCAGTGAACTCAAAACCGCATTTCAGATCGGCTTTACCATTTTTATTCCATTTCTGATTATCGATCTGGTGGTAGCCAGCGTACTGATGGCGCTGGGGATGATGATGGTGCCACCGGCCACTATTTCACTGCCCTTTAAATTGATGCTGTTCGTGCTGGTGGATGGATGGCAGTTGTTGATTGGATCTCTCGCACAGAGTTTTTACCCATGACGGCAGAAACCGTAATGAATCTCGCGTATCAGGCAATGCTGGTTGCCCTCTCCCTCGGCGCTCCGATGCTGATCACAGCACTTCTGGTCGGCCTGTTGGTGAGTCTGTTTCAAGCGGCTACACAAATTAATGAAATGACCCTGTCGTTCATTCCGAAAATCCTGGCAGTATTCGCCGTACTGGTGATTGCCGGCCCCGCCTTGTTGGCGTTGATCGTCGACTATACGCGCACTCTATTCCAGAATATTCCATCGCTGATTTCCTGATGCCACGCTTCCACATCCAGTGATCGATATTACTTACGCCCAATTGCACGCATGGTTGGTGGCTTTTCTCTGGCCTTTCGTGCGCCTGTCCGGATTCTTCATGGCCGCACCGCTACTCGGCCACAAGGGAGTACCTGCCCGGGTCAAGATCGGTCTCGCCGTATTGATCACTTATGCCATCGCACCGGGTCTGCCCCAGTTGCCGTCGGTACCAGTGTGGTCCTGGGCCGGCCTCGGCATCATGATCGAGCAGACACTGATTGGCGCGGCCATTGGGCTGGTATTGCGGGTCATGTTTGCGGTTGTGCAGGCGGCGGGGGATTTCATTGGCCTGCAGATGGGCCTGGCATTCGCGACTTTTGTCACCCCGGACGGGGTAAACACCATGGTGCTGTCGCGTTTTCTGCACCTGATTGCGATGATGGTTTTTCTCGCTGTGAACGGGCACCTGATTGTGATTGATACCCTGGCTGCCAGTTTCCACACTCTGCCTATCGGCTACAGCGGGCTCAATCCGGCAGGCTTCGAAATGCTCGCCCGCTTCGGAAGTACGATTTTTTCTTCTGGCCTGATGTTGGCATTACCGATGGTGGCGGCACTACTGATCGTCAACCTGTCTCTCGGGATTCTCAACCGGTCTGCACCACAGCTGACGGTATTTTCCATCGGCTTCCCCGTTTCCCTCACTTTGGGATTGGTTCTGCTGCTGGTATTGATGACCGACCTGGGTCGCTTTTTACAATTGCTATTTGAACAAGGGCTGGCGACGATCGAGCAAATTCTGCTTACTCTGGCGTCACCGCCCTAAACGGCGCCGTTTGACAATTACATACGGTCGAACAGAGTCATTCCCTTGATATCGATAAACGCCTGCTGCGCAGCCTGCAGGCCAATCTGCCGCAGACTGTACTCGGCAATAGCTGATACATAATCCAGATCCACCAGGCCAGACAGCTTTTCTTCGTAGTTCAGGCTGCGATTGCCCGCTACCGAGTCCACCACGTCCAGTTCATTCATACGCGCGCCAACCGAGGCGCGAGTAGTCAGTACGTTGTCGAGGCTGTTATCGAATTCCCGCAGCACACTGCTGAGTGTATTTTTACGTGCCGCGATATCCGCACCACTACTGGAGGGCTGTTCAAGCACCGCCAGTGCTTTTTCAAACGTCTTGAACAGATCTGTATTCATATTCTCCGCCTGGTCCATATGCAGGCTATCACCATCAGCGGGCATACCGTCCAAAGTGATGGAAAGCCCACCGAAACGGATTGCCTGACCCGGCTCGTAACTCTGCGCCGCGCTACCATTTACCGAGTAGGTGGCAGCCCCTCCTGAAACAGAAAAGGAAATATCAAAAGCGCCTCCAAAACCTGCGTCACTTTCATCCACTACCAGAGGGCCCTTGAAGGTGACGTTGCCCTGGTTGCCTGTGGCAGCTTCCGCCACATACCCTGCGCCGCTGTGGACGCTACGGAAAATATCCTCACCGTTGTCTGCCACCGGCATCAGGCGGGAGGCATCTACTCTCACCGCCCGGTTGTTGGTATCGCCTACATAACTGACATTCCCGCTGGCGTCGCGCACGAATGGTTCGCTGCTGTCCCGGTAACCGCCGAACAAGTAGCGTCCATTGCCATCGGTGGCATTTGCCTGCCCGATCACGGTTTCATAGATACCACGAAGTTCGGTGGCCACTGAGGCGCGGTCCGCATCACTCAGTGTGTCGCTGGCTGCCTGTAGGATGAGTGTGCGCGCACTGCCGATGGCATCGCTGACACTGTTGAGCACGCTCTCTTCCTGCGCCAGAGCGTTGCGCGCACTGATGCGTGCATCGGTGTACTGGCTGTTGACCGCAAGCGCCTGGGAAACCTGAACCGCCTGTGACGCGGCCTGCGGATCATCAGAGGGATTAACCACTCGACGGCCGGAAGCAATCTGCTGGCTTACCTGCATCAAGTTGCCCTGCTGGCGATTCAATGAGCTCATGCTCTGCTCATAGATGGTAAGAGTGCTGATACGCATAGCTTATATCTCTTTTAATTCCATTCCGGTGTGGGTCAGGTTGTTCAGCGCAGGCCGAGAATTTCATCCAGAACCGTCGATGCGGTCTGAATCACTTTCGCGTTGGCCTGGTAAAATTGCTGAAAGCGAATCAGATTGGCTGCCTCCTCATCTAGATTGACCCCGGATTCCGACTGCTGCAGTGCGTAAAGTTGCTCACTCAGTCCCTGGCGCGCATCCAAGTTGACCTGCGCAATATTGGTGTGGCTTCCCACATCGCTGACCATGATTGCATAGGCCCCATTGAAGGTCGCACTCCCGCCGACGAGACTCTGTTGCTGTAGCTGTTGCAGGGCCAATGCGTTTTCGTTGTCGCCGCTGCCACCACCTGCACCGGCGGCAATGGCTGCGGTATCGCGAATTACGTTATCCATGCTACCGGCAGCGCCGCGCACCGGCTGCAATTGGAAGCGGTCGCCATCCACCAGCGCAGAGGCATCATCAATCTGCAGGACCACACCACCCAGTTCGACCTGCCCACTGCTGTCCAGAGTGACGGTAAACCGTTCACCGTTATCCAGGCGGGTCACCTGAAATTCCCCGTTGGCAGCATCGCTTACTTTCAACTCGTAATCGGTCGCCGCCAGTTGGCTCAGATCACCAAACGCAGCCGCAAACACCGCGCTGCCATTATTGCGTTCATTACTCAGAATACGCGGCTCCGCCACAGTAAACAGGTCGCCACCGGCGTTGCCATTCAGGTCGAATCCTGCCCGGTGCTGTTCGTTGACGGCACTCGCCAGGGTTACTGCCAGCTGGCCCAACTGGCTCTGGGTGTTGTCCAGCGCTTCGTTGCGGAAACTCAGCAAACCACCCAGTGTGCCACCACTGATACTGCTGTCTTTCAGTGCAATCATGTTGCCCGCAGAATCTCGATAGCCCACAACAGTGCGGGAAGGGTCGGCATCGCTGGCGATCGCCTGTAGATCAAAACTGGTGCTGTCAGCAACTATCGGCTGACCATTGCCGATGGAAAGGTTATAGGTTCCACTCTCCTGAACCGTAAGCTCCACGTCGAGACGTGTACTCAGATCCGCCACGAGCTGATCCCGCTGGTTAAGCAGGCTGTTCGGTGCTTCCCCATGCTTGGCTCTGGCCAGTGCGATTTCTCGGTTGAGATTGGCAACCTGCCCCGCAGTATTGTTAATCTGGGAAATCTCGTCGCGAATCTGGGTGTTGATGCCATCCTGCATATCGTTGAGGTATTCATCGAAAGCACGGAACTGGGCACTCATGGTATCTGCCGCACCGATCACACCCTGACGCGCAGCCGGGTCTGAAGGCGCACTCGCCAGGTCTTCAAACGAGGAAAAGAAATCCTGCATCAGCGGCGCCAGGCCTGCCTGCTGATCTGCCAGCAGATTGTCAATCTGCGAAACCTGCGTGACATAGCTGCTCAGTGCGCTGGTTTCACTATTGGCGCGGTTCAATTGACCGGCAACGAAGCCGTCAAACTGGCGTTGAATATCCTCTACGGTAACCCCACCGGAACCACTGCGCTCGGACAACAATGTCAACTCCCGGTTGTAACCCGGGGTGTAGACATTACTGATGTTATTGCTGGTGGTGTTGAGGGCGTTCTGTGCGGCATTCAGGCCGCTGAGGCCAATTGAGAAGATGCTCATCGTCGTAATTCCATATCACCGTTGATCCTGTTATCGGCGGAGCCCCCCTCCGTCTTGAGTGCCAGGAGCAATTAATTATCGCGGCTTTTATCTGGGCTTGTATCTGGGCTTGTATCTGGGGTTGTGTCTGGGGTTGTATCTGGACTGCCAACAGAAATGTCGCGGGACAGCTGGCTCACTAATTGTTCCGCGAGCCCCAGGCCACGCCCGGAGAGATGACTGGAAAGTTGCTGGTCGAACATGGATTCGTAAAATCGGGTGGCGGAGCTGTCCATCAAATCCGAGCGCGGCATTGCGTCGCGCATACTTTTCATCATCTGGTGCAGGAACAGTGCTTCAAACTGTTCAGCGGCAGCCTGCAACTGCTCGTGCTTGTCTCGCCCCTGCTGCAGGCTATTCAATCCCTGTACGTCCAGCGCAAAACCGGCGCGTGTATCAATCGGCCTCATCAGATCACCTCCAACTCTGCGCGCAGTGCGCCAGCCGCCTTGAGCGCTTCAAGAATGGTCATCAGGTCTGTCGGTGTGGCACCCAGTGCGTTCAACGCATCCACAACTTCCATCAAGTCTGCGCCTTGAACAAACTTGAGCGCGCCCACCTGCTCTCGAACGGAAATATTGCTATCCGGCACAACCACCGAACGACCATCGGCAAACGGTGATGGCTGGCTAACGCCAAAGGCGGTGTCGATCACGACCGACAGATTTCCGTGGGCCACTGCAGCGGGCTCCAGAGTCACCTGTCCATTCAAAACCACGGCACCGCTGCGGGCGTTGATGACAACACGTGCCGGCGGCGCCAGTGGAGTTACATTGACCTGTTGTACGCGGGCGATAAAGCGAACCCGATCGTTGTCGTTATCCGGGCTGATGATGCGCACCAGACCGGCGTCAACTGCGCCGGCCACCTCGCGGCCAAATGTGCGGTTGATGGCCTGCACTACCCGCTCGGCAGTACCAAAATCCGCTTCGCGCAACTGCAGATCAAGAAAACCACCAGCACCCAGGGCCACTTGGACTTCGCGCTCGACCAGTGCACCACCGGCAATCCGCCCACCGGCCTGCTGATTAACCTGAACACTGGAGCCACCAGACTCGGCGCCCGCGCCACCGACCAGAAGATTACCCTGGGCTACCGCATAGGTGAGTCCATCCACACCTTTGAGCGGCGTCATCAACAGGGTACCACCACGCAGACTGCGCGCATTGCCAACGGAGGAGACCACTACATCCAGTCGCTGCCCGGGGCGTGTAAAGGGAGGCAAATTCGCGGTCACCATCACCCCCGCCACATTGCGCAACTGCATATTGGTACCCGGAGGTATAGTGATACCCAGCTGGGCGAACATATTGCCGAGACCCTGGGTGGTAAATGGAGTTTGCATTGTCTGATCACCACTGCCATCCAGACCGACCACCAGGCCATAGCCCACCAGCTGGTTGTCACGCACACCCGCAAAGTCAGCAAGCTCACGAATCGGCGTGGCACTTGCCTGAGCGCTGGAGATTGCGCTCACGTTCAATGCAACCAATAGCAGGAAGGACACCGAAAAAAATTTATTCATGGGCGTGTCACAGTTCAGATGAATTGAGGAAAGATCAGTAGGGTGAAATGTTCAGCAGAAGCCGCTGAAACCAGCCCATAGTCTGCGCTTCATTGCTGTAGCCGTTGCCAACATACTCAATGCGCGCTTCGGCCACCTGGGTCGACAACACCTGATTGGCGGCGGTGATTGCCCGCGGGTCAACAATACCGGAGAAACGGATGAACTCCGTTCCCTCATTGATACGGATCTGCTTTTCGCCGCGCACCCGGAAGTTGCCATTGGGCAGCACTTCAAGCACGGTCGCCGTAAGTGTTCCGGAAAAGGTATTGCGTGCTTCAGCGCCGCCACCACCCTGGAAATTACTATTGCCGGTGATATCGATACCGTAGTCGACCAGTCGCTCGAGCCCACTCGGTGCAGTATCTGTCGTCAATGTGGTGGCACCCTCGCGCTCCGCATTAACTTCCGAGTTTCGCGACGCACTCACCTGCTCATTGAATATTACGGTTAACAGGTCTCCGCTCATCCGCGGGCGGTCCTCTTCGAACAGCGGTAGATAACCGGTGTCCGGCTGAAAGATCGCGCCGTTGGCACGCGGAGCAGGCGGCATTGGGATCTCGACCCATTCCGGGTCTCCCGCTAAAGAAGCTTGCGGCAATTGTGCACAACCCGCTGAAACGATCGCCGCTACCGTCACTATCAATCGCACCAGCTGCTGCATGACAATCACAACTGGGCCAGACGCGACAGCATCTCGTCGGACGTCTGCACGGCTTTACTATTGATTTCGTAGGCACGTTGGGTCTGTATCATGTTAACCATTTCCTCCACCACATTGACGTTGGAGGTTTCTACAAAAGACTGATACAGACTGCCAGAACCATTCATACCGGGCATGCTTTCACTGCGCATGCCAGAAGCGCTGGTTTCCAGAAACAGGTTTTCACCAATGGCTTGCAGGCCTGCGGGATTGACGAAAGTGGACAGCGTTAGCTGGCCAACCTCAACACTTTGTGTGGCCCCGGGCTCGGTGATGGATACCAGGCCATCTTTCCCCACGGTCACCGATAGTGCATTTTCGGGAATGAGCACGGCAGGCTCCAGCGGATAACCACTGGCAGTTACCATCTGTCCATTCTGGTCCAGCTGAAAACTACCGTCGCGGGTAAATGCTGTACTGCCATCCGGCATACGCACCTGGAAAAACCCTTTACCATTAATCGCCAGGTCTCGGGAGTTTCCAGTGTTTTCCAACCCACCCTGTGAATGCAATCGTTCGGTGGCGACCGGGCGAACACCGGTGCCCACCTGCATGCCCGATGGCAGAGTGTTTTGAATATCGTTTCGAGCGCCGGGCTGGCGCATATTCTGATACAGCAGATCCTCAAATACCGCACGGGATTTTTTGAACCCGTTGGTGCTGACGTTAGCCAGGTTATTGGCAATTACGTCCATTTTAACCTGCTGGGATTCGAGACCAGTTTTTGCGGTCCAAAGGGATTTGATCATGTTGAAATCTCTCGCTTAATCCAGTGACAGCAGACTGTCTGCCTGACGGCCATTTTCATCGGCACTCTCGATGACTTTTAGCTGCATATCGTAACGACGCGCGTTGTCGATCATCGCCACCATGGACTCCACCGGGCTGACATTACTGCCTTCCAGAGATCCGGATACCAGCCGCGCCTGTTCATCCTGTGCCAACGGAGCCACATTGCCTGTGGCGTCGGATGCAGCTCGAAAAAGCCCATCACTGCCGCGCTGTAGCGGCACCTCCCCGGGGGTGACCAGTTTCAGGCGCGCCACCTGCACCAGTGCTTCGGGGTCTTCCCCTGCACCAATCGCACTGATCGTGCCATCGGCTCCCATGGAAAGGCTCGCGCCTAACGGAATAACAATCGGACCATTTTCACCCATAACCGGGTTGCTACCGGAGGTGAGTATTCCGGTGGCATCTACCTGCAGGTCGCCGCGGCGGGTATAGGCTTCGCTTCCATCACTACTCTGTACCGCAAGCCAGGCGTCACCCTGCAGCGCGATATCCAGGTCGCGGCCCGTGGCATTGATCGGACCTGCACTGAAATCCGCTCCGGGAGTGGAAGCAACCACCGAGGTGCGGGTAGCCAACAGCGCGTCGCCCTGCACGGGCACCGCGCGCAATGCGTAAAGCTGCGCGCGGAAACCGGAGGTTGTCGCATTGGCCAGGTTGTTGCTCACCACCGATTGCTGCTCCATGCTCTGGCGAGCGCCACTCATGGCGGTGTACAGAAGACGGTCCATAGGTTTTCTCCGATTGCGTCAGAAGCGTCAGCGCAGATTCACTGCTGCCTGTAGCACTTCGTCCTGTACCTTGATGGTCTGGGTGTTGGCCTGGTAGTTACGCTGCGCCACAATGAGGTCCACCAGTTCGCGGGTAAGATCCACGTTCGATGTTTCCACCGCACCGGATTCCAGGGTGCCAAACTGGCCGACGCCAGCCAGTCCCAGCAGGGGCTGACCGGAGCTGGCGGTTTCCACCCACACATTGTCGCCATTTGGAGACAAGCCTTCCGGATTGCGGAAGTTAGCCAGAGAGATCACTCCTAGTACCTGGCTCTTCTCATTGGCATAGTTGCCCCGCAAGGTGCCATCGTCGTCGAAGGTGATACCCACCAGAGCGCCTGCGGCATAGCCATTCTGATCCAGAGAATTCAGTGCAAAGTCATTGCCGAACTGTGTGGAACCATCAAAGCGGAGATCAAAATCCAGCACATCGGCACCACCGCCCGGCGTAAAGCTGTATGTTGGAAAAGTGCTGCCCGGTTCGTTCAGGCTGCCGTTGTTGTCAAATACCAGCTCGCCCGTGTTCACGGTGTCTGCATTGCCATCCACCGCCACACGCACTTCCCAGACGTTATCTGCCGTCTTGGTAAAGTAGGTGGTCATGGTGTGCTGAATACCGAGAGAATCGTAAACGGTACCGGTGTTGGCATAGGAGTAACTATCGCCATCGGTGGTGTCGAATGGAAAGGCGGTGCGATCAATCACGTCCACGGTTGCATCCAGGTTCATGGAAACTTCCACACCACTGGTGGCGGTTGCGTTCATTGCGTCGGCCGGCACCCGCAGCTCCACCGGCTGGCCACCAGTACCTACGCCCGCAGGGAAACCGGTCAGACGCGCGCCCTGGGCGTTCTGTAAATACCCGTCTGCAGTCAGTGTGAGCTGACCGTTGCGGGAATACACAACTTCACCGGCCTGAGTAAAACGGAAGAATCCGTTGCCGTTGATACCCAGATCCAGGCTGCGGCCGGTAGCCTCCAAAGTGCCGTTGGAGAAATCCTGCAACACGGCCGCCACACGATTGCCCTGGCCCGCGAGTGCGCCGGTGTACACATCTGCAAACTGTACGCTGGAACCTTTAAAACCCACTGTCTGTGAGTTGGCAATATTGTTACCGACAACATCGAGATTGGTGGCCGCAGAGTTGAGCCCGCTAAGCGCTTGTGAAAAACCCATAATCAGTACCTGTTGGAAAGTGAATTCTGGAAATTGATTGGTTACTTCGAATCAGAGAATCTGGCGAATATCGTCCAGGCTCACCGGTTCGGTGATGCCACCGAGATCAAGTTTCGGTGCGCCCTGCTCGTCGAGGCTCACTCCGCTGACCAGCGCGTAGTTCAGGGTGCTGGCCAGCAGAGAGTCGCCATTCGCCGACGCGCTGACAGACACCCGGTAAGAACCTTCCGGCGCGACGGTGCCGTCATTGGTCATGCCATCCCAGGTGAATGACTCCACACCGGCATCGAGCGAGAACGGCTCGAAGCTGCGAACCACTTCACCGGCGGCGTTGCGAATAGTGATATGCACGTTATCCGCCGCCTGCGGTAGCTCAATACCAAATGGTGTGGTTGCGGCCTCTTCGCCGACCAGTACACGGTCCCCTTCCACCAGCACACCTTTGCCGATCATGTCCGCTGCCTGCAGCATCTGGCTGGTATCCAACTGGCCGTTGATGCCGGCCAGGGTTTCATTGAGACTTTCAATCCCGCTCACGGTATTGATCTGGGCCAGCTGCGAGGTCATCTCCGCATTTTCCATTGGATTCATGGGATCCTGATTTTGCAATTGCGCAACCAGCAATGTCATAAAGCTACCCTGCAAGTCGGCGCTGGCACTTGCCGTAGCCCCGGTCGCATTCAGCGCAGAGCGCACACCACTATCAATTACGTTCGCTACCGCCATCAGCTTTCTCCCAGTGTGAGTGTTTTCAGCATCAGCTGCTTGCTGGTATTCATCACTTCCACATTAGCCTGATACGAACGGGACGCAGCAATCATGTCTACCATTTCATTGACAGGCTCAACATTCGGCACGCTGACATATCCGCCCTCGTCTGCCAGTGGATGATCTGGACGATATTCCTGGCGAAGCGGTGCGGTATCCTCCACCAACCCGCGCACGCTTACACCACCAATGTCGCCGTTCTGCTGTTGACGCGCGGCAAAAATCAGATGCTTTGCGCGGTAGGCTTCGCCATCCGGTCCGGCCACGCTGTCCGCGTTGGCGAGGTTGCTGGCTGTGACATTCATCCGCTGGCCCTGCGCCGCCATCGCTGATCCGGATATTTCAAAAATGGAAAACATCGACATGCTGTACTCCTGTAATTTTATTCTTGCGACGCTTTATTCCGGCTGCATTGCCGTTTTGAGCCCGCGAATGCGGCTATTGAGCAGCGTAAGAGCCGCCTGATATCGAACTGCGTTATCGGTAAATCGGCTGCGTTCCTGATCCATGCTGACCGTATTACCATCCAGACTGGGCTGATCCGGCACGCGGTAAAGCATATTTGGGCCACCATGAATGCCGCTGCGCGCCGTCATGTGCTGGGATGAAGTGGTTGACAAAACCAGCCCCTTACCCCCTCCCTTCAAGTTCTTCGCAGGACCATTCGCAGCGCCGGTTGCCTGTGCAAGTGCGCGAGAAAACTCAAAGTCTCGCGCCTTGAAATTTGGGGTATCCGCATTGGCAATGTTATTCGCCAACACCTTTTGACGCCGCTCACGCAGATCGAGCGCCTCGCTATCGAAATTGAGGACTGCGGAAAGCCGATCAATCATACGGATTCTCCCGGTATTACTTTTTCAGACTGAAGACTACAGATCGCGGCGGCGCCACAATGCCGGAAATAAGCGGGTGTTTTTGCTCCATTTCTGCCGTTCAACAAATGGGATCCTTCTTACAATGCCTTCGAATCTTAAACTTCCTGTAAAGGTGTACGACTTGAATGTCCCGCCCACTTCTACGTTCATTAGCATTGCTTTTACTGCTCGTATCCGCTGACCAGGCGGCGGCCAAAACTGCACTAACAACGGCATCCGCTGCTGCAAAGCAATTCCTCACCCGGCAAAGCCGCCACCTGGGTGAACGTGTGGAAATTGAGGTCCAGGATATTTCCGACCACTGGCCTTCCTGTAAAAACCCTACCGTCTTCCTGCCTGCGAACGGAAAACTGCAATGGGGCCGGGTCACCGTAGGAATACACTGCGCCGACGCCCCGCACACACGATACCTACAGGCGAAGATCCGAGCTTACGGACACTACTGGACCGCCAAACACAGAATCCCAGCGGGTGCAGAAGTGACCGAAAGCCTGCTAAAGAAAATTGAGGGAGAAATCAGCGCGCTGCCGCGAGGGGCGCTACGCAAGCGCTCGGAGATTGTGGGTAAGGTCGCCAGCCGAACACTGCGCCCAGGGAGCGTGTTGCAGCAACACCAATTGAAGACAAGACCGCTGGTGTCTCGAAGGCAGCTGGTTACCCTGATTGCCTCCGGCCAGAGCTTCCGCATCGCCCGGGAAGGCCGCGCCATGGATGAGGGTGCCAGAGGCGAACCGGTTCGGGTACGCCTGCCAAACCGCAAAGTAATTTCGGGCTTTGTAAGTGGCCCCGGACTGGTCGAGGTAAATCAGGCGATACGTCCCAGGAAGAGTCCCTAGATACGCCATACCACCGCCGGAAACGTGATGCGCATCACGAAAACAGATTAAAGGCGGGCGCGAAAACGCCGATATACCGTACGAAGAACAACGGAGACTGCCGCTTGAAAATCCAGAATATGACCCAGCTGACGCCCGCCAGCACCCTGCGTGAAAAGCCGGCCAGCGGACCGTCAGAATCGGTGCAGACCACCGGCCAGCCCGGTGCACCGAGCAATATCACCCAGCTGCACCAGCCCACGGCAGACAGCAGCCAGGACATTGACGCCCCGCGTGTGGAAGAACTGCGCGAAGCAATCGCATCCGGCAAATTTGATATCCGTGCGGACCGCATCGCCGAAGGCCTGATTGCCAGCCTGCAGGAACAGACGTCGACGGGCGAACCGTGAGCCTGCCCCAGTTCATTCAGCAGCATCGGCAGAGAGTAGAACAACTCACGCTATTGTTACACGAGGAACGCGAGGCACTCAGCGCTGCCGCCGTTGATGGCAAACGCCTGACAGACATCGCAGCGCGCAAGCAAAATAGCCTCAGCGCGCTCAATGACTTCGAACAGCAGCGACGGAATACGCTGCGACAGCTGGACTACGAAGACAGCCGAGAAGGTGATGAGTACGCGGCGCGCGATGCCGGATGCCTTGAACTCTGGCGAGAACTCATCTCGCTGGTGAACAAAGCTCAGCAACTAAACCAAGCCAATGGTTCCATGATCGGTATCCGCTCCGAGAGCAACCAACGATTGCTCAATGCTTTGCAGGAAGCCGCGGGAAAAGGACTATATGGCCCCGACGGTCGCTCCCGCACACACAATGGAAAAATCAACTCGCGAGCCTGAAGACGCAGGCTGCAGTTCGCCCTCTGCAGCTTCACTTCTTGCAGCACCTTCCATTGCATACCCATATATCACTCAGGAGCTCACAACGTGACATCACTTGCTCAAGCAATCAGTGACGACACCCTGGATGTACTACTGGCTTGCCGGCCGGTATTCACCCGCAACCACGATGTCGCCGCTTTCGAACTGTTATTACAGGGCGAACAATCGCGCAAGGGCGCGACACTCCGACAAATCGAAGCCAGTAGCCCGATCATCATGGGCAATTACAATCAGGTGTACCAGAAAGGGCACACAAAAAGCGTGCCCGGCTTCCTCAAGGTCACAGACGATGTAATTCTGGCGCCAGGGCTGCCGGAATTATCCCAACAGCACTACATCCTCGAAGTCGCCGAGGATGTGTTGCTTACGTCTGAGCGAGTGGAACGTTTACGAGAGTTGGCCAAGCGTGGATATCGCATTGCGCTGTCCAGTTACGATCCAGAAGACAGTGAACTGGATGCCTTGCTCGACGTCGTACACATTGTAAAACTCGACGCGAGCCAGATGAGCGATGAACAGCTGCAGGCTGCTGTTTTAAAGCTACGCAGGCACGGAGTCGAGACCCTTGCCGATAATTTAGAGACCAAGGAGCGGTTCGCCACCTGTCTGGATCTCGGGTTTACTTATTATCAGGGTGACTTTCTCAGTGTACCCTCGCCGGTAAAAGGCAGAAAAATCAGTGGTAATAAAGTACTTTTGCTGGATCTGCTAAATGAGCTCCAGAATCCAGCCGCATCTCCGATACGGCTGGAGGAAATCGCGTTACAGGATGCCAAACTTACTTTTCGCATTTTAAAGCTGGTCAACTCGGCCGCAGTCAGCCTGCACCGGGAAATAAACTCCATCTCCCATGCGATCAGCCTGCTCGGCATGAAGGAAATCCAGCGTTGGGCAAGTCTTTTCCTGATTGAGGGCGAACAGGGAAAACCCGAAGAGCTGACCCGGAAGATGTTGATCCGAGGCCGCATGTGCGAAGTAATGGCCGAGGTCAGCGGGAATGGAAATGCCAGTGACAATTTTATCGTCGGGTTACTCTCGTTACTCGATGCGATGATGGACATTTCTATGGACGAACTCATGCAGCAGGTGCCGCTAAACCAGGAAGTGAAAGAAGCACTGCTGTACCGCAACGGAAGTCTCGGCACCGTTCTGAATGAAGTGGAGCTGTATGAGCAGGGCCGATTTTCAGAGCTGTCTCTCATTGGCAGCCACCCCATCTACGAAACTGCTTACCGACACAGTGTATCCTGGGCAAGACAGGCACAGCAGGCACTGAGCGGAGATTCGTAACCCCGAACCGCACTCTCACAGGATGAGCGGGCAGGCCCGGCAGAGCACACGCTTTGCTCGGGCCTTTTTTTGCAAGGTCCACTTCGCACAGCTCGTCAGCAGCCCTGCTTCACTACCCTACTCTGCCCGCACCCATTTCTTCGCGCACTGCTGGAGCATCCGCAACAGCCACTGCTCGCTAAAGCTTTTCTGGACACCGCCGATAAAACCCATAGCGGGCAGACGGTTGTCTGCCTGCATCGCCAACTCACAGTCAGTATAGAAACAAAACCTACCGGAAATCAGCCATGAAAGCTTTGCATTTTGCGCTGGCTCTGCCGCTTTTGGCCGCCAGCCTGTCCGTTGATGCCGCCCCACGTCTCGCCGGCGTGAAACAAGAGAGCGGTGTAGACACATACTCAAGCACTCTCAACCATCACACGTTAAAAAATCTCCGCTATCCAAGACGGGCTCAACAGCGAGGTTGGGAAGGAGAAGTGGTGCTCAAAGTCCTCGTTAACAAAAGTGGCGAGGTGCAGGACATTCAGGTATTGGAGGAATCCAGCTATTCCAGCTTGAACCGGGAGGCGTTGCGAAGTGTTGAACGCGCAAACCCCTATCCACAGATTCCGGCGAACCTTGGAGTGGACAATTTCACCTTCACGGTACCAATCCGCTTCTCTATCGGCGGATGACGCCAAGGGCTCTTACACAATACGGCGGCTCGGCCGCCGTATACTCATTTCAGTATCGTCTCGGATCTCAGTCTACAAGTCGCGCACGCAATCGCTTGATTGCCTGGCTGTGCAACTGACATACACGGGATTCGGTAACACCCAGGACTGCACCAATTTCCTTCAGGTTGAGATCTTCCTGGTAGTACAGTGCCATCAACAATTTCTCACGCTCCGGAAGGTGTTCGATGGCGGCAACAAGCTTATGCTTTTTCTCACCTTCCACCAGTGCGGCAAACGGGGTAGGAGGAGATCCGGCACCGGCTTCTGGTTCACCACTTTCCGCGACTATTTCGTCGAACGGCAACAGGTGCCCACAGTTCGTATCTTGGAGCAAGCGGTGGTATTCCTCAACCGAGATCCCCATGGCGGTAGAAATCTCCCGCTCTTCCGCGGGACGCCCCAGGTTCTGTTCTAGCTTGCGTAGTTGCTGCTCCAGCAAACGTGCATTGCGACGCACGCTGCGTGGTAACCAGTCGCGCGTACGCAGCTCATCAATCATAGCGCCACGGATACGCTGGTTTGCGAATGTGGAAAAACTGGCTCCGGCATTGGGATCGAAACGCTGCGAAGCGTCCAACAGCCCTACCATTCCCGCCTGTATCAGGTCATCGAGGTCAATGCCCGCTGGCAGTTTTACTTGAAGAGACAACGCATGGCGTCGTACCGCAGGAAAGTGTTCCTCCAGTAGCGCATCCCGGTTGATCGTTCCCTGTGCTGTATACATTGCAGTTCCCCAGCCACCTTTTTCAGGTTTTTTTAGTCGGCCCGGCAGTATCTTCCTGTTGGATATACTGCCGGAGCCAAGTGCATTATTGGCTGTGTGGGAAAATTGTATGTACGGAATAAACCCTATTGAATATGCCTTTTCAGGCCTTAAACGTTACGCACTCGCAGCCGTGCGATCGCCAATCAGATTGGTGATCTTCACCATGCGGTCATCCGGAATCTCCGCCTGAGACAGAACCGCCAACTGTCGCAGGCGGCGCCGAAGAAAATGTGCCAGTAGTGGCCGCAACGAGTGGCGCACAACCAGTACCGGAGGATTGCCAGCGGTTTCCTGGCGTTCGATCGCAGCCGCAGCCTGAGACATCAAGGTATCCGCGAGCCCGGGCTCCAGAGCACCACCGCTTTCCATCGCCTGTGACAATACTTGCTCCAGCTGGCTATCCAGCCCCATCACTCGCAGTTCTCCACTACCCGGGAACCATTGATGCGTGAGCACCCGCCCAAGAGCAACGCGCACCCGAGCAGTCAGTTCGTGCACATCAGTGGCCTGCTCGCCCTGATCCGCAAGTAAATCGAGTATGCTGCGCAAATCGCGAATGGGTACCTCTTCTTCCAGCAGGTTTTGCAGAATACGTTGCAGGGTCGTGAGGGTGACAGTTTTCGGCACCACCTCCTCTACCAGGCTCTTACTATCGCCGGAGAGCTTATCCAGCAACTGCTGGACTTCCTGACGCCCGAGCATTTCCGCGCAGTGGCGATGCAACAGATGGTTGAAATGCGTTGCGACAACCGTACCTGCATCCACCACCGTATATCCATACACCTGGGCCTGCTCACGCTGGTCTTTTTCAATCCACACCGCAGGCAACCCGAATGCCGGCTCTTCGGTGACGGTTCCCTGAAGCTCGCCACTCACCTGGCCGGGATTAATTGCTAGCCATTTACCCGGGTGCGCTTCACCACGCCCGACCTCTGCCCCCTTCAGGCTGATCACGTACGTATTGGGAGACAACTCGAGATCGTCCCGTATATGAACCACCGGTGGCAAAAAGCCGACCTCCTTCGCGAATTTTTTACGCACGCTTTTAAGGCGCCCAAGAAGTTCGCCTTGCTGACGTTGATCCACCAGAGGGATCAGGCGATGCCCTACCTCCAGCCCCAGAGTGTCGATCAACTCCACATCATCCCAGCTCGCTTCAGGCACTTCAGGAGGCGCCTCAGGATCCGAGCTCATCTGCTCGCGCACGATCTGTTCATCCCGGCGCCGGCCCATCATCCAGGCAATACCCGCCAATGCAGCAGTAAACAGCAAAAAGACCAGGTTCGGCATTCCGGGCACTAGGCCGAGCAGCCCCATAACGCCAGCAGCGAGGTAGAGAACCCGAGGATTGCTCAGAAGCTGCTCAATCATCTGCTGACCAACATCCTGATCGGTATTGACCCTGGATACGGTTACCCCCGCCGCAGTGGAAATAACCAGTGCGGGAATTTGCGCAACCAAGCCGTCGCCAATGGTGAGCAACGTATACGTCCGCGCGGCTTCACCAAAGGAAAGGTCGTGCTGCATGGTGCCTATCAACAGTCCGCCAATGACATTCACTGCCATGATTACCAGCCCGGCGACCGCATCTCCACGCACAAATTTGCTTGCACCGTCCATGGATCCGTAAAAATCCGCTTCCTGTGCGACTTCAGTACGGCGTGTACGCGCCTCTTCTTCTCCGATCAGGCCCGCATTCAGATCCGCATCAATGGCCATCTGCTTGCCCGGCATGGCGTCGAGCATAAAGCGCGCCCCCACTTCAGCAATACGGCCCGCACCTTTGGTAATCACCATGAAATTAATCACCACCAGGATCAGGAACACCACCAGCCCCACAGCGAAGTTTCCGCCGACCAGAAATTGCCCGAAAGCCTCAATGACCTTGCCGGCAGCGGCGCCACCGGTGTGCCCCTCCATCAACACCACGCGCGTGGATGCCACATTCAGCGCGAGCCGCAACAGGGTGGTAAATAGCAACACCGCAGGAAACGCCGCAAAATCGAGAGCCCGTAGTGTGAACATACTCACCAACAACACCATCAGTGAAAGCGCTATGTTGAAGGTGAAAAACAGGTCCAGCGCGAAGGGCGGGAGCGGCAGGATCAGCATCGACATGATCAGCAAGATCAAAATCGGCCCCGCCAATATTCTGCCTTCCGGCAACGACAGGCCGCTGCGGGAAAAATACGAAGTCATCAATTTCACGGGTTTACCTCAAACTCATCGGGTACTGGCAGTTGTTCCGGCATTGCGGGGGAAATTTCGCCCTGCTGCCTGGCACGGCGCAGCTGCATAGCCCACGCCAGTACTTCCGCTACTGCGGTATACAGGGGGGCAGGGATTTCGTGATCCAGATCCACATGGCGGTAGAGCGCACGCGCCAGCGGCGGTGCTTCCATACGCGGGATGTTGTGCTCGTCTCCCAACTCACGGATACGGGCGGCCACCGCTTCTACACCTTTTGCAATTACCCGGGGAGCACACATCTGTTTGTCGTCATAGCGCAACGCCACTGCATACCGGGTGGGGTTGGTGATGATCACATCCGCATCGGGAACCTGGGTCATCATCCGGTTGCGCGCCATGGACTGCTGCTGTTGGCGAATACGGGCTTTGAGCTGGGGGTCGCCCTCGCTCTCTTTGAATTCTCGCCGAACCTCCTCCTTGCTCATGCGCAGTTTTTTTCCGTGACTCCAGAGCTGATAGGGCGCATCAATGGCAACAACGAGGATCAGGGAACAAGCCATTAGACCGCAGGCCTCCGCCGCAAGCTGGAGCGCAGAAGCCATAGCACGCTCAGTGCCAAGATCCATCAACGCCAGGAACTCGCCGCGACGGCTGTAGAGAAACAACGTCAGGACGGTTCCGACCAGTAGGGATTTAGCGATCGCTTTGCCAAGCTCGGCGAGCGCCTGGGAGGAAAACTGCCGTTTCAGCCCCTTAATCGGATTGAGCTTGGACAACTGCGGCTTGAGAGATTTCGCGGAAATGAGAAACCCACCAAGGAGGTTGGGAGCCAGAAGGGCTACCGCGGCAAGAATGGCAAACAGCGGTATCAGTGCCAGAAGGCTGTGAGAGACCAGGTTAGCGCTGGCACTGACCATGACCACCGGATCGAAGACACGTTGGCGATCAAATAGAAAGGACTGCTCCATCACCAGCCCCAACTGCGCAAAAAGAGCTGGCCCCAGGGCCCAAAGACCACCAAGGCCAGCGCACAACAACAGCACGGTTGCAAGCTCGCGGGAGCGCACCACTTGCCCGTCTTCACGCGCTTTTTCAAGGCGTCGGGGCGTGGCAGCTTCTGTTTTTTCCTGATCCTGGCTATCGTCCGCCATATTGGCATCCGGTGGTATTCGGGTGCCGGCCATTGTCAGCCACTATGGAGATAGCTAAAGACAGAATAAGCGGGTTTTGAAGCCGCTAATTCCCGCCACGGCTATGTACGCGCTCCCAGGAAACAGAAAAACGGTGATCAGAACCCCAATTCTTCTAGCAGGTCATCCACCTGTCCCTGGCTACTGACGACATCATCCGCTTCCGTATTGATCTGAGGGCCATTGACCAGTGACGACTCTCTTCTGCGCTGGTTGTCTGCTGCAGAGCCATCTTCCAGCCGGCGCCGGAAGGCCTCGCGCTCCTCCCCCTCAGGGACGCTTTCCAGTAAAACCTGAAGCAACTGGCGCTCGACTTCCTGGATGACCTCCATCATCTTCTTGATCACCTGACCCGTGAGATCCTGGAAGTCCTGGGCCATCATGATTTCCAGCAATTCCTTGTTGGTTTCACGGGCCATGGTCGGCACAGCAGAAAGATAGTCGCGGGTTTCCCGGACCAGCTCACGGGCCTCGTCGAGCTCTTTGGGATTTTCGAACCAACCCTGCCACTGCTGATCAAGTGCGTGTGCACGCGACTCAATTTCATTCTGCAAAGGCTGCGCGCGGTCAACGCAGTTGAGAGCACGCTCTGCCGCCTGTTCCGTCATGGATGCCACATAGTCAAGCCGGGCACGCGCATCGGGTATCGCTTTTGCCGCCTTTTCTACCTCCTTATCGAGCCCCAGTTCTCGCATGCTGTCACGCAGCATTCTGGTCAGCTGGCCGACCCTGAGCACCAGTTCGTCATTTTGTGTGTGATCGAAGCTGCACGGTTTTAATTCGCTACTCATTGTCACGTCTCCTTTTGGAGGTAGTGGAGATCGTCACGCTCATTTTCCCAGCTTCTCAAAAATTTTGTTCAGTTTTTCCTCCAGCGTCGCAGCAGTAAATGGCTTGACAATATAGCCATTGGCACCGGCCTGCGCTGCCGCAACAATATTTTCCTTCTTTGCTTCCGCTGTGACCATCAATACTGGCAGAGCCTTGGTCGCTTCGTTCGCGCGTATATCCTTGAGCATATCGAGGCCATTGAGATTTGGCATATTCCAGTCGGAAACGACAAACTCAAAACCGCCGCCATTCAATTTCGTCAACCCTTCCTGGCCATCTTCCGCTTCATCAACATTATTAAAGCCGAGCTCTTTGAGAAGGCTCCGGATGATTCTTCGCATGGTGGGGAAGTCATCCACCACCAGAATCTTCATACTTTTATCCATGCTCTGCACTCTCTCCACACACTATTTCAATTCAGGATCAAAACTCTTCCCATTCATCGACGCCGGCATGGGCCAGTTCTCGCTCTGCCTTTTCGGCAGTCGGGGATTTCTTCGCTTCCGAAGTTTCGTGCGATTCCGCTTTATCAGCCCCTGCCCGTGACTTTGGCTCAGCGGCCAATTCCGCCTCTGGCTCAGGAGATGTGGATGCGTAACCGCCATCTTGATCTGACGCACTGGCTAGGCGGAAAATTGCCACCGCCTCTTCCAGCCGTTGCGCCTGAGCTTCGAGGGAAGCGGCTGCGGCTGATGCCTGCTCCACCAGACTGGCATTCTGCTGAGTAGACTCGTCCATCTGGCTCACAGCACGGCTAACCTGCTCGATTCCACTGCTCTGCTCCTGAGAGGCCGCGGAAATTTCGTCCATGATGTCGGTTACCCTTTTTACTGCGTCCACCACTTCTTTCATGGTGTCGCCGGCCTGAGTAACCAGATTAGCGCCCTGCTCTACCTCGTGTACTGAATTCTCAATGAGCGCCTTGATCTGCCGTGCGGCATCGGCGCTGTTACCCGCCAGGTTGCGAACTTCTCCCGCTACCACGGCGAAACCACGGCCCTGCTCGCCGGCGCGCGCGGCTTCGACTGAGGCATTCAGGGCGAGAATGTTGGTCTGGAAAGCAATCGAATCAATCATTCCGGTGATTTCCGCCACCTTGCGAGAACTCTCGGTAATCCCCTGCATTTTGCTGGAAACTTGCTGCATGACATCACCGCCACGGATAGCTGTGCCGGATGCATCGTTGGCGAGACCACTCGCCTGACGCGCATTGTCCGCATTCTGTTTCACGGTTGCGGTCAGCTCTTCCATACTGGTCGCCGTTTCCTCGAGCGAAGCGGCCTGTTGTTCGGTGCGTGCGGACAGATCGATATTGCCGCGAGCGATTTCCGAGGAACCACTGTAAATCGATGTGCTACCAGTACGAACCTGTGTGACAATCCGGCTCAGGCTGCGCTGCACATCGCGCATCGCATGAAACAACTGACCAATTTCGTTGCCACCGTGATCGCTGATAGGACGAGACAGGTCTGCCTCCGCAATACTTTTCAGATTCTCCATGGCTTCGCCCAGTGGGCGTACAACCACATTGCGTAGCAGCAAGTAGATCAACGCAAGAATAATCGCAATACTGGCAATCACTACGACCCCAATATTGCCGTAGGTACCAGTGGTTTCACGGTAGTCCTGCATAATCTGTTCGCTCTGAACACCGGCCTGATCCAGCAAAGACAGCAGTGCTACATTGAGGTCATCGCTGAATACACTGATGTCTTCTTTGCGCTCGTTGTAAGCGTCAATGTCCGGGTTTTCCTGCACCAATATCTGGTACTCTGCATCCAGCTCCTCCAGCATGTCTGAGAACACCAGCGAAAGACCTTCAAACTCAGCGGCCTCCTCTTTGGTCATCTCGATGTTGGCGAGCGCTTCAAATTGCACATGCGTTTTCTGTAGTGTTTCACCCACACCTTTCAGGTAGGTTTTTGCACTCAGGTTCCGCCCACTTTCTAGTTCACCTGCGGCGAGGTTCATTTCAATCATGCTCTGATTGAGCGTTGAGTACGCGCGGAATACATCGTGCATAACACGTACATTCACCTGGTGCAGGGTACGTATCGAGTCGTCGCCGACCTGGTTGGTCGCCATTCGCAAGGCGACCAGTGACCCCATCAGCAGGGTGCAACACAACAGCACTCCGGCCACCACTGTGTTGATATTGAGGTTTCGAATCAGTTTCATCATGGCCGGCGTTTCTCCTCGTCGGTATTACTGGAATTTTGGTTGTTTCTATACGCGTTGAGCGCGTCCGGAAGCGGCCGCCAGCGTCAACATATGCCCGGCAACCCCCGCCAGTGGCACAATCTCTTGTGCGGCACCCAGCGCGATTGCCTCCCTGGGCATGCCGAACACCAGTGAAGATGCTTCGTCCTGAGCCAGGGTGGCAGCACCGGCCTGTCGCATGGCCAGCAATCCCACAGCCCCATCGCGCCCCATACCGGTGAGTATCGTTCCAATAGCATTGCGCCCCGCTATTTCTGCGGCGGATTCAAACAGCACATCTACCGATGGACGGTGTCTGTTCACCGCAGGTCCTGAATCCAGCTCCACCAGATAGTTGGCACCACTCCGCGCCAGCTTCAAATGTTGGTCACCGGGCGCGATATACGCGTGTCCGGGCAAAATCCGCTCGCCCTGCTCCGCTTCCTTCACCTGTATCCGGCAGAGACGGTTCAACCGCTCCGCGAACGAGCGGGTAAATCCGATCGGCATATGCTGCGCAATCAAAATTGCCGGACAGTTCGCGGGCAGCGGTTCAAGTATCTGTCGAATGGCCTCCGGGCCTCCGGTAGAAGCCCCAATGATCATCAGCTTTTCGCTGGAAACCATCACAGGCTCCAACGCCGGTTGCACCTCATTTTTTCGCACGCTACGGGTAGGTCGGGCGCGGGCAGCAGCGCGAATTTTCTCCGCGATCTGCTGACTGTATTCAAGTAACCCACTGCGAATACCCAACTGCGGCTTGGCGACAAAATCCACCGCACCCAGTTCCAGTGCCCGCAACGTGATCTCAGAGCCGGACCTGGTAAGTGAAGAAACCATCAGTACTGGCATTGGCCGCAAGCGCATCAACCGCTCAAGGAAGTCCAATCCATCCATTCTTGGCATCTCGACATCCAGGGTAAGCACGTCGGGATTCAGTCGTTTGATCAAATCCCTGGCCACCAGGGGATCGGGAGCAACAGCGACAACGTGCATATCCGTCTGGCTGTCGATAATTTCCCGCATTAATCCCCTGATCAGCGCCGAGTCATCGACACAGAGCACTTTGATTTTTTCCATGGGTAACGTTTGCTCTCCCGCTTACGCTACAGACTCAATGATCACACCCCTATAAAACTCGGCATGTTGATTGAGAAATAGCAGAACCTGAAGTATTCATCGGCCGCCGGGCACGGGCCTTTAGGGGCGAGTCGCAGTAATTTTATGGGAGGCTAAATGTACTAGACCCGGATGCGCGAGGATCGGCATCAACTGAGGGTGTATACCGTCTGACCACGCAGACGAAAACGCTGGCTGATGTGGGTAAAATTCTCAGAGTGACCGACAAAAAGCAGACCGTCCTTTTTTAGCATTCCGGAAAAACGCTCCAGCAAACGGGTATGCGTACCCCGGTCAAAGTAAATCATCACGTTGCGACAGAAAATCGCATCGAATCGTTGCTGGGCCGGCCAGTGCTGCCCTATCAGATTTAAATGTTCAAAGTGAACCTGCTTTGCCAGCTCCGGGCGTACACGGACATAGCCGGTATGTTTACCATTCCCTTTCAGAAAAAAGCGTTGCACCCTTTCCTCGGAGACCTGGCGCCGAACCCGCTCCAGTGTATAGACACCATTGCGTGCCCGTGCAAGCGCATCACTGTCGATATCTGTCGCATAAACGTTCAAATGCAAAGGGCTAGGCAAGGTTTCTGCAAGCACCATGGCAATGGAGTACGGCTCTTCTCCGGTTGCGGCACCCGCACTCCACACTCTGACCGTGTCTCGCCGGTGTTGGACATGCTCCGCCAGTAGCTGGAAGTGATGCCCCTCTCGGAAAAATGCCGTGAGGTTTGTGGTCAGCGCATTCACAAATTCCTGCCACGCGTCACGTTCGGAGCCCGCGCTTAGCCACTTCAAATAGTCACTGAAGCGCCGTAGCCCACGATTACGTACACAGCGCCCGAGACGGCTGTAAACCATATCGCGTTTATGTTCCGCGAGTACAATCCCCGCACGTCTAGCAATCAACTCCCGAATACGATGGAAATCTCGGTCGGTAAACTCCAGCTCACGCTGAATGGTCGACGCAGCCACTGCCTGATTCAAAATGATCAACCCACGCGATGCTTGAAGAGGCCGGTTTTTTCGGCGCTGTCACCACCGTGTAGAGGCTCCGGCTCAATTGAAGCTGCTTTCCGGAAAGCCTTGTCAAGAGAATCCTTATCCGATGCCTCCTTGGCCCCCTTGCCTAACGAGAAGACCGCCACGGCTTGAGACAGGCGCGCCATACGCCCCTGCAGAGCAGCAGAGGATTCTGCCGTGGCCCTCACTCTATCGGCGTTCTGTTTGGTGACTCCGTCCATTTGCGCCACCGCCACATTGATATGGCCTATGCCGGTGCTCTGTTCCGCAGATGCCGTGGAAATTTCGCGCATGATATCGCTGACCCGGGTCACGGACTCAACCACACCGGCTATCGACGAGCCCGCCTGCCGAACCAGCTCCGCGCCCCCATTCACTTCGCGATATGAGCTGTCGATCAGGCTGCGAATCTCTTTTGCCGCATCGGCGGAGCGCCCTGCAAGGTTACGTACTTCTTGGGCTACCACAGCAAAGCCGCGCCCATGCTCACCGGCCCGGGCAGCCTCTACCGAAGCATTGAGCGCGAGAATATTGGTCTGGAATGCGATGCCATCAATCGTCTCAATAATCGCCGCCATTTGCTTCGAACTCTGCGTGATACGCTGCATTGTGTCGACGATCTGCGCCATGGTCTCACCGCTCACTTTCACTTCCCTGGAAGCACTTTCCGCGAGACCAAACGCCTGCTGTGCGTTGTCAGCATTCTGACCAACCGTGATCGTGATCTGCTCCATACTGGAAGCCGTCTGTTGCAACGACGCGGCCTGTTGATCTGTGCGTGAAGCCAGATCGTCATTCCCTTCAGCGATGGTACGGGCAGTGGGTGCGGAAATTTTTACACTCGCATTCACCTCGCTCACAATATCGTGAAGACTGCGATGCATGATGGTCAGCGCCTGACCAAGGGACGACATTTCACCACCCGCATAGCCCCGCGGCTGCACATCCAGATTCCCCGCCGCAATCTGTAGGGCGAAATTCTGCATGTCTTTCACTGGCTGCAGAATACTGCGCGCCAGTGAGTAGGTGAGCCCGGCTAAAAGCCCAAAGCCCACCAGAGTAATAAGTACTATCCAGATCACATCCTGCTGTGCGAATACAGACACAGCGCCAGTGCACATTGAGAAACCAGCGAGCCCCACCACAAGGCCCAACCGAAGTTTTAGAGAGCTCTCTCTCGCTCGCTGCCACCAGCATTTGGGGCCGCGCGCCAGTATTTGTCCCCGCCGCAAGGTCAGTTTACGTCCGCGACCTTCCCGCATGCCCGAATAACAGGGCTCCGCTCGTTCAATCTCTGACCGTTCAGCCTTTAGCCGCACGGAGACATACCCTGTGACACGACCGGAATCTACCGTAGGTATGAC
The DNA here is from genome assembly GCF_947504145.1 of uncultured Microbulbifer sp. Taxonomy (GTDB): domain Bacteria; phylum Pseudomonadota; class Gammaproteobacteria; order Pseudomonadales; family Cellvibrionaceae; genus Microbulbifer. Next base: position 176,059 of record NZ_CANNGQ010000003.1, read on the forward strand.
ATGTGCGCGCACCCAATAAAAACCACCGTCTTTACGGCGGTTTTTAACCAGGCCAATCCAGACTTCTCCCTGTTTTACGGTCTTCCACAGATCGGAAAACGCCTGCGGAGGCATATCCGGATGCCGCACGACATTGTGGTTCTCGCCAATCAACTCCTCCCGAGAAAAACCGCTCACTTCCACAAACGCTGGGTTGGCATAAACAATGCGCCCGCTGAGATCCGTTCTCGATATCAGGAAATCTTTTTCGCGCAGGTGATACTCACGGTTGTTTACCGGCTGATTGTTTTTCATGAAACTCTACTCTCCGGCTTCCGCAACCAGTTCCATTTCCCGGCTGGTCAGTAGCTTTTCGATATCGACCAGCACAAGCATCCGTTTCTCGAGATTGCCGAGGCCGCTGATGTAATCCAGTGGCAGATTCACACCAAACTCCGGCGCCGGCTTTATCTGCTCATCACCCAGGGTCATCACATCGGAAACCCGGTCTACCACAATCCCTACGACTCGTTCAGCAATATTCACCACAATCACTACGGTCTGATCATCGTAAACGGCGTCAGAAAGACGAAACTTTATGCGCAGATCCACAATCGGCACGATGATACCGCGCAGGTTGGATACACCTTTGATGAAGTCCGGCGCATTCGCGATACGGGTTACATTGTCGTACCCTCGAATTTCCTGCACCCTCAGGATGTCGATGGCGTACTCTTCTTCACCCAGAGAAAACACCAGGAACTCACGATCCCGACTCTGAGCCTGGGCCGCAGATGTCTTTTCCGCTGCGCCTATATAGTTCATGCGTTTGCTCCCTCTACATTGGACACTGTCCGCTTGGCCTGTATTGCCGCGGTAGTTCCGTTGGAAATTCTTTGGGCAGACTCGAAAGCGGCTCCCCGAGATTTTTTACTCTGGTGCAGGCGGTGCAGGTCCGCAATATCAAGAATGAGCGAAACACTACCGTCGCCAAGGATGGTGGCTGCAGAAACCCCGGGTACTTTTCGATAATTAGTTTCTAGGTTTTTTACCACTACCTGCTGCTGGCCTATCAGTTCATCCACCAAAAGCGCATAGCGGCACCCCTGGCCGTGTACGATCACGGCGATTGCACGTGCCGGCTCGGTGATCGCATCAGGCACATCGAATGCCGCGTGTACCGAGAGTAGGGGCAGATAGTCTTCACGCACTTTCAGCAATAGGTCTTCACCTGCCATGGGGTAAAGATCTTCGTGGCAGGGCTGCAGAGATTCGATAACGCCACTCACAGGCAAAACGAAGGTTTCGTTGCCAACGCGGACCGACATACCATCCAGAATTGCGAGTGTTAATGGCAGCACAATACGTGTAGTGGTGCCGTTGCCCGGGCGGGAGTCGATCTCTACATGCCCCCCCATGGCTTCGATGTTGCGTTTCACTACGTCCATACCAACACCGCGCCCCGAAACATCGCTGACTTCGGCGGCAGTGGAAAACCCCGGAGCGAAAATCAGCTGCCAGATGTCCTCATCATTCATGTTGTCCGAAATGGCCAGGCCGTTCGCCGCGGCTTTGCTAAGAATCTTTTCCCGGTTGAGGCCGCCACCATCGTCGCTGACTTCGATCAGGATATTACCGCCCTGGTGTTGCGCGGACAGCAGCAAGTTGCCAGTACGCGACTTGCCTGCGGCCTCTCGCTGATCAGGCGATTCGATACCGTGGTCGAGACTGTTCCGCACCAGATGGGTAAGGGGATCGATGATGCGTTCGGTCAGCCCCTTGTCCAGCTCGGTTGATTTTCCCTCAGTAATCAACTCGATCTCCTTACCCAGCTTGCCCGCCAGATCCCGCACCAGGCGCGGGAATCGGCTGAACACATAGTCCATGGGCACCATACGCACCGACATCACAGCTTCCTGTAAGTCCTTTGCGGTACGCGACAACAGGGTCAGGCCACTACTGAGTTTGGCGTCATTCGTGCTGCCGGAATCTTCGACCACCTGATCCAACATCGACTGGGTGATAACCAACTCACCCACCAGATTGATGATCTGGTCCACCTTGGCGACTGGCACACGGATCGAGGAGTTTTCACCGCTACCGCCACCCTGAACCGGCGGTTTGCGCGTTGGCGGCGCCGTGACTTTTATCTCCTGAGCACCGCTCTTCTGCGGTGCTTGAGGCTTCTCATTGCTGGAACCTGAGGGTTTCGGAACTTCATCCTCCTTCGGTGCCGCCGCTGAAAGCGGCACTATCTCCAGTTGGTCAGGCTCAGTGACAAAGCAAAGTACTGCTTCGATATCGTCACAGCCAAGTGAAGATACGAGCACGATTTCATAACGATTTTCATCTCCCGATTCGTTTACCACGCTGCCCAGGTGGGACAGTTCTTCGATCAATAAACGACGGTCTTTTTCTGCCACATGGAGCAATGCAACCTGATACCGGCCTGAATCCGTTGTCGGCTCTGACACGGCTTCGCTCTGGGTTGCAGACGCCACCTCGGCAACCGAAGCCTGTGCACTGGTTACAGCAGGTTCGCTCGCGCTATCCACATCCTCACCGATCTCTTCCAGCGCAAGCTGTCGCAAGATCTTGCAGATATATTCAAGGGCTTCCGGTTCCGGTTCAGCACTCTGGCGATAGGCATCCAGTTGATCATTCAGCATATCTTTGGTTTCCAGGAATACGTCTATCAGGTCGCGGCGCAAAGTGAGCTGCCCACAACGTGCATGGTCGAGCAGATTTTCCAGCAAATGCGTGGTGCGCTGCAGCGCTTCAAAACCGAAGGTTCCGGCCCCCCCCTTGATCGAGTGTGCAGCGCGGAAAATCGCATTCAGCTGCTCTGCATCTGGCGCATCAACATCCAGTTCGAGCAGGTGCTGTTCCATTTCTGAAAGCAGCTCAGCCGCCTCTTCAAAAAAAGTGTCGTAAAAATCTGTAATATCCATCATCGCTCCTGCAGGGCATGTAATGGCTCTGCCCTGCCATCGGCACGAATGCGCAACGCCGCCTCCGCGCTAAGTACAAGCAGACTGATCCGTCGATTGACCGCATCTCCAGGGTGGCTACCCGGTACAGGTACCCGATCACCCATGCCGATAACCCGCAACATTTTTTCGCTGTTCAGTCCGCCGGCCACCAGTGCGCGACGACTGGCATTGGCACGATCAGCAGAAAGCTCCCAATTACTGTACCCGGCATCACCGCCGGCATAGCTCAAGCTGTCCGTGTGACCGCTGATACTCACGGCATTAGGTAATTCGTTCAGCAGCGGCGCCATTGCGCGAATCAATTTGCGCATGTGCGCCTCCAGACGATCGCTACCAATCTGGAACATGGAGCGCTGTTCGGTATCCAGCATCTGAATGCGGAGCCCCTCGGGAGTCATTTCAAACCGTACCTGGTCACGCAACTCCCACAACTCCGTATCCTGCTGAATGACGCTCTCGATACGGAAGCGCAGATCCATCAGGGTTCGCCGTACATCTGTGGGCAGCCGCTGGCTGCGCAGATCCACGCGCGCGCGCTCACCATTCACATGTGCGGGGTCGGTGCCACCACCGGGAATAACACTGGTACTCGCGCTGTCGCGGTCCCCATTGCTGAGCGCGACAGCGAGCGGGGTACGAAAATATTCAGCCAGTCCCTGTAGCTCCTGCGGCGATGCGTTGGAGACAATCCACATCACCAGGAATAACGCCATCAACGCGGTCATCAAGTCCGCGAGTGCGATTTTCCAGGCGCCTCCGTGGTGTCCTTCACGCACCTTTCGCGGGCGTCGAACAATGATGGGGCGAGCACTTTTGTGTAAGTTACTCATGTCGCTGACAAGGTCGGCCGCACATGATCTTCAAGCTCGCCAAATGTGGGGCGATCCGAGGTATCGAGTGTCTTGCGACCGAACTCCACCGCCAGCTGCGGGGCATAGCCATTGAGGTTCGCAAGGAGTGTGACCCGCACGCACTGCAACACTTTCACCGCCTCTTGCACCTGCCGCTCGATGCGACTGGCAAGCGGGTTGACGAAACCATAAGCCAGGAGAATCCCCACAAACGTGCCTACCAGTGCGTGGGCGACCATGATCCCGATTTCCCCAGCCGCCGCATCGGCCGATGCCAGCGCCTTTACCACGCCAAGCACCGCCGCCACGATGCCAAATGCCGGCAACGCGTCGCCTACTTTCAGCAGCGCATCTGCCGGCACTCGGGCTTCGTGTTCGAACGCCTCAATTTCATGGGTCATGAGCTCATCCAGCTCCAAGGGATCCATGCTGCCGCTCACCATCAAGCGCAAATAGTCCGTGGTGAAGCTCATGATCATGGGATCCTTGGCGACGCGGGGAAATTCACCAAAGATTTCACTGTCCGCCGGCGCCTCAATATCTTTTTCGATACCAATGGCGCCGTCGCGACGCATTTTCCACAGCAACTTGTAATGCAGAGCCATCAGATCCATGTAGATGGACCTGTCGTATTTAGCCGAGCGTTTGAGACGTGACAGTGTGCGTACCGTGGCGCGAATCGCCTTGCCATTGTTGGACGCAATAAACGACCCCAACGCCGCACCCCCAATAATCAGAAACTCCATTGGCTGAAAAAGTGGGCCCAGGTGACCACCAGACATGGCGAACCCGCCAAACACCGACAGCACGACTATCACGAATCCTATAAATATCAGCACGCAAAATCCCCACTTGCCCAAAGCCTCTGCGAAAGGCTATCGGCACTTTGCCCATGAGCTTGAGGGCAGATCGCCAGAAAACCCCACAAGGTCGACTTCCCGACGCCAGAGTTGTCTCACTCCGGTTGCAAGGTGCTGTGTACCAACTATTTTCTTTATATATAAATCTGCTTTGGTGAGTGCGCGCTCAGCGTCTCCGAGCGAAATGACTCCTTGAAAATAAGCCCCACCCGGAAGCCCCATTCATGCTGATTGCGCATTTAGGCGACAAAATTCACCACCCGGAAAACACTCTCGCCGCGTTCGAGGCAGCGCATGGCCTCGGCGCCTGCGCCATTGCCACCGAAGTGCAGTTCAGTAAAGAACGTACGCCCTGGTGCTGTGCGGGTGTGGGGATGGATTTTGCGCAAGTAGGGATTTCCACGCCGCTGCACCTGCTGAAAGACCGGGACCTGAAGGCCCTGCCGCTGAGCAGTTTTCAGCAACTGGTGGACTGGGCCGGGCGACACCGGCATCTGGAGTGGTTTGTGGAGCTGAACCCGGAAACGCTTGCCCATGTGGGTTCGGAAGCGGCGATTCGTCGGCTACGGGACGAGATTTCCGGCTGTACCGACGCCTTTGTTGTTCTCACCTCCGACCTACGCAGCCTGCGCCTCGCGCGCAATCTGGGCTTCGATCTGGTCGCACTGCGCGTTCCCAACGTTGCCCGCTGCCTGTCCGCGGACGTGGTCACACTGGCGCCTGATTTTCTGTTTATTGACCAGGCGACAGTGGACTGCCAGGAATTGCCCCCGGGCCCCTGGCAATGGGTAGTACACGAGATCAATACCACCCAGGGTGCCGTACACTGGCATCACCGGGGCGCACACCATATCCTGACGGGGAATCTGCCGCTACTGATGCGGTCCCGGGAGGCCAGCAATGTCTATGGAATTTGATGTTCTGGTTGTCGGTGCCGGCATCCAGGGGGCGGGGGTCGCCGAGGCGCTTACTGCAGCCGGGTACCGGGTAGCGATTCTGGAGCAGGAATCCGTGGCCCATGGCACCTCATCGCGCTCGTCAAAACTGATCCACGGCGGACTGCGCTATCTGGAAAGCGGGCAGTTCTCGCTGGTGTACGAATGCCTCAAGGAGCGGCGCTGGCTACTGGCAAACAAGCCAGATCTGGTGCACATGGTGCCCTTCCTGATCCCGGTTTACCGGCACAGCCGCCGCCCCAGCTGGAAAATACGCCTGGGGCTCAGCCTCTATGCGCTTTTGGCTGGGCTACTTTCCTCGAAAGCGCGCTTCCGTTCGATCAGCCTGCAAGATCACGATGCCCTGTGTGGGCTCAACGGCGACGATCTGATTGCGGTCTACCGCTACTACGATGCGCAGACCGACGACGCAGCCCTCACCCGCGAAGTAATTCAGACGGCTACACGGGGCGGCGCCGAACTAATCTGCCCCGCAAGCCTTGTTGGTGCAGAGGTCACTGACAAATTTGTGCGCGTAGACTACTTCCACGAAGGCCTGCTCAATACCCTGCACTGCCGCACGCTGGTCAACTGCTCCGGCCCCTGGATCGAAGAGACCAACAGCAAGTGCACCCCCAGTGCCAAGTTGCCTCCGCTGGAGCTGGTAGCCGGTACCCATATCCAGGTGCCGTTAAAGATCGCGAACAAGATCTTTTATGTAGAGGCCGAAGACGGCCGTGCGGTATTTGTGATGCCCTGGCAGGGAGAAACCCTGGTAGGCACCACCGAGCGTCCCTATCACGGTGACCCCTCCGAGGTCGCCCCCACGCTGGAAGAAAAGGCCTACCTGCTGCGCACCCTGAAGCAGTATTTCCCAGAAACCCGCCCGTTGCAGCTGAATCAACTGAGTGACAGCTTCGCCGGACTGCGGGTCTTGCCCCACGCCAGCGACAACCCCTTCTCCCGCAGCCGGGAAACCATGATCTGCTGTGACAACCCCAAGCGCCCACGCATCGTCGCGGTCGCAGGCGGCAAGCTCACCAGTTACCGCGCCACCGCGCGCAGTGTGGTGAAGAAGCTACGCCCGCTGCTCAGCACGGAAGAAGACTGGTCACCCGCCCCGGCGTCTCAGGCGAACGATGCGCACGAGGCCGCGAAAGAGCGCAATCTGTAGCCGAGCCAGTCACCGCTCGCGGCGACCGATCCGGGCCAGCGCGCCTTATCTTGTTATACTGCGCGCAGTTTTATCGTCTGATCGCTGTTTATGTCTCAATCTCCCCAAACCCCGCCCCAGTCGCCGTTACCGTCCGCCCCCGTCACCGCAGGGAGCGCCACGACCGTTGCGCACCGTTTCTGCACAGCCCCGCTGATGGATTGGAGCGACCGGCACTGCCGTTATTTCTGGCGGCAGTTCAGCAAGCACGCCCTGCTCTACACGGAAATGGTCACCACCGGTGCGATCCTGTTTGGGGACCAACAGAGTCACCTGGATTTCAACGTGGAGGAGCAACCGGTGGCGCTGCAGCTTGGGGGCAGCGACCCGGCAGATCTGGCGCGTTGCGCCCGGATTGCGGAGCAATGGGGCTACAGCGAAGTGAACCTTAATTGCGGCTGCCCCAGTGATCGGGTTAAAAAAGGTCGCTTTGGCGCCTGCCTGATGGCGGAGCCAGACCTGGTGGCGGAATGCTTGGGGGCAATGCAAAGCGCGGTTTCGATACCGGTGACGGTGAAGCACCGCATCGGTATCGACGATATGGAGGACTACCCGGGGCTTTCACGATTTGTCGAAGCACAGGCGGGCGCCGGTATCACAACGTTTATCGTGCACGCGCGCAAAGCCTGGCTGAATGGCCTGAGCCCGAAAGAGAACCGCGAAGTACCGCCGCTCAAGTACGATATGGTTTACCAGCTGAAACGGGATTTTCCCGAGCTGGAAATTGTCCTCAATGGTGGCATCAACTCGCTGGAGGAGTGTCGCGAGCATCTACAGCAATTAGATGGTGTTATGCTCGGGCGCGCGGCCTACCAGACACCGGGCCTGCTCGCAGATGTGGACGCAGCTCTGTTTAACGGCGAGCCCGGGCCGACGCCGGCCGAAGCGGTTCACAATATGCTGCCCTATATCGAACGGGAGCTTTCTCGCGGGCAACGCCTGAATCATATTACCCGCCATATGATGGGGTTGTTTCAGGGGGTGCCGGGGGCGCGGCGTTTTCGTCGCTATCTGAGTGAGAATGCACATATGGCAGGTGCGGGGCCAGAGGTGCTGGAGGATGCACTGGCGCTGGTGACGCAGGCGGCCTAGGCGTGGAAATGGGTGGATCGGCCGCAAACGCATCCACCAAGAACAAGAGTTTTAAACAAATAAGGACGTGGGGAAATGAACAAACTGGACCAACTCAAAAAACGCAGCCTGGTGGTTGCCGATACGGGCGATATCGAAGCGATCCGCCGCTATCAGCCGCAAGACGCCACCACCAACCCCTCATTGCTTTACAAGGCGGCGCAACTTCCCCAGTACCAGCAACACCTGAAGGATGCCTTGGCCTGGGCCGAGCAGAAAGGCGGCGACGTGATCGCCCTCGCCTCGATGAAACTGGCCGTATCCATCGGCTACGAGATTCTACAGATCGTGCCTGGTGTGGTGTCCACGGAAGTGGATGCACGCCTGTCGTTCGACACTGCCGCGAGCATCGAGTACGCACGTCAATTGATCGCTATGTATGAACAGGCCGGTATTGAGCGCGAGCGGGTACTGATCAAACTCGCGTCCACCTGGGAAGGAATCTGCGCGGCTTCGGTGCTGGAGCGCGAAGGTATCCACTGCAACCTGACCCTGCTGTTCAGTGAATGCCAGGCGGTCGCCTGTGCAGAAGCCGGCGTCACGCTGATCTCCCCATTTGTGGGCCGCATTCTCGACTGGTACAAAGCCAGCACCGGGCGCGAAGACTACACTGCAAAAGACGACCCTGGCGTACTCTCGGTCACCAGTATTTATGAGTACTACAAATCCCGTGAGTACCCCACCATCGTGATGGGTGCCAGTTTCCGCAACACCGGCGAGATCGAAGCGCTGGCCGGCTGCGACAAGCTCACCATCAGTCCGCAGCTGTTGCAGGAATTGCAGGATGACAACGGCACTCTCGCCGACGGCCTGGACAGTAATATTGCCAGCCAGGCGCGCCCGGCCAGCGATATGACAGAAGCGAAATTCCGCTACCAATTAAACGCCGATGCCATGGCCACGGAAAAGCTTGCGGAAGGTATCCGCAACTTCGTGGCCGATCAGGTGAAGCTTGAGGAATTACTGCAGAAATCGCGGTAACACCACGAAAAGAAAGGAACCCCAGCATGCTCCGACAGATTCGTAAACTGTTCGACCAGATCGGCCAGGGGGAGAGCGTGGAAGTGCGTACGGAAAAAGACGTGCGCATGATCAGCGCCGCACTGATGGCGGAGATTGCCACTGCCGACCAGAAAGTGGACGAACGCGAGCGCGCAGCCCTGATACGCCTGTTGCGGGAACACTATGAGCTCGACGAGGAAACCGCCCTCAGCATGGTGGAGCAGGCGCTGGCGGACCGCCACGAGGCGACTTCTCTGTATGAGTTCACCCAGACGGTCAACGACAATTTCAGTGAGCGGGACAAATACCTGCTGGTAAAGCAGATGTGGCTTGTGGCTTTCGCCGACGGTGAGATTGATGCGTTCGAGGAGCACTTGATTCGACGGGTGGCCGAACTGATTTACTTACCACACGGACTGTTTACCCGGGCGCGCGCCGAAGCTCGGGATGAAGACCAGGGATAGGGGCGATACGCCGTAACAGGTTTTGGAGCGGCGCTTAAGAAAGGCCCTGTTACAACCCCTCAGTGGTTTGCCGCTGACTTGGCGTCCTGGGCAGTCTGTTCGCTCTCCAGTGCATGCACCAGATCGCGGAAGGTCGCTTCATTCTGCTCGTTCATACTCATCAGCACGCGGTGCGCTTCCAGCACCATTTCCCGCGCGGTGTGCTCGTCGGGCGCATTGCATTTGAGAGGCGCCGGTTCGGCGTGGTAGGCGTCGTTGTCGGCATCGCTGGAGATGTCCATCAACTCCTCAAAGCCCATGGAATCCAGCAGGTGCAGTAGGCCACGATCTTCACACAGCACCAGAGGCTTGCCGCCCTTCTGCTCCGCGCTGCGGAAAGCGATCTTGGCCATCAATCCCAGAGTAGTGCTGTCGACACCTTCTGTTTCGTGCATATCGAACACCACACCGCGAAACGCGCTGTGGGAAAACATCTTGTCGATAAAGTTATCGAAAGACGTGCACAGATTAAGACGCACATCGCCCACCAGTTTCACCACGTAGATGCCCTGATGGTCGCCAACCATTATCTGCCCGGACTGCATAGTAACCTCTAGCGCACCCTGCTCTTATCCCGAGCTAGGGGCGAGATGGATGAGTTGCGGCTTGTGACCGCGGCACAGTTCCTTGTGCAAGCCTAGCGCATTTGCACCAATCCAGGGACTAATTGCCAAGGACTGGCACGATAGAGCCAGAAGTGGGGCGGAGCTTACTCCTGCCCACCGGTGCTGACAAGACCAGTGTGAACCGGTTAGCAGGTGTGACCGGAAAGTCCGGTACTTTATGTTTCCGGGCTCTCCAGGTACCTCAGGAAAATCGGTTCACGGGGCCAGTTTCCGACACTTATCGTGAATGCGGCATGAATAAGGCAGGCATTCTCGATGAGCAGCCCGAAATGTAATGACGCTGGCCGAGAGTAAGAAAAATGCAGCAAAAAGCGGGCCGGAACAGCGCTTAACGCTCGTCCTGGCGCAGGGTGAGAATGGTAATGTCGTCGGGGAAGGATTCGGCAGTATCAACCTTTAGCGCAGAGCAGAGGCTGTCGAGATCACCGCGGCTGCGGTCGATGTATTGCAGCAGGATCTCTTCTTTTTCCAGAAGGTCTCCCGGCAGCAATTCCAGCACACCATCAGAGCAGGCCACAAGACGCCAGCTCGCTGGCAGGCTGCGGTGCCGCACCTCCCAGCCGCCGTGCTCGAACAGCCCCAGTGGGCGCCCTTTTCCGCTAAGCCACTCGGCACCGCCACTGGTGACCAGGGCTGGCATGGGTACCTGACCGGCCACCGCGTAATGCAACTGACGGGCGCGGCTGTCCACCACCCCCACAAACATGCTGGCATGCTTGTCGAGCCGCGTGGCGAGCAGCTCACTGTTGATCATTTCCAGAATGTCGGTGAGATCCCGATCGAGGTTGTTCAACTGGCTGAACAGCGGGCGCTCGCGCAACAGGTGCATGATGCTGTGCTTGATCAACGCGGTCACCAGTGCGGAAGAGACACCGTGCCCGGACACATCCACCAGGTAGAAGGCCACAAAGCGCTCGCCGAACAGCCCGTAGTCGATGAAGTCGCCACTCAGATACAGAGATGGCTGCAGACGGTAGGCGGCCTTGATACCAGCCGGGTATTCATAGGGAGTGCGCGGGAGCAGGTGCTGCTGCAATTGACGGCCAGCTTCGTGATCCCGCTGCAGTAGCTCGATATGCTCTTTCAACTCACGATTGCGCGATTCCAGTTGCTCGCGGTATTCGCAGTTCTCCGCCGCCAGATCCCGCGCCTCCATGATCCGCGTCACCGCGTGATCGATCACGCTCTCATCGGCAATGGGCTTTAGTAAGTAATCACTCGCCCCCAGGCGCAACGCCTGCACTACGTCGTCCACTTCGCTGTTGGACGCCAGCACCACCACCGGCGTCCCTGGCGAAAGGTGCTTCACCTTGCGCAGCACCTCCAGCCCGCCCATATCCGGCAGGTGCAGGTCGGTAATCACCAGCTGGTACTGGTCGGGGGTAAACTGGCCGATGGCCTGGACGCCATTTTCCAGCAGAGTCACGGTATAACCGAGACGCGTGAGGGCACCCTGTACCAGATCGCAGGACGGCGACGCCGAATCGATCAGAAGTAGGGTGTGACGTGCACGATCAGAAATCGTATTCATCCAGGTCGCCGCCAAAATCGTCTTCCTGCTCACCATCGTTGATCAGGAACTCACGCCGTTGCAGGTAGGCATCGCGCATCAGCACGTAGCGGTCACCCTGCAGCAAGGATTCCGCCTGCAGCAGGCTCGCTCGAAGTTGAATCAAATCAAGGGTTTTCAACGTATTCTCTACGGCGTTGTCGTCCAGGTACGTCAAAGGATTGGTGTACCACTCCACCACTTCCGCGGGAGCATCGCGCACCGTGGATGGGCCGAGGAAAGGCACTACCAGATAGGGTCCGGAAGACATGCCCCACACCGCCAGGGTTTGGCCAAAGTCTTCGCCGTCGCTTCGCTCAAGGCCCATGTGCTGAGCCACATCGAACAGGCCGACGAGCCCTACGGTGCTATTTACCAGGAAGCGGCCGGTGTCATTACCCGCCTGCCCCCACTTCCACTGCAGGACGTTATTCAGGACATTATTGACTTCGTGCAGATTGGAAAAAAAGTTGGAGATGCCCGTCTGCATGAAGTGCGGCGTTACCTGCCGGTAGCTCACCGCCGCCGGCTTCAGGAACCAGCGATCCGCCGTATCATTGAAACGGAACATGGCGCGATTGAAGCCCTCCCAGGGGTCGCGATCTTCCGGCTCTTCCACACTGGAAAATTCATCGGCCGGGTCGAAGCCATACTCGCTCTCGAGCTCCGAGCCAAAGTCGTCTTCGAACTCGGAACCCGCATCGTCTTCGCCGGCACCAAAATCATCTACCGCAACCTCACCTGCGCCACCTGAATCGGTTGCACTCGCGGGCTCAGAGGCAGCGGGCTGAGAAGACGTGGCTGCTGGCGCTTCGTCCGGCAGTTCCGCAAATGGATCTGACGCATCCTGCGCCATTGCCAGGGGAGCGGACAGTACGGCCGCCAAAGCCCAGGCTGTTAGGTGTGTGCGTTCAAGCAATTCCCTGCTCCTCGCAAAATGGCTTGTGAAATAAGCGTGCAGCACAGGTGCGCCATACAAGCATGTAAGGTAGTTTCGATGATTCAAACCAGAGTCTGTTTCCGTTTGCGCGATATTACCACTGGCCGCTTAGCCAGCATAGCAGCTGGCAGTTTGGCCAAGAACGCTGACAGGTTTTATAAGGGTTTAAATAGAAGACCTGAAGCCGGCGAGAATATCCAAGCTGTGAAGCTTTCGCAGAATATCGCCGCCAAACTCCACAACTTGTTCCGGCTGAGGATGCTGTATATCTGCAGCGAGCGTCTCCAGTAGTTCTCGCCCGGTAGCCGCCCCGTTTTCCCGTTGAGACTGAACCAGGGACAACAGGTGCGAAGTGACCGCATTGGCCTCCAGGAACGCGACTGTATCAGCGCGATTGCGGTATACAACCAGAAATGTGGGCGTTTGCGGTGGATCGACAGGCTGAAACGCCGGACCAATATGATGCACCGGAAACTGGTAGCTGAGATTCCACGCCAAAGGCGAGGCAACTGGCGAAAGCTCCAACACCTGCCTATCGGTGTAGGTCTCCGCCAGTCCAGTGGGAAATTCCTCTTCGCTCACATCCAGTGCCAGTTCCACCCACTCGTAGTGGGCAAGCTCCAGCATATATGGCGGATCCTGCTCGCTCTCCGTAAATTCCCCCCGCTCAGTCTGCAGGTACTGCAGGAACTCTTCGCTAATCTGCAGGAAGTACGGGCTGTGAGACTGATGGCGGTGCACAAAATCGCGCACCATGGCATGCCAGCGCTCGTTGTCAAAAATACTGCGCAGTACCGGGAAGCCACCGGCGATAAAGGATTCAATATTGTTGTAAATCAGGTCGCGATAGATGCCCATACGGCGCTCTTCGATGCCCGCTGGCGCCACTACCGCTTGTGGTGCTCTCAGGTGTGCCGCGAAATACCCCTGCATTAGCTGAAAACCGGCCTGATATTTTTCGTTTTTCTCGCGCTGATCAACGGCCATGCATCACCTCCGCCCGAAGGGGCTGCTCGCCCTGACCTCGACTCCCGGCGGACGTCTGATAAGCACGAATACGCTCGACCTCTTCGCACAATTCCAGCAGTGGCGGAATGTTGAAGTCTCTTTCCAGCAATGTGGGGATGGGCCCGAAAACCTCATACGCACGCTGTAGCAATTGCCACACCGGGTCAATTACCGGCGCGCCGTGGGTATCCACCTTGAGATCGTCTGCCTCATCGAAATGACCCGCCACGTGAGCGTAACGGATGCGCTTCCCGGGCAAACCCATCAGGAAGGATTCCGCATCATAACGGTGGTTGATGGCGTTAACGTAGATATTGTTGACATCCAGGAGCAGATCGCAATCCGCCTCCTCTAGCACAGCCTTAAGGAATTCCAGTTCCGACATTTCCTGCCCGGGTGCCGCGTAATAGGAGACATTCTCCATGGCGATACGCTGCTCCAGAATATCCTGCACTCGCCGGATTCGGCCGGCCACATAGTGCACCGCTTCTTCGGTAAAGGGGATGGGAAGCAGATCGTACAGGTGTCCCTGATCAGAACAGTAACTCAGGTGTTCACTGTAACAGCGAATATTGTGATCGCGGATAAACTGCTTGATGGCCCGCACCAAATCCTCATCCAGCGGGGCTGGTGCACCGATAGATAATGACAGACCGTGAATCACGAAGGGAAAACGCTCGGTAAATTCGCGAAACCAGCGGCCGTAGCGCCCGCCCACACCAATCCAGTTTTCCGGCGCGACTTCGAGGAAATCGACCTGATCGACGGTCAATGTTTCGCCCATCATGGACCGCCTCAAGCCGAGGCCAGCGCCGTGAACGGGATAGTGATTGGATGTGCGCATGGTGGGAGCCCGGCTTATGTTGTTTGCCCCCGTGAACAGGTGTTTTGTCCAGGGGGACAGCAACAACCCGGCACTGGGCCGGGCTGTTTGGAGGAATCTACGCTAGCGGTTGATTAACCGCCGCATTTGCCCTCGCCACATTTACCTTCTTTTTTCTTGCCTTCCTTTTTGCCTTCGCCACATTTACCTTCGCCGCACTTACCTTCTTTTTTCTTGCCTTCTCCGCACTTGCCTTCGCCGCATTTACCCTCTTTTTTCTTGCCCTCACCACATTTGCCTTCACCGCACTTACCTTCTTTCTTCTTGCCGTCATCCGCCATTTTCAGGTTGTAGCCGGCAGTCAGTTCGGTAGCGGTAAAAGGGTTGGCGGTTGCTGAAGTGCTCATGGCAGCAGACGCGATAAAAGCAGCACCGACAGCGGCTGCGATCGGCAGATTTTTCTTGTTCATATTCAAGCTCCTATTGGAAGTTTCAGATGCGGGTACTCACTCAAGGGTACCAAAAGTCACTAAAAGGATACTGAGAGGCCGTTCACTTCACGCCCCCTGGCGTCATTTACCACGCCGGGCGCGAAAACCGCCGTTCCCGGATTATAGTGCCCCGGAACCGAGTTGCCTTCAAAGTTCGACCAGCGGTTCAGAAATCGGGTTCAACTGTCGCAGCCCAAAGCGTGAACCAGGTCCGAAAGAGGCTGAGGTCGCTTGAGTCCGGTGAGATCAGTAGCCAAGATCTGCCCAGAACTTGCGCAAGCGCTTGATCGATACCGGCATCTGGGTTTTCAGTGTCTGCGCGAACAGGGAAACGCGGAATTCCTCCAGCATCCAGCGGTATTCCACCAGCCGGGGATCGCCCGCCATCAAAATGAGATCACTCTTACTCGCGAGCGCCTGATAGGGTTCTTCCGCTTCCTGGAACTCGGCAGTGAGGCGGCGATCTCGATTTGGATCGAGGGCGGCCTTCTCCAGCCGCACCTCGATGCCTTTCAGGTAGCGGCCGTACTGACGCAACATTTCAAGCGGAACCTGGAACAGCACACCACGGTAGAAGAGCCCGCTCAACTGGCGATTGATATCCCCTACCGCCATGGCCACGGCCAGATTTTTCTGCTGTTTGATCTGTTTGCGCAGCGGCACCAGTTGCGACAGCGCTTTTACCAGCAGATCAGCAATTTCCTGCGCTGTGGCGATCAGTCTGTCCCGCTGTTCCAGCGCGCTGAGAAAGTCTGCCTGGGTGCGGGGCCAGCTTTCATCGGTCCAGAAACATTCCCGCACTGCCGCCATCAGAATATCGTCCGCTACGTCTTCCCGTCGCCCCAGGTCTGCAGCACTCAGGCCGAGCTCTTTGCCTTTCAGCAATTCCTTGCGCAGGTATTTTACCGGTTCGGATAAATGCAGGATGGCGAGGCGGCAGATACCGGCGCGGGTAACGCGCTTTGCTTCTTCCGGGTTATCCAGTAGTTTGAGTGCAACACTATCCTTACTGGCGATCAGGGCCGGGTAAGCACGCACCTTGAGCCCACCTTGATCCAGCTGGTAAGTTTCCGGCAAACCACCGAAGTCCCACTCGGTAATACCTTCGCGCTCGAAGTCGTCACCGGCACTGGCCAGCTCCTGCTGTACCCGGTCGCGATAGCGGGCCTGAAGTGTTTCCAGGTCCCGCCCCTGATCCAGCAGCTGGCCTTTTTCGTCCAGCACCTGGATATTAAACCGGTAGAAATCTTCAACGCCCTGCTCTGCCTGCAGCCAGGCATCCTCCGGTAACTCCTGCGCGGTCTGACGCTTCAGTTCGTGGGCGAGCGCCTGCCACAGGGGAGTACTGCCTGGCTGCAGTCGCGGCAACGCCTTATCTACCGCCGCGGGCACTGGTACAAAGTACTTTCGGTACTGTTTGGGCAGGTTTTTGATCAGCGCAATACACTTGTCCCGCAGGATTCCCGGCACCACCCATTGCAGGCGCGCGGCGGGTACCTGGTGCAAAGCGCCTACGGGCACCTGAATGCTGACACCGTCCTCGATACTGCCGGGCTCGAAGTGGTAGCTGAGCGGGTATTCAATGCCGCCACTGGTCAGGGAATCCGGAAACTGCGCCTCGCCCACATGGTCCGCGTCCTGCTGCATCATCAGGTCACGGGGCAAAAACAGTAACTCAGGATCTTTCTGCTCCACCTGTTTGCGCCACTTTTCAAAGCCGGCCAGGTTGACTACGTCAGGCGGTACCCGCTCGTCGAAGAAGCGGTACACCACTTCGTCGTCCACCAGGATATCCCGGCGGCGGGACTTGGCTTCCAGGTCTTCGAGTTCTTCCAGCAACGCTTTGTAGTGTCGGATAAATTTACCCTTGCCACGATAGCGCTGCTCAACCAAAGCCTCGCGAATAAATACCTCGCGCGCGACAACCGGGTCCAGCTTGCCGAAGTGGATACGCTGCTTTTCCACCAGAACCAGGCCGTACAGGGTGACCTTCTCAAAGGCCATCACGGCACCGGAGCGCGGGTTGTAATGCGGCTCAAAATAATTGCGCTTGACCAGGTGATCGGCGCATTCCAGAACCCAGTCCGGCTCGATTTTCCCCACGGTATGCGCGAACAGACGGCTGGTTTCCAGCAGCTGTGCCGCTACCACCCAGCGCGGCGGCTTCTTGTACTGGCCGGAGCCGGGAAAGATATGGAAGCGGCGGTTGCGGCAGCCGAGGAACTCTTTGTTTTCATCCCGCGCGCCAATATTGTCCAGCAACCCGGGCAGAATCGCCTTGTGCACATTCGCGTAAAGCGCCGGCTCCCGGTTCAGCTTCAGGTCGCTCCCGGCTTCATTTAAGCCGCGGATTGCCAGACGCAGCTGGTGGTGAATATCTCGCCACTCGCGCAGCCGCTGCCAGGAAAGAAAGTTTTTCTGGCACCATTTGCGCAGCTGGTTCTGACTCAGCTCCTGGCGCTGAGCCTCAAACCCGTCCCACAAGTTGACCAGGCTCATAAAGTCGGACTGCTCGTGTTGCCACTGCCTGTGCTTTTCGTCTGAGGCCTGACGCTTTTCTGCAGGCCGCTCACGTGGGTCCTGAACAGCCAGCGCGCTGACGATGATCAACAGTTCGCGCAGGCTGCCGGCAGGCCCGGACTCCATCAACATACGTCCCAGACGCGGGTCCAGTGGCAAACGCGATAATGCGCGGCCCAGCTTGGTGACCTGGCCTTTTCCGTCAACCGCTTTCAGTTCCTGTAGCAGGTTATAGCCATCGTTGATCAGACGCTGATCCGGCGGATCCACAAACGGAAAATCGCGAATATCACCGATGCGCAGCTGCAACATCTGTAAAATTACCGCCGCCAGATTGGTGCGCAGGATTTCCGCATCGGTAAATTCCCCGCGCTGGATAAAATCGCTCTCTTCATACAAGCGAATACACACACCGGCGCTGACCCGGCCACAGCGACCAGCGCGCTGGTTGGCGCTGGCCTGGGAGATGGCCTCGACTGGCAAGCGCTGGATTTTGCTGCGGTAGCTGTAGCGGCTGATGCGCGCCGTACCCGGGTCAATCACATAGCGAATCCCGGGTACGGTAATAGAAGTTTCCGCCACGTTGGTTGCGAGCACGACCCTGCGCCCTTTATGGGCGGCAAATACCCGGCTCTGCTCGGCAAGGCTGAGGCGCGCATACAGTGGCAGCACGTCGAGATGGGGCAGATTGGCATCCCGCAGCGCCTTGGCGCACTCGCGGATTTCCCGCTCACCACTCATAAACACCAGAATGTCACCGCCGCGACGGGGTGAGGATTTTTCTTCGTACAGCAGCTCTTCTACCGCACCGACGATCTGCTCATTCAGGTCGGCATCACTGTCTGCCGGCGGGCGATAGTGGATATCCACCGGGTAGGTGCGGCCGGAGACTTCAATGATGGGGGCATCGTCAAAATGCTTTGAAAACTTCTCCAGGTCGATGGTAGCGGAGGTGATGATCAGCTTCAGATCCGGGCGCTTCGGCAGCAGGGTTTTCAGGTAGCCGAGCAGAAAATCGATATTGAGGCTGCGCTCGTGGGCCTCATCGATAATCAGCGTGTCGTAGTGGTTGAGCAGCGGGTCCCGCTGGATTTCCGCCAGCAGGATACCGTCCGTCATCAGCTTGATATGGGTGTGTTCGGTACTCTGGTCGGTAAAGCGCACCTGGTAGCCCACAGAATCGCCAAGAGACTGGCCCAGCTCTTCCGCAATCCGGTTGGCGACCGTACGCGCGGCGATCCGCCGCGGCTGGGTGTGGCCGATCTGGCCAAAGATCCCGCGTCCCAGCTCCAGGCAGACTTTCGGCAACTGGGTAGTCTTGCCCGAGCCGGTCTCCCCCGCCACCACTACCACCTGGTTGGCCGCTATCACCTCCGCAATTTCTTCCCGCCGCGCTACCACCGGCAGCCCTTCCGGCCATTCCACCTTCGGCAGCTTCTGCCGACGCGCTTCTGCCAGGGCCACGGAAGCCGCCACGCGGGTTTCCAGCTGGGCAACCATCTTGTCCGCAGGCTTACCCTCTTTCAGCCGACGCCTGGCGTTCTGGAGGGTGCGCTGCAACTCCAAGCGGTCGCGCCCCATACACTGGGGGAGCAACTGCTGATACGGCTGCAGATTGGGCGGGGTGGATTCTCGACTCATATGACTGCTTATTCAGAGCTCTTCAGGGGAAAGTAGCAAACCGGCGATTATACCTGCTGGGGACCACCGGGGTCTGCGCCTACACTTGCGGGCGCCGCACTCAGACAGCAAGCCTGATCTATACTCAGGTCATTGGCGCACATTACAACCCTCAAGTTGAGCCCCGTGCGCAACAAATTTTCAGCCTAAAGCCACGATTGAGCCGTGCTTGCCACCGCGAGCCCGCAACCCCCAAGCGCGAAGATGTTCAGGAGCGCCCATGCAAGATCTCAAGCCAAAACCCCCAGCCTCCGCCGGCGAGATGATGGGGCACCCCAAGGGGCTGTACCTGCTGTTCGGGACCGAGATGTGGGAGCGCCTGAGCTATTACGGCATGCGCGGTATCTTTGTGTTCTACCTCACCTCCACCGCGGCGGCCGCGGCGTTCGGTTGGGATGCGCTTTCCGATACCGAACTGCAATCCAAGGCGCTCAGCTATCTGGGCACCTACGCCATGCTGGTATACCTGACGCCGATCATTGGTGGCTGGATGGCCGACAACAAGTGGGGCCAACGGCGCTGCATCATGTTTGGCGGGGTGCTGATGATGCTGGGGCAATTTGCCCTGGGTTTCCCGCACAAATGGCTACCGGACGGTACCGAGATCTACGGGCTTTGGCTGGGCCTCACCCTGATGATCATCGGCAATGGTTTTTTCAAACCGAACATATCCACCATGGTGGGCGACCTCTACGAAGAAGGTGACAAGCGCCGGGATACAGCGTTTACCATTTTCTACATGGGGATCAACCTCGGGTCGATTCTCGGCTATTTGGTAATCGGCTGGATCGGTGAGAAGGTGGATTACCAGCTGGCATTTTTTGTGGCTGGCCTGGGAATGCTGCTTGGCCTGATCCTGCAAGCCACAAAGTCGGACAAGTTGCTCGGTGAGATCGGCAATCAGCCATCGGCCAAGCTTGGGCTGAAACCGAATCTGAGTAGCGACGAGAAAAAACGCCCGCTGACGGTAGAGGAGCGCGACCGGATCAAGGTGATCCTGATCCTCGGGCTGTTTACCGTGATTTTCTGGGCCGGTTTCGAACAGGCCGCGGGCTCCATGAACCTGTTCGCGAAGTACAACACTGACCTCCACATTTTCGGCTTCGAGATTCCGGCCAGCTGGCTGCAGATGGTGAACCCGCTGTTCATCATTATTCTTGCACCGATTGTAGCGAGTATCTGGGTGGGACTTGGTTCACGGGAACCGACGTCACCTGGAAAGTTCAGCCTGGGTCTTATTTTCCTCGGCCTGGGTTTCCTGTCCATGGTCGGCGCGGCGATGCAAATTGGCGATTCGGAGACGGCGAAGGCGAGCCCCTGGTGGCTGGTGGTGGCGTATATTTTCCACACCATTGGCGAGCTGTGCCTATCGCCCATCGGTTTATCGATGGTCACCAAGCTGGCGCCGCTGCGCTATCTGAGTGTGATGATGGGTTTGTGGTTTGCATTTATCGGTGTGGCCAATAAGGGTGCGGCGGAGATTGGCAAACTGGTGGGTGAATCGGGTCCCATAGCGACTTTTGGTGGGGTTGCCGCGGCAGCGATTATTGCCGGGCTGGTACTATTTTTTATTCGCGAGAAGCTGGTGGACTGGATGCACGGTGCAGAAGAAGACCACACCGTCATCAAAGACACCACCAAAGAAGAAATCAGTATCACCGCGGATCACGACGTGGCGCCCAAGCGGAAGTTTGGGGAGTAGCCTCTGCGCCCTCGCATCGCAGTCCTACACTTCGAATCAGGAAGGAAACTCAGCGACCCTTCACTAAATACGCAATCGCCTTATCCAACCCCTCAATCGTCATGGGATACATATGTCCGTCGACGAGCCTCTGGGTCATGGCAATGCTAGAAGTGTATTGCCAGTACTCCTCAGAAGTAGGGTTTAGCCACACAAGCTTTTCGTAGGTATTGGTAACTCGCTGCATCCAGGCCGCGCCGGGTTCTTCGTTCATATGTTCGACACTGCCGAAGCGGCTGGTAATTTCGTAGGGCGCCATAGAGGCATCGCCGATAAAAATCACTTTGTAGTCTTTGCCGTAGGTGCGCAGAACTTCCACCAGTGACGTCGCTTCGGAATATCGGCGTTGATTGTCTTTCCACACGTGTTCGTACACGAAGTTGTGAAAGTAAAAATATTCCAGGTGCTTGAATTCACTGCGGCACGCGGAGAAGAGTTCTTCGCACTGCTTGACGTACGGGTCCATGGAGCCACCGACGTCGAAAAAGATCAGTACCTTCACCGCATTGTGGCGCTCGGGCACCATTTTGATATCCAGCAGGCCGGCGTTGCGGGCGGTGGAGCGGATGGTGTTCTCGAGGTCGAGCTCCTCGGCTGCACCGGTGCGGGCGAACTTACGCAGTTTGCGCAGCGCGACCTGGATATTGCGGGTGCCGAGGCTGACGCTGTCATCCAGGTTGCGGAACTGGCGTTTCTCCCACACTTTTGACGCCGACCTGTTGCGGCTTTGTCCACCCACGCGAATACCACCGGGGTGATAGCCGCTGTTGCCAAACGGACTGGTGCCACCAGTACCGATCCACTTGTTGCCGCCACTGTGTTTTTTCTTCTGCTCTTCAAGGCGTTTCTTGAACTCCTCGAGCATTTTTTCCAGTCCACCCATGGACTCGATCTTCGCTTTCTCCTCCTCGCTCAGCTGCTTCATAAACTCCGCGCGCAGCCAGTCTTCCGGGATCATCTGTTCGAGAATATCGTCCAGGGTTTCCAGGTCTTTGAAGTAGGCGGCGAAGGCGCGGTCGAATTTGTCGAAGTGCTTTTCGTCCTTCACCATGCAGGTGCGGGCGAGAAAGTAAAACTCGTCCAGGTTGGCGTAGACCAGGCGCTGCTGCAGAGCTTCCAGCAACGAGAGGAGCTCGGTTATGGAAACCGGGAGGTCGTAGCGGCGGAGATTAAGGAAAAATCCGATAAGCATTGGGTTTTCCGGGAGGTTGTAAGTACCAGTTAGAACCTGCAGGGCAGGCTCCAACGCAGCGCTAATTCAGCGATTTTCACGGCGCGCCATAAATGCGAGACGTTCCAGCATGTGCACATCCTGTTCGTTCTTGAGCAACGCGCCATACAAGGGCGGAATTGCCGAGGTGGCATCGCGGTTTTTCAGAACGTCTTCAGAGATATCGTCCGCCATCAACAACTTCAGCCAGTCGATAAGCTCTGATGTGGAAGGCTTTTTCTTCAATCCAGGCACATCGCGGATCTGGAAGAAAATATCCATCGCCTCGGCAACCAAAGTGTTCTTGATATCCGGATAGTGCACATCCACGATTTTCTGCATGGTCGCGCGGTCCGGGAAACTGATGTAATGGAAGAAGCAGCGGCGCAAAAAGGCGTCCGGTAGTTCTTTCTCATTGTTGGATGTGATGATCACAATCGGGCGCTGTCTGGCGGTGATGGTCTCGCCGGTTTCGTATACATAAAACTGCATACGATCGATTTCCACCAGCAGGTCGTTGGGAAATTCGATATCGGCCTTATCGATCTCATCGATCAGCAGCACCACCCGCTCGTCGGCGTCGAAGGCCTCCCACAGCTTGCCCTTTTTAATGTAGTTGCCGATATCGTGCACCCGGTCCACCCCCAATTGGGAATCCCGCAGGCGCGATACGGCGTCGTACTCGTAGAGGCCCTGCTGCGCTTTGGTGGTGGATTTGATGTGCCACTGGATCAGTTTCAGGCCCAGGCTGCTGGCCACCTCTTCTGCCAGAAGTGTTTTGCCGGTACCCGGCTCGCCTTTGATCAGCAGCGGGCGCTGCAGGGTAACTGCGGCGTCTACCGCCATCTGCAGGTCGTCTGTGGCGACGTAACTGTCGGTTCCAGTGAATTTCATGGCCGCTCCGAATGTCTGTACACGATAAATACCCATGGTAAAGGAAGCACAAAGGGGCGCCCAAGGCGTAAACGGTCAGATTAAATGACGGCAGCGGCCGCATCCGGCAAGATTGCGACCCAAAAAGAATCGGCAGTCACAAACTGCCGGTAAGGAAGAAAACGGAGGCGACTCAGTGAGAATCAGGCGACCTGTGCGCGGCGGCGGCGCACTACCTGGCGGCCCTTGTCGGTGATATACCAGCGGATACCCAGATGGCTGTGGATCTTGCCCACCATCTCCAGCACCAGCAGGCTGTTGAGGGCGCGGGCCACAGAGTTGGTTTCCATATTGCCCTCCTGCACCATGCCGGCGAGGGAGCGGAACACACAATCGCCGTTGTTGAGCAGGCTCAAGACATGCAGGGCGTTGTCGTCCAGTTTGCGGATTTGATTGAAGTCCAGGGTAGGCCCCTGATCCGGGTCCCCTTCGATTTCATGCTCCAGCAGCGGCATCATCTCCAGCTGCATCGCACGGATTTCCTGCTCCAGGTTTTCCACCCGCGCCCGCGCGATACTGGCATCCCGCAACTGTCGGCGGGCCGCATTGAACACGAACATACGCGAAGCGATGGCGGCGAGCAGGCAGTAGCCGGTGAAGATCAGCAGACGAGACGGATCCCCCTGAATTTCAATCAGCAGGTCGCTCTGGGTGAACTTGAGAAAGATCGGCACCATCAAAGCGCCGCACAGCCCCATGATCAAACAGCGGGCGAGACCCGCGGGATCTTCCTCGGTAAACAGCATCTGATAGTAATTTACCAGGCCGCCGAGGATACCGGAGACCAGCATGACCGCGGTCAGTATTAGCAGGTGATCGAGCATCCCTGTCCCTTTTATTCCATGCACGGCAGGCGCTGCGCCGTTTGGTACCGTAATTTAGTACAACATTTTGTGCGTTTTTCTTCGGCTTCCAGGCCGTGTCCGGGTGCGTCCTGGCGTAAGAGCCATTCGGCGCCGCAGTGACGAAAACTCCACCAGCGGAAGAGATTGCTGCGGGCTCTATTAGATATAGCAGTTAGCGCGATGATCGGAGGCGGCAGACAACCGCCGGGGAAAGGAAGTGGCGCCAGTTGCTCTCTATACAAAGCACTGGCGCAGATTCGAAGATATGGACTATCAGTACTGGTCACTCTCGGTCATGGGGCGATCTTTGCGACGGCGCATCATCAGGATGACGATGCCCACAATCAACATCACCGCAAAGGCGCCCGCAGCCGCAAATACCAGGCTTGCGGCCACCTCCGGTGTCGCGCCCTCTTCTTCAAACACAGTCTGGTAAACGAACAGTGGCAGCACTGGGGTCAGAGGGCCATCGGCGACACCCCGCGCCGGCACCAGCAAGACGGTGGCCGCCTCCAGCAAGAGGAGATTGCGCACCCAGGACCAGCTCCAGTTACGCATAAACCACCAGCCCGCAGCCAGTAATACGACCACACCTCCGACGTAAATCGCCCAGGCAATTTTGAATTCTTCTGCCATATTTTAGTTCGCTTTTGTATTGCTCTCGTTGAACGGCAGCAGGCCGTCAATACACTGAAGTCAATCGTCACCCACCCAGGTGACGATGTAATCCTCGTAATCTTCCGGGTCCACTTCCGTTTCGCGGACCACTTTATTCTGCACGGAGATACCCGCGCGATGCACCGATTCCGGGTCGCCAGTCACCAGCGGATGCCACTCCGGTAATTGCCCGCCGTGGGCCAGAATCCGGTAAGCACAGGTGGCGGGCAGCCAGTCAAAACCCGCGGCATCTTCCGGCGTCAGCTGGATACAATCTGGTACCTGCTGTTTGCGATTCGGGTAGTCGCTGCAGCGGCAGCTGTGGGTATCCAGCAATTTACAGGAAACACAGGTGGTAAAAACCTCGCCCGATTCTTCCTCTTCCAGGCGGTGCAGGCAACAGCGCCCGCAGCCGTCGCAGAGCGATTCCCACTCGGCTGCAGTCATTTCCGCCAGGGTTTTGCGTTGCCAGAAAGGCCGTTGGCTGACCACGATTATCCGCTCAGCCCCGGGGTAGCTTGCTGTTCTGCGCGGCAATTGCCCGCATCTCATCGTCCACCACCGGCGGCATCTGCAGATAGTAGCCTTGATCCTGCACGGTGTGCATGACCTTTTCCACATCGGCGCGCGCGAGTTTGCGTTCGGCCGTCAATAACATGGTGGTCACATGCACCGGCTTGCCGAACAATTCCAGCAGTTTTTCTGGCACACGCCCTGACAAGCCACCAGCCCCCTGCTGTTTTTCTACATACAGGTACATTTCGTTTTCCCGCGGGCTGCGGTAAATATCACACAAGAGCTTCATCATTTACGTCTCGATTCACTTGTTGAGCACAGCCAGCTCTTCAATCAAAGGGTCGCCAACAATGGCGCGGCGCCAACCGGTCAGGCGGCCTTCCAGCTCGGGTTTGTCCGCCTGCAGCAGCTGCTCCAGTTCTTTTTTTCGCACCAGAATTTCCGGTGGCATGCCCGCCGCTTCCGCCAGTGCATTGACCTTCTGGCGCAGCAGCTTCAACACTTCACCCTGCTCACGATTCAGCGGCTGCGGCAGACGTTGTGGCGGATCACTACGCTCGCTGGCGCGGGTGATGATTTCCAAAAGGGTTTCACCGTATTTGCGCAGAGTTTTCCCCTCAAGCCCCGGCTGTGAAAGGGTCGCCATATATTTGGGCATAGCCTGGGCGAGGCTCATACAGACATTTTCTTTCAGCAGGTGGTTGCGCGGCATATTCCGTGCGCGCGCCTCGTATTCGCGCCAGGCACACAGGTCCTGCAGTACCGCAAGCTGGTTGGGCCGCAGGCGCCAGGCACCTTTCACCTTTCGGTAATACAGTTCCGGCGCATCCGGTGTGTTGGCCACATCGACAATCGCACTGCAGTCTTCCTGCAACCACTCCAGGCGGCCCTGTTCCCGCAGCTTTTTAAGCAGCATGGCGTACACCAGCGGCAACCAGGCTACGTCCAGTGCGGCGTAATTTTTTTGCGAGTCACTCAGCGGGCGCTGCAGCCAGTCCGAGCGAGTCTCACTCTTAGGGAGGTCAATCTGCAGCAGCTGGCTGACCGTAGCCGCATAGCCGAGACCGGCGCCGATGCCGGTAATCGCGACGGCAATCTGGGTATCGAAGATCGGCGCTGGTACGGCGCCCAGCAGGCGGTCCAGTGTCTCCAGATCTTCACTGCAACTGTGCATGATTTTCACCACGCTGGTATCCAGCAGCAGCGCGCGCAGCGGTTCGAGGTCTTCAATCGCCAGGTTGTCCACCAGATAGCAGCGCTTGCCGTCGCCCAGCTGCACCAGCGCCGGGAGCGGATAAAACGTCCGACTGCGCATGAATTCGGTATCCAGGGCAACAGCGGCCTGAGTGCGCAGACGCTCACATAGTTCTTTCAGCTGTTCGCTGCTGTCGATCCAGACCGGCGTGGTATCTACCAGCTGCTTTTCGACAATTGGGGAGTTTATTTTCTGATCTGCCATTACAGTACCGTGCGGCTGTTGAAGGCGTGCGCCAGGGTGCCGCCGTCGATATATTCCAGCTCTCCACCGATGGGCACACCGTGGGCGATGCGGCTGACCGACACCCCTTTGGCACGGGCGCGTTCGGCAATAAACTGTGCGGTTGCCTCACCTTCCACGGTGGGATTGGTGGCGACAATCAATTCGGTGATGCCGCTATGTTCAGCACCGCTTTCACTTTCATCGCCACTGCCTGCCAGGCGTTCACCGAGCAGATCCAGGCCGATATCCGCGGGGCCAACGCCGTCGATTGGTGACAGGTGGCCATGCAACACAAAGTAGAGCCCGTGATAATTACCCGCCTGCTCGATGGCAAGTACATCCGCCGGGGTTTCCACCACACACAGCAGCGTGTGATCGCGGCGAGTGTTTTTGCACAGGGAGCAGACCGCCTCTTCCGTCAGGGTGCGGCAGCGGCTGCAGCGGCCGACCTTTTCCACTGCCTGCTGCAGGGAGCTGGCAAGCAGGCCCGCGGCGTCGCGGTCTTTTTCCAGCAGGTACATGGCCATACGCTGGGCGGACTTGGGGCCGACACCGGGAAGGCAGCGCAGGGCGCGGATCAGGTCTTCAATCAGGGGGCTGAACATAGTGTGTGTTCGACAGCTCTAACAAATTAAAAAAAGAAAAAGGGCCCTCAACGGGCCCGAAAATTCAGGGGCTGAGCCGATATCAACCGAAAGGAAACTTGAAGCCTTCCGGCAGGTTCATTCCGGAAGCGAGGCCGCCCATCTGTTCTTTCTGCAATTTCTGGCTGGCCTCTTCTACCCGCCGCACGGTGTCGTTCACCGCGGCCGCCAGCAAGTCTTCCAGCATTTCTTTATCCTCACCGAGCAGGCTCTGGTCGATATTCACATCCACCACATCGTGGCGGCCATTCATGGTGACCTTGATCATGCCGGCACCGGACTCACCGGTGACGCGCAGCTCGGTCAGCTCTTTCTGCATTTTTTCCATGCGTTCCTGCATGTCGGCCTGCATCTTCTGGGCCTGCTGC
Source organism: uncultured Microbulbifer sp. (assembly GCF_947504145.1). GTDB lineage: Bacteria > Pseudomonadota > Gammaproteobacteria > Pseudomonadales > Cellvibrionaceae > Microbulbifer. Next base: position 203,557 of record NZ_CANNGQ010000003.1, read on the forward strand.
ATCAAATCGCCCATACCTTTCATCATGGAATTCACCGTTCAATCAATAGATTCTTCAGTTGTCAGCGCGCACTGCGCACGATCGGACCAGTGCAGGTCCGGGTCAGCCGAGATACTCGACCGATTCCGGAACCAGTTGCGCGCCCAGTTCGGACTGTAACTCCTGCACTACCGGATCGCTGTTCAGCGCATCCCGCGCAGACAGTTGCCGGGCTTCTTTGGTAGCCGCAATCAGCCTGGCCGGCGTGCCGCCGTGAACTTCGCCAACCTGGATCTGCACAGTGACCGGCTGACCAAAAAAGTCTCCGAGTACATCTCCCAATCGGCGCTGGTGCCCCTCGTCGTACAGACTGCTGAAGGACTGATCCAGAGTAAAAGACAGTATATTGTCCTGCCGTCCCAGAAACTCCAGGTGCGACGCAATGGAGTGCAGGATACCGGTCACCCCCACCTGTGGATACATCGCCGGCCAACTGCCGGGCGATAACGCATCCAGACGTGCGGCGGGTACTGCCGGGGTTTCTTTTTCCACAGGTTGCGCCGGCACCGCTGGTGCTGCGGGCTGGAATGCCTGGCTTGGTGTCGCCTCCACCTGTGCAACCTGTTGGCGCAATTGCTCACGCAGGGCTGCGCGGTCGTCGGCTGCTGGAGCCGACGCCTGTGCCGCTGGCTCAGCGGGAGTGGCAGGCTGCGCTGCAGCGGCTTCCTGTTGCGGCGCCGGCACTGACGAGCCTGCCACAGCGTGCTGTGGCGCAGGCTCAGCGACGGACTTTTTTTCGTGACTCTCCTGAGTCTGCACCGGGGCCTGTGTCGACACCTGGGGAGTCGGATCTTCGGACCAGGGCGGCGCATCGTCTACCGGGGGCTGGGCTGATGCCTGGGTCGGTACCGGCTCGGCTTGCGCAGGCTCTACAGAAGCAGGCGTGGCGGGCACTTGCTGACGGGGCGACTGCGGCTGCTCTGAAACCGGGGCTTGTGCAACCGGTGACTGGGTCGCCTGAGTCTCTGGCGTGGGCGACGCTTGAGAAGAGTCCTGCTCCCCTCCCGCCTGACCAGCGCCAGACAGCCTCGCCGTGGGAATATTCGCGACCCCCTGGGGTTTGAATGCCAGCATGCGCAGCAGCGCCATCTCAAAGCCTCCGCGGGGGTCTGGCGCCAGAGGCAGGTCGCGACGGGCCAGCAGGGCCATCTGGTAGAACAGCTGGACGTTTTCCCCGGCCATGGAGGCCGCATGGCGTTGCAACAGTTCGGCATCCCCGAGGGCGTTATCGATAGCCTCCGGCAATACCTGGGCGATAGCGACCCGGTGCAGAATGGCCGCAAGCTCTGCCAGTGCTGCACTGTAGTCCGGCGCCTGCTGCGAAAGCTCATCCACCGCGGCAAACAATGCCGCCGGGTTTTCTTCGGCCAATGCCTGAATCAGCTTCCACACCAGGGTGCTGTCGAGCGTGCCGAGCATGGCCCGCACTTCGCCCTCACTGATCTTACCGCCGCCGAAGGCGATGGCCTGATCGGTCAGGCTCATGGCATCGCGCATACTGCCATCCGCCGCGCGCCCCAGGTGCCAGAGCGCCGCCTCTTCAAACGGTACCAGCTCTTTTTCCAGCACAAAGCGCAGGTGGTCCACCACCCGCTCCGGGGTCATATTTTTGAGGTTGAACTGCAGGCAGCGGGACAACACCGTGACCGGCAGCTTCTGCGGATCGGTGGTGGCAAGCAGGAATTTGACGTGCGGCGGCGGCTCTTCCAGCGTCTTCAACAGAGCGTTGAAAGAGCTGTTGGAAAGCATGTGCACCTCATCGATCAGGTACACCTTGTAGCGGCCCCTTGTGGGCGCGTACTGGACATTTTCCAGCAGCTCGCGGGTATCTTCCACCTTGGTGCGAGACGCCGCATCCACTTCGATCAGGTCGACAAAGCGACCATCGGCGATTTCCGTACACACCGAACACTGGCCACAGGGCTCCGAGCTGACGCCGGTTTCGCAGTTCAGGCACTTGGCCAGGATCCGCGCGATGGTGGTCTTGCCGACCCCCCGGGTACCGGCAAACAGGTAGGCGTGGTGCAGGCGATTGTTATCCAGGGCGTTGATCAGGGCCTGCAGCACGTGCTCCTGCCCCACCATCTCCCGGAACAGTCGTGGCCGCCATTTGCGCGCCAGTACTTGATAACTCATTCGCTCTCCGCACCTGCCGGTGCCATGTTTATAGGAAGGTTGTATGCCGATACCGGCATACAAGAAGCCGGCCATTATACCGGCATCATCGCGTAGGAATAGTGACCCGCCAACGGCCCACTTACCGACCCAAATTGGCGACGAGATACCTAAAGGGGGTAACCATCTGCCCGATCTGGTCATTTCATCGTGTCAAAACGACCACTCGTCGATTGCTGTGTGCCTGTGTTATAACTTGTCGGTGCTGTCCACCAGCACCCAGAACAACAACGCAATCACAACAACAATCATATTGAGCGCTGTACGGGGATCCCGCTGACTGATGAATAGAGCCCGGAAGACACTTCTGGAGAAGCTGTTTGCCGACCACGGCCAGGCACTGGTGCGTTTTATTACACGCATCGTGCGCAGCACCGAAGACGCCGAAGATATTGCCCAGCACGCCTATCTGCGCCTGCAGAAGCTCAGTGACGAGAAAGACCTCGAAAACCCCCGTGCCTACCTGTTTCAGATCGCCAACAACCTGGCAGTAGACCAACTGCGCCGCGGCAAGCTGCATCTGGAGTACGTCAATCAGCAGATGCCTGCTGAGGGCGCCACGGCCACCGACGACGACCACGCCTTTCACCAATCTCCCGAGCGGGTGCTCGCCGCCCGGCAGCAGCTGCAGGCCATTCATGAAGCCATGGACAACCTGCCGCTCAAGTGCCGCCAGGCCTTCCTGTTGCACCGCAGCCGCGGACTCTCCTACTCGGAAATCGCCCAGGAAATGAACATTTCCGTCAGCAGCGTGGAGAAATACATTCTCCAGGCTCTGAAGGCCTGCCGGAAGAAAGTCGGAAACTTATAGGGCTTCCGCGCATCCCACCAAGTATCCAGCGCGTCTTACATCCGTAGGAGCGCCTGCCCACGACCGCCCACCAAATGCCGACCCGAACAAGTTTGGCGCACGTACCGCCCCTGGTGCACCGCCTTGCAGCAAACATTGTCAAAAATGTTTGAGGGGGCGGGACCAATGTTCGTCTTACTTATGAGCAGCGGTATCCGGGCGATAAAAGGCGGATTCCGCAGAAAATATGTGCTAAATTTTGCGTCGATTTGTCGCAAAGATTGCACAGGAAGACAGTGAAGTTGATTTGAACGCCGCCCGGTAGCACCATATTGGTGCAAGCGGCAGCGGAATGCCAGATAATATCGGCAGTAATGGAGAGCACCGAGAGGCGCCAATCCAGCAAATGACAGCTCTGACAGGCAGTTAACAGGTTATTGGAAAACAAGGTATTAGTGCGGTGAACCCTCAGGAAGTACAAGACGTACCCACAGAAGACAGGCTGGACCAGGCATGCGCCTGGATTGCACGCCTGCGTTCTGACGCGATCAGCTCCGCTGACCGCCGCGCTTTTGCCGCATGGATCGCGGAATCTACCTTTAATCGCCAGGCCTTTGACGAAATGGCCGAACTCTGGGGCGACCTCGGCGTACTGTCTCATCTACCTCTGGATGAACTGTATCCAGAAAGCGTACCCAGCGCGGATCATCGCGCAAATACCGGCTCCGCTCCCACCAAATCTTCCAGCAGCGCTCGCCCTGCGCACGCCACCACGGCCGACAATAGCAACTGGAATCTGCCCCAGTGGCTGATGGGTGGTAGCGCCGTTGCCGCCTGCCTGGGTATTGCCCTGTGGATCGGCAACCAGTGGCTACAGCAGGCCCCGGTGCAGCAGCAGATGTACACCACGGCTGTGGGCGAGACCCGCACTGTCGCCCTGCCCGACGGCTCCGACGTAAAACTGAACACCAACTCCGAGCTGATCGTCAATTTCAGCCGGGAAGAGCGCCGCACCCAGCTGCTGCGCGGTGAGGCCTACTTCGACGTAGCCCGCCAGACCTCGCGCCCGTTTACCGTAGCCGCCGGCAGCGCAAACATTCGCGTTCTGGGGACCCAGTTCAACGTAGAGCGCAACCCGGCGAACACGCGCGTATCCGTGACCGGCGGTACCGTAGCAGTAAGCGAAGCGCGCACTGCCAGTGGCCTTCAGCCAGAGTCCATCAAGCTGACCCGCAACCAGAAAGTCAGCGTTTCCAGAAGCGGGCTTTCCGATGTGGGCCGCACATCGGCAGAGGAAGCGCTGGACTGGACTCAAGGGCAGCTGGTTTTTGAAGAGACCCCGCTCGACGAAGCACTCGAAGAGCTCAACCGCTACCTCAAGGTACCGGCAGCGGCGGCACCCGGCGTCAGCGACCAGACTCTGTCTGGCACTTTCGAGTTGACCGACCCGGAAAACACCCTGGCCGCCATCGCCACCGCACTGGATCTCGAGCAGGATCAGAGCGATCCCAACCTGACTCTCTTGTCACCCAAGCCTAACTAAGATATAAAACCTGCCTTGGGTGATCGTTCTTTTTTTAGCCAAAAGCTTGCCGATCACTCAAACCACAATACTAAACAGAATTAACTGCTGTACCCGGTTGCTGATCGTACCGGGTGCGCAGGTGGGATCAGCAGAATTGAACTTTCGGCACTGGGCAGCACTGTCATTGACTGGCTTGCTGGCACTCACACAGAGTGCCGCTGCGACCTGCCCGAAATCCGGGGTTCCGATCTCCACCGGCCCGCTCTCCCGCGCACTTATCACCCTCGGCCGCCAATGCCGGGTGTCTCTGGTAGTCCAGGACAAAAGCGCCTCCTCTATATACGTCCCCGATCAGACACTCGAGACCCCCGATGGCAGTATTGCGCCCGCGCTGCATCAGTTACTTGAAAAAACGGCGCTAACCTTTACCCACACGGGCACCAATGCCATCGCCATTGTGGCCCGTAGCGAAAGCGCCAGCGACGGGGACAACTCTGAGCCCCCCCTGCTCCCGGCAGAAGAAGTCACCGTAACCGGACGCAGCCTCACCGGTAGCCACCTGCGCCACCTGAAGCTGGACAGCTATGCGCCAATTGACGTACTTGCCCAGCCGGAGCTTGAAATCACCGGCGCCCAGACCATCTCCGAACTGCTGAAATTCCTGCCTGCGGTGTCCGGCAACTCTACCAGCACCTCGGTCACCAACGGTGGCAACGGTACCGCCACGGTGACGCTGCGCGGCCTACCCGCCAGCAACACCCTGGTGCTGATCAACGGACGCCGCATCGTCAACAACGGTTTCGGCGGCGAAGCCGCAGACCTGAACACCATTCCCCTGTCTGCCGTCGACCGGATTGAAGTACTGAAAGATGGTGCCTCGGCAGTGTACGGCTCCGATGCCATCGCCGGGGTAGTCAACATTATCCTGCGCCGGGATTTCGATGGTCTTTCGGTCAACAGTTACTACGGCCAGGCAGAGCGCGGCGACCAGCAGACGAGCTCCCACAGCATTACCTGGGGGGCGGGCGACGATGAGCGCCACCTGATGTTCAGTCTGGCCCACTACCAGCAGGGCGAAATTTTCAGCCGCGACCGCGACCTTTCCTCGTCCGCGGACAACCGCGCACGCGGCGGCACCGACTTGCGCTCGTCCGCGTCCCCCCAAGGGTATATTGCGCTGTCCGACCGGGTTGTAACCAGCACCACTGACGGCATCCAGGGCTGGACCCCGGAAGATCTGTACAACTTCCGGGAACACACCTCCGCACTGGTGCCTTCAGAGCGGCAGTCCCTGTACATCGCCGGCAACCAGAGCGTCAGTGACTCCGTGGAGACCTTCGCCGAATTGATGGCCGTGCGCACACGCTCCGAATCCACCATGGCCGCCACGCCGGTTTTCACCCGTTTCGATAACGGCGACCTACGCATCTCTGCAGACCAGATTTACAACCCGTTTGGAGAAGAAATCACCGACGTACGCAAACGCGTACTCGAACTCGGCCCGCGCGTTCAATACAACAATACGAACACCTGGCGGTTCAACTCCGGCCTGAAAGGGCTTGTGGACGACTGGCAATGGGAGCTTACCGCTGCCGCCCATTACACCCGCGCCAAAGAGCGACTCGCCAATCTGATCGACCCAAACCGCCTGTCCGCCGGCCTGAAAGGTGCCGACATCTGTAACGCAGAAACAAACTGTACTCCGGTGAATCTACTTGGCGCACCCGGCAGTATCGACCGGGAGCAACTGGATTACATCCGCGGCGAAAACCGTGTGGACGGCGCCAGCCGTATGGCCTCACTAACCTACATCGCCAACGGCCCTCTGGGAGAGAACCATGCCGGCGATATCCTCGCCGCGGCAGGTGTGGAGATCCGCCGCGAAGCGATCGACTTCACCTCCACCGACGCCGATGGCCTCTCCCTGATCGGCGGCATCGCCTCCGGCTCCGCGCAGGGGGAGCGATTGATTGGCGAGGCATTCGGTGAGATTTCCGTACCGTTGAAAGCGGATTCCCTGTGGCTGGATGGCGCCGTGCGCTACTCGGATTACAGTGACTTTGGTAACACAGCCAACCCCAAAATGGCATTGCGCTGGCGACCCACGCCTTCACTGCTCGTGCGCGCCAGTTACGCAACCGGCTTCAAAGCACCCACGCTGGTAGATATGAACCAGAGCGGCCATCAAAGCCAGGAATTTCTTTTCGACCCCTGCACCAATAGCAATGCCGCATCTCTGCCCGGGTGTAATGGCCGCGCGGATCAGGCACGCATTCAGTATTTAACGGAATTTGGTGGGAACCCGGATCTTCAACCGGAAACCTCCGACAACCGCTCCATCGGCGTGGTGTGGACACCGGGTGACTATACCGGCTTCCACGCCAGCCTGGACTTGTTCGAAATTCGCCAGAACGACGTCATCGATACCAGCCCCCAGTATCTGATCAATCAAAACGCCATAAACAACCTGTTTGGCGATCGCGTGGAGCGCGATGACAAAGGCGATATTACCCGCGTAATTGCCACGCGCCTCAATATCGGTGCGCGGGAAGTACGCGGGGTAGATGCGAGTCTGCGCTATCAACACCAGTCCAGGGAACTCGGTTTGATCCGCTGGTCCATGAACAGCAGCCATATGGCCAGCTACCTGAACCAGCTGGCGCCGGGCAGCCCCATCGAAGACCTCTCCGGCACTTTTGTCGACTCGGCCAGTGGCGGCGCCGGCTCGCTGCCGGAATGGAAAGCCAACACGGGCGTATACTGGCAACGCGGCCGCTGGGAAGGTGGATACACCATTCACTACGTCAGCGACCTGCAGGAAGATTTCACCCTCAGCGACGAGTTCGTGACCCGCAAAATCGACAGCTGGTCCACACACGATTTACAAGTCGCCTACGGCGTACCCGTCGGGTTCCGCTTTGCCATTGGTATCGACAACCTGCTCGACGAAGCCCCGCCCTTTGCCGCCTCGGCATTTAATGACAACTTCGATGCCCGCACCTACGATCTGACCGGCCGCTACTGGTACACCACTTTCAGTTTCTCCATGTAGAGCACGCTCCGAAACAAGACGTGAAGCAAACGCTGCCAGTATTTTCACAACTTTGTATTTTCCCCTCTATCCTGATTGCTGACCGCCCCCCTGCGGCCGTGGTTTATTCCCCCAAAATAAAAACCAGCGCACACGCTGTTCGTTTTTCCCTCCTTTTTTGACGCCACAATTGGCACAAATGAACCAAAGGCGCAATTTCATTCACGAATAACCTTGAACAAGGAAAAATTGTTCTAGGGTTGATAGCAAGCCTCTGTTGATAGAAGTGTGTAGTTGTCAGGGAGGGCATGGCCATATTCGGCGAACATCACCGGTATCAGGAGAGGTATACCATGGACAGAACCCGTCTTTCTCGGGCAATCAAAGGCGCGATAGCAGCTGCCGCCGTTACATCCAGCTTTTCTACCATTTCTATTGCTCAGGATGCACAGGCGCAGGTTGAGGAAATTGTTGTAACCGGTTCTCGCATTCAGCGTGCGACGGACGCCAATAGCGCCACACCGATCAGCGTTTTTGATGCAGCACAACTGGAACAGTCAGGCCAGACCACCCTGGAAGACTTTCTGCAAAATATCCCATCCATGACTGGTGGCCAGCTGGGCTCATCCGTCAACAACGGCAGTGGCGGTCTCGCTACGGTATCCCTGCGCGGTCTCGGCTCGTCGCGCACACTCATCCTCATGAACGGACGCCGCCTCAGTTCTTCCGGCGGCGCCACGGGTGTAGTTGACCTGAACACCATCCCAACCTCGATCATCGAGCGGGTAGAAATTCTGCGCGACGGCGCGTCGACCATTTACGGTTCCGATGCTATCGCCGGGGTTATCAACATCATCACCAAAAAAGGCTTCGAAGGTGCAGAACTCACCTTCGACTACGGCGCCTCTACACATGGCGATGGTGACGAATACCTCGCTGCCATGACCATTGGTACAGGTAATGACAAAGGTCATGTGATGTTGAACGCGCAGTACACCAAGCGCCAAGACATCTGGCAGGGGGATCGCAGATTCTCCGAATGTCCGCTGCGGGAAATTGCCGGCAATGTAGTTTGTGGCGGTAGCTCTACCACGACGCCTGCACGCTTTTCTCCAACTGCAGATACCGATCAACAGTTAATCGTTGATCCGAATACCGGTGTGGTACGCGACTTCAATGCCGCCACCGACGCCTACAATTTCGCAACAGCAAGCTACCTGGCAACGCCACAGGAAGTCGCGTCCATTTACGGATACGGGAGCTATGAGCTCTACGACTGGAAAGACGTGACCGATGTGCGGGCCTTCAGCGAACTCTCATTTGTAAACCGTCGCTCCGATCAGCTGATGGCCGCTGAGGGTACCTTCTGGGGACCAGTAGTTCCCACCACCAACCCCTACAACCCTATTGGTGAACCGGTCAGTATCGGGCGCCGCCTGGAAGAAACCGGGGGCCGTGCATTTACCCAGGACTTGAATACCTGGCGCGGTGTTGTCGGCCTTGAAGGTGAGTTCTGTAATGAGTGGACCTGGGACCTTTCCTACAACTACGCCCGCTGGGTAGATGCCCAAATTGACCGAGGCCGCGGTAACACCGTGCGCTTTGAAAACCTTCTGGATCCCGTTGCCTGTGCTGCGGACCCAGAGTGTGCTGCGGCAGTAGGCGCAACCGGCGTCACCGCCTGGAACCCCTTCTCAGAAGGTACGCTCACACCAGAAATGCAGAACTACGCACTGGTCACCAACTCACCGCTTGAGCGTTCTTCGCTGCGCAGCTTCCAGGCCAACCTGGTCGGTGACTTTGGCGAATGGGCACTGACCGGCGAAGCTCCGGCGTGGGCGGTAGGCTATGAAAACCGCGCAGAACGTACCGAGATTGTGCCGGATGGTGCAGCGGAGATCGGTCAGATCTATTTCGTGAATGGCGATGCCTGGGGTGGTAACTACAGCGTGGACGAGTTCTACGGTGAGGTTCGAGTACCTGTCCTGGAAGGTCGCCCCTGGGCCGAAATTTTGGCCTTCGAGGCGTCATTCCGTTATTCGGACTACAACACCATCGGTAGCGACACCACCTTTGGCGCCGTAGTGGAATACGCACCGCTCGACGAACTGCGCTTCCGCGGCACCTATTCTGAAGGCTTCCGCGCACCGGGCCTGGACGACCTCTTTCTGACCCCGACCGTATCGGCAGAGACCTACGCCGATCCGTGTAACGAGTACGGTTCAGGCGACAGCGCCAATGTCATCGCAAACTGTATGGCTGACGGTATCGGCCCTGGCACCACCATCGCCTCCACCCAGGCAACAGGCTTGTTTGGCGGCAACCCGGACCTGGAAGCAGAGAAGTCCGAAAGCTACACCCTTGGTGTGGTGTGGACCCCCAGCTTCACCGATGACATGGGCTTCACCGTCGATTATTTCAACATCAATATCGACGATGCCATCGGCACGCTGACCACCAACACCATCGTACAAGGCTGTTACGAAAGCTCCGGATTCAGCTCACCTCTGTGTAACCTGATCACGGGTGCGGCAGCAGTAGGCTCCAATCCATCATCCAGCAGCCCCTACCGTCAATCGGATAACACGATTGCCGGCCAGCTGTTAAACAGCCAGAACGTAGCCACCTTTGAGACTTCTGGTGTCGACCTCGGCTTCGACTACAGCATGGATGCTGGCCCCGGTATCGTTAGCGTAAACCTCTCTGCTACCTACCTGCACGAGTGGAAATATCGCGGCAGCGCAGACGACCCCACCATTGACCTGGCCGGCTACTTCGGCGCAGACCCGGTAACCACCGCTATCGTCGCCTTCCCCGAGTGGAAGTTCTACGGCACCGTGGGGTACGAGTACGACTGCTGGAGCGCCTTCACCACCGTGCGGATGCTCGGCGAAGTCGACGACTTCGACCCATCTCCCAGCGATCTGGCAACCCATATCGATACCACCTGGTATCAGGATGTGAACTTCAACTACTTCCGCTGGGAGAATATCACTCTGACAGGCGGTATCCGCAATATGTGGAACCAACAGCCTCCCTATGTCACCAACAACGATGACATGAATACCCTGATGAGAAGCTACGACACCGTCGGCCGCTTCTTCTACGGTAGTGTGACGCTGCAGTTCTAAACTAAACAGACCTCTCCAAGCCCCGCCAACTGGCGGGGCTTTTTTTTGCCCGCCCGTTTATCCCCGCACCACCGACACGCCTTGCAACAAGATCCCAAAGCCAAACGATCGTCTGCAAACCAGAATCGAAAAACCTGCCTAAGCTGTCTTTCTTTCGGAAAAGAAGAATTTTTAATTTCTTTTTGAGGGAACTTAATTCCCATCCGTTAAATAGTCGTTGGGAAGAGAATGACCGCTTGGGGGTAGTCGTTCTCAAACACGCCAAATCTGGCAATACATGATAAATCCAACGATCAAGAGAGGATTTCAAATGAAAAAGAACCTTCTGTCTGTGGCGGTAGCCGCTACGATTATGGTTCCTGCTCTGCCTGCATTTTCACAATCAGATGCGGAGATGGTAGAAGAAGTGGTCGTTACTGGTTCTCGTATCGAGCGTGCCAATGACGTAAGCGTAAGCCCGGTAACTTCTGTTAGCGCAGAAGACCTGAAAGCTACCGGTGTAGTTCGGGTTGAAGACCTGATTAACGACCTGCCCCAAGTGGCAGCCACCCAGACCGCTGGCCAGGCCAACGGCTCTACCGGTACCGCAACTGTCTCCCTTCGCGGCCTCGGCTCTCAGCGCACCCTGGTACTTATCGACGGACGTCGTATGCCGGCAGGCTCTCCTCTGGCTGGCGGTTCTGGTGCGGACCTTAACCAAATTCCTGGCGCTCTGGTTGAGCGTGTAGAAGTTCTTACCGGTGGCTCTTCTGCCACTTACGGTTCTGACGCTATTGCCGGTGTTGTGAACTTCATCATGATGGATGACTTCGAAGGCGTTCGCTTCGAATCTCAGACCAGCGTGTACCAGCACAATAACAACAACAGCGACATGCAGGGCCTCGTCACTTCCAACGGATTTGACGTAGCCGACGGCAGTGTCACTGACGGCGAAACCAATGATTTCTCCATGATCATTGGTGCCAACCTGGACGGCGGCCGCGGCAACGTAACCGCATACGCCAACTACCGCAAAATTGACGCGGTTCTCCAAGCCGACCGTGATTACAGCGGCTGTGCCGTTTCTGGTAGTCCGGACTCTTTCGGTTGCGGTGGTTCCTCCACTGTACCCTGGGGTCGCTTCACTGACTTCGGCGCCAACGATGGCGACACCACCGAAGGTTTCGACTACAGCGTAGATGGCACTGAATTCACCGACTTCAGCCGCCTGTATAACTACGGCCCGCTGAACTACTTCCAGCGTCCGGACGAGCGCTGGACCATGGGCGCCTTCGGTCACTACGAAATCAATGAACACGCGGAAGCCTACACTCAAGTAATGTACGCAGATGACCGCACTGTTGCACAGATCGCGCCTTCCGGTGCCTTCTTCGTGACCAACGACCTGTTCTGTGGCAACCCGTTCCTGTCAGATGATCAGTACGACGCAATCTGTGGCGTTTACGGCCTGGGCAAAGACCAGTTCGTAAGCGACCTGGAAGTGGTTAACACCGATCCAGAGACCGGCGAAGTAACCACCAATCCTGGTGCACTCTACATCGGCCGACGTAACGTTGAAGGAGGCCCGCGACAGAGCGATATGCGCCACACCACTTTCCGCGGTGTGTTCGGTGTTCGTGGCGACATCAACGAGAACTGGGCTTACGACGTTTACGGTCAGTTCTCCGAGGTTAGCCTCGAAGAAACCTACCTGAATGACATGTCCAAATCTCGTATCCGTCGTGCGCTAGACGTGCGTACAGACGCGGACGGCAACCCTGTTTGTCAGTCCGTTCTGGACGGTTCCGATCCTAACTGTGTACCCTGGAACATCTTCCAGGAGGGCGGTGTAACCCAGGAGGCGATCGATTACCTGGTATTGCCTCTGTTCGCTCGTGGCACCACCGATCAGGAAATCATTTCCGGTTACGTAACTGGCGACCTGACCGATTACGGCGTAAAACTGCCGACTGCTGACAGCGGTGTAGCAATTGTTGCTGGTTTTGAAAGCCGCCGCGAATCCCTGAACTACTCCCCAGATTCCGGCTATCAGAACGATGAAGGTGCAGGCCAAGGTGGTCCGACCCTGCCAGTTGACGGCGCACTCTCAGTGAAAGAAATATTCACCGAAGCCAATATTCCGCTGCTTAGCGGCATGCCGGGCGCTGAGTACCTGGGTCTCGAAGTAGCTTACCGCTACTCTGACTACTCCACCGACGCTCAGACCGACACATACAAGCTGGCTGCTGACTGGCAACCGACTACCGACCTGAAAGTTCGCGCGAGCTTCCAGTCTGCAGTTCGTCACGCGAATATCCGTGAACTGTACCGCGCACAGTCCATCGGCCTGTTCGACATGACTTACGATCCGTGTGGCTCTCGTACCGATGACGACGGCGTTGAAATCGGCCCTGAGTACAGCGCAGCTGAATGTGCCAACACTGGCACTACTGCCTCTACCTACGGCGGTAACTTCGACTCCCCAGCTGGTCAGTACAACTTTGTTGGTGGTGGTAACCCTGAGCTGACACCGGAAGAGTCTGAAACCGTATCTTTCGGTATCGTGTACTCTCCTGAGTTCGTTGAAGGCCTGACCGTTAGCGCGGATTACTTCAACATTGAAGTGACCGAAGCGATCGCTGGCATCAACCCAGAAACTGTACTGCGTCGCTGCGCAGAAACCGGCAACGCCCTGTTCTGTGACTCAGTAAGTCGTGGCGCTAACGGCAACCTGTGGATCGGCACTGCTGGTATCACTGCTACTGATGTGAACATCGGCTTCTTCGAAACCGAAGGTATTGATATCAATGCTAACTATGGCTTTGACGTTGGTGCATACGGCTCCGTAGACATGAACTACATTGCCACTTACCTGACCAAGTGGGATCAACAAGAGTTCGTTGGCGAGCCGGTCGAAAGCTGCGCTGGCAACTGGAACAGCTCCTGTGGTACTCCGACTCCTGAGTATGTAAGTACTCTGCGCGCCACTTGGGCAACCCCCTGGAATGTGGACGTAACCGGTAGCTGGCGCTACATTGGCGAGGTTACTGACCTCGGCAGCAACGGCGCTGACTTCGACGCGATCAGCTACTTCGACCTGGCCGCAGCCTGGTCCGCTACTGACAACGTCACTATCCGCAGCGGTATCAGCAACCTGCTGGATGAAGAGCCGCCGCTGACTGCTGATGCGGGTGCTGGCATCTACGGTAACGGCAATACCTTCCCAGGCGTTTATGACGCTCTTGGTCGCTACGCCTTCCTGGGTGCATCTGTAAACTTCTAATCCTCACGAATTAGAACGTTCACAAAAAAAGCGCGGTGGGTAAAACCACCGCGCTTTTTTGTTATCTGGAACAGACTACTTACCCGTGGACGTAGCGGGTAATCCCGCTCACTACTAGGCCTTTAAATATTTTTTCAATGCCGAAACATGAACGTTATAGTTCTGGTGCCGATTTACAGAATCTTTGTGCAATCCTTTTCTCACCTGCCAGACACTGGCAGTTTTTACGTAATTCTCTCGCTGCTGAAAATCAAGACAAGCATCCTCCCAATCGAGCCCGAGAAAATCGAGCATCTTACGAATCTCGACGCCTGGATTCTTCACGAGATCCTCATACACAATCTCAAAAATACTATCCGGGAACAAACGTTGCCAATGGCGCATTAATCGCTCCTGCTCGACGTAAAAGTGCCCAACCGAATCAAGGTCGACTGAGTAATTCATATCTCCACCTAGCTGCTGAAAATAAACAGACAGGCAGTTATCAAGGAGTCCTCTCCTTGTCCAGATAAATCGAGAATTGGGCAGAGCGCGCTTAATCAGGCCTAAATGTAGAAAATTGTCCGGTCGCTTGTCAGTAACAATTGCGCCCTGACCAAACCTGCGCACCAGGAATTCGCCATAGTCTTTTCCCGTATTAGCATAGAATCCGGCATCAACATCTTTGATATGTTTCGGGTACTTATCTCCGAGATTGCGAACCAACTGAGGAAAAAACTCCAACTCCCCTCCAGATGAGATTTTAGAGTGGCCACTCAATACCTGCTCAACCAGAGTAGACCCAGAACGAAACATTCCACAGATAAAAACCGGAGATCCTCCAGATGGACTGCAAGACGCTGTGAATGATTTTCTAGGAGAGGCGCGCATCAGGTCATCAATAAATTTTGATTGGTCTGCTTTGCTGTATGGCGTGAACCTCAACCTACCCAGATTGTTCGCTTTCGTATAGCAAGTAAATGCCCACTCATATTCACCGCAATCATCAAACAGCTTACCGAGTGAGAAACTCAACTCTTCACTATCCGCCTTGGACAGCCCTTTATTCGCCAACATTGACGATACCCTTTCGATCAACGGATCACCTGGGTGCTTCACAGTGGTGAGATAGGCCAACCGGCTAATCGCCAGCACACAAGCATTGTCGACTGTCAGCGCCTTTTCATACAGAGCAGACGCCGAGGCCCGATCACCACACTCTTCCATCAATGCCGCCAGATTCAGAATGGCCGGCAAATAGCTCTGACGGACTCCTAATGCTTTCTCATAGTTCGCGCGCGCTTCCGGCTCTCGGCGCAACTCGGTCAAAATAACACCCATATTGGTGTAAACTTCTTCCTTCCCCGAAACCCCCATTGCCAATGCTTTTTGGTACCAGTTCAACGCTTCTTCAAGCTTCCCCGCCTGCCTCAGTAAATAAGCAAAGTTATAAACCGTGTTGGGACGATCAGGCACTCGCTCCAAAAACATCTGGTATCCATGAATAGCTTTCTCATAATTCTTACAAGACTGTGCGTACTGAGCCAGCTGAAGCCACCATTCTGGGATCTCTTTAAAAGATCGAGCCATTTCCTCAATACAGGAAATCGCCTGCTCCGACTTTTTTTGCCGATCATAAAGTTGGAACAGCTCTCTATACACAACTTCTTCCGCACCACCGAGTGAGAGCAGCTTCCGGTACAATTGCTCCGCCTCATCAAACCGCTTACTTTCAACGAGCAGCCTTGCCTCACGAAGGTGTTTGGATATATGTGTTGGTACCGTCATAAATTCAGCGACCAGGGGTCATACCTAAAAAAGCGCGGCCAGCTCACGCTGGCCAGGTGCAAAAAAGGCACCTTGACTTTCAATACTGAAGCCAAGGCGCCCTCGTCAAAAATTATCAATGCAGGAGAAAAAATCTCGCGAGATCAGTAATTTGTAGGCTTACTACGTGTGTCGTCATCCAACATTTTTTTGGTTTCGTAGGCCATACGGTCCCACTCTTCCTGAGTCATGCAGGTTTTTTGCTTGAATCGAGATCCGGTAATCGCCCGCACCTTACAAATTTTTTCTTCTTCCGCAGCAGCAAGGTTCGCTGTCGCTGAGCCATTCTGCGCCGCACCAGTGGTCTTTTCCCCTGCACCAGAGGAACACCCAGCCAACATACCCAACCCCATCCAAACACAAAAAACTATCTTCAGTTTCATATCAATACCCTACTTATTATCAAATTTCGTTCTACCCGCGCTAGGGGAAGAGACCCACATGTTACCTCTGTGGAATTTGTATATCCACAGCGCTCCCCGGAGGGGTTTTTCACATAACTTAGCGGCAACCACGGCCATTGTTCTGCGCTTTTTCCGCAATTACAGACCAGGCTAAAGGGGCCGAATGGTCTGCCACTGCCAACGCGTCCGCAACATGCAACTCAAACCCGAAATCGGCCATTTCTGCTTTCAACACCTCAAACTGTTGATCGTCAAGGGCCGCGTGACGCATGGAGTTCATTCTCTCGGTATAGTACTGCAACTCACGAGAAGCCTGGCGAAGCCAGACGTCAACTTCCTGCCGGTCGAATGCTGGCAAGTTTGTGTGGATATGATCAATGTCCAAGTACAGCTTTCGGACTACGCCCGAAGCTACATTCCTTCCGTACTGCGCCATGATTCGCTCCATAATTCGAAACGCAGGAATCAAGCTCTTTGACGTTCGCTCATATTCAGACCGCTCCCCGCCCGCCAGCACATTGAACGCGTGGGGAAACATATTCATGGCGCCCTGCAAAAACCCACTCTTTTGAACCTCACAAAGCGCTACATAATTGTCGTCACATTCTTTAAAGATAGCGCCGCCCCTGTGATGCAACAGTAAGGCTAACTGTCCTCCCGGCCTGACCAGTTTGCACAACGCCACTACAGCGTCAACGCCGGCATATTCAACACCAAATTGGCTCACTACAATATCCACGCTGTGCTCGGCAATTGGCAATGCAGCGCCATTTGCCACAATCCCGGACACCGCCGGCCAGCGATCCCGTACTGCACCCAATGCGTCATGTGATAAATCCACACACACAGCATCACAGCAAGCCCCATCACCCAGAGCGAATAAATGCTCAAAAACTGCACCTCGACCACTGGCGACATCGACAACCCTCAGGTTATCAGGTGCACTTTTTGCGCCAACACGCGCATCGCTAAAAAATTTGTGCCAGAATTGGCTTATGGCCGGATGGTCTGTCCCACTAATTTTACAGGCCTTTTTTTCGTCTGCCTGCTGCCAGTAAGACTGCCAGCTTGCGGCTGTGCTTGTTCTCATACTGCCTGTCTTCCCAGCTTTTTCTTCTGAAACCAAACGCTGCCAGATATGGCGTGGACGCTCACGAAATTTAGTAAGTAGTCCTGTAGAGACGAATACAAACAGTTTTCCCACAATCATTCAGATATACAGCGACCATGGACACCCTAACCGCCTTCCTCACCCTCCTCTTCGTCATGGACCCCCTGGGCAACATCCCGGTGTTCCTTGCGGCCCTGAAGAATGTTCCGCCCAAACGCCAGCTGTACGTCATCATGCGCGAGCTGATCTTCGCGTTGATTGTGTTGCTGGTATTCCTGTACGCCGGGCGGTTCGTACTGGCGTGGCTGGGGTTGTCTCAGGAGGCGATCCGGATTGCGGGCGCGATCATTCTGTTCCTGATTGCGATCCGTATGGTGTTTCCTATTGAGGGGGGGATCATGGGAGAGCGGCTGGAGGGAGAGCCTTTCTTTGTGCCGCTGGCGGTACCGCTGGTTGCGGGCCCATCCACTATGGCGATCCTGATGCTGATGACCAACAGTGAAGG
Source organism: uncultured Microbulbifer sp. (assembly GCF_947504145.1). Classification (GTDB taxonomy): domain Bacteria; phylum Pseudomonadota; class Gammaproteobacteria; order Pseudomonadales; family Cellvibrionaceae; genus Microbulbifer. The sequence goes on from NZ_CANNGQ010000003.1 coordinate 221,336, forward strand.
TGAACAGCTTTGGGACTGGACGTTGGCTCTACTCGGAGCCTGGGCGGTTTCCGCCGTCATTCTTCTGGCTTCGTCGCCTCTAGCGAAGTTGCTCGGAAATCGAGGGCTCATTGCCGTTGAGAGGCTGATGGGTATGGTCCTGGTGATGCTGGCTGTTCAGTTGTTCCTGGATGGCATCAAGCAGAGCCTGGGCTGAGACCGACCTCTTCGTGGGGTGGCACTAAACCTTGAGGTGCCACCCATCTAGATCAATTTGACGCCAGCGGGCGCCGGTAAAACTGCACTTTTCCGTCATTTATTTTTGCCTGCCAGGCGCCCTTACCCACGGGATATTTATTCGCCCAACAAACTCACTTCAGAATAATGCTCCAGCAGCAGCACTCCCTCATAAAATACGCGCGTTTTTCAACCAAAACGGCCAGCCGGTCATTTTTTAACCTTCCTCACAAAGACTCATTTTAGTTACACGCATCCTAATAAATTCATTTATATGTAATCATTTAATAATAATTGACAGATATGCCGGATATATAAACTTTTCGAAGATTACAAAATAACCACTGTGGTTACATATAAGACAAAATATTGAATTTACCTGTGATGCTTCAATGTCAGGTAAGTTCCACAAAGTGAATTGATCCTTTAAAGTCAGCCCGCACTCGAATTACAACAAACCTATAAAAGTGCCTCTAAAACATAAAGGATGCATTTATGATCAAGACCAAGTTGAGTATCGCCATCGCAGCACTCGGCACCATTGCCGCCACTGGCGTTTCCGCTCAGGAAAACGTACCTGGCCCGACTGTCGAAGAAGTGATCGTTACCGGTTCCCGTATTGCACGTGACCCGCTCTCTACTACTGGCCCTATCACCATCGTAGATTCCGAAGCGATTAGCCGCTCCGGTGTTGGCACCATTGACGAGCTGCTGAACCAGCTGCCGTCCATGGGTACTACTGGTATCAATGCAAACGACAACAACGGCGGCCAAGGCCTGGCGTTTGTTGATCTGCGCAACCTGGGTTCTGCACGCACCCTGGTACTGGTAAACGGCCGTCGCTTTGTCTCTTCCGCTTCCGGCGTAAGCTCTGCGGTGGACATGAACAATATCCCGGTAGACATGATCGACCGTATTGAAGTTCTGACCGACGGCGCTTCTGCGGTATACGGCGCTGACGCCGTTGCCGGTGTAATCAACGTGGTCATGAAGGATTCCTTCGACGGCGTTCGTATCAATGCCCGCGCTGGCGCCACTAAAGATGGCGGCGGTGAAAATGGCGATCTGTCCATCACCTTCGGTCACGAAGGCGAGCGTGGCAGCTTTGTTGCCAACATTACCCACGCTCAACGCGACGAGATCACTTACAACGATCGCGACTGGGCCGGCCTGACCAGCTCCATGGGCCCGAACGGTAATATCTTCACCAACTACGGCAGCTTCAGCATTGGCGAAGACGGCGTAACTTTGGGTGAATATGCCGGCTACGACATCGGTCAGCATATGTGGCTGTCCGGCGCCATGGAGCGCACTTCCGCGACTGCGTCCGGTAAGTTCTCCATCACCGACAGCGTTGAGCTGTGGAGTGAAGCCAGCTTCACCACCAAAACCAGCAACCAGCAACTGGCCGCCCAGCCGCTGTACGCCGGTAACGGTTTCAACCTGAACCCGGAAGAGCACCTGCCTGAGGCCGTTAAAGCTCAGCTGCAAGACGCCTGGCAAAAAGCCGACGATGCCTACGCAATCGAACTGGCAGCCTACAACGCAGCGCATGCCGAGTGGGAAGCACAGGGCAGCCCTGAAGGCCAGGAGCCGACCGCACCGGTTGCTTCTCACGGCACCGACTGGGTAGACGGCTTCTCCGACTTCCGCATCCGTCCGGTATCTGGCGGTACTCGCTCTTACGAGCAGACCACTGACACCTTCCGTGTTGCGGGTGGCTTCAACGGTGACTTCTCCAACGGTTGGACCTGGGACACCTTTGCCAGCTACGGCAAAAACGAAGGCGAAAACGTCATCCTGAACTCTTACAACAAAACCAAGTTGGATGAGATTTTCAGCGGTGAAGCGGGCCTGGACTATGATTTCGCTGGCGGCATGAGCCCGGAAATCATGGACTACTTCCGCTACGACGACTACGAAGACAACTCCTATGAGCTGCTGAACTTCGGCGCGTCCCTGTCTGGTGACATCGATGCCATCGAATTCCAGGGCGGCGCACTGGGCTTTGCGGCCGGTGTTGAGTACCGTGAAGAATCCGGTGAATTCAACCCGTCTGCACAAACCCAGAGCGGTGAAACCTTCGGTAACCAGCAAGACGCAACCGGTGGTGAATACGACGTAACCGAGGTATTTGCAGAGTTCAATCTGCCAATCCTGCAGGGCGCGCGTTTCGCGGAAGAGCTGACTGCAGACGTGGCAGTTCGCTACTCTGACTTCAGCACCTTCGGTGGCCAGAGCACTGGTAAAGTCGGCGTGGTTTACGCACCGGTAGAAGACCTGCGTTTCCGCACCAGCTTCTCTACTTCTTTCCGTGCTCCGGGCATCTACGAGCTGTACAGCGGCTCTGCACAGAGCTACGAGTACCTGATCGACCCGTGTGACACCAGTGCAGCAAACGAAGATGGCCAGGGCGCAAACTGCGGCATGGTTGGTGCTGGCTTCACCCAGGCGGGCAACCAGGTTCCGACCAACATCGGCGGTAACGAAGAGCTGACCCCGGAAGAAGCAAAAACCTTCACTGCCGGCATCGTGTGGACCCCGAGCTTTGTAGACGACCTGTCTATTACTCTGGACTACTACGACATCAGCATTGAAGACGCGATCACTTCTCCAGACCTGCAGCGCATGCTGGACGACTGCTTCCGCGACGGCGACTCCGCTGCGTGTCAGTTCGTAACCCGTGGTGCCGGCGATCAGATCGTTGCACTGGAAGGTGCGAAGATGAACATCGGTCAGATCGACACCCGTGGTGTTGACGTAGACATCGTTCAGAACCTGCACTTCGATTCCGGTCGACTGGGCCTGCGTGCACAGGCTTCCCGCCTGCTGGAGTACAACGAGTTCAACGAGCAGTCCGGCACCGAGTCTGACTACCTGGAATACGTTGGCACCACTAGCGGCCTGTACGTGAAGTGGCGCGGCCTGGCCAGCGCAACCTGGTACGGCAACGACTGGGATATGGGCGTTGACATGCAGTACTTCGACGACGGCTACAGCCCCTACCTGCCGGTTAAGTCCATGACTTACCTGAACCTGAAAGCAGGCTGGGACGTAAACGAGTCTACTCGCCTGTCCGCTGGTATTGACAACGTTTCCGATAAGGATCCGCATACCACTTCCGGCAGCGACTGGAACAGCTTCTACGACTTCCAGGGTCGCTACCTCTGGGCTGGTGCTTCTTACCAGTTCTAAGTTGCGAACTTGACGTCCTAGACGTTCCGTCAAAAAAAAGGGGATGCCATTGGCATCCCCTTTTTTTGTTTAAGGCCCATCAATCAACAACTGCAATTTCTGGTTGTAGGCTCTTTGCGCCCCCGGGCTATCGGTCAAGGAAAACGCTTGAGAAAAATACGTTTTAGAATCCTCCAGATCCCCCAGTCGATAACTGGTCAGCCCCATCAAAAAATGAAACCGGTGATCGTCTTCGTACTGCCAGATTGCACGCTTCAGCTGCCGTTTTGCGCTTTTGAAATCCCCGTGCTCATAGGCATTGCGGGCCTGGTAATAAAGGTAATAGGGGTTGCGCTCGCGGTGGTAGCGGGCCTTTTCTGCGTAGTAATCGGCAAGTTCTAGCTGCTGTTGCTTGCGGTAGAGCCGCTCGAGATTGCTCATGGCAATCGTGTGCCGGCCGTCTAACTGCAGGGCCTGCAGGTAACTCTGCTCTGCTGCTGCAAATTCCTGGTTGCGGCTGTACAAAGCGCCCAAGTTTGCCCACAGATCGCCATCGCCAGGGCGCAACGACAGGGCCTTGCGCAAGTAGCGGAACGCTTCACGCATCTCACTTTGCTGCATCAGCTCCAGTCCGCGGTTGCTGTAATACTGGGCAAAGGCTTCGGTGTCGGTGAGCTCGCGCTGGTCGTAAACCGGATCGTAGGCAGCGAGATTGAAATCCACCACGCGGCGCCCTCTCGGGCTCTCGCTCACCATGTTGATATGGCGGTAAACCACAAAGGTCTGCTCTTCGTCGTGCCCCCACACCGGTGGCACTTCAACCTGGTTGAAATAGGCTTCCGCACCCAGCGCCCGCGTCATGGCCACCATCATCACGGTAAACGCCATGCAGTTGCCCACCCCCTGCTGATAAGTCTCGGCGGCTGTGAGGGTCTGATCCGCCCGGTACTCGACCGTGAAATCACGCTGCTCGAAGCCGCGCAATAAGGCCTGCAAACGCTGCCGAGGGTTGGCATCTGGCGCAACTTGGGCCAGGTACGCACGCATCTGCGGTTGCAGCCCGAGAATGTCGTCCTCAGGGAGCGCCTCAGGGCTCAGTGGTTCACCGAAGATCGCCGCACCGGAGAGCAGCCAGCCCGTATCGATTGAAGCGTGCTGCTCTGGAGCGGAGCTGGCACAGCCACCAAGCGCGGCAATACAGAGGCCGAGGCCGAAGGCTTTCCAGCGCTGCGTAAATCGCAGTGACCACTTTTTCACTGCCAGTCCCGAATTTTGCGGGGTTTTCATCGTTATTCTCCCCATAACGTGTTCTGAATCTCTGATTTTCCACAATTCCTGTCGTGTAGGAATCCCTTTTGCAGGTTCATTTCCTGTTTCACCTGTAACCATTCGCCAGTTTCCGAGACCGCTGTTACACTCGGAAAGGTTTAATTTATAACGTTATAACAACCGGAAACGCTGATATGTCGTCACTACCACAACACAACAGCGATGGCTTCTTTGGTCATCCCAAAGGGCTCTCCACCCTCTTCTTTACTGAGATGTGGGAGCGCATGAGCTATTACGGCATGCGGGCGCTGTTGGTCCTGTTCATGACCGCCAGCCTGCAGGAAGAAGGCCTCGCCTTCACCGTCGCAGCCGCTACCGCTATTTACGGCCTCTACACCGGCGCGGTGTACTTCCTGGGCCTTCCCGGGGGCTGGATTGCCGACCGCTTGCTCGGTGGTCAGCGCACCGTCTGGTACGGCGGTATTATCATCATGTGCGGCCATATCGTGCTCGCCATCCCCAGTGATCACACCTTCTTTATAGGCCTGATTCTGGTGGCTACCGGTACGGGTCTGCTGAAACCCAATATCAGTGCACTGGTTGGCCACCTTTACGCCCACGACGATGTACGTCGCGACAGTGGCTACGCCCTCTACTATATGGGCATCAATATGGGCTCGGTGCTGGGCTACATGATCTGTGGCTACTTCGGTGAGAAGGTCGGTTGGCACTGGGGCTTTGGCGCTGCGGCCGTGGGTATGGCCATTGGCCTGTACCAGTACCGCAAAACCATCGGCAATCTGGGCGATGCCAGCCTGAAGCCGGAGCACCCGATGACCACCGAAGGCGCCAAGAAAGCCTGGGGTGCCATCTGGGCCATCGTCGGTGCTGTAGTGGTCATCACTGCACTGACACTGAGCGGTGTGATTGCATTTGACCCGGTTGCGGTGGCCACCAAAGTAGCCATCTTCTTTACCGCGATCTTCTTTGTGTACTACGCCTATATCTACTTCGGCGGCAAATTGAGCCAGGTGGAAAAGAAACGTATGTGGGCGCTGTTCCTGGTGTGTGTCGCTTCGGCCTGCTTCTGGTCAGGCTTTGAGCAGGCGGGCTCGTCCCTGAACCTGTTCGTCCGCGACTTTACCGACCGCACCGTGGGCTCGTTCGAGATTCCGGCTTCCTGGTTCCAGAATCTGAACCCGATGTTCATCATCATTCTGTCGCCCTTCTTCGCCGCCCTGTGGATCAACCTGGGCAAGCGCATGATCACGCCGTCTTACAGCATGAAATGTGCGATCGGCCTGATCATCATGGCCACCGGCTTTATCGTGATGTTCTTTGCCGCCCAACAGGCAGCACAGGGCCTTGAAGTTGCACCCATGTGGCTGGTAACCACATACTTCCTGCACACCGTGGGTGAACTGTGCCTGAGCCCGGTTGCGCTGAGCGCGGTGAGCAAGCTATCTCCGCGCCGCTTTGCCGGCCAGATGATGGGTGTGTTTGTACTTACCTACTCCATCGGTAATGTTATCGCCGGCCTGCTGGCGGGCAACTTCGATCCGGATAACGTTTCCACACTGCCGAACCTGTACCTGCAGATTGCGATCTTCAGCATTGGTATTGGTGCGGTGATTGCGCTGATCAGCCTGAAGTCCAAGCATTGGGAAGGTCAGGGCGAGGATCATATCGAGGCGGTTGAGCCGGCGGAGGCGACGGCTAAGACTGTGGGATAGATCACACCCATAGAAAAAGGCCGCTGCGGGTAACCGCAGCGGCCTTTTTTGTGGGCCGAGGTATACGTATTACCTGCACGGCAGGCTCCTACCGCAGCCCGGTCAGCCCAATGCTATGGCGTAGTTCAGCCAGATAAACCGGGCGCCGATAAAAAACAGTAACCCGGCGAAGCAATTCTTCAGCAGTTGTGGAGAAAGCCTGTGGGCCAGTAACGCACCGAAGCGCGCGAACCAGGTGCTAGTGAGGACAATCCCCAGAAACGCGGGCCAGTAAATATAGCCGCTGCTCCACGCGGGCAGCTCGGCATTATTCCAGCCCTGCACCGCAAAACTCAGCGCCCCGGCAATAGCGATAGGCAGGCCGCAGGCAGCAGAGGTAGCCACAGCGCGCTGCATAACTACATGGCAGCGGGACAGAAACGGCACGGTGAGTGAGCCCCCGCCAATGCCAAATATCGCCGAGACCCAGCCGATAAATCCGCCCGCGAAGGAGAGCCCCACTCTGCCTGGCACCTTGCTACCATCGGTGGGCGGTTGCGATTTGCGCAAACCATCGAGCCACATCTTCAGGGCAATCCCCACGGCAAAAATCCCGATCAACAACTGCAGCCAGGCGCCACTGAGCCAGTCGGCGGTCACCCCGCCAATCCAGGAGCCGATCAGGATACCCGGCGCCATCGTCGCAACAATTTTCCAATCTACGGCCCGCTTGCCGTGATGGGTACGAATGGAACTGATTGAGGTGATGATGATGGTGGCCAGGGACGTGCCAACGGCCATATGGGTCAGAATTTCCGGCGCGATACCCTGGGCGGTAAATACCAGCACCAGAGCCGGTACGATAATCAGCCCACCGCCGACACCGAATAGGCCGGCAATGGTGCCTGCGCAGATTCCAACCACTAAATAGATCAACAAGACTTCCACTGCACGCTCCCCGTTTCCTACGCTTTTTTTTCAAAAAAAAACGGTGGCATATAGCCACCGTTTTTCATTGCCTGCAAGCCGGCGCGTCTGACAGGAGTAATTACTCCTCGCCAGTCGCCTCATCCGCTTCCGCCGCTGCATCGGCATTGGCTTCTTTGATGGACAGCTTGATACGGCCGCGCTGGTCTACGTCCAGCACCTTCACTTTGACCATCTGACCTTCGCTCAGGTAGTCAGTCACCGCATTGACGCGCTCTTCGGCGATCTGGGAAATGTGTACCAGACCGTCTTTGCCCGGCAGGAAGTTTACGAATGCGCCGAAGTCGACGATACGCACAACCTTACCTTCGTAGATGGCGCCGATCTCGGCTTCCGCGGTGATTTCCTCGATGCGGGTTACCGCCGCTTCCAGGCTCTCACCGTCTTCACCGAATACCTTGATGCTGCCGTCGTCTTCGATGTCGATGGACGCACCGGTTTCTTCGGTGATGGAGCGAATGGTCGCGCCGCCTTTGCCGATCACGTCGCGGATCTTGTCCGGATGGATCTTCAGGGTGGCGTAGCGCGGTGCATTTTCATTCACCACGTCACGGGAAGCACCGATCACCTTGTTCATTTCCGCCAGGATGTGCAGACGCGCATGCAGGGCCTGCTCAAGAGCGGTTTCCATGATCTCTTCGGTGATGCCTTCGATCTTGATGTCCATCTGCAGAGCAGTCACACCAGACGCGGTACCGGCAACCTTGAAGTCCATGTCGCCCAGGTGGTCTTCATCACCCAGGATATCGGTCAGAACCGCGAAGCCTTCGTCTTCCTTCACCAGGCCCATAGCGATACCGGCTACCGGTGCTTTCAGCGGTACACCCGCATCCATCAGCGCCAGGCTGGAACCACATACGGAAGCCATGGAGCTGGAACCGTTGGATTCAGTGATCTCAGAAACCACACGCAGGGTGTACGGGAACTCTTCCGGATTCGGCAGTACCGCAGCGATACCGCGGCGGGCCAGACGGCCGTGGCCGATTTCGCGACGACCGGTTGCACCAACACGACCCGCTTCACCTACAGAGTAGGGAGGGAAGTTGTAGTGCAGCATAAAGTAGTCTTTGCGCTCGCCTTCCAGTGCGTCGATGATCTGCGCATCGCGGGTAGCGCCCAGTGTGGTCACAACCAGTGCCTGGGTTTCACCACGGGTGAACAGCGCGGAACCGTGACCTTTCGGCAGTACGCCAACTTCTACGTTGATCGGGCGTACGGTCTTGGTGTCGCGGCCATCGATACGCGGCTCGCCGCGAACAACAGAACCACGAACCGTGGTTTTCTCGAGCTTGCCGAAGTACTTCTTCACCAGGCCGGCGTCCACTTCTTCGGTGGCCAGCGCTTCTGCGGCTTCGTTGCGCAGTTCCGCCAGGCGGGTGGTGCGCTGCTGCTTGTCAGTGATCTTGTACGCTTCTGCGACTTTCCCACCGAACTGGCTTTCCAGTGCAGATTTCAGCTCTTCGTTGACAGCTTCTGGCTGCCAGTCCCAGGTGGGCTTGCCAGCTTCGGCCTTCAGCTCTGCGCAGACTTTTACAACCGCCTGCATTTCCTGGTGGGCAAAGAGTACCGCACCCAACATAATGTCTTCCGGCAGCTCTGCCGCTTCGGATTCCACCATCAGTACCGCGTCTTTGGTACCAGCTACAACCATGTCCAGCTCGGAACCTTTCAGCTCACTGTAACGGGGGTTCAGCAGGTAGCCGTCGGCTTCGGTATAACCCACGCGCGCCGCACCAATCGGGCCGCTGAAGGGGATACCGGAAACAGACAGGGCGGCGGAGGTGCCGATCATGCCAGCAATATCCGGATCCACGTCTTTTTCCGCAGACAGTACGGTGATCATCACCTGAACTTCGTTCATGAAGCCGTTCGGGAACAGCGGGCGGATCGGACGGTCGATCAGGCGGGAGGTCAGGGTTTCTTTCTCTGACGGACGGCCTTCACGCTTGAAGAAGCCACCGGGGATTTTGCCCGCGGCGTACGCCTTTTCTACGTAGTGTACGGACAGCGGGAAGAAAGCCTGATCGGGCTTGGCTTCCTTGGCGCCTACAACGGTACACAACACGACGGTCTCACCCATGGTGACCAGCGCTGAGCCAGTGGCCTGGCGTGCAACACGGCCGGTCTCGATGGTGACCTGGTCTTTTCCGTACTGGAATGTTTTGGTTACTGGATTCACTAGTTTCTTTCCTGTTTCCTTACGGCTATTGGCCCATTCCAATAGCCCCTACAGTTTTTCGCCCGAAGCAGGCGCCTACAGTCATGAATCACTTCGTAGGAGCCCGCCCTGCAGGCGAATTTGCCGGCCTGTTTCACAGGCCCGGCATTTCCGGCGCACACATAGCGCGCCAGAAAATTCGAATTCCATATAGAAGAAAGCCCGCCAAAGGGGCGGGCATTCTCAGGGTCTTAGCGACGCAGGCCGAGCTTGGCGATCAGCTGAGCGTAGCGGGACAGATCCTTGCGCTTCAGGTAGTCCAGCAGCTTACGACGCTGGTTTACCATGCGGATCAAACCACGACGAGAGTGGTGGTCTTGCTTGTGGGAAGCAAAGTGACCCTGAAGCTTGTTGATGTTGGCGGTCAGCAGGGCTACCTGGACTTCCGGGGAACCGGTGTCGCCCTCAGCTTGGCCGTGCTCTTTCAGGATGGCTGCTTTTTCATTTGCAGACAGTGCCATAACGAATTACCTCGTTCGTAACATGCTTTGAAAATTCGGCTGGCCCGTGCATGTTTACAGGCCAGCTAGTCATGAAAAGCCCACTTCACCTGTAAACAGGATTGTTTCGGCTTATTTTACCAACCGGCGGGGTGCAACCCGCCCGTCATCAGTAATCTCTCCAACGCCTAGAAATTCACCACTTTCCAGGAAGAGGCGCACCATATCACCTTCATCGCCCAAGCGGTAGACCTGCAGATCCATTACCGGCTGGCCCTGACGCAGATAGTAACCTGTGTCGTCCCCGAGGATCATTTTGGGCAATCCAGAGGCGGGAGAATCCGCCGAAAGCAGGTGGTGATCCAGCACTTCTGCCTTGTCCTCACCGCGCTCTTCAGTCAGCGCATCCAGGGTGACCGAATCGTCCTCGTGATAGGGCCCAGCGGCGCTGCGGTGCAGCTTCTCCACGAAGGCCCCCACGCCCAGGGCTTTCCCCAGGTCTTCAGCGAGGCTCCGCACATAAGTGCCCTTGGAGCAATGCACTTCGATTTCTGCTCTAGGCAGCTTATCGGGCGAATCGGCTGCGGGGATAAAGCTGAGCAATTCGTAGGAGAATATCTGGATCTGCCGGGCTTCGCGCTCCACCTCAATCCCCTGGCGCGCCAGCTTATACAGTGGCTGGCCGTTGTGCTTGAGCGCGGAATACATGGAAGGGATCTGACTAATGGTGCCGCGGAAGTCAGACATGGCATCCCGCACTTGCTGCTCGGTGATCGCAGACGCATCACACGTCGCGACTACATTGCCGTCGGCGTCGCCAGTCTCTGTGGTCATGCCCAGGCAAAAAGTGCTGCGGTAGCGTTTGTCGGCATCCAGCAGATACTGCGAGAACTTGGTTGCTTCTCCGAAACAGATCGGCAGCACGCCGGTGGCGAGCGGATCCAGGGCACCAGTGTGGCCGGCGCGGTTGGCGAAGAACAGGCGTTTGGCTCTTTGCAGGGCGTCGTTGGCAGAAATACCGGCGGGCTTGTTCAACAACAGCACACCGTCAATCTGCCGGCCCCATTTTGGTCGGCGGCCCATCAGTCGTTCTGTTCGCCTGATTGGTTTTCGGCGTCGTCTGCGTCTTCGTCAGCCTTTTGCTGATCAGACTTGACCGCCTTTTCGATCAGCGCCGAGAGGTGCTGGCCGCGCACGGAGGTTTCGTCGTAGCGGAAATGCAGGCGTGGAATGGAGCGCATCTGGATCTCTTTGGCGAGCTGGGTACGCAGGAAGCCGGCGGCCTTGTTCAGCGCTTCCATGGAGATATCAATCTTGCTGCGGTCGTCCTCACCCACCAGGGTCACAAAAACTTTAGCGGTGGCTAGATCGCGGCTCACTTCCACGTCGTTGACATTCACCATGCCTACACGCGGGTCGCGCACTTCGTGCTGGATCAGACGGGCCAGCTCGCGACGCATGGCGTCGGCTACCCGGTCAGCACGGTGGAATTCTTTGGCCATTGTTTACCTATTCAGAATGGCGGTTCGCCTGACAACTTTTTTGCTCCTGCAAAAAAGTTGTCAGGCGAACACTGGCCCCGGCATGCACCGGGGCAACGGACAATTACAGCTCGCGAGCGACCTTGACGATATCGAAGACTTCGATCTGATCGCCAGCCTTGACGTCATTGTAGTCTTTCACGCCGATACCACACTCCATGCCGTTGCGAACTTCCTGCACGTCGTCTTTGAAGCGACGCAGGGATTCCAGTTCACCCTGGTAGATCACCACATTGTCGCGCAGTACGCGGATGGGCTTGTTGCGGTAGACGGTGCCCTCGATGACCATACAGCCAGCGATAGCGCCAAACTTCGGCGAACGGAATACGTCGCGCACCTGGGCGATACCGACGATCTCTTCGCGCAACTCCGGATCCAGCATGCCAGACAGGGCCTGCTTCACTTCGTCGAGCAGGTTGTAGATCACGCTGTAGTAACGGATTTCAACGCTTTCGGTTTCCGCCAGCTTACGTGCAGCGACATCGGCACGGGTGTTGAAGCCGATCACGATGGCGCCGGAGGTCAGTGCTAGGTTGATGTCGTTTTCGGCGATACCACCAACACCACTGGAGACCACGTTTACAGATACTTCTTCGTTGCCGATCTCCGCCAGTGCAGCGAGGATGGCTTCGAGAGAACCGCGCACGTCCGCTTTGATCACAACCGGCAGTACTTTCTTCTCGCCCGCTTCCATGTCCGCGAACATGTTTTCCAGCTTGGCGGCCTGCTGACGCTGCATGCGCTCGCGGCGCTCTTTATCGGCGCGCTGTTCGGCTACTTCACGGGCCTTACGCTCGTCGGCAACCACCAGGAACTCATCACCAGCGTTCGGTGTGGTGTCCAGGCCCAGCAGCTCAACCGGAGTAGACGGGCCAGCTTCCTTGACGGATTTGCCCAGCTCGTTGGTCATGGCGCGTACGCGACCGTAGCTCTGGCCTGCCAGCACGATATCGCCGCGCTTCAGCTCGCCATTCTGAACCAGCAGGGTGGCAACCACACCGCGGCCTTTTTCCAGGCGAGACTCGATGACCACACCGCTCGCCGGTACGGATGCCTTGGCTTTCAGCTCGAGCATTTCAGACTGCAGGGAAACCGCTTCCAGCAACTCGTCGATGCCCTGACCGGTATGTGCAGACACTTCGATGAACTGGGTGTCGCCGCCCCAATCTTCCGGGATGACATCTTTTGCAGCCAGTTCGTTCTTCACACGATCCGGGTCCGCGCCTTCTTTGTCGCATTTGTTGATAGCAACAACCAGCGGCACACCGGCGGCCTTGGAGTGAGCAACCGCTTCTTCGGTCTGCGGCATTACGCCGTCGTCCGCAGCCACAACCAGGATTACCACGTCGGTGGCTTTGGCACCGCGGGCACGCATGGCGGTAAACGCGGCGTGTCCAGGAGTATCCAGGAAGGCGATCTCGCCCTGGCTGGTCTGCACGCGGTAGGCACCAATGTGCTGGGTAATACCACCGGCTTCGCCGGAGGCAACTTTAGTCTTGCGGATATAGTCGAGCAGTGAAGTTTTACCGTGGTCGACGTGACCCATTACGGTGACAACCGGCGCGCGGCTGACTTCTTCACCTTCAATATCCTGGGACAGGGCAACGAGCTTTTCTTCCATCTCGTTTTCGGAGCGCAGAACCACGGTGTGGCCCAGCTCTTCGACGATCAGAGTCGCGGTCTCACGATCCAGGCTCTGATTGATGGTGACCATCTCGCCCATCTTCATCAGGCGCTTGATCAGCTCACCGGCTTTGATATTCAACTGCTTGGCGAGATCGCCAACAGTGATGGTCTCGCCCAGTTGCACTTCGTACACTTGCTTTCCTGTCGGCCTTTTGAAGCCGTGTGTGTTCTTTACTTTCAGCGTCGGGCGAGACAGCGAGCGGGTGCTGCGCTTGTCTTCTTCGCTTTCGAAGGCTTCCAGTGCAGCATCGTACAGGGAAGTCTTGCTCGACTTCTTGGGGCCACTCTTGCCACGACGACTGCGGCGCTTGCGCGGCTCGTCGTCATCGCGAACGGCCGTCGCTTCTGCTTCCACTTTGCGACGCAAACCGGGCTTGGCTGCCGCAGCGGTGGTGGCGGTGTCCGCCGCCGGCTTCTGCTTGGCCTTTTCTGCGCGATCCTTCTGCTCTTGCTCAAGACGCGCGCGCTCAGCTTCGACGCGGGCTTTCTTCTCTTCCAGCTCGGCCGCTTCACGCTCGTTTTCTTTTTTACGGCGCTCCATGGCAGCGATGCGCATGGCTTCAATGTCGTCGACGTAAGTGGAGCGGATGGGGGCAGGTTCAGGCTTGGGTTTGGCTTGAGGCTTCGGCTCCGCTTTAGGTGCGGGCTCGGCAGGCGCTTCCACCTTCTCAGGCTCAGCCGGTGCCGGCGCTTCTTCGGCCTTGGCTTCGGCTTCCTGTTTGGCCTTGGCAGCCGCTTCGGCTTCCTGCTTGGCCTTGGCCTCTTCTTCAGCGCGCTTGGCTTCTGCTGCTGCAGCTTCCTGCTCAGCGCGGGCGCGATCGGCAGCGGCCAGCTCGGCAGCCGCCAGCTCTTCTTCGGCCTTCTGCAGGGCAGTAGTATCCAGTTCCGCTTCCTGCTCTTCGGTCTCAGCGCGTTTTACGTAGGTGCGCTTCTTGCGCACTTCCACGTTGACGGTCTTGCGGCCGGTGCCAGATCCGGTCTTGAGCGTCGTGGTGGTTTTGCGCTTGAGGGTAATCTTCTTGGGTGCAGCGGCCTGCTCCCCGTGACTACTTTTCAGGAAGTTAAGCAGGACCTGCTTCTCTTCTGCGGATACAGGCGCATCTGCTGAAGTGTGGGGCAAACCCGCTTCCTGCATCTGCTTGAGCAGACGCTCTTCGGTGGCACCAACCGATTTGGCGAGTTCGCTAACTGTTACTTCGGCCATTCTCTCTCCTAAAAAGTCACTTGTGGTGGAGCAGCATCAATTCATTTGACTGCTCCACCCTTCGCCTGCTGGGCAGGCTATTCGGGGCGCGCACTTCACAACGGTGCGCGGGGCCGGGCGACTGCCCGGCGCTCGGGCATCAAGCCTCTTGATCACTGTCATCGGCGAACCAGGGTTCGCGAGCTTTCATGATCAATGCAGCGGCACGTTCCTGGTCCATGCCTTCGATATCCAGCAGGTCGTCTACCGCCTGCTCAGCCAGATCTTCCATAGAAGCAACGCCACGGCTGGCCAGCTGGAATGCCAGCTGACGATCCATGCCTTCCATGTTCAGCAGATCTTCCTGGGGCTCGGTGGCGTCCAGCTCTTCTTCCGAGGCCAGGGCCTGGGTCAGCAGAGCGTCTTTGGCACGAGCGCGCAACTCTTCGGCGATCTCTTCATCGAAGCCTTCGATACCGAGCATTTCTTCCAGCGGTACATAGGCGACTTCCTCAAGTGAGGTAAAGCCTTCGTCGACCAGTACACCAGCGACATCCTCGTCGATATCCAGGCGCGCCATGAACACTTCCATGATGCTGCCGGATTCTGCCTCCTGCTTGGCCTGCCAGTCCTCAATGCTCATCACATTGATTTGCCACTGAGTCAGTTCGGACGCCAGGCGTACGTTCTGGCCACTGCGGCCGATCGCCATGGCGAGGTTTTCTTCCGCCACTGCCACGTCCATGGAACCGGCATCTTCATCCACCACGATGGACTCGATTTCCGCTGGCGCCATGGCGTTGATGACAAACTGGGCGGGGTTGTCGTCCCACAGCACGATGTCCACACGCTCGCCAGACAACTCATTGGAAACGGCCTGAACCCGTGCACCACGCATGCCAACACAGGCGCCGACCGGGTCGATACGGCCATCGTTGGTATTCACAGCGATCTTGGCACGCAGGCCTGGATCGCGCGCAGCGCCGCGAATTTCGATCACCTGCTCGGAGATCTCGGGCACTTCAATACGGAACAGCTCAATCAGCATTTCCGGGCAGGAGCGGCTCAGCTTCAATTGCGGCCCGCGGGCTTCCGGCTCAATTTCCAGCAGGATGGCGCGAACGCGGTCACCAAGACGGAAAATTTCGCGGCCAACCAACTGGTCCCGAGGCAGACGCGCTTCCGCGTTGTTGCCCAGGTCCACGGCGATGAAGTCGCGGGTTACCTTCTTCACGGTTCCGCTGACCAGATCGCCAACACGGTCGCGATATTCATCAACGATTTTGGCGCGCTCGGCTTCGCGTACCTTTTGCACGATCACCTGCTTGGCGGTCTGTGCGGCGATGCGGCCGAATTCGACGTTTTCCACCTGCTCACGGTATACGTCACCGGCTTTCAGTTCGGTGTCTTTCTCGTGGGCTTCTTCCAAAGTGAACTGGGTACCCAGTTCTGCGAGCGTCTCATCGCCTACTACTTCCCAGCTGCGGAAAGTTTCGTAGTCACCCGAGCGACGGTCGATAATCACCTCAACGGTGGAATCTTCGTCATAGCGCTTCTTGGTGGCCGTTGCGAGGGCCGCCTCGATTGCCTGGAAAATAATTTCCTGGTCAACGCCTTTCTCGTTGGAAACCGCCTCGGCTACCAGCAAGATCTCTTTGTTCATGCAGCTGCCTCTTCAAAAACGCTACGTGCTGACTATTCAATGCTTCGATGTGCGCGATCAGACCTGCGCCACCGGCTACTTCTGCATTGCCCTTTTACTTCTTCCCACCCTCAAACTGAGGGACAATATTCGCTCTCTCGATACTATCGATCGGCAGCAGATATTCGTTTTCGCTGTCGATGCGCAGGACGATCTCGTCCCCTTCCACACCGGCCAGCAGGCCGCGCCACTTGCGCTGACCGTCCAGCGGCATACGCAGCCGCAACTCTACCTGGGCGCCAATAAAGCGCTGGTACTGGTCGAGCTTATATAGCGGCCGATCCATGCCTGGAGAGGATACTTCCAGGGTGTACCTGCTGTTGATCGGATCTTCCACATCCATCACCGCACTCACCTGACGGCTGACTTTTTCACAGTCTTCCACGGCGATGCCGCGCTCGGCATCGATATAGATCCGCAGCAGAGCGTTGCGGCCGTGGGTCTGATAATCGATCCCCCACAACTCGCAATCCAGTGATTCAACCACCGGAGCCAGAAGCTCTTCCAACTGTTCGCGTTTGCTTGCCATATCACCACTTTGGCCCGGTGACCGACCGGGGCAGACGTGCAACGGCGTCCGCTCGTTGCAAAAACGAAAAATGGGCAGCGAAGCTGACCCCACGGTCCGAATGAGAAACCGCGGCGCCGACTTCCGGCCCATTCGGATGGCAAACCAGGCCAGGCCTGTTTGCCGCAGATACGAAAAAGCCCCTAACAGGGGCTTTAACTGCGCAAAAATGTCCTGAAACATTTTCGCAAAATTTGGTAGCGGGGGCAGGATTTGAACCTACGACCTTCGGGTTATGAGCCCGACGAGCTACCAGGCTGCTCCACCCCGCAACAACTCTAGGGTTGGCGACCACCTATTAAGTATAGGTAGAATTTGGTAGCGGGGGCAGGATTCGAACCTACGACCTTCGGGTTATGAGCCCGACGAGCTACCAGGCTGCTCCACCCCGCACCAACGACCCTGGAAACCGCCCCTGGTAAGTGATCGGTTTCCTGCGGTGGGTTGCCCCAACCGCTCAGAGGCTGCGCATTCTATTGACCGCCCCCCGGGGAGTCAAGTCACTTTTGGCATTTGTTCACACAAGCCGGATTCCGCGCGCAAAGCCACGCCTACACGCCCGGAATTTCCTCGAATCATACGCTCAATTAACATCCCTCTGCCCTCGCCGTGAGCACCAAAGTACCACTTGGCCACATTTGGAATTGATAGGTATTCTCATTTTCTTTATTATCGCGACCTCAATATGACATGGCGCGAACAACACCTGCCGCAGACCGCCCAAACCGGCTCACACGAACAGCGCGCCAGCCGCCAGACCCGCCGCCCAGCAGCGGCGACCTTGTTATATAGATGCACATTAAACCTACTTATCTTCAAACCTGTTTCTGACTAGGAGCCCAGCATGCGCTGCCTGAAGACCTCTCTCGCCCTGGCGATCGCCACTGCCAGTACCGCCGCTCTCGCCGTGGAATCCGATCCAAGTATTGAAGAAGAGGTTGTGGTAACCGCCAGCCGTACGGAAAAGCCCCTCAGCTCAATTCCCAATACCGTCACCCTGATCGACCAGCAGGCGCTAACCAATCAATTGGCCGCCACCAGCGACCTGTCGACCATTCTCGGTAACCTGGTGCCCAGCTTCTCCCCCAGCCGACAGAAGATGACCAACTCCGGGGAGAGTCTGCGCGGACGCAAACCACTGTATCTGATAGACGGTGTACCCCAGTCCAACCCGCTGCGTAACGGCGGCCGTGACGGCCACACCATTGATCCGCTGGTACTGGAACGCGTGGAAGTGATCCACGGTGCCAATGCCATCCACGGCATGGGCGCCTCCGGCGGTATCATCAACCTGATCACACGCACCCCCAGCGACGAGTTCCAGCAGAGTGTGCGCATCGAATCCGCGCTGCAAACAGAAGACTTGGGCGATACCCTGGGCTACAACGGCAGCTACAGCCTGTCCGGCAAAGTCGAAGACATCGACGTGCTCGCCAGTGTGACCTACCGCAATAGCGGGGTTAACTACGACGCCAACGGCGATATTGTCGGTTTCGACAATACTCAGGGCGACACCATGGACAGCGACACCACCAACGCCTTTATCAAAACCGGCTACAGCTGGGGCGATCAGCGCGTGCAGCTGACCGTGAACCATTTCTTGGTGGAAGGTAACAACAATTGGCTGAGCGTAGAGGGTGATATCGATGCGGGCATCCCCACCACTGCGGAGAAAGGGGATGTTCCAGGTAAATCGCCATCCAACGAAGTAACTACCATCAACGTGGAGTACACCAACGAGGACATTCTCGGCCAGAAACTGCGCGCGCAGATTTTTTCTCAGGATTTCGCCGGCACCTACGGCGCGACCGACAGCGGCACCTTTCAGGATGAGGACACCTACGGTCCGGGCCTGTTTGACCAGTCCCAGAACAACTCCGAAAAGCGCGGCCTGAAGCTGACCCTGATCAAAGACGACATCGCCGGTGCGCCAGTCAGCCTGGCCTACGGTGTCGACCTGCTGCAAGACGAGACTTGGCAGCAACTGATTCTCACCAGCCGCGCCTGGGTACCGCCCACCCGCTACAAGAACATCGCCCCATACGTTCAAGCGGAATTCAGCGGCATTGAGCGCATGACCATCACCACCGGTGTGCGCCACGAAATCTCGGAGCTCAAAGTCGACGATTTCACCACACTTTACTCCTACAACGGCGGCCAGTTTGTCAAAGGTGGCAACCCGGAGTTCAGCGAAACCCTGGGTAATATCGGTGCGACCTACGAGGTCACCGCCAACCTGCGGGCATACGCCAACTATTCTGAAGGCTTCTCCATGCCGGATGTGGGCCGTGTGCTGCGCGGTATCAACCAGCCGGATCAGGATGTAGAAAGCTTCCTCGATATGCGGCCGATCCTGACACAGAACCAGGAGCTGGGGCTCGACTTCCGCAGCGAATCGTTTGGCGCGCAGATTGCACTCTACTCATCGGACTCCGACTTCGGCCAGCGCCTGGCACTGGGTGCCGACGGTATTTACAGTGTCCAGCGCGAAAAGACCGATGTCGACGGAGCGGAATTGAGCGGCCAGTGGTTTGCCAGTGACACTGACACCCTGGAGGTGCGCTACGCCCATACCAAAGGCCGTTACGACGTCGATGGCGATGGCAAAGTAGACACCGACCTGGACGGCGCCAATATTGCACCGAATCGCGTCAACCTGAGCTGGGCACGCGACTGGAGCGATGATCTGAGCACCCGTATTCAGGCAAACTGGCTGCAAGACCGCAACTTTAAAAATGCCGCCGATGAAATCACCCGTGAATTTGATGGCTACACCATCATCGATGCCAGCGCGCAATATCGTGCACTGGGCGGCGAGTTTGCACTGGGACTGCAGAACCTGACCA
Organism: uncultured Microbulbifer sp.; assembly: GCF_947504145.1. GTDB lineage: Bacteria > Pseudomonadota > Gammaproteobacteria > Pseudomonadales > Cellvibrionaceae > Microbulbifer. Next base: position 240,878 of record NZ_CANNGQ010000003.1, read on the forward strand.
ACGAAGACTACTTCACCTATCACTCCCAGACTGCGGGAAATAACCTCCGCAACTTCAAGGGTATTGGGCGCAGTGTGAACCTGTCTTACTCCAAAGTGTTTTAATTGCCCCCATGCGTAAAACGTTATTCATCCTGCACAAGTACGCCGGCCTGACTCTGGGCCTGCTGCTTGCATTGATCGGACTCACCGGCAGCCTGCTGGTGTTCGATCATGCGCTGGATGAACAACTCACACCACAGACCATCACCTTCAAGCCGAGCGCACAGCCGGCAAGCTTCGCGGAAATTCTCGCAGCGGCACAGGCCGCGGTGCCTGGCAATCCCGCGCCCACCCGCTTGATGACCCAGCGCCAGCCCGGCAGTCCCCATGTGGTGCGCTTCCCTACACCGGAGGGCGCACCGGGACCAATCGAGGTCAGCGTTTCCCCCACGGATGCAGAAGTACTGGCGATACGCGGCTGGGGCACCCCCGAATACACCATGACCTGGTTGTACCGCCTGCACTACACCCTGCTCGCCGGTAAAAATGGCAAAACCGTCGTGGGGTTTATGGGGCTCCTGTTGATGGTGTTCTGTATCACCGGCGCGGTACTCTGGTGGCCAAAGAAAAGCAAATCCCAAAAGAAACAGTGGAAGCGGGCATTCACTATTTCCCGCTCGGGAAACCGCTTCCGCTTCTACTTTGATATCCACAAGGTATTCGGTATTTACTGTTTGCCGCTACTACTGATGATCAGCTTTTCCGGTGTGACGCTGGTGTTTCCAACCCAGGTGGAGGCGGTGGTGGGCAGCCTGTTTCAGGTGGAGCCGCGCTCCGCTCTGCCAGGATCACGCACTGGGTCCGGCACGCCCATCACACCGGATCAGGCCGTTGCCATTGGCGAAACGGTTTTCCCCGGTGGCGCACTCAAACGCATTTACCTCCCCCGCAATAACGAAGATAGCTACGGCCTGACCTTTCGCGCAGAGGGCGAAGCCTGGACCAATTACGGCGCCAGCTTTGTGCGTATGGACCAATACTCCGGAGAAATTCTGCTGAGCCAGAATGTCACCGAAATCCCCCTCGGCAACAAGATAATGCGCTGGCAGTTTCCCCTGCATAACGGCGACGCGCTGGGCATTATGGGCCGCTGGCTGGTGTTGATTGCAGGCCTGGCGCCGGCGCTGTTGTTCGGCACCGGCCTGTACCTCTGGTGGCAAAAACGCCGACTGAAGTCCCGCACCCGACGACAGCAACAGGGGTTCTCGCGTACACTCGGTAGCATTGGATTGCCTACTCACTCTAAGGAAATGGAGTACACCCGTGAAAGCCGTCGGACTGCATCAATACCTGCCCATCGACAATGAACAATCCCTGGTCGACCTGAACATCGACAAGCCCCAGCCTGGCCCTCGCGATTTACTGGTATCGGTGAACGCCATTGCGGTAAACCCGGTCGACACCAAAGTACGCGCCCCCAAGGCGGAACCCGTAACGGAAACCACACCGAAAATTCTCGGCTGGGATGCCGCCGGTGAAGTGGTCGCGGTGGGGAGTGAGGTGGAGAAGTTCGCGGCAGGGGACCGTGTATTTTATGCGGGGGATATCACGCGCCCGGGCTGCAATAGCGAATTCCAGCTGGTGGATGAACGCATTGTCGGAAAGATGCCGTGCACCCAGGATTTCCAGGCTTCTGCGGCACTCCCATTGACCAGTATTACTGCCTGGGAAGCGCTGTTCGACCGCTTGGGGATTTCACCCGAGGGCGAGGATGCCGGGAAAGCCATTCTGATTATCGGCGGCGCAGGCGGTGTTGGTTCTATCGCCATCCAACTGGCAAAAACTCTGGCGAAGCTCAACGTCATTGCCACGGCTTCACGCACCAAATCCAGTATATGGGTTAAGGAGATGGGCGCGAGTCACGTGGTAAACCACCGCAATCCGGTGGATCAGGAACTGAAAGAAATCGGGTTTGAGGCTGTCGATTATATTCTGTGCCTCAACAACACTGACCAGCACTTCCCCGCCATGGCCGAAGCCATCAAACCCCAGGGGAAAATTTGCACCATTGTCGAAAACACAGCCCCCCTGGAAATCGGCCTGCTGAAAGCCAAGAGTGCCACCTTCGTCTGGGAGTTCATGTTTACGCGAGCGATGTTCCAGACCGAGGATATGGATCAGCAGGGCGCGCTACTAAGCCGCATCGCCGATCTGATCGACAGGGAGGAGCTGGTACCGACGGTGGGAGAAACCATCGAGCCAATCAATGCCGCCAATCTCCGCCTCGCCCATCGGCAGTTAGAGAGTGGCAGCACCATCGGCAAGATCGTGCTGGCCGGGTGGGGCTAGAACTTACCCACCATATTGATAAACACCCCCTGACTGTCGTAATCCAGATCCGTCAGATCGTCGGAGAAGTCGGTGAAGTTATAGCCGATACCCGCTTTGAAATTGCGGCCCATTTGGCGGTAGAGCGCCAGCAGTGCGCCGCTTTTGCGGTCGCCGGCGTCCGGGAGGTCGAGGAGACGGCCTTCGATGAGGAGGTCCCATTTGTTCACGAAGTGCCAGTCAGCACGCAGCACGTAGAGGCTGGCGGCACTGTCGAAAAATTCGGGGTTATCCCGCTCCATGCTCAACTGGCCCAGGCGATACGCGTACTTGGCACCGAGAGTCCAGCGCTGGGTGAGGTCGTAGTTGGTATCTACGGAGAATATATGGCTCTTCTGCACAAACTCCAGCGCGCTGCTGGAACTGTTTGACGTTACCAGTACCTGATCGGTGGTGGGCACGTTGTAGAAGTAGGTGTACTTCAACAGTGTGTTCCAACGATCATTGGTGACCGGGCGATAGGCATAACCCATCACACCTTCGGTGAACTTGCCATCGTAGAACTCGCCCTGTGAACTCTCGCTGTCGGAATAATTCAACTTCCCGACCAGGCGCCAGTCCGGGCTGATCTGGTAGCTCAGGGTATTTTTCAGCAGCCAGGTTTTACGCTCGTTTTCCAGAACGCTCTGCGGATCTTCTTCCGTGCCCGTACCGGATAGAGTCTGCATATTATCCACGCGGTACTCCACCGCGCTGGAGAGCCGCAGGGCGTTGTCATTAAAGCCCATGCTGGCACCCATGGCGCGGCGCTCGGTTTCAGCTCCGGTGCGGGGATCTTCCAGGGTACCCGCCTCTAGACTGGTGCCATAATTCCATTTGTCCGTGGGCGCCAGGTCCACGCCGAGAGCGTGAGTCAGGCCGGTGGACACATCGCCGTGCGTGTAGCGCTCTTCACCATATATGCTGGTGGTATCACTGAAGCGACTGCGGAATCCGCTGTTGAGGTTACCTTTGCGCGCGCGCACGCCGGTATCGGTGCGCTCATTGTCGAGGGTGTAATTCAGGTAAAGGTTTGTGCGATCGGTTACCAGGAAGTCCGTCCCCAGACGCGCTGCGGTGCCCGTATCGCCGCCGGACAGCTCGCTGTCCAGGGTCAGGCGCTCACTGACCCGGTAAGCGCCACCAAAGCCGACGCGATTGTTCTCGTCGCGGTTGCCGGAAAGCTCGGCGGTGCGCTGTACAAAACCAAAGGCGCTCCAGTCGGTACCAGAATCGTAACTGGCCTGCACCGCAACATCGGTACGCTCCCCCTGCTTTTGGGTAAGCGGTACCACAGGCGACAGATCCTCGCGGGAATCCGAACGTGCAGCGGCCGCGAGGCGCCAACGCTCACTCAGGCGATAACCCAGCTCCACATCGGTGGCGTCCGTCTGCAGGCCCTGCTGCTGTTCCCGGGTGTCGGTTTTGAGCCCTATATCGAACCGCTCACCGATGGGCACGTTGACCGCCGCACCGTGTTGCTCGGTCTCCCGGGTCGCAAGCTGACCGGGCCCGGAGAAACCGGCGTCCCGCTGCTGTGCATACATCGAAACGGAGCCGCGCATCCCCTCGAAGAAGTCTCCCATCTGCACCGCGGCTTCGAATTTACTGGCACCGGCTTTGGCATCCGGGTCGAATGGCGTCTGCTCGAAGCTGCCCTGTTCAAAGCCACCCTGGTTGAAGCTGTAGCCACCATCCAGAGAAGACAGGCTGTCTAGGGTATTACCCTGGCTCTCCGCCACTTCTACCTTCACCCAGGTACCGGCGGTTTTGCGCAGCGTCAGATCAACACCGTTCAGGGAAGATTCGTTATCCTCTTCATCCTGCTGGCTGGCACTCACGCCGATCTTCACATGGTCGCCGGCCCAGTAATGCGCGCGACCGCCCACGGCCAGGGTGTCGAGATCATCAAAGCCCGGCGTGTATTCGTAGCGGGCCACCAGGTACTGCGGGTTGCCGTTGTAAGAGCCGTCCTGCACGATCAGATTGTCGTTGGCGATCGCGGACAGCGGGCGGTTCAGCAGAACACGCCCCTGAATGTAATCCACATCGTAATCGATCACCGGAGTCAGGTTTTTCACACCCAGTACGATCCCGGAATTTTTATCCCGCACTTCGACCCGCAGGCGCTCGGAACCGGTGAGGATATCCTGATGACGCATGTAGTACAGGGAGCCACCGGTTCCGCGGAATTCATCGCGTCCGGCAATGGTCCCCGGCTCCGCGCTAAACGCATCCACTTCAAACCGTTTGTCGCCAAAGTCGGTAACGTCATCGGTCTCGAAGTGGAAATTGGCCCCGTAGAGCGCGCGATCGATATGCGCCAGTTCGTTATCGGTATAGGAGGCGTTAAAGTTCCCCCACAGGCCATAATCGTCGTAGTTTTCCAGCTTGATATAAAACTTGCCGGACGTAGGCGCATCTTCCACCACGGTGGAATCGTCACCGAAGGTGGGGTAGTACAGATCGCTGTCCAGACGACGGAAAAGCGCGTCCGGATTTTTTTCCATAAAGTTGGTGAAGAGATCCTCGACCGGCCCCTCTTCCGTATCAGCACTGGCCGACAGGTTCCAGCCATCGCCGAAACTGCCGCTGGTATAAAATGCCAGGCGGCCATCGTAGCTGGCGGAATTGTCGTAGTGGGTTTCGTCGCCGGTGACCAGCGCTGCGGGGCCGTTGGTGTCATCCCGGGCGATAGTAAGATCGGCGATACCCACGGTGAACCAGTCGTCGCGCGTGAACTCGAGATCCCGCAGGAATAGTTCGCCATTGCCGCTGTCATCCAGTACCGCCACTTCCACGGTGTGCAGGCCCTTGGCAAAAATTTCTTCGGCAACAAAATCACCGCTGTTGCTTACCGGAATTTCGCGTCCGGCCAGCCACACACTGTGGTTCGCGGGAATATCGGCACCGTTAACCAGCACAGCATTGCCGTTGACCGGAATATTCTGCTCGGCGAGACGGTTTTCCCCGTACCCCACCAGCAGCTCTTTTTCAGTCGTGGCTTCCTGTAACTGCGGTTCGAAGTTGTCCACGAGCCACAGGGTTTGCGGCCGGGTTTCATCGAAGCGCTGCTTCCAGTCGTAGACCCGCAATACATACTGCAGCTTTTTCAGCGGCGCCTGGTACTCTTCAAATTCCGCATCCCAGCTGCCCTCTCCGTTCTGGTCCAGCGTGACCACGGCGATGGGCTTGTCGCGCAGCGACTGCTCCTCTTCGAAAATGCGCACTTCGGCGCGGGTAATGAAGGACGGATAGTTGGTATAGCGTTTGAACTGCACCCGGCTGTCAGCGATTTCTGTTTCCGGATCGTCTGCATAGCGGATGGTGCTCGGGAATGCAGAGACGTTCAGACGCGGCTGCATGGCCTGATTGTCAAAACGGAACTGGATGTTGGCGCTTTCCAGCGCCACGTCCGTACAACGCTGCAGGTCGGCGGAGTTTTTGTGCGGATCGTATTCCGGCGCACCGTCTACGGTGATGCGCATCAAGTTTAACGCGTAGGGGTTGTGGGCCTCGGCTTCCTGTTGAATACGCTCGATTTCCAGGCGATCTTTTTCGGCGAGCACCGCCAGCTCGTCGTAAAGGACCTGCACCTCTACCCGCGCGCCATCCATGTGGATAAAGCCAGTCTGCACCACGTCTTTGGATTCGACGAAGCCGCGCCCTTCAAATTCCACCTGTTCGTCTTCGAGCCCCAGGTGCTGCTGAACTGCGCGCATGGTTTTTTCCGCGCGCGCAGATGACAGGCCGACGTCATCGCCGTAGACCATGGCCTCGCGGCGTTCCATACGTTCGTTGTCGCTATAGCCGATAAAGCTCAGGCGCACATTCTGCTTGCTTGCGACTTCATCCATCATGCGCTGCATCTGTGCCAGTTGCGCACTGGAGATTTGTGGATCGCCGCTGTTGAGAAAAATTGGCGCTACGTCACCGGTCGGCGATTCGTGGGCGATGGTGATGGTTTCGGCAGCTGCGGATTCCGGGCAGGCCTGCAACCCATCGGCAGCGGTTTCCAACAGGTCGTCGTACCAGAACTCCACTTCCACCCGATGGTTCAGCGAGCGCCCCTTGGCGGTGTCATTGGCGGCGATGGGCTGACTGGACCCTTTGCCGCTACTGGTAACCATGTAGCCTGGCAGGTTCAACTGATCTGCCACCGCCAGTGCGACCCGCCGCGCTTCCGCGCGAGACAGTGCCATCTGGTCGTCGTAAAGCTCGGCAGGCCCTTCGGGCAAGGGCTTGCCGTCGGTATGGCCGACAAAGTGAATAGTGAGGTTGGGCTTTTCCAGTAGCGTGTTGCGCACTTCTTGGACTCGGCGCACAAACGCGGCCGGCAGGTCCACCTGCCCCGGCTGCAGGCGCAGGGGGGATACCAGGTTTTTCAGGCGCGCGCGCTTGTCCGAGCCCGCGGTATAGCGCAGTTTACATACGGTTTCCTGACGGCAAACCTGCACGCGGTTGAGCTGTGCGGCTTCGGCGCGGCGCTGGGCCTCGCGAGCCTGCTGGTCCAGCTCGAAATAGCGCAGTTTTACTTCCACGCGGCGATTCAGCTCGCGACCTTTCTCGGTGATATTTTCGGTCAATGGTTCGCTATCGCCGCGGCCTTCAAACAGCACCGCTTCTTCCGGCAGATCCAGCGCAGTCTGAAAATATTCCGCTACCTGTTTAGCACGCGCGCGGGTGAATTCGAGCTTGGCTTCGTGATCTTCATGAGCCACATTGCTGCCATTAAGATCGCTATCAAAATGACGTTCAAAGTCACTGTCAAAACCACCCTGCTCCGAATGTTCCTCCTCGATCAGCGGATCACTATCAGTGTGCGCGGTGAAAATGAGTTGCAGCTCGTGAGCGTCTTCCAGCGCCGCGAGTTTTTCCTTTAGCTGCTCGACCAGTTCAGGATCAATTTCGTCATCCACTTCCCGGTACACCAGTGGTGGCAACACATTGGTCTCCAACACAGGCTCTTCGGGGTCGATAAACGCTTCCGCATCCTGCACCCACAGCTGGCCGGCGGCGGGAATCAGGGTGGTCTCGGTGTTACTGCCGAGAGGCTTGTTGGTGTAGTCCCCAGCGCTCTCCACTTGTGGTGTGAGGCCGGGGATTTTCTGCCACCAGGAAACATCGCTCGGGTTTTCATCCTGAGCCAGAGCCGAAGTGCTCACCAGCGCGGCAATAACGATTGCCAATTTTTTCTGTGAAGGACGGAACATCACCGGACCCCTCCCTGATCATCACTTCCGATCATGCGATTCACACTGCGTTTGAGCCCGTCCAGCACACTGCCGCGCTCGGGCGGCGCGCCACGGCGCCAGAAAATTTCAGTTTCGATATTGAGCGGGTAGCAGCAGTCGAGCGCCGCCCAGTCTTCTGCTATGCGCGCCTTGATGGCTTCGAGGCGCGCGTCCACCAGTGCGGAATCTTCGTTTTCCGCAAGGTAAGACAGGCGTAGTACCGAAGGATCTTCCTGCAGGCGCTCAAGCAACAGCTCGGTGCGCGAACGCCACTGCGGGCGAAGCTCGGTGGACCCCGGCTCGAATACGGCCTCGGCCAGATCCAGGCGTACCACGCGGTGCAGGCTGGTGCCGAAGTTGAACTCCAGCATCTTGCCTCGGGTCGCGCGCTGCACCCGCGGGTTTTCTGTGGTCAGACGATAGCCGCTGGGCAGACTCCGGTCGTCCAGTTTCAGTACGAAGTTGGAGCCGCGATCCGGGTTCGGCACGGCAGCACAGGTAATGTGGAAACGGCCGTGGGCATCGGTGGTTGCGCGGAGGCCCTGCGCGGTTACCACACGAGCACCGGCCACACCGCCTTCGCCGTTATCCTGGTAACCATTCAGGTTTTTATCGTCGTACACCTTGCCTACCACATCGGTACAGTCGAAGGTCGGGTCCGGAACCACGCGCACCGTGGCCGATGCTTCACCGGACGCCTGCTGGCCGGAAAGTTCGTTGAACATACGCGCACGGTTCACGTACTTGCCTTCGCCCACACCGGAGCCAACTACCAGTAAGAGCTTCATGGTACGGGTCGCTTCACCTTCGGCGCGCAAGTGCGGCCACTGCAGTTGCAGGCCATTCACTTCCGGCTCCACCGGCATACCATCCAGGTTCGCGGAACCGGCCACATACTTGAAGCCCGCCGGGAAGTAATCCACCAACTGCAGGTCCGTCAGCGGCACCGGCATGGTATTGGTGAAGGTGATGGTGTACGGCACCAGCTGGCTGCGCGTTACATTGGTCATCGCCGAGGTTTTGGTCAGCGCCAGCGCGCCTTCCAACAGCGGATCCAGCGCAATGTGGTTGTTGTACAGCTGGCTGCTGCCCGGTTGGTTGGTGTCATCCAGGTTCAGACGCAGGTAGTAATCCGTTTCACTGGAGCGCGCATCCATATCGATGGGCGGCGGCAGCTCGGTAAGCTGGACTTCACAATGGTCCGGAGTACCCGGAATTGTGTCTCCAGCGCTACCCAGGCAGGCGCTGACATCGAAGCTTCCGGTCTCGCTGCCGGTCTGCGGCGGAATAACCCGGGATGGACCGGACGTGTACTGGTCACTGGGCACGTCCACGTCGATCAGGTAATCCGCATTGACCGCGCAGGCGGCACTGCTGAAATTCAGATCGAACTTGTAGTAGCCGCCCGGCAGGGTCACCTGATTCTGCTGTGCAGGGTCGTCGAAGCAACTATCCGGTAGCGGCTGGCCGCTGGAACCCTGCAACATGCTGACCCGGGCACCGGCGACAGGTGCACGTAGTATTGAATCGTAGATAACACCATTGGGTGTGATCGGCAGATTCAGGTTCTGCGGATTGGCACCGGAGCCGATATAGATATTGCTTATGCGCTGCGGCCCATTGGTGTAGTCAGAACTCGCAATACCCAGCGATGCTGTGGACTCCACGGCGTTAGGCGCCCGGTAACGCAGCTCGTAACTGGCTGCCGACACGTCCTCGCCATCCATATTCGGCACGAGACCGGCAAACTGGAAGTAGCCATTCTCGTCACTCTGTATGGTTTCCAGCAGTCCGTTATTGAAGTACAGGTCTACGGTCCAGTTGATGAGCAGACGCTCTTCGCTGTCCGCCGTTTCACTGAAGTTCACATCGTGCCAGAGGAAACCGGACAGATTGGCGATACCCGGAGTACCGCCGATATCGATGGCTACCGTGGCCTCGTTGTACACCGGAGGATCGTTCCACTTCACCTGTGCGGTATTCACCACCGAGTAACCCAGAGGCAGCTTTTCCCCCACCCCTTCACCTAAAGAGGCCTGGAAGCGCAGAGTGATGGTTTCACTCGGCTGCAGGTCACCGTAATTGGTGCTGTAGTCGACGGTGATCAGCGGGCCATCCACCATCACGCCATCGGGCTGGCCGTTCAGGCGCGCGGAGTCTTCCACGTAAGTGAGCACACCCTCACCGGCCACCAGCAGGTCATCGTAGATGGTGACCAGGCTTGCTGGTACGGCACTGATGTTGGTCACGCGCACGATATATTCCAGCACCTCGCCAGATTCCGCCGCGCCGCCACCGACGACCGCAACTTCTTTGGTAATGGACAACTGCTGCGCGTCACCCACCACAACCTCGGTCGGCTGCGCACCGTTGCTGCTGTTGCCATCCGCATCGGTCAGGGTCAGCGGCAATTCCAGACTGTACACATTGCCCTGGTTACTGATGATAGTGCCGCGCTCGGTTTCCGCGTTCACCATCACGTCGAACACGATGGTGGCGGTCTGCGCGGTGGTAATGATTCCCTCACCTTCGACCGGCATTGGTGGCGTGAGGTCTTCACTGCTGATGGGGATACCGGTGACAAGCGGTGATTCTTCACCGTCGTCCGCCACAGCAATGCCGTTCAACAGCGTGCTGCCGGCAACATAGGTGGTGTACTCCGGCACCAGATCCACAAAGCGGGCTTCGGTGGCATCCTTACCACCCATATTGCTGACCGTGATGGTGTAGCGCAGCACATCTTCCGGATCGACGATACCGGCGGTCATATTGTCGACCACCAGCTCCACGGTTTTCTGTGTACGGATCAGCGGCACGTTACCCACGATATCGATGGTCGGGTCGTCGGCCACTTCGGTGGCGGGATCATCGGAAGGCTGTTCGTCCAGCGGAATATTCTCGCCACCAGCGTCTACACCGGCACCGACGCCATTTGCAAAGCCCTGGTTGGAAATCACCGTGCCGTCGTTAACGTCGTTGATGGTCACATCAAAGGTAATCAGCGCCGTCTGGCTGCCGGACGCATCCGGATCTGCCAGCAGCTGCCCGGCTTCCGCGCCTGGAGACTGGATAACAAGCGTCTGCGCCAGCGGCGTGCTGCCATCCACATCGTCCAGTGCCGCACCATTCAGGGTGGTGGAGCCGGCAACATACATGGTGTTGGCAGGCACCTGATCGCGCAGGCTGGCCTCCAGCATGTTTTCGTTACCGATGTTTTCTACGCGGAGGGTATAGCGCAGGGTATCGCCTGGCATCAGGCTGTCCGGTTCACCGGTCAGGTCTTCGGAGATTTTTTCCACTTTGAAGACCGGCGCAGATTCGATAATCACACGGGTGGGGTCTTCATCACCGGCCACTTCCGGGTCCTGCATGCCATTGATATTCGGATCGTCACTGACAAACGCGGATTGACCCGGCAATTGCAATTGCGCCTGGTTCAGCACCGCGGTGCCATTATCGATCACCGCCGCCAGCTGCACCTCAAATACAATCTCGATACTGTCGCCGGCTTCACCAGCCGCCGCCAGATTCAGTCCGCGGATATCCAGAAGTCCGGCACTGTTGGTACCGCCAGAAGCATCGGTGGCGCTACTGTCTGCCCCAGTTGGAATACTGATGATATTCAGCGTACCCGACTCGAATATGACCGCCGGATTCAGACGCCCCAGATCATCGGTTACCGAAAAGTCGTCGACACTTACATCTTCTTCGTTGGTCAGCGTAATCGTGTAGCGAAGAAGATCCGTAGGTGCGGCGTTAACCGCGGGGTTCTCTACACGGGTGATGTTTTCTACAGATTTGTAGAAGGCAACCCGGGGAACCTGTGCGGTGATGGTGAACGCATCTTCGAAGTCGACCACATCCGGCGAGCCATCGGTGAGCGTGCGGTCGTATACCCGGCGCTGGTCTTCTTCTACTGGCAAGCCAAACCACTGGGTCGCACCGGCAATATTGGTCAGTGTCGCACTGTGGCTGGTATCAGTATCCAGATAGGCATCGTAGGCAAACTGCAGGTGGTGGTCCGCTGGCAGTACACTCGCAGATGCATCTGCTCCGTTGACAGTTACGATCAATGTACAGCTATCGACATCGTAGCTGGTAGTAAAGTCACTGCCTTCGCTCAGTGCCGCAATCGCATTGCCGCCGGCATCGAGAATTTCCGCGGTAAAGTTTTCCGGTGGCGTGGTGCACATGCCACCGGCTTCACCACCATCGGTTTCCTGCGGCAGTACATCGGTCAGAGTCAGCTCAAACGCATCGCCCATACCGGCATTGTGCACGTCCAGTACAAAACGCCCGGGCAAACCAGCCTGCACGTTGGCAGGGCCGGTTTTGTCCATGATCAGTTCCGGCTCGACAATGGTGAAGCTCACATCATTGCCACCGCCAGGGAGGTTGCTAGCGCCCTCTTCGTAAGTGAAGTCCGCAGCGTTCACAATTTCCGTGCCCGCTACCGCTGTCGCCACGTCTGCCACACGGACATAGATGTCGATTTCCGCCACGGTGCTCACCGCGATCGAGGGGATATCAAACGTAAACGTGCCCGCAGCCTGATCCACCACCGGATCGAACGCCTCTCCGTTCAGGGTGGCGCTCTCGAAGGTCATGATATCGCCAAGGCTATCGAGCGTATCAATCACCTGTACATTGCGCAGCGCGACCGCGTCATTGGCCACACCGGGCACGGTGATGCGGTAGTGCACCAGCTCGCCAACAGTTGCGGTGCCATCGTCCGGCGTTACCAGCGCTTTGGTCAGCGGCTCGACGACTGCAGCCGCGGTGCTCATGGCAAACGGCACCGGTAGGTCTAGCGGGCCGTAATTCTGGCCGCTGGCATCAGGCAGTGACCAGTATTGGTCCACCGCGAAGGTGTTGACCCAGGACTGATCACCGCCCACGTCCTGATGGAAACCGATGTCGTAATCGATATCCACACACAGGCCAGCGGGTACCGGTGTATTCAGCACAAACACCATATTGCCGCCGCGAGCCGACGGAGCGGTATAGGTGTAGTCGCCATCCAGCAGCGGCGCGCCGTCGATACTGACCTGCACATTGGCAATGGAGGTTTCATCCATTTCCATCGCCAGGGTATCGGTGATCTGCATATTGTAGGCAGGCGCCTCGCCGTTGTTACATGCATGCAGGCGGAACTGCATGATGTCATTCAACAGATCGATATTGTTGTACGGGTTTGGCTTGCCGCTGCGCTCGGTTTTTTCCAGGCTATCCATTACCGGCTGCAGCAGGGAAATCACCGCGTTGTCTTCCACCGTATCGCTGCCGTAGGAAAGCTGTGCGGTGTTGGTAAGTTGCTGGGTGGGCAGGTGCTCGATACCGTTGTCTTCCGCCACTTTTACCCGGTATTCGATCACCAGCGGCGCACTGGCGGTGAACTCCCGGGTGACGTCGCCGAAGGTCCAGTCGATGACCCCTTCCGCCCCCTGAGCCGGTACAGCGCTCGCGGGAATTTCTGCGTAGTCAAAGCCGTTGGCCGGCGCATAAGGTGCGCTGGTGTCGCCATTGATGCTCACCACACCATCGAACACCAAGCCCGCAGGTAGAGTGTCCTGTACCGCAACGGCCGGCGTGGTGCCCGCTTGCAGGCTCAGCTGCAGCCGGTAGGTAACAAAATCACCCACGCGCAGCGTACCGATATTCGTTTCTGTATCGGTATCTTCCGCCACGGTCTTTTCGATGGCGGTGTTGTCGTCGGTAATGATAGGAGCCTGTACCGGGCCAACGCAGTAGTCATCCGGCGCGGTGATGGTCGGACAACCATTACCGTGGCGTTCAAACTCGGGCTCACCGGCGATGTCTTCGTTCAGTGAGGTCCAGTCTGCGGTAATGCTGTTGTTAATGGGGTTACCGAATACCGAGCGCACCTGCGTGCGGTATACCAGCACCAGCTCGCTGCCCAGTGGCAGGTCAAGACTGTTATCGCCGTTGTTCTTACCCCAAACCAGCGGGCCGAGCGGCGCACCATCCGGCACCGGGTTGAAGCCCGCAACATCGGCCCCATCAATCTGCGCGGTAACGGTAAAACTGTCATCCAGTTGCAGTTCAGTCGGCAGGGTGTCTACCAGGTTCAGATCAAACGCATCCGCGGTGGATGCACCCTCATGGCGAACACGCACAGTGTATTCGAGCACATCGCCACCCAGTGCGGGCTGGCCGTCATTGGTCAGGTTGGCGACATCTTTTTCCAGCAATAGCAGCGGTTCCACCACTGTAGTGGCCGGGGCCGAAGCGGTGAGCGCTTCTGGCGCACCACTCTCTGGGTTCAGGTAGTTCAGCGTTGCATTGTTGACCAGGCTGCTGCCAGCGTCGGTGCCAGTATCGTTATTGATGCGGGCAAAATACTGAATGCGGATGGTCGGAGTCAGGTCACTGGTTACTACATCGTCTTCGTGCGCCGTATCTACGGTGCCGATTTCCCAGGTTGCGGTACCGGGATCTGTGGAGCCATCAACAGGGAAACTGGTAAACGCAGCCTCAGTGGGTGTTTCACCATTGATGGTGTCGATACCGATAAATTCGTAAGTAATGTCGTAATCACTATTGTGGGTGAGTACGTACTCGGCACCGTTCCCGTTCAACAGATCGGAAACGGAAACCTCGGTGCTGATCCCTTCCGGCAACTGGATTTCCAACTGGAAATGCTTGTGCGCACCGATGGTCGGAATCACCGTGTCGTCGAGATCGGTTTTGGTAAAGGTGAGCGGCAGCACTTCGGTCTGCGCGTCGGCGGTAATTTCGTAATCGTTGACCGCATCCCCAGCGTTTGGCAACACGCCGATACGCATGCCGTCGACGGCGCCATCGGTGCCGATTATGCCGGTGCTATTCAGGGCGATATCGTTGCCGGGCAGGGACTGCCACCGGCCTTCAACAGTATTGGGCAGAACTTCGTGGGGTGCGACATCCTGGTTGACGCGCACCTGGAAGGTAAAGGAACGGGATTCACCGGGAGCAATTGCGTAGTCGCTGTTGCTTCTTTCCCAGCCGAATATCGGCGCGTTTGTATTGACACCGTCGTTGTCACTATCGGGTGGATCATTACCGCCAATGTTGCCGATATAGGTGTAACGACTATCGACCAAGTCGTCGAGAACCTGAAGGTTGTAGGCAGCTGCCGTACCGGTGTTTTCTGCGGTTACTGTTACCGTGAGCTCGTCATCAGCATCCGCATTGGAAACATCGAACGTTTTCTGCAGTTCAATCTGTGGCTCAAGCACGGTAAAGCTGTGACTTTCAAAGGCGATACGTTGCTGCGTTCCCGTTTCATCGATATACGCCACTTCCGCAGTGGTGGCGCTGCCACCGTTGGTGATGACATTCCCATTATTGGTTTGTGCCGTATTTTCCAGGCGCGCGAAGAAATCTACCGGCAGGTCAAAGCGGCGGCCGCCGGCAGTAGTCAGATCCTGTAAACCAAAATTCCAGGTAATACTGTCATCCGTACAGGTAATGCCACCGTCGCCAACACTGAACTGGCCACCGGGCTCGAAGCTGGCACCCGCGGCGGCGGCAATCGCATCCAGATCCACCTCCGGTGCATCGGTACAACGCAATCCTTCCGGCAAGTCATCGGTAATGGTCAACTCCCGCAAACGTGACGGCGGTATCTGTGCGGTCAAGCGATACCGGACCTCTTCACCCACCACCAGCGCGCTGCTGTCGGCACTCGTTGGCGTTACCAGTCCCGCCTCGATCGTCGCGGTGGTTACCGCCTGCTTCGGCTGGGTTTCTACCGGAATAATCTGCATATTTGCAGTGGTGCTTTCGGTCTCGTAATGGCGGGCACGACCGCTATTGTTTGGCGCCCCCAGATCATCACCCAATCCGTCCAGGTTGGCATCACTTTCCAGTTGCGGTGCATTCTGGTTGCCGAACTCGTTCGCCAGTGAATCGTAGCGGGCAAAGGTGGTGTTCAGGAATGGCTGCATCGGCGCCACTGACTGGTGCGGTGCTACACGATACAGGAAAGAGACACTTTCACCGGCATCAAGGCGTTTGAGCGCATCAGACAGGTCGTGACGGAAGCTGATTACCGCCGGGGTTCCGCCATCATTACAGTGGGTGGCAATATCGTAATCGTTCTGGAATGGCGCCGTGCCCAGGAAGCCTTCCTGAGCGCCATCTGCCTCATCCGTGCCATCGCCGTCGTTGTCCAGGCCGTCGCTGCCGAAGTCCTCAACACACATCTGACCGCGCGCGTCCAGATTATCGATCACAACAAGATCGTAGCCGGGAGCGCGGGGAACGCCGCTGTCGTTATTGCGGTTGTTAACTGTGATTTTGTAAATGAAGGTATCGAATCGGGTACCTTCTGCGTTGTCGGCAAAGTCAGAATCGCTGGCACAGCCGCCGCTGGTGGTCTCGTTACACACCAGCTTTTCGATTTCAAATTCGGGCTCTACAACACGCAGATCGACTCGCCAATCCGACTCGGGTGGATACCCCGGGATGTCCGCTGGAACGCCCGCAGCATTATCCACACGAATATCCTGGGTGACGCCGTTGGATTCAAATACTGCGGTAAACGCAGAGCGGCCCCGGTCAATACTGTCTGCCGCATGCTGATTCGGCAAGGAAACACTGTCTACCGGGTCGTTCAACACCCGCGTGGTCAAATCACTCAGAAACCAGAAATCACGCTGCTGAATCGGGTCGACCAGCACCCAGAGAGGGTCAACTTCACTCAGGCTCTGATTAAGACCACCCTGCTCCTGCACCGCTCCCGCTATTTCACGACAGCGCGACAGAGGGTCCGGCAACTCGACTGCACCGCAGCTCAGGCGATTATCAGATATATACCCCTGCCCATCCGGCAAGTCATCTCCCACGGAAATATTGTTGACTTCAATCAGCGAAAAGCCTGGTGTCTCAAACCCGAACCAGCCACCAGCATGAATCTCCACCTTACAATCTTCACCAATGATGACATCGGTATTCGGGAAACCGTCACCCGGCGCATTCAGCTCTGTACATTGGCCACTCAATTTTTTAACGAGGTTGAACCCGAGCACTTTTGCTCTGACGCCATCGAGCGTGTAGTTGTTAGCAAGTTGCTGCGAGGGAGTAGTCCCCTCCGGCCCATTCAAATTGGCAGGCTGAGGGAAGTCCAGCGCGTCGCCGTTATCAAGCGTGATTTCACCCACCGCATCGACCCGGAAGGTCAAGTCGTCATCACTGGCGTTGTGGTTTTTTCTCACTTGAAAAGTGACTCGCTCGGTAGCTCCAGGCGCGATTGCGCCATTGAAATGGGAGCTATCACAACGGAAAACCGTCGCGGTCGAGGGGAGGAAATCAGGACTGTTCCACAGAGGATGAGCGAGTGGGAAGCTGACGGCAGAACAACCGCGATCATTGCTGTCGACGGTCATTGCCTGACCAAAAGTAACATATACGGCGTAGTCATTGGCATCGTGACCGCCGTTATTAGTGATATCAACGGTCAGCGGCGATGTGCCCGCGTCACGCACGATATACATCGGGAATACAGTAGACAGATCCAGGTCTTCTGGGTCAGGTGTCACATTCGTATTAACTTGCTGGCTTCGCTCCGCGCCCGGATTACAGAAATCATAAAAGCGCAGACTGAGGACATTCGGCTCCGCAAGCTGGAAGTTACTATCCGGGTCAGAACCATCCGCCGGGCTCTCATCCCTCACATCGAGATTGGCGACCTTGTCATAAAAGTCGGGCTCGATAGTGACGATACGAAAGCGGATCTGAATTTCATCGCCTTGGCGCAACATATGCTGCTGATCGCCGTATTCCGGGTGCTGGGTAGTACTTTCCAGGCGAAAATGAGGCGCATTGTTGAGCAGCGGATCGCTGTTTTCATTATCCCAGATAAGGCGATCTACCATACCGGGATAGGTGTTGCTGTAGTTTGCGGAATGGGGATCAATACCACGTCGAGTCCGGATAATCTGCGGCGTGTAAGTAGCATCGACTACATATTCCGCCGGCAGATCGTTGGTGAAGTCGATATCTTTTACCGAACCACCAGTCTGATTATTGATCGTTACGGTTACAAAACCACTCGCACCGAGAGGTTGTGCCAAGTTGGTGCCGGTGATGTCTGTATCAATATTGAGCTCGCCACTGGAAAGTACTCGCAACTCTTCATTATCCGCACCAGGCGAGGCTCCGTCTGCCGGTGACGAGATGCCTCCCGGGCCGTTGGGTACCACGGCACAACCCCATTGCAGGTCACTCGCTGTATTTGTGGCATTGGAGCAGGAACTGGTGACCTTCCCCACCAGGAATATATCGCGCTGACCATTGGCGGGAACATCGATAACCCCGGGCCCACTGGAAAAATTATTACTCAGCTCAAAATCGTCAACAGTGTTCGATGCGGGGACACATTGTGACCCCGGAGGAGCTACACCGTTGTTATCCGCCACATCAACGGCCGCCCCATTACTCGGGCAGGCGTAGCGGATATCCATATTACTTCCACCCATCAGGTCATCGAAACGCACGTCCTGCATGGCCACACTGGCCGCGTTATCGATACGAATACGCCAGATTACGTCGTCGTTGATATTTCCGTAGACATTATTCGAGTAATTCGTCTGGCCCGCGTCGTGGTTGCGGCCACGCTTGTCGATACCAGGCAGGGGCTCGCGGATATCCAGTACTTCCGTCACCTGGACAGGCCCTACTTCATAAGGAGCGCCACCATACTCATTGCCGAACCGGTCTTCGGCACCATTACAGTTACCGTAGTCGTAGGTCACTGATGCACGCAACTGGCGACTAATATCGACCAGCTCTTCCTGCTGGAAATTGATCGCTTTGAGGCTGAACCGTAGCGTCCGACTCTGGTTCCGATCCATATCCCCACTCAGGTTCCAGCTAAGCACCTGGCCACCAGCAGAAATTGAGGGCGCACCACCCGGCGACTGCATTGCATCGAACTCAAGCACACCCGCAACGGCCTGCAGATCAATACTCACAGAAATGTCACTAAAACTCCGGTCTCCGCCGTCTCGATCGCGGAAGTCCGGCGCATCGGTATCATTGCCAATGTTGATCTCAACCTCACCACCGGCACAAAGCTCGCAATAGCTGCCATTGGTCAGGAAATCGATATCCAGATCGGGAGCGGGGCAGCTGCCCTGAGCCAACGCGCTTCCAACCGGCAACAGAACACCAGCACAGGCAAGCGCAACTGCCGCCAGTACATTTTTGATGGTTTTTCGCCCTGTTACTTCAGACTTCATCGCTTTCCGCTGCCAGTGAAATTGGTATTTCGAGAACTGCCGCACAGGCGGCGCCGCCGGAGGAGAGGCCGGTCGCGGAACTTTATTGGAAGGGGGGAGTCGGCACCGTGAAGCAAGTCATAATTGCGGCGCCATGGAGGGAACTTTTTCTACGTTTGCCAAACAGTTCTCAAGTAAAGCTCAGGTATTTTCTTAAGAATTGACACGAACAAACCGCCACGCTGAAAAAAATCAGGGTGGCGGTTTGTTCGGGCCGACTTACGCTGCGGGCAGGAAGTCGATCGGGTACAGAATGGTGATCGTCGGTACGCCGGCCTTTTCGCCGAAATTGAACCGTTTCACGCGGGCAACAATCTTGCTGTCCAGGGTGGGCGAGTCCATATCACTGTTCTCAACCTGCGCCAGGGATACCGAGCCATCGGGTAGGATGGTGATTTTGAGAACCATCTTGCCCTGCAGCGCGGGGTTGTTGCGCAGCTCGCGGTTGTAGATCCGGTAGAGCGCCGACTTGTAGCGGTCGAATACAATCTGGATCTCTTCGTCGGTACGGGAGGGCCCGATTCCGTCGCTGAGCGGCCGCTCTTCTCCTGCGAAATCACCCTCGGTACCGATACCGCTGGATACCCGCGAGAAGCTGACACCATCGAGCGCCGACCCTACACCTCCGGCATCGCGGCTAAGCGCAGCGGTGTTGATACCATCTGAGCCCGTTTTCGCCGCGGAGGTAATGAGCGAGCGCTGACTGCGGTTTTCCTTTTTACCCTCGGTACTGAGCTGAGTCTGCTGGCCCAGGCGCTTATCCAGGTCATCCTGAATCAGGTCCTGGAAATTGTCTTTAAAGGCTAACAATCCAGAGCGCTCAACCTTCTTGCGCACCTGCTTCTTCTCCACATTGGAAGGTTTGGGCTCTTCCTTGGCCACTTCCTGCTTGGCCTTCTCAGGCTCTTTCTTTTTCTCTTCCGGTTTCTGCACTACCTGTTCAGGCGGTGGCTTGGGTTTGGTTTTCTTTTCCAGCACCAGCTTGGCCAAGCGCTCGGGCACTTCCACCACCTCGTCTTCATCCGGCTCCGGCAACTGCCATACATGGATGCCGAACCCCAAGAAGAAAGCTACCAGCAGACAGGCCAGCAAGCTGATGCGAAAGCGTCGCTCGTCATCGCCATTGTTGTTCCAAGGCATGATGGCCTTGCGGAAGGCGCTGTCTTCTAGCTCGCGGGTAACTTCGTACTCGTAATGAACATCTTCTTCCGCCTGGCGAATCTCGCGGAACTCCGCATCCAGCTCGAAGAGATCATCCCGGCAGTCTTCCATCCGGTCCTGAATTTTGCGCTTGCGCTCCAGCAGCAGGTCCAGGTTGGCGTGATAGATGCCAACGGTTTTCTGTAGGCGATGGATCAGCGCCTTGGAAGCATCCTGCTTGTAGTGCTCTGCCCAGAACAGGTCGCCCGCACCGGCCTCTTCCAACTGCCCAAGGCGGTCAGAGATCTCATCGAGCAGCTGATGCTTGGCGCCATCTTCGCGCAACGAATCCAGCTTGCCATCAACCTGGCCGTACTCGTCTTCGAGTGCTGCCAGCTGCTGGCGAACAGCTTCCTGCTTCGCTGTCAGTGCCTGTTTTTGTTGATGAAAATTATTCACAAACGCTCACTAACTCTGAGATGCTTTTTGAATCACCGCCAGGGAAATTCGTGTGTATCCAGCGTTGGTGCAGCTGGACATGACTTTTTTCAGTACCGCAAAGGGCACCGTGCGGTCAGCGAGAATATTCACTTCCGGCGGCTCTGCCAGCAGTTCGGCCATGGCTTCGCGCACGTCTTCACCGGCGGCGGCACGCTCTGCGAGAGCGGCCTTGGCTTCTTCAAGTTCCGCTTCCGCCATGGTTACGGCTTTACCTACCTCTTCCACCATGGCCTGCTGGATAGCCGCAATCACCAGATCTTCACTCTGGAAAAGCTCTTCGGTCGTCATGATCGGCTTGGCTTCGATCAGTACTTCGTCGTGGGTGACCATGAGGGTAACGGTCTCCCGCGGCTTGGACTCCACCACCGAATCCGGCAGGGTGATGACCTTGGGCGCCTCGATAGCCTCATTGCTGGCGCTGTTCGTCAGCAGGAAGAACACCAGAATGGTGAACACGTCCATCAGCGAGGTGAGGTTCATACCCGACGTCTTGCGCTTGCGGCTCCGCGCCATGCGCTTCATACGTCTACTTTCACGTTTCATGGCGCATCCCCCAGTGAAATATCGGGAAAGAGTTCCATTATTTCAGGCTTGGCTTCTGGGTCCGGCTGCGCACCCTCTTCCACTTTGGGCATGACCTGCGCGCTGCGCACAGCGTCCATGATTCCCACAAGGTGTTCATAGGCCACATCCTGTTCCATCAGCAGAATAGAGTCGGTTTTATCCGGGTAGGACTCTTTGATACGCAGCAAAAACTCTCTCAGTTTGGCCAGGTCGTACACTTCTTCTGTAGGCAGAATGATTGGAAGACCGTTCTCGTCGACGGGCACCTCTTGTGCCGCATCACCCTCACTGCTGCTTTCCGCTGCTACCGGAGCAGCGGTGTCCGCCCCACCCTCCTGATTGAGGTTGGGGAAGCGTGCGAGCACTTTATCGCCGTCACTGACTTCCAACACCTGTTTGCGAACGACCACTTCCAGGGTCACTCCCGGGTCTTCCGCTCCACCCCCGGCTCCGGTGGGCATATTGAGCTCCAGGATGGTGACCCGGGAAAACACTGCGGAAACCAGCAGAAACGGTACCAACACCACCATCAGATTGAGGAAGGCGGTGATGTCCAGCTCCGGGGCTTCTTTTGTTCTACCGTGACGCCTGCTTCTCATTACGCGGATTCCGGCTTGGACGTTTCTTCAGTGGTAGCGCTCGCTTTTTGCTGAGCCTGTTGGGTCTGCTGCACATCATGACTCACAGGCTTGGCGGTTTTGGCGTCAGCGGCCTTTTCGTCTTTAACGCCTTCTTTGGCGGCGTCACTACGGCGACGAGTGCCGGAGGACATGATATTCAGCGCCTTGACGGACACCATTTCGAGACTGTCGACAATCTGCCCGGTCAGGGAGTTAAGCAGTGCGTGCACGATCAACAACGCAATACCGACCATCAGGCCGAAGGCGGTGGTGTTCATGGCGACGGAGATACTGGCCGACAGAAGGTCGGCTTTTTCTGCCGGATTGGCATTGGCTACCGCGGTGAAGGCTTCGATCAGGCCCATGATGGTACCGAGCAGGCCGAGCAGTGTGGCAATGTTGGAGCCGAGCGCGACGTACGGGGTACGCTTTTCGAGCTGCGGGATGCTCTCCATGATACTTTCTTCCATGGCGATTTCGATATCTTCGCGGCGGCGTACAGCGCCCTGACGTTCGAGCCCCATCGCGAGGAGTCGACCTACGCCGGTGTTGTCGTCTTTGACGAGGTTGCGCGCACGGTCAAAGTCGCCAGTATTCAATACTGGTTGAACTTTTTCCCAGGTGGCGCGGTTGGTGCTGCGTTCGTAGACGAGCCGAACATAGCGTTCGATCGCAACCGCGGTGCCGAGCGCAAATACCACCAGAATGGGGTACATGAAAATACCACCAGTCTGAAAAAACGCGATTACGCTATTAAAGAAATCCATCATTTGCCCTCTTGGTTTTCTTTCTCGGTTCCGCGGCTTTCCGCTTTACCTTGCTGTGACCTGTATGGTCGTTTATTGATTAATGTGTGCTTAGTCTTCCGACAGACTGAGTTGATAGAACTCAAGCTCTCGTTCGAATACTTCTTTATCCAGCGGCTGCAGGCTCGGGTCCAACAGACTGGAGCTTAGGCCGCTCTCAACACCTACTTCCGAGCTTTTCCACGGCACAATGTACAGCGACTTGGGCGCTTCCTTGTTGCCGATGATCGAGATGCCCGACAGCGCTTTTACTTCGTTATCGACCTTCTCTTCAGAACCTTTATCTGCATCCTCGGCAAAGGCCAAAGGCTGCACCAGCATGAGTGACAAGGTGGCGACAAATATCGTTTTTGCGATCAATTTTCCGGTCATCAGTTTGCCCGCCGCTTGAGGTCTGCGACCCAGATGGAGACTTTCGGATCTTCAGGTTGATATTTCAGGTACTGCTGGAATTGTGCGAGTGCACAATTCACATCCTGAAGGTACAGATCACACAAAATGCCGAGATTCTTGATCAGTGGCAGGTGTTCCGGGTGAAGTGCGAGTGCGTCGTTGTAGGTTTTGCGGGCTTCGTCAAAACGGCCCTGATGGCGGTAAAGGACCGCGAGTTCGTTGCTGGCTACCGGATCCAGGGGGGCGGCACGGAGCGCTTCGAGGAAGGATTCTTCCGCGTGCTTTTCATCACCGGATTTAAAGTAGGCGATGCCCAGGTTGACGTAAGGGGCAGACAGGCGCTGCTCGCGCTCGACCACGCTCTGCAACAGTTCAACAGCTTCCGGGTAGCGCTCGCCCTGCAGGTATTCTACAGCCTGCATAAAATCGCGGTTAACGCTGCCCGACACTTTGACATTCATGGGGTCAACCGGGCGGTTGGAAGTTTTTGGGCCACTGGCACAGGCGCTGAGCAGTACAACGACGACGCAGGCCATACCGGCGAGAAGGCGCTTGCTGGTAATCATCCTTTATCCTCCCCGGTTTCGGTTTCTGCAATCACTGTCGGCGCATCCGGCTGTGGCTCCACGGCCATTTCTTCGGGCGCGGTCTCGGCCACTTCGGGTACCGGCACGATGGTGGTGACGATATTGAGGGCATCTTCCGGGCGGTGGTAGCGGGCGGGCACCAGGCCGGCGAGCTGACCGATACTCTTGCCGACCCAGCGGTTGTAGATACCCGCGGCCATCAGGTCGATGTTTTTCTCATGTACCGAGATGGCGCGCTCTTCGAATGGATAAATCTGCTCTTCCAGGGCCAGCTCATATTCTTCCAGCTCCAGGGCATTCAGGTTGGTGGGCCGCTCGGAATCTTTGAGAGCACGACTGAAATGCAGGTAGATCTCGCCCAGATAAAAGGTGGCCGCGGCAGTCACGTCAGCCACCTGATAGTCGATCAGGTCGCTGAACGCGTTGACGGCAGCCTTCATACGCGCGCGCTTGTTGTTGAGGTTGCGCTCCAGCGGGGCGACCAGGGCAATGGCCTGGAAGGCTTCGAACTTGGGCTCCGCCAACTGCAGCGCTGCGCTGCCCGCCAGGTAGCGGGTACGGTCGTTGCGTTCGTTACCGCCGCCGGCTTCGATGCGCACTATCTCTTCCAGCGTATTGATGTAGGCCTTGCGGTTGCCGCTATTGTTGTAAATATCGGCAATGCGCTGACGGGTTTCCAGCGCGGGCTCCATCGGGTTCGGGAAGAGCTGTACGTAGCGGTTCAGCACTGCAAGCGCTTTGTTATAACTCTTGGCAGCGCTGTACAGGTCAGCGGCCTGGGTGAGGGCTTCGCGACGCACGTCTTCATCTTCAGACTCGCGCTCGATACGTTCGAACTCAGCACCGGCCAGCAGCAGCTGCCCGCTTTCCTGATAGACCACGGCCAGTTTTTTGGTAACTTCTTTCTGCAGCTCGTGCTCTACGTGGTTTGCGCGGAAGGCCTTGAGCACGTCCGCTGCGCGAGACCAGTTTTCCAGCTGAATCAGTGATGCAGCCGCGTCGTATTCGGCGGTGGCAAGAATCGTTGCTCCCGGTGCCGCGTTGCGAATACGCAGGAAGTGCTCGGCCGCGGCCAGGTGATCTTCTGCCCGACGCGCCACATCACCCTGCTGGTAGATGGCGCCGGCCAGGTTGTCGATCAGGTTTACGCGGTCCTTGGCGTCTGCTGCCGTCATGTCGAGCGCCTGACGATAACCCGCTTCGGCGTCCACATAGGCTTCCGTATCGAATGAGGCGTGCGCCACCAGCAACCAGGCGGACCGACGGATTTCGTGTTCAGCGGCCGGGAATTTCTCCAGCAGCATGCGGCCATTCTGGATGGTTTCTGCAAAGCTTTTCAGCTTGTACAGATCATCCACAGCACCGAGCAGTATCTGGGGCGCCTTGCCGTGCGCGGGGAAGGTTTCCGCAAAAGTCAGAGAAGAGCGGATAATTTCTTTCTGAATCGCGACCTTCTCGGCAGTGCTGCCCTTCGCAAGATCGTTTTTCAGGTGCTCGCGGTAGGCAAATACAGCTGCGTAGCCAGCTTCGCTGGCATTTTCGTTCACGGCATGCCCGCTGTACTGGTACGCGGTGCGCTCGTATTCCTGCGCAGCATTAAGGAAATCTTTGTTTTCCAGCATCAGGCCGGCGAGCTGATAGTTGATCTCCGGCGCTTTCGGCTGATCGGCGAAGGATTTGAGGTAGCGGCGGTACCAGTGAATCGCTTCCGCGTAGTTCTCACGCCGCTTTTTCGCAAACTCCTTATCCTTCGGCTTCACGTTCTGGTAAGCCGCGTGGTAGTGACTCGCCAAGTCGGTCAAGTTGGTTTGCAGGAATTCCACCACGGTGGCGTATTCCTGTATTTCGAACACGGTCCAGTACTTGGCATCCAGCGCGTAGGTGTTGGCGAAATCTTTCTTGGCTTCCAGCACCAGACGGGGGAAGCCACCCTTCTGGTAGATTTCGATCACGCGGATGGAGAAGTCTGGAGACACCCGGTGCAACGGGTTGCGCTCAACAAAGGTGTTGTAGGCTGTTGCGGCATCCTGATAGCGACGCTTGTCGAGATAGTACTCGCCCAGATGGCTGTAGACATAAGACTCGTAGCCACGGGCACCCTTGCGGGTAAAGTAATCGACAATGGATTCCGCACCGCCGAGATAGGAAAAACTCAGGCTGATCACACGGAAGGTATCTTCGATGTGCTTGCGATCGGTTTCGTTGCTCTGCTGCTCGAAGTCGTAGCCCTGCTGTACTTTGTAGTCGAGCATCTGCACGAAATCGTCCAGTGCCATCTCATACATATCCTGCTTGAACAGCGCCCAACCGCGCTTGTACAGCGCCAGCTCGAAGAAGCTGGAAGCTTCTCCCATACCGATGACCCGACCGTATGACTCTTCGGCATCCAGGAATTTTTTTCGGGTAAAGTAGTACTCGCCAAGACGGAAATAGGCTTCATCCAGGTGACGGGAAGCCGGGTATTTCGCCACCAGCTGAAGCAGGATATTCACCGCCTCTTCCACTTCGCCGGTCTCTTCATAGGCCCGCGAGAGCTGGTACATCACCTGATCGTTGCGCTCGTACTGCGGGTACTGCACCAGCAGCTTCTTGTACAGGGCGATGGCCTCGCGAGCATTGGCGGCGAGCAGTGCGTCCGGATCATCGCCAGGTAGAGCGCCGCCTACATCAGCCCCATCAATGGCAACAGAGGCCGTGGCACGGGCTTCGAAATCCGCTTCGCTTTCGTCGCTGTCGCCCACCACGTTTGCGAGCGCGGCAGCGGCTGCCGGTGCTGCAACGGCGGTGGTTTCCGGCGCGTCCAGTTGAGACTGTGCACTTGACGTGTTGCGGGCACCGGCGGCCTTCACCGCCGATGCGACTTCGTCTTCCGACAGAATACGGGTTTCCGTTGAAGACGAATAAGCGCCCTCTTCTGCTCTGTGAGCCTGCTTGATTTTAAGGTCCGCAATACGACGGATGGCTTCCGGGGTCAGCGCGGTTTCCGGGGTTTCCTGGAGGTATTTCTGATAGCTGGCAAGGGCCTTTTCCAGACTCCCGTCGATACGGGTTTCCTGAATTTTGATATCGACTTTCTGCAGGCTGCCAATAGTCTTACCACTGTTACTGGCGCAGGCGCTCAGCAGCAGCGCTGCGGAAGCGGCCGAAACCAGGGCAACGCGATTGAAATTCTGGCTGAGAAGGTTTTTGCACAGCTTGCGGTTATGCATCATTGCCGCCCTCCCCGCTGTCGGATTCCGGAGCTTCCAGTTCTGGCGGGTTGTCAGTGGGCAGCGCTTCACCGTCGGGGTTTACCGCGGGCTCTGAAGATTGGGGCTGAGCGTTTTGCAACTGTTCCACCTGGCGCTGATAAGCCTCCACCTTGCGCTCGTCCTCGCGCTGCTCCTGCAGCTCGTTGGCGCGGTCGTAACTATCGGCAAGGGCAAAACGGGCTTTTATCTGATAGCTCTCCAGCTGGGCGCGACGTTGATCCAGTTCGTGAACTGCGAGCTGCTCAAGCATACGCCCCTGCTGCGCCATCAACTGGTCGATGCGATCCTGGGCGCGATTGAGGCCACCGCGCAGGCTGGTGATCTGGTCGGTATAACCCTCGTAGCTATGGGTTGCCGCCTGACGAGTGCGCACATAGCGCTGATACGTTTCCTGCAGGGTGGCGATCACACCGTCCAGCTCCTGCAGATTTTTATAGGCAGTGGTAAGGCGGTCATCGAACTCGCGCGACAGCCGGAATTTCAGCACACCCTCGAGGCGGGCAATACGATCTTCGGTTTCTTCGCTCGTGAGGTTCGGGTTATAGGCGAGAATCTCGCGCACCTGCTCGAGGATCAGCCGCGCTTCGGTTTCGTCGCTTTTTGCCAGCAATTCCGGGCGGCGATTGACCAGCAGATTGTCGATACGGGCGGCAAGGCGCTGGCGCTGCTCGAGGCGCATTTTTATGCGAGCGTCGACCTGGCGGAAAGCCACATCCAGCCCCGGCAGGATCGGCTCGTAATAGCTGCGACGCAGGGCAATGATTTCTTCAAAGGCATCCAGGCTCTGCAACCAGTCCTGGTTACGCTCGAACAGATTGTTGAGATCCTGGTAATTACGCAGGAACTCCTGATAGTCATTGGAGGCCATCAGGCCCAGCAGGTAGTGGGTTTCCGGAGCGCCCGGCAGTTTGCGCAACTCCACCACCCAGTTTTTCACCTGGCTGGCTTCTTTCCGGCGCAGCGCTTCCAGTAATTTACCTTCGCGGATACTGGTAATGGAGTGACTGAGCACGTCGACCTGCTCACCGAACAGATCCAGCGCCTGGCCATAGTTCACCGCCGCGGTGCTGTGCACATCCAGCTTGCCGTAGGCGTAGGGCACCGCCAGCATGGCCTCGTGCACTGCCGCATCGGTAGAGCGGCGCTCCTTCAGCATCTGCCAGGGCACCAGCGCGCGGTCGTAGCGGCCCGCATTGGCTTCTACCCAGCCAGCCCCCAACAGGGCCTGATCGGAAAAGGGGCCGGAGAGCTGTACGCGGTCAAAATAACTGCGCGCGCGGTCGTACTCTTCCGCCTTCATCAGCTGGTTACCCAGCAACAGGTTGGTTTTGTCCTGCAACGCCTGTTTGGCATTGCCGCTGCCGGCCTTGCGGCCGAGGCCATCCAACACCAGCACACCTTTTTCAGTTTCGCCGGCTTTTAGCAACGCGATACCCAGGTTGTACTCAACAAAGCCCTGCAGGGACTTTTCGCCCCTCAGATCTTCCAGCAGCGCCACTGCTTCTTCGAAACGGCCAAGCTGCATATACACCCGTGCGCGCAAAAACTGCTCTTGCGGGCGCACCCGCTCGGGCACGCGTCCCTGGATCAATTCAAGCGCATGCAGGGCATTGGCAAACTGTTGTTTCTGGTAATGAATTTTTGCCAGGCGGTAAGCGGCTTCGTTCTTGATCGGCTGGGCAACGTTGCCCTGCAGCACCTGCTCCATGGCCCGCCCCGCTTCCCGGTGCATGCGGTAGGAAAGCTCAAGATCGCCAACGGCGAATTCCGCCTGGCCAAAATGTACGCTGAATGGGTCCAGCTCCGGGTCGTCCAGCAGGCGATGCTGCTTCAGCTCGGTATCGAGTGCCGCAATCGCGTCAACGTGATTGTCTTGGTAGGCATTGAACAGCGCCTCGCCAAAGAACAGGTCGTTGAGGTCACCGGCATGGAGTGCACCAGGATCCACAGGCACATTGGCCTGCACAGAAACACTGTGCAGCGAAGTCAGAGCCGATAGCGTAACGCCGGCAATTGCGCAGGCCAGACGGGGGAGCATGCTTACCAGTCCTTGAAATTGATGGCGGACTGATTGCCGGCGACCTGGATCTCAACAAACTTGGGGCCCACCGCTTTCTCTACGCTATGGGTAGCCGTTGCACGGTATTCTTTGCCGGACTTGGACTTGCCGAAATAGGTGACTTCCAGCGGATGTGCACCGGTCTGTACGTTAGCGGTGTGGATACGCTGTACACCGCCTTGCTGCAAAGCTTCGATTTCGCGGTAGGTGTACAAATGATGAGCGACAACCTGGTTGTTCAGCTTTACCTCAACGGATTCGAGGCTGAACTCCTGACTGTTGGGCAGGGAAACAAACAGGGCCACCTGGGTATTGGAGGGGAACAGCAGCTTTTCTTCCAGCCGGTTCAGTTCGGAAGTCAGGCTGATAACGTCCTTCTTGACGTCCTGTATCTGCTCATCGAGACCGCGGATCTCCTCGCGGCTGACATTCTGGGCATTCACCAGAACGGAAAGCGACAACATCAATGTTGCCACCAGTGTGATCAGTACTCTGCTCATATCCCTAAAACCCCACCCCTGATTTGGAGGTCGCCCATGGATTGCACACAGGAGCGACTAGCCGGGGGATTGTATGGCAAGAACGGCAGGGGGATATGTGAGGCGCTTCAAAACTCGCGCAGAGAGTTGGATAAGATTTTTTTCTTAAAATTCAAAGGACAAGAGAAAAAACCTCGATAATGTGACAGGTTTCACGACTGGCTCGAGGGGCAACTTTGTGCACCACTTCTCAAGTTGTCGGCGAGAACGCGGAACCAGGTTCAACTTTTGCCAAAATTGCGAGAAATTACCGACAAACTTCACCTGTGAGATTGGCGAGCACTTACTACCAGATTTTCTCTCGCGTGCCGGGGCTGGTCACCATTTGTCGAGTGCACTTTCGTCCGCATCGCGCGCTTGAACCCAGCGGCCACTACTTTCTTTCCCAGCAAATTCTTTTTTCCAGAAGGGCGCGCGGCTTTTGAGAAAATCCATCATAAAGGTACAGGCATCCAGGGACGCCTGCCGGTGGGCTGAAGTGGCCCCCACAAACACGATCTCTTCCCCTGCACTCAGAGGACCATAGCGGTGGATAAGCCGCACTCTTCCCAGCGGCCAGCGCTCGGCAGCCTGACGGGCAATATCCGTAAGCGCTGCTTCCGCCATGCCCGGGTAGTGCTCCAGCTCCAGTACAGCAACTGGGCGGTGCTCATCACCGTGCTCCTCCGGTGAAAAGTCCCGCACATTGCCCACAAACATTGCGGTGGCGCCATCGGAATAATTTTCACTGCGCAGACAGTTGTATTCAGCCCCGGGGTCAAAACCTTCCGCCTGCACGGAGATGGAAATATCTACAGCCATATCAGCCTCCAGTCACCGGGGGAAAGAAGGCCACTTCATCACCATCTTTTACACCGGCCTGCATATTGGCAAGCTGTTGATTGACGGCGACTTGCAACGATTCATGGGAAAGGGCGCTGCTCCAGGTCTCCCCTTTTGCCTGCAGACTGCCGCGTAACTCAGTCACCGTGGCAATCTGCCCGGCCTCCACTTCAATGCCGTCGCACTCGAGTTGCTCTCGCAGGCCGGCAAAGAACAATACTTTGATCACGATTTGCTCTCTCCCCCTTCCGGTGTCCAGTGGCCCCGCTTACCGCCGGTTTTTTCCTGCAGCTTTGTAGGGCCAATGACCATGGCGGGGTCTACGGCTTTGCACATGTCGTAGATGGTGAGCGCGGCGACGCTGGCCGCGGTGAGCGCTTCCATTTCTACGCCGGTGCGGCCGGCGAGGCGGCAGTAACTGGCAATGTTGACGGTGCGTGCGCTTTCATCCAGTTCAAAATCTACCTGCACTTTGGTGAGCGCTAGGGGGTGGCACAGAGGGATCAGGTCGGACGTTTTTTTGGCGGCCTGGATACCGGCGATGCGGGCGGTGGCGAGCACATCGCCCTTTTTGTTGTTGCCGGCTTTCAGTTGCGCAAAGGCTTCCGCAGACATGGCGACGGCAGATTGGGCGCGGGCAGAGCGGTCGGTGATGTCTTTGTCGGTGACATCGACCATGCTGGCTTCGCCTTGCTTATTCAAATGTGTGAGCGTCATAGTTCTAGGTTATTTAGCTAGTTGGTTATGCCGTTATTTAGTGAGATATCCGACGAAGTTGCAGGGCATGTGGCTTGCGGTGAGTTGCTCGCGCAGCAGTTTGGTCCAGCCGGTTTTGCAGGCGCCAGTGGAGCCTGGGAGGCAGGCGACCAAGGTGCGATTAGCGATGCCGGCGAGGGCGCGGGACTGGATGGTGGAGGAGCCGATTTCCTCATAGCTGATGGAACGAAACATTTCGCCGAAGCCGTCGATGTGTTTGTCGAGCAGTGGAGCGAGGGCTTCGGGGGTGGAGTCGCGGCCTGCGAAGCCGGTGCCGCCGGTGGAGATGATGACCTGAATCTCGGGGTCGGCGATCCATTGGCTGACTTTGGCGCGCAGGAGATATTTGTCGTCGATGACGATGGCTTTGTCGGCGAGGTTGTGGCCGTCTTCTTTCAGCGCTTCGACGAGGTAGTTACCGGAGGTGTCGTTTTCTTCGGTTCTTGTGTCTGACACCGTAAGAATGGCGATGTTGAGTTTTTGATTGGGGTCTTTTGGGGCGTGGCTCATTGTTTTGTGCTCCGTAGCCTTTTCTTGGTGCTCTGTTCTTCGTCGGGTGGCGGCCGGTCACCGGGTTGGGGTTTTCAGGACCGCTGTGAACCCATCCCTGGGCGCTGCGGCGCAAACATCCTGTTTGCGACGCTCCTGAAAACCCCAACCCGGCGCCCGACCTTCTAGTTAAATTCTTCTACTTCGTTAGCCGATCAAGCCTTTCTATCCACCAATAATGGACAGATTCTGGGTTCCGCCCGTATTCCCCTTCTGCAGATAGTGGCTGACTTCTTTATTGCCGATCAGCGCCCTCACCTTTTCTGCAAGCGCATTGGCATCGCCAGCGCGGATGGTTTCGCGCAGGTCTAGGCCAGCGTCGCTGAATAGGCACAGGTGCAGTTTGCCCTGGGCGGAGACGCGCAGGCGGTTGCAGCTGTTGCAGAAGTCTTTGCTGTAGGGGGTGATCAGGCCGATGCGGCCGGCGTAGTCGGGGTGGACGTATTCGCGGGCGGGGCCGGCGTCGATGGCCCTGGGGAGGAGTTGCCAGCCGGACTCGATCAGCTGTTGCTCGATGTCGCTGCCGCGCAGGTGGTTGCTGGCGAAGTAGTCGCGGTTATCGCCGGTCTGCATAAGTTCGATAAAACGCAGGGTGACGGGGGTGGTTTTCAGCCAGTTCAGGAATTGGCTCAGGCGGGACTGCGCACCATCGCCGAGCAGGACGGCGTTGACCTTGGTTTGAATGCCCAACTCCAGTGCGCGGTCGATGCCGGTACGGATTCTGGGCAAGCAGTCGTGGCCGGTGATGCGGGCGAATTCGGCATTGTCGAGGCTGTCGATGCTGATGTTGAGCTGGTCGAGGCCGTTGTGGTGCCAGCTGTCGATGACGCTTGGGAGTTTGTAGCCATTACTGGTGACGGCGACGCGTTGGATGCCGGGGGTAGTTTTGGCGGCCTGAATCAGTGCAGGCAGATCTTTGCGCAGGGATGGCTCGCCGCCACTTAAACGCACTTTTCTGGTGCCTAATCTGGCGAAGGCGCCCATGACGGTGGTGGCCTCGGCGACACTCAAGTCGGGGGTTTTGGAGGCATTCGGGGCAGCCTGGTAACCGTCGGGCAGGCAGTAGTCGCAACGGAAGTTGCAGACATCTGTAACTGACAGGCGCAGGTAGTAGAAGCGACGGCCGTGACCGTCTTCCAATATTTCGTTCTGTTTCATCACCTTTCCAAATGCGGGAGGCCGCTCGGTTTCCCTTGCGACCCTGGCGGGCTAGCGATCCAGCTCGCGGCCAACACCCCGTATCAGTGACTTAGGAGGGCAGGCTCGGTGTGTGTGTTTGTTACATCATATGCAATTTAGCGGCCAAGCGCTGGCAAAACCTTACCTACACGACCTCCAGAATCTTAAGTGTATTCGTCCCGCCGTGTGACTGCATCAGATCACCGCGGATCAGGATGACCTGGTCGCCCGCCTTGACGATGGCGCGGGCCTTGAGGGTATCCAGCGCGCGCTGGTTCAGCTCCCGGTCCCCTTCTTTTTCTCCGGGCACAAACAGTACCGAAATCACCCCGCGGTACAGGGCCATGCGCCGCTGTGCGACGGGGTCGTGGGCAAGGCCGACGATAGGCAGACCGGAGCGGATACGGGAAGCGATCAGCGCGGTGTAGCCGGTCTGGGTCATGCAGGCAATGGCGGTGACACCCTCCAGGTGGTTGGCAGCGTACATGGCCGAGAGGGAGATGGTCTCATCGATGCGGGTGAACTCCTGGTGCATGCGGTGACCGGACTCCTGCGCGGAACGCTCGCGTTCGGCACCAATGCACAGGCGCTTCATTGCCTCCACCGCTTCTACCGGGTAATCCCCGGCGGCGGTTTCCGCGGACAGCATCACCGCGTCGGTGCCGTCGAGCACGGCGTTGGCCACATCAAATACTTCTGCGCGGGTCGGCAGCGGCGCGGTGATCATGGTTTCCAGCATCTGCGTAGCGGTGATCACCGCGCGATTGAGCTGGCGAGCGCGCTTGATCATGCGTTTTTGCACGCCGATCAGCGCGGCATCGCCAATCTCCACCCCCAGGTCGCCGCGGGCCACCATCACGGCCTCAGAGGCGCGGATGATGTTATCCAGGGTTTCGTCTTCGGCCACCGCCTCGGCGCGCTCCACCTTGGCCACCAGCCCTATGTGCTTGCCCGCATCACCAAGCAGCTCACGGGCTTCAAGCATATCTTCGGCGCTGCGCGGGAAAGACACGGCCAGATAATCCACACCAATGTCGATGGCGGTCTTCAGGTCGGCCCTGTCTTTGTCGGTCAGCGCCGCAGCAGACAGACCGCCGCCCTGCTTGTTGATGCCCTTGTTATTGGAGAGGCGTCCGCCCACCGCAACCGTAGTCAGTACGTGGCGCTCGGTGACTTGTTCCACGTTCAGGATCACGCGCCCGTCATCCAGTAGCAGAACATCGCCGGCAGACACGTCTTTTACCAGGTCTTTATAATCGCAGCCCACGCGCCTTTCATCGCCATCGTTGGTGTCCAGCGCCATGTCCAGCAGAAAGCGATCGCCTTCGCGCAGGGTGACCTGGTTGTCGCGGAAACGGGCGATACGGATTTTGGGGCCCTGCAAATCCCCCAGCGCCGCCACCGTGCGCCCCTGCCGGTCGGCAATTTCGCGTACCTGTTGCAGGCGTCGACGATGGTCGTCGGCAGTACCGTGGGAGAAGTTCAGCCGCACCACATCCACACCGGCACCGATCAGCTTTTCCAGCACGCCCGGTTTGTCACTGGCGGGGCCAAGGGTGGCGACAATCTTGGTGCGGCGCAAAGGGTTGGCGGTACGCTGACTGGCGGGAATCTGGGTCATGGAGGTCTCTCTGGCAATGTCTGACCGGGGGCCGATCTATAGACACATCTTAGCCAGCAATTGCCCCCTGACCCGGTTACATCACTCTTTATCCGCCCCCGGCAGTACCAGAATTGCGCGGAAATCATTGACATTGGTTCTGGTGGGCCCGGTGACGATCAGGTTATCGAGCTCGGCAAAGAAGCTGTAGGCGTCATTGTTGGCAAGATAATCCTCCGGGCTCAGGCCCTGGGATTGCACCTTGCTCCAGTCCCCGGGTGCGAAATACGCACCGGCATTGTCTTCAGAGCCATCGATACCGTCGGTGTCGATCGCCAGGCCGTATATACCGTCGGCGCCCTCGAGGGCATTGAACAACCCGAGCAGGTATTCCACATTGCGCCCGCCGCGGCCCTTGCCGGTAACTGTCACACTGGTTTCACCACCGGAAAGTATCAGCAGCGGCCGACGGGTTTCTCCCCGGCAACGCAACGCCAGTTCGCCGTGGGCGGCACCCAGTTCTCGCGCCTCACCTTCCAGGTTGTCGCCCAGCACGCGCACGTCCATACCCGCAGCCAGTGCCGCCTCCCGAGCGGCTTCCAGGGCGTCCGCGGCTTTGGCGAGCACCGGCGCCGTGTCGCCGGAAAACGCAAAGTCATCGGGCTTGGGGCTGGCACCAGCAGCAGTCAAATGTGCGCGCACCTCGGGTTCCAGCTCAACCTCGTAACGTTCGAGAATATCCAGCGCATCCGCCGGCGTAGTGGTATCCGGCAATGTGGGGCCGGAGGCGATCAGGGTGGGATCGTCGCCAGGCACATCGGAAATCAGGTAGGTAACCACGCGTGCAGGATGGGCTGCGGCGGCCAAACGCCCACCTTTGATCGCCGACAGGTGCCGACGCACCGTGTTGATTTCGCGGATGGGTGCACCACTGTGCAGCAGGGCGCGGTTGATGGATTGCTTCTGCGCGAGCGTCAGGCCCGGCGCCGGCAGGCTCATCAGGGCGGAGCCACCGCCGGAAATGAGTGCGATCACCAGGTCATCTTCGGTCAGTCCAGCGACGGATTCCAACATCCGCGTGGCCGCTTCCTGGCCCAGCGTGTCCGGCATGGGGTGCGCGGCTTCCAGCACCTCGATATTCATGCAGTAGGCACCGTGATCGTAACGGGTGACCACCAGCCCGGAAAGATCGACACCGGGATACTGTTGTCGCCACGCCAGCTCCAGCGCCGCCGCCATCGCCGCACTCGCCTTACCCGCACCCACTACCAGGGTCTTGCGCCCCGGCGTCGGCAGCTTGCGCGGCATCAGGTTATCTGGGTGTACGGACTCCAATGCCAGTTCGGCGAGGCTTTGCAGCCACTGAGTGAGGTCCGCAGAGTTCATATCGGCATTAACTGGTGGCATCTTTTTCAAGTGATTTGCTCCCTGACTCGGCATATTTCCGCGTTCAATTCACGTCCAGTCGATCTCGTGGAAGTCTTTTGCAAGATCGGTTCCTACCGTGAATTTTTCTGCCCGGGTGAGCCTGCCCTAAAGAAACGCAAACTTGGCCAGAAAAACGGCACTCAGGATATACAGGCCCAATGAAACTTGCCGGTGTTGCCCGGTGCACAGTTTGAGCGCGGTATAAGTCAGAAAACCCAGTGCAATCCCGTTGGCGATTGAGAAGGTCAGCGGCATCATGATCATGGTCACCACCGCCGGAATCGCATCGGTCAGGTCATCCCACTGGATTCGGGCCATGCCGCCCATCATCAGCATGGCCACATAAATCAGAGCGCCCGCCGTCGCGTAGGCCGGGATCATGCCCGCCAGCGGCGCAAAAAATACACACAAGAGAAATAGCGCACCCACCGTCACTGCGGTGAGCCCCGTTCTCCCTCCGGCCTCCACCCCGGCGGCACTCTCCACAAAGCTGGTCACCGGTGGACTCCCCACAAACGCACCCAGCACGCTAGAGGTACTGTCCGCCTTGAGCGCCCGCGGCAGTTTTTCGATGGAGCCATCCGGCTCGATCAGCCCCGCGCGATGGGCCACCCCCATCAAGGTCCCCGCTGTATCGAATATATTGATGAACAGAAACGCGAGTATCACGCTCACCATGCTCAGGTCCAGCGCACCCAGAATATCCATCGCCATCCAGGTGGGCGCCAGGCTCGGCGGCGCGGATACCAGGCCGCCGTATTTCACCACGCCCAGCACCAGGCCGATGACCGTAACCACAAGAATGCTCACCAGAAAGGCCCCGAACACCCGCCAGTAGCTCAGTGTGGCGATCAACAGAAAGCACAGCATGGCCAACAGGGCGGGCGGCTCACGGAAAGAGCCAAGGGTGAGCAGCGTGGCATCACTGGCCACCACAATCCCCGCAGACTTGAGCCCGATCAGGCCAAGAAACAGCCCCACCCCGGCGCCCATGGAGTAGCGCAGGCACAGCGGAATGGTCTCCATGATCCAGGCGCGCACCCGCGACAGGCTCATCAGTACAAACAGCACA
The DNA here is from genome assembly GCF_947504145.1 of uncultured Microbulbifer sp. GTDB lineage: Bacteria > Pseudomonadota > Gammaproteobacteria > Pseudomonadales > Cellvibrionaceae > Microbulbifer. Next base: position 277,608 of record NZ_CANNGQ010000003.1, read on the forward strand.
CCGGCGATAAACACCGCACCCAATGCCACCTGCCAGGGGTACCCCATCTCGCCCACCACGGTATAGGCAAAAAAGGCCGTTAAACCGATGCCCGGCGCCAGCCCCACCGGCCAGTTGGCATAGAACCCCATTAGAAAACACGCCACCGCACTGCCGAGACAGGTAGCCACAAAAACCGCGCCGTGATCCATACCGGTATTGGCCAGCATATTTGGCGTCACGAACACCACATAGGCCATGGTCACAAACGTGGTGAGACCAGCGGAGAGCTCCTGTTGCACCGTGGTGCCGTGGTCCCGCAGGGCAAAGATCCGCTCAAAAAGATTACGCTGGTGCAATGGCGGCTCCACAGGCCAAAATGAATGTCATCGGGCACGCCCGAAAATACTTGGGACGATACATCAGTCTGGCCCAGCTGCCGGATTGCGGTAGCGACAAATACCCGCAATGTAGGTGGCGGCAACTACCTGCTCATCCCCCAGGATCATCAGCGCAAACAAGGTTTCCGAAATACTCCTCGCCTGGGCCAGACGTCGCGCAATCAGCGGTGTGGCGCGCAAATCCAGCACACAGAAATCTGCGAACTTACCCGGCGCTAAATTGCCGATCTGATCCTCGAGATGCAGCGCCTTTGCACCACCCAGAGTGGCCAGATAAAAGGCGTGCACCGGGTCCAGCGATTGCCCCTGCAACTGAAGGACTTTATAGGCATCGGCCAGGGTACGCAGCTGTGAAAAACTGGTTCCCGCCCCAACATCCGTACCCACGCCCACGGTCACCCCGAGAGATTCCAGACACTGGAGGTCCAGCAGGCCACTGCCGAGAAACAGATTGGAGGAAGGACAAAACGCCACCGCGGCACCCACTTCCGCCAGCCGATTGCACTCCGCATTTTCCAGATGAATCCCATGGGCAAATACCGAGCGCGCGCCGACCAGACCGTGCGCATCGTACACATCCAGATAGCTGCGCCGCTCCGGAAACAGCTCCCCCACCCAAGCCAGCTCCTCGCGGCTTTCACTCAGGTGCGTCTGCAAGTAGACGCTGCCGTATTCCCGCAGCAACCGCCCGGCCAAGTCCAGCTGTTGCGGCGAACTGGTAGGCGCAAACCGGGGTGTCACCGCATAGCGCAATCGCCCTCGCCCATGCCACTGCTCGATCAATGCGCGGCTTTCGTCGTAAGCCCGCTGGGGCGTATCCAGTAGTTCCGCCGGTGCATGGCGGTCCATCAACACCTTGCCGGCGACCAGGCACATACCCAGCAACTCAGCGGCCACAAACAGACGGTCGACCGATTGGGGATGCACACTGCCAAACACCATCGCCGCGGTGGTCCCGTTGCGTAGCAACTGATCGAGAAAGAAGTCCACCTGCTCCGCCGCGTGGTGCGGATCGGCAAAGCGGCGCTCTGCCGGGAAGGTGTAGGTACTCAGCCATTCCAGCAGCTGCTCGCCGTGGGAAGCGATCACGTCAGACTGGGGTAGATGGATATGGGTATCGACAAAACCGGGAACCAGTAAAGCATCCGGGAAGTGGGTAACCGGAGTGCCCGCGAAACGCTTCAAAAGCGGCCCAGCCTCCCCCAGCGCCAGCACCCGCCCCCCCTCTACCACCAGCAAACCATCAGCATGATATGCGTGCCCGTCGTGGTCCCCGGACGTCGCGGCGCCCTGCGTACAGTGGAATATCGACGCCCGATAGGCGTGGCGTTCAGACATGGTGACGGATAATGGCCCATTCAACACAAACTCCCCCACACTATAGGGCATAGCGCAAACCCGGCATGTGGCGCCATGCGGCTTCTATTCCCCCGGCACCACCAGTAAAATCCCTCTGATATAAGATTCCTGATCCGATGCCTTTCGATCCCCAGCCATACCGGAGTACCACCCCATGGGCCGAGCCTACCAGAACCGCAAAGAATCAATGGCCAAGACCTCGAACATGAAGGCCAGGGTCTACAGCCGCTATGGCCGCGAGATTTATGTAACCGCCAAATCCGGCGGCGTCGACCCCAACGGCAACCTGGCCCTGCGCAGCCTCATCGACCGCGCCAAGAAAGACCAGGTCCCCGCCCACGTCATTGAAAAAGCCATCGACAAAGCCAAAGGCGGTGCCGGTGAAGACTTCGCCCGCGCCCGCTACGAAGGCTTCGGCCCCGGCGGCTGCATGGCCATCATCGAATGCCTCACCGACAACCCCAACCGCACCTTCGGCGACGTGCGCCAGGCCTTCACCAAAACCAAAACCAAAATCGGCACCGAAGGCTCCGTCAGCCACAGCTTCGACCACCTCGCCATCCTCGCCTTCAAACACGACGACGAAGAAGCGGTACTGGAAGCGCTGATGGAAGCGGACGTGGATGTCACCGACATCGAAAACGAAGACGGCAAACTCACTGTCTTCGCCCCCCATACCGAATACAACAAAGCCAAGCAGGGACTAATCGAAGCCTTTGGTGAGATAGATTTTGACGTCGACGAGATTCAGTTTGTGCCGCAGACCTACACCGAGGTTACCGGGGATGATGTGGCATTGTTTGAGAAGTTTATGAATATGCTTGAGGATTTGGAGGATGTTCAGGCGGTTTATCACAACGTAGAAAACCCATAAGGATTTCAATTTGCTGCAAAAGGGGCTGACCTTTAGCCCCTATTCCCTTCTATAGGGTCAAACCGTAAAAACAAAAAAGCCCCGCATCGCGGGGCTTTTTTGTTTGCTTTAGTATTCTAAAGACTTTGATGTGGTGCCAGGGCGGGACTTGAAAAACGCCATGAACCCCGCCGAACACAACACAAAGAAAATGAAATCAAAAAATGTAGCACCAAAAGTAGCACCACATTGCACACCTAGGTTGAGTTTTCGGACAAATATTAAGCAACCCCAACCACACTCACCGCTGACCAGCTCGTACTAGAGACCTCTCGCAACTCTAATCGCCTGAGTTCGATGCAAGTGAGGAGCCAGCAAGCCCATTTTTATTTGAAGCCTCACTTTTTTATCAGCATCAGTTTCACGCCTCCAATCTCGGAACGCCCTACCGAACATAGTTTCGACTTGGCGCTGAGAATAGCCTTCACCCAAAAATTCACCAAAAGTTTTCACCTATTAACTCCACCGCGCAGGATACACAGCTACACCTCTATACATGCAGCAAGTGACCCGCCTTTACATACCACCTAGAACACTATTTATCCATTCTATTCTTTGGCAGGTAACTGGAAGGAAGGTCACCTTAGGGCTTTGTACTGGCGAAGCTGGAAAGAAGGGTGCCGAAGGTCAATTATTTCGCCCCAGCACCCTTTACGGCTATTCGAATCAAGCCAAGGAAGGTTTTAATCAGTTACTTGTGAATGAGAACTTTGCGCTGAAAGTTTCGCCCGTCTCCTCAACTTCGAAGCTAAAATCAAGTGAAACGGTCGCGCCCCCGGTTAAAGGAGAAATCAACTCAAAAATAACTTCAGAACCGTCAACCAAAAGGTACCCTTCTGAAAGATTTGTAAAATAAGGAGAAACTACGTCAGTGGAGTCAGTTGCGGAAACTTTCGAAATGGTAAAGTCCGCTCCTTCAGCAACCAGCTTAAACTTCCCTAAACTTACAAAAGACTTGCCGGCCACGGCCGCATTGGTAGATCCAATTAATGAGTATGGGAACGACACTTCGGAATAATTTACTGAGAACAATCCTGAGTCTTTATACAAGCGAACTCTAGGCGGAACCGCCTGAATTGTCACAGTATCTTCAGCACTACTTTCGACGCCGTCATCAACGGTAAGCTGTACGACGTAACTACCCTCAACATCGGCTACAAAACTGGGAGCTTCAGATTGAGGGTAATCAATAGTCGCAGTGCTACCAGTTGGGGTCGAAGTAAAAGACCAGCTATAGGTCAGCACATCGCCATCAGCATCGGAGCTTCCCGTTCCATCAAGAGAAACAGTACTACCCACAATCACATCGCGATTGTCACCCGCATTAGCCACCGGTTGTGAATTCACAGTTGCTGCCGTGACTGTAACAGTATCAGCAAGGCTATCCTCTTCACCGTCATGGACTATCAGCTGGGCTACATATGAACCATCAGTATCGGCAATAAATGAAGGAGTTGAAGCTGTTGAGCCAGTGAGCTCTGCACTACTTCCTGATGGTTTAGATATTAACGACCACTGATAGATTAAAGCATCACCATCAGCATCGGAGCTCTCGCTACCATCAAGATTAACTACCGACCCAGTTGATACATTCTGATCGTCTCCAGCATTCGCTACAGGTCTCACGTTATCACTGGTAGAAACTACAACCACTGTATCAGGCTGGCTTTCCGTGAACCCATCACTAACGACTAATTGAATTTCATATGAACCAACTAAATCAGCCGTAAAGGTCGGGGAGGCATAAGTGGAATCATTAAATTCCGCCGCGCTTTCTTCAGGAAGAGATTTGAAACTCCACAGATAAGACAAGTTGTGCCCGTCGGCATCGGAGCTGGAACTTCCGTCTAAAGTTACACGTGTGCCGACCACCACATCCAGGTTCTCACCAGCATCCGCAACTGGTGGCGAATTTCCCGTGGCGGCAGTTACGACAAAGCTATCCGGGGCACTACTTTCAACCCCATCATTAACCACGAAATGCACCTTATAGACGCCGTCTATGTCTGGTGTGAAAGTGGTTGTCGGATTTGATGAATCGATATTGTCGAACAACGCTGAACTTCCTTCAGGAGCTGCCCACAGTCTCCAACTGTAGGTCAAACTATCCCCGTCAACGTCAGAACTTCCACTCCCATCTAACGTAACAAGCGTTCCTGTCGTTACGAACTGATCACCACCTCCGTCCGCTACCGGAGGCGTATTCTCTGCAACGACCTTTACCAGATGGGTAGCTGCTTCACTGCTGTCGATCCCATCGTTTACAACCAACTCAACGACATAGTCTCCTTCGACATTGGCAACAAATGTAGGACTAACCGCGCTTGAATTACTAAATTGAGCACTACTGCCATCTGGGACATCGACGAACCGCCATTCAAACGATAAGGAGTCATCATCTGCATCTGCGCTCATTTCTCCATATAGCTGAACCGTGCTATTAACCAGATATTTGTTCTTATCAGCGCTAATTTCGGCACGCGGAGGGGTGTTTGTTTTAACTATCACTGTATCCGGAGTGCTGCTTGCAGATCCGTCATTAACTACCAGCTGTATTTCATATGTCCCAACTTGATCAGCTATAAAGCTCGGAGACTCCACTGTCGAATCATTGAATTCAGCTGAACTGCCAGAGGGTAGAGAAAGGAACGACCACTGATAAGTTAAGGCGTCCCCATCAGAATCGGTGCTAGAAGAGCCATCTAAAGTAACCGTGCTGCCGAGTGCGACAACACTATCCGAACCAGCATTTGCAACGGGAGTTCGATTTGAGGCAGTAGGAGTAGAGTTGTCCGTCCCACCGTCTGAACCGCCACCTCCCCCACAACCTGACAAACCGCCCAATACCAAGGTAATTGAGAATAGAAGACCCCTAACGATACTAGTCATTTTAATCCTTTTTATGTGCGCTATTTCACAAAAGGAATTAAACGACACGCCGACATTTGCGTCAATGAGCGCTCTGCCCGAAAACGACGCAAACTGATCGACATTCAATCAAATCGGCTGGAAAATTACATTTTTTCGCTGCTTTCCAACATGCAAGCCCACACAAGCCCCGCTAAGGGGCCTACAAGTGCTTTTCAAGCCAACGGAATGGTTGAGCTTGCTGGCTCGTCAAACACGCTCAAAAACCAACCTGAACGCATCTACGCACAGCGACCGATAACTGGCAACAACAATTCACAGCTTTGCACCTTTGGCTTAAGGCGGCTTGCTGAAAAATCATTAGTCGCCATGGGGCGCCTCGCCTTTGTTTTTACTTTTGCCAAATATGAGTTTCGCTCAAACGCCCGCCCCAAAGAATCTGGGTCGCCCCTTCTTACAAGTCTATAACAGCTAGTCGGGACGTATAGATGCCCACACCCCCAGTTCTCCCAGTAATATTTGGCCTTTTCTATTATATTATGAGGATGTTGATTGCGGTTAGCATCGATAATTAGCGTCATATGATAGTGCTGCTTACAACTGGAATCATGCTCTCTCACCCAGATATAACCAACTCGTTTATGCCCTGCTGCACGGAGGTGCTTCCTTAACCTGTTCACAAAATCTGTGACGGGTTTATTATCACATGTATATTCATTTAACCTTAGATCAATTCTAAAAACCAATATTTTGCAATGATATGAAAGCATCGCATTCATTTGATCGGCAAGTCGCTCTAAAATTTCTAGATAATGCCCCCGAAACCTGGGCGCACAGTAAAGTTTAAATGCATTCTCACCTATATTGACTCGGGTAGCTTTAATTATTTTTTTCATCTTACCCCAACATAACCATGTGATTAAATTCGATTAGGGAGTCCTTCGAGGCATCACACGTAAAGGTAGGTGAACCAGCCTTAATAAAGGTAAGATATAAATATAATATATTATTAATTACCGAGCTTTTACATATCGCAGCGACTCGCTGAACCCCCTTTAAATTAAAGGGGGCAAAGAAATGTAGCTTATCTTTTCCAGGGTAAAATTTCGGAAGGCTGGGCTTTGCTACCTCGATCATATGGCATCACCCTTTGCCAAATTTTCAACGAGCTCATATACATCCTCCGCGCGCCAAGCGGTTGTTCTTGGCCCTAATTTAACACTCTGCGGGAATCGTCCAGATTTGACTCCCGCCCACCATGTACTTTTGCTAATCGGTAATAGCTTCAGCACCTCAGGTAGGCGAATGAAGCCTAATGGGGCGGGGTTGTATTGATTGTCAGCCATGTTGTTCTCCTATTCATTCTCAACATGGCTGCGTATTTAATAGATCAAACTACGTGCTTTGGGGAATATTCCCTGAGTTCAATGGAATATTCTCCCAGATACTTTACGCTACACGAGCTCCTTGGCATCAGTGAGATATTTCGCCAACGTTTTCTGGCCTACACAACCTTCGATTCCCTTGGCTTCTAGTGCCATAAGTACCGCTTGCGCATCCTTTGTCGGTGCCCCAGTAAGCCCATCAAGAATGCAGTCAGACAGAGCTGCAATCGTTTTTAGGTAAGAATTAATGGTCTTTTTAGCTATTTTTGGTGATGTAGAAGACTCTTCATTTTCGACTTTCGGGGAAGTTTCAGTCGGTTTTTCGTCATCATCACCATTCTGGATATTTTTTGAGCACTCAATTAGAGGAGTAAGCCGAGCCGCAGCTCTCATATCATGCGGCATCAAATAGTCTCCTATGCTCTTTCGGCTGAATATGCACCTTGATACATCAAGCGCCTCATCACCGGCGGCGATATGGACTGGCTTTATCAGCTCCAACTTCGTAGCCTGCTGCCCCTGAACGTCACCTGAAAAATGGATAGCGGCCTCATCACATAAAGAGACGTATTGGTTTAGAGCCTTATCCAGAGCAACTTCCAGCTTATCCGCTAGCTGGTAATGCAGTTCTGCGCTATTTTCCGCATTTTTACCTAATAAAGAGGCAACATTTTGATTTTCTGCTTGCTCACACTCTGAGGCAACACGACGTCTCACCTCATCAAGGGATTGAAAGTGGCTAAGATCATTTGCGATCAATACAGCCTCTTCTAAAGTGATAGATTCTTTAAATTTCAAAATTTGTACTCCGTAGATGGCCTTTAAGGACAGCGAGACCTCCTATACCAGCTCCACAACTTCAAGACTCTTTGGCACTCTCTCAGGCTCGCTCGCCCCTATCGACCGAAGGCCATCCAGGTAGTCTGCCCACCATTGCATCATTTCTGTACGCTCTTCAAGGTGCCTTGCATGATGAATATAAGCTGCCCTCACTCCATTTCTTTCTTGATGTGACAACTGACGCTCAATAGCATCTGGATTAAAGCCTGACTCGTTAAGAATTGAGGAAGCGGTCGCACGGAAGCCATGCGGGTTAGCCTTGCTCCTATCCGGTCGATTACCATCGAAACCAAGCTTGAAGATAGCTTTGCGCATCGTATTGTCAGACATTGACTTCGAGCGCTCCTTTTCGGAAGGAAAAAGCAGTGCATACTGGCCACTAATGGAGCGAATCTGCTCTATGACAGCAAGCGCCTGCTTGGAAAGTGGGACAATATGCTCAGTGCCCATCTTCATCCTATCCCCGGGTATACGCCACCTAGCATCATCTAACTCAAGCTCTTCCCAACGGGCTCCGCGTAGTTCACCGGGACGCACAAAAGTAAGAAGCAACAATTTCAATGCTAGTTTGGTCAGCAATCGACCAGTTTTATCATACGTTTCCAGCGCATCAAGAAATATTGGTAACTCTTCACGAGGCAAAGAGGCTCTATGCCGACTTTTTGTAGCCTTTAACACCCCAGAAAGCTCACTAGCAGGATTATGGGTTAAGCGCCCTGTTTGAACCGCGTACGCACATACTCGACGAATATCCTGTAAAACTCGTTTTGCGACATCCATCGCTCCGCGACTCTCTACCTGACGGATTACGGTAATGACATCACCAGGTAAAATGTCGGCAATAGGTCTCTCGCCCAGCAATTGGAAGCTGTTTGTCTTTAACCTACTCCATATTCTCGCCGCATGATTCTCACTCAACCCGCCCGAGTGATGCTCCCACCACTCCCTAGCTAAGGCCGAAAATGACTGCTCCGCGCTGAGCCTTGCTTGCTGTTTTTCCTGCTTTCTCTCCAGACTTGGGTCGACCCCCTTAGAAAGCAGCCGCTTTGCGTCGAGAACCTTTTCGCGGGCTTCTTTTAAGCTGACCGTCGGGTACACCCCCAGCGCTAGCGTTTTCTGCTTACCCATGAAGCGATATTTCAAGCGCCAATACTTAGAGCCATTCGGTTTGATCAGAAGACGCAAACCCTTCTCATCGGACAAAAAAACGTCCTTAGCTTCGGGCTTCGCTTGTCGAACTTTAGTATCAGTAAGAGCCATCGTGGTGCTACAAATCAAAATTGAACCAAGGTAGCACCAAAAATAGCACTAGGTAGCACCGGTTGACAATGAACATGACTGGACGAAAATGGAGCTAGAAGGCAAAAAAAAGCCCCGCATTGCGGGGCCTTTAGGACTTTGCCGGATTTGTCCGGACTTTAAGATGGTGCCCAGGGCGGGACTTGAACCCGCACGAGCATAGCTCACTACCCCCTCAAGATAGCGTGTCTACCAATTCCACCACCTGGGCAAAAACTTTGCAGTTTTTGATTTAAGCCTTTCGGCTTACTGAGGCTGTTCCTCAGTTTGCTCTTCGCTACCGGCTTCTGGCAGTTCGGCCTGAGGGGCTTCTTCTGCTGCTGGCAGCTCACCTGCGGCCGGAGCTTGCTCCTGAACTTCAGGGATATCGCTGTCGGTCGCTGCTGGCTCGCGGGATTCTACGGCTGCCGGTACTTGCGGCATGCCGTCGATCGCCGGGGCTTCGTCACGGCTGGCGAGGATGGCCAGGCCGAAGCTGGTGACGAAGAATACCGTCGCCATGATTGCAGTCAAGCGGGAAAAGAAATTTCCGCTACCCTGGCTGCCGAATACGGTATTGGAGGCACCGGCGCCGAAAGAAGCGCCCGCTTCCGCACCCTTGCCCTGCTGCATCAGGATCAGGCCGATGATGCTCAGCGCGGTAAGGATGTGAACGATTAAAACCAGTTTTTCCATTGTCCAGAAAACCTGCTAGGGGCTTATGCCCTGCTCAAAAAATTTAACCTGTTGCGTGGCTCAGTTGGCCGCGCAGCAGATTTTGGTAAATTCGTCTGCCTTTAATGAGGCGCCGCCTACCAGTGCGCCGTCGATATCCGGCTTGGCAAACAGTTCCTCGGCGTTGGCTGCCTTTACGCTACCTCCGTAGAGGATTTGCGTTGCGCCGCCCGCTTCGCCCAGTTGCTGGCGAATGAACTGGTGCACTTCCTGCGCCTGTTCCGGGGTGGCGGTTTTGCCGGTGCCGATAGCCCATACGGGCTCATATGCGACGACCGCATTCTGCCAGGTCTCGGGCAGGCCCAGGGCGATTACCGCCTGAATCTGCTCGGCCACGATCTGCAGCGTTTTGCCGGCCTCGCGCTCCTCCAGGGACTCGCCCACACAGAGGATCGGGATCAGGCCTGCGGCCTTGGCTGCGGCATACTTGGCGGCGACCAGCTCGTTGCCTTCGCCATACAGGCTACGGCGTTCCGAGTGGCCGATGATCGCGTAGCGTGCGCCACAATCCAGCAGCATCTCCGCAGAGACTTCCCCGGTGTAGGCACCGGAAGGCTGCTCGCTAAGGTTCTGTGCGCCCAGCTCTGCCTGGCCCATCTTGTCCGCTACGACACCCAGGTAAGGGTATGGCGGGCAGATGACCACCTGAGCGGAGCACTTGCCGGACTCCAGTCCGCTGTTCAGCTTTTCCAACAGTTCCACGGCAAATGCTTTGGTGCCGTGCATTTTCCAGTTGGCAGCTACCAGGGTTTTACGCATGGGTGCTCCTCCAAGGGGCGCAAATCTTAGCGGTATTGCCGGTAACATACAACCAGCGTTTTTGGATTATTGGTGGTTTTCTATCGGTTTTTCTATTTGTGAATCAAGGGCTTCCGGTGGCCTTGGGGTTAACCGAATGCCACCGGTGGCACATCAGGTATTGCCGACCCGCTCCACGACCTTGGCGATGTCGCCGGCCAGTTGTTGGACGACTTTGGGGTCTTTCCCCTCAACCATGACCCGAATAAGGGGTTCGGTACCCGATGGTCGCAGCAGCACACGGCCACTGCCGGCCAATTTGGACTCCACCTGGGCGACGGCGCCCTGTACGTCGGCATGGTCCAGCACGCCATCGCGGCTGGCGAGGCGTACATTGATCATGTGCTGAGGCAGCATTTCCATTTTGGCGGTGAGCTGGTGCAGGGGCTCGCCGAAATCACTGACCGCGCGCAGTACTTGCAGGGCGGAGATGATGCCGTCGCCGGTAGTGGTCACATCGGTGCACACGATATGCCCCGAGGATTCGCCGCCCAGGGTCCAGCCGTTCTTGTACATTCTTTCCAGCACGTAGCGATCGCCGACTTTGGCGCGGGCGAAGGGTATGGCGCGATCCTGCAGGGCCAATTCAAAGCCGTAGTTACTCATCTGGGTGCCCACTACGCCGCTGCAGCCGCCGAGGAACTGCTGGCGGTGGATGGCGATGAGAAACAGCAGCTGGTCGCCGTCGATCAGGCTGCCATCTTTATCGACGAACATGACCCGGTCGCCGTCGCCGTCGAAGGCGATGCCCAGATCGGCGCCGCGCTCGACCACGGCCTTCTGCAGCTGCTCGGGTTTGGTGGAGCCACAATCGAGGTTGATGTTGAGGCCGTCTGGCTGGGTTCCGATGGCGTGCACTTCGGCCCCCAACTCACGAAACACCTTGGGGGCGATGTGATAAGTGGCGCCGTTCGCGCAGTCCAGCACGATGTTCAGCCCCTGCAGGGAGTAGGCCCACGGGGTGCTGGCTTTACAGAATTCGATATAGCGGCCGACGGCGTCGTCGATGCGCCAGGCCTTACCCAGGTCTTTGGCAGTTTCCATGGGCAGGTCGAGAGCGGCTTCGATGTCCGCCTCTACCTGGTCCGGCAGTTTGCTGCCATCGCCGCTGAAGAATTTAATGCCGTTATCCTGGTAGGGATTGTGAGAGGCACTGATGACGATACCCGCCTGGGCGTGAAAGGTGCGGGTGAGGTAGGCGATGGCCGGAGTTGGCATCGGGCCGAGCAGGCCGACGTCGACACCGGCGTTGATCAGGCCGGCTTCCAGCGCGGCTTCGAACATGTAGCCGGAAACGCGGGTGTCTTTGCCGATGAGGATTCGGCTGCGGCCACTGCCACCAGTGCCTTTAACACGGGCACCGAGCACCTTGCCGGCCGCGTAGCCGAGGCGCAGCATAAAGTCCGGGGTGATTGCGCCCTCGCCTACCAGGCCGCGGATGCCGTCGGTGCCGAAATATTTTCTGCTCATCTTACTTCTCGTTTTCAATCGCGATTTTTTTCGCGGTGTATTCGTTCTGCACCTCTCCTGCCTGGGCCTGCTCTGCTCGCGAACGGCCGTGGATGGGTTCGCCTTCAGGGCAGGCTCTTACAGGGGGTGGTCGATTAGTTTTTGCATTTTCAGGACGTCGGTGGTGGCAGCGACGTCGTGGACTCGGATAATTTTGGCGCCGCGCTGGGCGGACAGCATGGCCAGCGCGAGACTGCCGGGGAGCCGCTGGTCGACGTTGCGGTCCAGCAGGCGCCCGATCATGGATTTGCGGGACAGGCCCACCAGTATGGGGATGTCGTCCGGGGCCAGTTGCGGCAAATTGCGCAGCAGGGCCAGATTGTGCTCATCGTTTTTACCAAAGCCGAATCCAGGATCGTAGATCACCCGCTCGCGGGCGATGCCGGTGTCGATACAGGCTTGCAGGCGCTGGTCGAGGTAAGCGCGCACTTCGGCCACCACGTCGGTGTATTCGGGTTTGGACTGCATGGTGCCGGGCTGCCCCTGCATGTGCATGAGGCACACGGGCAGGCTGGTGGTGGCGGCTGCTTGCAGTGCACCGGGGCGAGTGAGTGCTCGCACATCGTTGATTAGCCCGGCGCCGGCCGCGGCGCTTTCGCGGATTACCGCCGCGGTGCTGGTGTCCACGGAAATGACGACGTCGAGGCGCTGGCGAATGGCTTCCACCACCGGCACCACCCGCTCCAGCTCTTGCGCTTCCGACACCGGCTCGGCGCCGGGACGGGTGGACTCGCCGCCGATATCCAGGATCGATGCGCCATCGCGCACCATCTGTTCGGCCCGCTGCAGCACAAGGTCGAGATCCAGTCCGCCGCCGGCGTAATAGCTGCCGCCATCGGAGAAGGAGTCGGGGGTGGTATTCAGGATACCCATCACCTGAGGGCTGGTAAGGTCCAGGGTGTGGGTTCCGCAGTGCAGCTTCATAGGCGTGAAAAGCGTGTTATGGGGCTGGGATGGTTATTCGGGCAGTTAGACAAAGCGGGCCAATTGGCCCGCTTTGTGTCGGTGAGTCTGCACTTACCGTATTTGCCATGTCGCGGAGGCGATCAGCTCAGTGGCCGTTGACCGGGCCACCCACGGGGCTCTCTCCATCTTGGGAGCCGTCTTTGGGCTTTTCGTCCGCTTCCGGCACTTCGTCCGCAGGGCCGCCGCCGGTGTAGTCGTTGTCGTGCCAGTCTTTGGGCGCGCGCACTTTGCGACGCGCCATCAGGTCGTTCACCTGTTCCGCATCCAGGGTTTCGTATTCCATCAGCGCGTCTTTCATCGCTTCCAGAATATCCCGGTTGTCTTCCAGCAGTTTTTCCGCACGCGCGTAGCAGCTGTCGATGATGCGGCGCACTTCCTCGTCGATATCGTTGGAGGTTTTGCCGGAGATGGGGTTGCCCTGGCCGGGCTGGCCGGTCTCGTCTTCACCGTAGTGCAGCGGGCCGAGCTTCTCGGACAGGCCCCACTTGGTCACCATACTGCGGGCGATATCCGTGGCGCGTTCGATGTCGTTGGAGGCACCCGTGGTCACACCGTCTGCACCCAGGGTCATCTCTTCGGCGATACGGCCACCGAACAGGGAGCACAGCTGGGATTCCAGCGCGCGCTTGCTCAGGCTGTATTTGTCTTCTTCCGGCAGGAACTGGGTGACACCCAGCGCGCGGCCGCGGGGAATAATGGTGACCTTGTGCACAGGGTCGTGTTCCGGTACCAGGCGGCCGATGATGGCGTGGCCGGCTTCGTGGTAGGCGGTGTTGGTCTTTTCTTTCTCATTCATCACCATGGATTTGCGCTCGGCACCCATCATGATCTTGTCGCGGGCGCGCTCGAACTCTTCCATGCTGACCATACGGCGGTTGGCGCGGGCGGCGAACAGCGCGGCCTCGTTCACCAGGTTGGCCAGGTCGGCACCGGAGAAGCCGGGGGTGCCGCGGGCGATGGTCTGCGGATCCACATGCTCTTCCAGCGGCACTTTGCGCATGTGCACCTTGAGGATCTGCTCGCGGCCGCGGATATCCGGCAGGCCGACAAATACCTGGCGGTCGAAACGGCCCGGGCGCAGCAGCGCCTTGTCGAGTACGTCGGGACGGTTGGTAGCGGCGATGACGATCACGCCTTCGTTACCTTCAAAGCCGTCCATCTCTACCAAGAGCTGGTTCAGGGTCTGTTCGCGCTCGTCGTGGCCACCGCCCATACCGGCACCGCGATGGCGGCCGACGGCATCGATCTCGTCGATAAAGATGATGCACGGGGCCTGTTTCTTGGCCTGCTCGAACATGTCGCGCACCCGGGAGGCGCCCACACCCACGAACATTTCCACGAAATCGGAACCGGAGATGGAGAAGAACGGTACTTTCGCCTCCCCGGCAATGGCCTTGGCCAGCAGGGTTTTACCGGTACCGGGAGGACCCGCCATCAGTACGCCGCGGGGAATGGCGCCGCCGAGGCGCTGGAATTTGGACGGATCGCGCAGGAACTCCACCAGCTCCTGTACGTCTTCCTTGGCTTCATCCACGCCCGCCACATCGGCGAAGGTGGTTTTAATCTGGTCTTCGCCCAGCAGGCGCGCCTTGCTCTTGCCAAAGGACATGGGGCCGGAGCGGCCACCGGCACCGCCCTGCATCTGGCGCATGAAGAACATGAATACAGCAATGATGATCAAGATCGGGAAGCTGGCTACCAGCAGCTGCTGCCAGATGCTGGGGGATTCCGGCTCACGGCCATTGAACTGAACGCCGCCGCGCACCAGCTCGTTGGTGAGCTCGTCGTCGATGATCTGTGGCTGGATGGTCTTGAAGCGGCTGCCGTCGGCTTTTTCACCGGTGATGACCAGGCCGTCCACCAGCGCGCTCTTGATCTGGCCGGACTGCACGTCCTGCACAAATTCGGAGTAGCTGACAGACTCGTCCCGGGTTTGTGGCTTGAAGTTCTGGAAGACCATCAGCAGTACCGCAGCGATGATCAGCCACAACACCAGGTTCTTTGCCATATCGTTCAAAGGGTTTGCCCTCTTGTCCTGTGCCTTGGGTTGAGCCTTAGCAGGTAAATCCGTTCCACCCAGTATAGGCGGCGAAAATCGTAAATCTGTCGCCCCAGTCATCCAGCCCCAAATCCACTGCTGGGAAGGGTCAGAATGACGGGGGTGTGGCGCCGGTCCAGGCCAGCGCAGGGTGCCGTTTTACCACACCGCCCGGGCTGCGCCAAAGCGGTGGATACGCATTGGTCAATCTTTGAGTCAGCCCTTGAAGCCGCGCGCGACTACGTAGACTTCGCGGGAGCGGGGACGGGATGCACCGGGTTTGCGGGTAACCACGGTCTGGTATTGACTGCGGAGATCGCGGATCAGTTCATCGAAACCTTCACCCTGGAACACCTTGGCGACAAAAGCACCACCGGGTTTCAGGGTCTGGCGCGCCATGTCCACCGCCAGCTCCACCAGATACATAGAGGCCGGCTGATCCACAGCGCGCACACCACTCATATTGGGGGCCATATCGGAAATCACAAGGTCGGCGCGCTCTTCACCGAGCTTTTCCAGCAGCTCGTTGAAGACCTTTTCTTCAGTGAAGTCGCCCTGCACGAAGTCCACCCCTGCCAGGGCATCCATCTCTAGGATGTCCGATGCAAGAACCCGACCTTTGTGGCCGACCAGTTCTGCGGCCACCTGAGACCAGCCGCCAGGCGCGGCGCCGAGATCCACCACGGTCATGCCCTGCTTGATCAGGCGATCCTTCTCCTGCAGCTCCTGCAGTTTGTAGGAGGCACGGGAGCGGTAACCGTCTTTCTGGGACTGTTTGACGTAGTGGTCGTTGAAATGTTCACGCAGCCAACGGTGGCTGCTCTTTGATCGGGCCATCAGTTACAATACATCGCTAATTTCTGGGGTTGTCCGCGCACGGGTTACCCGATTTAAGGATGGAGTATTGTATGCCTTTAACAGCCGACCGTAAAAAAGCCTTGCGCGCACGCGGCCACACCCTCAAACCAATTGTCACCATAGCCGACAAAGGGCTCACCGAAGGGGTGATTGAAGAGCTGAATCGCGCCCTGGAAGATCACGAGCTGATCAAGGTGAAACTGGCGGTCAACGACCGCGATGCACGCCGGGAGCTGATCACCGAGCTATGCCAGCAGAGCAAGTCCGAGCTGGTGCAAGAGATTGGCAAGATCGCGCTGATCTTCCGCAAAGCCGACAAGCCCAACGCGCGCCTTTCCAACCTGCTGCGCCCCTGAGCGCTCTGTCCGAAAACCTCATCCTCCGGGGCCAGCTGCTTTCAGCGGCCCCAGCCGCCTCCCGCGAAACCTCCCCCGACCAGCAGATCCTCTACACTGAAAGCGAAACCCTGGCTGCGCCTGAGCGCTGCCCGCAGCAGTATCGCTCCATTCACTGTACTGGAGACCTTCCGTGAAGATTCCCCACAGGATGTGGGTGCTGCCCACCCTGCTCTGCGTTAGCCTGCTGGCAGCCGTTGTCGGCTTTGCGCAAAGCAGTGAACAGGAAGATGGCGTCAAGCCTCGCGGCGAGCCCTTCAAACCTCAACGAGACACCACACCCACCCCGCCAGAACCGGAGGGGGACGCCACCCGCAATATCCCCGGCTTCCCGAAAGAAGCGGAAGTCTGCGCCGAGTGCCACGACCTGCAAGGCGAAGGGCGCCCGGGACTGGCACCGCGCATTGCCGGACTGCCGGTGGACTACTTCCGCCAGCAGGTACACGGCTTCCAGGCAGGCAAGCGCAAGAACACCACCATGCACGCGCTGTCTGAGGAAGTGACCGACGAGGTGCTGGACAAGATCGCCACCTACTTTTCCTCGCGCCCGCTGCCCAAAATCACCCCCATATTGCGCGGTACCCAGGCTGTCATAAGCGACCCAGTAGAAAAGCTCGCCTATCAGGGCGACTGGTCCCGGGAAATTCCGGCCTGCGTCACCTGCCACGGTGCCTCCGGTATAGGCGTCGGCAATATTCCGCCACTCGCCGGGCAGCACGCGGTGTATCTCAAGGCCCAGCTGCAGGACTGGAAAAAAGGGGGGCGCACCACAGACCAGGATCAGGTGATGCAAAAAATCGCCAGCCAGCTGAGCGATGAAGAAATCGAGGCCCTGGCCAATTACTTCAACCAGCTCGGCAAACCGGGGGGGCAGTGATGCGACTCATTCAATTTGCGTTACTGGCTGCAGTGCTCGGGTTAACACTGACCGCCTGCGACCGCGGTGAATCTGGCAAGCGTGCCTCGGACCAGCCCGGCACCGAACTGCCGGACCGGCAGGAAGCCATTCCCAGCCCGGATGCGGATTCCGGCCTGCCAAAAATCCAGCCGCGGCCCTTTACGGAGATTCCTGATAGCGCCTTTGGGGAGAAGATAAAACGCGGCTATCAACTGTTTGTAAACTCGCAGGAACTGCGCGGCAAATACGTGGGCAATGCACTGAATTGTGTGAACTGCCATATGGATGCAGGTCGCCGCGCCGATGCCGCGCCCTTGTGGGCCGCCTACTTTGCCTACCCCGCCTATCGCAAGAAAAACGACAAGGTGAACAGCTTTGCCGAGCGCATCCAGGGCTGCTTCACCTATTCCGCCAATGGCGCACCACCGCCGGCAGACAGTGCGGAAATGATCGCCCTTTCCGCCTACGCCTACTGGCTGGCAATGGGCGGACTGATGAATCATTTCGGCATCGACGGAGCGGTGCCTGAAGTTTCTGATGAGGATCTGATTACCGGTGCCAAGCGGGAAGACTTCCCCCTGCCAGACGCCATCGCCACGGCGCTGCCGGTGGAACAGCGGGACAAACTCCCCGGCCGCGGTTATCCAAAACTGGAAAAGCCCGCACGCGACTTTTCCCCGGACAACGGCAAAGAGGTCTTTGCAAAACACTGCATGGCCTGCCACGGCCCGGACGGCCAGGGCTATGAAGCCGCCGGCATCTACAACCTGCCGCCGCTGTGGGGCAAAGACAGCTACAACTGGGGTGCGGGCATGCACCGGGTAAATACTGCGGCCGCGTTCATTCACGCGAATATGCCTCTTGGAAAAGGCATTCAGCTGACACCCCAACAGGCCTGGGATGTGGCGGCGTACATCAACGCGCAGGAACGCCCGCAGGATCCGCGCCTCGCCGACTTTGACGGCGACGTGCAAAGGCTGAAGGAACGCTACCACCAGCATCCCGGTTTTTATGGACAAAAAATTGATGGGAAAATCCTGGGTGAAAATGCCTACCCGGACTTTCAGCAGATGCATAAAAGAAATTGACAGGAAACACGAACAAGCAAAATTGAAACGCGAACAGAGTGCCGAATGTTTTCAGCACTCTGCTCCGGGCAGGCTTTTATCGAGTGGGCGTCGGCGGGATAAAACTCCGTGGCAACTCGGTGGGCATGGGAATCGTCCGGCTCGGCACCGGCGCGGCAAAACGCAGCGGCGCCGCCATTCCCGCACAGGCAGGATCCAGGTTCTGCCCCCAACCCTCACCGGCGCAAAGCGCTACCGGCACCACAGACTGCAGGTGAGCATCCGCCTCGGACCAGGCCTCAGGCAACAGCCCCTGCACCGCCACACTGGCGCGAGGGCGAATACGCAGTGAGCCGATGCGGTTGCGCTGCCCCTGCTCTACCCGATAGTCATCCGCCGATGAGGGATTGATCGGTTTGTTGGTCACCGCAACATCCCGGTGGATACCGTAACGCAGGCTCATCATCGTGGCCTCGAACAACATCGCGGTATCTTCCCAGGGGGTTGCGTACGCGTAAAAGTCGCTGGCGGTATCCGGGAAGAAAAACTCGGAAATATCTTCCGGGGAGTACCAGCGCTGGGTAGCCGTCGCCTCTGCGCCGCGGTAGCGCACATCGGCGAGGTCAAACAACTCTTCCGACAGCGGCGGATTGATTTCACTGACAGAGTCATTCACCACCCTGCCCTGCAGCGCCGTCTGCGCCTGGCGAAAGAAAATATCACCTCCGTCGAGGCCGCTGTTAATTTTGGTCTGAGACATGGCGTCGTTGGCGTGGGCCAGCTCGTGGTACAGCAGCGAACCGAGATCCGCCTCCAGATGATCGAACGGGCGATCGTAGCGATTGGCGTGACTGTAGCTGTAAAAAACGTAGTCATTGTTTTTTACAAAACGCGCGGGGGTGACAAAGTTGAGCGCAGAACTGAAAGCACTGCGGTAGTCCGGAATCTCACTGATCACATCGCGCTCTTCCGGCGTCAACCACAGGCTGTCCGGGTCCAGGTGAATGGCCCCTGTCAGCGACCAATAATAGGACGGCCGCACATCGCTGGAAATCACCACCGCGGTCACCGAGCGCAGTAGCAGGGCAAAGTCGCTGTACGGATCCAGCTCGGTCAGGAAACGTTCAAAGCGCTCCCCCATCCAGTCGTGAGATACCAGCACGTGATCCATGATGAGATCAACGCTGGGCGAAGCGCTCTTCATGCCGATCAACGGCAGCTCGTTGAGTGTGCAAAGATTGTCGTCATTCAGCTGATTGGAATAAATACAGTCCGCCAGATAGTCGCGGTAAGGACTGTCGGCGCGGTAGCTGTAGACATTATTGAGTGCGAGGGATTTTGCGCAGGCGTCACCCTCACCGTCGCAGTAATACTCACTGGTGATCTGCGGGCGGTCCTGCACCACCACGTAAACCGTATCGGTATAGGAACCTGTAGTGGTCTCCAGCGTGCCTTCGATGGTGATGACCTGATCCCCATCGACCTGGGGCGCGGTGACGAACAACACCGGCTCGCCGGAGTCGTCGGTTTCCAGAATGGCGTCGGGGCCCGACAACTGCCGGGCAGACCAGTCGCGATAGCCGCCAGAGATCTGGGTATAGCCCAGCCGCAGTGAAAACTGTGAGCCCTCACTCACGGCGCGGTCCGCGCGGAACTGCACCCGGGTACCCGTGCTCCCGGGCACTACGGATACATCAAACGTCTCCTGCACCTGATCGCCGTTGCGATGGGTGGCGGTGAGCTGAAAGCGGTAGTCACCGACATTGGCCGCATCAAAACTGATACCGGCGGTGCCGTTGCCCGCCAGCGGCTCCACATTGGGCCCGGCCAGCTGCTCCCACTGAAAACGGGCATACCCCATATCGGAAACACTGCCCACGATGCCGACGGAATCACCCACTGCGGCGGTGCTGTCGCCACTCAGGGTCAGCACCCCCGGCGCCGTGGTGATCGGCGGCTCGGTGCCATCGTCTCCTCCGCCCCCTGAGCCACCGCCACCACAGGCAGTCAATAGAGACAGGGCGAGGACGCCTAGCGGGCGCTGCACTGAGCGGAGCGATCTGAAAGGAAGGCGTGTAACGAGTTCTCGGATGATTGCGGCCATTTTCTGAACTTTCTTATGGTTAGTGCTTTTTATGGGGACTTTTATGAGTACTTTGGCGCCCTAGGTTACCACCGCCCCAACCGATGAGCGATCCCCCTGCTGCCTGCTCTCACCACCCTGCCTCAACCACAAAAAAAGCGGCCACCTTGCGGGGGCCGCTTTTTCAGCAGACTTGCGATTCCGTCTGACGGATCAGGCCGGGTTCATCTTACCCAGTACGCTCTGCAGGCTCTCTTTCGCATCGCCAAACAGCATGCGCGAGTTGTCCTTGAAGAACAGCGGGTTGGAGACGCCGGCGTAACCGGAGGCCATGGAGCGCTTCAGCACCACCACTTTGCCCGCTTTCCACACTTCCAGTACTGGCATACCGGCGATGGGGGAACCGGGCTTCTCAACCGCGTCGGGGTTGACGGTGTCGTTGGCGCCGATGACCAGAACCAGGTCGGTCTCCGGGAAGTCGTCGTTGATTTCTTCCATCTCCAGCACGATGTCGTACGGCACGTTGGCTTCCGCCAGCAGTACATTCATGTGCCCGGGCAGACGGCCGGCAACCGGGTGGATGCCGAAGCGTACGGTTTTGCCCGCCTTGCGCAGTTTGTCGGTGAGGTCGCTCACCGCCTGCTGGGCGTGGGCTACCGCCATACCGAAGCCGGGTACGATCACGATGCTGCTGGCATTTTTCAGGTCGTCCGCCAGTTCGTCGTGGGTGGTGGCTACCGCTTCACCCTCTTCTTCGCCATCGGCACTGGCCACAGCACCGTCGGAACCGAAGCCGCCCAGGATCACACTGATAAAGGAGCGGTTCATACCGCGACACATGATGTAGCTCAGGATGGCACCGGAGGAGCCTACCAGAGCGCCGATCACGATCAGCAGGTCGTTGCTCAGCATGAAGCCGGTGGCCGCAGCGGCCCAGCCGGAGTAGCTGTTAAGCATGGAGATTACGACCGGCATATCCGCACCGCCGATGGCGGCGATCAGGTGGATACCCAGCAGCAGCGCGATACCGGTCATCACCAGCAGGTTGATGATGGTGGCATTGCTCACGTCCGCGGGGATGAACTGGGCACCCAGTACCAAACAGATCACCAGGGCGATCAGGTTCAGCCAGTGGCGCGCCGGCAGCATCAGCGGTTTACCGGAGATCAGGCCCTGCAGTTTGCCGAAGGCAACGATAGAGCCGGTCAGGGTGATGGCACCGATGAATACGCCGATGTAGATCTCGGTGTTGTGCACGATGTGCGCAGCACCTTCGAGATTGATACGCGGATCCAGGTAGCCGCCCCAGCCGATCAAAACCGCGGCCAGGCCCACAAAGCTGTGCAGCAGGGCTACCAGCTGTGGCATTGCGGTCATCTCCACCTTGCGCGCCAGGTGGATACCGATCACGGCACCAACGCCCATGGCGATGCCGACAGGCAGGTAGGCACCGGAGGTGATGCCGGCCACGGTGGCGATGATGGCAATCGCCATACCGACCATGCCGTAGTAGTTACCGCGTCTTGCGGTTTCGTGGGTAGACAGTCCGCCGAGGCTCAGAATGAACATCACCGCAGAGAACAGATAAGCCATGGAAATTACACTATTCATGTCTCTTTCTCCTTAGCGACGGAACATTTTGAGCATACGGTGGGTAACGAAGAACCCGCCGAAGATATTGATGCTGGCGAACAGCACCGCGATAAACGCCATCACGGTGACGACGAAGGAACCGGTCGCGCCGACCTGCAGCAGAGCACCGATGATCACAATACCGGAAATGGCGTTGGTCACACTCATCAGCGGGGTGTGCAGTGCGTGGGATACGTTCCAGATCACCTGCCAGCCGATAAAGATCGACAGCACAAACACGGTGAAGTGAGCGACGAAATCCGCCGGCGCAAATTTACCCAGCGCCAGCAACAACAGACCGGCCACGGCCCAGAAGGCCACCAGCGACAGCGGCGAAGATTTCTTCTCCGGCTTCGGCTCTACCTGAATCTGCGGCTCCGGCTTTTTCTGCTGGGGTGCAGCAGAGATTTTCGGCGCGGGCGGCGGCCAGGTGATTTCACCTTCCTTCACTACGGTGGCACCGCGGATCGCTTCATCTTCAAAGTTGATGTCGATCTCGCCGTTCTTCTCCGGTGTCATGTCGGTCAACAGATGACACAGGTTGGTGGCGTACAGAGTGGACGACTGGGTGGCCGCGCGGCTCGCCAGGTTGGTGTAACCGAGGATGGTCACGCCGCTCTTGACGACTTTCTGGTCCGCTTGGGTAAAGTCACAGTTGCCGCCCATTTCCGCCGCCAGGTCCACAACCACGGAACCGTCGGCCATGGTTTCCACCATGTCCGCCAGCCACAGCTTGGGTGCCGGTTTACCGGGGATCAGTGCGGTGGTGATGACGATGTCCACTTCCTTGGCCTGTTCGCGGAACAGCGCCATTTCAGCGTCGATAAACTCTTTGGACATCTGCTTGGCATAACCGCCGGTGCCGGCGCCGTCTTCCTCGATTTCCACGGTGAGGAATTCCGCACCCATGGACTCTACCTGCTCGCGAACTTCCGGGCGGGTATCGAAGGCGCGCACGATGGCACCCATGCTCTTGGCGGTACCGATGGCGGACAGACCCGCAACACCGGCGCCGATCACCAGCACCTTGGCCGGTGGAATTTTACCGGCGGCAGTGATCTGGCCGGTAAAGAAACGACCGAACTCGTGGGCCGCTTCGATCACCGCGCGGTAACCGGCGATGTTGGCCATGGAGCTCAGTGCGTCCATCTTCTGGGCGCGGGAAATACGTGGAATGGATTCCACCGCCAGCGCATTGATGTTCTTTTCCGCCAGTTTCTTCAGCAGCGCTTCGTTCTGCGCCGGCTTCAGGAAGGCAATCAGAGTGGCGCCGCTGGGGATCAGGTCCAGCTCCGCTTCGTTGGGCTGCTGTACTTTCAGTACGATGCCCGCCTGGCTGAGACACTCGGCTGCGTTGGCACACAGCTTGGCACCGGCCTGTTCGTATTCTGCATCGGGGAAGCTGGCTGCTTCACCGGCCCCCTGTTCGATGACAACGTCAAAGCCCAGCGACTGCAAGCGCTTGACGCTGGCTGGCGATGCCGCGACCCGCGCCTCGCCCGGCGCGGTCTCCTTTGGTATGGCAATAATCACCGTTTGTGCTCCCGTTTATAAAAATTGTCGTTGTTATATGGCTCGCGAAAATGAGCCGACCCGATTTTCCGGGTCATTTGTGTACCGCGTTATTTAATTCCAATTGGCACATCTCGCCATCAGTGTGCGCCGACATTGAAGTGAAAGCGAGTGCCCCCGGGAAAAACAGGTTTTCCCGGAAAAAACTAAATCCGTTTCGGTAGGACGATGCATTAAAGAGAATAAGCCTGGCGAACGGAAATAGAGGATTCTTATTACTCGTTTAGTGGAATTCTATTAAAAATGCGGAAAAACGATCAAAAAACAGTAGATTACGTTACAAAAGAAACCAAAAACTGGCGCCAGCGACTGACTATTGTGTATTTAAGTGATTTTAAGTGACTTAAACGTTGCCTTGGAAATTTGGCGTAAAAGTATTCCCCGCGAGGTTATTTAATTCATATAAGGGAATATTTGGTTAACTATTCCAATAGGTTTCTTTTAACACCCAAATAACATAACGCTTTGATATGGAAATAATTCAGCATTGGAATAGGTAACAATTAAAACCATTAATGGCGTTAAATAATTATCGATTTACCTGAAACTATTTCTCATGCAACGGATTACAAAAAATGCGAGCCGCGGGTTAAATCCCCCGCCTTTTCACGGGCCACTTTTCAGCCGCATTCAGGAACCGCTTCGGGAGAGTGATTTTACCTGCAGGAACCCCAGCCCCTGCAGTTTCTCTTGCACCCCCTCCGACTGCAGGTATTGCAGCAGACGAATGGCCAGATCTCGCTCGCGGGTGTTACGCAAGATCACCACCTGCTGATGAATCGGCGGGTGAAAGTGGGCGGGAATGCGCATGAACTGTCCGTGACTGCCGGCAGCGAGGGCCTGCCCAAAGGGAATCAGCCCCATATCCCCCTGCCCCTGGTGCAGAAGAATCTGGGCATGGCCCGCGTGGCCCGCATAAACCACCCGCCCACGCAGGCGTGGCCACAGGCGCAGCTTCTTCAGCATACGCACCGCCGCGTCTCCATCTGGCGCCAGTTGCGGGTCTGCCACCACCACCTTGTGCTTACCCCGCCCCAGCAGCAGGATCAGCTGGCGCGGTGTGAGAGCGGTGTCGGTGCTTGCGAGTTTTGCCGAGAGGGTGGAGAACCCGGAGGATTTGTCTGTGGAGATCTGCCGGCTGACCCAGAGGGCAAGTTGGCCGCGGGCGTAGGTCTGGCGGCTGGCGGGCACGGTGAAGCCAGCCTTTTCCAGCAGCACAGGGCGCGCGCTGTCGGCGGAGAGAAAGAGATCGAAGGGTTCACCGGCGCGAATCTGGCTGTACAACAGGCCGCTGGCGCCAGCGGTGATTTTGAGGCGGCAGCGACACTGCGCCTCGAAGTTCTCCCGCAGCGCCTCTAGCGCCGGCTGGAAACCAGCATCGACCGCGAGCCTCAGCTCAGGAGGCTGGCGCAGGCCACAACTGCCGAGAGCCAGTAGTACAGCGCACACGCAAGCATAT
The DNA here is from genome assembly GCF_947504145.1 of uncultured Microbulbifer sp. GTDB lineage: Bacteria > Pseudomonadota > Gammaproteobacteria > Pseudomonadales > Cellvibrionaceae > Microbulbifer. The sequence goes on from NZ_CANNGQ010000003.1 coordinate 302,641, forward strand.
GAGAGGAACCGTGCGAACAGACCTGCGAAAACCCGAATTCGTAGCCGCACTGCCATGGGCACCTACCTCCCTGTCCCGGAAACTTCCATTCACCGCTTTTTCACCGCCCAATCAGCATGTCCCGGGCAATACCAGCAATACGTGCAACATCTAGGGCGCCAGGCGCCGAAAGTCCTCCGGCCGGTTTACATTCAGGTGCCAGTCCCCATCCGGGACGGGCAGCTGCATACAGCCCAGGTAACCAAACAGCGCCCGCATCGAGGCAATCGCATTGCCGGTTGCCGCGGCGTCCAGATACTTCCCGCTGCGCGCGTTGATAGGCAGCCAGCAGGGCAGGTAAAAATCCCCGATGCATACCGCCTGCTCCACCGTCTGCCCCGCAGCACAGAGTTGCTGGAGCAGCACCGGGCTCAGCAGCGGCATATCCACCGGTACCACCAGCAGCGCATCGCAACCCAGCTCCCACTGATCCAGGTGCCGGGCGACGGCCTGCAATCCCCCCAGGGGACCGGCACTCGGCACCCGATCTGGTATACCACCAGGCCGGGCACCGCTCACCAGTGTCGGCAGCAATTCAACGCCTTCGGGCGGGCGCATCGCATCAAATACGCTTTTGGCCTGCTCCAGGAGCGTGCGCCCATTGGATAATTTTAGCAGTGCCTTGTCTTTCCCCATGCGGCTGGACTGACCACCCGCCAATACCACCGGACAAACGCGCCTGAGGCCCGGTCCGCGGTGCTCCTGCGCACTGGAAAAATCGGAATTTGCCGTCATTGGTTCACATCATTCCTATTTATAAACACCAGAACCTGAATCCTACACCTATTCCCAGCGCCCACAGTCAAAACTCCACAACCAAGTGGTAGTGTTCGGCCAGACCGCACCACATAGGCGCACCGAAGGGAGCGCGCTGCACCCGCAGTGTGCAGGCGCCCGCCAGTAATTGACCATCACGGGGCAATATGGCCGCTCTTTTCACAGGTTCTACTAGATTGGAAATAATTGGTACGAGTTTTGATAGTACAAATGCCACTGGCAACGAAGCCCGGCGGCACAATCTGTGCGGCCGGGCTTTTTTTATGCCTGTCGAAAGTATCCGGGAGCCTCTCATGTCTTCAAGCGCCCTACGCGCCCACATCCTTACCCCGCTGACGCTGGCCGTCACGGCGGTCGCTGTGCTGATCGCACCCGGTACGGTGCTGGCCGATGAGAATATCGCTCAGATGCCCGGGGATATGATCCGTAACAGCACGTTTGACCTGAATTTCCGGCCCCGCTACGAGCATGTGCGCGACGTGGCCTTCCCCCACCATGCCACCGCCGGCACCCTGCGCAGCCGCGCTACCTGGACCAGTGCCCGCTGGGACGGCTGGGAATTTCTGCTGGAAGGCGACAACGTCACCTATATCAGCAGTGAGAAGTTCAACAATACCGAAAATGGCTACACCCAATTCCCGGTAGTCGCCGACCCCGATTACAGCGAGATGAACCGCGCCCAAATCAGTTACGCACTGGATCAAGGGCTGTTTACCGTAGGCCGTCAGCGCATCAACTATGACGACCAGCGTTTTATCGGCGGTGTGGCCTGGCGCCAGAACGAACAGACCTACGACGCCTTTCGCGCCGAATGGGACTTCAACGACAAGGTGTCCCTCGATTACACCTACATGTGGAACGTCAACCGTATTTTTGGCCCGGACGGCGACGATGCCGACATCAGCGGGCCCGTGAACGCGCTGGAGGTGGATTACAAAGTCCGCCCCAATCACACCCTGAAAGGCTTTATCTACAGCCTGGATTTTCACGACCAGGAGCAGTTGGCCAGTGCCACCGTCGGCTTCGAGTGGGCCGCGGATTGCGCCAGCTACCGCTGGCACCTGCGCGCCGCCACCCAGAGCGATATCGGCGGCAATCCCTACGACTATCAGGCGGAGTACTACAACGCGGAGTTCTGGACCAAGCCAGTACAGAAATACAAATTCGCAGGCTTTGTGGGCACAGAATGGCTGACGGGCGATGGAGAGTGGGCCTTCCAGACTCCACTGGCTACTCTGCACAAATTCCAGGGCTTCGCCGACAAGTTTCTGACCACACCCGTGGACGGCGTTCGCGACTACTATGCTGGCGGCTCTGTCGTTGTTTCTGGCATCAAGTTTGCAGCTACCCTCCATAAATTCTATAGCGATCGCGACAGCCTGGATTACGGCAACGAACTGGACCTCGTCGCGACCTATGCCATAACAAAAAACATCGGCCTGCTTGCCAAGTACGCGACCTACGATGCTGACCAATTCAGCAGCGATACGGACAAGTTCTGGTTGCAGTTCGAATTGAAGTTCTGAGAGCGATGACGACGAAACCCATAAGTATCCTGCTGGTCGACGACCAGCCAGAACGCGCCGCTATGGTGGCCGGGCAGTTGACCGCTGCCGGCTACAACCTGCTGGCGCAACTCTCCAGTGCCGAAGGACTGCTTTTCCAGGTGGAAAAGCACCGGCCGGATATCGTGTTGATCGATATCGAATCCCCCGACCGCGACATCCTCGAAAGTCTTTCGGTCATCAACCAGCACAAACCTACCCCGGTAGCGATGTTTTCCGCCCGCGGCGGCGCCGAGTTTATTACCAGCGCAGTGGAGGCCGGCGTGAGTGCCTATATGGCGGAGGGCCTGTCGGCAGACCGCGTGGCGCCGGCCATCGAAATCGCCATGGCCCAATTCCGGAGCTATCAGCAACTGCGCCAGTCCCTGGAGCGCACCCAGCAACAGCTGGACGAGCGCAAGGTAATCGAGCGGGCCAAAGGCCTGCTGATGGCACGCAAAAATATCAGCGAGCAGGCTGCCCACCAGACGCTGCGCACTCTGGCGATGAACAGCAACTCCACAATGCGCAACGTGGCCGAGCAGATCGTTACCCATTTGCAATCGGCGGTGTAATTGCACCCCGGCCGGATAGAAAGACGTGCGCAGACCAATAAATCAATGAATTCGAGAGTATTACCGTGAGCAGCCTGCAAGCAGAAAAGCCCAATCTGAAACTCCTCTACCTGCGCCTGACCGACAGCGCACCACTAATCGTGGCCCACGAGCTGGGGTACTTCGAGCGCTATGGACTGAAGGTGGACCTGCAGCGGGAAACTTCCTGGGCCACCCTGCGCGACAAACTGATCGGCGGTGCCGCCGATGCCGCCGCAATACTTGCGCCCATGCCGCTGACCCTGAACCAGACACTGCCCCACTGCGAAGAGCCGCTGCTCAGCGGGCTGATCCTCAGCTGCAACGGCAACGCGATTACCCTGTCGCGCACGCTCTATGATTCCCTGGAGATTACAGATGCCAGCGACGGGAGCCAGACACCCGATATCGGCGCGGCGCTCAAGTCTCATCTTCAATCCCGCGCCGAAGGCGAAGCACCACTGACATTTGCCAGTGTGTACCCCTTCGCCAGCCACACACTGCAGCTGCGCCACTGGCTCACCAGCGCCGGCATCAACCCGGACACCGATGTGCGCCTTGTGGTGCTCCCGCCGGAACAGATGGTGGACCATCTGCGCCGCGGCGATATCGACGGTTACTGTGTGGGCGAACCCTGGAACACACTCGCGGTGCAGGAAGGGATCGGCGTGATCGCCACCCCCAGCAATGCACTGATGCCGGCGATGCCGGAAAAAGTACTGGCAGTCACCCGCAGCTGGCACCAGGCCAACCCGGCGACCCACCTGGCCCTGCGCGCCGCTCTGCTGGACGCCTGCGGCTGGCTCAGCGACCGCAGCCAGCGCCGGGATGCCATTGCCATTCTGGCGCGCCCGGAGTATCTCGATCTGCCGGAAGCCACCATCGCCGCGTCCCTCGACGACGAGCTCTTCGCCACCACCGGACAACCACCAGTGAAGAACCCCGGCTGGCATCTGTTTGCCCATCCGCAGTCGGAACACGGCCGCCCCACGGAAAAGAAAGCCCGCGAACTACTGGCCCTGTGCAACGAAATCGCACCAACGGATTGCGCCGCCGCGGAAGTCTTTAATGCCGACCTGTATCAGCAGACGCTGGACTTTCTCCGGCACAGAAATTTGCAGCAGACCCTGAGCGCCTGACCCCATTCCGTCCGGGCCCGTAGTTTCGGGCACCGCGCGACAGCAGTGCATCATTTTCACTCTGGTGCATAAAACACCCCAAAACAGGGCGCAATGGCGGCTGCAAATCCCGTCATTCGCCCAATTCCCCCTCGATGCCCCAACGGCAACCCGCGTGACGCACCAAATTTTCCTCCGTGCCCGGATATGGCACAGAAATTGAATAACCTTTAGTGAGCAGATGCTGTTTCCGCCCGTCGGGCATTCAGCGCTCATCGCCGAAGTGCCAACGGGCCAGACGCTGCGAGCAGTCGCAGACGCACCAGAGAGCCCCACCACAAACAACAGCACTCGGCCACACCATAGCGAACGACAGGACATCGAAGTCCACCGGTACAGACCGCCTGTGCCCGTGGGCTTTTTTTATGCCCGGCGGGCAGGCGTCCGATGAGAGAGTTAAACAAAGCAATGTCTCAAAGCAGTCAATCCGAATCCCTGAACCTGTTTTCTTTCAGTGGCAATGTAAAAATCCTGCACATGACCTGGCTGGCTTTTTTCCTGTGCTTCTTTGCCTGGTTCAGCCACGCACCACTGTTGATGGCGATTGCCAGCAGCTTGGCGCTGACACCGGATCAGGTAAAAACCCTGCTGATTCTCAATGTGGCGCTGACCATTCCCGCACGCATGATCATCGGCATGCTTACGGATAAATATGGCCCGCGCCTGACGTTCTCGGTATTGCTGGCGGTCGGCAGTATTCCCTGCTTCGTGTTCGCACTCGCTGACAGCTTTGTGCAGGCTGCCATCGCGCGCTTCTTTATGGGCTTTATCGGCGCGGGCTTTGTGATCGGCATCCGCATGGTCTCTGAATGGTTCCCCGCCCGCCACCTGGGTACTGCGGAAGGTGTTTACGGCGGCTGGGGCAATTTTGGCTCCGCCGCCGGCGCGATTCTGCTGCCCTCCCTCGCACTGGTGTTTGGCGGAGAAGACGGCTGGCGCTATGCCATCGGTCTCACCGGTGTTATCGCCCTGCTGTACAGCGTGATCTATTACAACAGCGTGACCGACACCCCAAAGGGTGCGACCTATTTCAAACCGAAGAAAATCGGCGCGATGGAAATCACCAGCCGCGGCGACTTTTTCCTGCTGCTGTTTATGAAGCTACCCATGTACGGCGCCTTGGCGCTGCTGACCTGGAAGCTGTCACCGGCGGAAGTGGGGCTGCTCAACCAGTTCTGGACCTGGGCGATTTATGCCGCACTCGCGAGCCTGTACTTGCTGGAACTGAAGAAGACTCTGAGTATCAACCGTGAAGTCTTAACCAATCCCCCGGCATCGATCCACCGGTACAAATTCAAACAGGTGGCGATCCTGAACCTGCTGTATTTCGCCACTTTCGGTTCCGAGCTGGCAGTGATCTCCATGCTACCGCTGTTCTTTTTTGAGACCTTCACCCTCGACCCGGTGAAGGCGGGCCTGGTGGCCTCGGCCTATTCCTTTATGAACCTGGTTTCCCGCCCCACCGGTGGTCTGCTGAGCGATAAGTACGGCCGCAAACCGGTGTTGATGATTCTGGTAGCGGGGCTGGCCTGCGGTTACCTGCTGATGAGCCAGATCAATGCCACCTGGCCACTGTACCTGGCCGTGGGCGCGGCCATGGTGTGCTCTTTCTTCGTACAGGCCGGTGCCGGCGCGGTGTTTGCGGTAGTGCCGCTGATCAAGCGCCGCCTGACCGGCCAGATCGCGGGTATGACCGGCGCCTACGGCAATGTGGGCGCGGTATTTTTTCTGACGGTGCTAACAATGGTGGATTACCAGACGTTTTTCCTGGTGATCGCCGGCACCGCGGTGTTCAGTTTTATTGTTCTGTTGCTGATGGAAGAGCCGGAAGGCCATATGGTAGAGGTAATGCCAGACGGCAGTGTCTCCCTGATTGATGTAGCCTGATAAACAGGCCAGATCCACACCAAGCGACAGAGAAGAGATTCATAACTAACGGGATAAGACCATGTCCAGTGATTCTTTAAATCTGTTTTCCTTCAAGGGAAAGATCCGGGTGCTGCACCTGACCTGGATCGCCTTCTTTATCACTTTCTTTGCCTGGTTCAATCACGCTCCGCTGTTGATGGCGATTGCGGACAGTCTGTCGCTCACTTCGGAACAGGTGAAGACGCTACTGATTCTGAACGTGGCGCTGACCATTCCGGCGCGGGTAATCATCGGTATGCTGACCGATAAATACGGCCCACGTCTGACCTATTCGCTGCTGCTGGCAGTAGGCAGTATTCCCTGTTTTATTTTCGCACTGGCAGACAGCTTTACCGCGGCGGCCATCGGCCGTTTCCTGCTCGGTTTTATCGGTGCGGGCTTTGTGGTCGGTATTCGCATGGTGTCCGAGTGGTTCCCGGCCAAGCAGCTGGGCACCGCGGAAGGCATTTACGGTGGCTGGGGCAATTTTGGTTCCGCCGCCGGCGCCATGACGCTTCCTACCATCGCGCTGCTGTTCGGTGGCGAGGACGGCTGGCGTTATGCGATCGGGATTACCGGTGTACTTGCACTGGTTTACAGTGTGATTTACTTCAAGTCGGTGACCGACACACCGAAAGGTGGTACTTACTTCAAGCCGAAAAAAATTGGCGGCATGGAGGTATCCAGCCCTGCGGACTTTGTACTGCTGCTGATCATGAAGGTGCCCATGTATGCGGCACTGGCGCTGCTGACCTGGAAACTGTCTCCGAGTGGTGTGGGTATGCTGGCGATGCCAGTGGCGATCGCCATTTATGTGTCACTGGTGGCGCTCTATGTGTTTGACGCGAAGAAGTGTTACGACATCAACAAAGAGATCTTTGTGAAGCTGCCGGAGCCAATGCATCGCTACCGGTTCAAGCAGGTCGCGGTGCTGAATATTCTGTACTTCGCTACCTTTGGTTCTGAACTGGCGGTAATTTCGATGTTGCCGCTGTTTTTCTCAGAGACGTTTACGCTGGATCCGGTGAAGGCGGGTCTGCTGGCTTCGGCGTATGCGTTTATGAATCTGATGTCCCGCCCGGCGGGTGGTCTGATCAGTGATCGATTCGGGCGCAAGAGTACGCTGCTGATTCTGACCGCGGGTCTGGCGGTGGGCTATCTGACGATGAGTATGATTGATTCGGAGTGGCCGCTGTATCTCGCGGTGGCTGCGGCGATGGCGTGTTCTTTCTTTGTCCAATCCGGTGAGGGTGCGGTGTTTGCGGTGGTACCGTTGATCAAGCGTCGCCTGACGGGGCAAATTGCGGGGATGACCGGTGCTTACGGAAATGTGGGCGCGGTGTTTTACCTGACGGTGCTAAGTATGGTTTCTTACGAGACCTTCTTCCTGGTAATTGCCGGTACGGCGGTACTTGGGTTTGTTACGCTACTGTTCCTGGAAGAGCCGCAAGGCCAGATGGCGGAAGTCATGCCGGATGGTAGTGTTTCCCTGATCGACGTCGCTTAATTTAAATTCCCGGGCAGCCGATAGCGGGTTCCCGGGCGCACTGCACCGATAAAGGGTTCCGAGACACGCCGTGAACCCATCCCTGGGGGCTCTGCAAAAACATCCTGTTTTTGAAGGTCTCAGAACCCTTTATCGGTGCAGTGCTTCGCCCCAAATCACTTACTATTACCGGCACCAATTTGAACACCACTTGCGAAACCACCACCGTGTCCGATCCCAATCAACGGGCTTCCAACACCGAGAATCTGGAGTTCGCCACCGCTACTGAGTGCGGCCAGCGCGCCTATAACGACGATGCTGTTGCGATCTACCGGGCCACCGGCAATGAGCGGCGTTATCGCGGTTCGATGGCGGCGATTGCGGATGGTGTGGGTAGTGCGGAGGCCGGGGGCGCGGCGGCGCGAGCGGCGATCAGTGGGTTTATTTCCGACTATTACAGTACGCCGGATACCTGGTCGGTGAAGCAGGCGGCGGCGCGGGTGTTGCACGCGTTGAATGGCTGGCTGTACCGGCAGAGTGGTGGTGCAGATGAGGTGCAGCGCGGTTGGTTGACGACGTTTTCTGCGGTGGTTTTGAAAGGTGCGACGGCGCATCTGATTCATATCGGGGATTCGCGGATATATCGCCTGCGGGCGGGCAAGCTGGAGTGTCTGACGCGGGATCACAGTCGCTCGCTGGGGCCGGGGCGGACGTTTTTGAGCCGGGCGCTGGGGATGGATGCGCACATCGAGGTGGATTACCGACAGGAGCCGCTGGAATCCGGAGACCTGTTCTGTGTGACGACAGACGGGATTCACGATTTTCTGCCCGCAGCGCAGTTCACCGAGATACTCAACGCGCAAGGGGTGGATGCAGCGGAAGCGCTGATTGCGGCAGCGCTGGATAATGGCAGCACAGACAATCTGAGCCTGGCGCTGTGCCGTGTGAATGTACTGGAGGCACTGGAAGCCGATGACCTGATGTTGGCGACGGGCGACCTGCCCTTCCCGCCACCCCTGCAACCCGGGAATAAGATCGACGGGTACGAGGTGTTGCAGGAGTTGCATGCGAGCAGCCGAAGCTATCTGTATCTGGTGCGGGATCTGGAGAGCGACGAGCTGCGGGCGCTGAAGGCGCCGTCGGAAAATTTCACGGATGATCCGGCGTATATCGAGCAGTTTATCGCGGAGGAGTGGACTGGCCGCCGGCTGGAGCATCCAGCGATCGTCAAGATTTTCCCTCCCCGAAAAGCGCGCAAGTTTCTCTACCATGTCATGGAGTATGTGGACGGGCAGAATCTGCGGCAGTGGATGCAGCTAAACCCGGAGCCGCCTCTGGATCAGGTGCGCAACCTGGTGCAGCAGCTGGTCAGTGCGCTGCGGCGCCTGCAGCGGTTGGAGATTGTGCACGGGGATCTGAAGCCGGAAAACATCATGGTGGATTCCAGCGGCCGCTTGAAGCTGATCGACCTGGGCGGAGCCAATGCGGCGGGTTTACAGGAACTGCTGCGGTATCAGGACAGTGCACCGCCGGGGAGCAAGAACTACTGCGCGCCGGAGTATTTTATGGGGGATGCGGCGAGCCACCGCTCGGATATTTTCTCCCTTGGGGTCATCGCCTACGAGATGCTCACCGGGCACTACCCGTATAAAGAGCGGTTCGGCAGCAGCCACTACCACCTGAAAAGCTATGCCAATATGCGCTACCTCGGCGCGAGCCAGCGTCGGGAAGATCTGCCGGAGTGGATCGACGGCGCCCTGCGCCGCGCCTGTGCGCCGGACCCGAGAAACCGCTATCCGGCACTATCGGAGTTTGTGCACGATCTGAATACGCCAAACAAGAAGTTCATCAACCGCGAAAAACCGCCGCTGATGGAGCGCAACCCGCTGTTGTTTTGGCAAGTGGTGGCGGCGCTGGCGATTCTTTCGCATCTGCTGTATTTCCTGTAACCGGCACCCTGCAGGCAAAGTACGCTTTGCCTGCCCCTTCACCCAAGCCCTGCCATGGGGCAATCAATGCCGTGGCGCACCAGATTGTCGCACTCGAGCAATCGGAATCGCCAATAAACCGCACAAACTCTGTGGTCTCCCCCGTCTCACGCCGCTCTCAAGAGTTGGCACAGAGATTGAATACCATTAGTCACAATCCAAATTTTTTCAGCAAGGCAACGGCGCCTGACACTCTTCGACAGAAGAGGGGACGCCCGTGCAGCCGCAAGCTACCCAGGCCCCCCAACGCTTTTCTTCTGTCGCACTGATCAGGTTCAAACGGCAGAGATTATGGTTAAGCAAAAAATCGTCGTCATCGGCAACGGCATGGTGGGTCACCACTTCCTGGAACAACTGGCAAACCGCCCCGAGCGGGAACTGTTCGACGTACTGGTGTTCTGTGCCGAACCCCGCCCCGCTTACGACCGGGTACACCTTTCCGAATACTTCGGCGGCCGCACCGCGGACGACCTGGCCATGGGCAAGGTGGAGCAGTACCGCGAGTGGGGCTACGACCTGCGCCTGAACGACGCCGCGGTAAACATTGACCGTGACAACAAAGTCGTCACCTCCGCCAGTGGCGCATCCGAAGCCTACGATCACCTGATATTGGCCACCGGTTCCTACCCGTTCGTACCGCCGATCCCCGGCCACGAGCACGAGAAATGCTTCGTCTACCGCACCCTGGAAGACCTGGACAAGATCCAGGCCGCCGCCAAACAAGGCAAGGTGGGTGTCGTTGTCGGTGGTGGCCTGCTGGGCCTGGAAGCAGCCAATGCACTCAAGCAACTGGGCCTGGAAGCCCATGTGGTGGAATTCGCTCCCGGCCTGATGTCCGTACAGCTGGACGAAGGCGGCTCCAAACTGCTGCGGGATAAAATTGAAGAGTTGGGTGTGACCGTTCACACCAGCACCGCCACCGAACTCATCGAAGAAGTGGATGGCGGTCGCCTGCGCATGAACTTCAAAGGCGACAAATCCCTGGATACGGATCTGATCGTCTTCTCCGCTGGCATCCGCCCGGAAGATAGCCTGGCAAAATCTGCTGGCATCGAACTGGGCCAGCGCGGCGGTATCGTCATTGACAACCAGTGCCGCACCTCCGACAAAAACATTTTTGCCATCGGCGAATGTGCCTTGTTCAACAACTTCATCTACGGTCTGGTCGCCCCGGGCTACACCATGGCGCGCACCGCTGTTTCTCTGCTGTGTGGCGAAGCGGCCGAGTTTAACGGCGCGGACATGAGCACCAAGCTGAAGCTGCTGGGTGTGGACGTTGGTTCCATCGGCGACGCCCACGGCCGCGCGGAAGGCTCCGCAGCAATTACCTTTGTGGACGAGCAGACCGGCGTCTACAAGCGCATGATTACCGACAGCGAAGGCAAGAAACTACGCGGTGCGGTACTGGTAGGCGACGCCGCTGACTACGACACCCTGCTGCAATACCACCTGAACGATATGGATCTGCCGGAACACCCGGAGCAACTGATCCTGCCTGCACTGGATGGCGCGGCCCCAACCCTGGGTGCCGATGCACTGCCGGATACCGCCACCATCTGTTCCTGTCACAATGTGAGTAAGGGCGATATCGTCGGCGCGGTTCAGGGCGGTTGCTGCTCGGTAGGCGAAGTAAAAGATTGCACCAAGGCGGCCACTGGTTGTGGCGGCTGTGCGGCGCTGCTGAAAAATGTGGTGGATACCGAGCTGGCTGCGCTGGGTGTCGAAGTCAACAATGACCTCTGCCCGCACTTCCCTTACACCCGCCAGGAAATTTTCCACATGGTGCAGGTGGAAGAGATCAAAACCTTCGATGAGTTGCTGCACAAGCACGGCTCCGGCAAGGGTTGTGAAATCTGTAAACCCACCGCTGCCTCCATTTTCGCCTCCCTCTGGAACGACCACATCCTGGAAAAGCCGCACGTCGGCCTGCAGGACACCAACGATACCTTTATGGCAAACATGCAGAAAAACGGTACTTATTCCGTAGTTCCACGCATTGCCGGCGGTGAGATCACCCCAGAAAAGCTGATTGTTCTCGGTGAAGTGGCAAAGAAATACGATCTCTACACCAAGATTACCGGCGGCCAGCGTATCGACCTGTTCGGTGCACGCCTGGAAGAGCTACCGGAAATCTGGCGCGAGCTGACCGATGCGGGCTTCGAGACTGGGCACGCTTACGGTAAATCGCTGCGGACCGTGAAGTCCTGCGTGGGCAGCACCTGGTGCCGCTTCGGGGTACAGGACAGTGTGGGCATGGCGCTCACCGTTGAGAACCGCTACAAGGGCCTGCGCTCACCGCACAAGATCAAGATGGCGGTTTCCGGTTGTACCCGCGAGTGTGCGGAAGCACAGAGCAAAGACATCGGGGTGATTGCTACCGAAAACGGCTGGAACCTGTATGTGTGCGGTAACGGCGGTATGCGCCCGCGCCATGCGGATCTGTTTGCGACGGATCTGGACGATGTAACCCTGATCAAATATATCGACCGGGTATTGATGTTCTACGTGCGCACGGCGGACAAGCTGCAGCGGACTTCTGTGTGGCTGGAAAACCTGGAAGGTGGTCTGGACTACCTGCGCGAGGTGGTGATCGAGGACAAGCTGGGCATCGGTGAAGAGCTGGAGCGCCAGATGGGCAATGTGGTTGGCACTTACCAGTGTGAGTGGAAAACCGCGATCAACGACCCGGAGATGCTGAAGCGCTTCCGCCAGTTTGTGAATACCGACGAGAAAGACGAGAAAATCGTTTTCGTGGAAGAGCGCCAGCAGCGCCGCCCGGCCACTGAAGAAGAAATCGTAAAGATTGCCGAGCCGGCTTAATTATTTAGGTAAGCCCGGTGGCGGTGGAGCACCGGGCGGGAGGTTTCAGGACCGCTGTAGACCCATCCCTGGGCGCTGCGGCGCAAACATCCTGTTTGCGACGCTCCTGAAACCTCCCACCCGGCACTCCACCTTCGCATCTACCCTCTGTGCGTAGATTGCCGTTAAAGAATTATTGATTTTCACCACCACCATTTGTGGAGAACCAAAATGAGCGAAGTTGCCATAACCCGCACCGAGTGGCTGCAAGTCTGCAAGCGATCAGATCTTGTAGCCAATTCCGGAGTGTGTGCTCTTGTGGGCGATCGTCAGGTTGCCCTGTTTTTTTTACCCGACCAGGAACCCCAGCTTTACGCCATCGATAACTGGGACCCTATTGCCAACGCCGGTGTAATCGGCCGCGGCCTTGTGGCGGAGATTGACGGAGAATTGACGGTAGCCTCTCCGCTGTACAAGCAGCACTACCGTCTGAACGACGGTCAGTGCCTGGAGGAGGAAGATATCAAACTGGATTCCTTCCCGATCGCTTTTGAAGGCGATGATGTGCTGATCAAAATCGATCAGTAAGCGCGATAATAAATACAAAAGTAAGCAGTGAAAGATGGCTTTAACAGAACTGTTCTCGGCGCGTAAGTCCTGCACCACCTGCCCGTACTGCGGTGTGGGCTGTGGAGTGGCGGCTACTCAGGAGTTGCAGCCGGGTGGCGGCGAGTCGGTGATTCGCATTACCGGGGACGAGCAGCATCCGGCTAACAAGGGAAAGCTGTGTGTAAAAGGCTCCTCTCTGGCGGATACCCTGGGGAATCACGGGCGTCTGTTAAAGCCGCGCTTGCACGGTGAAGATTGCGATTGGGACACGGCGCTGGATTATGCGGCGTCGAAGTTTCGCGAGACGATCGAGGAACACGGGCCGGATTCGGTGGCGTTTTATCTTTCCGGGCAGTTGCTCACAGAAGACTATTACGTGGCCAACAAGCTGATGAAGGGTTTTATCGGCACCGCCAACGTAGATACCAATTCCCGCCTGTGTATGTCCTCTGCGGTCGCCGCTTACAAACGCGCGCTGGGCGCGGATGCGGTGCCGTGTAATTACGAGGACCTGGACGAGGCGGAGCTGGTAGTACTGATCGGCTCCAACGCCGCCTGGACGCACCCGATCCTGTTCCAGCGTATGCAGGCAGCGAACGCCAAGCTGGTGGTGGTGGACCCCCGCGGCAGTGCCACCAGTGAAATGGCGGATATGCACCTGGCAATTACGCCGGGCAGTGACGCGGCGCTGTTCAACGGCCTGCTGCGCTATCTGTCCGGATATGGGGACAGCGAATCCGGTGCGCTGGACCAGGTATTTATCCACAACCATACGGAACATTTCACCGACGCGCTCGACGCAGCGGCGGAGTGGACGCCGGAGAAGGTGGCGGAATACTGCAGTGTCGAACTGGAGCAACTGCTCGCCTTCTACGAGCTGTTCCGCACCACCGAAAAAACCATCAGTTTTTATTCCCAGGGCGTCAACCAGTCCAGCACCGGTACCGACAAAAACAATTCCATTATCAATTGCCATCTGGCCACTGGCCGCATCGGCAAGCCCGGCTGCGGCCCCTTTTCCATCACCGGCCAACCCAATGCCATGGGCGGGCGCGAGGTGGGCGGCCTGGCAAATATGCTCGCCGCGCATATGGATTTCACCGAAGAAAACATCGACCGTGTGGGCCGCTTCTGGAATGCCACAAACATGGCACAGGGCCCTGGCCTCAAGGCGGTGGATCTGTTCAACGCGGTGGAGAGCGGCCAGATCAAGGCGGTATGGATCATGGCGACCAATCCGGCCGTGAGTATGCCGGACGCGCGCCGGGTAGCCGCGGCGCTGAAAAACTGCCCGACTGTAATTGTGTCTGACTGCGTGGGCGATACCGATACCGCGCGCACCGCTGACCTGTTGCTGCCGGCTACAACCTGGGCAGAAAAGACCGGTACCGTCACCAATTCCGAGCGCCGGATTTCCCGTCAGAAAAGTTTCCTGCCGAAACCGGGGGAGGCCCGTCACGACTGGGAAATCATCTGCGACGTGGCCAAACGCCTCGGTTTTGAAGAGGCGTTTGATTTTCAGGGGCCGGCGGATATTTTCCGCGAACACGCGGCTCTGTCCGGGTTTGAGAACAACCGCGAGCAGGCCCGCCGCGCTTTCGATATTTCCGCCCTGGCGAATATCAGCGATCAGGAATACGATTTTTTCACCCCGGTACAGTGGCCGGTCAATGCAGAAAACCCAAGCGGCAAAGCTCGCCTGTTCGGCGACGGGGATTTCTACACCCCCAACAGCCGGGCGCGTTTTATCGCTGTTGACCCTCAATGTCCGAAACAGGAAACCCGTGCCGAATATCCGCTGGTATTGAATAGCGGGCGTCTGCGCGACCAGTGGCACACCATGACCCGCACCGGGCGTGCGCGCAAACTGCTGGATCACAGTGAAGCGCCGGAGCTGCATGTACATCCGCAGGAAGCGCAGAAGTTTGGCATTGAAGATGCGCAACTGGTGCGCGTAGAAAGTGAAAAAGGCCAGTTTTTCGGCCGCGCCCGCATCACCGCCAGCCAGAAACCCGGCCAGCTGTTTGCCCCGATTCACTGGAGCGACAGCCTCGCCCACAACGCCACCGTGAGCGCCCTGGCTATTCCGTTCACCGATCCCTTCTCCGGTCAGCCGGAGCTGAAACAGGTCGCGGTCAACATAGAGCCCCTGAGTGCCCACAGCTACGCCTGCCTCCTGCTGCGCACCCAGACCGCGGAGGAGCTGCACAGCCGCCTGCAAGCTGGCGACAAGTCTTTATTCGAGACCATCCTGCACTGGTACCGGGTACCGGTGGAAGGTGGCTACCGTTTTGAACTGGCGCTGAAAAAGCAGCCGGACTGGCAGGCCATGGCCGAAAGCCTGTTTTCCCTGCACAGCAAACGACTCCACCGCCAGCGCCTGCAATTGCCCAATGGAGAGCGCTGGCTGCTGCATGGCAATCAAATGGAGCTGCTGGTGTTCACCACCGCAGACTGGCAGACCCTGCCGGACCGTAAAACCCTGGAAGACACTCTCAACAAGCCTCTGCCAGAAATGCCGGCCCAGTTGCTACAGAACGTCCCCGCCGGCGCCCAGATGGTCTGTACCTGCCTGCAGGTTTCGCGCAAAGAAATCGAAACAGCCATTGCCGATGGTGCAACGAGTGTGGACGAACTGGGCGAGTTGCTGGGGTGTGGTACCAATTGCGGTTCCTGCAAGCCGGAAATCTCTGCGCTATTGAATACGAATCTCGCAGTGGCAGTCGGATAACAGCGATACCTCGCGCCTAAACGACAGACACAATCCTCCATGCGAAGGCAAAGTGCCAGGGATGGGTTTTCGAAAACCCATACCCGGTGCTTTGCCGCCACCCTACCACCCGTGTAAGTGCCATCCAGCTCCGCTCCAACACTGTGGCGGTGACGCTACCGGGTACCCCCTTCTCCCGAACTTTTCCCGATAGCTTGTGCAGTATCAATACTTGGCAAACAGTGCCTCACCCAGCTATCTTCCCGATCAAACAGACGAAAGATAAAGGCATGAGAGATGACTGACGCCTGTGCAGAAAATGGCCTGCGTTCCGTAGAGGCCGCCAAACAGATGCTAATCGACAGTATCCAGCCGGTAACCGGGACCGAAACCGTTCCATTGAGTCAGGCCTGTGGCCGCATTCTGGCCGAGCCGGTGCTGGCCGCACTCGACCTGCCGCCCTGTGACAACTCCGCCATGGACGGCTATGCCCTCTGTGGCGAACACGATCACTACACCATTATTGGCAAAAGTCTTGCCGGCCATCCCTTCCATGGCACCCTGACGCCGGGCCAGGCAACGCGCATCACCACCGGTGCCGCTGTACCGACCGGAGCCGACCGGGTGCAGATGCAGGAAAACTGTACGCTAGAAGGCGACCAGATCACCATGAGCCGTCCGGCCAGACCCCGCGAGAATATTCGCCGTCGCGGTGAAGATGTGCATACAGGCCAAAGCCTGGTGCCCGTGGGCTCAAAAATCAAAGTTCCCCACATCGCATTGCTCGCCAGCGCCGGTGTAGCCGAAGTCACTGTGCTGCGCAAACTCAAGGCCGCCCTGCTCTCTATTGGCGATGAGCTGAAGCCCATCGGTACACCCGCATCCGAACTGGGCGACGGGGATATTTACGATAGCAATCGCATTGCCCTGCAAGCAGCACTTGAACAACTGGATGTGGATATCCTGGATCTCGGCTGCTGGCCGGATCAGCCGGAGAAAATCCGCGAGGCATTTACCCGAGCACGCGACAGTGCAGACTTTGTCATTACCAGTGGCGGCGTCTCCGTTGGCGAAGCCGATTTCACCAAAACTGTTTTGCAGGAGCTCGGTGAAATCGGTTTCTGGAAACTCGCCATCAAACCCGGCAAACCTTTCGCCTTCGGCCGCCTGCCCAGAACCGATGGCGAAACCCTGTTCTTCGGCCTCCCCGGCAACCCGGTATCCGCCATCGTCACCCTGTATCAACTGGTAATGCCCGCATTGGAAAAGCTCCGCGGTACCGCCGACAAACAACGACAACCTCCACTGCAAACACGCGCGCGTCTGTTAAACGATATCCGCAAAAAACCCGGGCGTACGGATTTTCAGCGCGGCTTCACCTACCGCGACGACGACGGAATCCAGGTAGTGGAAACAAGCGGTATCCAGGGCAGCCACATACTGTCTGGCTTTAGCGCTGCCAATTGTTTTGTCGTACTGCCCCGGCAAGGTGGCGACTGCGAGACCGGAGACTGGGTGACCATAGAACCCTTTACCGCACCCCTGAAATAAATCCCCAACACTGACTTCAGCCAAACACAACAGAAGTACCATGAGCCGCGCCCGCTACGACAAATTCAAACAAGTGCTCCGTCAGCGCCAGCACGACATGACCCTGCTTACCGACCAAGTGCACAAAGGCCAGAACATCTCCGCCATGTTGCGCACCGCCGATGCCGTGGGTATTCCCGAAATCCACATGGTTCAGCCCAGCTACGGGCACCTGCTCTATCACAATACCGCCGGCGGTAGTGGGCGCTTTACCGGTAACGCCGTGTATCCCGATATCGAATCGGGTATGGCCGAGCTGAAACACCGCGGTATGCATTTGTATGCAGCGCACTGGTCCGACCGCGCCATCGATTTTCGCCAGGCCGATTACACCAGACCTTTCGCGTTGATTATGGGGGCCGAAAAACACGGGCTCAGCGCTTACGCGGCCGAGCACGCCGACGATCATGTGACCATACCGATTATCGGCATGGTGGAAAGTTACAATGTGAGTGTGGCGGCGGCGATCATTTTGCAGGAGGCGATGTATCAGCGAACCAAAGCGGGAATGTATGAAAACAAAGAGCTCGACGAAGAAGATCCGGCAATAAAAGATATTCTGTTTCGCTGGATGCACCCGAAAATGGTGAGATACTGTGAGCAGTACAAACTACCGTTTCCGGAGCTGGATGAGGACGGAGATATTATTCCGCCAAATGACCCGCGATATCGCCAACCAAAAATCTAGCGTAACCCACCCCTCACGGAGGAAATCATGCATACCGAAGAAATCGAATACACCATCGACGGCGAATCTTTTACCGGCTACCTGGCTTACGACGAAACCATCGAGGGAAAAAGGCCCGCCATCCTGCTGGTGCACGAATGGTGGGGTATGAACGATTTTACCCGCGAAGAAGCCGAACGCCTCGCCGCCGAAGGCTTTACCGCCTTCGCCCTCGACATGTTCGGCACCGGTGTCAGCGCCGACAACCCCACCGATGCCACGGCCCTGATGAACAAAACCATCCAGACCGAAGGAGCCGCTCAGAAACGCTTCCAGGCCGCTCTCGACCTCATCAATAAACACGAAACCGTGATCGAAGGCGAGGTCGCCGCCCAGGGCTACTGCTTCGGTGGCGCCGTAGCGCTGACCATGGCACGCCTCGGTCTACCACTGAAAGGCGTAGTCAGCTTCCACGGCGACCTGCAGACCGAAGTGAAAATCCAACCTGGTGACATCAAAGCCGAAATCCAGGTCTACACCGGTGGCGACGACGACATGATCCCCGCCGAGCAGGTGGCCAACTTCGTACAGGAAATGCAGACCGCGGGTGTGCGTTTTGATGTGACCAGTTACCCTGGCGCCAAACACGGATTCACCAATCCTGCCGCCACCGGCCGCGGTGAAAAGTTTGGTATCCCGCTGGCTTACAACGAAGAAGCCGCCAACGATGCCTACGAAAGCGCCGTTGCCTTCTACAACAGAATCTTCGAGTGGTAACTCCGCACACCCTCCTTTTGCCCTGAAGCGGTAGCACTTGCTGCGCGCTTCGGGGCACAATGTGCGCCGCAGTTTGTGCACCCAAATTATGCAATAGGCACTGCCAACAAGGGGGAAGCGTGCAACCGATCATATCCATAGCCAGCGTGGGTAAAACCTACGCCGGCGGCTTTACCGCACTCAAGTCCGTCGACCTCGATATCAAACGCGGCGAAATTTTCGCCCTGCTGGGTCCCAACGGCGCCGGTAAAACCACGCTGATCAGCATCGTCTGCGGCATCGTCAATCCCACGAGCGGCAAAGTCACTGCCGACGGCCATGATATCCAGCGTGAGTTCCGCGCCGCGCGCAGCAAGATCGGGCTGGTGCCTCAGGAACTGTCCACCGACTCCTTCGAAAGCGTCTGGAACACCGTCACCTTCAGCCGTGGTCTGTTCGGCAAAGCCCCCAACCCCGAACACATCGAAAAAATCCTGCGCCAACTGTCCCTGTGGGAGAAAAAAGACAGCAAGATCATGGCACTTTCCGGCGGCATGAAACGCCGGGTGATGATTGCCAAGGCGCTGTCCCACGAACCCTCCATCCTGTTCCTCGACGAGCCTACCGCTGGTGTCGATGTGGAACTGCGTCGGGATATGTGGGAAATGGTGCGCGGATTGCGTAAAAGCGGAGTCACCGTGATTCTCACCACCCATTACATCGAAGAGGCCGAAGAAATGGCGGACCGCATCGGCGTGATCAACCACGGCGAGCTGGTGCTGGTGGAAGAGAAGCATACCCTGATGCAAAAACTGGGCAAAAAGCAGCTGACCATTCACCTGCAAAACCCGGTCGCCGCATTGCCAGAAAACCTCGTCGAATTTGCACTGGAGGTTGCGGACGAAGGGAACCAGCTGATCTATACCTTCGACACCCAGCGCGAACATACGGGTATCGCCGATTTGCTGCGGGCGCTGAACCAGCAGGGCATCGAATTCAGGGATCTGCACTCCAGCGAGAGTTCCCTCGAAGAGATTTTTGTCAATCTGGTGCACCAGAACCAGAATGAACGCCAGCAGGCTGGCCAAGGGGAGTAGTGAGAATGAATGTTCACGGCATCTGCGCCATCTACAAATTCGAAATGGCCCGTACCGGTCGCACCCTGATGCAGAGTATCGCCTGGCCTGTGATCTCCACCTGCCTGTACTTTATCGTATTCGGCACTGCCATCGGCAGCCGCCTTGGGGAAATCGAGGGTGTCAGCTACGGGGCCTTTATTATTCCCGGCCTGATCATGCTGTCACTGCTTTCGGAAAGTATTTCCAATGCGTCCTTCGGCATATTCTTTCCCAAATTCAGCGGCACCATTTACGAAGTACTGTCCGCACCGGTATCTGCATTTGAAATCGTCGCAGGCTATGTAGGCGCAGCGGCTTCCAAGTCCGTGGTCATCGGTATCCTGATACTGATTACCGCGCGCTTTTTTGTGGATTACGATATCGCACATCCATTCTGGATGATCGGCTTTCTGATTCTCACCGCAGTCACTTTCAGTATGTTCGGTTTCATTATCGGTGTGTGGGCGGACGACTTCCAGAAACTGCAGGTCATCCCGCTGATGGTAATCACGCCGCTGACCTTTCTCGGCGGTGCTTTTTACTCCATCAATATGCTGCCGGAATTCTGGCAGAAAGTGACCCTGTTCAACCCGGTGGTATACCTGATCAGTGGATTCCGCTGGGCGTTTTATGGCGTTTCTGATGTGAATGTGGGTATCAGCCTGGGGATGACGCTGTTCTTCCTGCTGCTGTGCCTGACCGCCATCTGGTGGATTTTCCGCACCGGTTACAAGATTCGCAGCTGATCGCAAACCGGAAACAGAAAAGCCCGCGAGAGGTTACTCTCGCGGGCTTTTTTATGGGCATTTGGCCAGCTCAGGCTTTTGTACGGACTCGAGCTTCTACGCGGGCTGATAGGCCCGGGTAAACACCCGCACCACTTCCGCCACATGCTCGGAAATTTCCGCGCTCTCAGGCGGTTCGGTACAACCGAGCATGATCTGGATATGCCGGCAGCCACCCTGCAACATGCCAAAAAACAGTTCCGACGCCCGCTCGGTATCCACAATCTGCAATTGGCCCAATTCACAGGCCCGGTTCAGAAAGCGCGTCATTTCATTGCGCGTGCGCATGGGGCCCGCTTCGTAGAACAGATTGGCCATGGTCTGATCCTGGGTGCCCACCGCGCTGATCAAGCGCATCAGCTGCAGGGAGTGCTCGTGGTAGAGCATTTCCAGAAAGGCTTCGCCGATCTTGCGCAACATCTCCGCCACCGGCATGCCCGGCTCCAGAGTAAACATCACCACCGGCATCTGGCTGCAGCACCGGGCCTCCACGGCGGCAAAGAACAGCGTCTCCTTGTCGGAGAAATGGCTGTACACCGTCAGTTTGGAGACCCCTGCCTCGCTGGCCACCGCATCCATGCTGGTGCCGGTAAAGCCGTGCGTGAGAAACAGGTCCTTGGCGGCCTCCAGGATCGCCTGGCGCTTGGCCGGGTCTTTGGGACGGCCGCGGCTGGCGGGGGCTGCACTGGTTGAATTTGATTCGCTCATGGTCGTCATCGTCGTTGTGTCGCGCACCTTCCGGTGTATTTCTAATGAATGATGAAGCGCGCGCTCGCCGCCACCGAATTAGTGGACTCGCAAGTTCAATATACTTACTATACTCGCCAGTATAGCAATTGACGCTGGCGAGGATTGGCAGACAACTGTACCAGTTTCTGTCGATTTCCCCGACCTCAAAGTCACCCCGAATGCCATCCAGCGTCCGTGAACCACAAGGAATGAGGGAATCATGCACCACTTCCGCCCCGATTTTGTTAGCGCCCTGAAACTCTGCGCCGCCCTGCCCCTCTCTCTGCTCCTGGCCGCCTGCTCGGCACCGGAAGCCGGTAATGCCAAGCCCCCGCGCCCGGCCATCGTGGTCCATCCCACCATCTCTGGCAGCCAGCTAGCGGTGTACCCCGGCGAAATACGCGCCCGCCACGAGCCGGCCCTGGCCTTCCGCGTGGGCGGTGCGGTAACCCGCCGCCTGGTCGATGTGGGAGACCGGGTAACACAGGGGCAACCTCTGGCGGAACTGGATGCAGAGGACCTGAAGTTGCAGCGCGACGCGGCGCGCGCGCAACTGGAAGCGGCGCAGACGGAAAACCGCAATGCCGGCAATGAACTGGCCCGCTATCGCGACCTGCTGGAGCGCAAGCTGATTGGCGAGTCCCAGTTCGACGCCGTCAAAACCCGCCACGACAGCAGCGTCGCACAGCTGCAGCGCGCCCGCGCCCAGTGGCAGGTAGCCGACAACCAGGCCGCCTACGCGGTGCTGAAGGCCCCCAGCGACGGGGTGATCACCCGTCGCAGTATCGAGCCCGGGCAAGTAGTCAGTGCCGGACAGACCGCCTTTGTAATGGCCGCCGACGGCGAGCGCGAGGTGCGTATCGACCTGCCGGAGCAGGAGGTCGCGCGATTTGCCGTAGACCAGCCGGTGACCGTCGAGCTCTGGTCTCAGCCGGGAACCCCGATCAACGGCAAGGTACGGGAGCTTTCCCCCGCCGCGGAAGCGGGACTGCGCACCTTCGAGGCCCGTGTGGCCTTCTCATCCGCGGCCGATACCGATCAACAAACAAAACCCCAGCTTGGTCAGAGTGCACGGGTCTATGCGCGCACCAGTAACAAGCGCCCCAGCCAGCGCCTCCCCATGTCGGCCATTACTGCCGACGGAGCCCAGGCCTACGTGTGGCGTATGGACGCGGAAAATTTCACCCTGCACAAGGTGGCGGTAACCGTGACCAGTTACGGGCACGAATACGCGGAAGTCGTCTCCAGCCTCACCCCTCAAGACTGGGTGCTTTCCGCCGGAACCCAGCTGGTCCGTGAAGGGCAGCGGGTGCGCCCGGTGGATCGGCACAATCGGCCGATCGAATCCGACGACAACCTGGCACGACGCTGATAGCAGAGCGCGCTCCGCCTCCCCACACGATCCGGACAATAAAACATGCGATTCAACCTTTCCGAGTGGGCACTGAATAACAAACCCCTGGTGCTCTACGCCATGCTGGTGCTCAGCCTCGCCGGCGCCCTCTCCTACACCCAACTGGGGCAAAGTGAAGATCCACCGTTTACCTTCAAGGTGATGGTAGTGAACACCCTGTGGCCCGGCGCCAGCGCCGCGGAAGTTTCCCGGCAGGTAACCGAGCGCGTCGAGAAAAAATTGATGGAGACCGGCGAGTACCAGCGCATTACCTCCTTCTCCCGGCCCGGTCAGTCCCAGGTGATGTTTGTGGCCCGGGACAGCATGCGCTCCGCAGAAATTCCCGACCTCTGGTACCAGGTACGCAAAAAAATCGGCGACATCCGCCACACCCTGCCAGCGGATATCCAGGGGCCATTCTTCAACGACGAGTTCGGCACCACCTTCGGCAATATCTACGCGCTCACCGGGCAGGGCTTCGACTACGGACTGATGAAAGACTACGCCGACCGCCTGCAGCTGGCATTACAGCGGGTGGACAACGTCGGCAAGGTGGAACTGCTCGGCCTGCAGGACGAGAAAATCTGGGTAGAAATTTCCAATGCCAAACTGGCGTCGATGGGTATTCCGCTATCTGCCGTGCAGTCCGTGCTGCAGGCGCAAAACCAGATGGCGGACGCGGGTATCGTGGAAGCGATCAGCGACCGGGTGCGTATTCGGGTCAGCGGCCAGTTCCAGAGCGTCGAGGAAATCCGCCAGTTCCCCATTCACGCCAACGGCCACACGCTCACTCTCGGTGATATCGCCAATGTACAACGCGGCTTCAGCGATCCGCCCCAACCTCGCGTGCGCTTTATGGGCGAGGACGCTATCGGCATCGCGGTATCGATGAAGTCCGGCGGCGACATTCTGCAGCTGGGTGAGCACCTGGATGCGGCCGTGGAAACCCTGCAGCAGGACCTACCTGTGGGGCTGACCCTGAGCAAGGTTTCCGACCAGCCTGCAGCGGTAAAGAGCAGCGTGGGGGAATTCGTCAAGGTACTGGCAGAAGCCCTGATCATTGTGATGCTGGTGAGTTTTTTCTCGCTGGGCTTCCGCACCGGGCTGGTGGTGGCACTGTCGATTCCGCTGGTGCTGGCAATGACCTTCGCACTGATGCATTACTTTGATATTGGCCTGCACAAGATTTCCCTGGGCGCTCTGGTACTGGCTCTGGGGCTGATGGTGGACGATGCGATCATCGCCGTGGAAATGATGGCGATCAAAATGGAGCAGGGTCTGAGCCGCCTGAAAGCCGCCGGCTTTGCCTGGAAAAGCACCGCCTTTCCCATGTTGACCGGTACTCTGATTACCGCCGCGGGTTTTCTGCCCATTGCCACCGCGCAATCCGGCACCGGCGAGTACACCCGTTCGATATTCCA
The DNA here is from genome assembly GCF_947504145.1 of uncultured Microbulbifer sp. Lineage (GTDB taxonomy): Bacteria > Pseudomonadota > Gammaproteobacteria > Pseudomonadales > Cellvibrionaceae > Microbulbifer. Next base: position 326,731 of record NZ_CANNGQ010000003.1, read on the forward strand.
GGTGGTGACACTTTCCCTGCTCGCCTCCTGGGTGGCCGCGGTCATTTTTGTCCCCTACCTCGGCAACCGCCTGTTACCGGACCATGGAGCGCACGGCAGCTCAGCCAGTCCGGACCCCTACAGCAAACCGTTCTACCTGCATTTCCGGCGGGTGCTCAACTGGTGCCTGCACTACCGTAAAACGGTTTTAGTGCTGACATTGCTGGTGTTCGTGGGCTCCATTTTCCTGTTCCGCTTTGTACCGCAACAGTTTTTCCCCTCCTCTGCACGCCTCGAGTTGATGGTGGACCTGAAGCTGAGCGAGGGGGCCTCGCTGCACGCCACAGAGGAGCAGGCCGTGCGCCTGGAAACGCTGCTATCGCAAAATCCGCTGGTGGAAAACTATGTCGCCTATGTGGGTACCGGCTCGCCGCGTTTTTATCTCCCCCTGGATCAACAGCTGCCCGCCGCCAGCTTTGCCCAGTTTGTGGTGCTAACCCGCAGTGTGGAAGAACGTGAAGAGCTGCGCTTGTGGTTGATCGCTTCTCTGCGCGAACAGTTCCCGAGCGTGCGCTCGCGGGTGTCCCGCCTGGAAAATGGTCCACCGGTGGGTTATCCGGTGCAGTTCCGGGTTTCCGGTGAACATATTAGCGAAGCGCGCCGGATCGCCCGCGAGGTCGCGGCGGTTGTGCGCAACAATGACGACGTGGCGAATGTGCACCTGGATTGGGAGGAGCCCAGCAAGGTAGTACATCTGGCACTGGATCAGGCGCGACTCCGGCAGATGGGGGTCAGCAGCAGCTCGCTCTCTCGCGCACTGCAAGGCTCGCTCTCCGGCACGGCCGTAGGCCAGTACCGGGAAGACAACGAGCTGATTACCGTGGCTGTGCGCGGCGAGGAACGCGAACGACAGGCGCTGGCCCAGCTGGGTAATCTGGCGGTACAGACCGACACCGGCGCTTCGCTGCCGCTAAACCAGATCGCCACCCTGGATTACGGTTTTGAGGAAGGTGTCATCTGGCACCGCGACCGCCTGCCGACGGTGACCGTGCGCGCAGATATTTACGGCACCCAGCAACCGGCCTCCGTGGTCGCAGAACTCTGGCCACAACTTCAGGAACTGCGCGATACATTACCGCCCGGATATTTACTGGAAATTGGTGGCAGTGTGGAGGAGTCCGCACGCGGGCAGGAATCCGTCAATGCCGGTATGCCGCTGTTCGTGCTGGTGGTATTTACTCTACTGATGTTGCAGCTGCGCAGCTTCTCCCTGTCTACCATGGTATTTCTCACCGCACCGCTGGGAATTATCGGTGTCACGCTGTTTCTGTTGCTGTTCAACCAGCCGTTTGGTTTTGTAGCGATGCTCGGCACCATTGCGCTGGCGGGCATGATCATGCGCAACTCGGTCATTTTAGTCGACCAGATCGAGCAGGATAAAGCCCAGGGCCTGGCTCCGTGGGATGCCATTGTGGAATCCACCGTGCGTCGCTTCCGCCCCATCGTGCTGACCGCATTGACCGCGGTACTGGCGATGATTCCACTATCTGGTAGCGACTTCTTTGGCCCCATGGCGGTGGCAATCATGGGCGGGCTTATTGTGGCCACCGCGCTTACGCTACTGTTTTTGCCGGCACTGTACGCCGCCTGGTACCGGGTAAAACCTCAGCAGGCTGAGCCACCCGGTGTGTCAGCTCCCGCAACCAATCAACCGACGCAACCGGCAAACTGATCACAGAAACAAAAAAGGCTTCCACAACAGGAAGCCTTTTTTGTTGCCCGCTCCAAGTCTTCGGCGTCATTCATTCATCTCTTCAAATTCCTGCATCTCGCCGATCACCTTGAACAGTCGATCGGGGCGGTCCGTCATAATGCCGTCCACGCCCATTTCAATCAGGCGACGCATTTCGTCCTCATCGTTGATCGTCCATACGTCCACCCGCACACCGTGGTTCTGCACCTGAACGACCGAACTGCGCGACACCAGCTCAATACCGTCATACTCCAATGGAATATGCAACGCCTGATACTGGGGGCTCATCAGACGGAAAGCGCCGAGCTTGGAAGCCAGCGCAAAATCTCGCACTTCGTTTTTTCCGGCTCCGGTGGCCACATGGGCACAATCCCGGCGGAAGGTATCGATCGCTTCCTGATGGAAGGAGGAAACAATCACCTGATTACTTTTATTGAACGCCTTCAGCTTCCGGCACAGACTCTCTGCCGCGTCGCTCCCGGCGCTTTTGATCTCAATAATCATCGGGTATTTGGGATACTGCCTGAAGACCTCATCCACCGTGAGAATGCGCTGGGGATCGTCCCGATAAGGATAGTGCTCACCGTCTTGACTCCAGTGGTAGGCCACATTGAGTTTTTTCAGGTCCGCCAGGGTTTTATCGACAATCGCACCCTCGCCATCGGTGGTGCGATCCACGGTGGTATCGTGCATCAGCACCAGTTCGTCGTCGGCGGTGACGTGAATATCCATCTCCAGAACGTCCACTTTCATCGCCGCCATCTGCTGCAAAAAAATGGGGGTATTGCCCGGGTACAGCCCCAAGCCGGAATCATCCGCGTGGGCAATCACCAGTGGCCGGCGAAAGCCTTCATTCTGATACCGGGGAAACTGTAATCCCGTGTCCGCTGCCGGTCGCGCAGCGAGGTAGCGCCAGCCAAGGAAGGCCAGCATGGCAAGAATCAGGAGAAGTAGTAAGCGCTTGATCATTCAGCTTTCCACAGTTAGCGGCCCACAGTGCATGGTCCACGATTAACGGTCGATAATCGATAACAGCCGGTCGGGCCGGTTGGTGACGATACCATCCAGCCCCAGGGCAATATATTTTTTCATCGCGGCTTCGTCGTCTACCGTCCACACCGAAATATGCAGGTCGCGGCGACGCGCCGCGTTTACAAACCGCTGCGTGAACACGGGGAGCCCGTAGTAACGGGCAGGCAGCTGCATGGTCTGGTAGGCCGGTTTTACCCACTTTTCGGCAAATACACACTGGGCGAGAAAAAACAGTAGTGCTTCCGGCAGGGTCGCGCCGGTGGCCACGTGTGGACACAGACGGCGAAATACGCGGATAACGCCCCGGTGAAACGATGACACAATCACACGCGCCCCACCGCCGGCGCTTTTGATGGATGTCGCCAGGGCATGCGCCGCGCACGAGTCATTATTCTTCAGTTCAATAATCATCGGCGTATGCGGAAATTCCGCGAACACTTCATCAATGGTAACCACCGATTGTGGATCAGTGCGGTAGGGGTAGTGTTCACCATCCGCTGACCACTGGTGAGCCGCGTTGAGGGTTTTCAGTTCCTGCAGGGTCTTGTCAATCACCGCGCCGCGGCCGTCGGTTGTGCGTTCCAACGAACCATCGTGGAGCAATACCAGATGGCCGTCCCTGGTTAGATTCAGATCCACTTCCAGGGCATCCACCCCCAGCGCCACCATCTTGCGCAGGTACAGCATTGTGTTGCCCGGATAGAGCCCCTGCCCGCGCTCGTCACCATGGGAAATCACCAGAGGCCGCGCACGGCCCGGCTGCAACCAGCGGTCAGGTTTGTTCAAGGGCTCTCACGGCAGGATCTTTTCCAGCCGCTCCAGGTCGTTGACCACGCGCCAGCTACCGCCACCCTGCTCCACTTTTTCCTGCCACTGCTGCAGGCGGCCGAGATACTCACTGGGGTCCACATTGTCGCTGCTAAGTTTGGTTACATTCAGGGCCACCAGATCAAACCCATTGAGGGTCAGTGGAAGATCGCGGTTGTAGCCTGCTTTGATTTCTTCTTTCAGGTCAGAAAAAATCAGAATGGTTTTCTGCCCCGGCTGCTTCTCATTGAGAAACTCCACCGCCTGTAAAAGGCCGCCGGTGATGTCTGTGTAATCCGCTGGTTGCGCCTCCTGCACGAATGCATCGATGCTCTGCTGGAACGCCTGCTTCTGCCGGTTGGCCACACTCGGGCGGTCGTCGAAAGTGACCTTGGCGTGGATGTTTTTTTCGCTGAAGCTACCGGTGTTGATACTGGCAACTGCAAAGGTATCCCCTGGATTCAGACGCGCCAGGGTAAAGTTGATCACCTGTTGCGCCTTACCCAGTTCCTCGGTGTAAGTACCGGAGGTGTCAATCAGCATATAGACACCCTGATCGCGCGCTACCGGTTCTCCGCACCCGGCCAGGAGCAACAACAGGCAAAGCGCAATAGCACAATGTGTAAAAGCGGATTTCATGACGGCTGCTCCTGTAGTTTTGCACTCGACTGGGAAGACGATTTGGAAGACCGCTTGGGCGACGCTTTCGCGGCGGTTTTGGTCGAAGCTTTTGCGGAGGCTTTTGTGGAGGGGTGGGCAGCCGCCTCCGTCGATGACGTTTCTACCTTGTCTGCCACCTGCTGACGCCAGCGCAGAAACCGCGCTTCCAGCCACAGCGGGAAGAAAATGGCGATATCGTAAACGCGCACCAGCAGAGTTCCCGTGCGCAGGATAGCCGTACCGGCGAGACGTAACACCACTGAAAGTATCCGCAAAGTAAATGCGGCGAGCAACCCGATGACCGTGCGGGTGGATGCGATAAAGTTCTCCAGGGGAATCGCCACAAAGGTCAGCGCAAACGGCAGGATAAAGCCCATCCCCATCTGTGCCGCGGTGGTAATCCAGAATACCCCACCCTCGGTGCTGGCCACTTCGGCGCCGCGCAACTGGGCACTTACCGCCAGGTCTTCCTGCATCAGGATCTCGCGCATAAACGCCAGGCCGGCCTCAACGGTGGCGAGGAAAAACAGCAGTACAAAGGCCGCCCACATCATCCGCGTGCGCAACTTGTCATTGAGCGCACTGATCACCGGGAACAACCGGGTGATACGCAGACACTCCATCACAAACAATCCCATGGTGATTTCCACCAGAATGATCACCAGTGCGGAAATATCGGCGACCTTGAAGCTGCCGATATAACTGGTGCCGCCCACCATTTCTGTCATGGGCCGTGCGATCAGGTGGAAATTGATCAACGCACCGCCCACGGCGATGGCGAGGACAAAAGCAGAAATAAAGAACTGGCTGAGAGATGAGGAAGACAGCATGCGCTGGGCGCGATCGCTGCTTTGCAGGATTTCTTCGTAGCGCTCCATGTGGCCATCCACCACTTTGGCGCGCTGCTGCACAGTGCTCACGGTCTTGTTGACCTTGCCCAGGCTGTTCAGGATGGAGCGCCACGCGGGCATCATGCGTTTGAGTAACTGATGTCGCTCGCGTGCAGACTCCCGATAGGCCTCCAGCGCCTTGGCTTCTGCCTTGCGCATGGAGCCGTGAATGGTTTCCAGAACATCGCCTACCACCGGGTCCTGCTTGGCGGGAATTTCAGCGACTGCCTTAATCGCCTTGGCCCAGTTGGTGGGCTCCGGTGGCACTTCGGCGCTGCGCACATAGTCTTCATCAATGGCAGTCAGCTGCTCACACAACTTACGGTGTAGGGCGGGGTATTGGGCCAGCTCCTTTTTCATCGCCCCTTCGATACGGTCGAACTCCCGCTCGATATGGCGCTCGGTGGCCTCGCGCCCGGCCGCCAGCAGCACCTCCCGGTTGCGCAATTGCAGGCGCCCTTCCGCGGCGGCAACCGCGCTGGCTCCCAGGCGCAGGGACTGGTGGAAAAAACGGGCCAGGGCGAGTATCCCCAGATGGACGGGCTTGCGCGCCAGAAACAGCGCGGTGAGAGCAATTACGAACCACAGCCAGGGTGGCAGGCTCTGGAAGATTCCGGTCATGGTACAGCTTCCTCCCTTGCTGACATGCAGCAACAGTTAACGTGTGTACAGACCTGACCTCAGTCTTGTATTGAAGTGGTGGCACCTATTGCCACGCAGAATGGATCCTTGACGCCCCCATCCTATCAAGGCTGGGCGGCGGTTTCCTTTATGCCGTCACAAATACGGTGAGAACAGGGGGAAGCACTCAAAGGGTAACTACAGGGAATAAGGACAGCGCCCGGCGCAGAAGTTCACCCGGCGGTGGACATTAACGACAGGGCGATCAATCCAGGCGTTTGCGAAAGCGCATTATGGCGAGGGTCATCATCAGCAGGATAAATGCGAGCAGTGCCAGCAGATCCGGCCACAACTCCAGAATATTCGCCCCCCGCAACATCACCCCGCGCACCAGGCGGATAAAGTGGGTCAACGGCAACAGCTCTGCCAGCCACTGCGCGGCCTTCGGCATGCCATCGAAGGGAAACATGAATCCAGACAGCAGTATCGATGGCAGGAAAACGAAGAAGGTCATCTGCATAGCCTGAAACTGGGACTGGGCGCGGGTAGAGATCAGCAGCCCCATCGCCAGGTTGGCGAGAATCAGCAGCACCGCGGCGATATACACATCCAGCAGGCTGCCGCGAATCGGCACCTGAAACACCAGCTTGCCCAGCAGCAGGATCAGGGTGGTCTGAATCAGCCCGATCAGCCCGTAGGGTAATATCTTGCCGATCATCAGCTCCGCACTGCTCACCGGCGTGGCGATCAGCAGCTCCATATTGCCGCGCTCCCGCTCGCGCACAATGGCCACGGCGGTGAACATCACCATGGTCATGGTGAGAATGATACCGATCAAACCCGGCACGATATTGATCGCTGAAACCCGCTGGGGATTGTAGAAACTGACGACGCTCACCGCGCTCGGAGGCAATGGCACCGACGACTGCCGGTCCGGCAGGCGGGTGTCATTTTCTGGCGGCGGCTCACCCACCGGCACCTGGGCTAGCTGCGCGGCGGCGCTCTGCACCACCGTATCACTGCCATCCACCAGGATCTGGATGGCCTGCTGCCCCAACGCCAGTCGGCGCTCATAGTCGTAGGGGATGGCGATACCCACGCTGATTTCACCGCGGCGCAGCAGGTCCAGCAACTGCTCCGGGGTTTGCGCATCCGCTACCGGCTCGATCACTCCGGTGGCGAGCAGGTCCATTACCTGCCGGCGGGATGCACTGGTATCCGATTGATCGGCAATAGCCGCAGGCAGATTGCGCAGATTGAGGTTGATCGCGTAGCCGAACAGCACCAGCTGCATGATGGGGATACCCACAATCATTGCCAGGGTCATCCGGTCCCGGCGCATCTGCCGGAACTCCTTGACCAGTACGGCAAACAGGCGACGGCGGTTCATGCCCCGGACTCCTGCGGCGCGAAATCAGACTTTTCCGGCTGATGAGTGACCGCGACAAATACGTCCTCCAGACTGGGAGTGACCGGTGCCACTTCAGCGCGCACCTCTTCTGCCGACAGTGCTTCCTCAATATCCTGCTGGCGGATCCGCTCACCATCCACCAGCACCCGCAGGCTATTGCCGATCTGCGCGGCACTGATCACCCCCGGGACCTGCACCAGTATCTGCTTGGCGCGGTGCGGATTTTCCGTCTCCACCAGTAGTGTGCGCCCGTCCAGGTCGCCGGTGAGCTCGGCCGGGCTGCCATCGGCCACCAGCCGGCCACGGTCGAGAATGGCCAGACGGTGGCAGCGCTCCGCCTCGTCCATGTAATGGGTGGAAACCAGAATAGTGGTGCCGGCCTCGGTCAGCTCGAACAGTTTCTCCCAGAAATCCCGCCGGGACTCCGGATCCACCGCGCTGGTGGGCTCGTCGAGAAACAGGAGTTCCGGCTTGTGAATGATGGCGCCCGCCAGGGCAAGACGCTGCTTCTGGCCGCCGCTCATGGTGCCGGCGAGCTGGTCTGCACGCTCATCAAAATGATATTCCGCCAGCAGCTCGGCAACCCGCTCCCGCGCCTGCTTCGACGGGATATTCTGCACCGCCGCAAGAAACTCCAGATTCTCACGCACGGTGAGATCGGCAAACAGGGAGAATTGCTGGGTCATGTAGCCGATATGCTGGCGCAATTCCTCCGCCTGCTCAGGGATACTCAGCCCCAACACCTCGATTTCCCCCGCGGTGGGGATAAGCAACCCGCACAGCATGCGAATGCTGGTGGACTTACCGGAACCGTTGGGGCCGAGAAATCCATACACCTGGCGGCGGCGCACCGTGAGGTCCACGTCATCTACGGCCTTCAGACTGCCGAAATGTTTGCTCAGGCCGCGGGCGCGAATGGCTGTTTCATTTTCCGCCATCGTAGGGCTCGTGTTGCGGGAGATTTGGACGTTGTTCGCCCCGCTCAAATTTCTGGTCTTCGCGCGCCGGGTCTTCAGACACCACGGCACCGGCAACAAATTCCGCAGTCACCGGCAATCCCGCAGGAAGCTGTGCCGCATCCGCTCCCATTTGAATCTCTGCGATATAACTCAGTCGGGTCACATCCTCTCCGGTGAGCGCGTAATACGGCGTAAAGCTCGGCACATTGCGCACCATGCGGACACGGCCGATATACTCCCGGGCCCAACCCGCACGTGTCTCGTCGGTGCCGTGTTCAGCGCCCTTTTCGTCGCCGGTTAAATGCACCCGGGCGAGAACTCCCAATTGAACATTCAATCGCAGGGGTTGCGGAACATAAACCCGGGCATAAGGCGTATCACCCGTAAGCATCACCACCAGAGACGCGCCCACCGGGGCCTGGTCACCGAGCTTGAACGGAATACTGTCGATCAGTCCGGTTTGCGGCGCGCGCAGGGTGAGCTTTTCCAGCAACACCCTCTGAGCCGCCGCCTCAGATTCCGCCTGAGCAAGGAGTGCCTGCCCCTGGGCCACGTCTTCAGAGCGACTTCCCCGCTGCAACTCCAGTAACTGCTCACGGGATGCCCGAACCTGTGCGGACGCACTTTCGGCGGCGGCACGCGCTGCGTCTATATCGGACCTGGATGCATAATTTTTCGCACCGAGCGCACGCAGCCTCCGGTACTCCGCGGTACGATCCGCCTCGACGGCCACCGCAGCAGCCACATCGGCTTTGGCGCGCTCGATCTCCTCGATCCGCGGCCCCACTTGCAACTCCTCCAGCGCCGCTGCCTGACGGGTAACAGCGGCCTCTGCAGCGCGCAGCTGCGCGAGCGTCTGCTCAGGGTCGAGCGCCATTAGTAGCTGCCCCTTTTCAACACGCTCGCCTTCACGCACCCGGATCTCCACGATTCTTTCGGCTGCCGGAGCAGGCAGGGCGATCCGGTCCCACTCCAGGGTGCCCAGCGTACGCTCAACCCGTGTATCGCAGGCCGCCAATCCAAGGCAAAAGAGCGCCAATACCACTGATCTCGCCATGACTTTCGTGAGTCGGCAATTTCCACCCGAGTCGATATCGTCACTAAGCGCATACATGACAGCTAATACTCAATAGCACCATACAATACCAACTCGAAAGGAAATCGCGCCAACGCTCGAAAAACGGTCTCAACCGGGTCGAAGATCACCCATTTTTTTCTAAAATTTTTCACCATAGAAAAAAGTAAAACCCTTATTAAAAACAATTTTATATATAAAAAAATAATATAAAGTATCTGTCACATTATTTGGCCGATAGCCACCGAATCACGACTACACTCCATACAAATTTCTCAGGGATTGAGATTTTTCACTTAACCGGACTGACTCCGCTTCCTCAAAGCCGCAAGAAAAAGTAATCAAGCGCATTAAGAAGTTAGAAGAGGAACAGGGGACGCAATCGCGTTGCAGTAAAGATCCGGCGCCATCTCCCTCTCCCTGAGCAGCTTACTGGCTAAACATGGGGTAAATTATGCCGATTCTCTTCTTGAGTGATTCCGGCCTTCACGGGGACTTACTGTTCTCACTTATTTCAGAATCACTTCCGTTCAATTGGGAAAAATCGGACTTCGGAAAACAAAAGCACTGCCTGAAAAACTACGATGCCATTGTTGTCGATTGCTTTGGTCTGTCTTCAAAACCCACCCCGAGCGCTGAATTCAACTATCTGAAAAATATTGACCACTCAAAGGTCATACTCATCAATATCCCACAAGACTTACCGGCGCATATCACTCAGCCGCTGGAAAGCCGGAAGTTCGCCTTCCTTTGCGACAACAGGTCAAACCAGAAAGATCTCATCAATAAGCTTGGATTCTCCATACAGAACACCCGTTCAAAGTCTGATACCGACTCCCGGTCACGCCTGCTACTCACCAAACGTGAACAAGAAATCCTTGCGCAGCTTACAACCGGAGATCCCAATAGCATTATTGCGTCGCGCCTGCACTTGAGTGAGCACACGGTAAAAAACCATATGTACAACATTTACCGCAAGCTTGGTGTTAAAAACCGCCTTCAAGCCAGCAATTGGGCAAAACTTCATCTCCAGGTAGAGAGGATATGAAAGCGATTGTATTTCCGACATTAATCACACTGCTGAGTTTTTCCTCGCTTATTGCAGCGCAGGAAAATGACGGTGAGGCGCTAGAAGAAATGTCCAGCCAGTCCGATAGCGGCCAGATTGAAGACGAAATCAGTGGTTTCAATGTTGACCAGACGATCACACGTACCGGGCATGATTTTGCCCGCTTCATGAGCGAATACAGGAACCTAAATTACCCGGACAGCACCTATAACCTCACCATCCAGGAGCGCCCTTCCGCGCGATGGGGGAACCTGATCTGGGTCACCTACAACAATAAAACGGTTTTTCGACAATTCATAAGTCCCAGCACAAATAACATTCGAGAAGTAGCGGAACAAACATCAAAAGCCATTCATGAAATGGTACTCAAGGAAAAAGTCCGCGAAGCGCTGACTGATCACTTTGATTTAGGAAAGGATGAACTCTAATGAAAATCGCAAGGCTAATATCACTGGCCGCAATCCCGCTCCTCTCACTGGCAGGAACACACGGGTATACCTCGCAGCTGATCTATGAACCAACCAACCCAAACTTTGGTGGAAATCCACTAAATGGCAGCTTTTTGCTACAGAACGCACAATCCCAGGACGATCACGAAGACCCGAACAACCCGGCGGATTTATATGAACAACCCAGCGCCCTGGACCGCTTTACCGATTCACTAGAAACCCGCTTGCTCAACCAGCTTCTGACAGACGTGGGCGATGGCAACAGTGGTGAACTCATTACCGACGATTTCATCGTGCAGATTGTAGATAACGACGGCGTTTTAACCGTTCTCATTACCGACCGAGCTACGGGGGACAAGAGCGAAATCGTCGTCAGCGGGCTCAACCCCACGAACTAGTCCAACACCCATAAATTTCGAACACTCAGAATGTACAACGGAAAAATAGCTATCAGATTCCCATAGAAGTACCCGGACTGATCCGAAATTCCAAATAATTGCGAATAATATTGGAGACAAGTGTGATGTTTACAAGAGGTTCAAAACTCGTCGCCGCCTTATCATTTATGCTCGCCGTCAGTGGCTGTACTGCAGTCAAGGAAACCGGCGATGCTCTGTTCGGTCCGGGGCGGGGCGACGCCAAACTGACCCCGAGAAACAATACCTATCGAGATCTGATGAATCTCCCCCAACCCAAGGGGAAAATTCTTGCTGCTGTATACAACTTTCGCGACCAGACCGGTCAGTACAAACCCGCACCCTCAAGCAGCTTCTCAACGGCAGTGACCCAGGGTGCTGCATCCATGCTGATGAATGTACTGAATGAATCCGGTTGGTTTATTCCACTGGAACGCGAAGGTCTGCAAAACCTTCTTACAGAGAGAAAAATTGTTCGTGCCGCGCTGGCGAAGCCCAACGCGCCAGAAAACAACCCGATGTTACCCTCGCTGGTTGCAGCAAACATTCTCCTCGAAGGGGGCATTGTTGCATACGACACCAACATTAAAACCGGTGGAGCTGGGGCACGTTATTTTGGCATTGGTGCGGATGAACAATATCGAGTAGATCAGGTAACGGTAAACCTGCGGGCGGTAGATATTCGGTCTGGACGAGTACTGCATTCGGTTCTGACATCGAAAACTGTCTATTCGAAGGCGATTGGCGCAGATGTTTTCCGCTACGTGAAATTTAAACGACTGCTCGAAATCGAACTCGGTACAACCACCAACGAGCCTGCACAACTTGCCATGCTATCGGCAATGGAATCTGCAGTTATCCACCTGATCAGCCAGGGGATCGTCAGTAACTCCTGGGCGCTCGACAACCCGGATGAAATCAACAACCCGGTACTGCAGTATTACCTGAATGAAAGTACCGCCATTCTCTAGTGGTTACTATTTTCATTGCCGCGATCACCGACAGTACGAAGAAGAGAATACCCCCTATGGTTCATCGGCCCTCTACTATTGGCCTGGCATTTTTTATCGCCACATTCGCCGCCAGCCTGGGCACCACTCCCAGGGTGTGGGCCCAGGAAGTCGGGGAAGGCGAACTTTCCGGTATAAATGAGCTGGATACGTCTTACGGGTACTCAGTTGCAAATATCGCAACCATCTACCAGGAAGGAAACTTCAATCACGTATCGGCAACGCAGACGGGTGTGGTGAACTTCCTGTCGATTCAGCAGGTGGGCTTCCAGAATCTATTGATCAGCAGCCAGGTGGGCGAAGGGAACAGCACCATCGCCTCTCAGACGGGAGATGGCAATATTGCCGCTCTACTCCAGGCAGGGTACGAAAACATCATTCTTCTCGAGCAGGTGGGGTATGCGCACAAGGCAGGGATTACCCAGTACGGTGTACGAAATTCTGCGACGGTAGAGCAGATCGGGCTCTACCACAACGTCACTATCAATCAGCGCGGAAATGGGCTAAGTACCGCAGTCACGCAAACCGGCGTTTCCATGTCTACCACGATCAACCAGTATGACTGACACCATGATTCACTCTCGTCCTTGCGGGCAACATACCAAGCCTCAACACAGCCAGCGCGATTTTCGGGGTCCAGCGAACGGTTGGACCAATAAACTCGGATGGACCACTGTAGCGATATTGTTTCACTTGCATTCACTTCCGGTTATTGGCGAGGAAAACTCTGTCTATCAATACCAGGAGGGACTGACCAATTTTGCGATCACACAACAGGTCTTTAAAAACACGAACGACAACACCTTTGAGCAAGAGCAGGAAGGTGTAAGCAATATCGCAGACGGCATCCAAAAGCAGGAGAGCGATAGCAATATCCGGCAACAGCAAGACGGTGCGTTCAACCGTTCCCAGACGCAACAGCAGTACGGTAGCGGAAATGACATCGAGACTATTCAGGCAGGCGCACAAAACCAGGTTACCAGCCTGCAATCCGTGGCTTACGGCAGTCGCTCTCTAAGCCACCAGGCGGGTTTCGGCAATGAAGTTCGCATTCAGCAACTGAACAGTAATTTCACCAATACCCGCATCACCCAAGCGGGCATTTCAAATAAAGCGGAAACTACACAAGCGAATGGCGCCTTCAGTAATAGCACGGTGAACCAACGGGGCAATGATAACGATGCCACGCTGACACAGGTTGGCGAAGGGCATTTTGCCGCTACGGTACAAGAGGGCGGCTTCAATCGGGGGATCACTCGCCAGTCAGGTTCCGTGCAGGAAGCCGATATATTACAGGACGGTATGGCCAACCAGACCTCCCTGTTACAGGAAGATCAATACAATCAAGCCAGTAGTAGGCAGAGTGGTAGTTTCAATCAGGTTGTGGTCCAACAAAGCGGCGTCGCAGGATTGGGTGGCGGACATCACTCCATGGTGAACCAGGTTGGCATTTTTAACGCCACTGCGATTTCTCAGGCGGGAATTTCATCTTCGGCCACGGTGACCCAATTCGGAAACGGCAACTCCGTATCACTCTCCCACTAGGCTTCCCTTCTTTACGCGTATTTTTCTACACGCGCTTCCGTATCCACAGCTCCCCGTAGGCCCTGAAGGCTCTCCGACCATTTCACGGTAATAATACCGTGCTGAAACGTGGCCAGCCGATCGCCCCAAAATAATGCTTAGCGCGCCATAAAATACGATTCTGGTTATGAAAGCAAAAAGACCAGAATTTTTACTGATTAAAAATTGTACTTTTTTCCTAGTTTTTCATGACTTCCCTCCTATAGCGTCCCCCCGCCCGAGCAACAACACTCAATAACAAGATGATCGTTTTTTGAACTTAACGGTTACTTTTCAGGCTCTCACGGAGAGCCAACCCCCGAATAGCAGGACTTATCCACAGCCCCATTCGAGCGCATTCAGTCGAGTTACCGCTGCGCACGGACTATTCGGGAAGCAAGGCACACGGGTAACGAAGCTCTGTAAGAGGTGGACACAACCCCACCCCCTTCAGCTTCTCCCCCACCAGATATGGTGCTTTATCACTGCGCCATAAATGATCAGTATCCCCCGCGGGGCTGGTCGTATTAACGTCCGAAGTAAAGGAGCAACTCATGAAGACGTTTTCCCCTATCGCTGCCGCCGTTCTGCTGGCTGTAAGTGGATCCGCTTTCGCTGCAAACAATACCGCCATCCTGACTCAGGTGGGTGTTGGCAACAATGCAACCGCTGACCAGACTGGCCCAACTACTGATGACAACGTCATTGTTCAAACTCAAGGCGGGTTCTTCAACCAAGCGTACGCTGAGCAAGACGGCGAAACCGGCAGCCTGATCACCCAAACCCAACTGGGTGCGGTAAACGGTGCTTACTCACTGCAGACCGGTGGTACTGGTAACGTAGCCGCTACCTTCCAGGTAGGTGCAGCCAACGGTGCAGCCACCATTCAGGCGGTATCTGCAGCAACTTCCGCCTCTGTTGTTCAAGCAGGTTTCCTGAACCAGGCGTTCTCCCTGCAACTCCTGAGTGCATTGAGCTCAACTTCTATCACCCAGGTTGGTATCGCCAACACCGCATCTGCAGTACAGGTACTGAGCTTGCTGTCTTCTTCCGACATCAACCAGCTGGGTATCGCGAACAACGCGAACTCCTTCCAGGTTGGTATCCTGAACAGCTCCAGCATGAACCAAGTTGGCATTGCTAACGACGCGGATACCCGTCAAATCGGTATCCTCAACGACGCCGACATTCTGCAAGTAGGCCTGGCCAACGAAGCGGATATTTCTCAGTTGGGTCTGGGCAACTCTGGCACCACTGTACAGGTTGGTCTGTTCAACGACAGCTACATCGGTCAAGTCGGTGTTGGCCTGACTGCTACTACCGCTCAGCTGGGTGGCTTCAACAATGTGCTCGTGGGCCAGATCGGTCTGGGTGACACTGCTACAGCTCTGCAAGTTGGTTTTGGCAACAACGGCGTTATCCTGCAGTAATCCTGCGATTATGCATCGAGAAAAGGGTGGCCTATCCGGCCGCCCTTTTTTCAAGCCAATTATCAGCTCGCCAATTCACCTATTTCAAAATTTCTTTCGTAGTTTTGAAATGAAGGAGTTACCGTGAAATATCTCTTTCCTTTCAGTGCTCTCGCCCTGCTCGCGCTCAGTAGTGCCACGTGGGCTGACAACAACACCGCAATCCTGATTCAAACCGGTAACGGTAACAACGCCGTCATTGATCAGACCGCAATGGATGGAAGCTATATCATCAAGATTCAACAAGGTGCCCTCAATGAGAGCAGCACACAAGTTGGATCTTTTGGTGGCCAGATTCACCACGAGCAAATCGGCCTGTTCAACAGTGCCTTTTCATTACAGCTCGGTGGGGAAGGCAATAGCAGCACTATTTACCAGGCTGGCCAGGACAATTGGGGAAGCACGTTCCAAGTGGACGCCGTCGACAGTGACGCTTTTATATCTCAAGTCGGCACCAGCAACACCGCCAATATATTTCAGTTTGGTGGGAGCGGTAACCTGGCAACCATTACCCAGTTTGGCAGTCTGCATAATGGCCTAATCGGCCAGTACGGAGCCACTGACTCCGATGCGCACATTTTACAATTTGGCACCGCTCAGGTTGCTTCCATTTCCCAGGTGGGAACGGGTCACGCATCCTCGATTACACAAAGTGGCATTGCCAACTCAGCACATAATGTGCAATTTGGTCAGTACAACAATTCCGACATCGTGCAAAGCGGCATAGGAAACGTTGCGTTCGTATCACAGACGTCGAGCTTCAACGCCTCATTGGTTACTCAGGATGGCATCGGCAACAATGCGATGGTATTACAAGAGGGCGTTCTTGGTGGGAACTCTGCGATTGTGAGCCAGCAAGGCATTCTCAACCAGGCTTATGTCAGGCAGTCTTCCGGGTCAAATTCCGCAATCGTTTCGCAGACGGGTGTGGGCAACGAGGCGAACGTACTGCAGTAGTTTTCCTCACAGCAAAAATAAAAATGGCGGCCATTGGCCGCCATTTTTATTTTCTCGAACATTCAAATGTGCTTTACGGTGTCAATTTCATATTCCACGGCACCGGAAGGAGTATTGACCACGGCGATATCTCCCTCTTCTTTACCAATCAGCGCGCGAGCAATCGGTGAATTCACCGAGATTTTTTTCTTCTTCACATCGGCTTCGTCATCACCCACGATTTTGTAGGTCACTTCCGAATCGTCTTCCATGTGAATAATGGTAACGGTAGTACCGAAAATCACTTTGCCGGATGGCTCGATGGCTTTGACATCAATCACCTGAGCCATGGACAGCTTGGCTTCAATTTCCTGAAGCCGGCCTTCGATAAAACCCTGCTTCTCGCGGGCAGCGTGGTACTCGGCATTTTCTTTCAGATCGCCGTGCTCGCGGGCTTCGGCAATGGCCTGGACTACTGCCGGGCGCTGTACTTTTTTCAGATCATCCAGCTCGGCGCGCAGGGCTTCGGCGCCCTCTACAGTCATAGGTACTCGGTTCACAGGAACCTCCAGAATTTCAATATTTCGCTGTAAATTGCGATGTTATTTACAGTATTTCTTTAACGAAAAAGCTCCACCGGGTGGCGGAGCTTTCGAAAATGGCCGCCCTTGCGGGCCACCGGTATTTACGGTCGATCAGTTCTGCAAGCGCACTACCCGCTGGTGCAGTTCCTGCAGGCTGCGCACCTTGTGCGGCTCGGCAATCTGCATGGCCATCGCCATGGCACGGGCTGCGGCCAGGGTGGTGGTGTAACAAACCTGATGGTTCTCGGCACTGCGACGGATGTCCGCAGAATCGCGAATGGCCTGGCGGCCCTCTGTGGTGTTCACCACCAGGGCGATCTCGTCGTTTTTGATCATATCGACGATATGCGGGCGCCCTTCGCTCATCTTGTTTACCGTTTTAACGGGAATATCCGCTTCTTGCAAGACCCTGGCGGTACCACGTGTCGCCACCAGCTCGAAGCCGAGACCGGCCAGCTCGCGGGCCACGTCCACCACACCGGGCTTGTCCACATCCCGCACGGAGATAAACACCTTGCCAGATTCCGGCAGGGCGTCGCCGGCGCCGATCAGGCCCTTGTCGAAGGCTTCGGCGAAGGTTTCGCCCACGCCCATGACTTCGCCGGTGGATTTCATTTCCGGGCCGAGAATCGGGTCCACTTTCGGGAACTTGTTGAACGGGAATACCGACTCTTTGACGGAGTAGTAGTCCGGCACAATTTCCGTGGTAAAGCCCTGCTCTTTCAGGCTGATACCTGCCTGACAGCGCGCAGCAATCTTGGCCAGGGAGGTGCCGATGCACTTGGACACAAACGGCACCGTACGGGACGCACGCGGGTTCACTTCGATCACGTAGATCTCGCCGTCCTGATAGGCCAGCTGGGTGTTCATCAGCCCCACCACGCCGAGTTCACGGGCCATGGCCTTGACCTCTTCGCGCATCTTGTCCTGCACGTCCGCCGGCAGGCTGTATGGCGGCAGGGAGCAGGCGGAGTCACCGGAGTGTACGCCACACTGTTCAATATGCTGCATGATCGCGCCGATCACCACGTCCTGGCCGTCGGATACCGCGTCAATATCCACTTCGATGGCCGAGTGCAGGAAGTGATCCAGCAGTACCGGCGCCTCGTCGGACACCTCCACCGCTTCCTTCATGTAATTTTTGAGCTCGTCTTCTTTGTAGACGATCTCCATGGCTCGGCCACCCAGTACGTAGGATGGGCGAACCACCAGCGGGTAACCCACTTCCTTGGCCTTCTGGATAGCTTCGTACTCGGAGCGCACGATGGCATTCTGCGGCTGTTTGAGGCCCAGGCGCATGATCATTTGCTGGAAACGCTCGCGATCTTCCGCGCGGTCGATCTGCTCCGGGGTGGTACCAATGATCGGCACCCCTTCGTTGGCCAGGTAGCGCGCCAGATTCAGCGGTGTCTGGCCACCAAACTGCACAATTACCCCTACCGGGTTTTCCTTGCGCACAATTTCCAACACGTCTTCCAGGGTTACCGGCTCGAAGTAGAGACGGTCGGAAGTGTCGTAGTCGGTGGAAACTGTCTCGGGGTTACAGTTGACCATAATGGTCTCGTAACCGTCTTCACGCATGGCGAGCGCGGCGTGTACACAGCAGTAGTCGAACTCGATGCCCTGACCGATACGGTTGGGACCACCACCGAGTACCATGATTTTCTTGTTGTCCGTCGGCTCCGCTTCGCACTCCTCGTCATAGGTGGAGTACATGTAAGCGGTGCTGGTGGCGAATTCTGCCGCACAGGTATCCACGCGCTTGTACGCGGGGAATACACCCATTTTATGGCGGAATTCACGCACGGTTTTCTGGCTCACGCCCAACAGATCGGCGAGACGCTTGTCGGAGAAACCCTTGCGCTTCAGGAAGCGCATGGTCTCGGCGTTCAGGGCCGAGGTGGGCATAGACTTCAGCGGCTCTTCGATATCCATCAGGTCCTTGATCTGTACCAGGAACCAGGGGTCGATACCGGACAGCTCGTAGACTTCGTCGATGCTCATGCCCATACGGAAGGCGTCGCCCACATACCAGATGCGCTCGGCACCGGGCACGGACAGTTCGCGGCGCAGGTGCTCCATGGAGCCCACTTCCGCCGGGTCCAGTTTCGGCTCGAAACCGAAAGAGCCCACTTCCAGGCCGCGCAGAGCTTTCTGCAGGGACTCTTGGAAATTCCGGCCAATGGCCATGACTTCACCCACAGATTTCATCTGGGTGGTCAGGCGCGCATCCGCTTCGCCAAACTTCTCGAAGGTGAAGCGAGGAATCTTGGTTACGACATAGTCGATAGACGGCTCGAAGGACGCCGGGGTAGCACCGCCGGTAATATCGTTCTGCAGCTCGTCGAGGGTATAGCCCACCGCCAGCTTGGCGGCGACCTTGGCAATCGGGAAGCCGGTGGCCTTGGAGGCCAGGGCGGAAGAGCGGGATACCCGCGGGTTCATCTCGATGATCACCATTCGGCCGGTTTTCGGGTCCATACCGAACTGCACGTTGGAACCGCCGGTTTCCACACCGATCTCACGCAATACCGCGATGGACGCGTTGCGCATCAGCTGGTATTCCTTGTCGGTGAGGGTCTGTGCCGGAGCCACGGTGATGGAGTCACCGGTGTGCACGCCCATTGGATCGAAGTTTTCAATGGCACACACGATGATGCAGTTGTCGTTTTTGTCACGCACAACTTCCATCTCGTACTCTTTCCAGCCGAGCAGGGATTCGTCGATCAGCAGTTCATTGGTCGGGGACAGGTCGAGACCGCGCTTGCAGATTTCCTCAAACTCCGGCCAGTTGTAAGCCACACCGCCGCCGGAACCGCCCATGGTGAAAGAGGGGCGGATGATGACCGGGAAACCGAACAGTTCCGGTACCTTTTTCGCCTCATCCATAGTGTGAACGATCTTGGCGCGCGGCGTTTCCAGGCCGATGGACTTCATCGCCTTATCGAACAGGTCGCGGTCTTCCGCTTTTTCGATGGCGTTTTTGTCGGCACCGATCAGCTCACAGCCGAACTCTTTCAGGACGCCATGCTTGTCCAGGTCCAGGGCACAGTTGAGCGCGGTCTGGCCGCCCATGGTGGGCAGAATCGCGTCCGGGCGCTCCTTCTCGATGATCTTGGCGACCGTCTTCCACTCCACCGGCTCGATGTAGGTGGCGTCCGCCATGGACGGGTCCGTCATGATGGTGGCCGGATTGGAGTTTACCAGGATCACCCGGAAACCCTCTTCGCGCAGCGCCTTGCAGGCCTGTGCGCCGGAGTAGTCAAATTCACAGGCCTGACCGATGACGATGGGGCCTGCGCCGATGATCAGAATACTTTTAATGTCTGTGCGTTTTGGCATCTTTCTTCCGTATCTAGCCGGCCGTAGCCGGTGGATAAAATTCTGGTCTTCGTTTCCGTGGACCGCCGCTTAGCGGCGCGCGTCCATCATCTCGATAAACTGGTCGAACAGCGGTGCCACATCGTGGGGACCGGGGCTGGCTTCCGGGTGACCCTGGAAGCTGAACGCCGGCTTGTCCTTCAGGCGGATGCCTTGAAGCGTACCGTCGAACAGGGACTTGTGGGTGATTTCCACATTGTCGGGCAGCGTATCTGCGTCCACCGCAAAACCGTGGTTCTGCGCAGTGATCATCACCTTGGTGGAGTTCAGGTCCTGCACCGGATGGTTGCCGCCGTGATGGCCGAACTTCATCTTCGCGGACTTGGCGCCTACCGCCAGGCCCAGCAGCTGGTGACCCAGGCAGATACCGTAGGTGGGCAGACCGGTATCGAGAATTTCCCGGATTGCCTTGATGGCGTAATCGCAGGGCTCTGGGTCGCCGGGGCCGTTGGACAGGAATACGCCGTCCGGATTCATCGCCAGCACTTCAGAAGCCGGCGTCTCTGCCGGTACCACGGTGATGTTGCAACCGCGATCCACCAGCATGCGCAGGATATTGCGCTTCACACCGAAGTCGTAGGCCACAACTTTGTAGGGCTGTGCCGCCGGTGCCGGCTTGTGGCCCTGACCGAGCACCCAGGTACCCTCGTTGAAGTCATACTGCTCTTTGGTAGAAACCACCTTCGCGAGGTCCATGCCTTTGAGGCCGGCAAATTCCTGGGCCTTCTTCAGGGCCTCCGCTTCGGCTGCACTGTCGCCAGCAACACTGTCGCCCGCAAGAATGCACCCACTCTGAGCGCCTTTGTCGCGCAGAATGCGGGTCAGGCGGCGGGTGTCGATATCCGCGATGCCGACAATGTTGCGCGCCTTGAGGTAATCCTCAAGAGACTGCTCACTGCGGAAGCTGGAGGCCATCAGTGGCAGGTCGCGAATCACCAGTCCAGCGGACCAGATCTCGGCGCACTCTTCGTCTTCCGAGTTGGTGCCGGTGTTGCCAATATGCGGGTAAGTCAGGGTAACAATCTGACGGGCGTAAGACGGGTCTGTCAGGATCTCCTGATAACCGGTCATGGAAGTGTTGAAGACTACCTCACCTACGGTTGTGCCTTCGGCGCCAATGGCGCGACCGCGAAAGACACTACCATCGGCGAGCACCAGCAGTGCCGGGGTGGTGCTGGGCATCAGGGATTCCGGCGTGGGAACAGCGTTGTTCAATTCAATCTCCAATCGTCAGAACAGCTTCCGGGCAGGGTGAGAGGGTGCGCTGTTAAGGGGCGCAACCAGTGCAGTTTCAGGTGCAACGTTTTACCGGAGGCCTTTTATAAAAAAGCGAGATGAAACTTCTGCTTCATCTCGCCTTTTTATTAGGTTATTCACGGTCGGCTCACTGAGGCTTTCACCTGGGCTCTCACTGTGTGGCCGGCAGCCGATTAAGGGGGCTGAGTGGCGGGATATCCGCCTTTTCCGGCACTTTTTCATGACTTGGAAGCCACGGGCCCTGCGATCTTTTCTGGAGAAAATGTCATCTCCAGCAGCGCGGGCGTCTATGGTGGGACCTTTCCAAGCCGGGCGCAGATTCTACGGGAAAGCGCCGCCGATCGCCAGTACAAATTTGCGCCATCTGCGGAAGATGGCGCCCGGGGATTCGGGGGAGAGAGGTAGAGGAAAGACCGCCAACGGGGGAGACCGGCGAAAGAAGCGAGGGCCCGGGAAAACACAGGAGGGATGACACAGAAACGAACGGCGTCCCCTGCCCAGCTGCTGACTCGCTAGTTCACCTGGCGGCTCAGCCGGAACAGGCTGTTGCCCATTTTCAGCTCAGCCCTGTCCAGGCGGGTTTTATTCAACTGCAACGCCATACTGGCGCCACTGACGGCAAACTCAACCATTCCGCCGAGAACCGCAAACCGGTGCACATCGCTGACCGTCAGTACCGGAAAGAACTCCAGCGCGCCAACGGCTTCGGCCATACGCTCGGCCTCCATATCCCCCATCACCACTATCTGGCAGCTGCGTGCGCGCAACATTTCACCGTCATTGACCCGCTCCAGCTCGACCATACGCCCCTGAACACGGTGCCGGTGCAACCGGGCAGTCAGCGGCGCCACCAGCTCATCCCCACCCATCACACAAATCCGGAAGGGCGCGCCGGTACCGCTGAACACTTCGATGGGCCACTGCAGGTGGTGCGCGAAGTGCACGATATAGTCCACCATCACCTTGCGCCCCAAGTCGGTATCCGACAGGTGCTCGCTGGCCTCCGCGCGCGCGGAGGCGCCCATCAGTAACAAGCAAGGCAGCAACAGGAAAGGTAACGAAAGGCTGAAAAAAAAGCGCTTTGGACGGTGCGCGGCGCGGCTTACACCCGCAGGGCGGTAAGCGGCAGAACAAGAGGAAACTGACTTCGACATCTTCAAGGGTCACCGGCGCGCTGGGGAAACCGCCCGCGGCGCAGAAACACCTCGAATAATACGATGTTCGGCAAAGATGCCGCGGGGCTACCACAAGGTTAGTACCGGGCCCCTGCCGCCACCAATGGTGAGCGGCAGGGGCGCGCCAGAATATGCCGCGAGCCCGGCGGCTCACTCCGCGGCGAAACTCACTCGGCGGTTTCGACCTCCTCCCCGCCAATGGCCGGGCGCCACTTCAGCGCCTTTTCGATCGCCATGATCATGGAGCCCGCCACATCCTTGCGGGTGGCGCTCTCGATACCCTCGAGCCCCGGAGAAGAATTCACTTCCAGCAGCAGGGGCCCCTTCTTCGAGCGGATAATGTCCACGCCCGCCACTTTCAGACCCAGCACCTTGGCCGCCTTGATCGCCAGCTTGCGCTCTTCCGGCAGGATTTTCACCACGGATGCCGTGCCGCCCTGGTGGATGTTGGCGCGAAATTCGCCCGGCGCAGCTTCCCGCTGGATCGCCGCGAACACCTTGCCGTCCACCACAAACAGGCGCAAATCCTTACCCTGGGCCTCGCGGATAAACTCCTGCACCAGCAGGTTCACTTTCAGTGACTTGAACGCATTGATCACCGACTCCGCCGCCTTGCGGGTTTCTGCCAGCACCACGCCGCGCCCCTGCGTCCCCTCGAGCAGCTTCACAATCAGCGGGGCACCGCCCACCATCTCGATCAACTCGTTGGTATCCATGGGCGAGTTGGCAAACCCGGAGATGGGAATATTCAACCCGCCCTCCTGCAGCAACTGCAGGGAGTAAAGTTTGTCGCGAGACTGGCTGATGGCGGCAGCCCCGTTTAGTGCATACACCCCCATGCTTTCAAAGTGGCGAGTCAGGGCGCAGCCGTAAAACGTCATACTCGGGCGGATACGCGGAATAATGGCATCCAGGTTGTTGAGCACACGCCCATCCCGGTAGTGGACTTCCGGGTCTGCGGAATCCAGCTTCATATAGCACTGGCGAATATTCAGGAAGGTCATACGGTGACCGCGCTCGGCACCGGCTTCCATAATCCGCTGATTGCTGTACAGGTCCGGATTGGACGCCAGCACACCAATGCGCAGTCCCGTGCCCGCCATATGGTGCTCGTCGTGGTAGAGCTCCTCCAGCTGACTGGGCGGCATTTCGCCGAGGCAGAAACTCTCAGAGGGGTCCACCAGCATACGGCCCATCATCGCCTCGCGACCCAGCAGCATACGGTAGCCCATGGAGTCGCGGTTGGTCAGGGTGAGTTCGATGTCCCACACGCTGCCGCCGATGCTGATCGCGGTTTTGATCACCAACCGCTTTTCCGCGTCGCCTGAGGAGCTGCGGATGGTTCGTCGATCCAGCACCCGAGCCTCACAGCGCACCCGCGGACGACGCAGGTTCTGTAGCGGGTGCGCCTCAAAGCTCACCCAGGGCTCGCCACCGCGGTTGAATTGCTGGATGTTATACGCATGCAGACAAGAGGTTTTAGCTCCGGAGTCCACCCGCGCCTTGATCGCCGGAATACCCAATCCGGGAAAGGCACACCACTCTTCGCTGCCGACGATGATTTTCTTATCCAAGCAAATAGCTCCTTAAAAAAGATGGCCCGATTTATTTCAGTGCCAGTACGTCGCGCATATCGTATTGTCCCGCTGCGCGATCAGTTAACCAGGTTGCCGCGCGCACCGCGCCACGGGCAAATGCCAGCCGGCTGCTGGCCTTGTGGGTGATTTCAATCCGCTCGCCATCGGCGAGGAAAGACACCGTGTGCTCTCCCACCACATCACCGCCGCGCACAGTGGCAAACCCGATGGTTTCCCGCTCCCGCGCGCCGGTCTGCCCCTCGCGGCCATACACCGCCACTTTGGACAGGTCCCGCCCGAGGGTATCAGCGATAACCTCGCCCATGCTGAGCGCGGTCCCGGAAGGCGCGTCGACTTTGTGGCGGTGGTGGGCCTCGACGATCTCGATATCCACGTCGTCCCCCAGCACCCGGGCCGCGGTTTCCAGTAAGTTAAAGCACAGGTTTACGCCAGTGGAAAAATTGGTCGCAAAACACAACGGTGTCTTGTCACCAGCGCTCAGCATCTGCGCCTTCTGATCCGCGGTGAAGCCGGTGGTTCCAATCACAATGGCCTTGCCGTGCTCGGCACAGTAGGCGGCGTTCTCCAGGGTAGCCAGAGGGGCGGTAAAATCGATCAGCACGTCGAATTCGGCCTGTTCCAGGCTGTCGACAACGGGCAGGCCATTGCGGCCAAGGCCCGCCACCTCTCCCGCGTCCGCGCCAACAAGACTCGACCCGGGACGCACAATGGCGCCGCTGAGGTGGGCCTTCCCATCCTGCTCGGCGTAGGCCACGGCTTCTGCCAGCACCCGGCCCATACGACCGCTAAAACCTGTGATTGCAATATTTACTGCCATGACCCCTGACTCTCCTGTTCTGCGACCGGGCCGATGCCCGAACTGACGAAAGCCGCGGATTCTACCCCGGTTTGCACCGGCGGCAATACCATTGCGACCCCGCGGTCCGCGCCCCTCCAACATAACAGACCACTGACTGCCGAGTATGCCTTGCGACGCCGAATTCCTTGACTAGGCTTTTAATAGCCTGTTGTTTGGAGCGCCAATGATGTCTTTCGAAAGCCGCAATCCGTTCTGGTCTTCTTTCTCCGCCGCCCTTCTGGCAATTCTGCTTTCATCACTACTGTCGTTTCCCAGCCATGCATCGGACAGCAAACTCGGAACCATGGACGACTTCTGGGAGAAATACGACGATATTGCGGACTGGGTGACCCTGCGCCTGAAACTGTCACCGGAGCAGGAAGACGAGGCCCTGCCGCTGATGGAAACGAACTTTGAACTGCAGATGGCGATCATGAAGGAGTACGGAATTGAGCCGGGAAAAAAGGTGCCCAAATTGACGAAGGCGCAAAAAGAAGAGATCGATGCAAAAATAATTGCGGTCCGTGCCGCTACGCGAACGGAAATGGTTAAAGTTCTCAATGATAAGCAGCTGGAAGAGCTGAAGAAGATCCAGCGGGAGTATCATCAGGAACTCCGGGAAGCGCTGGCTAGAAACTAAACTCGAGAAAGACAAAACAGGGGCACGGCTGCGCCCCCGCAAACGAAAAATCAACCGCTGATCAGGCCGAGTAATTCTTCGGTCTTGGCCTTCATAAGGGCTTCATCCCCGCGGGATTCCACATTCAGGCGCACCACCGGCTCAGTATTGGACATACGCAGGTTGAAACGCCAATCGTCAAACGCAACACTGAGGCCGTCCACATGCTCGACGCTGTTGGCATCCGCCGCATATTTTGCTTCCGCCGCCTGCAGTAACGCCTTCGGATCTTCCACTTTGGAATTAATCTCACCGCTGCACGGGAAAGCGGCCATGCGTTCGCCCACCAGTTTCGACAGCGGCTTGCCGCTGCGGCTCACCAGCTCTGCCACCAGCAACCAGGGAATCATGCCGCTGTCACAGTAGGCAAAGTCGCGGAAATAATGGTGCGCACTCATCTCGCCACCATAAATCGCGTCTTCTTTGCGCATGCGCTCTTTGATGAACGCGTGGCCGGTTTTACTCTGTACCGGCTCACCGCCCGCCGCTTTTACGATATCTTCGGTATTCCAGGTCAGGCGCGGGTCGTGGACCACATTGGCACCCGGGTGCTTGACCAGAAAGGCCTCGGCCAGCAGACCCACCACGTAATACCCCTCGATAAACTCTCCGTTTTCGTCGAAGAAGAAGCAGCGGTCAAAGTCACCATCCCAGGCGATACCGAAATCGGCACCACTTTCTCGCACGGCTGCCGAAGTAGACTCGCGGTTTTCCGTCAGAATCGGATTGGGGATACCGTTGGGGAAATTACCGTCGGGCTCGTGGTGTACCCGCACAAATTCAAACGGCAAGCTCGGTGCCAGTGCGTCCACAACGGAGCCCGCACCGCCATTGCCGGCATTGACTACCAGCTTCAGTGGCTTCAGCTCGGAAACATCCACATAGCCCAGCAGGTGTTTTACAAAGTCTTCGCGGTGGGCAAAGGTACTCAGGTCACCGCGTTTTTCCACCGCGGCAAAATTGTTGTCTTCCGCCAGTTTTTTGATGTCCAGCAAGCCGGTATCGCCACTAATCGGACGGCTGCCGGCGCGCACGAATTTCATGCCGTTGTAGTCCATCGGATTGTGGCTGGCGGTGACACAGATACCGCCATCAAAATCGCCGTGGAAAGTGGAGAAATAAATCTCTTCAGTTCCACATTCGCCAATATGAAACACATCCGCACCGGCATCGCGCAGGCCGTTGGCCAGAGCATCCGTGAGCTCGGCACTGGTGAGGCGAATATCGTGCCCGACCACCACGCGGCGCGCGTCCAGAAACTGGGCAAAGGCGCGGCCCACACGGTAGGCCACATCGGTATTCAATTCATCGGGCACACGGCCGCGCAAATCATAGGCTTTAAAACAGGTTAATTCAGACATCTCAGCCCTTCTCCCCGGGTAAATAAATATTCTTGTAAACGTGATTGGTGGCTTCGATAAAGCCGTCGACGGAACCGCAATCGAAACGGCGCCCCTTGAATCGATAGGCCAGAACGCAGCCGCGCTTGGCCTGGGTAAGCAGCGCATCGGTAATCTGCACCTCACCGTTCTTGCCTGGCGGGGTTTCGCGGATCAGATCGAAAATATCCGGGGTCAGAATATAGCGACCAATGATCGCCATATTGCTCGGCGCATCTTCGGCACTGGGCTTTTCCACCATATCCGTGACCTGGAACAGGTCCGGCTTGATTTCATTGCCGGCGATCACGCCGAACTTGTGGATCTGCTCTTTCGGCACTTCTTCAACCGCGACAATACTGCAGCGGAACTGTTTATACAGCTGCACCATCTGGCCCAGAACACCGACCTCTTCGTTCAGACAGAGGTCGTCCGCCAGTACTACGGCAAAAGCTTCATCGCCGATGAGACGCTGCCCCTGGAGGATGGCATCCCCCAGCCCGCGCATCTCGCCCTGACGGGTATAGGAGAAGCTGGCGCTGTCGATAACCTGGCGCACACAGTCCAGGTAGCGCTCTTTGCCGGTACCTGCAATCTGCTGCTCCAGCTCGAAGTTGGTATCGAAGTGGTCTTCAATGGCACGCTTGCCACGCCCCGTCACAAACCCAATCTCGGTGAGGCCCGCCTCGATGGCTTCCTCCACCCCATATTGCACCAGTGGTTTGTTGACCAGCGGCAACATTTCCTTGGGCATCGCCTTGGTTGCCGGCAGGAAGCGGGTTCCATAGCCCGCCACCGGGAAAAGACATTTTTTGAGCATTGCTCCCCCTCATTAGAATACGGCTCCGGCGCGGCCCTGCGCCGAATTTCGGCAAGTTATCACAAAAGTATGGCAAGAATCAGTCCAGCTTTGCTGCGACAACCCGAGCGCCCCGGGGCCACTGGCTTCGGGGGCCGCACCGAGGTCAAGGGCAAATTAGGACAGCTCCAGTCACAAAAAGGGTTATGACCGACTGGACAAGCTATGCTTAGCCCTTAGAATGCCGGCTCGTGTAAAGAATGCCCAGAATCGGGGACCCAATGAGTAATTTCGTTCAAAAAAGCAGCTACACCCGTGAAGAACTCCTGGAATGCGGCCAGGGCAAGATGTTCGGACCGGGCAATGCGCAGCTGCCCGCTCCCAACATGCTGATGCTGGATCGCATCACCCATATTGCCAAAGAAGGCGGGGAATTCGGCAAAGGGGAGCTGATTGCCGAACTGGATATCACGCCAGACCTGTGGTTTTTTGACTGCCACTTCCCCGGCGACCCGGTCATGCCAGGCTGCCTTGGCCTCGACGCCATGTGGCAGCTGCTGGGCTACTTCCTGGCCTGGAAAGGGAACCCCGGCCGCGGCCGCGCCCTGGGCTGTGGTGAAGTGAAATTCACCGGCCAGATCCTGCCCACCAACAAAAAAGTCACTTACCATATCCAGATGAGCCGCCTGGTTGAGCGCAAACTGGTGATGGGTATTGGCAATGGCTCCGTGTCTGTAGACGGCCGCGAGATCTACACCGCCAAAGACCTGCGCGTGGGCCTGTTTACCCGCACTGACAACTTTTGATCGGTCTGCGTGTCGGAAAGGGGCTGATACGGTGAAACCCCGTATTCAAACCGCCTGACACGCAAACACCGACGCACAATCACTGTCACATAAAAGAATAACAATTCACTCTACAAGTTTTACTGGAGATCACTATGCGCCGTGTAGCCATTACCGGAATGGGCATTACTTCCTGCATCGGCAATAACACCCAGGAAGTGCTCGCCTCCCTGAAAGAAGGCCGCAGCGGCATTCGCTACATGGACGAATACGCCGAGCTGGGTCTGCGCAGCCAGATCGCCGGTGTAGTCGATATCGACATCAAGGAACATATCGACCGCAAGCATCTGCGTTTTATGGGCGACTCCGCGGCCTACGCGTACATTTCCATGGCCGAAGCCATCGCGATGTCCGGCCTGGAAGAATCGGATGTATCCAACCCCCGCACCGGCCTGGTGATGGGTTCCGGTGGCACCTCCACCGCGGCCATCATCGAGTCTGCGAACATCCTGAAAACCAAAGGCGTGCGCCGTGTAGGTGCCTTCCGGGTACCACAGGTCATGGGCAGCACCGTGTCCGCGTGCCTGGCCACCCCATTCAAGATCAAGGGTGTGAACTACTCCATCTCTTCCGCCTGCGCCACTTCCGCACACTGCATCGGCAACGGTGCGGAACTGATCCAGATGGGCAAGCAGGATGTGGTATTCGCCGGTGGCGGTGAAGAGCTGGCGTGGAGCCTGACCCACCTGTTTGACGCCATGGGCGCGCTGTCCTCCAAGTACAATGACACGCCCACAAGCGCATCCCGCCCTTACGACGCCAGCCGCGACGGCTTCGTGATCGCCGGTGGCGGCGGCTGTGTGGTGCTGGAAGAAATGGAGCACGCCAAAGCCCGCGGCGCCAACATTCTCGCGGAGCTGGTGGGCTACGGCGCAACCTCGGACGGTTACGATATGGTCGCCCCCAGCGGTGAAGGCGCTGCGCGCTGCATGCAGCAGGCATTGGCGGGTATGGACGGCAATGGTCTTGAGGGTGGTGTCGACTACATCAACACCCACGGCACCTCCACCCCGGTAGGCGACGTTGCCGAACTGCGCGCCATGAAAGAAGTGTTCGGAGACAAGGTACCGGCATTCGCCTCCACCAAGTCCCTCACCGGCCACTCCCTCGGCGCTGCTGGTGTACAGGAAGCCATCTACACCCTGCTGATGATGCAGAATGACTTTATCGCTGCCTCCGCCAATGTGGAGACTGTGGATGAAGCGGCAGAAGGTCTGGACCTGGTGACCGAGTTGCGCAAAACCGAAGTACGCCGCGCGCTCTCCAACAGTTTCGGCTTTGGCGGCACCAACGCCAGCCTGATTTTCGACAAGGTCTGACGGGTTACATCCGGCTGAATACCGGACACAAAAAAGGGCGAACCGCTATGCGGCTCGCCCTTTTTTATTTGCATTCAAAACTGGCCCGTCAAGCCTCCGGCTTCTGCAGCCGCTCTAACCACAACTCCACCTGCCGGGTAAGCCCCTGCCGCCAGCTGCGCTGCTGAATGCCAAACACATCCCGCAACCTTTCACCGCTCAGCACAAATGAACGATCTTCCGGTTCCGCATCCGGCGCCACCAGGTCAGCGGCAAAATCCTCGCCGTACAACGAGCGCACCCGGTCGACGACCTCGCGCCCGAAGTCCATCGCGGTACAGGTGTCCGCAGAGCCGTAGTGGTAGAGCCCGGATTTTGGGCCGCCACTGGCCAGCTGCTGGGCAACCGCCACCGTGACCCGCACCAGATCCGCCACCGTAACCGGGTTGCCTTTGCTGGTATCGTCAAGCACCACAGGCTTGCCATCCAGCAGGCTGCGTAGAATACGTCCAAGCAGTGCATCTTCGCTGCGATCAACCTGCCAGCCCAGACGCAGAATACTGGCATTCTCGGCAGTGGAGAGCATCTCTTCACAGGCAAGCCAGTCCCGACCTCTTTCCGAGGTGGGGGAAGGCTCTTCGTCTTCGTCGATTTTCTTGCGCCGGGCGCGGCCGAATACGCCGTAGGAGGAGAGGTGCAGCAACGCGGTATAGGGGAGCCCCTGTAGCGCTTCACACACTGCCCGGGCCTCGCTCATGCGCGCCCCGCCGCCACAGCTGGCGGCGTTGATCACAATGGTTCCAGAGCGCGCGGAAAACTGCTCTGCCGTGAGCTGCTCACGGCCAAGCAACTGCACCCGAAACCCCACCTTCTGCAGCCCCTTTTGCAGGGCGCTGTCGATGGCATTGCCGGCGCCGATCAAGGCGACGGTATCGGGCTGATACCCCGTGTGATGCATGGCGCGTGCGCTCCCGGGTCAGGTCCTCAGAAGGGGATGTCGTCGTCAAAGCTGTTGTCAAAACCACCGGCCGGCGGCTGGTTGCCGGCGGGCTTGTTCTGGGGCTGACCACCAGGCTGGTTGGCCGGTGCCATGGGAGACGGCGCGGAGCGGCCCTGGGCGTACTCGTCCTGGTATCCGCCCTGATCCTGCTGCTGAAAACCACCGCCCTGATTCTGCTGCTGGAAGCCGCCGCCCTGGTTTTGCTGGTAGCCGCCACCTTCACCGCCACGACTGTCGAGCATCTGCATTTCAGCAGCGACAATCTCGGTGGTGTAGCGGTCCTGCCCGGTGTTCTTGTCCTGCCACTTGCGGGTACGCAGGGCGCCTTCCAGGTAGACTTTACTGCCCTTGCGCAGGTACTCACCGGCAATCTCTGCCAGGCGGTTGAAGAACACCACGCGGTGCCACTCGGTGCGCTCCTGCTGCTGGCCGGTGTTCTTGTCTTTCCAGGTTTCGGAAGTGGCCACGGTGATATTGGTTACAGCACCGCCGCTGGGCATGTAGCGGGTCTCCGGGTCACCACCCAGGTTGCCCACAATAATTACTTTGTTCACGCCTCTGGAAGCCATGTGCCTCTCCTCTCTATCGGCCCCACCGGGTTCACACGGAAGGGCGCTCTATGTTCAAAAATAAGATGAAAAATGCTGACGGGATACGACCCGGGCTCAGAGCCCTGACGCGACCAACAGTGTATTTATATCCAGCAGCATACAACACTCGCCCGGGGGGCGTCACCGCTGGCGTATCGCCCCAATGGCGACCGGGGTTTTAGCCGCTGGCAAGTGGTACCTGGGTACCGCGCATCTGCCACCAGGCCAGAGACCAGAGCACCAGCACCCCCAGTGCCAGCGTGGCCACTGCACTGGCGCCGCCCTGCCCGTACACCACACCACCCAGGCTACCGCCGACAAAAGCACCGAGAAACTGCAGGGTCGCGTACAGGCCGGTTGCAGCACCGCGGCTTTCAGCGGGCGCCACCCGCGTCAGCTGAGAGGGTAACAATGCCTCCAGCAGGTTGAAGGCCAGAAAGAACAGCCCGAGACAGGCAACAATCCAGCCACCCTGTACCTGTGGCATCAGCGCCACGCCGCCAAAAACCAGCCCCAGCAACGCCAATCGCATGGCCGCGGACACCTTGTTACGCTTCTCCGCCACCCGCATCAGCGGCAACATCACAATGAAAGCGCCGAGCATCAACGGACCGTAAAGCTTCCAGTGCTGGTCGCTGGCGAGGTGTAGCTTGTCCACCAGCAGCAAGGGCAGCGGTACAAATAACATGGTCAGCAACAGGTGCAGGAAAAACACACCGCACACCAGTCGCCACACATCGCCCTGCGCCAGCAGTCGGGAGAAATCTCCCTTGCGCGGAGCGCGACGCGCGGACACTTGCGGATTCGGCACCAGCCGCCACACCAGCAGCATGCCCAGCAGTGCCAGCAGCGCGGTCAGCCAGAAAATCGCCGACAGACCACCAAACCCGGCTACCAGCGGGCCGAGTACCACCGCCAGCACAAAGGCTACTCCGATAGACGCGCCGATCACCGCCATCGCCTTACCGCGGTTTTCATCGCGGGTAAGATCCGCCGCCAGCGCCATAGTGGCCGCGGCGATTGCCCCGGCCCCTTGCAGCACACGCCCGCCAATCAGCCCGTAAACCGAATCGGTCAACGCCGCCACCACCGAGCCCGCGGCAAATACCGCAAGGCCGAGAAAGATTACCGGCTTCCGCCCCCAGCGATCACTGAGCACCCCCATGGGAATCTGCAGAATGGCCTGGCTCAGGCCATAGGCGCCCAGTGCCAATCCCAGCAGTGCCGGCGTGCTGCCGCTGTAATCGGTGCCGTACAGGGACAGCACCGGCAGCACCATAAACAGGCCCAGCATGCGAAAAACATAGAGGGAGGCGAGGCCGGCGAGCGCGCGGCGTTCAGTGAGGTTCATTCAATATTCCGGACACAGCGAAAAAACGGCCGCATTGTAACAGCGCAGGCAACGGAGGTTGATCCCCCGTCACCTAACAGCAAGATAGTGCAATTCTATCGAAACCAGGGTTTCAATTGCGGCCGTACTGATCCTCGATACGCACGATGTCGTCTTCGCCCAGGTAACTGCCAGACTGCACCTCGATCAATTCGAGCGGGATGGTGCCGGGGTTTTCCAGGCGGTGGACAACCCCCAGTGGGATGAAGGTGGATTCATTTTCCGTGAGCAGGATCTGATCGTCACCGCGGGTCACTTTGGCGGTACCGCGTACCACAATCCAGTGCTCGGCGCGGTGGTGGTGCATCTGTAGGGAAAGCTGACAGCCAGGTTTGACCACGATGCGCTTGACCTGAAAGCGGGGCCCCGCGTCGATGGAGTCGTAGTAACCCCAGGGGCGAAACACCTTGCGGTGATTTTCCGCTTCGCTGCGATCGCTCTGCTTGAGGCGCTGTACCAGGGTTTTCACCTCCTGCACCCGGCTCTTGTCGGCCACCATCAATGCATCGTCGGTATCCACCACCACCAGATCCTGCACACCGAGAATACCTACAAGGCGGTCGCCGCCGTGTACCAGGCAGCCCGAGGAGCCTTCGGCCATGACGTCACCGCGCAGCAGGTTGTCGTTCTCGTCGCGCTCGGCCAGCTCCCACAGTGCGGACCAGGAGCCCACATCGCTCCAGCCAGCCTGCATGGGCACCACGGCTGCGGATTCCGTCTTTTCCATCACCGCGTAATCCACGGAATCCGACGGGCAGCGGCTGAAGGCTTCGGCATCGATACGGGTAAAGTCGAGATCCCGCGCGGCGCCGGCAAAGGCCGTGCGGCAGGCTTCCAGCATATCCGGGGAGTGCTGCGCCAGCTCTTCCAGGTAGCGCGATGCGCGGAACAGGAACATGCCGCTGTTCCAGTTGTACTCGCCACTGGCCAAATAGGCTTCTGCAGTCACCAGATCCGGCTTTTCCACAAACTCGGCCACTTTCCAGCCTTCGGCCACGGCGTCACCGCTGCGGATATAGCCGTAACCGGTCTCCGGACTGGTGGGCACGATACCGAAGGTCACCAGATGACCGCTCTCCGCCAGCGCAGTCGCGGCCGTCACCGCCTTGCGGAAGCCCTCGGCGTCGGCGACCACATGGTCTGCCGGTAGCACCAGCAACAGCGGATCACCGCCCTGCTCAACAGCCGCCAGAGCCGCGAGGGCGATGGCCGGGGCGGTATTGCGCGCGCAGGGCTCCAGCAGGATGGCCTGGGCCGCGCGTTCCACCTCCTGCAGCTGCTCTGCTGCAGCAAAGCGGTGGTTCTCGTTACACACAAGTATCGGTGCCTGTACGCCCGCCAAGCCGTCGAGCCGCAGGGCGGTGGCCTGCAGCATGGTCTGGTTGCCAGCAAGGGGCAGAAACTGCTTGGGGTATGCTTCGCGGGACAGCGGCCACAGGCGCGAGCCGGTGCCACCGCAGAGAATGACAGGGATCATGATTTCCGTATCCACACTAGGTTATTCATTCAGGGGTATTCATTCGAGATTATTCCCTGTAAAAGGGCGCCCAGCATTTTCGCACACTGGCGCGCCAGATTATACTTGACTGTTTTCCCCCGCCCGGTCCAGTTCAGGGCCAGGCCAGCAACACAACAGGACGCCCAGTGGACACGATTTACGTCAGAGGTGCGCGCACCCACAACCTCAAGAATATCGATCTGGATATTCCCCGCGACAAGCTGATCGTGATTACCGGCCTGTCGGGCTCTGGTAAGTCCTCACTCGCGTTCGACACCCTCTACGCCGAGGGGCAGCGCCGCTATGTGGAATCGCTGTCCACCTACGCACGGCAGTTCCTGTCGATGATGGAGAAACCGGACGTCGACACCGTGGAGGGCCTGTCACCGGCCATCTCCATCGAGCAGAAGTCCACCTCCCACAACCCCCGCTCCACTGTGGGCACCATCACCGAGATCTACGACTACCTGCGGCTGCTGTTTGCCCGCGTGGGCGAGCCCCGTTGTCCGGACCACCACGAGCCACTGCAGGCCCAGACCGTAAGCCAGATGGTGGACCAGGTGCTGGCACTGCCGGAGGGCAGCAAGATCATGCTGCTGGCGCCGGTGATCCGTGACCGCAAAGGCGAGCATGTACATGTATTCGAACAGTTGCGCCGCGACGGCTTCGTCCGCGCGCGCATCGACGGCACCGTGTGCGACCTGGACGACACTCCCAAACTGGATAAACGCAAGAAGCATACCGTCGAGGTGGTGGTGGACCGCTTCAAGGTCCGCGACGACCTGCAGCTGCGCCTCGCAGAATCCTTCGAGACCGCACTGAACCTCACCGACGGCATCGCCGCCATCAGCTATATGGACGGCAAAAAGGAGGATCACCTGTTCTCCGCCCGCCACGCCTGCCCGGTATGTGATTACTCACTGGACGAGCTGGAACCGCGGCTGTTCTCATTCAACAACCCCGCCGGTGCCTGCCCCGCCTGTGATGGCCTGGGCGTGAAGCAGTTCTTCGATGAGGACAAGGTGATTCTGGATGCCGAGAGCAGCATCTCCGAGGGCGCCATCCGCGGCTGGGACCGCCGCAACATCTACTACTACCACATGCTGGACTCGCTGGCGGAGCACTACGACTTTGACCTGGACAAGCCGTGGAAGAAGCTGCGCAAGCGCGACCGGGAAGTAATCCTGCACGGCAGTGGCGACACCTCCATCGACTTCAGCTATGTGAACGACCGCGGCGATGTCACCATCCGCCGCCATACCTTCGAGGGCATCATCCCCAATTTCCAGCGCCGCTACCGGGACACCGAGTCCCAGTCCGTACGCGAAGAGCTGGCAAAATACCTGAGCACCCAGAAATGTCCGGACTGCAGTGGTACCCGTCTGCGCCGGGAAGCGCGCAACGTGTTTGTGGACAACCAGACACTCTCCCAGATCACCGAACTGCCGGTAGGCGATGCGTTTGAATACTTCGCCCACCAGCTGAAATTCAAGGGCGCACAGAAAGAGATCGCGGACAAAATCCTGAAGGAGCTGCGCGATCGCTTCCGCTTCCTGGTGGACGTGGGCCTGAACTACCTGACCCTGAACCGCAGCGCCGAGACCCTGTCCGGCGGTGAGGCCCAGCGCATCCGTCTCGCCAGCCAGATTGGCGCCGGACTTGTGGGGGTTATGTACATTCTCGACGAACCCTCTATCGGTCTGCACCAGCGGGATAACGAGCGCCTGCTGAATACCCTCACCCACCTGCGGGATATCGGCAACACGGTGATCGTGGTGGAACACGACGAGGACGCAATCCGCGCGGCAGACTTTATTGTGGATATCGGCCCCGGTGCTGGCGTGCACGGTGGCGAGGTGGTGGTGGCCGGCACCCATGAAGAAATCGCCGCTTGCGACCGCTCACTCACCGGCCAGTACCTGTCCGGCGTCAAGGAGATCAAGATTCCGGATCAGCGGATTCCCGCCCCCGGAGAAGTACTTCGGATCGAGGGTGCCACCGGTAATAACCTGAAAGGTGTCGACCTGGAAATTCCGGTAGGACTGTTTACCTGTGTCACGGGTGTTTCCGGCTCCGGCAAGTCCACCCTGATCAACGCCACCCTGCATCCGCTGGCGGCCACCGCACTGAACAAAGCCACCACACTGAAAGCAGCACCGCACAAGGCCATTGAGGGGCTGGATTATTTCGACAAGTGCGTGGACATCGACCAGAGCCCCATCGGCCGCACCCCGCGCTCCAACCCCGCCACCTACACCGGCATCTTTACCCCGATTCGCGAACTCTTCTCCGGTACCCAGGAAGCGCGCTCCCGGGGCTACAAGCCCGGGCGTTTCAGCTTCAACGTAAAAGGCGGCCGCTGCGAGGCCTGCCAGGGGGATGGGGTGATCAAGGTGGAGATGCACTTCCTGCCGGACGTGTACGTGCCCTGTGACACCTGCAAGGGCAAACGCTACAACCGCGAAACCCTCGAGGTGCACTACAAGGGCAAAAATATTCACGAGGTGCTGGAAATGACCGTGGAAGACGCGCGGGAGTTTTTCGACCCGGTGCCCTCCATCGCCAAGAAACTGCAGACGCTGATGGATGTGGGGCTGTCGTATATCAAACTCGGTCAGGCGGCCACCACTCTGTCCGGTGGTGAGGCGCAGCGGGTAAAGCTTTCCCGCGAGCTGTCCAAGCGCGATACCGGCCAGACCCTGTATATTCTCGATGAGCCCACCACTGGCCTGCACTTCGCCGATATCCAGTTGTTGCTGGATGTACTGCACCGCCTGCGCGACCACGGGAATACCATTGTGGTAATCGAGCACAACCTGGACGTGATCAAAACCGCGGACTGGATTGTAGATCTCGGCCCGGAGGGCGGCTCCGGCGGCGGCGAGATTATTGCCACAGGCACACCGGAACAGGTGGCGAAGGTAAAAGGTTCGCACACCGGGCGATTCCTCAAGCCCATGCTCAAGCGCTGATTTTTCAACAGTCCTGTAGAGCGCAAAAAACCCAGGGAACCCAATGAAAAAAATAATGCCTTCCCTCAGTATCGGCCCGGCGACGATGGTCGCCGCGGCATTCATCGGTCCGGGTACAGTCATCACCGCCAGTCTGGCCGGTGCCCAATACGGCTACGCGCTGTTGTGGGCACTGCTGTTTGCGATTCTTGCGAGCATCATCCTGCAGGAAATGGCCGCGCGACTCGGCGTGGTGAGCGGGCAGGGACTGGGGGAGAATATTCGCCAGTCGCTCAGCCACCCCCTGCTGCGCTGGCCGGCCCTGGCACTGGTGATTGGTGCCATTGTTGTCGGCAACGCGGCCTACGAGGGGGGCAACCTGGCAGGCGCCAGCCTCGGCCTCAAACTGCTGACCAACACCGAACTCGCCACCGGGAAAGGATCACTCTGGCCCATGGTCGTCGCTGCCATCGCAGCAGCGCTGCTATGGAGCGGAAATTATCGCTTGATCGAGCGCACGCTTATTGTGCTGGTCGCACTGATGAGCGTTGCATTTC
The DNA here is from genome assembly GCF_947504145.1 of uncultured Microbulbifer sp. Lineage (GTDB taxonomy): Bacteria > Pseudomonadota > Gammaproteobacteria > Pseudomonadales > Cellvibrionaceae > Microbulbifer. The sequence goes on from NZ_CANNGQ010000003.1 coordinate 364,649, forward strand.
TACTGACCTTCGCCCTCACCCGCCCGGATTTATCCGCGCTCGTCAGCGGACTATTCACGCCCACACTACCGACCGGTGCGGCGCTCACGGTAATCGCATTGATAGGCACGACCGTAGTGCCCTACAACCTGTTCTTACACAGTTCCAGCGCGAGCAAGAAATGGCACTCACCGGACGATTTGCCGGCGGCGCGGCGGGATATTTTTATTTCCATCCCGGTGGGCGGGCTGATCTCCATCGCCATTGTTTCCACCAGTGCCGCCGCGTTTTTCAGCCACCAATTAAGTATCGGCAGCGCCGGAGACATGGCTCAGGCACTGCAACCCCTGTTTGGCAAAGCCGCGGTTTACTGCATGGGTGTGGGCCTGTTTGCTGCCGGCATCTCGTCCTCCCTGACGGCACCATTGGCATCGGCCTATGCATTGAGCGGCGTACTGGGCAAGCCCGCGGACTTGGGTACATTGCAGTTTCGCACCATCTGGCTCAGCATTATTGTTATCGGCGCCCTGCTCGCCACTCAGGATATTCGCCCGATCCGCCTGATCTGGTTTGCGCAGATTGCCAATGGTCTGCTGCTCCCCATTATTACCATGTTCCTGCTGTGGGCGATGAACAGCCACAAGCTGGGGCGCTATCGCAACAACGGGTGGCAAAACCTGCTGGGATTGCTGGTGCTCGCCACGGCCATCGCGCTGGGCGGACGCAGCCTGGCCGCCGCCTTTGACTGGCTGTGAATCGCGGATTTAACGAACAAGGACATGACGTCTATCGTGACTTCGATTGATATAAATTGTGACCTGGGTGAAGGCAGTGACGACGCCGATTGCGCCCGCGATGCGCGCCTGATGCAATTTATTTCACGCTGCAATATTGCCTGTGGCGGCCACGCGGGCAACGCGCGCACCATGGCCCTGTCGCTGCAGAATGCACGCAAAAACGGCATCGCCGCCGGCGCCCACCCGGGTTACCCGGACCCAGAAAATTTCGGCCGCACTTCGCTGGCAATGTCGCGGCAGGATCTGCTTGCCTCCCTGCGTGATCAGATACACGCACTGCAAAAACTGGCCGCCGAGGAACAGGTCGCCCTCTCCCATATCAAACTGCACGGTGCACTCTACAATGATGCCGAATCAGACGAGGGTCTCGCCGAAGCCCTTGTGCAAATGATCGCGCGGGAATTTCCCGAGCTGGAAATTCTTGCGCTGGCCAATGCGGCGCTGGAGCGTGCCGCCTTCAAATACCGGCACCCGGTTTTGCGGGAGGGCTTTATGGACCGCCGCTACCTCAACGATCACCAGCTCTCACCGCGCAACTTGCCCGGTGCGGTGATCCACGACTTCGAGCAGTGCCGCAAACAGGTTCTCGCACTCGCCAGGGGTGAGCCATTTCTATCCATTAATGGCGAGCCGCTGCAGTTTTCCGTCGACACCCTCTGCCTGCACGGTGACAACCCGCACGCTGAAAGTATTGCGCAGCAGTTACAACAGGCATTGCTGCGGGCGGGAATTCGCACATGCTGAGAGAAAGGCGTTTTGAACTCTCGCCGAATGGTGACGCCGCACTGGATATCCGCTTCTCCGCGGCGCCGGGTGAGCAGCTGAGCGAAGCCATCATCGCCCTCTCCGAGGCTATTGAAGCCGAGTCCTTCCCGGCCGTCACCGAGCTGGTGCCCGCTTACCAGTGCCTGACTGTGTGCTTCGATCCCCTACAGCTTTCGCACTCCGGGTCCGGGAGCGCAGATTTGCCCAAGCTGGAGAGCAGCCTGGCAACACTCACGCAAAAAATACTGGCACAGACTTTACGCACAAATAAAAAGAACACAGATGAAGAGAACACTGATAACGAGCCCCCCGAATACAAACGCACCTTGATCCGAATTCCTGTGTGCTATGACGAACAGTTCGCACCGGATATACAAACGCTGTGCAGCCACACCGGGCTCACCGCTGCAGAGATTATTGCCCGTCATACCGCGCCCCGGTACCTGGTGCATATGCTCGGTTTTACCCCGGGCTTTCTCTATCTGGGCGGCCTCGATGAGCAATTGCACTGCCCACGGAAAGCCCGCCCAGAGCTCAAAATAGCGGCCGGCTCTGTGGGTATCGGCGGCGGCCAGACTGGAATTTACCCCCAGGCCACACCCGGCGGCTGGCAGATTATCGGCCGCACCCCGCTGGCTTTATTTCGTCCGGACCAGGACCCTCCATTTATCGCCCACCCCCTGGACCGGATTCAGTTTGTCGCCATCAGCCCGGAGCAGTTTACGCAAACGGATCCATTTTCTGCGCCGGATACCATACCCCTTACGGAGTTTGCGGCGCCGGAGGTCCGGCGGTGACCCTGCACATCATCAAACCGGGCCTACAGACTACAATCCAGGATGGCGGACGGCCGGGCAACCTGCGCTGGGGACTATCCCGCGGGGGGGCTGCAGATACGCTCGCCATGGCACTGGGCAACCTGCTTCTCGGCAACCCACCGGCGCACCCCTGTATTGAAGTCGCCCTGACCGGCCCGGAAATCGCGTTTACCGAAAGCCTTTCACTCGCCGTCACCGGTGCACATTTTGACCTGACACTTAACGGCAAGTCCGTTGCGAATGATGAAGTGCTGCAGATACGCGGCGGAGATCAGCTCCATTTCGGCGCGCTTCGGTCTGGTGCCCGCGCCTATATTGCGCTCGCTGGAAAAATGGCTCTGCCAGCAAGCCTCGGCAGCCTGTCCACTCATGTTGTCGCCGGCTTTGGCGGGTTACACGGGCGGGCGCTTCAGGCGGGAGATAGCATTCATCTGGATCATTGCCGCCTGGAAGCCAATCGCACACTGCCATCGCAGTACCGCCTGGATTATCGTGGGCGGCCGCTTCTGCGGGTGATTCCCGGGCTGGAGGAACAATATTTTTCCTCCGGTGCACGGGCGCAGTTTTACCGGGGCGGCTTCACGATTTCCCCCCAGAGCAACCGCATGGGTATTCGCCTGGTGGGGGAGCCACTGCCCGTTGAAAACATTCCCCAACAGATATCCTCTGCGCTGTGCCCGGGCACGATACAGGTCCCCCCCAACGGCCAGCCTGTTATCAGTTTCGTGGAGGGGCAGACCATTGGCGGCTATCCGCGCATCGCCCATGTGATCAGTGCGGACCTGCACCGCCTGGGGCAGTTGAACGCCGGGGCCAGGCTCGACTTTGAGACGGTCGACCGGGACACCGCACATCGGATCCTGCACGACAAGTCTCTGCTGCTCGAGAGACTCCCCCACAAGCTGTGAAACCCTGCGCACCATCACAGTAGCTCCGCTGCCTATTCGTCATCCCGCAGCTTCCCCGCGCCAATTGGCGCCGCCTCCCCTTCCAGCTCCCGGGCACTTCGGCTAACTTCTGCAACGCCAATGACAACGCTGTCACCAGTTGTTGGTATCGGCACACCTATAAAAATAACGTCAGGAGAAGACATGCCTATCATCACCCGGCCAGATACGGCCAGAACAACGACCGGCTCATCCGTATTACCCCACAGAAGGGTCCGGTACGGCTTCTTACCGGCCCTCGCCCTGCTCGCCATGCCAGCACATGCGGCCATGCCCGCAGACGCCTACGAGGCCGGACAGAGCTACGCGGGCGGCAGTCGGGTCTGCTACCAGCAGGACCTGTTCAGAGCCCAGTGGTGGGCTGGCCCGAATGACTCACCCGCATCCGCGTATACGGCGGCCAATAGCTGGGACAACCCCTGGGTTCTGGAAAGCCCCGACGCCTGCACCTCCGGCACAGGCAATACCGCCCCGGTCGCCGACGCCACTGCCAACCCACCGGAAATTTTCGGTGCTGGCAGTATCGCGCTGGATGGCAGCCTGTCCACAGATCCGGACGGTGACCCGATGCAATTTGCCTGGGCACAAGTTGCTCCGGTAACCCCCACTGCATCAATTCACACGGCGGACGCCAGCAGCACCCAGGTGGACCTTCCCGCAGTGACCACAGACACCCTTTACGAATTTCGCCTGAGCGTATCCGACGGGGAGCATACCGATTACACCACCGTTCAAATACTGCAGCGGGCAGGTCAGGTCTCTCCACCAGAGCCCACCGCAGTAATCAGCGCCCCCGGCACCGCAGCCTGCCCTGGCAGTATCACATTGAGTGCAGAAAGCTCCACCATCCCGGAAGAAACGGGCTACGTGCTTACCTGGCGACAGCGCAACGGGCCGGCTGCGGTACTTCTCTCCCCCAACAGCACTACCACCCAGGTAGACTTTCCGGATACCGGAGTGAATGCGTCCTACACCTTTGAACTGGAAATCAGCAACGGCGAACAATCCTCCACCGCGACAGTAACCATCGCACAGCAATGCGATCAAAGCGGCTACCCGATTGCCCGAAGCACACTGGAAGCACGGGAAACCGAGCTCACCTCCAGCCCACTGTTTTCTCAGGTGAAAGCATCCATCGTCACCCTGGAAAATTCTCAGGTGGAAGCGGTAGCGCCCGGCCGAATTGCAAATCCGCCCAACGTACAGCGGGTTGAATTCATCGTAGCCAGCGCAGACTGGGACTTCCTGTTTCCCGTGCGCGCTGCAGAGTATTCCTATACAAATTTTCTGCGCGCGGTGGCGAAGTTCCCCGCGTTTTGTGGAGACTACAGCGACGGCCGCAATGCAGAAGATATTTGCAGAAAATCTCTGGCCACTATGTTTGCCCACTTCACCCAGGAAACCGGTGGTCATACATCCCACTGGGCCGAACCCGAGTGGCGGCAGGGGCTTTACTTTATCCGCGAACAGGGATGGAACGAGAACACACCCAATGGCTACGGCATTTGCGCCCCGTCTACGTGGCAGGCGCAGCAATGGCCCTGTGCCACCTTTGCCGATGGCAGCTACAAAAGTTATTTCGGTCGTGGCGCCAAGCAGCTCAGTTACAACTACAACTACGGCCCTTTCTCTGCGGCCATGTTCGGTGATGTAAATGTCCTGCTGGAACAGCCCAATCTTGTTGCCGATACCTGGCTCAATCTCGCCAGCGCCGTGTTCTTCTTCGTCTACCCGCAGCCGCCAAAACCCAGCATGCTGCATGTGATCGACGGCACATGGCAGCCCAATAGTCACGACCTGAGTAGTGGGCTGGTACCTGGGTTCGGCGTCACCACCATGGTTATAAACGGCGGAATCGAATGCGGTGGCAGCAACGAGCACGCGCAGTCACAAAACCGGATCGACTACTACCGCCACTTTGCCAACCACCTGTCGGTTGAAATTCCGGCGAGTGAAGTGCTCGGGTGTGCAAGCATGGATCGATTCGCAGTCGGTGGTGCCGGCGCCATGGAGATTTACTGGGAGCAGGACTGGAGTTGGGATCCCCAGTACCCGAATGGCGAAAGCTACGCGTGTAAGCTGGTGGGCTACCAGACCCGCTTCTCGGCATTTATCGGCGGAGATTATGTGCACTGCGTGGAGCACTTCTTCGACGTACATGTAGACCACACACAATAATTTCGCCAAACCATTACCCACAAAAAAGGCCGGGATCTTCCGGCCTTTTTTATTTCGGGCGTCGGATTTCCGAGATTGCCCTCGACCTCAGTAAACATTTCGGACGGAGAAAGCGCAAGAGTAGTGAAACAACACGCCAGCACCCGAGAAAAACTACGCCATAAAAAATAAATTTCCGCCTGACTGGTACGCCACGGTTGACCAGCGGGTTTTCCCACCAAAATTCGTAGACCGGCACTACCGTAACAATTACCCTTTTTCGTGCATTTGTAAGAACGACGGGCGCGCGCCCGCAGTTTTTTTGCCGGTTTGGACTGCAGCGCAGTTTCTTCCATCCCTGTTGTACGGCAATGGCGCCGCCCTGCTTTTTCCAACTCTGGATACAGGGAAATCACCAATGATAAGAAGTGTCCATTTTTATTTTCTAGCGATGATTCTCACTGCCGCAGGCAGCGCACACGCCGAGCCGGGCGATCACGGCTTCTGGACCACACTCGGCAATCTCATTTCACCCCCTTCCGCAAACAGTCCGGTAACTGCCGCACAGACTCAAGGCATGTACCCGCTGAACCAAAAGGACCCCACCTTTGATGACGGGTTTGACCCCGGCGACTACGACAACTGGCAAAAAATCGACGTGCCAATCAGTAGTGGCGCTATCTGCGGCAATGGCTCGCCGTATAAATTTTTTGTCTATCGAGTGCCTGACACCAAAAACACACTGTTTTATTTTGAAGGTGGCGGCGCCTGCTGGGACTACCAAAGCTGCTCCGGACAAGCCGGCATACGCGGCGCGCGGAATCCTGACGGGATCCCGGACAACTACGTTCAGAACATCAATCTGCTGGACTTCAGCAATTCCGCCAACCTCGCCACTGCCGCAGTATCACCCCTGATCTACACCCACCACCCGTACAACCAGTTTAAAACCGGGGAGTGGAACCTGGTGTACGTACCCTACTGTACCGGCGATATCTACATCGGGGATAAAACAGAAATTTATCAGGACCCCGCCGGGGAAAACCCGGATCTGGTCTTTCACCACAACGGACTTCGCAATGTTCAGGCTGTGGTTTCCTGGGTTAAAAACAACCTTCAAAAGCCCCGCCAGATGGTGGCCGCGGGCTGCAGCGCCGGCAGTATTGGTGCGCTGTTAAACTACTCAAAACTGCGCCAGGATATGGCGGTGGATTACGGCTACCTCATTGACGATTCCGGGCCCCTTTACAAGGCCCCCCTGGATAGCAATGACGCCGACGCTTACCCTTCAACACCGTTGCACAACGAAGTGTTGAACTCATGGACCAACTTTGACCCTGGCGATACTGGATCCACCAACCCGATCAATATGCTCGCCAACATCACACCGGGTTTTGACCGCAACGAACTGGCCAGCCTTTACGGAGGCCTTTCGGCGAAGTTTCCCGGCGACCGGTTGGGAATTACCCATTTTCTCGCTGACGGCAATTTCTCTTCCTATTCATACGAGCGATTTCACCCGGACATTTACAATGATCCGGACGCAGAATCGCGCCTGGCGAAGCTGCGTGAGAAATGGCAGTACGATACCCACAGTAACCTGATCCCACTGCTGGAGCAGACCCACAACTGGAGTTATTACTTTCCGATGTTCCGGGATTTCAATGAGAGCCACTGCACCACGGTTCTCGACCTGGAATATGGCGAGATTGCCGAACACGGACTGGTATTGGAAGACTTCCTGAAAAACGTCGTGAACTATCGCGGCGGGCCGCCGCTGCGAGCCTACGAGTCTGATCAGGTTTCTGATTTCGAGAACAACCAGAATTGGTTCTACGATTTGATTGGTGGGCTTTTATAGTTCATGCCTGACGATGGTTACCCTCGCGCGCGAGGGTAACCGCTACCGACGGTAAGCCACTTCCCTGGCTTGCTGTAGGCGTCTTCGAAGATACTCCTGCCGACTCATACCATCCGGGAAGCTGTCCATCTCCTGCACTTCGAGAACTATACGTTTCTCCATATCTTTGTATTGCGCAAACCCCGGAACATCGCGATGGGGATCATAGGCGTCGCTGGCCTGCTGAGCGCGCTCCCGGTAACGTTCCAGCAATTCTGCTGACGCGTTATCGAAGTCCGCCCTATCGCTGCTATTCTTCTCGAGCCAGGCGAGCTTCAACGCAAGTGCCTCATAGGCCATCATGCCGCCATCACGCTCGATCTCATCAATCAGTTGCCAGGCCTCACCCGAGCTATCGCCAGTCAGGTTGGAAAAATAATCCTGGAGCCTTTCCTTGCGTGCTTCCCGCTCAAGATAGCGGATCACATTCGGATGCGATAAAAGTTCATCAAGAGCGCCAGCCGGCTCCACTTTGGTTTGAGCGCTAACCACCGGCCCTGAGGCCAGAGCCGAGACCTCGGCTGGCGATTCCAACGCCTCAGGTGTGCCCCCCAGACCGGCGAGCTGCACCACTGCAGTCAGCGCCACCACTAGAAAAGCCAGGGAAACCAATAGAGATTTGTATCCCATAACGTCTCTCAAATTATTATTCGAGAGAGCAGTGTATCGATACGGGCGGTAAAGCCGAGGGTAAGCAGGGAAGGAAAAATGCAGCAGCCGCCAGAATTTGCGGCTGGAGAGTCAGTGGAGTAAATACGACAAACTGTCAGCTCAGCTTTCGACCCAGGTCAGCGCCTGGTCTTCGTGTTCGTGCTTTTCACCGCAAGGGGTTGCTTTGGGTGGCACATAGCCCGCGCGAGACTCGGGCGCGGCATGACGCTGCTCCCAGTGCGCGATGGCTTCGCCGCACAAAGATTTTTGCTGTTCAGTGAGCGTGACCCCGTTAGGCCACTTGCCCAGCTCGATGGCACGCTTGAGACTACCAACAATTTGGGGATTCAGGATCTTGAGCAAATCGTCCAGGGATTGAAACATCACCAGTTCCTTCAATTCGCGGAGACTGAAACAAGAAAAGCCGGTCAATGACCGGCTTTCCATTGCCCGAAGCCTCAATCAGAGGCTCCGAAAACATGAAGCGAATTGCTTCAGGCTTCTGCTGCTTCTGCAGACTCGTCCGCAACCGGACGATCCACCAGCTCAACGTAGGCCATAGGAGCCTTGTCGCCTGCACGGAAACCGCATTTCAGAATGCGGATGTATCCGCCCGGACGGGCTTCATAACGGGGACCCAGTTCGTCGAACAACTTGCGCACAGCATCCTTGTCACGGATACGGGCGAAAGCCAGACGGCGGTTGGCAACACTGTCTTTCTTGGCCAGGGTGATCAGCGGCTCGGCAACGCGACGCAGCTCCTTGGCTTTCGGCAGTGTGGTTTTGATCAGTTCGTGCTCTACCAGAGAGGCAGTCATGTTTTTGAACATGGCCTTGCGGTGAGAGCTGGTACGACTGAATTTACGGCCACTATAACGATGACGCATAACTCAATTCCTCACGACTTCGATTGCTTTCTCAGCAAGTCGTCTGGGAGCGGTGCTTGCGGATGGCGCACACCACTCGGTTTTCTTCACGCGGGCGGGCAAAACGCGCCCGCGCCACAAACGCTTTACAGGGAGCTCAGCTTGCTGTCGCCCTTGAGGCTGGCCGGCGGCCAGTTCTCGAGACGCATGCCCAGGGACAGACCACGGGAAGCCAGAACGTCCTTGATTTCGGTCAGGGACTTCTTACCCAGGTTCGGGGTCTTCAGCAGCTCTACTTCGGTTCGCTGAATCAGGTCGCCGATGTAGTAGATGTTTTCCGCTTTCAGACAGTTGGCCGAACGCACGGTCAGTTCCAGGTCGTCTACCGGACGCAGCAGCACCGGATCGACTTCCTCTTCCTTGGCTTCCGGCTGGGCATCCTTCTCGCCTTCAAGGTCCACAAATACTGCGAGCTGTTGCTGCAGGATAGTGGCGGCGCGACGGATTGCTTCTTCCGGGTCCAGAGTACCGTTGGTCTCCAGGTCCAGAACCAGCTTGTCCAGGTCGGTGCGCTGTTCTACACGCGCGGATTCCACGCTGTAGGACACACGGCGAACCGGGCCGAAAGAGGCGTCCAGTTGCAGGCGGCCAATGGCGCGGGTCTCTTCTTCGTCTTCACGACGGGCGTCGGCGGGCTGGTAGCCACGGCCACGCGCAACGGTCAGACGCAGATTGAGCTCCACATCGCCAGTGATGTTGGCGATCACGTGCTCAGGGTTCACGATCTCGATATCGTGATCCACCTGAATGTCGCCAGCGGTCACCGCACCCGGGCCTTTCTTGCTCAGGCTCAGCACTGCCTGGTCCTTGCCGTGCATCACCACCGCAATTTCCTTCAGGTTGAGCAGGATTTCGATTACGTCTTCCTGCACACCCTCAATTGCGCTGTACTCGTGCTCAACACCGTCGATCTCAACTTCAGTGACGGCGCAGCCTGGCATGGAGGACAGCAGGATGCGGCGCAGTGCGTTGCCGAGAGTGTGGCCAAAGCCACGCTCCAGCGGTTCCAGAACCACTTTCGCGTGGTTCTGGTTGTACTCGGTGACGTCAATACGACGAGGTGTCAAAAACTCGTTGACAGCAGTCTGCATAGCCATACCTGTATTACAGTTTTATTCCTTAAATGGAACAGAGCCTTACTTGGAGTAGAGTTCCACGATAAGGTTTTCATTGATCTCTGCCGGCAGATCCACACGATCCGGAACACGCTTGAAGGTACCTTCGAGCTTGGTCGCGTTCACGTCTACCCACTCAACGTCACCGCGCTGTGCAGCGAGGGAAACGGAGTTCTGGATACGCATCTGCTTTTTAGATTTCTCGCGGATAGCGATGATGTCGCCTTCCTTAACCTGGTAGGAAGGGATATTCACGGTGCTTCCGTTTACCAGAATCGCTTTGTGCGCCACCAACTGGCGTGCTTCAGAGCGCGTAGAGCCGAAGCCCATGCGGTAAACCACGTTGTCGAGGCGTTTTTCCAGCAGTTTCAGCAGGTTTTCACCTGTAGCACCTTTCAGGCGCGCCGCTTCCTTATAGTAGTTGCGGAACTGCTTTTCCAGCACACCGTAGATACGGCGTACTTTTTGTTTCTCACGCAGCTGAACACCGTAGTCGGACAGGCGACCACGACCGGCGCCATGAACGCCAGGCTTGGTTTCCGCGCGGCACTTTGATTCGTGCGGGCGAACGCCACTTTTCAGCTGAAGATCGGTACCTTCCCGACGGGAAAGCTTACATTTTGGTCCAATATAACGTGCCATTTCGTCAACCCCCTCTTACACGCGACGCTTTTTAGGCGGACGACAACCGTTATGCGGGATCGGCGTCACGTCGGTGATGTTGGTGATCTTGTAGCCGCAGTTATTCAGTGCGCGAACGGCAGATTCGCGACCGGGGCCGGGGCCCTTTACTTCGACATCAAGGTTTTTCAGGCCGTAATCCTGCGCGGCAGTACCTGCGCGTTCAGCGGCAACCTGGGCTGCGAAAGGCGTACTCTTACGAGAGCCGCGGAAACCGGAGCCACCTGCGGTAGCCCAGCTCAGAGTGTTGCCCTGACGGTCAGTGATCGTCACGATCGTGTTGTTGAACGATGCGTGGATGTGGGCAACACCGTCGACAACGGTCTTTTTGACCTTTTTGCGAACAGTAGTTTTTGGCTTAGCCATACCTGTATCCTAAATCCTGTACTTGTGAAGACTTGCGCGACGTAAGTAATTACTTACGGATCGGCTTACGCGGACCCTTACGGGTACGGGCGTTAGTCTTGGTGCGCTGACCGCGAAGCGGCAGGCTGCGACGGTGACGCAGACCGCGGAAGCAACCCAGGTCCATCAAACGCTTGATGTTCATGGAAACTTCACGACGCAGATCACCTTCAACGGTCAGTTTTGCAACTTCACCGCGGATGGTTTCGATCTGGTCTTCGGACAGATCACGAAGTTTGGTGGATTCAGCGATACCTACCGCTGCCAGAATAGACTTGGCCGTAGTGCGTCCGACACCAAAAATATGGGTCAGGGAGATCACGGCGTGCTTGTGGTCTGGTACGTTTACACCAGCAATACGTGCCATAGAGGCATACTCCACGTATTGTGAACCGGCGCTACTTGGTAATTGCGCGGCTCAATTCTCAATTCGGCGCTGACAGCGAATAAAAAGCCACCAACACCACCAAAAAGGCGCGCAAGAATAGCTTTTCATACACCAAATTGCAATAGCCCGCCGCCCTGAGCCAAAACCCAGGGTAAAGCGGACGACAGTCAACGCCCCCATTTGAAACTTTCTGCCAGCCCCAAGGGGTGACTTACCGGTTTCGCCGCAAGCCGAATAGCTTTGCGGAGCGCCTTTTTACACGGGGCCGTGCAAAGAGGCAAATCTTTTTACGATCAATTGGTGTCGGATACCGACTTCCTTCGGATGGACACCGCGCCCGCCTTCCCTGGCGAGCACTCTAACCAACGCTATCGCGTCGATTAGCCCTGCCGCTGCTTGTGACGCGGCTCGGCGCTGCAGATTACCCGCAGAACGCCTTTGCGACGTACGATTTTGCAGTTACGGCAGATCTTTTTAACAGAAGCGCGTACTTTCATGACCTTACCTCAATTCAATCCTGCTGCTGTGGATACCGATCAACGGCGGCCGTAGCCTTGCAGATTCGACTTTTTCATCAACCCTTCGTACTGGTGGGATAGCAGGTGCGACTGCACTTGCGCCATGAAGTCCATCACTACGACCACAACGATCAGCAGCGAAGTACCTCCCAGGTAGAAAGGAATGTTCAGCCCAACTACCAGGAACTGCGGCAGCAGGGATACCAATGCGATGTAACAGGCACCCACCAGAGTCAGTCGAGTCAGTACGCTGTCGATATAACGCGCAGTCTGCTCACCGGGGCGGATCCCGGGCACATAGGCACCGGATTTTTTCAGGTTATCTGCCACTTCATTCGGGTTGAACATCAACGCCGTGTAGAAGAAACAGAAGAAGCCAATCAACAGTGCGAACAAAATAATGTTCAGCGGCTGACCAGGACCCAGTTGGAGCGCCATCCACTGAAGGATCTGCGCACCGATACCTTCACCACCCTGACCGAACCACTGCGCAAGAGTCGCAGGGAACAGCAGGATACTGCTGGCAAAGATCACCGGGATAACACCGGCCATGTTGACCTTGAGTGGCAGATGACTGGACTGTGCAGCCGGCGCTTGCGAGTAACGACCCGCCTGACGCCGTGCGTGGTTGATGGTAATACGGCGTTGGCCGCGCTCCATCACCACAACAAAGTACACAACAGCAATCGCCACAAAACCGATCGCCAGCAGCATCAGGATATGCAGTTCACCCTGACGCGCCTGCTCAAAGGCTTGGCCAATAGCACTTGGCAGCCCGGCGACGATACCCGCGAAGATCAGCATGGAAATACCATTGCCGACACCTCGCTCGGTAATCTGCTCACCAAGCCACATCATGAATACCGCACCGGTCACCAGTGACACTACTGCCACAAAGTAGAAACCGAACGCCGGCTCAGCGGAGTAAGCCAGATTCTGACCGGCAAGACCGAAGGTCATACCGATACCTTGGACCAATGCGAGTAACACCGTCAGATAACGGGTGTACTGATTGATCTTACGGCGCCCTGCATCACCTTCTTTCTTCAACGCCTCCAGCGAAGGCGTCACCGCGGTCATCAACTGCATGATGATGGACGCGGAGATGTACGGCATGATACCGAGGGCCAGAATACTCATCCGCTCCAGTGCACCACCGGAGAACATGTTAAACAGGCCAAGGATGGTTCCCTGGTTCTGATTGAACAGGTTCGCCAGCTTTTCCGGATCAATACCGGGCACCGGAATATGAGTCCCTATGCGATATACAAGAATCGCGAGAAACAGAAAACGAAGGCGAGCCCAAAGCTCGCCTAATCCCTTGCCGTTACCCAGGGAGTTAACACCAGATCCTGGTCGTGCCATTGGGGCCTCGATTTAGTCTTCTACTTTTCCGCCAGCAGCTTCAATGGCCGCTTTAGCACCTTTGGTGACACCCAGACCTTTCACGGTTACCGCTTTGGTCAGTTCACCAGACAGGAACACTTTGGCGCGCTTAATGTGGCCGCCGATGATATCGGCATTCTTCAGCGCTGCCAAATCAATCGTGTCACCTTCTACCTTCGCCAGTTCCGCCAGACGCACTTCCGCAACAAAGCGGCCAACGCGAGAGGTGAAACCGTACTTCGGCAGGCGCTTCTGCAAAGGCATCTGACCGCCTTCGAAGCCTGGACGAACACTGCCACCGGAACGGGACTTCTGCCCCTTGTGACCACGGCCGCCGGTTTTACCCAGACCGCTACCGATGCCGCGACCAACGCGCTTGGCGCTGTGCTTGTGACCCTCAGCGGGAGACAACTCGTTCAAACGCATGTTACGCCTCCTCTACTTTAATGAGGTAGTTCACCTTGTTGATCATACCGCGCACAGAAGGAGTGTCTTCCACTTCTACTGTGTGACCTATGCGGCGCAGACCCAGACCAGCAACACACGCCTGATGATTTTTCAGACGACCGTTGATGCTTTTAACCTGGGTTACTTTGATGGTCTTTTTAGCCATGACTCATTCACTCAAAGCAAGTTCAGAGTGGGCCGCAGCAATAACGCTACTGAGGCCCAAACCGAATCAGTTCAGGATTTCTTCCACAGACTTGCCACGCTTGGCGGCAACGTCTTCCGGGCTGCTCATCTTGTCCAGTGCACTGAAAGTAGCGCGCACGACGTTTACCGGATTGGTAGAGCCGTAGCACTTGGCCAGTACGTTGTGTACACCAGCCATTTCAAGCACGGAGCGCATGGCACCGCCGGCAATAACGCCGGTACCCTGGGAAGCGGGCTGCATGTATACCTTGGAACCGCCGTGGCGACCGTTGGTAGCGTACTGAATGGTGTCACCGTTCAGATCTACCTGGATCATGTTGCGACGCGCAGCTTCCATTGCCTTCTGGATAGCAACAGGTACTTCGCGCGCCTTGCCACGACCAAAGCCAACACGGCCGTTACCGTCGCCAACTACAGTCAGTGCGGTGAACGCGAAGATACGACCACCCTTTACAGTTTTGGCAACACGGTTGACCTGAACCAGTTTTTCCTGGAGGCCTTCGTCATTGCCTTTTTCGACTTTATCTCTAGCCATAACTCAACCCTTAGAATTTCAGACCGGCTTCACGGGCAGCGTCTGCCAGGGCCTTGACTCGGCCGTGGTATTTGAAACCGCTACGATCGAAGGCTACCGCTTCAACACCGGCGGCTTTCGCGCGCTCAGCGATCAGGGTGCCAACGGCTGTTGCAGCGTCGACGTTACCGGTTTTGCTTTCACGCAGGTCCTTATCCAGAGTAGAGGCAGAAGCCAATACCTTGTCGCCATCGGCGGTCAGGATCTGTGCGTAAATGTGGCGCGGAGTGCGGTTCACTGTCAGGCGAACGGCGCCCAGCTCACGAAACTTGGCGCGGGCACGACGTGCACGACGCAAGCGAGATTGCTTTTTAACGTTCATATCTATGCCTTACTTCTTCTTGGCCTCTTTGCGATACACACGCTCGTCGGCGTAGCGGACACCCTTACCTTTGTAGGGCTCCGGCGGACGGAATGCGCGGATCTCAGCGGCCACTTGACCTAACAGCTGCTTGTCGCTGCTTTTCAGTACGATTTCAGTCTGGCTCGGGGTCTCTGCGGTTACGCCTTCGGGAAGTGCGTAATCGATTGGGTGAGAGAAACCGAGAGTCAGGTTCACGGTCTTACCAGATGCTTTCGCACGGTAACCTACACCGTTCAGCTGCAGTTTCTTTTCGAAACCCTGACTGACGCCGACCACCATATTGTTAACCAGTGCACGGGTAGTACCCGCGAGTGCACGCGCCTGCTTGGAGCCATTGCGCGCGGCGAACTTCAGCTGGTTTTCTTCCTGCTTAACTTCCACATCAGAGTGGACGTTGAAGTTCAGATTGCCGTTACCACCTTTAACAGCGATATCCTGACCTTTGAGGTCAATGGAAACGCCAGCGGGGACCTGAACTGGATCATTTGCTACTCGAGACATTTCAACCCCCGCTTAGAATACGGTGCAGAGCACTTCGCCGCCGACACCAGCCTGACGGGCCGCACGATCAGTCATCACACCTTGAGAGGTGGAGACGATGGCGATACCCAGGCCGCCGCGGACAGAAGGCAACGCTTTTTTACCTGCGTAATTACGCAGTCCTGGACGGGAAACCCGGTCCAGCTCAGCGATAACCGGCTTGCCCTGGAAGTATTTCAATTCAATGGTCAGCTCAGGCTTGGCGCCCTCGCTCACTGCTACGCCAGTAACGTAACCTTCGTCTTTCAGAACGTGGGCTACAGCTACTTTCAGTTTTGAAGAAGGCATGGAAACACTGCCCTTGCCGCGGCCCAAGGCGTTGCGGACTCGGGTCAGCATATCTGCCAACGGATCTTGCATACTCATTACTTAAGACTCCTCAAGTCTGCCGTATTACCAGCTGGACTTAACCAGGCCGGGGACATCACCACGCATGGCTGCTTCACGCAGTTTGTTACGGCACAGGCCGAATTTGCGGTAGACAGCGTGGGGGCGACCAGTGATACGACAGCGACGTTGCTGACGTACCGGGCTTGCATCGCGCGGCAGTTGTTGCAGCTTGAGTTGAGCCTCCCAACGTTCCTCTTCGGAAGCGTTGGCACTGGCGATGATCGCCTTCAGCTCTTGACGCTTTTCGGCGTACTTAGCTGCGGTTCGAGCGCGCTTGTTCTCACGCGCAATCATGGATTTCTTCGCCATGGAATCCTCTTAACCCTTGAAAGGGAAGTTGAATGCTTTCAGCAGTGCACGACCTTGGTCGTCGTTAGCCGCTGTGGTAGTGATACAAATATCCAGACCACGGATTTTGTCTACTTTGTCGTAGTCAATTTCCGGGAAGATAATTTGTTCTGTTACACCCATTGAGAAGTTACCACGACCGTCGAACTGCTTCGGGCTAATGCCACGGAAGTCGCGGATACGTGGAATCGCGATGCCTACCAGACGCTCCAGGAACTCATACATGCGCTCACCGCGCAGAGTTACCTTGCAGCCGATCGGCCATTCTTCACGGATTTTGAAACCCGCGATAGATTTACGCGCTTTGGTCACAATGGGTTTTTGACCAGTAATCGCAGTCATGTCACTGACTGCGTGTTCCAGTACCTTCTTATCACCAATAGCTTCACCAACACCCATATTGATGGTGATTTTGGAGATACGCGGCACGGACATTACGTTCTCAAGTCCCAGCTCTTCTTTCAGCTTGGACGCGAGTTCTTTGGTGTAGAGCTCTTTAAGCCTTGCCATTTTTTCCACCTGACTTATGCGTCAACGGCTTCGCCGCTGGATTTGAAGACGCGAATCTTAGTGCCGTCTTCCAGTACTTTAAAGCCTACCCGGTCAGCTTTCTGGGTATTCGAGTTGAAGATGGCTACGTTGGAAGACTGGATTGCAGCCTCTTTCTCAACAATGCCACCAGCAACACCCATCTGCGGGTTTGGCTTCTGGTGCTTTTTGATCATCTGTACACCGGATACGATCAGGCGACCGTCGTTAAGCACCTTACGGACGGTGCCACGCTTGCCTTTGTCGCGACCGGCGATAACGATCACTTCGTCGTCACGCTTGATCTTGCGCATTACTATTCTCCGCTCGTGGCTTAGATTACTTCGGGAGCTAGGGAGATGATCTTCATGAACTTCTCACCGCGCAGCTCGCGAGTTACCGGGCCAAAAATACGGGTGCCGACCGGCGCATTTTGCTGGTTCAGCAGTACCGCTGCGTTATCGTCAAATTTGATCAGTGAACCGTCCGGGCGACGCACACCTTTTTTGGTGCGAACCACAACCGCGTTCATCACCTGACCCTTTTTGACTTTGCCGCGAGGAATTGCTTCCTTCACGGTTACTTTGATGATGTCGCCAACGCCAGCGTAGCGACGGTGGGAGCCGCCCAGCACCTTGATGCACATGACACGGCGAGCCCCACTGTTATCGGCTACTTCTAAGTAGGATTCTGTTTGAATCATCGTTCCTCTCCGAAAACCTGTTCAGGTCTTCACAGTCAATGGGCCAGGTTTAAACCTTCGCCGCACGCTCTACAATTTTCTGCAAGGACCAGGCCTTGCTCTTGGACAGCGGACGAGCTTCTTCAATGGTCACAACATCACCGATGCCGCAGTCATTGTTTTCGTCGTGTGCCTTGAGCTTGGTGGACTTGCTCACGATTTTGCCGTAGATCGGGTGCTTAACACGGCGCTCGATCAAAACGGTGATGGTTTTATCCATCTTGTCACTCACAACCTTGCCGGTCAGAGTCCGCTTCAGTTTTGCTTCAGCCATGATTAAATACCTGCCTTCTCGGTCAACACAGTCTTAATGCGAGCAATGTCGCGACGAGTCTGCTTCAGCAGATGAGTCTGATTCAGCTGACCGGTGGACTTCTGCATGCGCAGTTTGAATTGTGCTTCAAGCTGGCTCAGGAGTTCCTGGTTCAGTTCTTCAACAGACTTTGAGCGTAGATCTGCAGTCTTCATTACATCACCGAACGCTTAACGAAAGTTGTCTTTACAGGCAGCTTGGCTGCAGCGAGCTCGAAAGCTTCGCGAGCCAGTTCTTCGGATACGCCTTCCATTTCATAGAGGACTTTACCCGGCTGAATCTGAGCCACCCAGTATTCTACGTTACCCTTACCTTTACCCATACGAACCTCGAGGGGCTTGCTGGAAATGGGCTTGTCCGGAAACACACGAATCCAGATCTTACCGCCACGCTTAACGTGACGGGTCATTGCACGACGAGCTGCTTCGATCTGACGCGCAGTAATGCGCCCACGACCGATGGCCTTAAGGCCGAACTCGCCAAAGCTCACTTTAGAGCCGCGCTCGGCAAGACCGCGATTGCGACCCTTCTGTACCTTGCGGAATTTTGTACGCTTTGGTTGTAGCATCTGCGCACCCCTTATTTAGCAGCTTTTTTGCGAGTCTTCGCTGGCTTTTCTTCGGGGATTTCGTCACCGATGACTTCGCCTTTGAAGATCCAAACTTTCACACCGATGATGCCGTAGGTAGTACTGGCTTCATAAGTGCCGTAGTCGATGTTGGCACGCAGAGTGTGCAGCGGCACACGGCCTTCACGGTACCATTCAGAACGCGCGATCTCAGCACCGCCGAGACGACCGCCTACCTGAATCTTGATACCTTCAGCGCCCTGGCGCATAGCGTTCTGTACGGCGCGCTTCATCGCACGACGGAACATAACGCGACGCTCCAGCTGCTGAGCAACGTTCTGGGCTACCAGAGTGGCATCCAGATCTGGCTTGCGTACTTCTTCAATGTCGATGTGCACAGGCACACCCATCTGAGAAGTCAGCTCGTTGCGCAGACGCTCTACGTCTTCACCTTTTTTACCGATAACGATGCCCGGACGCGCAGTGTGAATAGTCACACGAGCGGTGTTGGCCGGACGTTCGATCTCGATACGGCTCACGGAAGCGTGGGCCAGTTTCTTGCGAATGTATTCGCGAACCTTCAGATCCGTGTACAGCTTGTCTGCGTACTCGTCGCTGCCGGCATACCAAACAGAGGTATGCTTTTTAACGATACCCAGACGAATGCCGGTAGGATGTACTTTTTGTCCCATGGTTTTCTCGCCTGCTCTCTTATTTCTCGGCTACTTTCACAGTAATGTGACAAGTACGCTTAAGAATACGATCAGCACGACCTTTGGCACGCGGTTTAATGCGCTTCATGGTCATACCCTCATCCACGAAGATGGTGGAAACCTTCAGTTCGTCAACGTCAGCACCGTCATTGTGCTCGGCGTTGGCGATGGCAGATTCCAGAACCTTCTTAACGATCGCAGCACCCTTCTTGTGGCTGAAAGCCAGGATATCCAGGGCTTCCTCGACACCTTTGCCGCGAATCTGATCAGCTACCAGACGCGCTTTCTGTGCCGAAAGACGAGCACCGCGTAGTTTTGCTTGCACTTCCATCTCTATAACCTCGGCTTAGCGCTTCTTCGCTTTCTTATCCGCAGCGTGGCCACGGTAAGTGCGGGTAGCCGCGAATTCGCCCAGCTTGTGACCAACCATTTCTTCGTTGACCAATACGGGCACGTGTTGACGACCGTTGTGAACGGCAATCGTCAGGCCCACCATTTCCGGCATAACCATGGAACGGCGGGACCAGGTTTTAATCGGTCGACGATCATTTTTCTCAATCGCCGCCTCCACCTTCTTGATCAAATGCAGATCAATAAAGGGACCTTTCTTTAATGAGCGTGGCACTGTCGATTCCTCTCTAGCAGCTCAGACGACGCGCAGCTTATTTGCCGCGACGACGTACAATCATTTTGTCGGTGCGCTTGTTCTTACGCGTTTTCTTACCCTTGGTCGGAACGCCCCACGGTGTCACAGGGTGACGACCACCAGAGGTACGACCTTCACCACCACCGTGCGGGTGATCTACCGGGTTCATCGCCACACCGCGAACGGTAGGACGAACACCGCGCCAACGTTTGGCACCTGCTTTACCCAGCTTGCGCAGGCTGTGCTCGGAGTTGCTCACTTCACCCAGGGTGGCGCGACACTCAGACAGAACCTTACGCATTTCGCCAGAACGCAGACGGATAGTCGCGTACTGACCTTCACGGGCAACCAGCTGTACAGAGGCACCGGCAGAGCGGGCCAACTGAGCACCTTTACCAGGCTTGAGCTCGATGGCGTGAATCACGGAACCAACCGGGATGTTGCGCAGCGGCAAAGTGTTACCCACTTTGATCGGAGCGGCATCGCCAGATTGAATTTTGTCACCAGCTTTCAGGTGCTTCGGCGCAATAATGTAACGACGCTCACCATCGGCATAACAAACCAGAGCGATGTGCGCGCTGCGGTTTGGATCGTATTCCAGACGCTCAACGGTGGCCGGAATGCCATCCTTGTTGCGCTTGAAATCGACCATACGGTAGTGATGCTTGTGACCACCACCAATGTGACGAGTGGTAATGCGACCGTTGTTGTTACGACCACCGGACTTGGACTTCTTCTCCAGCAGCGGCGCGTAAGGTGCACCCTTGTGCAGGTCGGTATTAACAACCTTTACGAGGTGACGACGGCCGGCAGAGGTCGGTTTTGTCTTTACAAGAGCCATTGTAACTTTCCCCTTTACTCAGCAGCTTCAAAGTTGATGTCGCTGCCTTCGGCCAGACGAACGTAGGCTTTTTTCCAATCGTTGCGCACGCCCATGCCGTAGCGGGTGCGCTTGGTTTTGCCTTTAACGTTCACGGTGCGGACCTGCTCAACAGACACGTTGAACAGCTTCTCTACCGCAGCCTTGATCTCGGCTTTGGAAGCATCGGTGGTCACTTTGAACACTACCTGATTGGCGACATCCGCCAGTACAGCAGCCTTCTCGGAAATTACCGGGCCCAGCAGGACTTTGTAAATTCGCTCTTGGTTCATCCCAGCACCTCATCAATTTTCTTCAGTGCAGAAACGGTAACCACGACCTTGTCAAAGCGAATCAGGCTTACCGGATCGATAGCCTGGACATCGCGAACATCGATCTTGTGCAGATTGCGCGCCGCCAGGTAAAGATTTTCATTTACCTCTTCGGTCACGATCAACGCTTCAGACAGATCGAACTGTGCCAGCTTGGTTACCAGCTGCTTGGTCTTCGGCGCTTCCACGTCGAAGGAC
Source organism: uncultured Microbulbifer sp. (assembly GCF_947504145.1). Classification (GTDB taxonomy): domain Bacteria; phylum Pseudomonadota; class Gammaproteobacteria; order Pseudomonadales; family Cellvibrionaceae; genus Microbulbifer. The sequence goes on from NZ_CANNGQ010000003.1 coordinate 385,851, forward strand.
TCAACTACAACCAGACGCTCCTGACGAGCCAGCTCGGAGAGAATGCAGCGCAGTGCAGCGCGGTACATTTTCTTGTTCAGCTTGACGCTGTGATCACGCGGCTCAGCGGCGAAGGTTACGCCACCGGAGCGCCACAGCGGGCTGCGAATAGTACCGGCACGCGCACGGCCAGTACCTTTTTGGCGCCACGGCTTTTTGCCGCCGCCGGAAACCGCAGCGCGGTTTTTCTGAGCCTTGGTACCCTGACGAGCGCCAGCCATATAGGCGACGACTGCCTGGTGCACCAGGTCCTGGTTGAACTCACGACCGAAAGCCACTTCAGAGACTGCAACAGTGCCTTTAGCGCCTTCGGGAGTTGCGATATTCAGTTCCATATCTATTTCCCCTCAGACTTAGGCTTTAACGGCCGGACGAACGATTACGTTGCCACCGGGCGCGCCAGGAACGGCACCTTTAACCAGCAGCAGATTACGTTCGGCGTCCACACGAACCACTTCCAGATTTTGCGTGGTAACACGCTCGGCACCCATGTGACCGGCCATCTTCTTGCCTTTCCACACACGACCAGGAGTCTGGCACTGACCGATAGAACCGGGCGCGCGGTGAGACAGGGAGTTACCGTGGGTAGCATCTTGCATGCTGAAGTTCCAGCGCTTGATACCGCCCTGGAAACCTTTACCTTTGGAAGTGCCGGTTACATCAATCTTCTGGCCAGCTTCAAAGCCTGCAACAGTGATTTCAGAACCGATTTCGAAGGACTCTTCAGAACCGTCAGTACGCAGTTCAAAAAGAGCAGAGCCAGCCTCAGTGTTGGCTTTGGCGAAGTGGCCCGCTTGGGGCTTGGAGACACGGGAAGCCTTACGAGCACCCACAGTAACCTGTACCGCGGAGTAACCGTCAGTTTCCTGAGTTTTCACCTGAGTGACGCGATTCGGAGCTACCTCGATAACAGTTACCGGGATAGAAGCGCCATCTTCGGTGAAGATGCGAGTCATGCCGCTTTTGCGGCCGACAATACCTATAGTCATCTTTTCAACCTCTCAGTGCACGGGGCTTTAACCCACTGCGGCCGCCCAATTTCAGAGCGTTACACTACCCAGACCTTTTTCGCCTGGGATTCGGTAGTTAATTGAAGTGTTAGCCGAGACTAATCTGAACCTCAACACCGGCTGCCAGATCGAGCTTCATCAGCGCGTCGACAGTTTTCTCGGTAGGCTCAACAATGTCCAGCAAACGCTTGTGAGTACGGATCTCGTACTGGTCGCGCGCGTCTTTATTAACGTGCGGAGAAATCAGTACGGTGTACTTCTCTTTACGAGTCGGCAGCGGAATCGGACCGCGTACTTGAGCGCCGGTGCGCTTGGCCGTCTCTACAATCTCCTGGGTAGACGTGTCGATCAGCTTGTGATCGAACGCCTTCAGGCGAATTCGAATGCGTTGACCCTGCATGGAATCAAACTCCAGTAAACAAATCTAAAGAACGTCCTCTTACGCAGCCCCGAGGGCGGGCGAAAAGGAGCGCGAAGTCTACGGGCAGACCGAAACACTGTCAAGGCAGACTGGTAATTATTTAACCAATGCGCGCTGACAGGCGACCCACGCGGGCACCACCGGCATCCTGACCCACCATCCAGCCCGACAAACAGACCAGACATGACGCCTCAGTCAGCCAGAGCGCCAGCCCAAAAACAAAAAGAGCCGCGACAGTGACTGCCGCGGCTCCTCAGTATCAGGCAGAAACCCGATAGGTAATCAGCGAGTAGCGATTACTCGATGATTTTGGCTACAACGCCAGCACCAACGGTACGGCCACCTTCGCGAATCGCGAAGCGCAGGCCTTCTTCCATGGCGATCGGGCAGATCAGAGTCACAGACATCTGAATGTTGTCACCCGGCATTACCATTTCAGTGCCTTCCGGCAGCTCAACCGCACCAGTTACGTCGGTAGTACGGAAGTAGAACTGAGGACGGTAGCCTTTGAAGAACGGGGTGTGACGACCACCTTCGTCCTTGGACAGGATGTAAACCTCACCTTCGAACTTGGTGTGCGGGGTGATGGAACCTGGCTTCGCCAGAACCTGACCACGCTCAACTTCGTCACGCTTGGTGCCACGCAGCAGGGCGCCAATGTTCTCACCAGCACGACCTTCGTCGAGCAGCTTGCGGAACATTTCAACACCAGTACAGGTGGTAGAAGTGGTTTCTTTGATACCAACGATCTGGATTTCGTCACCAGTGTTGATGATGCCACGCTCTACACGACCGGTTACTACGGTACCGCGACCAGAGATGGAGAATACGTCTTCGATCGGCATCAGGAACGGCTGATCTACAGCGCGCTCTGGCTCCGGGATGTACTCGTCCAGGGTCTCTACCAGCTTCTTAACAGCACTGGTGCCCAGCTCGTTGTCGTCTTCGCCGTTCAGGGCCATCAAGGCAGAACCAGCGATGATCGGCGTGTCGTCACCCGGGAATTCGTATTGATCCAGCAGCTCGCGCAGCTCCATCTCTACCAGTTCCAGCATCTCGGAGTATTCTTCAGAGCCTACGCCGCCGCAGTCTTCTGCCAGCAGGTCCGCTTTGTTCAGGAATACAACGATGAACGGTACACCTACCTGACGGGACAGCAGGATGTGCTCGCGGGTCTGCGGCATAGGGCCGTCAGTCGCGCCACATACCAGGATTGCGCCGTCCATCTGAGCAGCACCGGTGATCATGTTTTTAACGTAGTCGGCGTGGCCCGGGCAGTCTACGTGCGCGTAGTGGCGGGTCGGGGACTCGTATTCAACGTGAGAGGTGGCGATGGTGATACCGCGCTCACGCTCTTCCGGTGCGTTATCGATACCGTCGAAGGCAACGGCTGCGCCGCCCCATACTTCGGCACATACGCGGGTCAGCGCTGCGGTCAGGGTGGTTTTACCGTGGTCAACGTGACCGATGGTGCCCACGTTTACGTGGGGCTTGGAACGTTCAAACTTTTCTTTTCCCATTTTCAGGATCCTCTAACTAAATAGTTGTAAAGGGACTAAAGCTTAAGCTTTGTTCTTGGCGATAATTTCGTCAGCGACGTTTTTCGGCGCTTCGGAGTACTTCAGGAACTCCATGGTGTAGGTCGCACGGCCCTGGGTAGCAGAGCGCAGGTCAGTGGCGTAACCGAACATTTCGGCCAGCGGCACTTCCGCATTCACAACCTTGCCAGAAGAGCTGTCTTCCATGCCCTGGATCAGGCCGCGACGACGGTTGAGGTCGCCCACAACGTCACCCATGTTCTCTTCGGGAGTAACTACTTCCACTTTCATCATTGGCTCGAGCAGTACCGCACCACCGACCTGAGCCAGCTTTTTGGTTGCCATGGAACCAGCGATCTTGAACGCCATTTCGTTGGAGTCCACATCGTGGAAGGAACCGTCGTACAGGGTAGCTTTCAGGCCCAGCAGCGGGTAGCCAGCCAGAACACCGTTCTGCATCTGCTCTTCGATACCCTTCTGTACCGCCGGGATGTATTCCTTCGGTACTACACCACCAACGATGGCGTTTTCCCACTCGAGACCTTCCTGCGACTCATCTTCCGCCGGCTCGAACTTGATCCACACGTGACCGTACTGACCGCGACCACCGGACTGACGAACGAACTTGCCTTCGATCTCAGAGGTGTTACGGATGGTTTCACGGTAGGCAACCTGCGGCTTACCAATGTTCGCCTCTACATTGAACTCGCGACGCATACGGTCAACGATGATGTCCAGGTGCAGCTCGCCCATACCAGAAATGATCGTCTGGCCAGTCTCTTCGTCGGTTTTCACACGGAAAGACGGGTCTTCCTGGGCCAGCTTGCCCAGTGCGATGCCCATTTTTTCCTGGTCCGGCTTGGACTTCGGCTCTACCGCCACAGAAATTACCGGCTCCGGGAATTCCATACGCTCGAGAACGATTTTGGCATCTTCAGCACACAGGGTGTCACCAGTGGTCACATCCTTCAGGCCGATGGCAGCGGCGATATCGCCCGCCAGCACTTCTTTGATCTCTTTACGCTCGTTAGAGTGCATCTGCACCATACGGCCGACACGCTCTTTCTTCTCTTTCACAGAGTTGAATACCGCGGTGCCGCTTTCCAGCTTACCGGAGTACACACGGAAGAAGGTCAGAGTACCAACGAAGGGGTCGGTCGCGATCTTGAACGCCAGCGCAGAGAAAGGTGCGTTGTCGTCGGCTTCACGAGTTTCAACAGTTTCTGCTTTATCCAGCAGAGTACCTTCGATGGCCTTAACTTCGGTCGGTGCCGGCAGGTATTCAATAACCGCGTCCAGCATGGCCTGAACACCCTTGTTCTTGAACGCAGAGCCGCCCAGAACAGGAACGATTTCGTTCGCCAGGGTTAATTGACGGATAGCGGCCTTGATTTCTTCCTCAGACAGCTCACCTTCTTCAAGGTATTTTTCCATCAGCTCTTCGCTGGCTTCCGCTGCTGCTTCCACCAGGAACTCGCGCATTTCGTCGCACTCGTCCTGCATGTCAGCCGGGATATCCCCGTAGTCGAAAGTCATACCCATGTCGTCTTCGTTCCACAGGATGGCCTTCATCTTGACCAGGTCGACAACACCTTTGAACTCGTCTTCGGAGCCAATGGTCATCTGCAGTGGAACGGCATTCGCGTTCAGACGGGTTTTCAGCTGGCCCACAACCTTGCGGAAGTCAGCGCCGGCACGGTCCATCTTGTTGACGAAGACCATACGCGGGACTTCGTACTTGTTGGCTTGACGCCACACGGTCTCGGTCTGCGGCTGAACGCCGGAGGAGCCGCACAGTACAACAACCGCGCCATCGAGAACACGCAGGGAACGCTCTACTTCAATGGTGAAGTCAACGTGCCCAGGGGTGTCGATGATGTTTACACGGTGCTGCGGGAACTGCTGCTGCATGCCAGCCCAGAAACAGGTGGTTGCTGCAGAAGTAATGGTGATACCACGCTCCTGCTCCTGCTCCATCCAGTCCATGGTGGCTGCGCCTTCGTGCACTTCACCAATTTTGTGGGACAGACCGGTGTAGAACAGTACACGTTCGGTGGTAGTGGTTTTACCGGCGTCTACGTGGGCGCAGATGCCGATATTGCGATAGCGTTCGATAGGCGTTTTACGTGCCACAGTTGTATCCTCGATATACGGCAAAAGGCAGCGCGGCTCTGTGTGGAAAACAGGTCCTTGCTGCCTTTCGATTTTAATTTCCGATGTGGGTATTCATCAGAGTCAGAAGCTTCACTATCTTAGAAACGATAGTGAGAGAACGCCTTGTTGGCTTCCGCCATACGGTGCACGTCTTCACGCTTCTTGACCGCGCCGCCCTTGTTCTGGGAAGCATCGATCATTTCGTTGGCCAGGCGCTGGGCCATAGATTTCTCGCCGCGCTTACGGGAGAAATCTACCAGCCAGCGCATTGCCAGCGCGGTGCGACGCGAAGGACGCACTTCTACCGGTACCTGGTAAGTAGCACCACCAACACGGCGGGATTTTACTTCCACCATCGGAGCGATGTTTTCCAGGGACTCTTCGAAAATCTCAATCGGATCTTTGTTCAGCTTTTCTGAAACCAGATCCAGTGCACCGTAAACGATGCTCTCTGCCACGGACTTCTTACCAGAGATCATGACATGGTTCATGAACTTGGCCAGAGTCACGTTCCCGAACTTGGGATCGGGCAGCACTTCGCGCTTGGCGACTACACGTCTTCTTGGCATGGGATTGCCTCTCTTCAGGGTTACTCTGAGATGCCGCCGTACTAACTAAAAATAGTAACTACAAATCGGCGAGCTCAGCCTTACTCCGGTTATTCGTTAAACCGAAACGCAATGTTGTCTTGGGGCAATTAAGCCTTAGGACGCTTGGCACCGTACTTGGAACGGCCCTGCTTGCGATCGTTTACGCCGGCACAGTCAAGTGCACCGCGTACAGTGTGATAGCGCACACCCGGCAGGTCTTTTACACGACCGCCGCGAATCAGCACCACACTGTGCTCCTGCAGGTTGTGACCTTCACCACCGATGTACGAAGTCACTTCGTAACCGTTGGTCAGGCGCACACGGCAAACTTTACGCAGTGCGGAGTTCGGCTTCTTCGGTGTAGTGGTATACACACGAGTACAAACTCCACGGCGCTGCGGGCTGGCTTGCAGTGCAGGAACGTCGCTTTTTTCGACTTTGCGTTTTCTCGGCTTACGAACCAACTGGTTGATCGTTGCCATTAAAAATCACTCCAAAAATAAAACGCCCCCACCTTTACAGCAGCGGGGGCCTATCGTCAGTGCGCGATATACACGGTTCGCCCTGAGACCAACCGGCAATCACACCCCATTAGCGGGGGCCGCATTCTATAAGCGCGGCCACCGCGAGTCAATCGCCAGGCGAAGTAATCACTCACAACGCCCGACAACCGCAATCCGGAACTGACCGGCAAACCCATCGCATGATGAACTTGCCAGTCAGACTACTCCGTTCTGTGGACCTCAATCCCCGGAAGATTTCAGGGCTTCGGTCAGTGCAGCTTCCACCTCTTCTGCGGAAGGACCTTCGGCATAACCCTGGGTCAGCGGCAGGCTGCGTTTGCGCTTGCGCTCGGCGTGGTAGGCAAGGCCGGTACCGGCCGGGATCAGACGACCCACCACCACGTTTTCCTTCAGGCCGCGCAGGTTGTCGCCTTTGCCAGTGACAGCCGCTTCGGTCAGTACGCGGGTGGTCTCCTGGAAGGAGGCCGCGGACAGGAAGGACTCGGTCGCCAGAGAGGCTTTGGTGATACCCAACAGCAGGCGCTCGAACTGGGCCGGCTGCTTGCCTTCGGCACGCAGTCGCTCGTTCTCTTCCACCACGCGCTGGTATTCCACCTGGTCGCCCTTGATGAACTCGGAGTCGCCCATCTCGAGGATTTCAACTTTACGCAGCATCTGACGCACGATGGTCTCGATGTGCTTATCGTTGATGCCTACACCCTGGAGGCGGTAAACCTCCTGGATCTCGTTGGTGATGTAGCGCGCCAGTTCTTCCACGCCTTTCAGGCGCAGAATGTCGTGCGGGTTGGACGGGCCGTCAGAAATAACCTCGCCCTTCTCTACGGTCTCACCCTCGAACACGGTCAGCTGGCGGTGCTTCGGAATCAGTACTTCGTAGTGATCCTTGCCATTGGCCAACGGCTTGCCGTCTTTCGGGGTGATCTGCAGGCGCACCTTGCCCTTGGTTTCCTTACCGAAGGAAACGGTACCGGAGATTTCCGCCAGAATGGACGGCTCTTTCGGTTTACGCGCTTCAAACAGGTCGGCAACCCGCGGCAGACCACCGGTGATGTCCTTGGTACCGCCGGACTCTTGCGGGATACGTGCAACGATGTCGCCCACGTTTACCTTGTCGCTGTCCTTCAGGCTCAGGATCGCGCGTGGCGGCAGTGCGTAGTGCGCCGGAGCGTTGGAGTTCGCTAGGGTCAGCTCTTCACCATTTTCGTCAACCAGGGTCACCGCCGGGCGCAGATCTTTACCTGCCGCCGGACGCTCTGCCGGGTCGATCACCTCAAGTGAGGACAGGCCGGTGATTTCATCGGTCTGCTTGCGGATAGACAGGCCATCCTCCATACCGGACAGTTTTACCCAACCGGCAACCTCGGTGATGATCGGGTGGGTGTGCGGATCCCACTTGGCTACGATCTGACCGCCGTCGATGGTCGAACCTTCGTCCACGCTGATCACGGCGCCGTAAGGCAGCTTGTAGCGCTCGCGCTCGCGACCGGCCGGGTCGGCTACGGCCAGCTCACCGGAACGGGACACCGCTACCAGCTTGCCGCCTTCGGTTCTTACTGTTTTCAGGTTGTGCAGACGTACGGTACCTGGCTGCTTGACCTGAATGCTGTCTGCAGCAGAAGCACGGCTTGCCGCACCACCGATGTGGAAGGTACGCATGGTCAGCTGGGTACCCGGCTCACCAATGGACTGGGCCGCCACAACACCCACGGACTCACCCGGGTTGGCGCGGTGGCCACGGGCCAGGTCACGACCGTAACACTGGGCACAGATGCCGTGGGCAGTCTCACAGGAGATCGCGGAACGCACCATCACCTCATCGATACCCATACCTTCGATACGCTCAACCCAGGCTTCGTCGATCATGGTACCGGCAGGTACTGCAATCTCATCACTGCCCGGCTTGATCACGTCCCGCGCCACTACGCGACCGAGAATACGGTCACCCAGGGACTCGATCACGTCACCGCCTTCAATCACCGGCGCCATCGTCAGGCCGTCGTCGGTGCCACAGTCGATCTCGGTGATCACCACGTCCTGAGCCACGTCTACCAGACGGCGAGTCAGGTAACCGGAGTTCGCGGTTTTCAGTGCGGTATCCGCCAGACCCTTACGAGCACCGTGGGTCGAGATGAAGTACTGCAGTACGCTCAGACCTTCACGGAAGTTCGCAGTAATGGCGTTCTCGATAATGGAGCCGTCCGGACGCGCCATCAGACCACGCATACCGGCCAGCTGACGAATCTGCGCTTCAGAACCACGAGCGCCGGAGTCGGCGTACATGTAAACCGAGTTGAAGGAGTCCTGCTTGGTCTCCTTGCCTTCGCGATCAATCACCGGCTCTTTTTTGATACCGGCCATCATCGCCTGGGTCACCTTGTCGTTGGTACGAGACCAGACGTCGATGACCTTGTTGTATTTCTCACCCGCGGTAACCAGACCAGAAGCGAACTGGGTTTCGATCTCTTTCACTTCCTCTTCCGCGGAAGCAATCAGCTCGGCCTTGGCCGCCGGGATCTCGAAATCGTTCACACCAATGGAAGAGCCAGATTTGGTGGAGAAGTCGAAACCGGTGTACATCAGCTGGTCAGCAAAGATGACGGTGGCCTTCAGGCCCACCTTGCGGTAACACTCGTTCAGAACGCGGGAAATCGCCTTCTTCTTCATCGGCTGGTCGACGTACTCGAAGGGCAGGCCATCGGGCACGATGTTCCACAGCAGCGCACGGCCGACCGTGGTGTCGTAGATGGTCCGGGTAACCTGCTTCTCGCCGTCTTCACCAATGGAGACTTCGTCGATACGCACCTTGATCTTCGCCTGCAGACCAACCTGCTTGGCGTAGAAGGCACGACTCACTTCCTTGATATCGGAGAAGAACATGCCTTCGCCTTTATCGTTGACGCGTTCACGGGTCATCCAGTACAGACCCAGTACCACGTCCTGGGACGGTACGATGATCGGCTCACCATTGGCCGGCGACAGGATGTTGTTGGTAGACATCATCAGCGCGCGGGATTCCATCTGCGCCTCGATGGTCAGCGGTACGTGTACCGCCATCTGGTCACCGTCGAAGTCGGCGTTGTACGCCGCACACACCAGCGGGTGGAGCTGGATCGCTTTACCTTCAATCAGTACCGGTTCGAACGCCTGGATACCCAGACGGTGAAGAGTCGGTGCACGGTTCAGCAGTACCGGGTGCTCGCGGATCACTTCGTCGAGAATGTCCCATACCACCGCCTCTTCACGCTCAACCATTTTCTTGGCGGCTTTGATAGTGGTGGCCAGGCCGCGCGCTTCCAGCTTGCCGAAAATGAACGGCTTGAACAGCTCGAGGGCCATTTTCTTGGGCAGACCGCACTGGTGCAGACGCAGGGTCGGACCAACCACGATCACGGAACGTCCAGAATAGTCGACACGCTTACCCAGCAGGTTCTGACGGAAACGACCCTGCTTACCCTTGATCATGTCAGCCAGGGATTTCAGCGGGCGCTTGTTGGAACCGGTGATGGCACGGCCGCGACGGCCGTTGTCCAGCAGTGCGTCCACAGACTCCTGCAGCATGCGCTTTTCGTTGCGCACAATGATGTCCGGCGCGTTCAGCTCAAGCAGGCGCTTCAGACGGTTGTTACGGTTGATCACCCGGCGGTACAGGTCGTTCAGGTCCGAGGTCGCGAAGCGGCCACCGTCCAGGGGTACCAGCGGACGCAGATCCGGCGGCAGTACAGGCAGAGCCTGCATGATCATCCACTCCGGCTTGTTACCGGATTTGTAGAAAGCTTCCAGCAGTTTGAGACGCTTGGACAGCTTCTTGATCTTGGTCTCGGAATTGGTCGCCGGGATCTCTTCGCGCAGGCGCTGGATCTCGGAGGGCAGCTCGATGTCGTTCATCAGCTCCTGAATGGCTTCCGCACCCATCTTGGCTTCGAACTCGTCGGCGAACTCTTCCATCGCTTCAAAGTACTGCTCGTCATTCAGCAGCTGGCCGCGCTCCAGGGTGGTCATACCCGGATCGGTTACCACGTAAGATTCGAAGTACAGCACGCGCTCGATATCACGCAGGGTCATATCCAGCAGCAGACCGATGCGGGACGGCAGGGATTTCAGGAACCAGATATGCGCGACCGGGCTGGCCAGCTCGATGTGGCCCATGCGCTCACGACGCACCTTGGCTTTGGTTACTTCTACACCGCACTTCTCACAGATGATGCCGCGGTGCTTCATGCGCTTGTACTTGCCGCACAGGCACTCGTAGTCTTTTACCGGGCCAAAAATCTTGGCACAGAACAGACCTTCACGCTCCGGCTTGAAGGTACGGTAGTTGATGGTCTCGGGCTTTTTCACTTCGCCGTAAGACCAGGAACGGATCATCTCTGGCGACGCCAGACCGATACGAATCGCGTCAAATTCTTCAAGCTGATCCTGGGCTTTCACCAGGTTTAACAAATCTTTCAAGGCCTTTCCTCCACTAGGGGGTAGTCAACCCGGCCAACTGCTTCTGGGGCCGGGAGTGCCGGTGGTCTCTTGCTGACCACCGGCCTCTGTCTACTAAATCCGATTGATACCAGTCTTATTCGTTTTCCAGCTCGAAGTTCATACCCAGCGAGCGGATTTCCTTGACCAGTACGTTGAAGGATTCGGGCATGCCCGGCTCCATGCGGTGGTCGCCATCCACGATGTTTTTATACATCTTGGTACGACCTTCAACGTCATCGGATTTGACCGTGAGCATTTCCTGCAGGGTGTAAGCGGCACCGTATGCTTCCAGTGCCCACACCTCCATCTCACCGAAGCGCTGGCCACCGAACTGCGCCTTACCACCCAGCGGCTGCTGGGTAACCAGGCTGTAGGAACCGGTAGAACGCGCGTGCATTTTGTCGTCTACCAAGTGGTTCAGTTTCAGCATGTACATGTAGCCCACGGTTACCGGGCGCTCGAAAGAGTCACCGGTGCGACCGTCGTACAGAGTGATCTGACCGGAGTCCGGGATGTCCGCAAGGCGCAGCAGCGTCTTGATTTCAGGCTCCGCAGCACCGTCGAATACGGGCGTTGCCATGGGCACACCGCGGCGCAGGTTTTCGGACATTGCGAGCACTTCCTGGTCGGAGAGCTCATTCAAATCTTCAAAGCGACCACCGGTGGAGTTATAGACCTCTTCCAGGAACCCGCGGATTTTCGCCGCTTCCTGTTTCTCCTTGACCATGCGATCAATCTTCACGCCCAAGCCTTTGGCCGCCATACCCAGGTGCATTTCCAGAACCTGACCGACGTTCATCCGCGACGGTACACCCAGTGGGTTCAGAACCACATCAACTGGATCGCCGTTTTCATCGTACGGCATATCTTCCACAGGCTTGATCACGGAGATCACACCTTTGTTACCGTGACGACCGGCCATCTTGTCACCGGGCTGGATGCGACGCTTGATCGCCAGGTAAACCTTGACGATTTTCAGCACGCCCGGCGCCAGGTCGTCGCCAGACTCCAGTTTCTTCTTCTTGTCTTCAAACTGCTCGTCGAGCAGATTGCGGCGCTCTTTCAGCTGGGCTTCGGCTTTTTCCAACTGCTCATTCAGGCTCTCTTCCGCCATGCGCAGTTTGAACCAGTCTTCGCGAGGCAGGCTGGCGAGGACTTCGGCATTCAGCACATCGCCTTTCTTGACGCCTTTACCACCGGCGACCTTCTGGCCATCCAGTGCAGCCGCCAGACGCTCAAAGGTGGCGCCTTCAACGATGCGGTACTCTTCGTTCAGGTCCTTGCGCACCTCGTCCAGCTGCGACTTCTCGATCGCCAGGGAGCGCTGGTCTTTCTGCAGACCGTCGCGAGTGAACACCTGCACGTCGATCACGGTGCCGCGAGTGCCGGACGGCGCACGCAGGGAAGTGTCCTTAACGTCGGACGCCTTCTCACCGAAGATCGCACGCAGCAGTTTTTCTTCCGGTGTCAGCTGGGCTTCGCCTTTCGGAGTTACCTTACCGACCAGAATGTCGCCTGCACCCACTTCTGCACCGATATACACGATGCCGGACTCGTCCAGCTTGTTCAGCGCAGACTCGCCAACGTTGGGGATATCCGCGGTGATTTCCTCACTGCCCAGCTTGGTATCACGGGCAATACAGGTCAGCTCCTGAATGTGGATGGTGGTGAAGCGATCTTCCTGTACCACGCGCTCGGATACGAGGATGGAGTCCTCGAAGTTGTAACCATTCCAGGGCATGAACGCGATGCGCATGTTCTGGCCCAGGGCCAGCTCACCCAGGTCGACGGACGGGCCGTCAGCGAGGATGTCACCGCGGGCAACGACGTCGCCGGTCTTCACGATCGGGCGCTGGTTTATACAGGTGTTCTGGTTGGAGCGGGTGTATTTGGTGAGACCGTACAGATCCACACCAGCATCGCCGGCTTCCACTTCTTCGTCGCGAACACGCACAACCACACGGCTCGCGTCGACACGCTCGATCACACCGCCGCGCTTGGCCACGATACATACACCGGAGTCGCGTGCTACGGTGCGCTCCATGCCGGTACCGACCAGCGGCTTCTCAGCACGCAGAGTCGGGACCGCCTGACGCTGCATGTTCGATCCCATCAATGCGCGGTTGGCGTCATCGTGTTCCAGGAACGGAATCATTGCCGCAGCAACGGACACTACCTGACGGGCGGACACGTCCATGTACTGGATTTCGTCCGGGGTCTTCAGGGTGAATTCGTACTGGTAACGCACGCTCACCAGATCATCGGTAAAGCGGCCATTCTCATCCACTGCAGCGGACGCCTGTGCGACGACAAAGTTGGCTTCGTTGATCGCGGACAGGTATTCGATTTCGTCGGTCAGCTGACCATCCACTACCTTGCGGTACGGGCTTTCGAGGAAACCGTAGTGGTTGGCACGGGCATAGGTGGCCAGGGAGTTGATCAGACCGATGTTCGGGCCTTCCGGCGTTTCAATCGGACATACGCGGCCGTAGTGGGTCGGATGCACATCTCGCACCTCAAAGCCCGCACGCTCACGGGTCAGACCGCCCGGGCCAAGTGCCGATACACGACGCTTGTGGGTTACTTCCGACAGCGGGTTGTTCTGGTCCATGAACTGGGACAGCTGAGAAGAGCCAAAGAACTCTTTCACCGCCGCCGCAACCGGCTTGGCATTGATCAGATCCTGCGGCATCAGGCCTTCAGACTCCGCCATGGACAGACGCTCTTTCACCGCGCGCTCTACGCGCACCAGACCGACACGGAACTGGTTTTCAGCCATCTCGCCCACGGAGCGCACACGACGGTTACCCAGGTGATCGATATCATCGACCATGCCGCGACCGTTGCGAATCTCGATCAGGGTTTTCAGAACATCGACGATGTCGTCTTTGCTCAGGGTGCCCTGACCGGTTTCATCTTCGCGGCTCAGGCGACGGTTGAACTTCATACGACCAACCGCGGACAGGTCGTAGCGCTCGTCGGAGAAGAACAGGTTTTCGAACAGAGATTCCGCAGACTCTTTGGTGGGCGGCTCCCCCGGACGCATCATGCGGTAGATCTCGACCAGCGCTTCCAGCTGGGTGCGGGAAGGGTCTGCACGCAGGGTATCGGAGATGAACGGACCGCAGTCCAGGTCATTGGTATAAAGGGTCTCAACGGTTTTAACGTTCAGCAGGCGCAGCTTGGCAACCACCTCATCGGTGATTTCGGTATTACACTCAACCGCCACTTCACCGGTGGAATCGTCGATGATGTCGTGTGCCAGGACGCGGCCGTTAAGGTAAGTCAGCGGCGCTTCCAGGTTTTCCACGCCGGCTTTTTCCAGCTGGCGGATGTGGCGCGGAGTAATACGACGACCTTCTTCGACAATGACTTTACCCTTGCCGTCCTTGATGTCGAACGAAGCAACATCACCACGCAGGCGCGACGGGATCAGTTCAAGACTGACGGTGTCGTCTTCCAGGGTGAACTTGCTGGTTTCAAAAAACATTTCCAGCATTTCCTGGGAGGCATAACCCAGGGCGCGCAGCAGAATAGTCGCCGGCAGTTTACGGCGACGGTCGATACGTACGTATACGAGGTCTTTCGGGTCGAACTCGAAGTCGAGCCAGGAGCCACGGTAAGGAATCACCCGCGCGGCGTACAACAGCTTACCGGAGGAGTGAGTCTTGCCTTTATCGTGATCGAAGAATACACCCGGGGAGCGGTGCAACTGGGAAACGATCACGCGCTCGGTACCGTTGATTACAAAGGTACCGTTTTCAGTCATGAGCGGAATTTCGCCCATGTACACTTCCTGCTCCTTGATGTCCTTGATGGACTTATTCGCAGATTCTTTATCGTAAATAATCAGGCGGACACGCACTCGCAGCGGGCAGGCGTAGGTGACGCCGCGCAGGGTACATTCCTTGACATCGAAGGCAGGTTTGCCGAGGGTGTAGCTCACGTACTCCAGAGCAGCGTTGCCAGAATAACTGACAATCGGAAATACAGACTTGAACGCCGCCTGCAGGCCGATATCCAGGCGCTCATCCGGGCGCGTGTCGGCCTGAGTAAATTTGCGATACGAGTCCAGCTGTATCGCAAGCAGGAAAGGCACGTCCATGACCTTAGGCAGTTTGCCAAAATCCTTGCGGATACGTTTTTTCTCAGTGTATGAGTAAGCCATTCATATTCCCCAGCTTGATCGGTGACAAGACTTCATCGGTACTGCGGTCAGATTTCTGACGATACGCAGCCCATCCGGGCGAGAAGTCTCTGCACATTGCGCTACGCTTAAAACAGGTGGTTAAAAACTGCACCGCCCTGTGCGCAAACCTCTCGACTTTTTTTGCCGCTTAGCGGCTTCAGGACACTTCCCGTGGCGGGAAAAGCCCTATGCCGCAAACGGCAAAAAGGCCGGCGGACACATGTCCACCAGCCTTTCCGCCAACCCCCGGAACATCAGTGGTTGGCGGTTATAGGTAAAACCGAATTACTTCAGTTCTACGGTAGCGCCAGCTTCTTCCAGAAGCTTCTTCGCTTCTTCGGCTTCGTCCTTGCTCACGCCTTCTTTCAGCGGGCTCGGAGCGCCGTCTACCAGACCTTTGGCTTCTTTCAGGCCAAGACCGGTGATGCCGCGAACAGCTTTGATCACGTTTACTTTCTTGTCGCCAGCAGAAGCCAGAATTACGTCGAATTCGTCTTTCTCTTCTGCAGCAGCTTCGCCACCAGCCGGGCCAGCAACAACAGCAGCAGCTGCGGTTACGCCGAACTTCTCTTCCATAGCTTCGATCAGCTCAACAACGTCCTTAACAGACATTTCGGCGATCGCATTGATGATATCTTCTTTAGTCAGAGACATGAGTTAGTACCTGATTTCTCGTGAGCAGCAATCTGCTCGTAAATTCATTAAAAAAAGAGTTATTTGAAAACTGCCATTCCCCATGGGGAATGCGTTACGCAGCTTCCTGCTCTTTTTGGTCGCGAACGGCCGCAATAGTGCGAACCAGTTTGCCAGCAGAGGCTTCTTTCATGCAGCTCATCAGCTTCGCGATTGCTTCATCGTAAGTCGGCAGGCTTGCCAACAGAGCGATGTCAGTCGCTACGCCTTCAAAGGCGGCACCTTTCAGTTCCAGCTTGTCATTGCCCTTGGCGAACTCTTTCAGGATGCGCGCGCCGGCACCCGGGTGTTCGTTGGAAAAAGCAATGATGCTGGGACCGACGAAGTTCTCAATGAGACATTCGAATTCGGTACCGGCCAGAGCGCGACGCGCCAGAGTATTGCGGACGACTTTCAACCAAACGCCGTTCTCGCGAGCCTCTTTGCGCAAGGCAGTCATGTCATTTACGGTTACGCCACGGGAATCCGCAACAACCGCAGACAGAGCACCTTCAGCAGCCTGCTGGACATCCGCGACAATCGCTTTCTTGTCTACGAGTCCAATAGCCATAGTGTCACTCCTGGATTTGAAAAAAGGTCGGGACATCAAATACCCGACCCGTTTCGGTGCTTAAAGCTCAAATCCAGTAAAAATACTGGTTTGGGCACACCGTCTGCGTAGGCTCACCCTCTTCGGTTTAAAACCTAACGGCCAACCTGGCCAGAGAGCGGATTAAGCAGGGGCATTTAAACCTCAAACACCCACCGCACCTACGGTCTTTGACGACCCGCCACCCGCTAAGCAAGGTGGCGAACCCCAAAGTTCTTTTTACTGAACGCAGTGTATTCCCGAGGGAATTACTTAACGTCCAGAGAAGCCTGATCAAGAGTCAGACCCGGGCCCATAGTGGTGCTCAGGGTGATCTTTTTCAGGTATACGCCTTTCGCGGAAGCCGGCTTGGCCTTTTTCAGGTCAGCAACCAGCGCTTCCAGGTTCTCTTTCAGAGAATTGACGTCAAAACTTACTTTGCCGATACCGCCGTGGATGATGCCACCCTTGTCAGCGCGGAAACGCACCTGACCAGCCTTGGCATTCTTAACCGCAGTCGCAACGTCTGGAGTTACGGTGCCGGTTTTCGGGTTCGGCATCAGGCCGCGCGGACCGAGGATCTGGCCCAGCTGACCCACAACGCGCATAGCGTCCGGGGAAGCCACAACCACGTCGAAATCCATCTTGCCGGCTTTTACTTCAGCGGCCAGTTCGTCCATACCTACCAGGTCGGCACCCGCTTCTTTTGCGGCGTCGGCGTTCGCACCCTGGGTGAACACAGCAACTCGCACGTCTTTACCGGTACCGTGCGGCAGAGTGGTAGCACCACGTACTGACTGGTCGGATTTACGCGGGTCGATACCCAGGTTGATGGCGGCATCAACGGTTTCTGCGAATTTTACATTGGAGAACTCTTTCAGCAGTGCCACGGCTTCATCGATACCGTAGGCCTTGCCAGTTTCCACTTTCTCAGCGATCGCGCGCTGACGCTTGGTCAATTTAGCCACTTACAGACCCTCCACTTCGATACCGGCACTGCGTGCGGAACCAGCGATGGTACGCACTGCTGCATCCATGTCGGACGCAGTCAGGTCTGCCTTTTTCATTTCCACGATCTCTTCGATCTGAGCACGGGTCACTTTGCCCACTTTCTCAGTGTTCGGGCGGCCGGAACCGCTCTTGATCTTGGCAGCCTTGCGCAGCAGTACTGCGGCGGGCGGGGACTTCATGATGAAGGTGAACGAGCGATCGCTGTAAACAGAGATCACTACCGGTACCGGCAGGCCCGGCTCCAGGTTCTGGGTCTGTGCGTTGAACGCCTTACAGAACTCCATGATGTTCACACCGTGCTGACCCAGTGCAGGGCCAACGGGGGGACTCGGGTTGGCCTGGCCGGCCTTCACTTGCAGCTTGATATAAGCTTCGATTTTCTTAGCCATTACAGCTTCCTCTTTAACTGGGTATTAGCGCCTGCGCTGTACACTTGTACGAACATGCAACGCTCGGCTCCCCTGTTTACCCCGCCTAACCTGAGACCAATCTGGCACTATCAGGTTTTCAGGGACGCGAAAGCCCCCTTCCGCCAGCAGCGAAAGAGGGCCGAATCCTTTCAGCTCGAACTCAGTTCTTTTCTACCTGACCGAATTCAAGCTCTACCGGCGTGGAACGACCGAAGATCAACACGGCCACCCGCAGGCGACTCTTTTCGTAGTTGACCTCTTCCACCACACCGTTGAAATCATTAAACGGACCGTCGATAACACGCACCATCTCACCCGGCTCGAACAGCGTCTTGGGCTTGGGCTTATCGACAGAGTCATCAATGCGATTCAAGATCGCCTGCGCTTCGCGATCGGTAATCGGTGCCGGCTTATCTGCCTTGCCACCGATAAAGCCCAGCACACGCGGCGTCTCTTTCACCAGGTGCCAGGTATCGTCATTGAGCTCCATTTCCACCAGCACGTAACCGGGGAAAAACTTGCGCTCGCTCTTGCGCTTCTGTCCGGCACGCATTTCCACCACTTCTTCGGTGGGCACCAGCACCTCACCAAACAGATGGTCCATTTCGTGCAGCTCAATGCGCTCCCGGAGAGTCGTTTTCACGCGCTTCTCATAGCCGGAGTAAGCCTGAACTACATACCAATGCTTTGCCATGGATTAACCTTTAACCAATAATCTTGGATGCAGCCCAACCGAGCCCGGTATCCAGCGCCCAGAGAATCACTGCCATCAGCAACACGAACACAACCACAATCAGGGTGGTCTGAGTTGCCTCCTGACGGGTGGGCCACACTACCCGGCGCACTTCGTTCTGCGCCTCCCGCAATAGATTCCAGAAGGAATTACCCTTCTCGGTCTGCACTGCTACAAATACAGCCGCCAGGCAAAGCGCAACGATTGCCAGAACGCGATACAACAGGGGAATTTCGGCGTAGTAGGAATTGCCCGCCACAGCAGCACCAACAAGCAGCACCACCAACAGCCACTTGAGGCCGTCAAGACGAAAGGTTTTCGCCTCTATTTTAGCATTCATACACGGAAGCCTTTAGCGCGCCTCAATACTGCAAGGCGTCTTTATTGCCAACGACCACAAAGAGCGACAGCAGTACAGGATAGCCCAACTGCAGGCCCCTTGCGGGCATCTGAAAGTTGGCAGGCCAGGAGGGACTCGAACCCACAACAGCCGGTTTTGGAGACCGGTGCTCTACCAATTGAACTACTGGCCTGGAACACCCGGATACGTGACGACAAACGCCAGCACCGGAAAAAACGAGGGGCGGATCATACCACCCACCCCAGCGTTTGCAAGCGTGACTGCCAATTCTTGCCGGCAGCCACACTCAACATCGATTACTCGATGATTTTGGCTACAACGCCAGCACCAACGGTACGGCCACCTTCGCGAATCGCGAAGCGCAGACCTTCTTCCATGGCGATCGGGCAGATCAGAGTCACAGACATCTGAATGTTGTCGCCCGGCATTACCATTTCAGTGCCTTCCGGCAGCTCAACCGCACCAGTTACGTCGGTAGTACGGAAGTAGAACTGAGGACGGTAGCCTTTGAAGAACGGGGTGTGACGACCACCTTCGTCCTTGGACAGGATGTAAACCTCACCTTCGAACTTGGTGTGCGGGGTGATGGAACCTGGCTTCGCCAGAACCTGACCACGCTCAACTTCGTCACGCTTGGTGCCACGCAGCAGGGCGCCGATGTTCTCACCAGCACGACCTTCGTCGAGCAGCTTGCGGAACATTTCAACACCAGTACAGGTGGTAGAAGTGGTTTCTTTGATACCAACGATCTGAATTTCGTCACCAGTGTTGATAATGCCACGCTCTACACGACCGGTTACTACGGTACCGCGACCAGAGATGGAGAATACGTCTTCGATCGGCATCAGGAACGGCTGGTCTACAGCGCGCTCTGGCTCCGGGATGTACTCGTCCAGGGTCTCTACCAGCTTCTTAACAGCACTGGTGCCCAGCTCGTTGTCGTCTTCACCGTTCAGGGCCATCAGGGCAGAACCAGCGATGATCGGCGTGTCGTCACCCGGGAATTCGTATTGATCCAGCAGCTCGCGCAGCTCCATCTCTACCAGTTCCAGCATCTCGGAGTATTCTTCAGAGCCTACGCCGCCGCAGTCTTCTGCCAGCAGGTCTGCCTTGTTCAGGAATACAACGATGAACGGCACACCTACCTGACGGGACAGCAGGATGTGCTCGCGGGTCTGCGGCATAGGGCCGTCAGTCGCGCCACACACCAGGATTGCGCCGTCCATCTGAGCAGCACCGGTGATCATGTTTTTAACGTAGTCGGCGTGACCCGGGCAGTCTACGTGCGCGTAGTGGCGGGTCGGGGACTCGTATTCAACGTGAGAGGTGGCGATGGTGATACCGCGCTCACGCTCTTCCGGTGCGTTATCGATACCGTCGAAGGCAACGGCTGCGCCGCCCCATACTTCGGCACATACGCGGGTCAGCGCTGCGGTCAGGGTGGTTTTACCGTGGTCAACGTGACCGATGGTGCCCACGTTTACGTGGGGCTTGGAACGTTCAAACTTTTCTTTTCCCATTGCGGGCCTCCCAATATAAGCGTGAGCCGAACTAGCGACTTTACCCAAGAACGGCTCCCGGGCATCTATCAAAGAGCCTACTCGGGAACCAGTGCACCCAGGCCCGCCTAAAGGCATAAAAGCCGGATACAAATAGCCGCGGAGACACAGGTCACCGCGGCTACGAATAATGGAGCTCATGGGCGGATTTGAACCGCCGACCTCACCCTTACCAAGGGTGTGCTCTACCCCTGAGCTACATGAGCTTACTCCGAAACTGACAGCGAACTGCCAACGCAGGCGGGGCGGCCTGCCTTGCACTCAACTCAAAGCCAAGTACAAATCCAACCAAACTGGCTCCACACGAAAATTGGAGCGGGCAGCGGGGATCGAACCCGCATCATCAGCTTGGAAGGCTGAGGTTCTACCATTGAACTATGCCCGCATATCGCGTGCGAAAACCTCCAAGTAGAAGATCAAACAACCTCTTCTACCCTCGATGCCAGCACACAGGCATCTAAATAATGGTGCAGGGGGGTGGATTCGAACCACCGAAGCTTGCGCGTCAGATTTACAGTCTGATCCCTTTGGCCACTCGGGAACCCCTGCTCGAAAGCGGTGCGTATTCTCTACAGCCACCTCTTCGATGTCAACAATTTTTCTTTCAATTTCACACACTTACCTAAATTTCTTCGGCAGCCCGTGAAGCGGGAAAGAATGGAGCTGGCGAGAGGAGTCGAACCCCCGACCGGCTGATTACAAGTCAGCTGCTCTACCAACTGAGCTACGCCAGCGCCCCTGAATTACCACCTTAAAGACGGCAATCCCACCCGGGGTTGTTGACCTCCCCCTTAAGTGGAGGCGGGATTCTAGGGGAAGTGTCCGAGACAAGCAACAGGGGATTGTCGCTTTTCTTTACCCCAAAACGGCTCGTCGCCGGATTACTCATCGCCACCACTGCGGATCTCGCTACATAGATTCTGGCGGCGATCGATGTCCGGGTAGTCCAACTGAAGCTGGCTCCAGAAGTCATCAGCAACAGCGTCCGCAGACACGCCCCCGTTCGCGCCCCCGAGAACCACCCAGCGCTCCAGGTAGGTTTGCGGTTCTTCGCGGTATTCGGCGTCAAAGCCGCGACTCTGCAACTCTTCGGCCAGCGCCTTTGCGCGCTCGATTTCAGAAAAAATTCCGAAGGATATGCCGTTTTCTAACGACCCCTTGGGGATCACATAACTATCGATGCCAGCGGCCTGCAATTCCCGCAACTTGCGGAACGCCTGCTGTGAGGAGTTCAACGGCGCCAAGAAAACCCAGTAGCGCATCTGCCCGTGCATCTCAATTTCCCGCAGGGCGGCCTCCACCTGCAATGCCTGCAGGCGCCGGGCAACATCCTCTCCCTGATAGGCCTCTGTAAACGGCCCCACCAGGGTGCACAGCGCCTCCGCAGAAACCGAACGGCTGCCATCAACCGGCACTTGCGGCTCGGGTGCCTCCATCTGTTTCGGCTCGGGCGCTGACGATGCCAGCTCGGCAGGGTCCACTTCGCTGACCAGGGAGATACTTGCCGCCTCCCCCTCTTCCTGTGCCGCAGGGGTAACCCGTACGGCTGCAGGCTTGTCATTCGACAGAAACCAGGCAAACAGACCGAGATTGGCCAACGCCAACAACATGAATATCCAACGCATAATTTTCAGCTAGTTGAAAGGAGACAATTGAAACGGAGTCTTTACAGCCCGACTGCAAGAGGCCCGGCCGGGAGATAGAGCGCATTCTAGCCAACTACACCACCCTTCCGGCGACTACTGGCGCACACGAATGACGAAATCTCACCGAATCATGGATTCGTCACCGCCAACCCCTCCATCACCAGGTCCTCGACAACCTCGCTGGGACGATCACACCAGGGGGCGAGCAGGCTGCCGTCGCCCCCGCAAAACAGCAACCGCGGGCGAGCAGCGCCCTCCACAGCGCATTGATGAGCCAGCGCGTCGTAAGCGCGCTCCACAGCGCCCAACACCATCAGGGGCAACCCGCGATTTACCGCCTCTGCCGTGTTTCGCCCGGGGGAAAGAGAGATTTCCGGCTGCACCGGCGGCGCCACTTTGACCGCGTCGGTATCGCTATACAGCGCGCGGCGCATCAACCCCAGCCCCGGCACTATGTAGCCGCCGAGGTGCTGACCATCTGCGCCCAGCAGGTCCAGAGTAACGGCGCTGCCGCAATCCACGACCAGCGCAGGGGCCGGGGCGCGACGATAGGCCGCGAGCACCGCGAGCCAGCGATCCACCCCCAGACGAGAAACATCCTGATAGGCGCAGCGCACACCACCGCACTCGGCAGTAACGCGGGCAAATTCGACACTCACGCCAAGGGCACTCCGCAGACGGGCCGCGATCGACTCGGCCACAGATACCCCAGCCACATTCGCCACCCGCACCCGCGACGGTGCGTGTTCGCTCCACGCCGCGGGCAGGGATTCCGCATCCCACCATTCGCCAGGCGCGAGCACCCCCCGGTCGGCGACTTCCGTTTCGCTATGGCCGGCCGAACTGTCCGGGACATTGATCAGTCGCCACTTGGCTCGGGTATTCCCCTGGTCCAGCTCTAGAATCTTCACCTGCCCCTCTCCACTTGCCGACTCCCACCCCTCAACTGCCCGACTAACCTTGCCACTCAATCGCTGTCGGCCGGGCGCAGGGACACTTCGCCACCATGAAAAACTTTCTGTGCACCATCGATTTCCAGCAGCAGAGCGCCGGTGCTATCAACGCCCCGCTCAATACCGCACCAACGCTGCTGGAAAGACCGCAGACACACCTCTGCACCGGCAAACTGGTCGAGTGCCAGCCAGGCGTCCCGCCATTCGGAAAATCCGGATTCGGGATAGGCTTCCAGCATCGGCAACAGTTCATCGAGCATCGCCGCCACCAGGGCATTGCGGGAGATACCTGGGCGCACCTCGGCGAGATCGATCCAGGGCTGCCCGATTGACTCTGCCGCGGCAGCGGGCAAGCGCATGTTCAGCCCAATGCCCACCACCACGGCACAGCGGTCGGTAAGGTCCCCACTCAACTCCAGCAGCACGCCGGCCAGCTTGCGCCCGCGGCACCACACATCGTTGGGCCATTTCAGTCGCACATCCGGTACATCGAACCTGGCCAGTGCCCGCGCCAGCGCCACCCCCACCGCAAGGCTCAACCCCTCCAGCAGCTGCACCCCGCCACTGAACTGCCAACCTATGGAAATGCTGACACCGGAAGCGAACGGACTCGCCCATGCGCGGCCCCGGCGACCGCGACCCGCCGTCTGCTGCTCGGCAAGGACCACCTGCCCGTGGCCAGCGCCGGACTCGAGACTCGACAACACCCGCGCGTTGGTGGAATCCACCTGGTCAAAAATATTCAGCGCGCGCAATAGCGGGACGGTACCGGCGTCCAGCTGCTGCTGAATCGCCTCCGCACTCAGCAGATCGAGCCCACCGGCAACACGGTAACCGCGCCCTTTCACGGACTCTACCTCGAGCCCCAGCGGCTCCAGCTTTTGCAGCTGCTTCCACACCGCGGCGCGGCTGACTCCAAGCACCTCCCCCAGAGACTGGCCGGAGTGCACTTCGCCGTCGGCAAGCAATTGCAACAGAGGGCGCAGGTTTGCCAGTGACCCAGCCAGGGATTCGGACCTGGAATTTTCAGGTGTGGTACGGGAGGCCAAGATGCACTCTCCAGAAGTTCAGAAAATGAAAACAGAAATTAAAAAGTAGCCGGAAGAACCGATCGGGAAAACGAGCCGAGTGAACGAATCGAGAGTGCTACTCAAGCGTGCCGATCGGAACAAACACTCAGACATACTGCCGATAGTAGCGGTGTCCGAGCGACGTCAGGATTTCATACCCGATGGTGCCGGCCGCCGCCCCCATAGTATCGACTGTGAAGGTAGGACCGAGCACTTCGATCAGGCCCAGCTGCTCGCGCTGCCGACCATTCAATGCCGACACATCGAATACCGTGGTGTCCATGGATACCCGGCCCAGCATCGGCACGGGAATACGGTCTGTACCCGCAATAGCCACCCCCCGGCCGCGACCACTTTGCGCGCGCAACAGGCCGTCGGCGTAACCACCCCGGACCACCGCCAGCCAACTGCCCGCCACCGCCGTCTGGGTCGCGCCGTACCCCACGGCGCTGTCCTCAATGACCTGGCGCAACTGCAACACCGGGAGTCGTAAATTGACCACCGGGCGCATGGGGTTGGGCTGGGTGGGCGTGGGGTTGACGCCGTAGAGCGCCGAGCCCGGGCGCACCAGATCAAAATGAAACGCTTCGCCAAGGCAGATACCTGCAGAGTTGGCCAGGCTGGCACGCACTCCCGGGCAAACCTGCCTCAACCTGTCGACCATCTCGCTAAAGGCGGTTAACTGCCGGCTATTCTGCGCATGCCCCGCTTCGTCGGCACAGGCCAGGTGCGTGAGGATCAACTGCAGGTTTGCCCGGCGCAATAACGCGGGCTGCTGAATCAGCCCGGCAAATTCCTTTGCCCCCATTCCCAGGCGCGTCATTCCCGAGTCCACTTTTAACGCCGCTGGCGCTGCGAGTGACTCGTCACCGCCCATACCGAGGGTTTGATCGCACCAATGCTGAATCTGCGCTGTGGTCACCAGCACCGGAATCAGTCCGGCCCGGGCACAGCTCGCCTCACATCCCGGGCGCACACCGGTCAACACATAAATGATCGCCTCGGCGGGCAACAGGTTGCGCAACGCTTCACCTTCGGGCTGAGTGGCCACAAAGAAAGTTCGGCAACCCGCGGCAAACAGTGCCGGTGCGACTCGCGCTACGCCGAGACCGTAAGCGTCCGCCTTGACCACTGCGCTGCACTCACCACCCCCCTGCAGGTGTGCGCGCAGCCACCGGTAGTTTTCCACCAGGGCGCGCAAATCAATAGTGAGCAGCCCTTCGCGCTCCGATTCGGAAATTGTTACTGGCAAAGTCCCGTCACTCCACAGACTCGATTGATCGCCATCAACTGGCCGACAGCAGATTTTCCCGGCGCAGGGCCCGGGCGCCCGTCATCACCGCCGCAGCCACCAGGCCGAGCGTTACCAGTGAACCGGACAACATCCAGCCGGGAGACACCCAGTCGCCAATCAACAGGCCTTTCAACCACTGCTGGTGCCCCACCAGCGGCAGTAGTTGCCAGGACTCGGCCAGTTTTACCTGGGCGATATCCAGCATCATCAGCATCACCAGCGGGGCAATCTGGAAAATACTCAGCTGAGTCTGCGCGTCTTTGAATGAGTGAGAACGCAGCGCCAGGAGTATTTGCAATACCGCCACCAGCAGCGCCAGCGGCAACATGATCAGGCCCATGGTGATCACGCCGCTCACAGTAGTCGCACGCTGAATGCCCAGCTCGGTGAGCGGCATGATTGGCATCAATAACACCAGCGCCGTAATGGCCAGCAGTGACCCCAGCCAGCCCAGACTGGCCACCGCGACCGTCTTGGCGGTGATAATCTGCCAGCCGGCCAGGGGCTGCAACAGCAGCGGCTCCAGGCTCAGGCGCTCGCGCTCGCCGGCAGAACTGTCTACCGCGGTGGAGAGACAGGCGACAAACAGGGTCATGATCAGCAACCCCGGCACCGTGGCCAGAATCAACGCGCCGCGGCTTGAGGGAGTGCTCACATCCCGGGTTTCCACCCGCCAGGGCGACAAGGTGCGCGGCGCCACACCGCGCGCCGTGAGACGCTGGGTAACCACCAGTTGCTGCAGAGCGCCGAGACGCTCCTGCACATCGCGCTGGGCGCGGCCACTGGTGGACTCGGAGCCGTTTACATAGAGGTATACCTGCGGGGCGCGGAAGTCCTGATAGCGCTGGTCAAAGTCATCACTGAATTCCAGTACCACATCGTAGTCCTCAGCGAGCAACTCGCGCGGCGAACCCTCCCCCAGAGAATCCACGTCCAGGTTCGGCGACGTCAGCCGCTCGCTGATCAGCGGCGCGCGCTCGGCGCCCAGCAGCGCCACCCGGGTCACTTCCTCGCTCTGCTTTTTCACCATGAAGGTGGTACCCCCGGCCAGCATCACCGGGAACATCAGTGAAAAGCACACCGCCATGATCAGTGCACGGCGGTCCCGCCAGGCTTCCAGCAGCTCCTTGCGCAACAGCGGCGCCATCTGTTTCCAACCCTGAAAAACTGCTCGTGAACTCACGCCGGCTCTCCTTCTGCTTGCGCCACTGCAGGACGCTGCCCGTAAGCCAGCGCCACAAAACTGTCTTCGAGACTGGTACAACCGGTCGCTGCGGCCAGCTGTTCCGGAGTCCCGGCCCCTACAATCTGCCCTGCCGCCATCACCAGTACCCGATCTGACAGTTCAGCCACTTCCGGCATCACGTGGCTGGAAAACAGGATGGTGGTGCCTGCGGCCCGCAGCCGCAGCAGGGTCTTGCGCAACAGGCGCACCGCGAGCACATCCAGGCCGCGAGTGGGCTCGTCGAGAATCAGGTGCCGGGGCCGATGCACCAGCGCGCGCGCCAGCGACACTTTCATGCGCTCGCCTTGGGAAAAACCTTTGGTACGGCGATTCCACAGCCCGTCCAACTCCAGCTCGTCGCGTACCGCCTGCAGGGCCTCCTGCAGTACCGCACCGGAAAGCCCCTGCATTTCGGCGAACACCGACAAGTACTCGCGCACAGTAAGGCGCTCGTACAAGCCCTCGCGGTCACCGACCACACCCAATTGGCGGCGCACCGCCATCGGATCCGTAGCGGGGTCGGCATCCCCCACCAGTACCTGACCGGAATTCGCCTGCAGCAAGCCGCACACAATACGCAGGCAGCTGGTCTTGCCCGCGCCATTGGCGCCCAGCAACGCGGTAATGCGCCCGTCCGGCACCTCGAAACTCAGGTTGCGCAGCACCGGCTGGCCTTCAAAGGATTTGCAGATATTGTCGACGCGAATCATCGTTGGTCACCTCCTGCAACTTCTTCCGGGGAGGGTTGTTCGTCACTGGTTTCGCCACCAGCGAGTATTGAGTCTGCCTCCGGGATGGCCAGATCTGGCATCAATGCGGGCCCAAAGGCCGCGGCAGTAAATGGCGGCCGGCGGATATCCGCCAGACAGCTGTCATCCAGCGCCGTATCCGGCTGGTCGAGAAACTGCAGAATCAGGTCAGGTACACAGCCGCGCGCGGAATTGATATGGCCGCCACCGCGCACCACCAGGTGCTGCTGATTGGGCAGGTAGGCGAGCTGCTCATCCGCATATTTTGGTGGCGTAATCGGGTCGGCGGTGCCGGAGATCAGCAGTATCGGATGATCGCGGGGCTCCGGCGTATCGTAGGGACGGGCCGGTACCGGCCATACCTTGCAGCCCTCGACAAAGATGCGCACAAACATATCGCCGATAAAGGTATCCGCGGAGTCCCGCGCAATATCCCCGGCGTCAATGCGATTCATCTCTTCGGCACAGGCTACTGAAAGGGTCAGCCCCATGGACATGGCCCCCTCCATATCGGCAAACAATCCAAGAATCCCGGACAAAGGCGCAAAGTTGCCACGGCTCGCTTCTGTTACCGCGTAGGGCAACTGTGCCGCGGCAGCGGGATCGTAGAGCGCCGAACGCACCGCACCGGCGAGCATCCAGGTTTCCACCGGCTCTTCCACCGCGCGTCCGGTAAACGGATCGGGGAAGTTGCCCGCTTGCTCGTCGCTCCAGTTGGCCAGCAGGGTGTCCAGCTGACTGCGCCAGTCGCCAAACCCGGCGCACACCAGATCTTCACTGCAGGCCTGCTCCAGTTCTTGCAGCGCCGACTCTGCCGCTGTCGCCGCGAGGAAAACCTTGGTGTCGATCGGGGCCACGCCGTCCAGCACAAGGCTCTGCAGGGACTGCGGATACCACTGCTGGTACAGGAGTGCGGTGCGCGTGCCCCAGGATCCGCCCCACAGGGAAATGCGAGTGTGCCCCAGGGCCTGGCGCACGGTTTCCAGGTCGTCCACGGTCTGACGGCTATTAATAGTGAGTGGTCGCTGACCCGCACCGATATAGCAGACCGCCATCTGCGCGGTAAAGAGCTCAATACTGCTCGGCGTATCGGCACCCAGCCCACAGTCGAAAGCGTCGGAACGGCCGCCCCCGCGGCGGTCCACCATCACGATGTCCCGCTCCCGGTTGAGTTTGCGCAAAGGGTTGAGCAGCCGCGCGAGATCGCTGGCCGCCTGCCCCGGACCACCGGCGAGCAGGTACAGGGGCTCGTGTTGGCCACTGTTCACCGCCGGCGCCACCAGTACCGATAACTGCACATCGCCTTCCTGGCTGACGGGCACGTGATAGCAGCGCAGAGATTGTGGCCAACCGTCGGCGTAGCAGGGTTCGCTTTCAAGCCCGGCTGACGCTCCCGGGGCGTCAGTTGCCGGGGATTCGGCAATGGCACCGACACTGAGCGCCCCGCCAATCAGTGATAGACCCAACCAGTAACGCAACCGACTGGAAATAAGAGGCTTCCTTGAGTCCAATACCCACTCCTGCTTTCTGTGCTGCTTTTATATGAATACCTGATGTGCCGACGACCCCGTGGCGCTGTCGGCAAACTCAGCCAGTCTACCGGACTTTTTCCGCTCCCGCCCACGGTTTGCCGGTGTTCCCGGCGATAGTCGTGGCACCCCGGCACGCTCGGTGGTATCGTTTGCGGTCGTTTTTATATCGAATAATTAATAGACACCGACACCCCACCGAAAAAATGAGCTTTTCAGACAGAGAAAAACAACTGGTACGGGCAGCCTTTGCCTGGGGGCAGATCACGCAAAAAGAGGGCTATACCCTCTCCGATCTGGAAATCGAGAAGTCGGTGCTCTTCCGCCGCCTACTGGCTGGCCGCCCTCCCCTCGCTTTCCCGCCTCCTCTGCGCCACGGTTTCCCCTGGTACGAGGTCATCGAGGGCCGCAGCGAGCATGTGGTCAATGCTTCCGAAGCCTCGCCGGAACACAGCATCATCGCCCCCGGCAGCAAGCCGGGCGACACCTGCATTCTTATCGACGGTGCCTTCTGGCGCGTGGCGGAGACGATCCGCGAGCGCGAGGAATACCTGGTGGAATGGGGCGAGTACCCGATGCAGTGGCGACTGTGCAAGCACTGGGAAGTGAATTACGAGATGACCCAGCAGCTGAACACCTTCCGCAAGGACAATCCGGACGCGAACGTGAATCTGGCGAGCCGCGGCGGGCAGAAAGAATACAGTGAGTTCCGGGTGGACGATGACCAGACGGTGTGGCTGTCTGAATGGCACTTGACCCGCATTGGCCTGCCGGGCTGGGTGTGGGTTGGCGTTGAAGTGGAGGCAGAGCCCTCTGTGCACGAGCTGGCGCCGCTGTGTCAGGACCAGCATGGTGCGCTGGTGCTGGGTGTGACCGGTGCCGACCGCGGTCCGGGCTGGCTGCGCATCGAAATCGCCAGTGGCGAGGCGCGCTATATCAAGCTGGGGGATGAACTCGAATACAAAACGGTAATCGCTTCCGCGGTCACTGAGTTTGACCGCCTGCTACACAGTATCGCCGGCGACGATCTGGAAGTCATGGATCGCCGTGGGGACGACCTGTTGCGCTGCTACCGGGTGCCCATGCAACTGGCCCCCCTCGAGCATTTTGATCTCGGGGATGTAAATTACGATCTGGTGCCTGAGAACGCTTACGTCGGATAGTTGTACGCTCCGTAGCTTTTGGTACTTCGTAGCACTTCCAGTGGCGGCACTGACGCCGGTGAAAGTTCGCGAGACACGCCGTGAACCCATCCCTGGGGGCTCTGCAAAAACATCCTGTTTTTGAAGGTCTCGCGAACTTCCCCCGGCGTCAGTACCTGCAACTCCCCCTACGCACTTCGACCATCCTTTGTCCGGATATAGCTTACGAGGCAGATCAAATCAGACTGAAGCCTGGGTGCCGGCACCACCGGAACAGCTAGAGAAGAAATACCACTCCAGCCAAATCAATCCACATCCCGCCCACGCCCAGCACGCAGCAATTCAAACCACTCTTCACGATCCAGCTCCATTTCCAGAGCCCCCAGGGCCGCCACAAGTCTTTTGGGGTTACCGCTCCCGAGTACCGGGATCACCTTTGATGGGTGCTTCAACAGCCACGCCAGCGCCAATTGCATGGGGCCATGCTCCGGATTCAGGTCGCGCAGTTGGGTCAGGCGTTGCAGCTCCCGCTGCACACGCACTGCACCTTCGTCATTGCCACTGAACAGCCTCCCACCGGCGAACGGCGACCAGGCCATGGGGATAATATTGTGTTGCTGGCAGTGATTCAGCTGACCGTCAAACATCGGCTGGGAATGGAGTAGAGAAACTTCGATCTGATTAACCACCAGTGGCAGGGAAAGGCGGGACTGCAACAGGTCGGCCTGATGGGGCAGGAAATTGGACACCCCCAGGTGTTTTACCTTGCCCTCAGCCACCAACTGCTCCAGTACTGCTGCCAGAGCCTCGGCATCCATCAACGGGTCCGGGCGATGCAGCAACAGCAGGTCCATCTGCTCAATACCCATATCCCGCAAACTGGCTTCCACCGCACCGCGCACATGGTCGCCGTCCGTAGCGTAGTGATTAATACGCGCACCGGACGCTTCGCCAGCCAGGCGGATACTGCACTTGCTGACGATTTCCATCCGTTCGCGCAACTGCGGCTTCAATTTCAGCGCTTCGCCAAAAAACTGTTCGCAGCGATAGTCACCGTAGATATCCGCAAGATCAAAAGTGGTTACTCCCAGGTCCAGCATCTGCTCAAATAAAACAATGCGCTCGGCGGGAGAGTAACTCCAGTCGGTAAGGCGCCAGAGACCGAAGGCGATACGGGACAGTGAAAGTTCGGGAGCGAGGAGAGAGGTAACGCACTGCATAAAAAAATCCGCCGGATCAAAAGATACCGGCGGATTTTCGCATACTACTGCCGGGATTGAATCGGCCCCTGCCGGGGCGGATTCAGACCCACAGGCTTACGCTGCACTTACTGGGGCAGATTGAGCGTTTCCGCAATATCCGCCCAGGATACCAACTTGAAGTTCTGTGCCTGGCTCGGCATACGGTTGCGGCCGTCCTGCACCACCAGCAAGCCTTGCGGGTACTGGCTACCAAAGGCCGCACTGGACACTTCAAGACCATCGGTTTCCGAACTGCCGTCGAGATTCTTGTCCAGGTTGATATCCACCTTGAAGTTACTTACAAACTGGCTGCCATCGCGGCTGAACAGCGCGTAGCTGTTGTTGCCCTGGCTGGATACCACCAGATAGCTCTTGTCGCCGGCATGGTAGAGGCCCATACCTTCCACATCGGCTGCCAGGCGCTCGCCATCCACCGCGGCGATCAACTGCGGTTTGGCTTCGCGGGACAGGAAGGCGGCGATATCCAGACGCCAGATACCACCATCTTCTTCACCGAAGAACAGCGTCTGCATCTCGTCATCCACCACGCAACCTTCCACCTGGCTTTCCACCGCTAGAGAGGCGACCTGCTGCAGGCTCCAGTCCACGTTGCCAGTGCCGGGGACTATCTGCAGCAACTGCACCGCGCCCTCCTTGTCCGACACCCAGGTCATCAGGTCGGCACCCTTGCGGTACACACACAGCCCGTAGGGGTCTTCCATATCCAGATTGCGCAGCCCCAGGTATTCCACCTGCCCGGCGGCGCTGATGCCGAACAGACTCACACCGGGGTCGGTACGGTTGGTGGCGGCGGCAATGGCCACAAACTTGCCGTGCTGGATCGGGCGCAGGTCTACATTGTTGACGCGACCGACCGCGAAGTGTTCCACCAGCTTGCCGTTCAGGTCGTAAACATTGAGGCCGCTTTTCTTGTCGGTACCCAGAATCAAGCTGGCAGACGGATTGACCGGGTTAACCCAGATGGCAGGGTCATCCGCGGCATCGCCACCGGAAGTAACCGGCGCAGTCTGGCCGCTGGCGCGCACCCGCGGGATTTCTACCGGGCCGCGGAAGGCCTGCATTTCAGCAGCGGGCTCCGGCAGGGTCACGGCAAAGCGGTGCACCTGGTCACTCTCTTCTTCCAACGCGAGCAATGCGCCCTGCAAGACCGCGGCGGACACCGGCTCCATTTCCGCCAGTGCTTCCACAAAATGCGGCCCCTGACGGGGGGTATTGATATTAAAGGCGAGGACCCTGTCACCGGCGGTCAGCCACAGGTTGCCGCTGACACTATCCAGCCACAAGCCGCCAAATTCGTCGGCCGCCAGGGCGGAGGAAGTGGCGAACACCTCCCGCTCCTCGTCCATTTCCGCGTCGGCATTGAGGGTCCAGATACCCAGTGGCGGCTGGGCAACCAGGAGTTTTCCACTGCGGTCGTCCACCACGCAGGAAGAAACCTGCTCACCAAAATACAACGGTCGCACGCCGGTAAATTGCCAGGCCTGCTCGCGGGGGTGCACCACGTATTCGTGACCGAGGCCATTTTCGTCGATAGCAAACAAGTGCGTGCGGCCGGCCTGGCGGGAAAAGCACATGGCCACCTGGGGCGCACTGGTACTCATAGCGCCCAGGTAGCGGATGCGCGGGCTGCCGTCCTCTAGATCCAGCAGGCGTAGTTGCAGCTCAGCGCTGTCCTCATCGTACACCGCCACAAGCCAACTGTTTTCTTCCAGCTGCTGCAGGGCAAAGCGCTCCACGGTGCCGCCGTCGAGAGCGAGCTTTTCACTGCCTTCGGCATCCACCAGTACCAGGCCGCGCTTTTCACTGGCCAGCAGCAGGTATTCACTGCCGCCCAGCGCCAATGGTGCGAGCTGGCTGGAAATCACATCACTGAGTGCGAACTCTGATTGCGATGTCAGGGGGGCGGGCTTTTCCGCAGACTTCTCGATTTGAGGTCCGCAGGCACTGAGCAGGCCGGCAAGCGCCAATGCGCCAGTGGTTCTTAAAAAGGTATTTCGCGACATAATGCTTTCGTCTGTCTGAGATTGGCCAGTCCTTTGACTGCAGGAGGAGCCAAAATACGCCCCCAAGATTGCAGAAAGATGGCAAACAGGTGACTAACTGATTTCATGGTTTAAAAATAGCAGAAAGCCCGGCACCGACTTCCACCGGTACCGGGCTTTTGCATGACCTGAACCCCTAACTTAGAACGCGGAGCGCCAAGTCAGGCTGTAGGTCGGCGTGCTGTCTTCGAACTGCATTTCGTTGACCGGCTCGCCGTAGTCACGAATGTACTCGACCTTCTCCTGATCCAGCAGGTTGGTGCCGCTGAAGCGCAGAACCGATTGCTGAGTCACATTCCACTCGATGAACATTTCCAGGTTGCCGTCGTACTCGGTGATCACGTATTCCTCAAACTCGGTCTCGAGGGATTCGCTGCGTTTCTGATAAGAGACACCGGCGCCACCGAAGCCAGGGATGTCCTGGGTCAGGCTGATGTTGTACACCGAGTCCGGCTGGTTGCGGAAGGTGCGCATCTCGCCGGTGAACGGGTCTTTGATCTCGGAGTCGAGGTACGCGTAGTTGGCGTAGAAACCGGTGTTTTCCAGGCCCATGAAGGCCAGCGGCATGGAAATGTCGAATTCGACACCCTGAGAAGTGCCGCTACCCACGTTCATCGGCGTGAACAGAGCACCGCCGGCTTCGGTGTCCACACCGGTGTCGGTCAGCTCGATCACGTCATCGATGTCGCGGTAGAAGAAGTTCACGCCCACAATGCCGCGGCCCGGCAGACGGTGCTCAAAACCGAGATCGAAACCCCAGGCCAGCTCGGATTGCAGATCCGGGTTGCCCACGGTGATGTCTTCATCGTCCGGAGTCTCGTCCTCTTCAAACGGGGAAACCAGGTCGAACTCCGGGCGGCGCAGGGTGCGCGCAACGGACGCGGTCACGCGGTTGTCCCCATCCATGTCCCAGCGCAGGCTGAGAGACGGCAGCAGCTCATTGCTGTCGCTGGTGGCACTACCGTCTTCGTTGGAAACTTCGCGCTCGTAGATGTCGTAGCGCAGACCACCTTCCAGGCTCAGCTCATCAGACATGTCGTAAGTCAGCTTGGCGTAGGGTGCGACGCGGGTCTCTTCGATATCCGCTTCCACGTCAAAAAAGCCAGCCTGCATGCCGGTGCGCTCACTGGCACCGAACGAAAGGCCGGTTTTCAGCTCGGTGGCGCCAAGGGCAACTTTGTAGCTGCCTTCCAGCGAGTAGTTCTGGTCTTCGATAAACAGTACTTCGTCGCCAGTTTCCACC
This sequence comes from uncultured Microbulbifer sp., assembly GCF_947504145.1. Taxonomy (GTDB): domain Bacteria; phylum Pseudomonadota; class Gammaproteobacteria; order Pseudomonadales; family Cellvibrionaceae; genus Microbulbifer. The sequence continues at coordinate 420,276 of NZ_CANNGQ010000003.1, forward strand.
CCCTCGGAAACACCATCGTCAAATTCTTCTTCGGTCTCGAAGTTGACGGTGTCTTCCTTAAACTGGGACAGGGCCGCACTCAGCTCCAGTTCACCTCCACCCAGAGAGGTAACGTACAGGCCATCAATGCCCCAGCTGGTCTGGTCGATCTGTTCTTCCTGGGTGGCGATGGCTACCAGATCGCCCTCGGTGCGGCTTACCACGTCGCCTTCGTACTCGGTGACCAGTTCATTTTCGGTGCGGTCGGTAAATACGTAGTAACCGTTGAAGCGCAGCTCAGAGGTGTCATCAAGCTGGAAGCCAACAGAGCCGTTCAGGGAGCTGTCGTTGCCGTCGCGAGTATCTTCTTCGAAAGCGTAACCTTCGAGCATTTCTTCATCGTAATACTCTTCCGTTTTGCGCTTCGGGTTATAGCGCTCCTGGATATTGGCACCCAGCCAGAAGTCGTATCCTTCACCAGCGTGGGCAATGGCCGCAGAGCCGATGGTGCGGAAATCTTCAGAGTCGGCGTAGTAGGTACTGCCCAGACGCGTGGTAATGCCATCGAGCTTGGCGCCATCTTTCAGGATCACGTTGAGCGAGCCGGCAACGCCCTGGGAAGTCATATCCGCAGAAGGCGAGCGGATGATTTCGATGCGCTCAACCAGCTCGGAAGGAATACGGTCTACAAAGAAAGTGCGATCGGCACCCTGACCCGGGATCGGGCGACCGTTGATCAATACTTCGGTGTACTCGGCGTTCATACCGCGCAGTTGGACCGCATCGTATTCGAGCACGTCGGAAGTGAAGGCAACGCCCGGGGTACGCTTGAGCATTTCGCCTACGGTCAGCGGCTCGAAGCGCTGGAAGAAGTCCAGGTCAAAAGACAGCGTCGGGTTGATGTCGTCGGTGCGGTCGCGATACACATTGGTACCGGTTACTACGATCTCTTCCACGCCGGAGGCTGCGGTCATGGCGGCCATTTCGTTGGCTGAGCTCTGCGCAGCGGCGTTGACACTGATGATGGCGGCGGCAAGAGGCGCCACCATTTTCAGATTGAATACAGACTTGGTCATAATTCCCCGTTCCCCATTTCTTTCCAGTCATCGGAAAGTGGTGTTACTGATTGCAGAAGCAGTTGGTTGGCCGTTGTATGGAGGGGAAAAACTGCATATCCCGCTCCCGACCTGTTGATTTGTGGGCGCAGGCTAATCTTGAGATGTGAACGTTGCGTTACGGTTTTTTTAAAATTGTCATATTGCGCCGTTATTGTTGCCGACAGAAAAGGCCCCAAAGCCAGGCAACCAGCAGCGCAGGCTATTGCCAGGCCTCATTGACAGCAGATATGAATAATTGGTGAACGTTTTATGACTGACACAAAACACCCCGCCGCCGAGGATCAGGCACCCGCCAGCCCACAGCGCCGCACCCTGTTCAAGGCCATCGGCGCAGCGACTGCAGCCACGGCCGGCGCGACCCTGCTGCCGGGATGTTCCGCAGAGAAGAAACCTGCGGAATCCGACAACCTGGGGTTTGCGGAAATCCCCCACCGGCTGGACTTCAACCATCACATACCGGAAGGCTATAGCGCCGATCGGGTGATGAGCTGGGGCGACCCTCTGGATGCCTTCGCCGACAAGTTTGTGCCGGAAAAGCTCGACGCCAGTGAACAGTCCCGCCGCTTCGGCTACAACAATGATTTCATTGCCTTTATGCCCCTGGACCCGGATGCCGCCCCCGGTGAGGGCGACAGACACAGCTTGAGCCGCAATAGCGAACGCGGCCTGCTGTGCGTCAACCACGAGTACACCCAGCCCCACCTGATGTTCTCCGGCTATACCGAGGACAACTCGATCCGCGGCACCAGCGATGACCATATCGCGGTGGAGCAGCAGGCCTGCGGCCACACAGTGGTGGAAGTCGAGAAGACCACGACTGGCTGGCAGCCGGTACTGGGCAGCCCCTACAACCGGCGCATCTCCCTCACCACGGCGATGGATATTGTCGGAGCCGCCGCTGGCGACAAGCGTCTGCAAACGAACGAGGATCCCAGCGGCACCCGCGTGTTCGGCACCGTGGGTAACTGCGCCGGCGGCAAAACGCCCTGGGGAACGGTACTGATTGCCGAGGAAGGATTTGGCGGCGCCTTCCAGGGTGACCCGGACAACGTGGCGGACGAAGTAGAAGCGCGCAATCACCACGCCTTTGGCATCGCCGAAGACAATCGCAACTGGGGCGACTACGACCGTCGATTCGACATCACCGTTGAGCCCAACGAGCCAAACCGGTTCGGCTGGATGGTGGAATACGACCCCTACGACCCGGAATCCACCCCGCGTAAACTCACCGGCTTCGGCCGCTTCGAGCACGAAGGCTTTACCGTGGTGAGCAAACCCGGCGAGCCCATCGTGGCGTACGGCGGCGATGACGAAGCGCACCAGTTTGTCTATCGCTTTGTATCCCGGGGTATTTACCGCCCGGGAGAAAACGCACACAACCGCACCTTGCTGACCGAGGGCACTCTGTATGCCGGGCAGTTTAACGAGCATGGCTCCGGGACCTGGCTGCCGCTCCTATTCGGCCAGGGACCGCTGACAGGGGAAAATGGATTCCGCAATCAGGCCGATGTGCTGATCGACTGCCGCCGCGCTGCCAGGTTAATGGGTGCAACGCCAATGGACCGCCCGGAAGATGTGGAAACCAACCCGGCAAACGATTGCACCTATGTCATGCTCACCAAAAACAGGAAGCGTCTGGCGGGTGAAGAAAACCCCGCAAATCCGCGCGCGCGCAACACCGCCGGCCACGTACTGGAAATCGTGCCGCCCGGGCGCAGCGGAAACCGAAACCATGCCAGCAACACCTTCCGCTGGAACACGTTTTTACTGGGCGGCAATCCCAACGCGGAAGACCCCGCCGAGCGCGGCGCCTATGGCCAGCAGCAACCCGGTAATATTTCTGCCCACGGCTGGTTTGCGAACCCGGATAATGTAGCGTTCGACGGGCTGGGCAATATGTGGGTTGCCACCGATGGCTGCGAAAGCTTCGGTTTTCACGATGGGTTGTGGGCGATGGCCACCGAAGGAGAATTGCGTGCGGCACCCAAGCATTTCTTTGGCTGCCCGGAAGGTGGAGAAATCTGCGGGCCGGAATTTACCCCAGATGGCAAGACACTGTTCGTCGCTGTTCAGCACCCGGCGGATGCGGACGACTCGACGTTCGATAATCCATTGCATCGCTGGCCGGACAATGACCCGACCCTGCCACCGCGGCCGACGGTCCTGGCTATCCGGAAAGATGAGGATGGGATTGTAGGAAGCTGATTTTTTGCGGTTCACGTTTTGGCAGGCCCGGTGGTTCCAAAGAAATCACACCGGGCGTGTCATTCAGGATGATCGCAGGGAAGCGAACCACCGGGAAATGGAATCGCGCCGCCACACCAGTAATACGAGCGCGATGGCAAAATAAATCGCGGGCTCAATCCAGCCACTTTTCACCGACCACCAAAAATGCCAGCAGGCCAGCAGCACCACCGGGTACAGGAGCCCGTGGAGCTTCTTCCAGTTTTTTCTCATCCGGCGCATCAATGCCGGCAGTGATGTGATCGCCAGCGCAAACAGGATCAACCAGGCAGAAAAGCCCAGCAGAATATAAGTGCGCTTCACCAGTTCAGTACCGATCAATGACCAGTCCAGCCCGAGGTCCAACGCCAGCCAGGCACTGAAATGCAGTGTGGCCCAGGTGAAACACCACAGCCCGAGAGGACGGCGCAGGCGGTTCAGCTGACCGAAATGCAGTGCCCGCGCGAACGGCGACACCAACAGGGTAAGCAGCAGCAGCCGCAGAGTCCCCATACCCAGGTAGTGAATCAACTCTTTTACCGGATCCCCGCCCAGGCGTCCGTCGTTGACCGCAACAAACAACCACAGCAGGGGCAGCAGCGCACCGATGTGCACACAGATTTGTAGCGCGATCGCCAACCTTTTGCGCCAAGCTGTTTTTTTCACCGAGCCAGCCATCAATAAAACTTCTTCAGGTCCATACCCGAGTAAAGACTCGCCACCTCTTCGGCATAACCGTTAAATGGCAGAGTCGGCTGGCGCTTGACTGAGAACAGGCCGCCGGGACCAATAAAACGCTCGCTGGCCTGAGACCATCGGGGGTGATCCACCGCGGGATTCACATTGGCAAAAAAACCGTATTCCTGCGGCGCCAGCTTGTTCCAGCTGGTGGGAGGCATGTGTTCCACAAGTTTTATCTTGACGATGGATTTGATCCCCTTGAACCCGTACTTCCACGGCACCACCAACCGAATCGGCGCGCCGTTCTGGGGCGGCAGGGTTTTGCCGTAGAGCCCGACGGAGAGGATACTCAGCGGATGCATGGCCTCGTCCATACGCAGCCCCTCCACGTACGGGTAATCCACACCACCTCCCACGTAGCGGTTGCGCTGCCCGGGCATTTGTTCCGGGTCGTACAGTGTCTCGAAAGCCACGTACTTGGCGCGACTGGTAGGCGCAAACCGTTTCAGAAACTTGCCCAGCTCGAACCCCACCCAGGGAATCACCATGGACCAGGCCTCCACACAACGCATGCGATAAATGCGCTCCTCCAGCCCGATCTCACCCATCAGCTTCCACACATCCACCGTCCCCGGCTTTTCCACCTCTCCCTCTACAGTCAGGGTCCAGGGCTCGGTTTTCAGCTGCTGGCTGTGTTCTGCCGGGTCCGTCTTGCCGGTACCGAACTCGTAAAAGTTATTGTGCGTGGTGACCTTGGCTTCCGGCGTGAGGGCGAGCTCGGGGGCGGGCTTATCGGCCGCAAAATCGAGAGGCTTGCGCGGCGCGGCTTGCGGTTTGTCAGCCCCGAACAGGTCCAGTGCCTGCGCGTTTCGCGCGAGCAGCAGCCCGCCAATTCCCGCACCAACCCCCTTGATCAGGGTACGGCGGGAAACATAAGCGGACTCGGGAGTCGCATGTGCTTCAGTGAGCAGTTTCGGTGGCGGCGATTTGATCAGCACGTTCTGGCTCCAGCGTTGTTCTACAAAGTGACCACGCACTCCATGGTCGGTGAAAATGAGTTTGTTCCGTCGTCTGCCGTTCTGATACCGGTCTTACTTTACTGGAACAAGCTGGATAAGACCGTTTTTCAATGATTTAGTGCCGAATTAGCACTCTTCGCAATAGGAGAACAGTATTTTTGGTGGGCAGCCGAAATGCAGACTAATGTTTTAACTCTACTGTCACCTTCACTGAGAAGCCGTGGCATCTGGCCCACCATAGCCAACTCCCACCAATGCCCAAACTGGGCCTTATGAGGTAGCGAACATGCTTGAGACAATTATTGTCATACTCGTCGTGCTCTGGCTGCTGGGGCTCGTGAGCTCGTACACCATGGGTGGCTTTCTGCACGTATTACTGGTGATTGCAGTAATCCTGCTGATCCTGCGCCTGGTGCGGGGCCGCGGACCATAGCGAAGCGAAACCCACGGGCGAAGCCGAACACCGAAGGCAAAGCCGATTTATTGTGATCTGACCAGCGCCCGGGCCGACAACGCCCGGGTGCTTGTCAGTACACTGCCGTAATCACTGCCGACATCAACCCTATGGATCGGCATGCCCTGCCAGGTGGTCGACGGCAAAATCACCCATATTCTGCGCGAGTTCACGCTCTCCAACAAATACCGCGGTTGCCCCCTCTTTGCGCAGAATCGGATCCATTTCTTCGCTTTCCGCACAGACCAGAATGGTGATTTCCGGGCGCAAGAGCTTTGCCGTTGCCATCATTTTCTGTGTGCGCACCATATCGGGCACCGTCACAATCAGCATGCGTGCTCTGGCAACGTGAGCCTGGATCAATACATCCTCATCCGACGCATCTCCACAAACCGCCGGAATTCCCTCAGCGCGCAATCGCTCCACCCGCTCCCGTTGTATTTCAGCCACCACGATGGACATGCCGGTTTGACGCAACTGAGTACCAATACGGGTTCCCAGCTTGCCGTAGCCAACGATCAGGGCGTGCCCGGTAAGGGATCGCAAATCGGTGCTCATGGGCAGCTCGGCGAGGGGGTCGGCGGAACGCTCCATGGCCCGCGCCAGTTTCGAGCGCCCACGTATCCAGCGTTGCGCCGGCTCGATCAGATTGAAAAGCAGCGGATTCAGCGCGATGGAAATCAATGCACCGGCAACGATCAGGTTTTGCCCCTGTTCGGGTAATAACCCCAGCGACATGCCCAGTGCCGCGAGAATAAATGAAAACTCGCCAATCTGCGCGAGACTGGCAGATACAGTAAAAGCCGTGTTCAGCGGATAGCGGAATAACAGAACGAGCAGGAAGGCGGCCAGGGTCTTGCCAAAAACAATGATCGCAACAACGGTCAATACCCGCACAGGCTCTTCCAGCAACATGGCCGGGTCAAACAGCATACCTACCGAAACGAAAAACAAGACCGCAAAGGCATCGCGCAGAGGCAAAGACTCTTCTGCCGCCCTGTGGCTGAGGGCGGACTCCCGCAGCACCATGCCGGCAAAAAAGGCACCGAGTGCGAAAGACACACCAAAGATGACCGAGGAAAAATAGGCGATTCCCATGGCGGTGGCGATCACCCCCAGCGTAAACAGCTCGCGGGACCCCGTGCGTGCCACCTGCCAGAGTAACCAGGGGAAAAGACGCCGGCCGGCCAGCAGCATCAGCGCGATAAAGATACCCACTTTTCCCAGTGTCAGGGCAACGGTGACAAGCAGGCTGCCGGCATCCTCAGCCCCTGGAGTATCCCCTCCCAGCCATCCGGCGAGCGCCGGTAATACCACCAGGGCAAATACCATCACCAGGTCTTCAACGATCAGCCAGCCCACCGCAATTCGGCCGTTCAGCGTATCCAGTAAGCCTCGCGACTCAAGCCCCCGCAGTAGCACGACGGTACTGGCAACCGATAACGCCAGGCCGAACACAACACTGGCACCAAGGCTCCACCCCCACCAGTGTGCAACGGAAGCACCCAGCGCAGTCGCCACCATTATCTGTGCCAGAGCACCAAAAATGGCGATGCGCCGCACCGCCATCAGATCTTTCAGGGAAAAGTGCAGCCCGACACCGAACATCAGCAGAATCACGCCAATTTCCGCCAGCTGCTGGGACAGCGCCATATCCGCCACGAAGCCCGGCGTAGCCGGCCCGATCATTACGCCCGCGATCATATACCCCACCAGGGCGGGCAAGCGCAGGCGCACGGCGATAAACCCGAGTACCAGCGCTAACCCGAGCGCGACTGAGATGGTGGTGATCAGGGCAATATTGTGATGCAAGCGTTTTCCTTAGCGCATGTATGGACAACACCAACCAGTTCACTGGGGCGAATTTAGGCGTTGACAGAGGTGTAACGTGTGGTGGACAGGGCAACCGTCAGGTCATAAAGAACTGCTGCAGCCCCACCAACACGTTGGTTGTGGCCACAGAAGCAAGAATCAACCCCATCACCCGGCTGACGATACTGGCACCGGCACTGCCAATCCAGCGGTAGATCCAGTTGGCGGTCAGCAGTAGCAACAATACGATTCCCAGGACCGCAAGCATGGCGGTAGCGGATTTCACCTGGTGAATCGGGTCAAAGCGGTGATTGTCGGTGAGCACGACCGCAGCCAGCATCGCGCCAGGAGAGGCGATCGAAGGCACCGCGAGCGGGAATATGGCCGTTTCGTGCCCTTCTCGCACGATTCCTACCTCAGATTCCGGTTTGCCCTCACCGAATATCATGGTTAAGGCAAACAGGAACAGGACGATACCACCAGCTACCTGGAACGCCGACAGTGGCACACCGACCGCTTCGAGCAGGTATTGGCCCAGCAACAGGAAGAACATCAAAATACCCGTGGCCACTGCAACCGCCAACAGCGCGATTTTGCGCCGCTGCCATTCGCTGTGTGCACTGGTCACCGCAATAAACACCGGCAGGGTGCCTACCGGGTCGATTACGGCAAAGAAAAAGACAAAGCTGCTGATCCAATCGTTCAAGTGGTTCCCTGTTAGCGCGTGCTAGTATCGAAAAAATAGAGGATATGATTCCACAAGAGTCTAGTGCATGACAAACCATTCCCCGACAGCCCGCCGTATCGCCAAGACCATCCTCAATGGCTTCGATGCCTATTTCGCCGATTTTCAGAATATTACCCTGGGCGCCAAGGCGCGATTTGAAACCGCCGCCTGGCCGGCGGTACGGGAAACCAACAAGGAGCGCATTGACCTCTACAAGGTCAAGGTCAATCAGGTGCTCAAGCTTGTGCACTCGGTAACCAGCAAAGATACGACCCAGCTGGAACTGTGGGGGCAGGCCAAGGCCACGTACGCCCAACTGATCGCCAACAACAACAATTACGAAATCGCCGAGACCTTTTTTAACTCGGTGTTCTGCAGCCAGTTCCAGCATGCACATATCCACGACAGCCATTGCTTCGTGAAATCTTCCCGCGCACCGGACGAAAAGCCACTGCGAGATTACAGCATCTATATCAGCTACAGCGGAAGTGAGGGGCTGGAGGCGATGATCGAAGACATCCTCGCCGATTACAGTTTCTCCATTCCCTGGGAAGACATGCCGCGGGATATCGCCAACATCTGTAAAAGCCTGCGCGAGGGCCCCCTGGCGGGCAAGCTGGAGGAGGACGACGAACAGCGGCTGCGGGTGGATATGCTGGAATCCGTGTTCTACCGCAATAAAGCTGCCTACCTGGTAGGACGGCTGATGTTCGCCGGGGAAGTGATCCCGCTGATCCTGCCCTGCCTGAACAGCGGCCGCAGTAGTATCTTTGTGGACACACTGATCCACGACAACGACTCCGCCAGTATCATCTTCAGTTTCACCCGCTCCTATTTCATGGTGGACGCGCCTATCCCGTCACGGTTTGTACGCTTCCTTTCCACCATCATGCCGCTCAAGGAAAAATCCGAGCTGTACAACTCCATCGGCTTCCACAAGCACGGAAAAACCGAGTTCTACCGCCACATCCTTGCGCATATGAAGGTGAGCAACGACAAGTTCATCATCGCCCCGGGGATCAAGGGAATGGTGATGAGTGTATTTACCCTGCCCTCCTATCCAGTGGTGTTCAAGGTCATCAAAGACAAGTTCGATTTCCCGAAAACCGTCACCGAAGAAGTCGTCCGGGAAAAGTACAAATTTGTATCCCGCGCCGACCGGGTGGGCCGGATGGCCGATACCCAGGAATACACCAATTTCATTTTTTACCGCAATCGGTTCAGCGATGAGCTACTACACGAACTGCAGACCCTGGCGCCGTCCAAGCTGCATGTGGATGACAAGTGGGTCATCATCAAGCACCTGTATGTAGAGCGGCGCATGGAACCGCTCAACCTGTACCTGGATCAGGCGGACGAGCAGCAGACCATCGAGGCGATGGAAGAATACGGCAATGCCATCAAACAACTGGCGGCAGCGGATATATTCCCCGGCGATATGCTGCTGAAGAATTTCGGCGTCACCCGCCACGGGCGGGTGGTGTTTTACGATTACGACGAGCTCTGCCCACTCACCGAGTGCAACTTCCGCAAAATACCCGAGCCGCAGACCGTCGAGCAAGAACTGGCTGACCGCCCCTGGTATACCGTGGCGGAAGCCGATGTCTTCCCGGAAGAATTTCGCCTGTTTTTTTCCGGCAACCCGGTGGCCCGCAAAGCGTTTGAGGATCAGCACAGCGACCTGTACGACTACCACTACTGGCAGCGCCTGCAGAAGCGTATTCGCGCCGGCCGGGTAGACAGTACCTTCCCCTACCGCCGCAAGGTTCGCTTTCATCGGCTACCCATCAAACGCAGTGGACAGTGAAATACAGTGGAGCGTGAAACGGTGCCGCACAAGAATGACGAGGTGACAGCCGACTAACTGCATAGCACCCACTGACGGCGGGTATTCACCAGCTATAGTTAAAACAGCGGATTGGTACCGATGGAGGTAAGAAGTGCGGTATTTCGGCGGTAAAGCCCTGTGTGTCGGATTGGTGATGTGGAGTCTGTCGATGAGCGGTTGCGGTTACCTGCCCAGCGAGATGGAATCCGAAATCGGAACCGGCAAGTCAAAAACGCCGGAGGCCGCTGCCGGCGTCAGTATTCACGCCGCCAGTTGTAAAACGCCCGCCAAAGGCTTCAAGCTGGTGACCTTTGATGACCTCTATGACGTTACCGACGATCCCCGCCTGCCGTTCCGCCCCGCCTCCAACCTGCCGCAGAAATACGATGTACGCGCCTTTGTCTGGGGGTACGACAACTGCCAGGAAAAAGGCACCTGCCAGCACGGCGATCACTACTGGTTGATCCGGCGCGGCCCCGAGGGTGATTTTTCCACCTGGGTGGTCACACCGCAATTTCCCCGCATCACCATTGAATCCCGCTGCAAGGAACATCTGAAGGTCGGCAAACGCTACCGGCTGTCGTTTGACAACGGCAAGCTGGTGGGGCTCAGCAGGAACTGATCCGCCTCACACATCCAGCTTTTTCAAGTAGCGGTAAATTGCATCCTGCGAGCGCACATTGCGCTTGCTCTTGTGATTGGCTATACGTCCATTGGTCTGATCCGCATCCAGCAGCCGCGCCTTCTGATTGTCCTGCCACTGCAGCTCCATAATATCCAGCACGGTTTTTCGATGAACAGCGGATTGCAGCGGGAAACTGACTTCTACCCGATGGTCCAGATTGCGTGTCATCAGGTCGGCGGAAGACAGGTACACCTGCACATCGCCGCCATTGTGGAATGCGTAGATTCGTGCGTGCTCCAGATACTTGTCTACCAGGCTGATGACCTTGATGTTGTCTGACAGACCTTTGGTCTGGCACAACAGGGCACACATACTGCGCACGATGATTCGCACTCGCACCCCGGCAGCGCCGGCCCGGTACAGGTGGTCGATCACCTCGGAATCTACCAGGTTGTTGCACTTGATGAATATTTCTGCCGGCTCGCCCGCCGTCGCCGCAGCGATTTCCTTGTCGATACAGGCCAGGATGTTCGGGCGGTTAGTGTGCGGCGACATCCAGATATGGTGGTAACCGGGCTGCAAATGGGGCTGCTTGATAAAGTCGAATACCCGATACGCATCCTCGCCCATTTTGTCGTCACTGCTCAGCAGACTGAAATCGCAGTAAAAGCGCGCGGTGCTCTCGTTAAAATTACCGGTACCAAAATGACTGTAATAGCGGTTTCTTCCACCCTCCTCACGCAGGATGGAAATCAGCTTGCAGTGCACCTTCAGCCCCGGCACACCGTAAATAACCTCCACGCCCGCATCACTCAGCTCGTTGGACCAGTGAATATTCGCCTGCTCATCGAAGCGGGCCTGGAGCTCCACGACCGCGGTCACCTGTTTCTGGTTGCGCACCGCATTCACCAGTGCTGCCACCACCCGTGAGTTCTGCGCCACCCGATACAGGTTGATACGGATTTCGCGAACCTTGGGGTCAATTGCTGCAGACGCCAGCAATTTCGTGATCACGCGGAAATCATGATACGGGTAGTAACACAGGCGATCCGCCTCCCGCAGCCAGTCAAAAATATTGGCGCTGTCCGGCAGTGTGGGCAGTGGTTTGATTTTGCGGTAGGTATGCTGCTTGCTGTCCGCCGGAAAACTCATGAAGTCTTTCGAGTTGTGATAGCGGCCGCCGGGGGTATAGCTGTCGTAACGCCCCATTTTCAGTTTTTTCTTGATCAGCTGCAGAAGCGCTTCCGGCATGGTCGAGTCGTACACCAGGCGTACCGGCTCCGCCTGCTTGCGCTTTTTCAGCGATTTTGCCAATCGATCGACAAGATTCTGCGTGACGTGCTCCCCCAACTCCAGTTCCGCGTCGCGACTGATTTTGAAGGTGTACGCAGCCGCTTTTTCGATGGGCAGCACAAAACGGAACACCTCCACCAGACAGGCGCGGATGACATTATCGAGAACGATATAAACCTTTTCATGGCGCTGCTCCCGATGCGGGATGGCGACGAACCGCGGCAGAATATCCGTGGGTAACTCCAGCCCGGCAAAGCGCAGACTGCCGTCTTCCAGCTCTAGATATATGCCGAAGTAAATGCTCGCTTCATTGAGAAGGGGCATGGTATCCCGATCGTCAATAAAGAAGGGTTCCAGCTCAGGCAATACTTCACGGTGGAAATATTCCTCCACATAGGCGCGCTGACTGTCGGTCAACTGGCGCTCGTTGATGACGTGAATATGGTTGCGCCGCAGATCTTTCAACACTTTGGCATAGGCGTTGCCAAAGCGAGCCTGCAGGCGCAGCACCTTCTCATTGATATGCCCGAGCAGGTCGGAAAAATGCTCTTTTTTCTTACTCCCCTTGGCGAAAGTGGCCAGGCGGCGCACATCCGCCACGCGAACCCGGTAGAATTCGTCCAAATTGTTGGAGAAGATGCCAAGAAAGCGCACCCGCTCGATAATGGGCACACTCTCGTCTTCCACTTCCTGCAGGACGCGGGCATTAAACGAGAGCCAGCTCAGCTCCTTGGGATACAGGGGAATCTCTTTTGCCATACTCTCTAGTGCATTTTCCGTGGAACTGGACTCCAGGGGCTTTCCCGTGGAGCTTGGCAGGCCTGTCGGCAGAGCAAAATTATTCGGTTTCAAACGGATGGACGCTCTCAAAAGCCATAGGTGATGACTGCCCAGTTTGCTACATTTTTGTTACGAGAATTTGACAGCGATAAACATGACAGCCGATAACGCCGCTGAAACCAGCCACAAACGCTACGCCGCCCTTGACCTGGGATCCAACAGTTTCCATCTGCTGCTGGCCGAGTTTCGCGATCAGCGCATGGTGCGCCTGCACACCGACCGCGCCATGGTGCGCCTGGCCGAGGGGCTGGACAGCGAGTGCAACCTGGCGCCCGACGTCGCCGAGCGCGCTCTGGAAGCCCTGCGCCGTTTCGCGCCGGTCATCCAGGATCTCCCGCTGGACAATGTACGCGTGGTCGGCACCAACACCTTGCGCGCAGCCAGCAACCGCGCCGATGGCTTTCTGGAGGCCGCAGAAGCCATTCTCGGTGCCCCCATCGAAATCATCGCCGGTATCGAGGAAGCGCGGCTGATCTATTCCGGGGTGATGGCTGCAGCCGATGGGCCGCCACAATTGCGCTGCGTGGTGGATATCGGCGGCGGGTCTACCGAACTGGTGCGTGGAGTCGAGTCCCCGAGGCAGCTGCAGAGTGTCAGTATGGGCTGTGTCGCGTTCAATCGCCGATTTTTCGAAAGCGGTAAAATCGACGCCGGCAAACGCAACAACTTTATCCGTGCCCGCCGCGCCGCTCAGGCTGAGCTTCAGGAGCTGCAACATATCGCCGATGAAGCATTGGTGATGGGCGCCTCCGGCACCATCAAATCCGTCGCGCGGGTACTGAACAATGGTGAATTACTGCCGATCCTGCGGGAAGACTTGGACGCACTCGCCGACACGGTGGCCAGCTGTAACACCGTGGAAGCCATCGAGCTGCCATACCTGGAGCCACAGCGCCGCCCGGTGTTTGCCGCAGGCCTCGCAATACTGCACGGGATTTTCCGCGAGCTGAATATCCAGCAGATGCATATCTCACCCTATGCCATTCGCGAAGGCATTGTGCATGACCTCGCGGGCCGTGCCGCCGGTGGTGACCGCCGTGCGGATACCGTTGCCAACCTGATGGAACGCGGTGAAATCGATCCCGGACAGGCGAAACGGGTTGCCAATACCGCGCTGCAATTTCTCGGCCAACTGAATCCGCACGCCCAAGTCGCCCAGCGACGCTTACTGCACTGGGCCGCCGACCTGCACGAGATCGGCCTGACGCTCTCCCACAGCAGTTTTCGCAAATTGGGAGCCTACATGATCGAGCATGCGGACATGGCCGGGTTCAGCAAAAACGAACAGGAAAACCTCGCCTACCTGGTGCGCAACCAGCGCGGCGACATCAAAGCGGTTCAGGAGCACTACGGTTTCCACCCCGGCAGCGAGCTGTTACTGTGCCTCCGCCTCGCCTGCATCGTGCACCGGGATCATGTGGATCGGGAAATAACTGGGCTCGACCTTTCCGCCGAGGGCCCCGGTTACCACCTGCGGGTTCCAGAAGACTGGATCTATCAGTATCCGGCCATCGAAGATCTGCTAGCCCTGGAAGTACAGTGCTGGGAAGACAAAGGCATCAAGCTCGCCCTGCAACATATCTAGCAACCTCTTCGGGAACATCGTGACGAAATCCGGCACTGCTGCGACATCACTCGACCGACTGCAACTACAGCACCGCTACGCTGACCTGGGCCCGGTATTCGGCACCCCTACGGCGCCCACACCGCTTGAAAATCCACACCTTATTCATGTGAACAAAGAGGTGATGGCGCTTCTCGGACTGGATGTCGCCGAAGCCACCCACCCGGACTGGCCCAGCTACACCACCGGTAGCAAACTGTTTGCCGGCAGTGTGCCTCTTGCCATGAAATACACCGGCCACCAGTTTGGCGGTTACAACCCGGAACTGGGTGATGGCCGTGCACTACTGCTCGGCGAAGTGGAAAATTCCGGTAAACACTGGGACCTGCATTTAAAAGGCGCCGGGAAAACTCCCTACTCCCGCTTCGGCGACGGCCGTGCGGTATTGCGCTCGACCATCCGCGAATACCTTGCCGGTGAGGCACTGTCGACACTGGGAATTCGCAGCACCCGCGCGCTCAGTATTGTCGGCAGCCGCGAACCGGTGGCCCGGGAATCCATGGAAACCGGCGCGGCCCTGATTCGTGTAGCGCGCACACACATCCGCTTTGGCCATTTCGAATATCTGTTTTACACCCGCCAGCTGGACGCACAAAAGCAGCTGGTGGAGTTTGTATGCGCACAGTTTCTGCCAGAAGTGACTGGCCAACCGATTCAGGAACAGGCGGAAGCACTGCTGCGCTTTACCGTTCAGCGCAGCGCCGAGCTGGCTGCAGGCTGGCAGTCAGTGGGCTTCGCCCACGGTGTGCTGAATACGGACAACATGTCGATCATCGGCGACACCTTTGATTTCGGCCCATACGGGTTTCTCGACGACTACGAGCCCGGCTTTATCTGCAATCATTCGGATCACACCGGGCGCTACGCTTTTGATGCGCAACCCGGAGTAGTGTTGTGGAACCTGAACGCACTGGCCCACGCATTTTCTTCACTGCTGGACGCAGAAATCCTGAAGGATTGCCTGGGTCAGTTTCAGCCGTTGCTGATTGAGCACTACGCGGGATTAATGCGGGCGAAACTGGGACTGGCGCTGAAAGACGATGGTGATCAGCAGCTGTGTGCAGACCTGCTGCAGATACTGGAGCAGGGGCAGGTGGATTACTCGCTGTTTTTCCGCACCCTCAGCCATTACACCGGAGAACGACCCGCGGCTGCGCTGGAAGCACTGGTCTCGCCCTCCCAACACGCAGTACTGCAGGACTGGCTGCGACGCTATGACCAGCGGCTGCAAAAAGAAAAGCGCCCTGCGCAGCAACGCAGCCAGGCGATGCTGGCGACCAACCCCAAATTTGTTTTGCGCAACTACCTGGCACAGCGGGTGATCGAGGCCGCTGAGGCTGGTGATTACCAGCCCCTGGGGATTCTGTTTGATCTGCTACAGTCGCCATTCGACGAGCACCCCGGGTTTGAAGACTGGGCCGCAGCGCCCACGGACACCGGAAAACATCTGCCCATCAGCTGCTCGTCCTGAATCGGGCTTTAGATCGCTCGTTTTAAACCGGCAATCGCGTGGTACGCCTTTTTGGGCGTGCCATCGCGATCAAAAATGAGCGGGTAGTTAGTGCGCCCTACCACCGGCCAGTCGTTTTTCCAGGATTCTGCATCCGTGGTGCCCCACAGAGAAACCCTGCGCACCACCTCCCTATGCTTCCAAAACAGCCTGAACAGAGATTCATAACGGGCCGCCAGTTCGTCCACCACCTTTTGCGGCAGCGCTTCCGGATAGGGATTCAATGCATCGGCATAGGCAAAGTTGGTGGAGATCTCAGCGCCCATATAGTCGTAGGCCTTGGGCAGCACATCGACGTCCAGTTCGGTAATGTGCACATCGAGGCCAGTAGCGGCGATGGCTTCAATACTGGCTTCCAGGCTGGCAAGCTCGGGATCTGCCAAATGCACGTGAGCCTGCATACCCACACCGTGAACCGGCATCCCTTTTTTACGGAATCTTACGATCTGCGCCAGGGCAAAATCCCGCTTCGCAGGGATCGTCATGCTGTAATCGTTGTACAGCAGCTCGGCCTGGGGGTCCGCCTCCTGTGCCAGGTGAAAGGCGCGCGGGAAAAAGCCCTCTCCCAAAGATTTGTACCACAGGCTTTCACGCCACAGGCCCTCGTCGGTTACCGCCTCATTGACCACATCCCAGGCCTGAATTTTGCCGTGGTAGCGGCCGACCAGCGTAGCGATGTGGGTCTCCATGGATAATTTAACGTCGGCCGCCGGACGCAGGCGGCCGTGGCCATCTACAAATACAGATTCCGGCATCTGTGAATGCCACACCAACGTGTGACCGATGTTGTACATCCCGTTCCGTTGACCATAGCCAACAAAGTAGTCTGCGCGTTGCCAATCCCAGCTTTCCGCATCCGGATGGACCTCCTCCCACTTCATTGCATTTTCCGCGGTGATGGCACTGAACTCCCGTGCCACCAGGGCTTCAATACCCGGGTTCCGGGCCAACAGGGTGGTGTTGGAGAGCGCGGTGCCAAGCTTGAAATCACCGGCGAAAAGCGCGGCCAGTCCGGTACCTGCACCGGCCTTGAAACTCGCTTCGGCAAGTAAACGACCCGGTATCGCAGTGCCTGTCACCAGGCCCACGGCCGCTGCAGACAAAGCGCTTCGCAGAAACTGCCGCCGGCACTGATTCATCGCTTTGTTCATGGATTCTCTTCCTCTATTTTATTTTTATTTGATTGCTTTTTAGCCTGCACATCCGGGATCACCCCAATGGCAAAACGCTAGACAGGCCCGCCCCTCATGTTATAGTCAATAAGACTATCATGAGTAATCAACGATCAATAACAATAAAAAACCGAGAGAAAACCATGCAATCGTCCGCCATCAGCGTTCGCGAGAAAATTGGCTACGGCCTGGGTGATACCGCCAGCAACATCGTGTTTCAGGTGGTGATCAATTTCCTGCTGGTGTTTTACACCGATGTATTCGGCATTTCTGCCGCCGCAGCGGGCACCCTGCTGTTGCTGGTGCGTATCTTCGACGGGATTACGGACCCGGTCGTTGGCGGCATGGCAGACCGCACCCGCTCGCGCTGGGGACGCTACCGTCCTTTCCTGCTCGTGATGGCGCTGCCCTACGCCGGGCTCGCGGTACTGGCTTTCACTACCCCGGACCTGGGGGAGAATGGCAAACTTGTTTACGCCTACGTTACCTACACGCTGCTGATGACGGTATATACCGCCATTAACATCCCCTACTCTGCTCTCGGCGGCGTAATCTCCGAAGACACCACCGAGCGTGCCTCTATCCAGTCCTACCGGTTTGCCATGGCCATGGTGGGCGGCGCGCTGGTGTCCGCGCTGACACTGCCGCTGGTGAACCTGTTAGGACAGGGAGACAAAGTGTTTGGCTACCAGTTGGCGATGGCAGTAATGGCCACAATCGCCGCCCTGTGTTTTTTTATCTGCTTCTGGTCCACCCGCGAGCGCGTGCAGCCCGAGGCCGGGCCAGAGAGCGCCGAAAAATTTCGAATGAGAAATTTTGCCGGGGATTTTTTCAATCTGTTCCGCAACAGCCAGTGGGCCATCATTGCCGCGACGACATTTTTCCTGCTAGTACTCGTTGCCATGCGCGGCGCGGTGACGCCTTTCTATGTGACTTACTATTTCCAGACCGAAAGTCTGGTGAGCCTGTTTGTCAGCCTGCCCATGCTGGCCGGCGTTGCCGGTGCAGTGAGCACCAACTTTCTCGCCAAGCGCTTCTGTAAAGTCCAATTGTTCAACTGGTCGATGATTGGTGTCATCGTCACCCACGCGGCGATACTGCCACTGGGGCGCGATCAGGTTTACCTGGCTCTGGGGCTGGCGATGGCCGCCAACTACGTGCACATGATTGCCATTCCCCTGGTGTTTTCCATGGTGCCGGATGCGGTGGACTGGTTTGCTCAGAAAGGGCACCCCAAAAAAATGGCTATGGCCTACTCCGGCCACCTGATGGCGTTGAAGCTCGGCCTCGCCGTTGGCGGCGCCAGTGCAGGCTGGTTGCTGGGGTATTTCGACTATGCCCCCAATGCTGTTCAGAGTGAGCGCACCCTGAACGGCATCGTACTGATCTATGCCGCCGGCCCGGTGATCTGCACACTTATTTCCATGGCAATTTTCCGCCGCTACCAGCTTACGAACGCTTACATCGCCGACCACCTAAGCGGCGCGCAGCCCACCGATGCAGACGCCCTTCCTCCCAAGACTGCTCCTGCGGTTTCCAACCAACACAGTTTGTAGAAGTAAGGACGTGATGAACAATCCAATTCTGAAAGGCTTTAACCCGGACCCCTCCATCGTGCGAGTAGGCGAGGACTACTACATTGCTACCTCCACCTTTGAGTGGTATCCGGGGGTACAGATTCACCACTCCAGGGATCTGGTGAACTGGCGTCTGGTCAGCCGCCCACTGAACCGGGAGGCGCTGCTGGACATGCGCGGCAACCCAGATTCCTGCGGCATCTGGGCGCCCTGCCTGTCCTACAGCAACGGGTTGTTTTATCTCGTGTATACGGACGTGAAGCGCTTCAACGGTAGCTTCAAAGATGCGCACAATTACATCACTACCTGCGACACTATCGAGGGTGAATGGAGCGATCCGGTTTACATCAACAGCAGCGGTTTCGACCCGTCACTATTCCACGATGATGACGGCCGCAAATGGTTTATCAATATGGTGTGGGACCACCGCACCGGGAAGAATCCTTTTGGCGGCATCCTGCTACAGGAATACGATCCGGTGGCGAAAAAACTGGTGGGCACCATCACCAATATTTTCCGCGGCACCGAGGCGGGGCTGACCGAAGCCGCACATATTTATCGTCGCAGCGGTTACTACTACCTGCTTACCGCGGAGGGCGGCACCGGCTACGAACACCGCATGACCTTTGCACGGGCCAAAAATATCCAAGGCCCCTACGAGGTGGATCCACAGGGATATTTCCTCACCTCGGTGGACAACCCGGCACTGCTGCTGCAGCGCTCCGGCCATGGCGATATTGTGGAAACACCCCAGGGTGAAGTCTTCGCGGTGCATCTCTGCACCCGCCCGCTACCCGGATTGAAACGCAGCCCACTGGGCCGCGAAACCGCCATACAGCGGGCACAGTGGAGTGGAGACGGCTGGCTGCGTCTGGCCCACGGCAACAATCAGCCCCAGGCCACCCTGGATACCCCGGACCTGCCCACACACTCCTGGCCCGAAGACCCAACACGCGACGAATTCGACGGTGCGGAATTGCCCATGCACTTCCAATGGTTGCGCACGCCCTATCCGAAAAATTTCTACAGCCTGGAAGATCGGCCCGGCCACCTGCGCCTGTACGGCAAGCAGTCTATCGGCAACCTATTCGAGCAGGCGCTAGTTGCCCGGCGCCAGCAGGCGTTCTGCTTCACCGCCACCACCCGTGTGGAGTTTGTGCCAGAGAGCTTTCAGCAGATGGCCGGCCTCACCTGCTACTACAACGGGCAGAAATTTTACTATCTGTATATCTCCCACGACGATGAGCACGGCAGGCACCTGGCCATCATGAGCCACAGCGAAGGTGAGGTAACCGATGTGCAATTCCCACTGGGGAATTACGGCTCAGGTAGTGAAAAAGTGGTGCCGGTCCCGCAAAGCGTACCCATTTACCTCCGTGCGCAGGTGGCGTTCGAGAAGCTGGATTTTCTCTGGTCTACGGATGGGGAAAGCTGGCAGAAGGTCGGGGATACACTGGATTACAGTATCGTCTCGGATGAGGCGGGGCGCGGCGAAGGTGCCAGCTTTACTGGCGCGTTTGTGGGCATGGCCTGCCAGGATATTTCCGGAGCCGACTGCCCGGCCGACTTCGATTTTTTCGAGTACATCGAGCAATAAGTTGCCGGTTGGCATCACTGCCCGAAATTTTCAGGATGCTACTGATGAGTAGTTTCTCGCAAACACCTGTTGCCCGGAGGCCGAACGTCCCGGGCTTTTTTATTCTTCGCGAGAAAAAGCTAAACCCCAAAAAACGCTACACCTCAAACACAAATCCCTGTTCGGTCAGCTCTTTGTATACCTTCAAATCAAACCGGTATAAATTGGCAGCACGGTAGCTGACCCCAGACTGCTTTTCATCGGTACTCACCAGCAGGTTCATTTTCATCATTTTGCGACGGAAATTGGGCTTGTCGAGAGTGATATTCAGTACTGCTTCGTACAGCCGCTGTAATTCCAGCAGGGTGAACTTTTCCGGCAGCAGATTAAAGCCGATGGGCTCGTGGCGCACCTTGTGCTTCACACGCATCAGCGCTGCGCTCAGTATGCGCTGGTGATCGAAAATCAGTTCCGGTGTATCCCGCACATTCACCCATTGGGCATCCATTTCGGTTTTACCCGCGGAGAGCGCGTGCGCATCTGAACGAACCAGAGCAAAAAAGGCGACCGTAATGATCCGGTCACCGGGGTGTCGGTCCAAATCGCTGAACACATGCAACTGTTCGAGAAAGATATCCCTGACCCCGGTGCGGTCCTGCAGCACCCGACTGGCGGCCTGCTCCAGCGTCTCCTCCAGCTTGAGCCAGTCTCCCGGTAGCCCCCAACGGCCGCGGCTTTCACCCTCACCGTGCTTGACGATCAGTACTTTCAGCTCGCCATCGTCGAAGCCAAAAATCACATTGTCTACGGTGAGTGCGTGTTTCGGGGTATCCATATTTTGATCGCGCGTTCCGCTTGTGGCCTGGCTGCCGGCATACACTACCACCGGCGCAGTTTATTCATTGGCGAATCTGCGGATTATTCCACAGATACCGGAGCATGACAGCGCCAACGCGGAATCGAAATGGTGCCGTTACCGAGAGCATCTACACTAAAATAGAAGCCCCAAGGCAGAAACCGACCGGATAAGGTGATATGGTCACACCTTGTTCTAGCGATGGATCCCACTATGAAAACTCTACTCGTTGCCCTCACCACCCTGCTGTTCACCACCCAGCTCGCGTTTGCCGATGTGGTAGGACGCTGGACCACCATTGACGATGAAACCGGACAGAAAAAGTCAGTGGTAGAGATTTATGAACAGGGCGGTAAATATTATGGCAAGGTGGTAGACCTGCTGATGAAGCCGGACGACACCGTGTGCGATGCCTGCCCGGGCGATAGAAAGGGTCAGAAAATTGTCGGCATGAATGTCATCACCAACATGGTAAAAAAAGGTGACGTCTACGAGGGCGGCCAGATTCTTGACCCGGTAAAGGGCAAGGTCTATGACTGCAAAATGTGGGAAGAAAACGGCAACCTGATGGTGCGGGGGTACCTCGGGTTCTTCTATCGCACCCAGACCTGGTACCCGGCAAAGTAAACCTGAATTAAAGTCTGGGCCGCCTGCCTGCGATCAACGGTTTATCCTTCGCCGCGGCTCACATTGTTCCGTACTCGACTTATCAGACCAAACAACTGTCTTTGCTCCTCGGCACTGAGGCCAGCCAGCGCCTCAGTGCGAGTCTCTTCGGCAAGCTGCTGCAACACCTGCAAGACCGGCGCAGCTGCAGCCGTCAAATAGAGCCGATAGCAGCGCCGATCTTCCGTGTCCTGCCGGCGCTCCACCAGGCCCTCGGCTTCCAGCAGATCCAGTTGGCGCGTCAGGCTGATACGTGCGACGTCCATACGATCTGCCAGCTCAGCCTGCTTTACGCCCTCTTCCCGGGAAAGATTCCACAGTATCTGCCAACGAGAGCGAGTGAGGTCGTAGCTTTTGGCGCGACGATCAAAATTACGACGAAGTAGATGCGCTACGCTATGCAGCTCAAAGCACATGCGGGCTCTGATTTCAGAGTCTTTCATACGAGCTCATTTTTTAAAGTGCGCCGAGATGACCCCGACTCAAAACCGGGTCATTGTATGGAAACTTGCCTTAAACTCAACGTCGGATTGGAGCTTATAGTAAAAAAAAGGCCATCCCCATGGATGGCCTTTCGTGTCTTGTTCCATTGCGGACAGGGCGGTTTTTTACCGGGCGTCGCGCACCAGGCGAATGGCTTTGGGTTTTTCCCGTTCGCCGTAGGTGAGTGCGCCGCTGGCGAAATCCACATACCAAGAATAATGAGTATGAAAATTAGACGGTGACGAGGACCAAACGTCCGCTGAGGCGGCATTTGAGAAAAGCGCGCGGTTGATCGCCGGGCCGGCGCATTGCAGCTCGAGCAGGCTGCCCAGCTCGCGGATATTCGGCAGGCGCCAATCGCCATCGCCGGAGACCGCGCCCTTCTTGTCGAGTGCCGCCGCATAGGTCAGAGCCTCGGCCCAGTTGAGCCCCAGGGGGTCACCCCGGTCGCAGGCCTCTCCCGCGACACCTTCCAGACAGGCGCGCCAGATCAGGCCCGTTTCGGTGTCGGCAACGGAACCATCGTCCTGTTGTCGATAGCGGGAGGCGGGTGCCGAGGCCCAGATCTGTTCGCTATTGCAGCCCTGAGCGGCCTGCGCCGGGGCAGCCGACAGCTGCGGTGCCGATGCCGATGCCGGGCTGGGTTCGTTTTTCCCGGATCCGTCCGCCCAATCCCTGACCAGCCTGATATGGCGACCGTTGTTCCGCGGCATGGGCGCGGAGTAGCCGAACTGGAAGTTGACCGCCCAGGCCCTCTGTTGCAATTCGGCGTCCGGCGAATGGCTCCAGTAAAAACCGTCTTGGGTGTTGGGAAAATAGGTAGTGTCGATGGCCGGGGCGCTGCGTCCAAAGTTCACCAGGCCGGAGAGTTCATCCATTGTCGGTACACGCCAGTCGTCGAAGCCGCACAGCCCCCGCCGGTTGGTGCGGCTGACGAATTCCTCGATATTGCAATAGGTGGCTGGCTGGCCTTCGACATAGCCGGTGCACTGCGCGTAGCGGCTGTTCCAGTCGCCGATGGCACCGCCGTTGGCACTTTTGTCCGGGTTGTACCAGGTAAAGACATCGTCGGCGTCGTGGCGTCCGCGGTTGCCGTAGATGCCGTCGCCGGGCTGTTTGACCTCCCAGGCCAGACCGGTGGTTTCATCCAGTACGCACTGCCAGCTCTGCGCGTCCTCGGGCAGCAGCTCGCCTTTGGCGTCGACCTTGCGATAGGCAAAGCCGGCCGCGTCATCGGCGCGCCCTTCGCTGGCGATGTCCCGGCCCTGATTGCAGTCCTGCTGGCTGAGGATATCGCCCACCAGGGATTCCCCATTGGGCAACCGCTCGCGGTCAACACTTGCGGTGCAATCGCTGTTGACGCCCCTGGGGTAATTCGCACCCCAGGTGATGCCGGTGTCGTTGAGTTTGTTTCGCGGCTGGGAAGAATCCCCCCCGGATTCCGAGCATCCGTACAGGCAGGCGACCGCCAAAGCCAGCGTAATGACCGGCGCAGTTTTATGCACGAACATATTCAGGCCAACACACCCGGAATCACTTCACTCTGATAACCCTGGTACAACGGGTGCTGGTGGGCCTGCAGGGCCACCGCCGCCGTGTGTATCTGATGCAGGGGCGTATAGGAAGCGCCGCCGGCATTGGATACACCGCGCTGTATGGCACCGCCGCCGCCGGCCATGATCAATGGCACGTCGGTGTTGCTGTGGGCATCGCCGTTACCCATATCGGTAACCTCGCAGACGATGGTGCTGTCGAGCAGCCCCCGGTCCCGCAGGCGGCCGATCAGTGAAGCCGACAGGCTGCTCAGGTGGGCCCGGGTCTCCCGGTAGTGAGGGTAAGTCGGATCGCCGCCGTTGCCGCCGTGAATGGATGAGTGGTAGGTGTTCTGGAAATCCAGGTAGGGCAGAGTGAACTCGGCACCGTCGTTGCCCAGTGCCAGAGAGCAGGAGGCGGTAAAGTTGCACTCTAGCGCAAGGGCGATGATATCCGCCTGCAATTCCGCCTGTTGTTGGAAGGTGGAAAATTCGATCGGAAACTCGACCGGTGGGCTGGCGGCGTCGCAGGACATACCACCACCGCCCAGATCCTGCAGGCGCCGCTGGGTTTCCTCGATCGCCGTCAAATGAGAATCGAGGCGCTGTTGTTCGTAAGACCCCAGTTTTGTTTTCAGGGCGTTGACTGCATCCAGGTGTGCGTCCACCGCGTTCAGCTTGGGATCACCGCCCCCGCCGCCCGATTGCAGATTCCCGAACAGCCGGTTAAAGGCGTT
Organism: uncultured Microbulbifer sp.; assembly: GCF_947504145.1. GTDB lineage: Bacteria > Pseudomonadota > Gammaproteobacteria > Pseudomonadales > Cellvibrionaceae > Microbulbifer. The sequence continues at coordinate 444,608 of NZ_CANNGQ010000003.1, forward strand.
GAAGGGGTTGTCTTCAAACGGCACTTTCGAACCGTTGTCCTTGGTCAGAACGCCGTTGCCATTGCTGTGCACGCCCAGGTTCACGTAGGTGAATGGCAGGTTCTCACCGAGGATTCTGCCCATGTTCACGTCGAAACTATCGCCGCCCCAACTGTTGTTGATGATTGTGGGCATGACGCCGTGACCGCCGCGATGGTGCCCCATGTTTCTGAGAAAGTTGCACTCGCTGGCGACGGTGCTGTAAGGCTGGGACATGGCCCCGAAACTGGTCAGATCCTCGTTGGGGTACCAGTGTTCCGGCAGGGCGCCGTCGGGTACATAAATCACCACCGATTTGTTGGGGCCCGTCTGCGCCTCGGCCAGGCGGGAGGCCATCATGCCCCCGACCAGCGGCGAGGCCCGCAGCAGTCCCTGGCCGATCCCCGCAGCGGCGAAAATTTTCAGTAAATCCCTGCGTCTTTTGTCAAACACATTCTTGTATGGCTTTTTCATAACTTGCGCCCTTATTCTGTTTATATGGCTGATCGGCTGGGTCCGGGTGCCTCAGCGCTGCCACTCTTTGCGGTAACGCACCGCATCCAGAGTGCTCATGTTTTCGAGCATCGCCCGGGGGCTCTGCTGCACCAGGGTGTCGGTCATATCTTCTACCGTGCAGGCGTAACCCTCCTCCTCGACCGGATCCAGTGCCCGCCCTTCCGGGTTGGAGTTGTCGATGCTGTCGTGCCCCACCCCGAGCATAAAGCGGAACATATTCTGCGATACGCAAGACTGCGCAGCGGGCAGGGTCGCCAGTAGCTGACCCAGGCCGCGCGAACCCTCGAACGCGATCGACTCGCCGCGGTTGCTCAGCACATCCGGTGCGTACAACGCGCCGCTGGCGTCGATCAGATTGCCGTTGAGGTCGACGCTGCGAGGGTTGCCCACCGCGTCGAAGTCTTCCATGCCGCCGCCGAGGGGGTTGATCCACTCCTGGTGACAGTTCAGACAGGGCGCCACGGAAGTGAGCGCTTCGTACTTCACGCGGTTGGTGGTGGCCGGATCGGCGATCAGATCCGCCAGTTCTTCCAGACGCTCGGCGCGGCTTTCCGTGATACCGGCGGGCGGATCCGGTTGGTCCTGGCACAGCATGCGACGGCGCACGCGCACCGAACGCCGGATCGGCGAGGTTTCGGTCAGCTCTGCCCAGCGCGCCATAAATGCACCGCTGGTGAGGATGCCGCCGCGGTCACTTGTGGTGACCTGCTGGAAGTCGTCGCCGGAAACGCCGCTGATACCGTAGTGCTGCGCCAGGGGTCCGTTGACGAAGGTCCAATTGGCATCATAAAGGGAGGCGAAAGCCTCGTTGCCGTTCAGCATCACCTCGGCGAAGACTTCGCGGATTTCCCGCTCCATATGCGGCGCCACATTCTCGAAACCGGGCCAGGCCGCCGTGTCCTTGGGCGCGTTTTCCAGGCTATCGGTCCCCAGCCAGCTTCCGACGAAGTCACCCATGGTGTCCCGGGCCTCTGCCAGGTCCAGCAGCCGCTGCGCTTCCTGGGTGATCTGTGCCGGGTCGCGCAACTCGTCGTTGGCCGCCTTCTGCAGGGCGATATCATCCGGGGTGGAACCGGCGAACGAGTAGCTCAGCCAGGTAGCCATTTCGTGCGAGGTCAACTCGAAGGCGTTCATGTCAATTGCACTATTGGCCGGATTCGATTCACCCAATTCGTGGCGATAAAGGAACTGTGGCGAAGACAGCATGGTCATCAGCGCGAGCTGCATGCCCCCTTTTACATCGCCTTCGGTAAGTGTGCCGTTGGCCAGTTCCGAGTAAGTTTCCACTTCCTGGGTGTCCAGTGGGCGCCGGAAGAGTTTCGGCGCAAAGTCGCCGATAAACTGATCCACGCAGCTCTGGTTGAAGGCGCCGCAGTTCAGTGCCGGTGAGAAGTCGCGCGCCGCCGACCAGGCCGCTATTTCCTCGGCCGCCGTCAGGAAGCGATCGTAGGTGCTGGTCACCATCGAGGCGTGTGTGTTGTTGATGAAGTAGCCCACCTGATTGTCGTCAGCCAGGCTCTCGGCAACGGCGAAATCCACACCCAGCAGATCCCCGACCGTATTCTGGTACTCGGCACGGGTCAGGAGTTTTAACTGGCGCGCACCGTAGCGGACCATCTCGCAATTCAGCGGTTCCAGGTCTTCCCAGAAGGTATCGGCGATATAGTTGCCGACCCTTTCCGCGCATTCAGCCCCACATTCTTCCGCTCGGCCCATGGGCATGTTGTTCTCGATAAACCCGATCATGAAATCCAGGTCCTGAGGCGTCGTCAGCGGGACGCCGACGCGACCGCCATCGCCGGCGAAGCCATGACAACCGGCGCAACTGGCCGCATAGATCTCGCCGCCGGTCATATTGCCGGTGCCGCCGCTACTGGAGCTGCCGGATGACGAACTGGAGCCGCCTGACGAGGAGCCGGTGCCACCGGACGAGCTCGAGCTACTGCTGGACGAGCCGCCGGGCCCGAGGCAATCCGGTGGGTCAAAGCTGCCGTCATGGTCGCCCTGGAAGCCAAACTCGACGCTGTCTCCAGGGGACAGCGCACCATTCCAGCCGACGTCGCTGGCGCTGACAGTGTTGCCCGAAACGGCCAGGTCCACATTCCAGGAGTTCGTGACCTGCGGCGCTTCACTGAACTGAAGCGCAACCTCCCAGCCGCTCACCGCGCTGGTGCCAGCATTGCTCACGGTGACATCAAACTGGTAGCCACTAGTCCAGACATTCTCGTTAGTGATTGCGCAGGAAACGCCATCACCGCCGCCACTGCCACTGGACGAAGAACCGCTTGAGCTGGAAGAACCGCCTGAACTGGAAGAGCCACCTGAGCTGGAAGAGCCACCTGAGCTGGAAGAACTACCTGAGCCTGAAGAACCGCTTGAGCTGCTGGAGCTGCTGGAGCTGCTGGAGCTGCTGCCACCGTCCCCGACGATCCGGTGCAGAGTGCCACCGATGATATCCACCAGATAAACTTCGCCGCTGTTGGATTCCCCGAATGAGGAAATCCCCAGATTCGTTTCCAACAGTTGGTACATCGCATCGGTATAGGCCCACACCCGGCCACTAACGTAGTCACCGAAAATATAGGCGCCCTGCATGCCAGCAATCTGCGAGCCGCGATAGACGTAGCCACCGGTGACCGATTGCCCCAGCCCGTGATCGTACTCGAACACTGGATCCTCGTAAGGGCCACTGGTGCTGCAGTTGTTAGAGGTGCTGTGAAAGCCCTCGCGACAGCGCCAGCCGTAGTTGCCGCCGCTTTCGATCACATTGATTTCCTCATACCCGGACTGGCCCACATCTGCCAGCCACAGATCGCCGCTGGACTTGTCAAAGCTCCAGCGCCAGGGATTTCTGAGGCCGTAGGCGTAGATCTCCGGCAGGCCGCCGCCGCTCACGAAAGGGTTGTCCGCGGGAACGGCGTAGGGAGAACCGCTGTCCACATCGATCCGGAGCATGGCGCCGTGCCAGTTACTGGTGTCCTGGCTGTTGGCCTGGGGGTCGTTGGCGGAACCGCCGTCGCCCAAACCGATATACAGGTAGCCGTCGTGCCCGAACGCGATGTGGCCGCCGTTGTGGTTAGCGTAGGGCTGCGGCAGGGAGAGGATATCCTGGCGCGAGCCAGCGTCCAGGCTGGCGCCACCCGTGCTTTCCGTAAAGCGCGCGATCACCGAGGTCATCGGCTCCGAAGCCGGCGTGGTGAACGACAGGAAAACCTGGCCATTGCTCTGGTAGTCCGGATGGAAGGCCATCCCCAGCACACCGCCCTCAACCGCGGTATCCACCAGACCAGACAGATCCAGATAGGTGTTCTTGGTGGCCGTGGCATTGTCGTTGGCATCGATCCAGTAGACGGTGCCGGTTTTTTCCAGCACATACCAACGGGAATCGTCCCCCGGCGCCTGCATCAGCCCCAGTGGCTGACTGAAGGTCAGGTTCGGGAACGCCCGCTCCAACTCCACCGCCGGGGGTGGCCCGCTGGGGCCGCCGCCACTGGAGGAACTGGAACTACCGGAGGAGCTGGAGCTGCCAGAAGAACTGGAACTTGAGCCCGAACTGCTGCTGGAAGAGCTTGAACTGGAACTGCTACCTCCCTCACAAATAGAACCGGTTATCGCCGGCACCGAAGCACTGCCGCCACCGTTGCTGACCTGCAGGCCGAATTCGGCGAACTGACCCGGCTGGAGATTGCCGTTCCAGGAAGAATTGGTCGCGGTATAGGGGTTGTCACCGGAGGTATCGGCATTCCAGCTATCGGTCACCACTGTGCCGTCGCTGTACGCCCAGCCCACCTCCCAGCCGTTGATCGGGCTGGTGTCGTTGTTGGTGATTCGGATACTGGCCTGTGCGCCGGAGCCCCAGTCGTTGACCACGACGTACTCGCAGGTTGCAGCGATCGCCGCGGATGTGGAACACCATGCGCATAAGAGCAGCAATAATGATGAGATTTTCTGGACGGGACTATTCATTATTATTTCCTGCACCGTTGCAGTGTAAACGGATGCCACCGTAGTGCGGCGGCGCCTGTACCATTCAGCCCCCGGAGCTTACCGACGACCTGATGTGGAACGCAGAAACGGCGGCACTCGGCATTGATTCCGGGTTCGCCATTTTTCGATCCGGTTTTTTAACCAACTTAATGTCCGGCCTACTTTTTCTGTCTTTCGCAAGAGTTGACGTTCTAGAAGGAATTTCCCAAACCGATTGCGCATAAATCTTCGCAAAACCCTCTACGGTTTCACGAAAATCTACTCGAGCGGCTTGCGGGAAGGTGGTGGATCGGCCGATGAAGCTGGGCGACACGGTATGCGATGCCCGCCCGGACGAGAGAAAAGGACAGGAAATTGTCGGTATGAATGTCATCACCGATATGGTGAGAAAAAGCGATGCGTACGAAGGCGGTCAGATTCTCGATCCGATAAAGGGCAAGGTTTATGACGGCAAGATGTGGGAAGGGAATGGCACTCTGAAGGTGCTTGGCTAGCTCGGTTTCTTCTAGCGGACTCAGACCGGATATCCGGCAAAGTAAAACAAAAAAGAGGGCTTTTTAGCCCTCTTTTTCTTTGCTGTCGACAACCCAGCCTATTTGCGTTCGACCTCGACTTTATCCACTTTCTGGAAGCCCCGCGGCAGCTTGTTACCGCGCCTGCCCCGCTCTCCCTCGTAGTGTTCCAGCTCCGAGAGCTTGATCTTGGTGTGGCGCTTACCGGCGTGAATGATCAACTGGTCCTTGCCTTCCAGCACCGCGATTCCCACGACGATCTCCTCGCGGCTGGCCGCGCGAGCGGAAGGGATATTGATGATCTTGTTGCCCTTGCCTTTGGACAGCTGCGGCAGTTCCGTCACCGGGAACACCAGCATCCGGCCCTCGCTGGTAACGGCGGCGAGCAGTGCAGATTCGGGGCTTTCAAGTTCCTGCGGCGGCAACACGCGGGCATTTTTCGGCAGGCTCAACATGGCTTTACCGGCCTTGTTGCGGGACTGCAGATCGGCGTAGGTGGCGATAAAGCCGTAGCCTGCGTCCGACGCCAGCAATACCTTCTGCTCGTCATTGCCCATCAGCAGCCCTTCAAAAGTGGCCCCCGATGGCGGGTTGATACGACCGGACAACGGCTCCCCCTGCCCCCGCGCAGACGGCAGGGAATGCGCGGCGATGGCGTAACTGCGCCCGGTGCTGTCGAGCACCAGCGCCGGCTGGTTACTCTTGCCTCGAGCGGCGAATTTAAAGCCGTCACCGGCCTTGTAGCTGAGCGAGGTCGGATCAATCTCGTGGCCCTTGGCCTGACGGATCCAGCCCTTGTCAGACAGCACTACAGTGATCGGGTCGGAAGACAGCAGGTCCGCTTCATTAAACGCCTTGGCCTCTTCTCGCTCCACAATCGGGGACCGGCGCTCGTCACCGAACTCGTCGGCGGCCTGCAGCAACTCTTTCTTGATCAGGGTTTTGAGGCGACGCTCGCTGCCCAGGGTTTTGGTCAGAGTATCGCGCTCTTTGTTCAGCTCCGCCTGCTCGCCGCGGATTTTTACTTCCTCGAGGCGCGCCAGTTGGCGCAACTTGGTATCGAGGACGTATTCCGCCTGCACGTCGGACAAACCAAAGCGTTCGATCAACGCTGCTTTGGGTTCGTCGTGCGTGCGGATGATTTCGATCACTTCATCGATATTGAGAAACGCGATCAGCAAGCCGTCCAACAGGTGCAGACGCCTCTCAACCTTGTCGAGGCGGAACTGCAGGCGACGCCGCGTGGTAACGGTACGGAAGCTCAGCCACTCGGTGAGGATCTTGTCCAGGGACTTCACCTGCGGGCGACCGTCGATACCGATCATGTTCATGTTGACCCGGTAGCTTTTCTCCAGGTCGGTGGTAGCGAACAGATGGTTCATCACCTGCTCCAGATCCACGCGGTTGGACTTGGGAACGATCACCAGACGGGTGGGATTTTCGTGGTCAGATTCGTCGCGCAGGTCGCCCACCATCGGCAGTTTTTTGGCCTGCATCTGTGCGGCAATCTGCTCCAGCACCTTGGAGCCACTGGCCTGGTAAGGCAGTGCGGTAACGACGATATCGCCGTCTTCTTTCGTCCACACCGCGCGCATTTTTACCGAGCCCTTGCCGGTCTCATACATTTTCTGCATGTCCGCACGGGGGGAGATAATCTCCGCCTCGGTGGGCATATCCGGGCCCTGGATGAACTCGCACAGCTCGCTGACGGTCGCTTTGGGGTTCTCCAGCATGTGTACAGTGGCATCCACCACTTCGCGCAGATTGTGCGGAAGAATATCTGTGGCCATACCCACGGCGATACCGGTGGTGCCGTTCAGCAGAATATTGGGGACGCGCGCCGGCAGTACCGCGGGCTCGTCCATGGTGCCATCAAAGTTGGGCTGCCAATCCACGGTGCCCTGGCCAAGTTCAGACAGCAGCACCTCGGAGTATTTGCCCATGCGCGATTCGGTGTACCGCATGGCCGCGAAGGATTTTGGGTCATCCGGCGAGCCCCAGTTGCCCTGGCCATCCACCAGTGGGTAGCGGTAGCTAAACGGCTGCGCCATCAGCACCATCGCTTCATACACCGCGCTATCGCCGTGCGGATGGTATTTACCGATCACATCGCCCACGGTGCGCGCAGACTTCTTGTATTTAGCACTGTTCTTCAGCCCAAGCTCGCTCATGGCGTAGACAATCCGGCGCTGTACCGGCTTGAGGCCGTCGCCGAGGTTGGGCAGGGCGCGGTCGAGAATCACGTACATGGAGTAATCCAGGTACGCCTTCTCGGTGTAATCCGCCAGGTTCTGGCGTTCGGAGGCGTCGTAGACTGAAGGCTCGGTCATACTGCGAGAGTCTCGTTATTCTGCGGAAAGAGCTGGATTATGGCGGAGTGACGCAGCGGGTTCAAAGGGCGCTGGCCCAGGCCGCACCAAACACCGCATTCTGGCCACTTTTTAACCGGCGAGACTGCGATCTCCCTGGCCGATATGCCATTTCAAGCTCCCCACCTCCCCGAAAACCTGTGATAACTTACCCCGCAATCTACCAACTCGGGGAACGGATATGCCCGCACTCTTCGCCTTTCTGCACCATCTGGCCTTTATCGCCATGACCGCGGTGCTGACCATGCAGCTGGTGCTTCTGGGGCAGAGTTTTACCCTGCAGAACGCTCGCAAAATTCGGATCGTTGACCGTATCCTGGGTATTTCCGCTGCGCTACTTTTGATCGTGGGCTTTTTGCGCGTGTTCTATTTCGAAAAAGGGGCGAGCTTTTATTTTCAGAACGGGGCCTTTCACGCAAAGCTGGCGCTGTTCGTGATTGCTGCCCTGCTTTCCATCTACCCTACCATCCAGTTTCTGCGCTGGGGGAAAAGCCTGCGCGCAGGCCAGATTCCTGACATCAGCGATCGCAAACGCCGCTGGATGCGTATCATCGTACACACCGAACTTACTGCCATCGTCGGTATGGCCCTGTGCGCCGCACTGATGGCCAGAGGCATCGGCTACTTTGGCTGAACCGGCAGAACCGAACTTGACGTCACTCGCACTCAACAATCTTTCCATTGGCAACCTGGAAAATATCGACCTGGACGTGGGCGCCGGCGAAATCGTTTGCCTGTCTGGAACGTCCGGTTCCGGTAAAAGCCGGCTGCTGCGCGCCATTGCCGACCTGGATTTACACAGCGGCACTGTGCGCCTTGGGGCCATCGGCCAGAGCGATATGCCCGGCCACCGCTGGCGCAGTAAGGTAATGCTGGTACCCGCAGAAAGCGCATGGTGGCACGATACCGTGGGGGAACATTTCCCTGAACGCTCGCAGGAACCCCTGCAACAACTCGGGCTGGAAGCGGGCGCATTTGGCTGGCCAGTATCCCGCCTTTCCTCCGGAGAGAAGCAGCGGCTGGCACTGATACGCGCCCTGCTTCGCAGACCGGCAGCACTGCTGCTGGACGAACCCACGGCGAATCTCGACAAAGACAGTACCGAACGGGTGGAAACCTGGTTGCGCGACAATATTCGCCAACAACAGCTACCGACGCTGTGGGTCGCGCATCACGAAGACCAGATTGCACGCGTGGCCGACCGGCACGTGCATATTGTGGACACCGGGATTGAAGAACAGGCGATGACACCGTGAATGTCATCGACCTCTCATGGTGGCAACTGGCGCTGACGGCATTACTGATCATCGCCCTGGCCGCGTGCACCTTTCTGGCGCACCTGGGTGTGGGCAAATCGCTGCTGATCGCCGCTGCCCGCACCGCGATTCAGCTCACCCTCGTGGGCCTGGTACTGGAAGCGCTGTTTTCCGTCGGCAGCCTGCATTGGGTGGCACTGATGGGCATCGGCATGCTGCTGCTCGCCGGGCGCGAAGTGGTGGCGCGGCAGAAATACAATCTGCGGGGCGGTTGGAGTTTTGGCATCGGCACCCTGTCGATGTTTATCTCCGCCTTCGCCGTCACCGTACTGACACTGGTTGCAGTGATCAGCCCCGATCCCTGGTACACACCGCAATACGCCATCCCCTTACTGGGCATGCTGCTTGGCAATACCATGACCGGTGTCGCCCTGTCTCTGGACCGGCTGACCGAGAGCGCAAAGCGTTCACGCAACATTATTGAAAACCGTCTGATGTTGGGCGAGACCGCACAACAGGCGATTGGCGAATTCCGCCGCGACGCCATGCGCGCCGGCCTTACCCCGATCATCAACGCCATGGCCGCTGCCGGTATCGTCTCCCTGCCGGGCATGATGACCGGACAGATACTCGCCGGCACCTCGCCGGCGCTGGCAGTGAAATATCAGATACTGATCATGTTCACCATCGCCGCCGGCACCGGCTTTGGTACCTTCGTGGCTGTGACACTCTGCGCGCGCCGGTTGTTTGATGGGCGAGAGAGATTACGGCTGGACCGTCTGACCCGGTAGCCTCGTTTGAATTATCCAGCTATTCAACACAGACCGAATCCAGCACACTCCGAATCAGGCAGTTCAAGTGGTGCATCTGCTCCGCTTGCATAAACTGATCTCTGTACTCGCTGACAAACTGTTCCATCGGAAAATGCGTGCCTTTTACCATTCTCCAGGCATAGCGGTAAGCGATCATTTTTTGTAACTCGTTGACCTCTGCGTGCTCGGCACCCGCCCCTGCAGGTTGCGGCGTTTCCTTGCGTTTCTGATCCAGCCACACGGAAATCTGGTCGTCCTCATCCGGCCGTGCAATCACGTGAACGTCCCGCAACACATTCCAGAAGGTCGCCGCATTAGCGGTGCGAGAACCCAGCTGCCATTTTTCCCTGGGAATTTCGAAGTAACTCAAAATAGTCGCGATCGCCGATGTGTGATCGAACACAGTATCCCCACCTGGACGGAACACGGTTTTCGGTGGAATGCGCGGTGAAATCAGTAACAGGGGCACACGCACACCCAGGCGATCAAAATCAAATGGATGCTTTGGGCTCAGCTCGGGCTTGACCGTACCATCTTCCGGATTTTGCCAGGGAGCCACTGCTGCAGGCGGCTCCACGTGATCGTAGGTACCGCCGTGTTCATCGAAATTGATAATCAGCAGCGTATCCTTCCAGGCCGGCGAATTTTTCAGGGCGAGATAAATATCCCAGAGAAACGCCTCTCCCTGAGCCAGATCACCGGGCGGATGATAATCGGTTCCGTTGTGCCCGAATCCCCATTTTTTTTCAAACCAGGTTGGCTCCAGGTAACTGAAGCGGGGAAGGCTGCCGGCCTTCGCGAGCGCAAAGAAATCGCTCAGGTCTTTGAAATGTGCAGATTTATCGCCCAGGGAGGGCCACAGCAGATCCTGTGTAAAGCAGTAATTTCCTTCGTCAAATTCGAACCCCGGCCAGGTCTGGCTGTAGAACACTGCCCAATCCCTTTCCGGGCTGTCGTACCCATTCTCCGAGAGCACATTCCAGAGTGTTTTTTCACTGAATTCATAGGGATAACCATCGACATGCCAATAGTTATCCACCATGGCATATTTGGTATCGCTTAGATCGTGGTAATAGCCGATCGAATTTCCCGTCAGTGAAAACGCGCGATTGCAGTTTGTCTGGGTTGGAATAGAGGAAAAATAGACATCGGACACCGCGTAAGATTTGGCCAGGTAATTGATGACCTGCAGAGAGTCTGGCGTATAACACTGCATGATCTGCTCGGGATGATTGCTGGCACTGGCGTAATCTCGGATAAACCCCTGCATGTTGTCCGCGATCTGCACCTGAACATGTTCAAAAGGTTCGTGGGGGTCAACATCGGGAATAGATCGTCCCTGTGAAGGCGCCACCCTGGATGCAAACGTCACCTTACCCTGGTAGCTATTTGAATAGTGCCCCGTATTCAAGCCATTGAAGGGAGGTGCCTTAAAGCCTGCCCGCGGCTCCGGAATAAAATTGCAGGATTCATCGGCGTCATATAACCACCCCAGTAGATGATCCAGTGAGCGATTTTCCAACATCAGGTAAACGATGTGTTTAACGGGAGCATTGTTACTCATCAGACAATCCTTGTTCTCAGGTTTTACTGTTCCACACCAAGACTATCTAGCCATAAAGAACTAACCTGGTCACGTTAGATGTAGCGCCATTGCGCCCAGGTGAGACATCCCACCCACTGCCGGGTGCGTACCTGGCCCAAGCGGGTTTCGCGGGTATAGACATTGCTCCCGACCTTGAGCAGGATGGCGCTATTCCATTGGCAAACATCCAATCGATTGAGCGCAGTAGTTGAGCGAGGAACAATAATAATGAACGATTGCCTGATCATCGGCGGCGGCCACAATGGCCTGGTGTGTGCCTGCTACTTGGCCAAAGCCGGCAACAAAGTCACCATTCTGGAACGCCGCGATATTGTCGGCGGCGCAGCGGTTACCGAGGAGTTCCACCCCGGCTTCCGCAACTCTGTGGCCAGCTATACCGTCAGCCTCCTGAACCCCCAAATCATCCGCGACCTGAATCTGCACCGGCACGGCCTGCAGATCAAACTGCGCCCGCAATCGAACCTCTTTCCGCACCCGGATAACGGCAGTCTGTCGTTCCATAAAAACCCGCAGGACACCCTCGCAGAGATTGCGCGCTTCTCTGAGAAAGACGCCGCCGCCCTGCCCGCCTTTTATGAAATGCTGGAGACGGTAGCCGATGTATTGCGCGAGGAACTATTGCGCACCCCGCCCAATGTAGGCGGCGGACTAGCGGATCTTATCCGCGCCGGCAGTTTCGGTATGCGCGCCCGAAAACTCACCATGGCGCAGCGCCGCGATACCCTGGACCTGTTCACGAAAAGCGCCAGCGATGTGCTGGATACCTGGTTTGAAAGCGACCAGGTGAAAGCCGCCTTCGCATTCGACTCCATTGTGGGTAACTACGCAGCCCCGAGCACACCCGGCTCCGCTTACGTACTGCTTCACCACGTATTCGGCGAGGTCAATGGCGAGAAAGGAGCTTGGGGCCACGCCATCGGCGGCATGGGTGCGATTACCCAGGCTATGCTGAAAGAGGCCAAACAGCTCGGTGTAGAAGTCATCACCGGCGCCGAAGTAAAAGAAGTATTGATCGAGGGCGGCCTGGCGAAAGGCGTGGTACTCACCAGCGGAGAAACCCGCCTCGCCCGCAAAGTGATTGCCAACGTGGGCCCAAAACTGCTGTTCGGAAAACTGGTCGACCACCAACATCTCGACCCGGAATTCCAGCGCCGGGTGCGGGGCTTTAAAGTCGGCTCCGGCACCTTCCGTATGAACGTGGCCCTGAAAGAGCTACCCGACTTCACCTGCCGCCCGGGCAAACAACTGCAGCCACACCACCAGTCCGGCATCGTTATCGGCCCCAGTATGCAATACCTGGAACAGGCCTATCTGGATGCCAAGCAGTTCGGCTGGTCGAAAAAACCGATTGTTGAAATGCTGATCCCCTCAACGGCGGATAACTCACTGGCCCCCGAAGGGCAGCACGTTGCCAGCCTGTTCTGCCAGCAGTTCGCCCCAGAGTTGCCGGGCGACCGAGACTGGGACAGCGAGCGCGAACAGGCGGCCGATACCATTATCGACACCGTCACCGAATACGCGCCCAACTTTCGCAATGCCATCATCGCCCGTCAGATTCATTCGCCACTGGACCTGGAGCGCAAGTTCGGCTTGATGGGAGGCGATATCTTCCACGGCGCATTGGGGCTGGACCAGCTGTGGAGCAACCGCCCGTTTATGGGATTCAGTGATTACCGCACGCCGATTGAGGGGCTGTATATCTGCGGGTCCGGCACTCACCCAGGCGGTGGCGTGACTGGGGTGCCGGGGCATAATGCGGCGCGGGAGATATTGAAGGGTTGAGATGTTACCCAGGCAAAGACGGTAACCAGACGTGAAAAGCAGGCACGCTACTTTTGAAGCACTTTTTAAAATCTGACCTTAACTTTACTGTCCGGAAACCGTTGGCCACTACGCAACGTTACTCTTGAGCGCATGAAGTAGGTCCGCTTGTACCGTTTTTTTTAAAAAGCCGTTTTGACAGGTACACCCACACAACCATAGCCTGCACAACCATCGCCAGTACAACCATAGGTTTTGACAACAATGACTCAGCCATCCAAATCGCCGGACAAAGCCAAGGTGACCACCTTCGATGAATTTGTCCAGCAGGTAGATTACTCGTTGATGGATAGCTTAAATGCCGACCCAGACGCTACAACGGATGGCAATGACCACCGCGCGCGCCCAGTATTCTCAGGGCACTTCGTGCCGGTAACACCAACACCGATTGGACAGCCAGAATATGTCGCCCACAGCCGCAGTCTCTTTCAAGAGCTAGGACTCAGCGACGAACTTGCCCAAGACCCAAAATTTACCCAGTTATTCTCTGGGGATATCTCCGCAGCCCGCGCCCCTATGCATAACTTCGGCTGGGCAACAGGTTATGCGCTATCAATTTACGGTACTGAATATATCCAGCAATGCCCATTTGGCACCGGCAACGGGTATGGTGATGGACGGGCCATCTCCGTGTTCGAAGGGGTATTTAACGAGCAGCGCTGGGAAATGCAATTAAAAGGGGGCGGCCCAACTCCGTATTGCCGCGGAGCCGACGGGCGCGCGGTATTGCGCTCAAGCGTACGTGAATTTCTCGCACAGGAGTATATGCACGCTTTGGGTGTGCCGACCTCCCGCTCGTTAACCCTGTATGTATCAAAAACGGATACCGTATCCCGCCCCTGGTATTCCGATCATTCCAGCGCATTTGATCCAGACATAATCACCGAGAACCCGGTGGCAATATCAACACGCGTAGCACCTTCGTTCCTGCGTGTTGGGCAAATTGAATTATTTGCCCGCCGCGCCCGCAGCAATGCACATGACAATGCTCATGAAGAGCTGCGCATGATCGTTATGCATTTGATTGCCAGAGAATACCAAGACGACATCGACCCTAGCCTTAATTTTTCAGATCAATTGATTGAGTTAGCGCGATTCTTTCGCCAGCGTCTTAGCGCATTGGTCGCCAACTGGCTGCGTGTAGGTTATTGCCAGGGAAATTTCAACAGCGACAACTGCGCCGCTGGCGGCTTTACGCTGGATTATGGCCCCTTTGGTTTTTGTGAAGTTTTTGACCCCGAATTCCAACCCTGGACCGGTGGCGGTCAGCATTTTTCATTCTTCAACCAGCCAACCGCCGCAGAGGCGAACTTTCATATGTTCTGGACGGCCATCCGCCCCCTGCTCGCGGACGACAATGAAGCACTAGAACAGCTGGATCAAATACGCCGTGATTTCCAGGAAGTAATGCAAGACCAATTGCATCACATGTGGGCAGCCAAGCTCGGTCTCACAGAGTTCAACCTGGATCTTTTTAAGGAACTGGTGACGCTCATGAGTCGCTCAGAGGTGGATTACACCATGTTCTTTCGTGAGCTTTCCCATATACCTGAGGATATTGCCGCATTGAAAAAAAGCTTCTATGTCAAAACATCCTCTGAGCTCGACGGAAAATGGCAGTCCTGGTTAAGTGACTGGCGCGACCTGGTGTTGGTCGGTTATGACTTATCGACGGCAGCTGAAAAGATGAAACGCATCAACCCGAAGTATGCGTGGCGTGAATGGCTGATCGTCCCAGCCTATCAACAGGCCACACAGGGTGATTACGGCCTGATCAAGGAGCTACAGGAAGTCCTGAGCTACCCTTATGATGAGCAATCAAAAGAAATCGAAGAGAAATACTACCGCCTGAGGCCCAGAGAGTATTTCAATGCAGGGGGCGTATCACACTACAGCTGCTCATCTTGAGCGCGGCATTTCTGAAGCCGATTTTTGGAACTTCCCTAGTGAGCAGCAATGAGTCGCTGCTACAGCGAGTGTCCGTTAAGGCGGGGGAAGATCACTATTTCGATGCCCCGTACTCGCGAATCACTTCGATCTTCCCAACGATGTTCTTATTGAGCTCATCCAGATCTTCCGTGGGTATCCACCACTCCGCATGGCCAGCTGCGCCGACACACTTGATCGGGTATCGGTCCATAAACTCTTTATTGACATAAAATCGAGTGACATACCCTTTGCCAAAATCGGTAATGTTCCATTGGGTGAGCGCTATTGCGTATTCTTCATTAGTAACTGGGTAGAAGATTGGCTGCTCTGGCAGTCTTGGTGGCCACGCCTTGTAGCCGGACTCTTTTACCAGTTCCAGCTCTTTCTGTCCTACTGGCCGGAAGCAAACGACTGTTTTTATGGTGTCTACTTTTTTGCGTGTAACTATGGCATCTAGAGGAGCGGCCGATAAAAAACATTATTATGTCAAGACTTGCCCCCTTATGTTCTTCCCACTTGTAGTATCCTGCCGTGGATACTTTCAACAGGCGACACATCATCGTCAGCGGGAAGTCGTCCCGGCACTGCTCGATCAGTGCGCACTTCAGTCTTGGTTTTTCACGAGGTACGCCGTCGCCTTTTTTAGAAACTCGACCTCTTTCCGGAGCGTCTCATTCTCTCGCGTCAGCTTCTGCACAGACTCGCTTTCTTTCTTGGATTAGTCTACCCCATCGACAGAGTTGAATTATTTATCAGAGAGGCGGTGGAACTGCCGCCTCCAGTTATAGATCTACTCAGGGTGAATACCCAGCTAGAACACCCCTTCCATTAGCTCATGTGCACGCGCTTCCAATAGTTTCGACCGCTCACGCACAAAATTTGAGTAGTCTAATGAGCCGAAATTGCCGGGAATAATCGCCCCTTTGAGGTAATCATCCCGCTTTGATTCTGCTATATCTTTAACGTATTCAGCTGGAGATTTGTCCTTTATTTTGTTGTTGTCGGCACGAGTCAGAAAGCAGATGTTAGCAAGGACATTGATCTCCTGTCGGTCGACGCCAGCTTTATCAAGGTGGGCACGAGGGAAAATGTGATGATACTCGTGCTTACTGCCTTTCTTGAGTACTTTATCCAAATCTATAGCCGCCCCACTTAGAAATGATTTAGGTGAGGTCGAGTTAAGCATAAGAATTAGCGCTTTCGAGTTGGCATTACCAGTCGAAAAATTTGAATGCTCAAAATCAATCTTAACCACCTCTTTAGGTAAGCTAAAAGAGTAAGTTTCATCATCCTTGAGTTGCAACATTTGACGAATATCAAAGGCCTGTTTCTCGTTTACATCTGCACTGAATCTTCTAGAAAAAATTGATATCCAAAACCATTTTAGAATAACTTCCTTTTGTCTAGACGAGTATTTCTGACCGTCTTTTTTTGTGGTTGCAAAATAAACACTAAGTGGTACCAATAGAGCGGGGAATGGCAACATCTTAAAATGTTTAACTCCGGCTTCTCGACGAAGAAAATCAATAGCACCGAGAATTCCTGCATTTATTTCATCAAATCGGTCACGGATATCATCGCCTTTAAGGTCAAGAATTGTCTTTGGCGTAGTGGTTCCTGAAATAACCCCAGCACAAACCTTCAGGAGTAAATCCCTCTCCTTGCACAAATCGCCAAAATTGTGATCCTCTATTTTCTCTTCAAGATCCTGAAACTTTTGCACCAAGTCGAACTGATCTGACCAGCTCCAAGCCGCTAAAAGTTCGAATACATCGAGTTCCGTTCCTGCTCGATTGATTCGCTCAAATACAATAGCCACCTTATTCCGATCTTCAGTTTCAAATATTTCATTTGGGATAAGGTAAGTTTTAAATTTCTCTTGGACAGCATCAATTTTGACCACATCGTCGTCTGATAGGTCTCTTGTAGCTTTTCGGTACGCTACACTATCGAAAAATGTTTTGACTTGAAAATGTCTTGATGGATCTACTTCAGTAGGATCGAGCGCGGCAAATAGAGACTCCTGTATTGCTTCCTGTGCAGACATATCGAAGTAAACGTCGACCCATTCCTCCGATACTGGAGTAAGCTCCGTTTGGAATACGCTAAATAAACTTGTTAACCGTTGTTGGCCGTCGAGTACGTAATTTACAGGGTAGTCTTTTTTGGGAGGCGGTAGTTCAAAGCACCCCAGCCTTTTCTCTGTTTCCAGTCGCTTATCAGTCTTCCACAGGATCATAGTACCAATAGGAAATCCCTTATAGATGCTATCCAGAAGAAATGCTACTTGCTCTGGCTCCCAAACGAAGTCACGTTGAAAAGCAGGTATTCGGATATCACCGCTTGAGATTCGGTCAATAAGCTTAGTGATTGTAATTGGCTCACTCATTGGTAGATCCTAAATTTAGTTTCGGCACTTAACTATTCGCATAACGCCGTGCTCTGCGGAAAAATTGTCCGACAGCAGCGCTTTGTTATGGCTACGATACCCTACCTGGCGGCATGAACTCATAACCTGTTAGCTCACAAGACAGTTCGTCGATAAACTGTAACGGCGCGATGCTTATGAACTCCGAAAGAAGCCAGTTGTACCTGCCTTCAAAGTGCTTTGCCAGGCGTTCCGGGCTATATCGCGCTAGCTCGCTTAGTCTATGCATAGCTGCAAATATTAATGTTATTGTTGAACGCTCAATAAAACCTTCAACTCCGTTACTACGTTTTATGTACCAAAGACGTTGAGGGCTATGTATATAAAAAAGATCTTTTCTCAGTGTTTTATGATATTGCTGGTATCTCAGCAAGCTTTGGGCCTTTTGAGACGGAACCCATTGAAATCGCCGCGTGGAACGAATAACACAACGATCTGTGATACCTTCATCTCTTTCGTAGTTATTAGATAGCCTATTCACAGTATTCATATTTGAATATTTCTTATCCAATTCAGCAGAGAACCACGCCTCATTTGTAGTTCGGGAACGAACTATTTCTGGATTCTTGATCGGTATGAATAGCTCTGGCGCGGAATCATAGGATAGGTCATAGGCCCTATGGATGAATGGCATGTTATACAACAAGTGCTGCAGACTATGCTCTTCATTATTGGCTGATTCGTCCAGATGACGACAAAGCTCCGCAAGGATACCCCCACCTTTAAATTTAACTATTTCGTTCGAAAGGTATGTTTGGCCTGCTCTTTGACGTCCGCTAACACCATGCCTATCACTAAAAGTAATATTTTTGGCGAGCAAAAAAGCTTTAGCTGCATTCAACATGCAGTAATAGGCAGTTAGAGGTGAAGAGTTTTTAGGCAACTCAGTCGTTGCATGATAAAAGTGTTGCGCTTGCTGCCAATAAAACAGGGCTTTTTCTTTGTGATTCCGCTTGAACCATAATCCCATATAATCCCAGGTGCTCGTTACAAGAATAGTCTTCTCATTAAAGCTTGGATCGCTAACCGCCTTGTGAATCGTTAGCGGCTTGTTCTTGTATTGTATCTCTCGATGCGCCACTAAGACTCCAAAATATTAATTGCCATAACAGCTTGTTTGTGGGCGTGAGCATGAATAGGAGCCACCGAAATGCCTATGCCTGCCCACAAAGTATCCACATATGTACCAAAGCCCGTGAAGTGCCCATATATGGATATAAACCGCTATCTAGCCACAAAATGATAAATACGTCACGTTTTCAGCTCATAAAATCCATTACACACAATTACAGCGACGATGATCGACAGCCTTAGCCCTATAGGGCTAACGCTGACAGCAATACCAGCTGTAAAAAAAGACCACCGCAAAGGGTGGCCTTTCCATTAGTCGGGTTAACTACCGATCAGAAATTCGCGCTAGCCCGCAAATACCAGAACCCACCATTAAACCCGAACGGTGACGTCAGCGCCTGGCGGACGCCGAGGAATTGCAGGGTACCGTTGCCTTCTTCATCGGCTTCCACATCAAAAATATTCTCGCCGCCTACGGCAACGGTATAGTTCTCTGCGAAGGTGAAGCGGGCTTCGATGTCGGTCAGGATCTCGCCGCCGTAGCGGGTGGCATTGGAGGTGTCGTTACCGTCGGCTTCCAGCTGGCCGCCGGTAGATTGCCAGTCGCCGTAGCGATTGAAGCGCAGGTAGCCCTGCAGCATGCCGCCGGTGTCGTAATCAAACGTGAGCGTGCTGCGCTGGTTGGGCACCTGGTTTTCAAAGTCGAATACGCGGGTGGCGTTGACGGTGTTGGGGGCTACGTCGGTCACTTCCTGTTCGTTGTAGTTGTGGCGCAGGTCCACTACCAACAGGCCGCCGGCGAGGTCGAAGTCACTGGTCACCGCCAGATCAATACCGCTGACTTCGGAATCGAAGGCGTTGGTGAAGTAGTTAACGTTGCTGTTCAGCAGCAGGTTGGCATCGGCAACGCCGGCGCTGGTCAGCATGTCTACTTCGGCATCGCCGATGGTGTTGTTACGGAGTGCGAGGCGGTCTTCGATATCGATGTTGTAGTAATCGATGGTGACGCTGGTGTTGGGCAGCGGGTTGATCACCGCACCCAGGGTGAAGCTGGTGGACTCTTCCGGGCTCAGTTCCTGTGCGCCCAGTACCTGGGCAACCGGGTGGTCTACCGGGTAGGTGCCACTGGGGGTCAGGCTGCCGTCGGAGTTGGCGGTGGTGGTGACATTGAGGGTATTTACCTGCCCGGGTGTGGGCGCGCGGAAGCCGGTATTGGCGGTGGCGCGCAGAGCAAATATCTCGGAGAAGTCGTAGCGTGCGGAGAGCTTCCAGTTGGCGGTAGAGCCGAACAGGTCGTAATCCTCATAGCGCAGCGCTGCGCCGAGGGTGAACTGATCGGTGAGGTCGGCTTCCATATCCACATAGGCGGCCATGCTTTCACTGCTATAGCGGCCGGCCGCTTCTGTGGGGAACCCTTGAAAGCCGTCGGAGCCTACACCGAATACGGCAGCGGTGGGCCCTACCGCAATGGAGGCGTCATCACCGGCGCCGATTTTGTAGGTTTCATCCCGCCACTCCGCACCGAAGGCGACGTTCAGAGGTGTGGCCAGTGCGGCAATTTCGATGGGCTGCACGAAATCGGCATTCACACTGGTCTCTTCCTGGGTAAGCGTACCCGGGTTGAAGCTGGTGGGAGACAACAGCCCGAGGCTTGGGTTGATGGAATCCTTCAGTACGTATGTCACCTCGTTCTCGGCGGTGCGGGCGCGGAGGTCCCAGGTCATGCCGGAAGGCAGCTCACCGCGGGCACCCACCACTGCAGAGATATCCACAATGTCGGCACCGAACTGCGGGTTGTAGCCGCCGGGGAACTGGGTGTAAATCGGGTTGCGCAGCACATAGCCACTGGGGCTGTTGCTGTCAGCCACCAGGTAGTCAGCGGGGTCGAGGTTCTGGCCGAGGATGCTGTTGACCAGATCCATCGGTGCGTTGTCCGGCATAAAGTCGCCGTCGGCGTCAGCCTGCAAGGTGGCGCGGGCGTCGAATTCGTGTTCCGGATCCAGTACCGGACCGCGATAGAAGAAGTCGGAAATGGTGGCATTATCGGAATAGCCGAAATTGCCGTAGAGCTCGACGCGGTCGTTGAGATCGTAACCGGTGTTGATGAACAGCTTGGTGGTCTCCACTTCCGGATCGCCCCAGCGCTGGCCCAGACCATCTAGTGGCACCAGATCTGCGCCCACTACCGAGCCGACAAACTCAGCATCCGGGCGCGCGGCGCCGCGCCAGGTTTTGTCTGCGGTCGAGTGCTCTACCGTGGCATTTACGAAGCCCCGGTCACCGAGGCCGAAACCGGCGTTGGCGGCGAGACTGGTACGGGTGCCGTCGCCCTCAAAATATTCACCGGTCTGCGCGCTCAGGCTCACGCCCTCGGCATCGTCTTTCAGGATCACGTTCACTACGCCGGCAATGGCATCGGAACCATACTGCGCCGATGCACCATCGCGCAGTACTTCGACTCGGGCAATAGCCGCGGAAGGAATCGCGGAGAAGTCCACCGCCTGGGAGCCCTGGTTGTTGGTGCCGAGTGGGGCCAACTGCAGGTTCACCAGTGCGGAGCGGTGACGCCGGGTGCCGTTGACCAGAACCAGGGTCTGATCCGGAGAGAGGTTGCGTAGAGTTACCGGCCGGATGAAGGCGGTACCATCGGCAATAGGAAAGCGCTGGGTATTGAACGACGGGGCGATTTTGGAAAGGGAGTCGGTGAGATCGAAACTGCCCTGCTCGGACAAATTGGCGCCGCCGAGCACATCTACCGGCGACAGGGTTTCGGTGGGCAACACGCCCTCCTTGCGTGTACCGGTGGCGATCACCTCTTCCATCGCCTGTTGATCGTTACTGGTACTCTCTTCATCGGACTGCGCCATTGCCTGGCTAGCTGGGATCAGCATCGCAGCGGCTACGGCGAACGAAAGTGCATTTTTATTGAAATTATTCATAAAGTCCCGTCCTATTATTTTTCAAATTAATTGGGATGAATGTTTCTATTTATTATTGCCATTTGGTTGTCACCCTTGACGCAGGAAACGTTTACGTTAACGTCAAAAGCTGCACCAGATTAGGGCAAGGCCAATGGCACTTCAATGGGAAACAAGACGGGGAGAGGGAAACGCCAGACGTGTCACAAAGGGGATGGAACCGGTAGATAAATTTGGCGCCACGACGAATCAGGGCGCCTTTTATCCACCCTCAGGTGAGAGATTTGAGCTCTGGGCTTGGGCTCAGGGCGTGGTCTGTAGTGACGACATGGCAATATTCCCCAGCAAGGTTTGATAAATACAGCCAAAAAACATCGTCTGCCGGATAGAACTTTCCATTCAATCCTTTCATGCCGTAGGCTGCGGTAGCGTCTTGGGGGAGAAACACCGAGAAACCCAATCCGGCAGCGACTCTAATGGTTGCATCGATCGAATTATTTATAAGTACTCCACAAATCACGATCTCTGTGGCACCCAGGCTTCTAATTGCCGACTCGAGGTTGGTTCCGATGAACGCACAGTTTTCGCTTTTTGTAACAACACTCTCGCCGGGAGCAGGTTTTACAATACGCTTAAATGCAAATCCACTCGATGATTTATGGTAAGGCGAATTCTCATATTTGGATGAGTGCCTTACGTGGATGACTGGCAGGTTTTTAGCGCGCCACCCACCAATCAGACGAGACATATTTTCTTCAGCGTCAGGATTATTTCTCTCCGTTGACTCATAAGAATCAATGGCTTCCTGTACATCAACCACCAAAAGGATCGGGTTTACTGAATTAAACACGGTTCACTCGCCACGTATAACGGATTGATCATCGCTGTTTATGCTCGCAGACACGCTGGAAGGTTGACGACAGCAAGGGCTTATCTTTTCCAGTTCAAACTGAACTGTACTGAGTTATCCAGCCCTTTATCACCGGTATAACTGAACAGAGCCAGGGTACCATCCCATCGCTTACCAAAGGTCATTTTGGCGAATGGTTTAAAGTACGTTTCGCTGCCAAGCCCCACACCTTCGGTGTCACAGTTGCTGCAATTGGAAATTTCGCGCTCAGCCTCCAGTTGCCGGAACCCAACATTCAAGCCGAGAATAAGGTTTCCACTGCTGCTTACTGGATACTGTACGCCGGCATCGAGGTTGGCAGTAACGGCACTGATGGAAGAGCTCTCGGTACCGAAGCCACCGCCTTCATATTCTACGTCCTGCTCAAACTGATCTTCATCGTCGATCAGGATTACGCCCAGGGCGATATTGAAATTGAACAGGCCTTTTTCACCGCTGTACCCCGCTCCCAGACCGTAGCCGCTGTCAGATATACCCTCGTAACGCGCCACTTCTGGGTCAAAGTTGAAGAGCTCACCCTGGAAAGCCCAGCTTCCCTGATAAAAACTGTTTATTGGCTTTGCCGTACCCATTTCCTGCGCAGCCGTTGTGGAGGAAATAAATGTGGCGAGTGCCGCCACAAGCAGGTTTCGGTTTCGAATCAAAATCTTACCCCTTGTAATTCTATTTTTCTCTTTACCTATTTTTCGCCTATAAAACAAAGATACCGCACCCGGTTTGCAGGCACGGTACATTAGAAATTCTGGCGCAAAATTATACAAGGGTGAAGTTCAGAACTGGTCACTCTTTGAGCTTTGCAGTCCGCACTTCATTGATCAACCCACCGGCAATTACTGTGGCTACTTCTTCATCGCTCATATTGTGGGTAACCGTCAGGGTTTTTACGTCTGCAAGCTGAACCTGTACCTCTCGCCCATTTTGCAGTTGCGCTGGGAGGTCTTGCAGCGCCAGCATGTCCTCCTGGTTCAGGCGAGCCAGGTCGGAGGGTTTCTGGAATAGCAGTGGCACTACCCCAAAATTGATCAGGTTGCGACGGTGTATACGGGCCATGGATACGGCGATAACGGCACGCACGCCGAGGTAGCGCGGCGCGATGGCCGCGTGCTCGCGGCTGGAGCCCTGGCCATAGTTGTCGCCGCCGATGACGAAGCAATCTCCCTTATGCTTCATAGCGCGCTGATAGAAGGTTTCGTCGATACGCGAGAAGGTGTAGTGGCTGATGGCGGGGATATTCGAACGCAGTGGCAATATGTCGGTGCCTGCCGGGAGGATTTCGTCGGTGGACACATTGTCGCCGGTTTTGAGCAGGATGGGGCCGCTCAGTTCCTTTGGCAGTGGTTCAAAGTCCGGGAGTGGCTGAATGTTGGGGCCTTTTTCCAACTCTACAGGAATTTCGTTGCTGGTATCTTGCGGCGCAAGCAGCAGCGGGCGCATGTCGTTCAGTGTTTCCGGTTCGGTGAATTCCGGATAGTCCATGTCCATATCGCGCGGGTCAGTGATCTTGCCGGCGAGCGCGCTGGCGGTGGCGGTTTCCGGGCTGCACAGGTACACCTGGTCTTCTTGGGTACCGGAGCGGCCGGGGAAATTGCGCGGCACAGTGCGCAGGCTGATACGCCCACTGGCGGGAGCCTGGCCCATGCCGATACATCCGTTACAGCCGGTCTGATGCAGGCGCGCACCGGCCTGCAGCAAGCGGTTGAGGTCGCCACTGCGGCTGATCTCCTCCAGTAACTGGCGGCTGGTGGGATTGATGTCCAGGGAAATCTCTTCGGGAATGCTTTTTCCGTCCACCATCTGCGCGGGAATGACAAAGTCCCGCAGGCCAGGGTTGGCGGAAGAGCCGATATAACTCTGATAGATAGGCTTGCCGGCCACTTCGCGCACGGTAACCACGTTGCCCGGACTGGAGGGGCACGCAATCATCGGTTCCAGTTTGGACAGATCGATCTTTTCGTGGTGGTCGTAGCCCGCCCCTTCTTCCGCTTTCAATTCGACAAAATCGTCTTCACGCCCCTGCTGCTTGAGAAATGCGCGCAGGTTGCCATCCGCCGGGAAGACGCTGGCCGTTGCGCCCATTTCCTGGCCCATATTCGCAATCACGTGGCGATCCATGGCGGTGAGGTTGTCGAGCCCGGGGCCGTAATACTCGAATACTTTGTTGACGCCGCCTTTTACATCGTAGCGCCGCAGCATTTCCAGAATGACGTCTTTGGCACTGACCCAGGGTGGCAACTTGCCGGTAACTTCCACACCGATGACTTCGGGCATCACCAGAGAAAATGGTAAGCCGGCCATGGCCAACGCCACCTGCAGCCCGCCCGCGCCCATGGCGAGCATACCCATGGCGCCACCCGCACAGGTGTGGCTATCGGAACCCAGCAGGGTTTTTCCCGGTATGCCAAAGCAGGCCATGTGCACGGCGTGGCTGATACCGTTGCCGGGGCGTGAGAACCAAACACCCCACTTGCGGCTGGCACTGCGCAAGAACAGATGATCGTCGGCATTCTTGAAGTCCGCCTGGATCATATTGTGATCCACATACTGGGCGGAGAGTTCGGTTTTGACTCTGGGTAAACCCAGCGCCTCGAACTCGAGCATTACCATGGTGCCAGTGGCATCCTGACACAGGGTCTGGTCGATTTTGAGCTGTACGGCTTCGCCTGGATTCATCTTGCCGCTAACCAGGTGTTGCTCGATCAGCTGGTGGGTGAGATTTTTGGCCATGATGTCTCTCCTGTTATGCGTTCGGTGTCGATCGCCTGAGGTGAATCAGTTGGAAAACTCCACGTGTGGGGCTCCAGAATCAGTACCAATATAGTCCGGTGCGCACTGGATGAAATCTTCCTGATCGAGCCCCGCGTCAATCAGGAATTTCTGTACGTGACGGCTGCGGCGATTGGACAATCGCAGTAGCTCCTCGCGAATACCGCGGGGAGGGTCTTTGTAGAAATTCTCGCGGCTCTCGCCGGCACCACGCATGGCGTTCACTTCGTGGGGGAACATATACTCGAGATCTCTTGCGGTCGCCACACCACAGATGCCGGGGCGGGCCTTCTCGTTGTCGCGCATTTTTTCTACCATGCCGTTCAGCTGGGCTTTGGCAAACTCACTCAGGGTATCGTTTCCGGGCTCAAACTCAAGGTCGTTAAAGCTGACGGCGCGGAAACGCGCCCAAGCCAGTTTTGCCAGGCTGTACACACCCACCGGGGTAAAGTACGCAAACAGCGCTTCTAGAATGGCCCGCTGCAACAAGTCGCTGAAAATAAAGCTGAAGGAAAACTCGGGGTCGTACAGATCTCCGGTGACTGGCATATCAAAGTGCACGTCGCCATTGCCGTCTTTCATCAGCGCCAGGGCAAAACCCAGGGGAATAATGCTTCGCTTTACTGCCAGATGATCTGTATCACGCACCCTTCGCACTTTGATTTTTTGCAGTTCCATCTGTGCCAGTGCATCGACCTGATTATCGTCCACCTTGATATTCACTACGGCATCCAGCTGGCCCTGCAGAATTTTGTAACCAAGCAGATTCGCCATATAAGGCGTTGCCGGAATCAGATTGGCCCCCTCCACATAGCCGAGCAAGCCCGCATCCCACTTGCTGTCGTCCAACAGATTAACCTGGCCTGCCAGGTGCATCTCACTGAACCCGCCCGGGCGCGCATTGAAAACCAGCAGCGCTGGCGGATCCTCGTGGTAGTTGCTCAGGCCCTGCAGCAATAGATTGATTCGGCGGATCGGCAGGCGCGCATGATAATCGTTGGTATTGTCCAACCACAGGAATCGACCGCGATCCACATACACCTGACGCACCCGATAGCGGAACCGATTGGCCCCGCGCGCCAGATCCCCCCGCTGATAATGGTAACGGTCCAACTCCGGTGTTTCGCTGCGAAAACGCTCCCAGACCCCAAGCTTTCCCTGCCGACCGCGCGCGAGGATACTGCGCGGCTGGATCAAATCTACTGTATCGATTTTTAAGAGTTTTTCCGGTGGGAAATATTCAAACTGACTGACCCGCAGGGTTTCAATCTCGGTATTCCACTGGTGATTCGCAAACTCCTGGGCGCGCTCATCCCGGCGAAATACGCGGCTTTCGGCAATTTCCATATGCAGCAGGCGGATGACTTCCTTTGCCACCGTTAATTCGCGAACTTCCACATAGCCACTTTCCAGTAGCTGATCGCCCTCAATGTCGATAACCATCAGTTGTTCGACCTGTGCCAAGGAGAGGTCCAATCTGCGCTGGTCGAAACTGAATTTTCCGGAGGTGAGAATACGCTGCAGATTGACGCAATTCTGCACCCCGCTGATATAGCCAGCCGGCAGGCAGCTGCTGATATTTTCCAGCTTGAGGTTTTCACTAACCAGTTCGCGGTGGCCAAAGCTGAGCAGGTCGGCCTCCAGTGTGGCGATGTGCAGTAATTCCGAAGGCAACCCCGCGGGAAAGTCCTGCTGGGTCATACGCAAGCCATCCACCTTGATATTGCGGAACTGACGCTGGGCTTTACCGCTGCGCAGGTTACCCAGCAATACTTTGTGCTCACTGCCCACAGAAATCCGGCCAACCTCATAACAGGGCGCGAGCGCCTTTTCGCCGAGGTTAAATGGGCTCAGACATCCGCTGAGGCCGCTCATTTCTGCGCGCTGTAATTCCAAGGTCTTGGGAGAGAAGGCCAGACCATTCACCGCGAGATGCGTGAACCCAAGACGCTTGCGTTGCCCATGGCGGAAAACGAAGTCTTCCAGAGCGATATGGCCGGTTGTACGCAATTCATCCCCTGCGGTGAGCTTCTGGTTGCCACTGATATTTAATATGCCGAATGAGAAACACAGAGGATCTTTACGCGCAGCCTGCTCCGGCAGACAGCCAGAAAAATCCTGCGCGACCAGATCTTCCACCTGCACCCGTGCGCCGCCGGGCCAGCGCACGGATTGCCACTGCAGGTGCGCCAGTTGCAACGGGCTCCCCACCGCGGGATCAAGCTTCAGGCTGGACGCCTGCAGGGGGCCCAGCGCGAGCCGCGCAGTTTCTCGCGCTGCTGCTGTTTCCCCTGCACCGAGGCGCACAAGATTGTCGCCGCTCAGATGCAGGCTTCCGGACGACAGGCAACCGGCCCAGCGCGCGCTGTTTTCCCTGCGCAATTGTGGGGCTGCGAGCCAGTCGTTGAGACCGCATCCACTGATGCTCTCCAGGCGCAGATTGTGCAAGTTCAGCTGTACCGGCTGGCTAGCTATTGCGGGCTGCACCATACCGAGCTGTTCAATCTGGAGGCGCCCGAGCAGCAACTGGGAGGGATCCTCGAGCCGGTGGTGGAGGGCCAGCTCGACTACGGACAAGTTGCCATTTTCCGAGCCGAGATTTTTCCCCCGCACGCAGCGCGGCAACATCCGGTCCTTGTCACCAGCGGGCCAGCAAAAATCGATAGCCTGTGCCTGCAGTTGCTGAATATCCCACGCCGCGCGAGCGCCGGCGGTGCGTGGGAGGTTGGCGTGCAGAGCGAGGCCCTGCAGCTTGTCGACGTCGAGTGTGAGGTCCTGCTCGCTGCCGCTCAGGGTGAACTGGTCGAGCACCAGGTTATTGAGATCGGCGGTGAATCGGTCGCGACCATAGTAGAGTTCGAAGCGGTCGCCGGTGCGCAGGGTTTGTAGATCGACACAACGGTTTTTACCAAAACAGAAATCCGCAGCGTCCAGCACGGAACCGGGAAGCTTGAGCTGTACGCGCGCGGGGCGGGATTGCAGGCGGAAATCGGCCTCGGGTAATTGCAACTGTGACAGGGTCAGCAGGGATTGCTTGCTGGCACTTTGTATATTGGCGGACTCGATGCTGAGTTCGGCGGCAGCAAACAGCACGCGTAATTGTGCACCGCTGTTTGTGCTGGTGGTGCGCTGCCGGTCGACAACCAGATGTAATGGCTGTTTTTGCTGAAGGTTGACCACCTCGAAACATTCCGGCCTGCGTTCGGCAGCACCTCCCCCGGTCAATGCCTGCCAGGACACCGGCAGGCAGCCTTCCAGCTTGTTCAGTGACAGGGACGCCAGCTCCAGTTCCAACTCGCGGGCAACAATTTCGCTGCCGATCGCCGTGGACGATTTATCCCATTCCCCATTGCCATCCGCCAACAGCTCCCCAGGCAATTGGCCTTTTTCCGCACCGTCATCCAGGTTTTCATCTGCGGTACTTTGCTCCGCAAACCAGCCGTGCGCGTCCTCACCGGCAAAGTATTCCCCCGGCTTCAGTTTCTGGCTGCGCAGACGGAAAAAACCATGGCCGGTGTGAAGTTGCTGTAACGCCAGGCCGGTCTGCGCCGCCAGATCATCGCTCAGGTGGTCGGACAGCAATAGCGAAGCCAGCGTCAACTCGCCGAGTACAAGGTAGGGAGAAGGCGCCAGTTCGAGTACAAAATCTCCTTTGCCATGCAGTTGCTCAACCTGACTGCATAGCGGCGAGAGCCGCTGAGGTAACAGGCCATCCGGTACACAACCCACCAGCCGTTCGAGATTTACGTCTTCCAGCAGATAGCGTTTTTTGTCGGGGGACAGTTCGACCCGCTGCCAGTGGAGATCACTCAGTACCAGCTGGTCTTCGGGTTCTGCCTGTGCCGGCCCCAATTGAAACTTCTGCAATGCGAGTGGCCCACTATCCAGCGCCCAGGATTGGGCGGGCCGATTCTCTCTGGGTACTTTGCGTGCGAACTG
This sequence comes from uncultured Microbulbifer sp., assembly GCF_947504145.1. GTDB lineage: Bacteria > Pseudomonadota > Gammaproteobacteria > Pseudomonadales > Cellvibrionaceae > Microbulbifer. The sequence continues at coordinate 473,463 of NZ_CANNGQ010000003.1, forward strand.
CAGATTGAATGTTTCCGGCAGCTGCAATTGATTGAGCAGGACGCAGTGATCTTCCCGCTCCCACAGCTGACCGGGAATGCACCCGGTCGCGCCATCCAGGGACAGGTTTTGCAGTTGCAGCCGCCGGCGATCGTTGCGGTATTGCAGCGCCCCCACACGTAGGTGATTAGCATTTACCGGATTGCGGGCCGGCGTGGTTGCGTCCAGGTCCACGAGGGTGCCCTGGGTCAGGCTCGCCTCCGCCAAGTCGACGCGAAAACCGTTCAGCCATGCAAACGTCGTGGGCTGGGGAAGCCGCAGGCTGCCCGCGCGAATACAGTAGTGATGAGCGCCAGCAGCGGAAAGTCCCGCGCGCAATTGATTGGGGCACCAGGAAAATCCGCTGGCACCCGCGCTCTGCCACTCCAGGGATTTTGACGCGCGCAGAAAGTCGAAATCGTTGATGGCAATGGTTTCCGCGTGCCAGTTGGGGTGGCGCCGGTTTTGATAACGCAGCCGCACTTCCTGCCCGTTGACCCGGTGCCAGGCGATTTCCGACGCTTTACCGAAGGAAAAACTTGCCGGCCCACGCACCTGTAAACGGCGCGCGGTGGCGCAGTGACTGGTGATGCGGCGTAAGCCGGGCACGGCTTCTCCCCAGCGTGGCGGCGGACACCCGGCGAACTTGCGTGTGGTGGCTTCCGCGAGGGTCAGCAGATTGCCGGGGCGCTCGAAGTGAATATTGCGGGTTTTCAGGCGCACCACCGCCAAAGTGGGATTTTCCTGAGCAGACTTGCGCATGTCGCCCTCGCCGGGCTCCTGAGTTTTGCTGCCAAGCCCCGTCGGAGATTCCTTGCGGGGGTGTTCATCCCAGGCCAGCAGGTTGTCCAGAGCCAGATCATCGGCACCGATGGAAAACTGCAGCGGTTCGCCGGTTTTATCCCTGCGCCCGGCCACATAAAAGTCATCCAGCGTCAGATCGCCAAAACGGGCGCAACTGGGCGAGTTCCACTGCGGCTTGTGGTGGTAACAGACCACCGCATTGCGCAGGGTGGCGGCGGTCAGGTCCACACGCCAGTTTCTGGGCTTTTTCTCGCCGCCCTCGCTTAGCCGCCAGCCGCCGATTTCCCATACCCGGCCGTGCTTGCCGGGCTCGGACTCGAGATCCATATAGGCGTCAATCAAGTCCACCCGTTTGACGTGAACCTTGCCTTGCAATAAGTGCCACCAGCTAAGCCCAAGGGTGGCTTCGCGCACATTGAAACCGCGCTCAAATTCGTTGCGCACCTGCACGCCGCGCAGATGTGCGCTCAGGCGCGGCAGCGATATATCCATGTGCTCGATCTGCGCTTCCAGTCCGCGCTCGTGCAACCAGCGTTGCACCGCTCCGGGCAACAGAATGGAAACAAAGATATTCAGTGCGCCAATCAATAACAGAACGGATACCAGCAGCCACAGGAGGCGGCGGGTTCCTCGATATTCTGCAGTTTTATTCGTGGGCGGTGTGAACATCTAGACTCGGCGCACAAGGAATTTCGCGCAGCCGGTTTTGTGAGATTGGACGCTGCACGCTCCCTACATTAAAGACCAGCAGACTTGTGAGGGATGTCGCGAAACGCCGCAACAAGCCATTTTTATGCGCGAATGATTTCCCGGCGGCGCCTTAATTACAGATTCCGGCGCCACATGCTTCACAACAGCGCGCCCAGGCCGTGCTAAAGCCCGCAGCCCCGTTACACTGTTTATATTTCAACCAAACTGGTACAAACAAACCGGTCAGGGCAGGTCTCCGTGAAAGAGTCAGATAAGCAACACATGGGAGAGCACCCCAATTATCAGGACATCGTGCTGATTGGCGGCGGGCACAGCCACGCGGTTTTTTTGCAGTTGTGGGCAAAGAAACCTTTACCCGGCGTGCGGCTTACGCTGGTGTCACCGCAGGTGCAGAGCGCCTATTCGGGGATGCTACCGGGGATGATTGCCGGCCACTACGGCTTCAGCGACATTCATATCGACCTACCGCGGCTATGCCGCGCAGCGGGCGCGCGCTTTGTTCAGGCGTGCGCGCATCATATTGATCCCGTGGAAAAAAGGGTGTCTCTGCTGGGGCGTCCGGACCTGGAATACGATCTGATTTCTCTCGATGTCGGCGCCACCCCTTGCCGCAAGATTCCCGGGTCCGATCTCGCCATTCCGGTCAAGCCCGTGGGCCATTTCCACCGCTACTGGCAGCAGCTGAAACACCAGGTGCACGGTGAGCACCAACCACTGCGCCTGGGGATTGTGGGCGGTGGTCTGGGCGGCTGCGAACTTGCTATGGCCATGTCTTGGGCGCTGGAAGAACAGATATACAGCGGACGGGTGGAAATCCACCTGCTGCACGCAGGCAACCGGTTGCCTGAGGAATACGCACTACTGGCGCGCAGAATGGTGGCGCGAGAACTGGGGCGCCTGAAAATACGTACACACCGCAACTGGCGGGTGGCGGAAATTACCCACCGCGGCGTGCACAACGACGAAGGAGAATTCCTCGCTCTGGACAAGGTGCTGCTGTGCACCGAAGCCGGCGCCCCCCCCTGGTTGGCGCAGTCCGGCCTTGCGCTGGATGATGGCGGCTTTGTGCAGGTGGATGCATTCCTGCGCACCGTACAGCATCCATCGGTATTCGCAGCCGGCGATGTCGCCAGCCCGCTCACTGCCGACAAGACGGAACACAGTACTTCCCGGTCCGCCCGGAACGCACTGGATCAGGGCCCCGTGCTCTATCACAATCTCCGCGCCACACTGCTGGAGCAACCACTGAAACCCTACCGGGCAACAAAGCGCTTTTTCAGCCTGTTGTCTTGTGGCAGCCAGCGCGCTATTGCCGCCCGTGGCGGTTTTTCCTGTGCCGGCAGGCTGCTGTGGCTGTGGAAGGATCATCGCGACCGTCAGTTGATGCGGCGTTTCGAATCCCTGCCCGTGGCCGGTATAAAACCACAGCGCGCCCTTGCCGCGCCCGCACTGTCCGCGCTCTGGCATAACCTGGTACCGAGAGCACCCCACGGCCTGGAGCAGCGCGACAATATTTCCATCGCCGGGCTGCGCAATTGTGACACCACTGCGGTACGGGGGACGGAGCTACTGGACCGGACCCTCTCGTCACTGCCGCAACCTCAGCCGATTGCATCGACCCTCGCGCGCGGCAATGAAGCTGCTGTTATCAAGCTGCCCAGTGGAAAGTTACTGGCACAGAGCTCGGATCAGCTGCGCGCACCCGTGGCGGACCCCTGGCTGTTCGGGCGTTTGAGCGCCCTGCACGCACTCTCTTCGCTGATCTCTACACAGGTGCAACCACATACCGCGCAGGCACTTGTCACCCTCCCCCACGGGGCACCGGAGCTGGCTGCCCGCGATCTGCAACAATTGTTGGACGGCGCCGCACGGGAACTCAATCAACACAATTGCGCCCTGAACGGCGGCAGCACAACCGAGGGACCGGCGCTACAACTGGGGCTGACCATCAACGGTGTAACCGAGCCCGGGCAACCCGATGCCAGGGCTGAACTGCAGGCGGGGGACTGCCTGATACTCACCAAGCCGCTCGGTATCGGCACACTGCTGGCGGCCGAACGCCAGGGCAAGGCCCACGGCCGCTGGATACAGCAAGCGCTGGAATTGATGCTGCAGAGCAATGCCACCGCCGCAGATATCTTTGCCTCCAATGACGCCCACGCCATCAGCACTATCAACGATGCCGGCCTGCTGGGCCGGCTGCTGGAAATACTCCAGTATCAGGGCCATCACACGAGCCACCACCGCAGCCACCCGGCAGACCTGGAGCAGTCCAATCACCCGAGCGAACTCCGCCTGGGAGCCAGCCTGTTTGCCGATGCACTGCCCCTGCTCCCGGGGGCCACTTACTGCGCCGAGCACGGCCTGCTGGCCCATTTGCATTCGCACAATGCCCGGTCGTATACGGCCCTGCAAAATCCCGCCGCCTGGCGAGCCAAGCCGCTGCTGCCACTACTGGTGGATCCACAAATCTGTGGTGGACTGCTGGGCGCAGTACCTGTCGAGTTCGCCGAAGATTGCCTCACCGCACTGCAGGCTTCCGGCTGTCGCCACGCTGCGATTATCGGGGTTGTAGACGAGCTTCCCACGAGCAGTGACCAGCTGCTCTGCGCGCCGCAACCGATACACCTTGCACAGGGCGGCGACTGGAAAAAACTGGCCCGTCGGCACAGCGAACTGATTTCCTGAGACAGGGGCTACCGGCCCCAACACGCCAACAAAAAACGCTTTCCGATGAAACACTTTCCGCTGAAACTATTTCGGCCGTTGCCAACGCGGCTGAGTGCGCTAGTATGGCCACCCATACCATCAAAAGAATCCGAGGAAGGGCAATGTACTCTTCCTCCCGGGTCTTCACAGAGACCGTCGCCCGATTGCGAACGTGTACCCCTAAAAACAGGTTCGACTCCCGATCGTCCAACCATTGACGCTTGGACATCTCAGGGCGCGCGAAGAGCACGATTTTTTTAGCTCTACAGGAAATCTCTGTCATGAAGAAAATTGTCATTGTCGGCGGCGGCGCCGGCGGGCTGCAATTAGCCACCAGTCTCGGCCGTCACTTCTCCTTTAACCGTTTTCACCGCCGCAATACATCCCCCGCGGCGGAGATCACCCTCGTCGACAAAAATCGCACCCATATCTGGAAACCCCTGTTGCACCAGGTTGCCACCGGCGCACTGGACTCCAGCCTCGATGCCCTCAATTATCAGGTCCACGCCCGCGCGAATGGATTCCAATTTGAACTGGGCAGCCTGCGCGGCCTGAACCGGAAAGAAAAAACCATTGAACTGGCCGAGGTCTGCAGCGATGACGGGCAAGCGCTGGTGCCGGCGCGCAAACTGGAATACGACTACCTGGTGTTTGCCCTGGGCAGCCAGAGCAACGACTTCAATACCCCCGGGGTACGTGACAACTGCCAGTTTCTCGACAGCGCCGAGCAGGCGCAGAAGTTCCACACCAAGTTACTCGACCAGTTTTTGCAACTCGAAAACCGCGTAGCGGAAGAAGTGCACATCGCCATTGTCGGCGGCGGCGCAACTGGCGTGGAGCTGGCGGCAGAACTGGTGGACGCAGTGCATGAGATGGGTCACTACGGGCGCATTAAAAATGGCGACCTCAAGGTGACCCTGATCGAGGCCGGCCCACACCTGTTACCCGCACTCCCCCCACGGCTCGGTAACAGTTCAGAAAAAGAGTTGAGCAATCTCGGCGTGCGCGTGCTTACCGCTACCCAGGTAGCCGAAGCGACGCCTACGGGGTTCGTAACCAAAGACGGCGAGGAAATCCCCGCGGCCATTCGTGTGTGGGCTGCGGGCGTCAAGGCACCAGACTTTCTGCAAAAGCTGGACGGCCTGACGCTCAACCGCCAGAACCAGATCGAAGTGGAAGCAACCTTGCGCAGCAAAGCCGACCCGTCAATTTTTGCCCTCGGTGACTGTGCCGGCTGCATCGACGCCGCCGAGCACAAGGTACCGCCACGCGCTCAGTCCGCACAGCAAATGGCCAAAACCGCACGAGAAAACCTGATCGCACTGGTGGAAGACCCCGAAGCCGGGCTGCAATCCTTTACCTACAAGGACCGCGGCTCGCTGGTTTCCCTATCCAAATTCGATGCGGTTGGCAGCCTGATGGGCGGGCTGGTAAAAGGCAGCTTCACCATTGAGGGACGCCTGGCCGGGCTCGCCTACCGCTCCCTGTATCGTATGCACCTGGCGGCTCTGCACGGCTGGCCACGCGCCATGCTGCTGTATGTCATCGGGCAGGCCAACCGGTTTGTGAAACCGCGGTTGAAGATGCACTGAGTATAGCGACGCACAACTTTCCCCCTCCTAATCTTCCAGGCCTTGCCTAGTTCACACCCGCGCCATGACATCCCGTGTCATGGCGCGGGTGTTCCCTGCTGTCGAAAATTCACCTTCTCCCTGTAAAAGGGTGTGACAAATTTCGCAATCAGAAAAAGCGGGCGCAGCATGGAAACCGAAGAACTCCTCGAGAAAAAATCAACCACCGAATTCCCAAGACCCAGAACGGTGCCCAACTCGGGAAGCTACAACCAGGCCGGTACGGTGTTCCAGATGCCCGCCCACTTCGGCGGCGTGGAAGGCGGCCTCGCGCCACTGGTGTACCGCGACACCATTACCGCCGCCACCATGTACGAGACCGACGGCGAACAACTGGCGCGCCTGCTGCCGAAGAATTTCTCGCTGCTGCGCAACGAAATCATGGTCGCTTCCATGATGAACCGCGGCGTGGATTGGATGGGCGGCGAGCCCTACAACATTCTCGCGGTCAATGTGCCGGTGCGCTTCGAGGGCGAGCGGGATAATTTGGAGGGTTGGTACAACCTGGTCACCTGGGAAAACAATCCCATCCCCATCCTGCCCGGCCGTGAATCCGCGGGTATCCCGAAAATTCCCGGCAATATCGAGGATTTCCGTTTCGACGGCAGCGAGATGCGCTCCTGGGCACACCTCAGTGGTCACACCTTTTGCGAACTGCACTTCACCAATATCGCCGATGCGGATCCGCAAACCGAAGCCGCGGTAAAAGAAGAATTTACCGAAATGGACTGGATGGGCTGGCGGCACATCCCGAGCCTCGGCAACCAGGGCGGCGCCGACCTCTCCCACGCCACGCTGTTTCCGCAGGAATTCGAGTGCCGCTCGGTGCGCATCGCCCGTGCAGAGGTGCAGTGGTTTGCCCCCCAGCCCTGGAAGCTGCCCACCCAGGTACACATCATCAGCCAGCTGGCCGCCCTGCCGGTCAGCGGTACCGGTAAGGCCCTGCTGCTGGACGCGCGCAATGTACTGCGCGCCGATCTCACCAAGGTTCTCTACTAAGCGGCGCTGCCAAGCAACTCTACCCAGTAACTCGACGGATCACTCACGGATTTCAAGGTAAGTCATCGTTATGAGCAAACTCTTTCAAGACAAGGTCGCCATCGTCACCGGCGCCGGCAATGGGCTCGGAAAATCCCACGCCCTGGCCCTGGCGCGCCTCGGTGCCAAGGTAGTGGTGAATGATCTGGGTGGCGACCGCGCCGGTCAGGGCGCCTCTGCCACGGCCGCACAACAGGTGGTGGAAGAAATCACCGCTGCTGGCGGTACCGCGCTGGTAGATGGCGGCGATATCACCCGCTATGCCGACGCTGAAGCCATGGTGCAAAAAGCCATGAACGCCTGGGGCCGCGTGGATATCCTGATCAACAACGCCGGCATCCTGCGGGATAAATCCTTCGCCAAAATGTCGCTGGAGGATTTCCGCTCGGTGGTGGAAGTGCACCTGTTCGGTACCGTCAACTGCTGCAAGGCGGTGTGGGAGCCCATGCGCGCGCAAAATTACGGCCGCATCCTGATGACCACCTCCGCCTCCGGTCTCTACGGCAACTTCGGTCAGTCCAATTACGGCGCGGCGAAAATGGCCGTGGTGGGATTGATGAACACCCTGCGCCTCGAAGGCGCCAAGAACAATATCCACATCAACGCGCTGGCTCCCACCGCCGCCACCCGTATGACCGCAGAATTGCTGCCGCCGGATTTTGCCGACCTGCTGTCTACCGAATCCGTCACCGCCGGCGCATTAGCCATGTGCACCGAGGAAGCCCCCAGCGGCGAAATCCTGTGCGCCGGCGGTGGCTGCTATTCCCGCGCCACCCAGTTTGAAACCGAAGGCGTGTTCCTCCCCGCCGACAAACAGCAACCTGAACAGGTCGCCGCACAGCTGGCGCAGATCTCAGACACCCGGAACCCACACACCCTGGACTCCGCTGCCCAGCAGACCGAGCGGTTTATCCGCAAGGCACTCGGTGCGCTGCAAACAGGCGCTCAACCAAAAGGGGCAGCCACGGCCAACGCCTGACGCACCGCTCAAAGAATTACGGAAAAGCATTATGAAAGAAGCACTGATCGTCTCCGCCGCGCGCACGCCCATCGGCAAAGCCTACCGCGGCGCCTTCAACAATCTGGAGGCACCATCACTGTCGTCCTTCGCGGTGCAGGCGGCCATCACCCGCGCCGATCTGGATCCGGCAGACATTGAAGACTGCGTATGGGGCGCGGCCCTGCAGCAGGGCACCCAGGCTGCCAATATCGCCCGTCAGGTTGCCATGTCGGCCGGCCTGCCGGTGCGCGTTGCCGGCATGTCGCTCGATCGCCAGTGCGCTTCCGGCCTGATGGCGGTGGCCACCGCGGCCAAGCAAATCGTGCACGACGGAATGCCCATCGTGCTCGCCGGCGGCTGTGAATCCATTTCCCTGGTGCAGAATGACAAGCTCAACCTGCACCGGGTCGCCGACCCCCAGGCGATGGCCAATGTGCCCACCATTCATATGCCGATGCTGGACACCGCCGAAGTGGTGGCCAATCGCTACAGCATCGACCGCGAAGTGCAGGATGCCTATGCACTGAAATCCCAACAGCGCACCGCCGACGCCCAGGCCGCCGGTCGTTTCGACCGCGAGTTGGTCAAGGTCACCGCCACCAAACTGGTGCAGGACCGCAACACCGGTGAAATCAGCGAGCAGAAAGTCACCCTGGAAAAAGACGAATGCAACCGCCCGGAAACCGATCTCGGCAGCCTCAACGGGCTGAAACCGGTGCGCGAAGGCGGCTGTATTACTGCCGGCAACGCCTCACAACTCTCCGATGGCGCGGCGGCGATGATCCTGATGGAAGCCGCGGAGGCCGAGCGCCGCGGCCTGGAACCACTGGGTGCCTACCGCGGTATGGCGGTGGCCGGTTGCGAGCCGGACGAAATGGGTATCGGCCCGGTGTATGCCATTCCCAAACTGCTGAAAAATCACGGCCTCACCATGGACGATATCGGTCTGTGGGAGCTGAACGAAGCCTTCGCCGTGCAGGTGATTTACTGCCGCGACAAACTGGGTATTCCCGACGAGCGCCTCAACGTCAACGGCGGTGCCATTTCCATTGGTCACCCCTACGGCATGAGCGGCGCGCGCATGGTGATGCACGCGTTGATCGAAGGAAAACGCCGCGGTGTGCGTTACGTGGTGGTCACCATGTGTGTGGGCGGTGGTATGGGTGCCGCGGGCCTGTTCGAGGTGCTCTGATGTCCAATCCCGATAGCCACAGCGCACCGCACCGGCGTCTTAACCCGCTCACGGGGGAGTACGTACTGGTCTCCCCCCACCGCAACCAGCGCCCCTGGCAGGGCCAGGTGGACGCGCCACCGCCCGGGGAAACCCGGGCCTATGTGGAAGATTGTTATCTGTGCGCGGGCAATGCCCGCAGCGGCGGTGCGCGCAATCCGGGCTACCGGGATACGTTCGTTTTCGACAATGACTTTCCGGCGCTGCTCGATACCGCCCCCTCCCAGGCACAGGCCTCGTCCCACCCCCTGTTAAAGCAGGAACCGGTATGCGGAACCTGCCGGGTGATCTGCTATTCACCGGAACATCATCGGAGCCTCGCGGAACTGCCGGTGGAAAGCATTGCCCGGGTGATCGACACCTGGGCTGCGCAATCCGCCGAACTGGGGCGCGATTACCGCTACGTACAGCTGTTTGAAAACAAGGGTGCGGTCATGGGCTGCTCCAGCCCACACCCCCACGGACAAGTGTGGGCGATGGACGCACTGCCCAGCGAAGTGGTACGGGAAGAGGAACAGCAGCGCAATTATCTCAAGCATGAGGGGCGCTCCCTGCTGATGGAGTACGCGCACCTGGAAAGTGCCAGCGGCACCCGCACCGTGGTGGAAAATTTTCTGTGGATCGCGGTGGTGCCCCACTGGGCCGCCTGGCCCTTCGAGACACTGGTACTGCCCAAATTCCCGCTGACGCGACTGGAAAATGCCAGCGCCGAAGAGCGACGCCAACTGGCGGATTTGCTGAAGCGATTGCTGGTGCGCTACGACAACCTGTTTCAGACCCGCTTTCCCTACACCATGGGCTGGCACGGTGCGCCTTACCCGAATGAGGGCAATGAGACTGGCGAGCGGCAGACCGACCTCGGCGAAGTAAATAATGAAGACCAGCGCCACTGGCAATTCCACGGCCATTTTTACCCACCGCTGTTGCGCTCACACAGTGTGCGCAAATTTATGGTGGGCTTTGAAATGCTCGCGGAAGCACAACGTGACCTTACCCCGGAGCTGGCCGCGCAAATGCTGCGCGACTGTTCCGAACAACATTTTGCCGCGGCAAACCACGGCGTTTGATCGGCAACCGGAGACACACCATGCGTCTGGATTTTTTCTGCACCTACTGGGGCTCACACCATATCCCGCTCGTGGATTTTGTCGAAAAGGTACTGGCTGCTGGCTACCGCGGCATCGAAACCCCGATCCCTGATGCGCGCAATCAACAGGAGCAGATCGCCGCATTGATGTCCGCCAGCGGTATCGAGCTGATTGCCCAGGTGGTTCTGTGCAAAGAACCCAATTATGCAAACTACCGCGCGCAATATCTCGATGAAGTCACCGCACTGGCGGAGCTGAAACCGCGCATGATCAACTGCCATACCGGACGCGACTATTTCAGTCGCGAACAGAACCTGGAATTGATTGGCGCCGCCCAGGCCATTGCCGACCAGCACGGCGTACCCATCGTGCACGAGACCCATCGCGGCCGTTTCAGCTTCAACCCCTGGACCATCGAGGAATATCTCGATGCCCTGCCCGAGCTGCGCCTCACCGCCGATTTCTCCCATTGGTGTGTGGTGAGCGAATCCCTGCTGGAGCACCACCCGAAATTGATCCAGCGCATCGCACCGCGCTGCGGTTATATCCACGCCCGCGTGGGCCATTCCAACGGACCGCAGATCGTCGATCCGCGCTCGCCCCACTGGCAGGGGGAAGTCGATGCACATATCCACTGGTGGCAGACCATTCTCGACAGCCAGGAAGACCGCACGGCGTTTGCAATTACCCCGGAGTTTGGCCCACCCACCTATATGCCGGTGCACCCGCAAACCAACGCGCCGCTGGTCAACCAGTGGGACATCAATCTGTATATGAAAGACCTGCTGCAGGAAAAGCTGAACTAGCCGGCCGCGACAACAAAAACGGGAGATTCCGATGACAACGAATACCGACCAGACGGCGCCTATCCGCTGGTACAAAACACCGGTAGACAAGCAGGCGTTCCGCGCGCTGCTGGAAAAAAAGGATGGACCGGGGTTATTTTTGGTGGCGGTCACCCTGGCGCTGCTGGTGAACTTTGGCTACCTCGCCTACGCCACCCTCGGCACCCTGTGGAGCTATCTGTTCTTTTTTATCTACGGCAGTATCTATGTGCTGTCGGGTATGGCCGCCATGCACGAGACCCACCACCGCACCGCGTTCAAAACGCCGTGGTTGAACGAAGCGGTGAACTGGATTTCCGGATTCATGCTGCACAAGGAAGCGCGCTACGATCGCTGGCGTCACCTGCAGCATCACGCCTACACCCTGTATGAGGAACAGGACCCGGAATTCTTCACCGCCCGCCCGCCGGTGTCTCCCTGGGTTCTGCCCTTCGCCACCGCGCTGTTTTACCCCCGGGAACTGATTATTCCGTTTGTTCACGCCACCGGAAAACGTCCCGCCTATATCGACGAACGCATCAACGACAAACAGTGGCAGGACATCGTCTGGTCCTCCCGGTTGTTTGTGCTGGGTGTAGTCGCCCTGGTGAGCTGGTCGATTCTGGCCCAGTCCTGGTTGCCACTGGTATTTACCCTGTTTGCCCCCTACTACGGCGGCCTGCTTGCGACCCTGGTACAGACCACGCAACACACCGCACTGGCTGTGAACAATCCGGATCACCGCACCAGTACTCGCACCACTTATATGAACCCGCTGCTGCAGTTTTTCTACTGGAACATGAATTACCACACTGAGCACCATATGTACGCAGCGGTCCCTTTCCATGCACTGCCGAAACTGCATCAGCTGGTTAAACACGATTACCCGGAACCCTCGGATGGATTTGTGAATACCCTGAAAGAAATTCTTCCCGCCGCACACCGTGTGCGCAAAGCACCGCAGGATTTTATCCGGGTGCAGCTCCCCGAACACTCGTAAAACGCAAGCGGATAAAATCCCCCCAACAAAAAAGCGCTGCCAAGGCAGCGCTTTTTTGTTGGGTCGGATTCGCCCGTTCAACCGTCACGCGGTGGCAAGGGTCTGCTCCGCGATTTTCTGCGCATCAACCAACAGACCGGCTCCCGGCGCTGCGGCCACCGCGTAAACCTCCGGGGTAATGCCACTGCGTTGCTGGTAGCGTCGCGCGCAATCCTGCTCGAACGCCGTCACTTTGTCGCGCTCCACAAACGCCACCAGGCATCCGCCAAATCCGGCCCCCGCCTGGCGTACCCCAATAATGCCGGGTGATTCCAACGCGGCCGCAAACATCGCTTCCATATTGGGCACCGTAATCTCATACAAATCCCTGGCGCCCATAAACGAATCGCGGCACAACCGGCCAATTGCCACCCGGTCATCGTTTTCAAAAGCGTGTGCGAGATCAAACACCCGCTGGTTTTCCTCGACCACAAACTGACAGCGGCGCGCAGCCACCGGATCCAGCTGCGCGCTGACCTCGGCGAAGTCCTCCGCAGTCAGGTCCCGCAGTGAGCCAATGTCTCTGCCCTGGGCCTGAATCTGGCGAACACCGGTCATACAATTTTCCCGCCGTTCACCATACGCAGAATTGGACAGGCTGCGCGGGGTGCAGGTATTGCAGATTACCGGGAGGATATCGGCGGGCAGCGCCGCATAGGAGTGCTTCAGATCGCGGCAATCGAGTAACAGCAGGGAATCCGCTTCGCCGAGAATCACACTGTACTGATCCAGGACACCGCAATTGACGCCGACGATTTTATTTTCCGCACGCTGGCACAGTAGCGCCATGTCCACCGGGTCCAGCTGGAAACCACCCAGTTGCGAAAACAACACCGCCACTGCAGCCTCCAGTGATGCCGATGAACTGAGGCCGCTGCCAATGGGCAGGGTGCCGTGCACCATCACATCACAACCGGTCAGCGGGTACCCGTCTTCCACCAGCAATTGCGCCACTGCCTGCACATAGATCTGCCAGCCGGAAAGTCGCTCGGCGAGAACATCGCGGCAATCAAACTGACCATCGCCTTCGATATTGAGGGAAGACAGGTGCACCTGGTGATCGTCGCGGCGCGCCGCCACCAGCCAGGTATCGCGATCCACGGGCACGGTGAGCACGAAGCCACCGTTGTAATCCGTGTGGCTGCCCATGGCATCGACGCGCCCGGGGGCGCGCACCCAGCACTCTGGCTCACGTGCATATTTTTTGCGGAATGCCTCCGCGACGGCATCAAAGCGCGCTCGATCAAATGCAACGCCCGGTTGGCTGTCACCCTGGGTTGTGTGTTGTTTTCCCATGCCGTCACCGCCCCGCCGTCAGGCGGCTATCCCGGTGATACACCAGCGGATTCAGGGTACTGGCCACCTTGTCGCCGGCGACCAGGCCGGGCATCCAGCGCTGCAGATCGCGGTGCTGATTGAAATTCTGCGGCTCGGAAACCCGGCAGCCATCGGCCACCCAGATCACCGTCATCACTTCGCGCATACGCGGGCTCGAATTGGCGCCCGCGGAATGCAGTGTCCAGCCCGCGTGAAAAGTCGCATCCCCCGCACTCAATGCGGTGTCGCAACTGACCCGGTAACCGCGGTCTTGTACATAACTGGAAAACGCCGCTTCCGAATCATCAGAAATCGGCTGATCTCCCAGATAGCCATCGCGGTGGGAACCGGAGGCAAACTGCAGAATCCCCATGCTCGGGTCCAGGTCCACCATCGGCATCCACATGGTGATGGTGTTGTCGGTGTCCACCGGCCAGTAGTGCTGGTCCTGGTGCCAGGGGGTATGGCCGCCGCCGGGCTCTTTGTAGAGCGCCTGATCGTGATAGATACGTACCCCATCAACCCCCATCAAGCGCGCGGCAATTTCACCGTAGCGCTGGGCACAGATGTACTTACGCACTTCCAGATCCCGGGACCACAGATTCATATGCTTGAGAAACGCTTTCTGATAGGTATCCCGCTGTGCCATGGGCAGTGTGGTGTGCTCGGTGCGGGCAATGGCATCGGCAACCACCTGGCGCTGCTCGGCAACCTCACTGGCACTGGCCACGCCGCGCAGGGTGATGTGGCCATCGCGCGCGAAACATTTCGCCGCGGATTCCGGCAGATCGTAACTCTGACTCTGCCAGCGGTAGGATTCGGAATGGGGTTTCTTCTGAACGGGAGTTTCCATACTACTTTTCCAAAAACATTAGGCGGGAATCGCCTGAGCGAAAACTTCGCGCAGAGCGGGCTTGTGAATTTTTCCGGAAGCGGTACGCGGCAGTGGTTCGTCGCTAAACAGAATTTCCTGGGGAATCTTGAACTGCGCCAGGTGGCCCTTGAGAAAGTCGCGAATGGCATCGGCGTCCTGCTGGCCGTCACCGGTGTACACCACGGCAGCTACGGCCTCGCCGAGACGTTCGTCGGCAATCCCCACTACGCCCACTTCCAGTACATCCGGGCACTGGTACAGAGCGGATTCCACCTCCAGGCAACTGATGTTCTCGCCACCGCGAATGATGATGTCTTTGATGCGGTCGACGATATACAGGAAGCCCAGCTCGTCCCGGTAACCGACATCGCCAGTTTTAAACCAGCCATTCTCGAAAGACTTGGCGGTGGCCGCGGGGTTTTTCCAGTAGCCGACAATGTTTGCCGGGCCGCGGAAACAGATCTCTCCGGTTTCCCCTGCCGGCACTTCCGCACCGGTCTCATCAGCGATTTTCAGTTCGGTCACATTGGGGGTCACCATGCCCACGGAGCTGGGCCGCGCCTGATACATGCCCCCGGAGACCACACAACCCAGCCCATTGGTTTCGGTAAGGCCATAGGCACCGCCAGCATTGAGACCAAACTCATCGTGAATACGCAGCGCGTGCGCCGCCGGTCGCGCGGCACCGCCTGCAAACACTTCTTCCAGCGAGCTGGTATCAAACTGCCCGAATTCCGGATGGTTGAGCAGATCCTGAGACATGGTGGGCACACCGTTGAAATAGGTAATGCGCTCGCGCTCGATCAGCGCAAGCGCCGCCTTTGGATCCCATTTGTGCATCAATACCAGTTTGCGGCCGCTGGCAATGGACAACAGGAAAATCGCGTGGGAGCCGGTTACGTGGAAAAACGGTACCGTGACCAGTGCAGCAAGTTTTTTATTCGGGTCGGTAAGGTCCTCACCGAGACCGGCGGCATGATTGGCCACACTCATCAGCGCCCAGCTCATCAGCGCGGAAATAATTCCTCGATGGGTGGAGAGTGCGCCCTTGGGGTTACCGGTGCTGCCCGAGGTATAAAAAATGGATGCCTCGTCCTCGGGGTCTATGTCAGTCGACGGAAAGCTCTCCGCGGATTCCTGCACCAACGATGTATAGTCCACACAAGTATGCGAGTCCGGCGCGGTGGCCCCTGGCTCGACCACGTGAATCAAATGAATATTAGGCCCGTGATCCTGCCCCAGAATGCGCTGTGCGCGCTCGCCGTCCACCACCGCGATATCGGCGCCGGCATCCTTGAGCGCGTAAATCAGTTCTTCACCGGTCCACCAGCTATTGAGCGGCACCACCACCGCACCCATGGCGGTAATCGCTAGAAACGCGATACACCACTGGGGGTTGTTGCGCATGGCGATCGCTACCTTGTCGCCTTTTTTGACGGCGAGCTGCTGTTGCAGCCCGCGGGCGAAGGCGCACGCCTTCTGATAAACCTCGCGGAACGACAACCGCTGCTCGCCAGAAACCAGAAACTCTTTATCACCATGGGCGAGCATCATCTGGTACAGCTGGGCGAGATTGGCCGGTGCCGGTTTGTAATAGCGAATAGCGTGACCATCGCGCTGGGCTTCGGCAATTTCGAATGGCTGCCCGCTCTGGGTCAGGTGCGCAACCGCTTGCTGGTATTTCTCAACCTGCTGCTGCAGGGACACCGGAGTTTTGTTGTTATTTTGCATAGATTCCACTCATCAATGGCTGGTCGGCTGCAGCGCCGACCTAGTTGGATAATTCCGCTTGCAGACGCTCGCTGGAGGCGCCACTGGCCGCCAGCTCCCGCAAACGCTCCTGACATTCTTTACCCGCACGCATAAAGTCTCGCCAGTGCACACCGCGGTCGATCACCAGCTGACTGAGCGCGGGAACATCCGGTTTTGGCTCTTCTTCCTTTTGCGCGTTGTGTTTCGCTTTGCTTTTCCCTTTTTTCTTGGGAGGCGCAAAACCGGTGGCAAATTTTCGGCCGAGAAAGGAACCGTTCAGCCAGCCGGCGGTGGAGAACCCCTCGGGCAAGGGTTCGATACCGAGATACTCGCGCACTTCACTTAGCGGGCGCGGGAACAACTCTTCATAGGGGTAGGCCTGCGGCGGGAAATGCGCGCGGGCCTGGGCACCGCGGCGATAGGCTTCCTTGAGCAGGCGCCGCCATTCTTTCCAGCCCACCTTGGGAATAATGATACTGCTGAGGATTCCGAAGGGACCGGCAAATGCGAGCCAGCGGGGAACACCGTTCAACCCCTGGGCGTAGAGGATATTCAGCATCTCGCCACTCAAGTCGGTGCCATAGCCGGAGAGAATATGCGAGGGATCATGATCAAACAGACCGCGCTCCAGCAACCAGCGGGTATCCTCGTCCATATCGATGGAATCGAAAAATCCATCCCGGTAGGCAAGGCCCGCGAGCAGGTAGGCGGGGGCGATACCCGGTGCACTCATCATCTGGTAATAGGCGTGTCCGAAAGAACCCTCCGGCATGTTTTCCAAGTTCTTCAACTGGCAGGCCTCGCCAAAATCCGGTTTATCCCGCAGCAAACGCGCACCCACCGGATGCTGACGCATCTCTTCAACGTCCTTGAGAATCTGCGGGCCGGTAAGATAAATACGCGCACGCGGCACCTGCTTCGCGCCGCCCTCACTCACCGGGTTAATCATCCAGCGAAACGCCGCGTACAGGCCGCGTAGGTAATAGCGCCGATTGAGATGGATCATAAAGCCTCCTGCATTGCACTCTGTTTTGCGGACTCGACGGCAAGCGGCAATCCGTTGCGGGCAATCACACCCCGGTACCAGAGACCGCTGTCTTTTACCGTGCGCTCCCCGGTGTCGTAATCCACCCACACCAGCCCGAAGCGCGGCTCCAGGCCCTCAGCCCACTCGAAGTTATCCATCAGCGACCACTGCAGAAAACCCAGCACATCAACGCCGTCGTCAATCGCGCGGTGCACCGCACCCAGGTATAGAGAAAGAAACTCGATGCGGCTGTCATCGGCGACGGACTTGACCCCGTCGACATCCACCAGAGTGTCGTCCATGGCGCAGCCGTTCTCGGTAATCATGACCGGCAGGCCGTAGCGCTCGTGGGCGTCGGTGAGCACCTGATACATGCCCTGGGGGAAAACCTCCCAGTCCAAGGCGGTGTAGTGGGCGCCGGGCACCCGGTGGTCATCGCTGGCGACACCGGTGGGCGACTGGCCATCGGGTTTTACCCAGTAGCGGGTGTAATGATTGATACCGAGAAAATCACTGGGCGCAGACATGGCCGCGAGGTCGCCGTCTTGAACCAGGCCCGATTGCGCCTCGAGCATGGGTACAAGGCTCGCCGGGTATTCGCCTTTCAGCATGGCGTCGGTGAACAGCCGGTTGAAGCTGGTGTCCGATTGTTCCACCGCCTGGCGGCCCGCTTCAGAGCCGTCAGCGGAATCGAACAGGGCCTGGTGAATTACCGGGCCGATGCGACTATTCGGCACATTGCCGCGCACCCGTGCCACCGCCATGCCGTGAGACAGGTTCAGGTGGTGCGCCACACGGAAATAGCTATTCACGTCCTGCAGGCCCGGTGCGTGACTTCCGTGCAGGTGGCCGTTAAAGGCAAAAACATTGGGTTCGTTGTGGGTAAACCAGGTTTTCACCCGGTCGCCAAAGGCCCGCGCTGCGGTTTCGGCGTAGTCGGCGAAGTGGTGGCAGATCTCGCGATTAAGAAAACCGCCGTGGTCCTGCAACGCCTGCGGCAGATCCCAGTGAAACAGGGTCACCATCGGTTCAATATCGGCCGCCAGCAAGCCGTCGATCAACCGTTGATAAAAATCGATACCCGCCTGATTCACCGCGCCGCGCCCGGCGGGAAAGATTCGAGGCCAGGCCAGGCTGAACCGGTAAGCCTGCAGCCCCAGATCCGCCATCATGGCAATATCCTGCCGCCAGCGATGGTAGTGATCGCAAGCAAAGTTCGCATTGCTGCCATCGGCGATGCGCCCCGGCTCCGCGCAGAAGGTGTCCCAGATCGAAAGGCCGCGTCCGCCCTCGGTGGTCGCGCCCTCTATCTGGAAGGCGGCGGTGGCGCTCCCCCACAGGAACCCATCGGGAAAACGCCGGCTGCCACCCGCGCGGGCGGCCGCATCGAACCCGGAATCTACTTTATTGTTTTGCATCCCATTCTCTCCTGCGGGTCTCTCTCAAGCCCCCGTTGCGCCGCAACATCGCCGGCAACTGACAATGACAACCAACATTTGCAGTTGAAAAGATTTATTTTCAATATATCTTATTCACTCTGTGTGGAACAGGACATCGCTGGTCGGCACGGAAAAATAAACGCCAATGTGCGCCAATTTCGGGAGAAGAATAACGATGCATTTTCTAGTGACAGGCGCCGCGCGCGGGATCGGCGCGGCCATCTGTGAAGCCGCACAGGCCGCGGGCCATCAGGTCACCGCGTGCGACATCGACAGTGGCGCGCTGGAAGCGCGCTGGCAGGACACACCCAACTTGACCACCGCGAGGCTGGATGTAACCGATGCACAACAGTGGAGCGCCGTCACCGAAGCGCGCTGGCAAAGCGCACCGGTGGATGTGCTGGTGAACGTGGCGGGTATTCTGCGTCCGGCGGAAACCGGCGAAATGCGGGCGAGCGACATCGACCTGCAATTCAAGGTCAACACTCTGGGCGTGATCTACGGCACCAACGCGCTGGCGGAAAAAATGATCGGCCGCGGCAGCGGTCACATCATCAATGTGGGATCCACCGCGGGTCTGTTTGCCACCCCGGGTAACGCAGTGTACGCGGCGAGCAAACACGCGGTGCGCGGATTCACCATTGCCGCCGCAGGGGATTTGCGCCCCCACGGCGTAAACGTAAGCCTGGTTGCGCCCACGGCGGTACAGACCGAGATGCTCGACCAACAACGGGGCGACCACCGCGCCGCGCTTTCTTTCGAAGGCAAGCGCGCGCTGACACCCCAGGAGGTGGCGCAAATGATCATCGGCGAGGTGCTGGAGAAGAAACCGCTGGAAACCTACCTGCCAAGCTCCGATCACTGGACCGGCCGACTGTGCACGGCGTTTCCCGAGCTGTTCCTCAAGGTGGCAAAGAAAGCCCGGGAAAAGGGCGTGAAGAATTTCAATTCCGCCGCCTTTGGCGGCAGCGGTGGTAATGGCGGTAGCGACGGTCAGTAAACCGTCGCGATCACTGCTTTCCGCAAACCATCAAGAGAGCTGGTATTCCTTGCGCAGCAACCAGTCGCGCAGGGATACCGGCAGTTTTGCCAGGGTGCGCAACAAACGGTTATTGCCACCGCCGCTCACGATACGCGGCGCGCGCGACAACAGCAGCTTGGGTGCGATCTGAACGGCAAAGTCTTCGGCACTCATGGCCACTTTCTCGCCCCCTTCAAAACGCTTTCGAATACCCGCGTAGAATTTCTGGTAGCGGGAATCGGCACTGCCAAACATTTCCACCCCGGTGGCGGAGCGGGTTTCAATTTCCGTACTTACCGCCGCGGGTTGCACCGTGGTGACCTCGATATTGAAGGGCAACAACTCCATACGCAGCACATCCGAGAACATGTGGATCGCCGCCTTGGTAGCACAGTAGGTTGCCGTGAATGGCGCCGGCAATTCGCCGACCACGCTGCCCACATTGACGATGCGACCATGGCCCTGACTGGCCATATGCGGGAACACCGCCTGGGTAATGCCGATACAGGCGGTCAGGTTGGTATCCACGAGACCTTTCAGCTGCTCAAAATCCGCTTCCACCGCCGGTGCAGTGCTGCTGATCCCCGCATTGTTGATCAGCATGTCGATGGAGCCCGCTTCGCTGACCACGGAGCTTAGGGCATCTTCGACACTGCGCCTGTCGAGCACATCGAGACGCAGTGGAATCAGGTTTGCGGATGCGATGTCCTCGAGTACTTCCGGCCTGCGCGCAGTGGCGTAGACCCGACAACCGCGGCGCGCCAGCTCCAGGGCCAGGGCGCGCCCGATACCGGTGGAACAACCTGTGATCAATACATTCTGGATTTTTTTCATGGCCTGCGACCTTCCTGTAGACTAGCAACCGGCTGACAGGGCCATCCTGACCTTTGCCCGCCCGGATTTGCGGAAATGACCCGCAAATTCTGAATCGCAGTGCCCGCGCTGAACGCGGACCTGCGCCCCGAACATCCGTGTTCGGGTGTTGAACCCAATGGAATTCCGGTATGAACAAGACTTCACCACTCTCCGACTTGCTGCCCGTGGGCGACCTGTCCCGCGGTGTTGGCCAGAAGCTCACCAAAGAACAGCGCGACCTGCAGCGCATTGAGCGCATGACACTGGCGGCTTTCGAACTGTTTACCGAGCACGGTTACCAGAACACCACCATCGAAGCCCTGTGCACCCAGGCCAATGTCTCCACCCGGGACTTTTACAAACTGATCAAAACCCGCGAGTCCCTGTTGGCGCGGGTGTACGTGCGCGTGTTCGAGCACGTGGAAACCTGCATTGCCATCGCCCTGGAAAATGCCGAAGGGCTCAGCAACATGGAGCGGGTGCGCACCGCGGTGGACGCCTGGGTTCACGCTTACACCAATGACTACCGCTACGCGCGCCTGTCCTATATCGAAGTGGTGGGCGTGTCCGACGCACTGGAAAGACTGCGCCGCGAAGCTCACCAGCGCTTTTCCGCGCTGATCCGCCAAGAGTTCGCCAATCAATCCCGCGACCTGGACCAGGTCATGCACGGCAAACTGCCGCTGGCCATTGTCGGCGCCTGTAACGAGCTGGTGGTGGACTGGTTGAGCCAGTCCCCGCGCCCATCACCAGACGAGCTGTCTACTGAGGTCAAGGAAATGTATACGATTATCTTCGCGGGCCTCGACGCTTCAGCAGCCAAAAAATAAAAAGGGCGGAGCCACTGGGGGACTCCGCCAATCGCGACACCTCATTTCGACAAGGGTGTTCTTGCCCCCAAAAGCGGAGGAGTCAACAGGGGTCTAAAAATCAAAGGCCTGGACGTCATAGGGCTGGAAATCACAAAGCTGAGAGGCAAGACTTAAAACCACTCAGGCTGCATATCGTGGAAGCTTGATTCCAGTGTCCGCGCAAGCCCGAACCAGTGGTAAATCTTTCCCAACTCCTGGCGAAAGAAATACACCGTGGCCTGACGTTTACCCAGATAGAATTCTTTTTCCTGCAGGTGCAGGTTTTTATCGGCCAGCTGTCGGCAGGCAATCACCCCCTGACGGAGCCACAACCAGGCGGCCACGATATGCCCCGCGCCGCGCAGGTAGCTCACGGAATTGGCAAACACTTTTTCCGGCGACGCCTCACCAATACTTTCGAAAATTTCCCGGGTGGTAGACTCCCAGTTTTCTACCGCCTGGCGCAGCGACTCGACAAATTCCGCCAACTCACTGAATTCGCCGGCCTCAAATAGCGTGGTCTCAATTTTCTGAATCAACAAACGGAAACCCTGCATCTGGTTCATCGGTACCTTGCGCGCGAGCAAGTCCAGTGACTGGATACCGGTAGTGCCTTCGTGGATAGGATTGATGCGGTTGTCCCGGTAAAACATTTCTACCGGATGCTCATTGATATAGCCGTGCCCACCGAGCACCTGAATGGCCATATCGTTCGCCGCGAGCCCGGCCTCCGACGACCACGTCTTGATAATCGGAGTGAGGAAATCCAGCAGTATGCCGGCCTCCTCACGAGCACTTTCGCTGTCGCTGGTGTGAATGTCATCAGATAGTCTTGCGCCTAGCAGGCACAGCGCCATGGCGCCCTCAGACAGCGCCTTCTGCCCCAGCAACATACGGCGCACATCCGGGTGGTGAATGATATTGACCGGCTTCGAGCCGGGATCGCGATTGGACAGCAAGCGACCCTGAGGGCGCTCGTTGGCGTAGGCCAGGGAGTATTCGTAGCCGGCTAACGCCAGTGCTGCCGCACCGGTGCCGACCATGATGCGGGCCTCATTCATCATCTGAAACATATATTCCAGACCGCGGTTTTCCTCGCCCACCAGATAGCCGATAGCGCCATCCTGGTCGCCAAAGTTGAGCGCAGTGGATGTCTGCCCGCGACCGCCCATTTTGTGGAACAGGCCGGAGAGGTGTACATCGTTGCGCTCGGCCAGCGCGCCTGTGGTCGGGTCCAGCAAAAATTTGGGCACGACAAACAGGGAGATACCGCGCGTGCCCGCGGGGGCGCCTTTCACCCGCGCGAGCACCAGGTGCACGATATTCTCATTGAGATCGTGATCGCCACCGGAAATAAAAATTTTCTGCCCGCTGATACGGTAGGTGCCGTCTCCCGATTTTTCCGCGCTGGTACACAGGTCGGCAAGTCCAGAGCCGGCACCGGGCTCGGTCAGCGCCATGGTCCCAGCGAAACGCCCCTCGCGCATGGGCCGTACCCACTGTTCGACCTGCTCTGGCGTGCCGTAGCGCTGCAGCAGGTTGGCATTGCCGCTGGTGAGCGCGGTGTAACCGGACGCGGCACTGCCGGCAGCGGTCAACCAGGTGTAAATCACCGTGTTGACCAGCTCCGGCAACTGCATGCCGCCCAGCTCGAAATCCGCACTGGCACTGGCCAGCCCGGAATCAATAATCGCGGCGACCGCCTGCTTGACCTCATCCTGCACGCTGACGCTGTGACCGGTGAAGACTGGATCGGTGGTATCTACCGCGTGGCGGATGGGCAGCAGGTGGCGCTCGGCCACAACGCGGGCGGTATCCAGCGCCGCCTCGATGGTTTCACGACTGTGCTCACGATAACGGTCCCGCTCACACAGGGATTCCGCCTCAAACATTTCGTACAGCAAAAAGCTGAACTCGCGCTCTTTCAAAATCGCAGCCGACATCACTCAAATTCCTTAGCTGGTGTCCAGTTGCAGGCCAGTGTGCAGCGCTGCTGGCGGCGAAACCATGACATCCAGTGTCGGGAAGCACTCCCTGTCTGGCGCGAATTATCACGACGGGAATTTGGCGCAATTTAGTGCTCGCACAGGAAGTTGAAAACCTGATACTATTTTTGAAAAGATTTCTTTTCCAGCGGAAAACCCAGGAATCACTATGCACCAGCTACAACATAATAATTGCAGTGCAGTACGCCCGATCACCCCAGCGCCCCAGCCCGTAGAGACAGGTCACCCGGCGTTTGGCCGCTTCTTGCGGTTCTGGCGTGGCGTCTTCCATCTCAGCCAGGAGGACCTGGCGGAGCGGCTGGATTGCTCCCCACGACATGTGAGCCGCCTGGAAAACGGCAGCAGCCGCCCCAGCGAGGCCATGGTGCGCCAGATCTGCAGCGCCCTGGCACTTGGGCGGCGGGATTCCAACCACCTGATGGTGGCCGCGGGCTTTGCGCCCGACGAGGAGTTCCTCGACTTTCACGCACCGGAATACCGCTGGTTGCGCAAGGCCATGGCCATGAACCTGCGCGCCCTGGAGCCCTACCCCACCGCGCTGCTCGACAGCGCCGGCAACCTGGCCATGGTCAACCACAGCTGGGTGCGCTTTTTCCTCAACGCGGTACCCCGTGCGCGCCTGGACACCGTGGGCAATTACTACGAATTCCTGTTCCACCGCGACGGCGTCGGCGGCCATGTCAGTAACTGGGAGAATGCGCTCTCGGTGATTCTGATGACGATTACCCAGCACGCTCTGTTCACCAACAAGGAAGAGGATTTGCAGGTAATGCAGCGGCTGGAAAAGCACCCCTACCTGCCCGCGGACTGGAAACGCCGCGCGGCGGCCATGGAGCCCATGACCAGCTTCCGCCTGCAAATCACCATTGACGGAAAGCTGGAACGCTTTTTCAGTGTTATGAGTACCGTTGGTGCGCTGGGGCCATCGGAATACAACTCCGAGCCCAACTATTCCATTCACACCCTGTATCCGGAAAGCGATGATTTCGATCTCGAAGGCCTTGCCGAGCGCGCGGTGGATCATCCACTGCTCGCCTATTAGCCGTTAAGATGGACCCATGCGCACACCGTGACACGCAGCGGGAATAACAATAAAACCATGCACATATACGGAAACTGTTTATGTCGCCCTTACCCACGGCCAATGGCCGCTTCTGGCTCTATGCCCTGCCCCAGTTCGCCATCGCTTATGTGACCCTGGCGATCGTTAATTTTGTACCGGCCTTTTACGCCTCGGAAGTCGGGCTGCCGATGCTCACCGTCAGCGCCATGATGCTGCTCTCCCGCGCTCTCGATGTGATCACCGATCCACTGATCGGCAATCTCAGCGACCGCACCGCCTCTCCCCACGGGAGGCGCAAGCCGTGGCTGGTTGCGGGGTTGCCAATTTTGATTGCCGGCGCCTGGATTCTGTTTCTACCCCCGGAGGGTGCCAGCGGTACCTATTATTTCGCGGCCATCTCGGTGCTGTTTCTCGGCCTCACCATGATTCAGCTGCCGTATATCGCCTGGGGCGCCGAGCTGTATCAGGATTACGACACCCGCACCCGTATCACCAGTATCCGCGAACGGGTCGGCGCGCTGGGTAGCGCCGGTGCACTGGTGACCGCATTGATACTGGGAGTATTCGGGGTCGTCTCCCTCGGCAGCACCCTGCAGGCCATGGTCTGGGTCATCACCTTGGGAACACCGATACTGATTGCCATCGCCCTGGTGACGGTGCCAGCGGAGCCACCCGCAGCCGCTCACGAGCAACAGGTACCCTTCTGGCAGGGTATTCGTGTCGCGCTGGCCAATCCGGTGTTCCGGCTGTTCGCCGCGGGGATTTTTCTTGTGTATCTGGGACTGGCACCGGCGGGCGCTACCGGCTGGTTCCTGTTCGACCATATTCTGCAACGGGGCGATCTCTACGCGCCGTCGATACTGCTGGATTTCGCGTTCAGTTTCGCCGGCCTGCCGTTCTGGACCTGGCTCGCAACACGCACCTCCAAGCACCGCGCACTGACCGCCGCGCTTTTGTGGACCGCGTGCGTCAGCCTTTTGATTCCCCTGGTGGTTCCCTACGGACCCTTGGCAACCATGGCGATCAGTGCGGTGCGCACCTTTGCCCTGGGAGGCATTCTTATGCTGCCGTTTGCGATCGTCGCGGATGTGATTGATATGGACCGGCTCAAAACCGGCCAGCAGCGCACGGGCATTTACATGGCGTTTGGCGGTATCACCATCAAGCTCGCGGTCACGATTGGGGTTTCCCTGGCGCTGGCGATTCCCGGCCTGTTCGGGTTTGATGCCACTAGCCGCGACAACAGTGCGGACGCCATGTTTTCCGTCACCGGCACCTACGCCTGGCTCGGCGCGGTGTTTTTTATTCTGGCCGCGCCACTGTTCTGGCGCTTCCCGTTGAGCCGCAAGGAAGTTCAGGCGATGCAGGCGCTGATTGCTCGCAATCAGGGAGAGGGTGCCGCACATTTACCGCAGGCGGGGCCGGACGGCGAGATCGCTTGCGCCAGCCAGAATTAATCCGGCATTGCGCGGGCGCTTAGCAAGAAAGGAAAAATAACAGAGCGTCTTTTTAGCTCAGCGCTTCTGTGAGGTGCCGTCCTGGTTGCCCAGAAACAGACCGATTACGGTATCGCAATGGGCATCAATCATTTTGTTGCTGAGCATATCCATGCCGTAAACCGCGCGAATTTCTTCACTGGCCAGAAACGGATGGTGGATGGCGCCAAGGAATGCGTATTCCACCAGTACCGGATTCAGGTTGGGAAAGTAGCCGCGCTTCTGTAACGCCTCAATGCCGTCCTGAAACTGCTGATTGGATTCGCGAATCAGGTTCTGTACCGCCCACGCCAGCCGGGGGTTGGGTGCCGACGCTTCGCGCATGGTCATCTTGATGTATTGGGGATGACGGGCGGCGTGGTGCACATAGGCACGAATCCAGGCGGCGGTTTTTTCAACCGACAATTCCTGATCCTCACCAAACGGCGGCGGCGGCAAGTTTTCCGATAACAGGTCGTGCGCGCGCATCAGCGCCGCCTGCCACAACCCTTCTTTGTCGTTGAAATAAAACTTGATCAGGCCCTGACTGACTCCGGCGCGCTCGGCGATGCTGCGCCAGGTCGCCCCTTCATAGCCGCGCTCGGCAAACTCTTCGATCGCCGCTTCCAGCATGCGAAGCTCGCGGGCCTTGGCCTTGCTGTCATTTTTTTTTGCAGATGCTGACACGGTAGAACTTTCTGCCACGGTGATGCCCAATAGTAGTCGCTTTTTACAGAAGAAAAAAAACCGCACGGATCGCCGTGCGGTCAAGGTCAGATTCTACTGCAAAGTGCTTCAGGAAGGTATGCCGGCCCAAATGGGCCGGCGAGAGAGGACTGCTTAAAAATTGTAATTCAGCGCCATGCCAAAAGTGCGAGGCTCTACGGTAAATACATTGGTGAACAGACCGGCAGACGAGTCGGCCACATACATACCCTCGATGTGATCTTCGTCCGCCAGGTTTTTGGCAAAGGCGCGCAACTGCCAGGTGCCATCCTTGTCGGTCAGAGTGGCCTGTGCGTTCCAGATATCCCAGGCATCGATTTTATCGATGTCGTCGTTGTAGACGCGACCGTACATATCATCCTGCCAGTAGTAATCCAGGCGCAGCGCCAGGTCCGCCGCATCCAGATTCCAGGTGTACTCAGCACCCAGGCTCGCGGTCAGCTCCGGCGAGTTGGGCATGGCGTTGCCGTCAAGATTCTGCTCGATACCCGGCACAATGGCGTAGGGTGCCGGCAGACCAAGTGCGTCGGCGGAACAGCTGGTTACGTAACCCAGGCCCGGATCCGGTGCACCATTGTGCATCAGCACACAGTTGGACGCGGTGGTTAGATCTTTCAGTAACGATACATTCTCGGCACCGTTCGTAGGATCACGCGGGTCAATGGAGGAAAAGTCCTTAACCTCAGTGTGCAGGTAAGCGATGTTTGCGTTAAACAACCAGTTGTCGGTGGGCGCGTAGACGAACTCGGTCTCCAGACCATAGATCTCCGCCGCGGTGTTCTCGGTAAAAGAGGTGCGGTCAATAATTTTGGAAACCTGCAGGTCTTCGTAGTCGTAGTAGAACAGGCTGAAGTTCGCCTGCAGACTGCGCGACAGCAATTTGTTCTTCGCACCCAGCTCGTAGGCGTTTACGTACTCCGGGTCATACAGGGAGCTGAAGTCCGGATAGGCCACCGGGTCGAAAGGTGCATTGAAACCGCCGCCCTTGTAGCCGCGACTGAACGACCCGTAGAACAGGGATTCATCAGTGGCTTTCAGGTCCGGCGCCCAGTCCAGCACGATGCGGCCGGTACCTTCGGTCCAGCTGTCCTCCGCGGTGCGGCCGGGGCTCACCGCGCTCCAGTCCACATCGGTACCAAAGGGCAGTAAAACCGGAATGCCATCGGGGCCGTTGTTAAACAGGTTCGGACGATCGTCGATGGACTTTTCGTCTTTGGTAATCCGCGCACCCACGGTCAAACGCAATTCATCGTTGATGTCGTAATAAATCTCTCCAAAGGCCGCGCTGGAGGTCAACGCATATTGATTGGTCTGCTGGCGGAAGCTCGGGCTTACCCAGCCGGTACCATCAGCACCAAACGTCGCCGGGAATACCACGGAGAAGTAGTCCAGTCCGGTGCCAACTACCCAATAGTCATCGCTCAACTCGGCGTCCATATAGAAAGCGCCAGCGAGGAAGTTCAGCGGGCCATCAAAGTTGGAAGCCAGGTGTGCCTCAAAAGTGTGCTGACGCACGTCATTATTCGACTGATCATATACATCCATAGAGTTGCCGTAATAGGCAACGTCGCCACCCACCAGGCCGGTGTTGTTTGCGGACGGCGCAGAGGTCGGCAGGGTGCCATCGGCAAAGTAAGTGGCATAAGTATTTGGTGCAACAAACGGCAGTAGCGGTGAAGGTGTCCACTCGATGGTGCTGGCGTTCATATTGAAATCCTGAACCGACAACATGGAGGTTTCCTGATAGCTGCCGGTCATGGCCAGGGAGTAATCGCCAAAGTCGTGATCGAAACGCAGGATTGCCAGGGTTTCCTCTACTTCGAAGACCGGATCGGTGTCCGCATTCACTTTGCGTAGATCCGCGGGGTTTTCAGCAATGGAGCCCTCACCCGCAACCGGGGCCAAGGCCTCCAGCAACAACGGCAGAGTCCCGGTGATTTGAGCGAGCGGGTTCACATTGTCAAAGGTCAGCTCATCCGGGGAGCAGCCCAGCAGTCCGGTGGCGTCTGCTTTACACAACTGCTTCTGACTGCGAGTCCGGGTGCTGTCCTCTTCAAACTGGGAAACCATCAAATTGAGACTGGTGTTCTCCCCCGGGCTCCAATTCAGTGACAGGCGCGCGGACCACTGATCGCGGCCATCGATATCATTACCGGTAAACAGGTTCTCGGTGTAACCGTCACGTTCCAGGGCGATCGCTGCCAGACGCACGGCAAAGGTATCGGAAATAGGCAGGTTGACCGCACCCTTCACTTTCTTGTGGTCGTAGTTGCCGTACTGCCCCTCAAGGTTTGCTTCCACTTCATCGGGGTTGGCGCGCGCGGTAATCATATTCACCGCACCGCCGGTCGAGTTGCGGCCAAACAGGGTGCCCTGTGGGCCGCGCAGTACGGCCACCTGCTCCACATCGTAGTATTCGGTCTGAAACATACGCGGTGCCAGCAGTGGCACTTCATTCACATGAATGCCGACACCCGCATCGGAAGCCGCGGAAATAACGTCCTGGCCCACGCCGCGAATTTTAAAATTGCTGCCTACAAAATTGTCTTTGGAGAAGGACACATTCGGTGCAGAAAAGCGCATATCTGAAATGCTGTTGATCTGCTTTGCTTCCAGCGCACTGGCATCAAACGCCGTGGCCGCAATGGGTACGTCCTGCAATCGCTCTTCTTTTTTTTGTGCAACGACGGTGACTTCTTCCAGCTCCCAAGCCAGTGCCGGCGCAGCCGCCAGCAGTACTGCAGTGGCAAGCACGCTGCGCTGAAATTTTTGATTGGTGTATTTCATCATCAAACTCCCTCTGGTCTTTTTATTACTTTTGTAACCGGGCGAACCGCCCCGGAAGTTCGGCATACTCTGCCGATCCATACTACATGTGTGTGTAGATCCATTGCAGCCGTACCGCTTTTTTCGGCCATTTCTTTCGAACAATCAGTAACGCAAATTTACTCGCCAACCACGATGGTTTTCGCACTGGAAGAGCCCTGCATATCGCACAGCATACGGTAGCCATTCAGCATGGTTTGGGCATCCACAATCATGTCCAGGTCACCGGCTTCATCCAGCTGCACGTTGCAGCCGTAGATGGCAAACCACACGATGGTGGGACCGTCCTGATCTTCGGGGATCATCAGCGTGTGGCGACTGCCGGCAGGCTCATACAGGTAGCTGCCCGGCCCATTGACTGCCTCCGGAGATTCCTTGTAAAACCAGCGCCCCTGCAGGGTGACCGCGAACACCTGGCCGGAGTGATAGTGCGGGGAGATCTTGGCGCCCGGCTGAAAGCGGTTGAACACCACCCACAATCCCTGCTTTACATCCACCTGCAGCACTTTTACTTCAACGCCTTCGCCAATGGTGACGAAGTCCAGGTCGCCCTCGGCAATGTGCAGGGTTTCTGCATGCCAGTCCGGAATCTTCGGCAGTGCTGCCGCGATCTGATCCACATCCATCGGTGCCTCTACGGTGTTCTCTACCGCGCTCTCATCGGTCATGGGACTCTCCTACTCTCTTTTTATCCTTGGGTCTGGTTTTGGACCTGGTTAACATTTTAAGCATATGCTCAACGAATTTATCGAACGAATCCTTTATATGCAATAGAAACTAATTCTTTTTTTGAGCAAACACTTAATGATAGGCTTTGCGGCTCCACCAGTGGGCATACCAATAATGGAGAAACCGCATATGCCATCACCATCCTTACCTGCCTTCCTCTGGTCCATCGGGGAAGAGGGCTCCGACCCCTGGGTAACCCGTCAGGGCGGCCAGTACCGCATGGACCAATACACCTACAGCCAGCACCTGGAACACCAGGCTCAGGACCTCGCCGATATCGCCAGTACCGGTGTGCGCCACGTGCGCTACGGTATGCCCTGGCGACTGACCGAAAGCAGCCCCGGTGTTTTCGACTGGACCCTGTGGGACCAGGCTTTCGCCGCCTGCGAGCAATCCGGCCTGGTGCCCATCGTGGACCTGCTGCACTTCGGTCTGCCGGACTACTGCGACGGCTTCGGTAACACCGAGTGGATCAGCCACTTCAAACGTTATGTATCTGCGTTCCTGCGCCGCTATCCCGATCCGCAGTACTTCACCCCGATCAACGAGCCCTGCTTCACCGCCATCGGCTCCGGTTATCTGGGTGTCTGGAATGACCAGAAATCCAGCGAGGCAGACTTTGTTCGCCAGCTTACCTACCTGACACTGGGCAACCTGGAAGCACTGGCGCTGATCCACGCGGACCGCGAAGCGCTTTGGGTCAGCGCAGAAACCTTTAACGTCCCCATTGCCACCAGCCCCGAGTTTGAAACCCAAGCAGAGCGCCAGCGGCTGTTTGGCTGGCTGGTCTGGGACCTGCACCTCGGGCTGGATCCGGTGCCGGAAATTGCCGAGGCGCTGGCACAGTGCGTTGAACCCGAAGTGCTGAGCCGCATTCGCGAACTCGCACAAAAAGACCGCCTGATTGCCGGCCACGATTTCTACCCCAATGGGGTGCAACCCATCGGTGACACCGATAAAACCTTTTCCATCGATGAGCGCCTGGCACTCTATGAAGCCGATGCGCGTCGCTGGCATCAGCGCTACCAGGTGCCCTTCTGGATTTCCGAAACGTCCAACTTTGGCCTCGACGTCAGTAACCAATCCGAATGGCTGCAGAAATTCGCGCAGTCCATCGGCAAGCTGCGCGCAGAAGGCCTCCCGCTGGATGGCTTCTGCTGGTACAGCCGCGGCGACCAATACGACTGGGGCACACTGATGCGAGAACCCAATGGTGTGGTCACCGAAGTGGGGCTTTACTCCGCCGCGCGCAAAGCGCGCCCGGTGCGCGACCTGTTTACCCAACTCGTTCAGGCCGGGGTTCCCGCCACTGCAACCGCAACTCTCCGCGAGGATGCTATCGCCGTTGCCGACTGAGTTGTGGCCCCATCATCCAAGCCAGCGCCCCGCATTCCCGCGGGGTTGTCTCTCCAGATGTGTTTAGATACCGCAGCAAAACGTCAGACAACGGCAGGCATAACTTCCCCGAGCAATCAGCCGCAACCGCTCCCGGAAATTCAAATAAAAAAGTGGGCCGCCACCTGGCGACCCCGCCCTGAATCATTCAGAGCCACTCACTACCCAGCGATGAGACAGCGAAGAGATCCTGTGAGTATTTCTTCATCGTTAGACAAACCTTAGCCATGCATTGGCAACGCTTTACAAGCCCGTCAGAAGTTTGCCCGCAGGGAAACTCCCAGCAACCGGTCCGCTTCCTGAGGCCGGTACTGCACAATGTTGGCGGAATAGCCGGTGATAAAATCCTGGAACATGGAGGTCACATGGTTTTCCCCCAACAGATTGCGACCAAACATGGTGACCAGGTAACGACCATCGGCAGTGCCAAAACCGACACTGGCATTCCAGATACCGTACGCCTCCTGCACCGTGCGCGGATTCTGGTCCAGGTTGAATTGCACATCGCCCTGCCAGCTGTAACTGAGCTGGGCAAAGGTCAGCAAATCGGTACCGGCCAGCACACGCTCGTAACGGCCACCGGCGTAGGCTTTCCATTCGGGCGCCATCGGCAACTCGCCGCCGGCCAGGTTTTTGCTGTAGGGCGCGCTGTCGGTACAGGCGGAGTCTTCCATTTCCGGGACGTAACATTTCGCCCGGGGATAGTGCTGAATTTCCGCGTCGAGATAGGTGATCGCCATATCGAACGTAAATCCATCAGCGGGCTTCCAGGCACCTTCGAGCTCAACACCCTGGGTGCGAACTTCACCCACGTTGGCCAGGACAAACTGCTGGTCCGCGCCGCTGAACTGTTCCGCCTGATAGTCCGCATACTCACTGCGGAAGACGGTGGCCGCCCAGTAGCCGCGGCCGTTACCCAAAGCGCCCTTGACGCCCAGCTCAATGTTGTCGGAGGTTTCCGGGTCAATGGCCTGCACCGCACTGGCGGCGTTACTGGCAATCAGGCTGCTGCGCACCTCGCCAGTTGGTCCTTTGTAGCCCCGGGCGTAACTGACATACCCCATCAGGTCATCGGCAAACTGTTTCTGCAGACTGATTTTTCCAGAAAGCGCACTGCCGCTGACGGTGTCTTGCTGCGACGCCGCCGATGCCTCACCAAATCCAAAGCCGGGCAGCGGGTTGGCCTCGGTGACCGCAAAATCCAACTCGGTGCTGTCGTATTGGTAACGCAGCCCGGCGCGCAGTTCCAGGTCGTCCGCAAAGGCCAGAGTGCCCTGGCCGAACAGGGCATAGTTTTCACCCTGCACATTGCGATTGAGCCCGGCCAGGGTCAGCGCCGGTTTACCATCCACTTCCGGCAGCCCCATCAGGACACTGGCAGTGGACAGGGAAACGATATCGCCCGCGGGATCAAAGCAGGGGCTGCCCGGCGCAACACCCGACAGGGTCGGTTCTATGGGCAAACCAAGCACGGCGGGGTAGGTGCAGAAATCGAATTCGCGGCGGGTGGTATCGTCCAGCTCGTAGCGGCTGCCATAGGCACCGAGGATGTAACTGAACTTTTCATCCACCGGTGATGTAAAACGTATTTCCTGGGAATACTGTTCGATATCTTGCAGCACGAACTGATCAAAATTGATCGGGCCGAGAGAGCCAAGTGGCGTCGGCAGTGGCGAAAGATACAGCGGTTCGCGCAGTGCCACCGGTTGCTCGTCCACATCATCGGACTTATCCATCTGCCACTGACTGTAGGCCGTGACCGACGTCAGGGTGTGCTCGCCGGCAAACTGCCAGTCAACATTCAGGTGTGCGCCCTCTTCCTCACGCACTTCGCGATCGGTGCCACTAGCAAAGCTTTTGGTGCTGCGCGCGCCCGGTGCAACACCGTAGGCATCCATAAGGGCGGCAAGCATGGGGTCGGAAACTTCGCGCCATTGCAACTCGTGGCCGTCGATTTCCCGCTCCAGCTGATACGCAGAAAAACTCGCATCCAGAGACTCGTTCAGCTGAGCGGCCAATTGCACGCGTATTGACGTGGCATCCTCACCATTGACGCGTTCACCGGTAGTGGCGTTTTCAATAAATCCATCGCGCTCTTTCTGCGCAACCGAGATACGCCCCTGAACCCGGTCTGAAATTGGCCCACTGAGAGATAGTTTGGAGAGTGCGTCGCCGCCCTGAACGAGCTGAGTTTCCGCACTGGCGGAGAAAGACGTCGTCGGCCCCTTGGTTACAATATTCACCAGACCCGCGGAGGCATTTTTTCCAAACAGAGTACCCTGAGGACCGCGCAACACCTCCACTCGTTCGACATCGATCAGGTCAAAAAACGCCTGCGCAGAGCGGGTCATCACCACGCCGTCCACCGCAAACGCAACCGTCGGCTCCACCTGCACAGAAAACCCGACGCTCCCCATACCGCGAATGCCAATATTGTCATTATTGAAATTCAATGAGGGTGCGACGCGGGAGAGGGATTCCACCGACGCGATCATTTCACTATCGATCAGATTATCGGATACCAGGTTGACGGCTACTGGTACATCAACCAGCCGTTCCTTACGCTTCTGCGCGGTAACAGTGACCTCTTCGATAGCAAGTAGAGATTTATGCGCGCCATCTTGTGCGGCTGCAGCAATGGCTGCGGTCAGCGGCAGGACGGAGAAAAGTGTTCCGGCGGCGACTGCCACCGATGCGCGTACGGCTGTTTTACGTGGAGTGGACGTTTTCATGCTCACCATTCATTCCCTGATTGTTATGTTTATTAAGGCAATGCATTGCTATCTACCAGCAATAGGGTGTCAGGCTATATTCATCGAACCCTGCCCGCCCACGACATGGCATGTCCGCTGTCGGTCTTTCCTGATGAGATTTTTTTAATCGGCGAAATCAGGGTTGATAAACCGGTGCAAAGTTTATGAACGGGTGCGGGCCGCCAGCGCTCGTTTGATCTCAGCGTGACGCTCGCGGGTGATTTGATAACGGGTGGCAAAGTAGAAAGGGATCAGGTAAAACGCCGGAATCAGCAGGCCGCCAAAAATCCCCAAGTCGAATACGGTTTGCGGATTCACTTCCCCAGGTACGGCATTCGCGGGCCAGCGAATAATGAAATCCAGCATAAAACCGACCACCAGGATTCCGACGCCGGAAACCGCCTTGCCGGAAAACGCGATGGCCGAGGAAAACACTCCCTCTTGACGTAGGCCGGTCTTAAGCTCCTGAGCATCCAGCGTGTCGGCAACCATGGACACAAAAAGAATAACAGTCACACTCAGCGAGGCCATGCGCAAAAATTCGTTGCCCACCAGAAGCTGCAGTAACAGCGGATCACCGTTTTCCGGCAGAAAGCCCAGCAGGCGCGCCCCCACAACACAAAGTCCGTCCGTCAGTGAGAACAACATGGATCCGAGCAGCACGTCTTTTTTGTCGAAGCGCGCCTGCAATGGGCCCACAATAGCGGCACCAAACAGTGCGCCGAGGCCACCGAGCGATAGCCAACGGAGGTCGTCCGGGGAGAATTCCCAGAAATACGTGTGAAAATAAATCTCGAACCCCGCGACAACACCGGTCAGCACCGACGCCAGCAGCAGCCCCACAAACAGCACCAGAAAATCGCGGTTGGCCAGCGCCAGTCGAACATCCCGCAATGCAATGCCCACCGAAAAAGGCCGGGCCTTGTCTGGCTGGCGCAGTCGGGGCACCCACCCCACAGTCAACTGCGTGGTCAACAACGCGGTCAGGGATACCGCCAGGGCAATCACCAGGGCAAAGGTATCGTAGGCCTCGGGATTCAGTTGCCCTTTGGAAAAGGCCTCACTGGCGGGGAAGATAAAACTCCAGCTGCACCAGATAAACAGCACACCGCCCAGGGCACCGAGTACATAGCGGTAGGTAATGATCGCACTGCGCTCGTGGTAATCGTCGGTCAGTTCCGCAAACAGCGCACTCCACGGCACCAGAAAAAAGGTCATTGCCAGACGGGAAGCGGAGGAAAAAGCCAGCAACCAAAGAAACAGCTGTGTTTGACTGAGCCCTGCGGGCGGCGAGAACAAAAAGTAGAGCGTAAGCCCGAGGGGAATCACCGAGGCGTACATCAGCGGGTGGCGACGCCCAAGGCGGGTTTTCAGCCCATCCGAGTAGGACCCCACCAAGGGGTCACTGATTGCATCAAGCACCACCGAGAGCATCAGTGCGAGCGACGCGGTGGACGCAGGTAGCGGCAGTACCTGGCTGTAAAACAGCAGCAAAAATGTATTGAAGGCAAAGGTCTTGAAGGTATCCGGCAGCGCACCCAGTGCCTGGAATAGCTTTATTCGCACCGAAAGCTTTTGCTGGCGCTCCTCAACCGATGGCAAGCCATCCCCATGAGATTGCGTAACGACGGTCATAAATAATTTCCATCAAGCAATTGATGTTTCCCCGGCGCTTACACCCGCTTTGATCCCAGGCCGGGAAGGCGCAGCGTCTTCGCGGGAAACACCGGGAAACTGGAGAATGAAGTTGGCTCCCAGAGCGGTCGCCGGGGTTTGGTAGCCACGGGGCACGGAGGGATCGACCACTGCCTCGGCAACCGCCAGCGCAGTATATGCAGTCAGAGTGTAGGCCTCGGGCGTTTCCAGGCGGGCGGAGTAAGTCTCTCCACGCGCATTGGTTACTTCGGCGAGCAAGTACTGCCTTGCGGTATCTCGTGCTTCCGCCTCCGGGCCGTTGGGCAACAGACGAATAAAGCCCCGCAACAGCCACTGCACGAACTTTCGGTTCAACAAGAACGCCTTCGCAAACAGGACCGCGCGACTGGCAGGCTCTTTCTTAGTGGGGAAAAAGACCTGAATATTCGGGATTCTCGTGGAGTGCCAGGCGGTAACCAGGTCGCCCCAGGGACCAGCGCAGAAGCGTTGCTCGCCATCACCGCAGTCACGCGATCGCCCTTCAGACACAAGCCGCCGGATCAAACGTCCGTTTTCCCGGATCGGAACACCGCCGCCAATCATGCCGAGCCCCGAGCGCATGGTGCCTCTCGACATACCGACGCCACCGGAGAAATACATCTCGAGTTTCTCTGCATTTTCTACCCGGCTACTGACATGGGCCGCAAGGCAATCGGATGGCACGACGTCAAAGCCCGCCCCACTCAGCAGGGTTATGCCCGCAAGACGCGCCCGGTCGTGAAATTGCGCGTGGTCCTCGAAAACTTCCAGCTCACCGGTAATATCCACGTAGTGCACCCGGGTCGCAATACAGGCTGCGCGCATCGGTGCGGCCGTATGCCGATACGGGCCGGCGAGGTTGAGTACCACATCAAACTCCCTGACCGCATCCAGCAGTGTGGCCGAATCCTGCAAAGAGAGGCATCGGCTGGGTAAGTTGAGGCGGTTGCCCAGCTCAGACAGTTTTTCTTCATCGCGCCCACCGAGTACGGCATTTGCCGCCTGTTTCGCGGCAAGCTCGGCAACCAGCTGCCCGGTGTAACCCGTGGCGCCGTAGATAAAAATTTTCGGTTTTTGCTTACTCGACATCGTGTTGACCTACCTACCCTGGTGAGTATGTACATAAAAAAGGCGCTGAACCGTGGCAGTCTTGATATCAAGTACTTGCCGCCACGTTTCAGCGCCACTTTATCGTTCGATCAATAACACTTGATCAGTCCGTATTGAACAATCAGTAAACTTCCGCTTCAAACAGCGAGAATCCAATAATGGTTCCGCGGGTGTTCAGCTTCAGTCGGATGTAACGGGCTGAGGTGCTGGAGAAATTCACCACATCCGCACCACCATCGCCCGCGGCAACACTGGCAACGGTGTTCCAGCTACTGTTGTCGTTGGACACCTGAATGTCATAGTTAGCGGCGTAACCGCCTTCCCCATTGCCACCTTCCCACAGCAGTTTTACCTGGCTGACGGTCTGTGTACTACCCAGGTCAATCACCACCCACTGATTGTCGATAAACCAGGAAAGCCAGCGAGTAGTGTTGTTACCGTCGGTGATATTAGAAGGGGCACAGCAAGGCTCCTGGGAGCTGACGGTCACGGTTTTGCCCAGAGCGAGGTTGCCACCCGTCGACGGCGGTGGGGTGTCGTCTTCGCTGAACACAGCGGTCAATGACAGGTTGCTATTTACCGTGAGCGACAGCGGATTGCTGTTGCCGCTGGCATCGCCACTCCAGTTGGCGAAGCTCCAGCCACTGGCGGCAGTAGCCGTCAGGCTGATCTGGCTACCAGCGTTATAGGTACCACCACCGGTTACAGAGCCGGAACCCACAGTGCCTGTGGATACGGTATAGGTATCGGGGTCCGGATTGGGCGGAGCGCCGTTCAGGCGGTAAGCCTGTAGCATATTGCCCTGGCCACCCGCACCCGCACGGTAGCCGCTATCGGTAAACAGCATATTGCCCGCAACAATCGGCCAGTTTGCATCGATGGCACCGCCGTTACCCATAACGCCATTGGTGCCCATGCGATCGAACACCGTGTCCTGGGTCCACAGCACATTGCCGTTGTCCGCGTCAAACGCCATCACGTAACCGGACAGGGTGCCGGTAAATACCACACCGTCAATGACCACCGGGTTTCCGGAAATCACGGGTTTGTAGTTTTTGCTATCGCGCGCACTCCAGAAGTCCGCGCTGTTCTGCCAGACAATGTTGCCAGTGTTGATATCAATGGCGTACAGACCTGGAGTGGCGTTGGGGGAATTCTGCAGTTCACCGGATCCGGTGCCCGCAAGGAAATCAAATACACGCTCGGTTTTGGGGCCGGTTTTATCACTCACCGGAACATAAACGAGATCCCGCTGGTCGTCGATGGCAAAACCCCAGTGCACGCCGCCATAAGTACCGCCAGCTCCGATGCGGGTATTCCAAACCAGCTGGCCGTTGTCGGGGTTGATGCCAAAAACGTCACCAGATTTGGAGGCGGCAATCAAAATATCCTGGCCATCGATGCGTGTCGCCAGAGTCGGCGTCGCATTCAGGTCAAAGTCCAGAGCGTTGTCGCTGTTGATATGGTCGGGGTCACAGTTGGGCGGCTGCTGGCCACCAAAAAGTACCCAGTCGGTGCAGCCGAGGTTGAGAATATCGCTGGCGATTCCCTGGAAGGTCCACTTCTTGACCCCGGTATCCAGGTCCAGGGCGATGACAGCATTACCACCGTTGGTCTGCGGGCCGGTGTACTGCTGACCGGTTCCCACATACAGAGAATTTCGCTTGGCATCCACAAAGGGCACACCCCAGGCATTGGCACCAGAGGGTCCCTTGGCCGGGTCGCCCACGTATTCGTAACCAGGAGTCTGGTCGATGGTATAACGCTTCCATTTCAGGTCACCGGTCCAGGCATCCAGCGCGAGTACCACACCGCGGGAATCACAGCAGGCGTAGCCCGTGTTGTACGCCTCATTGATTTCGTTATTGGAAAGTCCGAGATAGACGGTGCCGTTGTGCAGTACCACAGAGGAGCGGGAGGAAACAAACGGGTGGTTATCGTGCTTGCGACGCCAGATCAGATCACCAGTGACGTAGTCGCGCTTTACGATTTCCGCATTCCCGTTGGTGTAATACACCGCGCGCCCGCTACCATTGGCATCTTTAGCACCGAAGGTAAAGCCACTGGCCACTTCCGCCGCTTCCGATTGTTGCCAGATGACACAACCACTCTGCTTGTTCAGCACGGTAACGTTGCCACCGGTATCGCCGACGATCACCGACTCGCCGGTAACGCCGAGCGAGCTGCGTCCACCGAGCAGCCAGGGGTGGCTATAGGTCCAGGCCAGCTCCAGATTGCTGACATTATTTTTGGTGATACTGGTATTCGGCTGATAGTGATTGGCAGACTGAGGGCCACTCAGGCTTGCGCCGTGCCCACTCCAGAGAATACTGGAGGTTGCGCTCAAGCCGCCGGGACAATTATTTACCGTACCGGTCACAGCGACAGGCTCGTTACTGCCACAGCCGGACAGAAGTGCGCTTAGTAGTGATGCTCCGGCGATCCACCGGAGAGCTGAAAGCATTTTCATAGTGTGCACCTCGCGCCTGATGCGCGTTTGCGATTATTATTTTTTAATCTTGCAGTGAAGGGGGCATCCCTTCACTGCAGCAGAACATTAAAATCCGCAGGCTACTTCGTAAATCGGGTAGAAGGGATTGTCGATATCACTATTGGGATCGGTCTGCCCTTCTTCCAGAGGAACCACAGTGCCACCAGCCAGGGTGCCGCCGTAAAAACCGCTCGGCATCAGGTCAGCCCACGGCTGTGGCAGGAAGTTTTCCAAATACACAAAACCTTCACGCAAAATCAGTTCGTCGGTGGGATTGGCGTAGGTCTGACCGCTGTTCAGCAGGCAACCATCTTCACTCAGGCTCATAAAGCCATTGGTGCCGTCAGATGTATCCGGCGCTTCACCATAAGTGGTCACGATACGGTTGGTGGTGTAATGCTGAAGCTTAAGTTCGGGCACTTCACAGCTTCCGAAGCTGAAGGTGTAGTAGTTGCCATCGTCGGTGTGACACATGGGCTGCACTTTTTTCGGATAACCCAGCGGAATACCGGTGTCATAGCCGATCTGCGCATTCAGTGGTTGATAAATCGGCCACCAGTAGTCATCGCCGTTGTAGTTGATGCGGATTTGCACCACACCTTCCAGATAGTAATCGCCACCGGCCATGGAGCCGATCACACTCATCTGCGGGCGCGCGGGTACAGACATACCCGGTAGGTCCGGTATCAGTGTTGCGTATTCCGCGTGCTGTGCCGGGGGGATATCGCGCACGATCATCAGGCTTTCGCCACGACAGGCGCCGAGCAGGAGCGCCGCAAGGAGGATGCATATTCTACTCATCATCGAAGAGCTCATTATTTTTTTCCTTTATCGTTGATTGTTTGGGCTCAGATTCCCGATCGTTAGATTTCCAACCTACAGGTTCAACATCGCACGAGTTGCAATCCAATGACCCTTGAGCAGGTCAAAGCTGACAAGATTCCTCCCGCTTATCCATGACATCCAGTGTCCTGTTGTAGCATTGTTGCCAGATCTGCAGGCCGGGTCTCATCGCAGCACGCGTCGGTCCAAAAAAACGCCAGCGTCACTTTACCGGCCGATGGGATTACCTATATCGTTTCACTGCGCTGACAGACGCCCGACGATTGCGCCACAGGCGAAGCAGCTGAAGAAACGACGATGTATGGGAAACAGGCAATCACAGTTGGAAATAAAAACGAGCACAGGAACCCGTCCGCAATGAAACTTTTCTGTAAAAACGCCCTGGCCACAGGCCTGATATTGGCCGCTGGCGCCGCGAACGCGACTGACGCACCGGCCGGATCCCACCGTCTGGAACAGTTAAGTGTGACCGGGACCCGCGAGTTGCGCCCCAGCAGCGAGCTCGCCGAATCCCTTTCCCTCGTCGACCAGAATACCCTGCAGGCCATCAGCGCCACACACCCGAGCCAGGTTTTAGCCAGTGTGCCAGGTGCATTCATCAATCGCGGCAATGGTCAGGAAAGCCTGATCGCCCTGCGCTCCCCGGTGCTCACTGGCGCGGGCAGTTGCGGCGCGTTTGCCATAACCCAGGATGGGGTTCCGGTGCGCGGCACCGGGTTTTGCAACGTCAATCAACTGTTCGACAGCCATTTTGAACAGGCCGGGCGCATTGAGGTGTTACGCGGGCCAGGCACGGTGCTCTATGGCTCCGATGCGCAGCACGGGGTGATCAATATATTGAGTGAGAGTCCCGTGGACGGACAGGAGTCCACAGCGATCATTGAAGGTGGCGCCAATGATTTTCAGCGAATAAAGCTGGACCACAGTGCTGGCGATGGCCAAGGTGGCTTCCGACTCGGCTTTAGTGGTGCGCGCGACGGTGGCTATAAAAACGATTCCGGATTCGACCAGCAGAAACTACAGCTGCGCAATGATAGCCAGTGGGAAGAGTGGTCCCTGCGCACACTGGTGAGCCTGACCAACCTGAATCAGGAAACTGCTGGTTATGTGACCGGAAAAGACGCGTACAAAGATGAAAGCCGTAAACGGGAAAATCCGAACCCGGAGGCCTTTCGCGATAGCCAGTCGGCCCGCGCACAAGTGCAACTGGAACGCACACTGAGCAATGGAGGCCAGCTTCAGGTCACACCTTACGTCCGCTATACGGATATGGAATTTCTGATGCACTTTCTGCCCGGTACGCCACTGGAACAAAATGGCCAGCAAGGGCTCGGCGTGCAGACGGCCTTTCGCCAATCAATCGGTAGCGGGGCTCAATGGATAAACGGATTTGACCTGGAATACACCGACGCCTGGCTGAAACAGACTCAGGACGGAGGCTTTTCATCCTTTCCCGATGGCAAACACTACGATTACTCGGTTTCCGCGGTGGTCGCCGCGGCCTTCACCCAGGTGGAGCGACAACTGAGCGATACTACAACCGGCACTGTGGGTGCGCGTGGAGAATATCTGCGCTATGACTATGTCAACCACATGATTAGTGGTGACACCACCGAAACCGGGGAGATCTGCATCAATGGATTCACCGGTGCCATTGGCTGCCGCTACTCGCGGCCCGAAGACCGCAGCGATGATTTCAGCAATCTCTCGCTGAATGCCAATGTCATTCACCACTTCTCTGAACAGATTACCGGCACGCTGCGGCTAGCCCACGGCTTCCGCGCACCCCAGGCCACGGAAATGTATCGCCTGCAAAATGGCCAGACCCGCGCGGACCTTGATTCCGAATCCATCGACAGCCTGGAAGCCAGCCTGCGCCACACTTCCGAGAATTTCCGCTACAGCCTGACGGGCTTTTATATGGAAAAATCCGACGTGGTTTTCCAGTCTTCCGACCGCCTGAACCTGAATGATGGTGAGAGCCGACATTACGGCGTTGAATACGAGTGGCAGTGGCTGCTGAGCGACAACTGGCAGCTAGACGTGGCCGGCACCCTGGCCCGACACCAGTACACAAATAATGTGAGCGAGGCCGGTTCGGGCCTGATCCAGACCGACGGTAACGATATCGATACGGCGCCCCGTCAGTTGCACAATATGTATCTGC
Organism: uncultured Microbulbifer sp.; assembly: GCF_947504145.1. Classification (GTDB taxonomy): domain Bacteria; phylum Pseudomonadota; class Gammaproteobacteria; order Pseudomonadales; family Cellvibrionaceae; genus Microbulbifer. Next base: position 515,950 of record NZ_CANNGQ010000003.1, read on the forward strand.
GCTGGAAACCGGCGAGCACAACGGAGCTTGCCCTGCAGTGGCAGTACACCGGCAGCTACTACACGGATATTGAGAGTGCCCACCGCTACGATGGACATGAACTGCTGCATCTGCGGCTGAACCAGGCCCTGGCCGCGAATACGACTTTTGGCCTGCGCATTGAAAATCTGGCGAACGTGGATTACGCCGAGCGCGCCGACTATTCGAGTCTTGGAGGCGGAGACCGCTACTTTATCGGCGAACCGCGCAGCGTGTACGCAGACCTCCGCTTTCGCTTTTAATCGGACCCCTTTTAATCAATGTACTATGGCCGGATCACTACCGGCCCGCCCAGGTTTGCGCCGGGCGCTTTCCACGTCTCACCCCACAACAGCTTCCAGCGCATGGGCCAGCTCAACACACAAACGGTACCCTCTTCGGCAAAGCGATAGTTTTCGCAAGGCACATTGAGGTCAATGGTGCCGATTTCGGCGTAGGCCGGTTGGCGATAGCGGTAGTGGTCGATGAGATAGCGCAGCCCGTCATCGAACGGCAGATAGTGCCAGCGTATCCGGATCGGCGTATTGGTGATACCGGTGCGGCCCTCGCCTTCTCGATACCAGCTGGCCAGCTGGCCGCTGGATGCATAGGTGCGGACTACGGTAATACGGCTTTGCAGGGTGTCGCTGCCGTTGTAGGTGGTAATTTCTGATTCGCGCAGCTGTCCGCGGCTGTTGTAAAGATACTCCGCCAGTTGGCGTGCCTCCGGAGTGCCATCAGCGTTGTTATCCAGTGTCATTTCTTCACTGAAGAGATTGTCGTCACTGGTATAGCGGTAGGTGAATGTCCGGCGGGAATCGACATTACCGTCTGCGTTTACATCAAATTCCCAGGTCTGCTCGCGCAGCTTGCCACTACTCAGATAGATGTAGCTGTAGGTATTTTCCCGGTCCACAACGCCATCGCCGTTGTCGTCGATCTGCTGGATTTCTCGCAGCAAACGCTCACCACTGCTGTAGCGGAAATCCACTTCGGACCGCACATCGACTATACCGTCAACCGAGGCCAGGTCGCCGTCGTCCAGGGTGTCGACCATTTCCAGTAGCAGGCCATTGCGGTTGTAGCGGAATTCAAAACGCTGCCGCCGTTCGATGATGCCATCTGCATTCTGGTCCAGTTCTTCCCGACGCCAGTCCAGTAGGCCGTCATCGTTGTACAGGCTCTCTACGCGAAATATTGAGTCCACAATTTCGTCGACATTGTCATCCAGCTCGTAGATGGAAAAAATGTTGTTGCCGCCGTCATCGTAGTCAAACCGGTACACCCGCCGCTGCCGTACGAGCAATTCGCCATCTTCTTCAATCACCTCGACGAGGAATCCGTTGTCGTTGAAAAAACGCTCGGAGCGAAAGAACGCATCCACCGTGCCGTTTTCGTCCGTGTCGGTTTCCCGCAGGAGAAAAATCGGACGCCCTAAATCGTCGTAGGCAAACTCCAGTCGCTCGCGCCAGTTGGGCGCAGGCAAGGCATCCGGTAAAAGGGTGTAGCGCATGATCCGCGGCAGGCCGAGGCTGTTGTAGTCCCAGCGCACCTCCTGCTCGATACGGTCATCGTCCTGGATATCCCGGGTTTCCCGCGTGGGCAGGTGCACTGGCACCACAATTCCCAGGACGTCGTAGAGATACACAAGTGGCGCATCCAGCGGCAACTGGTATTGGATGGAAAAGGCTGTCTTTATCGCGGGCAGGGAATCCACACCGCGCCGGAAAGGAAAGGCGTAGAGGTCATAGAAAAAATCCACGCGGTAGTCCGTAAGGTCCGCGTTCCAGCCGGTGAGATCAATGCCATTCCCCGGGTCCTGATCGCGATCCAGAATCAGAAGTAGGCGCATCATATTGGATACGCGGTCCAACGCATCCACCTGCTGATGGTTTTCCAGCGCTGCGCGCAAATCGGCCTCGTCAGCATAGGGGGCAGCTCCGGCCAGGTCGAACAGTGTCAGTTCCGCGGCACCTGGCGCGCCCCCCAGCACGACGCCCCCGAGGAAAAACTCCACGTCTTCTCCGTCGCGATAGCGAAACGTGCCACTGCTGTCGGTCACCCCGGAAAAGCTCGGCGTGCGGTAGCCCAGCCCCTCCACTGCTCCGGCCAGGAAGGTTCCGGTCATTTCCGCACCCGTGCCCACACTGCCCCCGCTCGAGCTTCCCGAACTACTGGAACCCGAACGGGCGGTAGAATTGGAATTAGCACCCAGCGCTCGCGCACTAGGGTCGCGGTTGTCGCTGCTGCCGAAGTCACAGGCGGCCAGGATCAGGCAGAGGGATACACAGAGATACCGGGTAAAAGCCCTTGGCCACTGTGAGTACAGATCTCGGGAGGATCTCGGGGGCAATTTGCGGGACAATCCCGAGGACGATCCCGAGGACAGTCTCCGGGTCAGTCGCGGGAGACGGATAACAACACCCGGTAAAACAAGCCTTCCTGGCACTGGGCACTCCTTTTCGAGGAACAAGCCGAAGAGCAACTCGAAGAACAGCTGAAACTACAGCTCAAACAACAACAGATTTCGACTTCAAAAAAGTATTGTTGAAATCTGCACACAAGGCGTGCGAGGTAGCGCGGGATTGCACTGATTGACGTGAATTGGATGGGGTTTCGCGGGCTTACACGTGTTTCTGCGCCAAAAAACAAAGCCCCCGGCAGCTGGGACTGCCGGGGGCTTTGTTTTGACAGGAAAACCCTGGGGGGCGAGAAAATCAGATTTTCCAGGTCTTAACCAAGTCCAGACCGTGCTCGGCCACCCACTGATTCAGCTGCTTCGGGTTGCGCTTTTTCTTTTCAATCGTGGCGTTGGTGTAGGGGTTACGGTAGTGGCCTGTCTCCAGTTTGGGCTCTGCCGGCTTGCTGGAAGCGGCGCGACGAGTCGTGCGACGCGGGGTTTCACCTTCGCGCTTCAATGCGCGGGCTACCCGGGCTTTGAGACTGCGCACGTAATCCGGTGCGTCTTCATTGCTCAGCTGTGCGACCAGCCAATCAACGATCTGTTCTCCGCGGGCGCCGTACAGCTCCTCTTCTTCCATCTCGTATTCCGCTGCCAGATTGACCAGCGCCTTATCAAAGGCTATCACGCCCTGCTTTTTGCGCTCGGCTTTGGCCATCTGCTCCTGCAGCTCTTCGATTTTGGCCTGGTGCTCAGCAATCTGCTGTTCAATCTGATCGTGTTCCTGAAACATGTAATTTGAGCCTCGATATCTAGGGTTGTTGTTTTGGATATTGCTTTAAATGTTGCTTTGAATCTTGTTTAAGATCGCGCTGGACAGGTGAATACTCACCCGTATTTTTAATATTTATTGGGAATCTCTCTCAATAGCAGATAAGCCATTCGCCATCTTTACGGCCTAGATTCACCGACATACCGGGGCGATATCCACTGACCAGAAGATAGCCCATATAAGATAGTCCGGAATAACCAGTGCATATCCACAATTAAACGGATTTATATAACTGACCGTCGAAATATTGAAATACCGCACATAATCCCGCCGGTATCGAGATCAACACTTTCCGACTGCGATGCAGTAAATAAAAGAGATACGGATTGATATACGCCAATTTCAATCAAGTGGATTGATTTTGTTTATAGAACCGGGAAACCGCTAAATCCCAACAATGGTGGCATTTGCGGATATTTCAAGCTCTGTATTCCCCCCCGGCACACCGGGATAATAATCCCAATCCGGGGTAGTTTCCGGAAACTGGCCGGGAGCCAGCGAACGCCGCGCATAATACTGCGTTATTTTTTATTAGCCAACCGGTTGGATATCTTTTTATCTTTCCGCGCTCCCCTCCCCCATTGTTCTATTCTTGCCAATGTATCCGGAACCAATATTCCGGGCCACAACAGCAATCCGGGGGAGTTCAGTTCATGACGAAAACACGGGATATTCACCATATGCCCACGCTGGCGGCCCTGATGACGCCATTTCCCTATCATATTGATATAGACGCTTCCATCGAAGCCGCCCTCGCATTGATGGAAGAACACAAGGTGCACCACCTGCCGGTCACCCGCGACGGCGACCTGGAAACCATTATCTCTCAGGGGGATATCGAACGCGCCCAGTCGCCGGGGCATCGCCTGGAAGAGCAGCAGCTCTATGTCCGCGACCTGGCCGCACGGCGACCCTATATCGCCGATATCCATGATCCGCTGGACAAGATACTGCTGGCGATGGCGGATACAGGGATCGGATCAGTACTGGTGATGAAAGAGGGGGAACTGGCCGGTATCGTGACCGTCACCGATGCGCTGCGCTTCTGCGGGGAGTATCTCGCGGATCTTGCGCGGTCACCGGATGACGATGTGGCTTAACGAAACTCTACAGAAACCGGCAAGAAGATCCCGCTGCCGGGTAAGCCCGGGTCATAGCGGCCAGACCCACAACAGCATGGGTACCGATACGGCGACCACGATGATCTCCATGGGCAACCCCATGGGCCAGTAGTCGCCGAAGCGGAAGCCACCGGGGCCAAGTATCAGCGTGTTATTCTGGTGGCCCACTGGGGTAAGGAAGGCACAGGATGCGCCGATGGCCACCGCCATCAGAAAGCTGTCTGGATTCACATCCAACTGTCCCGCCACACTCAATGCAATGGCACACATCACCGCCGCGGTCGCCGCGTTGTTCATAAAGTCCGACAGCGTCATGGTAACCACCAGAATCAATACCAGGGCGAACACAGGGTTGCCCTGGGCCAGGTTATCCAGCATCGACTTGGCCACCACATCCGCCGCCCCGGTGGAGCCCATCACCTCCGCCACCGCAATCAACGCTCCCAGCAATACAATCACGGAACCATCGATAGACTCGTACATATTGCGCAGGGGCACTACTTTCAGCGCCATAAAAGCCAGCACACAGGTCGCAAAGGAAATGGCCGCCGGCAACAGGCCAAACGCGGCGCCCGCCACCGCCAGCCCCATGGCCACCAGCGCCACATAGGCTTTTTCCTTGTTGGGAATGGTGATATCCCGCTGCGCCAGTGGCACACAGCGCTGTTCGTTGGCGAAGCTGAGCAGGTTCTGCTCGGTCCCCATCATCAACAGGGCATCGCCACTTTTCAGCATGGTAGAGCGCAGGCGCTTCACCGAGCGGCGCCCCTGGCGGGAAAGCGCCAACAGATTGATCTCGTAACGCCCCGCGAGGCGCAGGTTTTCCGCGGTGCGCCCAATCAGGTAAGAATCCGGCAGCACAACCAGTTCACGCAGTACCACCTCGGCGCGGTCGCGCGCGCGCTTGTCGTCTTTTTCCCGACTTTCCTCTTCCCGGCTGTTGGCATCCTCCTCCACAGGTGAACCGTCCGGCGGAGCGGAACCTTCGTCTCCCCGGGCCAACTCTGGCGGCACGTCCACCGCACTCATATCGACTAGATCGCGAGTCAGGCCGGTCGGGCTCTGTGCCTGAGTGAGCGACTTTTCTGCCGCCGCTTCACTGTTTCGCGCCTCTTTTTCTTTGGGTTCCTGCCCCTCTTTTCCCTCTTTGTCCTCGTCCCCATTTTTATCGCCATTGGTCGGGTCTGCCGCCAGTGTCAGTCCCAGGCTGGAGAGTACTGCGGCGAGGGCTTCCGGCTCGGATTCGATCACCAGTAGATCACCGGCGCGTACCCGCAGCCCCGGCATGGCAGTGGAGACCCGCGCGTTGTTGTGCACCAGGCCGATCACCTGCGCATCTTCATCGCCAATCATCTTCACCAGGTCTGCCAGGGATTTGCCGATGGCGGCACTTTTCTCACCCACCAGGGCTTCGGTGAGATAGCTGCCGGTATCAAAGGTGCGCGCACCGGCCTGCGTGCGCGCCGGCACCAGGCGCCAGCCAACCAGGGCAACGAACGCCACCCCCACCAGTGCCACCACCAGCCCCACCGGGGTGAAGTCGAACATGCCATAACTACCAGCGCCGGCACTGGCGCGAAAGCCGGACACAATAAGATTGGGCGGGGTACCGATGAGCGTGGTCATGCCGCCGAGAATGGTGCCGAAAGACAAAGGCATCAGGACTTTGCCCGGAGGGAGCTCGTAGCGGTCTGCGAGATCGGTTGCCACGGGCATCAACAGCGCCATGGCGCCGACGTTGTTCATAAAGCCGGACATGCCGGCGCCGAGGGCGGTGAGGGCCGCGATAGCCAGGGTGATACCGCCCTTTTTGGGCACGACTTTCTGTGCCAGCGCATCCATGGCACCGGTGCTCTGCAATCCGCGGCTCAGTATCAGTACGCAGGCAACGGTCACTACCGCTGGGTGCCCAAAACCGGCAAAGGCGTCTTGCGGCTCAATCAGGCCGACAAAAACACAGGCCAGCAATGACGCCAGCGCCACCATATCGTGACGCCAGGGGCCCCAGACAAACAGGACAATGGTGACGGCAAGAATCAGCAGAATGACGATCTGATCAACGGTCATGGATAGATGAGATTCCACAGTGGGTTTGCCCGCCGAAAAGCGATCGGGCCAACCTCAAACATAGCGGATTTTCGACTACTGATTGGACACCAGCAGCCGTTTGAGCCCAAACCGCCGGGACAGCATACGGTCCCGCAACCAGCGCGGCAGCCAGCGGGCCATCCAGGGAAGCAGACGGCTTTTATTGCCAATCCGCAGCAGAATGGCCGGGCGTTTGCGCAGCAGTTCGGCGGCGAGACGCTTGGCCAGATCCCGTGCCAGGGTGGCATTCTGCTGGGATTCGACAGCGCGGGCGCGAACATGGTCTTCGCTGCGCTTGTACCAGGAGTCCGGCGCCAGAAGACCGCGCAGAGAGGTTTCCGCGTGGCGACCGAACTCAGAGGCAATAGCACCCGGCTGTACAGTCACTACACGGATACCGAACGGCTTCAGCTCCAGACGCAACACATCGGACAGGGAGTGCAGAGCAGATTTGGACGCACAATAGGCCCCGGAGAAGGGCGTGGGCATGACCCCGGAGACCGAGCCGATATTGCAGATGACACCGTGACGGCGGGATTTGAGCAGAGGTGCACAGGCCCGGGCCAGGGCCATGGGAGCAAAGACATTGGTGCGAAACTGGGCTTCCAATGAGCGGGTATCCAGCTCCAGCAGTGGCCCCATCTGACCGTAGCCGGCGTTGTTGACCAGGATGTCGAGGCGACCGTAAGCGGTCTTGATGGCGTGCACTACCCGGTTGATATCCGCTTGGGAGTTCACGTCCAGCGACTCGGTGGCGATACCCACATCGGCCAGCTCCAGCAGGCTTTCGGCACGGCGCGCAGTGGCAATCACGATGGTGCCGCGGCTGTGCAGGGCAAGCGCCAGTTCGCGACCAATACCACTGGAGCAGCCAGTAATCAGCGCGACCCGGTCCGGCACCACGTAACCGCGACCAATCTGCGCCAGGCTTTCGGCAGCAAAGGAATGATCTGACGGGCGAAACCGGTTGGCGGGAGGCTTGCTCACTTTACTGCTCCAAAACTGCGCTCGATCTTAATCGGATGGGTCCGCGGCCGGACTCGGTGTCAGTGTAAAGTGGGGGTTCTGGATCAACCCGAAAACATTGCCGAAGGGATCGAGGAAACTGGCCATCAGTATGCCCTCTCCCACATCGACCACTTCTCCGTGCTGGCGCGCGCCGAGGCTGTTCATACGCTCTACCTGGGCGGCAATATCTGCCACGCCCCAGTAGGCAACCACCCCATCCGCGCGGCTGATCACGTTGCGCGCGTTGGGATCCAGCCCCAGTTCGAAACCGCCGACACTGAAGCCCACGTAACACTCGGCCTCAAAGTAGGGTTCAACTTCAAGCAACGCGATATACCACGCTTTGGCTTCTTCCAGATTACTCACGCCATAAATGACGCTCTGCACCCCTGAAAACTGACTCACCTCAGACCTCCTGTTGGAGATTTGTTGCCGGCACTGCTGCGTATTTCATCGCAGTTGTCGCCAAGTTATTCTTGTTTGATTGTTGTTTGTTTTTTGTACATGCCGATTTGCCCGCTTGGGGATCAATCGAGCTCCTGCTCCAGCTGTTCGAGCAGGTCGAGGGGTTCGATTTCTTCCCCCTCCATTTCCGCATTCCAGTTAATGCCCACCAGCAGCACGTCTTCGTGCATGCCCTCGAGCCAGTCGTCCATAAACTCTTCAAGATCGACAGGGACCACCTGGTAGCCTGCCCAGTCATCGACAATATGCGCTTCGGCAAACTCCCGCTGGGACCAGAACGGCATGACATCGGTGTCTGCCCGGCGCTCGGACTCACACAGGGCGAAACCATCGTCCCCTTCCAGCGCCCACACACAGCCCAGCTCTACCGCCTCCGGCAGAAAGCGGGCGCAGTTTTCCTCAAAATCGTCTCCGAGAGGTTCCAATTCCATACCGGCTTGCCTTAAAAATGATGTGGGCAGTTTACGCCAGATTGGGCGGGATAAGTAGAAGCTTGCGCTGGCTTGTGGCTGGCCACTACAGCTGCAACGTGTGGCCATTGTCTTTGAGCCAGCGGCGAAGCCGTTTGTACTCTGGGCACAGGCTGGCAACCAGTGCCCAGAACTCCCGGCTGTGATTGTGGTGCTGCAAATGGCACACCTCGTGAACAACCAGGTAATCCACCACCGGCTCCGGCGCAAGACATACCAGCCAGTTGTACTGCAGCTCACCGCGAATGGTGCAGTGCCCCCACTTGCTGCGGGTGCGGCGGACTTTTACCGAGGAAAACGCCAGGCCGAGAAGCCCGGCAAAGTAAGCGGACTTTTCGTGCAGCAACGCCAGCGCTTCGCGCTGATAAAGTTTTTGCAGAGCAGCCTGGATCTGGGCTGCGCCCGGCTCGCGCGCACGGCTGTACAACTGGATAAACCCATCGCGTATCCCCGCGTCGGCAGCGCAGGCTGCGCGGTCCAGCTCCAGCGCATTGCCCAGCCAGGGAAAACGCGCACCAAATGCAAAATGATGCTCCGGAACCTGAGCCTGCCGTTGCGCGACACCGCGCAACTGATCGCGCACCCAGGTAATATTTTCCCGCAGAAACTGATGCCCGTGCCGCTCCGCACAACGCTGGGGAATCCGCACTTCCGCGCCCTCTTTCGTGACCACCAGCCCCAGGCGCTTGCGCCGTGGCGAGCGGGATAAACGGTAGGCCACGTCTTCGAAAGTAAACAGGTCCCCGCTCACGATAAATGCATCAACAGTTCAGAAAATTAATGGGAAGGCACCGGCACCACCGCCATGGTGATACGGGAAATACAATTGAGCTTGCCTCTGGGATCGTGAATACGAATCTCCCAGACCTGGCTGCTGCGGCCGATGTGTATCGCGGTGGCCTTGGCGGTCACCTCACCATCCGGCACCGGGCGCAGATGATTCGCGTTGATCTCCTGGCCCACACAATAAAATTTGCGGGTATCCACCACCATATTCGCCGCCATGGACCCAAGCGTCTCTGCCAGCGCGACACTGGCACCGCCGTGGAGAATCCCGAACGGCTGACGGGTGCGATCCTCTACCGGCATGGTACCGACAATATAGTCATCGCCGATTTCGGTAATTTTCATTCCCAGGTAACTGGGCATGCAATCGCCCATACTCTGATTTACTTCTTCCAGCGTCGGATCGCTGTGCCAGATTGCCATAAGTCACCTTGTATAATTTGCTGCCGCTATTTTTTTACAGAAAATGTCTGGCAACGAATATCAGTAAAAAAGCAGCGGGTTGAAAGCACCAAAACCACCAAAGCGCATCATCTCACCTTCCAGGTGACGCAGCTCCCTCAGCAGGCTACGGCGCTGGCTGCGCAGTGCACGGACTTCCTCTTTGCTCTCCGCGTCATCCATGGCCCGCTCTACCCTATACACCTCGCGCTCAACATCCTCGTAGCGGTTGGCCAGTGCAGCGTATTGCTGTTCCGCCTGATACACCGCAAGGCCTTGCTGATAATTGGCCATGAAAAGGTCTGCGGTAGGGCCGGTGCACACCCCTTCATAGTCGCGTCCACGGCGGCCAACAGCAAAACCGTTTTCCGGGGTGCAGTACTGCTCCACACCCTCTTCGTGACCACGCATCCAGGCGGCGGTATCGGTGCGTACACCGTACTCGTGACACTTTTGGGCGATCTGGTAGACGGTGGCTTGGCTGCGGCCGCGGGCACCGTCTTCGATGCCGCGCTCGTACCAGAGGCCGGCCTGACATTCGTTTTCTGAAATTACGGCGCAGCCACTTGAGAAGGCCAGAATTACGGGAACCGACAGCAGGGTGGTTATTTTCCAGAGCTTCATATTGTCATCCGCGGGTCGTACAGCTGTATTACATGTCCGTACCCGTGAACCTTCGCTGAATCAGCCAAAGCGTTTGTCCGCCACAAACGGATTAGTCTGGCGCTCCTGACCGAAAGTGGACATGGGACCGTGGCCGGGGATGAACTTGACGGCATCGCCCAGGGGCCAGAGTTTTTTGGTAATGGAGTCGATGAGGTCCTGGTGGTTGCTCTGGGGGAAGTCGGTGCGGCCGATGGAACCGGCGAAGAGGACATCGCCCACCAGGGCGAGGTTGCTCTCCCGATGGAAGAAAATGACATGGCCGGGGGTATGACCGGGGCAGTGAACAACTTCGAGCACATGGTCGGCGACGGTGACGGTTTCGCCGTCGGTGAGCCAGCGGTCGGGAGTAAAAGTCTCCACCGCGGGGAAACCGAACATCTGGGCCTGGGTGCTGATCTGTTCAATCCAGAACTGATCGGCCTTGTGAGGGCCCTCTACGGGGAGTTCGAGATCCCGGGACAGAGGCTTGGTCCCGCCTACGTGGTCGAGGTGGCCGTGGGTGAGCAGAATTTTTTCCAGCGTCAGGCCGCGCTCTTTGACGGCGGCGAGAATAGTATCGACATCACCACCCGGGTCGACCACAGCCGCACGCTTGCTCTCATCGCACCACAGGAGGGTACAGTTTTGCTGGAAGGGCGTGACGGGAACCGAGTGAAATTGCAGAGCCATGGGAGTACCTGTTTTGTCTTCGGTGCCGAGTATAACGCCCGTGGTCCTATCCGGCTAAGGTGACTCTGGTGCTCCGTAGCTAGTGCAGGGGCGGCGCCGCTACCGGGTAAGGGTCTGTGAGACACGCGGTGAACCCATCCCTGGGGCTCTGCACCGCCATCCATGGCGGTGAAGGTCTCACAGACCCTTACCCGCTATCGACACCTTCGATTCAGAGATTTGAGTCCTAAATTGCCGCCGCCGTCGCCCGCTGCATAGGGCTCGGTCTGCGTGTAGAGGACTTCTTCAGCACCTCTTGCACATCCTCAATCAGATTCTTCTGCACCAGCGCGTTCTGCCAGTAGCCATCGTGGGCAACCAGTTGCGGTCCCCAGCTGGCGGCACTCCAATCGGCGAGAGGTCGGGTCTCGTAGTCGCGATAGACGGCCTGGTTGTACGAGGGGCTAAGGGGTTTGAGAGGCCAACCGAAGAGGTCGTCCGGGTGGTAGAAGTTTTTCCAGCGGAAGTTGTAGCCACGGGTATCGGCAGTCACGGCCTGGATCTGGTCGCGGGCCATGGCGGCGGTCCACAGGGGGTTGCTGGCGCCGAGGGTGTACCAGTGGGCGAGGGTTTTGCCGCGCAGAAATAGGTCTTTGGCGGAGCCTTTATGGACGCCTTTGGGGCCACCGTCGCGCCAGATGCCGTGACTGATGGTGGGGCGCTGGGCGTCCCACAGATAGTTCGACAGGATGCTGCAGCCGATGGAGTGACTCAGCAGTATGACCGGGGCGTTGTCGCTGGTGGCTTTGGCGGCGCGCTCGAAGGTCTGGTAGATGGCCTGCTGGGTTTTGTCGTAGTTGCCGCCGCGCTGGTCGATATCGGCGAGCTGGGAGGCGGCTTCGGCGAGGCCGTAGAGCATGAACTTACGCGCCCGCAGGTAATCCATGTCGCGCTTCTGCATGGCGTCGAACACGCGCTCGAGGTTGGGCTGCAGGTGGCCCTGGCACTGGATGGTGTCGGTGTGGATGCGGGACCAGTCGTCCCCGAGGGCTGATTTGAGTGCCTGAAACATCGGCTCGGCAAAGTCTTCAGTCACGGCGCCCATCCCCGGCGCCGCAAGGATTACCAGGTCGGCCATTGTTCGCTCCCCGCGAGTGTGCTCTTGGTGTTGTTTTTAGTGCTGCTTATTATTTTATCGTTGGATACGAAACCCTCACCGGGGTTTTTCCGCGCATCGGATATTTATGTGTTCTGTCGAGTCTGTCCTGTAACGAACTGTGACACGAGTACCACAACGGCAAAGAAGTCACAGGGAAAGTAACACCGGACGGTCGCGATGGGAAGAAATGCGCCACAAATGAGGCATTAGGCGCCAGACATTGCCGATAGACGGGAAATTTAACAAAAAACTGCAGATTTTTTCACGCCGCAAGGAACTACCGCGCCAGACGCCCGTCAAACAGTACAGTTCCCCTGATCACGTTCGCCGTGTCAGCGATTGGTGATCGAACTCTCTCATCGTATCTCTGCTTGAAGCCGGCCTTGCGCCGGCTTTTCTTTGTCTGGGCGTCCTGCGCGGGCGCTTTACGCTGGCTCGGGTCGCTCGGCCCGGCAATAGGTGTCTACAAACTGCTGGTGCGCGGGCAGCTCGGCTACCGCCCGCTGAATATTGCCCTGCAGCGCCTGTAACGCCTGGCGCAGCTGTGCCTCGCTCATCAGGCGCCCCATAGGATGGTAGGTCTCGGGGGTAAGGCGCTGCCCCAGCATGACCTGCACCCAGCTGTCGGTTCTGAATAACTCATCCGCGGTGCGGTGTACCTGCGCACTTTCCCGGAACAGGGCGATTCGCTCCTCGAGAGACGCCGGTACCTGCATATGCCGGCAGTAGCGCCAGAACTCGGTGTCTTCGCGCTCGGTCAGCTTGTAGTGCAGCACCACGAAATCCCGCACCTTTTCCAGCTCATCCCGGGACTGCTGATTGAAGCGCGCCTGCAGGCTCGGGGTAATCCCATCAAACGGGAACAGCTGCATCAGGCGAGTGATGCCAATCATGATCAGGTGAATACTGGTACTTTCCAGAGGCTCGACAAAGCCGCTGGCAAGCCCGAGAGCGATGCAGTTTTTTTCCCAGACTTTTTTGCGACGGCCGGCGCGGTAGCGAATCAGGCGGGGATCAAACAAGGGCTCGCCGTCGATTTCCTCCAGAAATTGCGCCCGCGCCTCGTCATCAGATTGATAGTCGCTACAGAAAACCATGCCGTTGCCCATACGCGACTGCAGTGGGATCTGCCAGCGCCAACCGGCACTGCGGGCGATGGCGCGGGTATTCGGCCGCGCCGGCCCCACCAATTCCGACTGCACGGCGAAGGCGCTGTCCGTCGGCAACCAGTGGCTCCAATCTTCGAACCCGCACTTCAAGGTATCTTCTATCAACAGCGCGCGGAATCCGGTGCAGTCGATAAACAGATCGCCTGCGACTTCACGGCCATCTTCCAGCAGCAAGGATTCGATATAGCCACTCTCGCTGTGGGTGCGCACCTCGCGGATTTTTCCCTCAGTGCGTTTTACACCGCGCCCTTCACACTGTCCCCGCAAAAATTGCGCATAGCGGGTAGCATCCAGATGGTAAGCGTAATTCAAACCCGGCTTTTCCGAGGTGGCGAACTTTCTCGCATTCAGCGCCTGGGTTTCCAGACAGTATTCGCCAATATCTCCACCAAAGCCGAGGCTTTTGGCGTGCAGCCAGAACTGATGAAATTCAGCCATCCAGTTGGCTTTGCCCAGATGCCCGAAACCGTGCACATAGCGGTCCCCGTCCCTGCCCCAGTTTTCAAATTCGATACCGAGTTTAAAGGTGGCCTGGGTCGCGCGCATAAATTCCGCTTCGTCGATCCCAAGTAATGCGTGGAAGGAACAGATGGTAGGGATGGTGGACTCCCCTACCCCAACAGTGCCAATCGCATCGGACTCCACAAGTTCGATGTCGATCAGTGCACCCAGTTGTTTGGAGAGTGCCGCCGCCGCCAGCCAACCGGCGGTTCCGCCACCGGCGATAACGACTTTCTTAACGCGTTGATGCTGCATTTTTATTTTCCTCTTTGTCACCGGCCGCGAATCAACGATTCAGCCGTTGCATCAATTGTGCGCGCAAGCGGCGCGCACTCAGGGTATCCAGTTCTGCCAGTGCACCGCGCGCCTGTTCCGGTAAATGGGCGCGGGGCAATTCCGGGTCGCCGAACAGGTAAAAATCGAACAGGGCGCGCCAGGCCTGCTTTTCGCTGTCTGGCCTGTCGCGCAAGCTGAGCATGCCGTGCAACAGAGTGTTCATGGGGGTATCCATAAACGCCGGCGAGGGGTTCCACCAGTAATTGACCATGGCATTAAACGGCGCCTGCGCCTCCACCTGATGCCACCAGAGCGCCGGGTAAAACAGCAAGTCGCCGGGTTCCAGGTCGGCCACTTGAGCAGTGCTTATGGCTTCGCGAAAATTCGGGTACCGATCGAAATCCGGATTGCGGAAATCCACCATACTGACCACCTGCCCTCCCGGTGTGGGCTCCAGTGGCCCTGGGTAGAGATTCGCGATCTGCTCAGGGGGAAACAGAATAAAACGGCGCTTGCCCACAAGAGAGCAGGCAATATTGAGGGACTTATCAAAATGGGCGCGGGCCACGGTGCGGTTGCCGAGCCAGATACTGGCAAGCGGCGCAAACTGGGACAGGGCTTCACACCGGGGGAGCAGGTCGTTGTGCTCGCGGAATCCCGGCAGGCAGGCATCAATGGTGGTCGAGCCGATATACAGGGAGGGCGCATTCGGATCCTGCAGATAATTTTCCACATGCTGAAAAAAATCATTCAGCAGCACCCGCTCGGTGGAAAAATTGAGGCCGGTGAGCGTCTCGTTATAACCGAACTGCCCGTCAATTTCCGGCGCGCCCATATAGGCAATCAGCGGTGACCCATTGTAAAACTGCTGCAGATACGCCATAGCCGCCTGTGGCGATTCCAGTCCGGCCTTGACCAGGGGCCAGTCTCGGGCGAACCCTTTGAGCACTACCGGCGCATTGCCAGCCACCAACTCTTGCAACGGAAGTTCGGCGAGCGCGGCACCGTCGATTGCGGGAACTGTGTGAGTAAACATCGCCATTTACCTCATGTTTTATTAACCGAGCGACCAGTCAGGCGGCAGCCGCAATCCGACCACGCTTTCTTTCGATCAGGCGGGACATATTGCCGAGGGACGCCAGCACGTGAAATGCCAGCTGCAGAACCCCCTGGCGATTGAGCGTTTCCAGCTGCGCGCCCGTCAGCGCAGCGAGTTTATCGGCACTGATGGTACTGAAGTGCTCAATGGTGTACTGCTCGTTTTCTGTGAGCTTAAGTTCCAGCTTGACCGGCTCGATCAAGTCACAGGATTCAAACGCGGAAAACATGGTTTTGCTTTGCGTCAGGCCACGGTGGATCAGCTGCAGTATGCCGCTAATGCGACCAAGGTAAGGCGAGTGGCCACCGTGAGTAAGAAAAACCGGCTGGCCGTGATGGCGATTGACCCGAGGGTTTTCCATATCCACATGAATCATGGGCTCGCCCGAGGCGCCCTGCAGGCCAATCAGAAACGGGCCGCGGGCTTGCACGGCGGGCACATAACTGGCATTCCAGCCAGTATCATCGAGAAACAGATTTTCGTCCCGGTCTAACCCCAGCAGAGCAATGGACTGATATTCTCCGGTTGCGCTGTCGCGATGAAACAGGATGGGATATTCCCGCTGGATTTCTGCGTACTCCGTGGGAACGGTCAACACCTGGTTGACATTGTCGCCGAATTTTTCAGAGTACCCGGTAATGATTTTAAGATCGTGATGGTTGACGTTGTCCAGTAGTACCGAGTTGGTCATGTCTCTCACCTTATTGTTATTTTTACAATTTTCTACAACGCAGAAAGGGGCCACTGCAAATGCAGTGGCCCCTCCAGATTGAACAACCCGCAGGTTGTTGGCAAGTGCCAATTGCCCGAAAGCATCAGAACTTGTACTGCGCACCAATCAGGTAGCGGGCATCCAGTTCCTGGGCGTGCCACAACTGGTTCTTATCCCGACCAAATGCTTGCAGACTTTCTTCCGTCAGGTTCAAACCTTCAAACAGCACGGTGAAATTATCGTTCACTTCGTAGCTGATGTTCATATCCACCTGACCAAAATCGTCCATGTAGACCGGGTTATTGGAAGCACCCCGGTTAACATCCGCGAGGAACTGATCGCGCCAGTTGTAGGCCAGCCGCGCAGAAAGACCGAAGTTCTCGTAGATCACCGCCAAGTTAGCACTGTCGCTCAGGCCAAGCAGTGCAAATTGGGTTTGCGCGGGATCTGCGCCGTTGTCAAAACCGACATCGCCGCGCACGGTGGTCAGGTTGGCCTGCAGCCCGAATCCTGTTTCACCAAAGAAGTGCTGTGCTGCCAGTTCAAAGCCGTGAATTTTGGCTTCGCGATTATTCACCGGTGCGGACACATCAAAGGCAAAGTAAGGGTCATCGGCGTTGGCAACAACATCGTAATCCGTGAGGATATCGTCCACGTAACCCTGAGGCAGATTACCGTCAACCAGCTCGTTCTCAAACATGGTTTTGGCATCGTCGATACCAAAGTTGTCGATCAGCGCCGTCATGGTAAACAGGTGCGCTTCACTGGTATCTACACCCATTTCATCCAGTGCGGCCAGTGCATCTCCGGAGCGAGTGCCCGGCGCTCCGGAAGTCGGGTCGCGCAGGTCGAATAGTGACTCACTGAATTTACCGTCGCCAATAAAATTGGAAACCCGCTTCTCATAGAAGCCTGCAGACACGTAGCTGCTGTCGCCGTAGTACCACTCAACAGACAGGTCAAAGTTGTCGGATTCCAGTGGCAACAGGCCGGGGTTACCACGGCTACCCAGGGCAACAGCACCCAGCGCGGTGGGGCTCGGTGGGGTTTCTGCACTGGTGGACGCCAGCAGATTACTGTAGTCCGGGCGCGCGATGGTTTTACTGTAGGAAACACGACCTTTCAGGTCTTCACGAAGATCAATAGAAAAGTCTACGTTCGGCAGAAGATTGTTGTACTTCCCGTCCAGATCCACAGGTAATACATTCGCGGATAGTTTGCGTTCAAAATCGTTATCAGACTTCCACACGATATCGGACGGAACCTGGATCAACGACGTGGAAGTGGTATCGGTCTGTTCGAAACGTGTGCCAACCACCAACTGAGTCGGGAAGCTACCCAGTTCACCATCCAGCGTAAACTGAAAGTATGCTGCCAGAATATCTTCCTCAACAACGTTAAATTCCTGAGTATCGATGTTATCGGAAGACCAGGGACCCGCGAGCGCCATAAACAGCTCACCGGCATCACCGCGGAACGCATTCAGATCCTTGCTGCCAGGGTTATAGTCTTCAAACATACAGGTCATGCAGAATGCATCAACGAGATCCGCAGGAATGTCCGGTGTGCGGTTACCCCAACCACCCAGTGTCTGGGTGGTTTGCATCCGCGCCTGGGTCATTTCTGAACCGATGGAGCTCAGGCCAAAATCAATGCGGCCATTGCTGAGCTCCCAGCTACCGTCGAAGGCAAACTGATCAATCTGGTGCTCTTGGCTGGAGGTAGTTGTACGAGCGACAGACGTGGCCAGCTCACTTGCGTCGATCTGTCCATTCCCGTTACCAGCATCGTCATTGAAAACAATGTCGTGTACCGGGAAGCCGCTGCTCATATCCAGGGTGTGACCATCTACAACGAAAGCGCCGATACCAAAGCGAATAGAACTGGTACCCAGCGGGCCATTGGGGTTGGCTTGCGACTTGGAGGTGTGCGCGTCAAAGCTCAACGTCAGACTGTCGTTCGCGTCCCACTCGGCATTGAAACCAAAGGACTCCAGGCTGTCTTCGCTGGTACGAAGCTGCTGTTCAAAACCAATATCCTTCACATCGCCGGGAATATCCTGATATTGGTAAAGCGGTGTTGCCACAACGGAGTTGCCATCAAAGGTCAGCTCGTTGCGGATCGCGTTGAACCAGTTGCCCTGATCGGTGCGCTGCTCCAGCTGTTCGTTGTTCGCATACAGGGCGTCCGCGGTCAGGGTCAGGTCTTCGCGGGGGCGGAACTGCATGGTGAGCTGGGCGTTGGTGCGCTCGCGCTCGTGGCTGGATACGTGATAGCGACTGTCGTTGGGGATAGCAACCAACTGATCGTCTGCCGGAGGATTGTTTACTACGGTGTTATTGCCGACGTATTCGCTGGAGCCATCGTTGAAGCTGGCACCGCTGCGAATATTCCAGTCGTGCACGGTGGCACTGCGGGTGCCACCTTGGCGCTCCTGATAAGAACCGAATAGCGCTACGCCAAAGGTTTCCTCTTCATTGGTCCAACTGAACAGGCCGGAGGTTTCCGGGGTGATATCTTCCCCGTCAAAGTTCACACCGGTATCGTGCATACCCTTTACGCCCAGGGATGCCTGAATACCGGGGTTATCCAGTGGGCGAATGGTGTTGATATTGACCGTTGCGCCGATACCACCGGTAGGGGAGGAGGCGCGGCCAGTTTTGTACACCTCGAGCCCGGAAACCCCTTCAGACGCAAGATTGGAAAAATCGAACGAGCGGCCAGTCCCCTGCTGATCATCCGCAGATTGGTCACCGCCAATCATCACCACGTTTGCAGTGGGCATCTGACGACCATTCAGCGTCACCAGGTTGAAGCTGGGGCCGAAGCCGCGCACGGTAATTTCAGAACCCTCACCATTCACCCGGTTGATGGATACCCCGGTAATCCGCTGCAGGGATTCCGCCAGGTTGGTGTCGGGGAACTTGCCGATATCTTCGGCAGAGATGGCGTCAACCACACCGGCGGAGTCGCGCTTGATGTCCATCGCGCGCTCCATGGAGGCGCGGATACCGGTAACGGTGACTTCTTCCAGAGTGGTGCTTTCCTGCGCGAACAGTTGTGGTGCGCAGGTCATTGAGGCAATAGCCGCAACCACTGCACCGGATAATTTGGAGCGTTTGAACATTTGGTCTTCCCTCTTCGATTTCAGCCGCGGCCGACGCTTCTCGCTGAACTCCCCCGAGAAGGCCTTAGCAGCTTTTATTGGTTATTGTTTAAATTTTGAGCTTTGGCTCTACCGCCACCTGTATAGCGACAGTCCCTGCCCCAGTAAGCCTGGCGGTTTCTGCCCTATCTAAGTGAAAGACGATTGATTGGTGGCGATAGTCCCCCCTGGGGTAAAAAATCCCGGATATAAAAAAGCCACCGGGGTGAGCCGGTGGCTTGGTACCTCGATCGGGATCTCGATCAATCAGTTACATACATTACCGGTAATCGTCGGGATTTCCGCGCTGCTGCCGCCTTTGTCGCCCTGCATGCCGAAGCTCACGGTCTGGCCAGCACCGATGGTGTCGTTCCAGCCAGCGCTGGTTGCGGTAAAGGGTCCCATCCCGTTCACCACGGCATTCCAGGTATTGGTCAATGCGGTACCGTCGGAATACCCCCACTGCACTTCCCAGCCGCTGACGGGGTCATCGCCGGTATTGGTCAGGCGTACTTCTGCGGTAAAGCCGTTGCCCCACTCGTTGGAGACCACGTAATCACAACTCACACTGGCATCCACGCCACCTCCGGAGCTGGAAGAGCTGCCGCTGCCGGAGGAAGAACCGCCGGAAGAGCTACTGGATGCCCCGGATGAAGAACTGGACGAGGAGCCGCCCGAGGAAGAACTACTGGAAGATGAACTGCTGGACGAGCTGCTGGATGAAGAGCTGCTACTGGATGACGATGAACCACCACCGTCAAACGCCACATCCACGCAGCCGTGGAAACGCTCCCAAGTAAAGTAGTTCCGCCCCCACTCACCGTAAATAATATGCCGGCCTTCACGCTCGGGCACTTCACAGGTGGTGTGGAACAGGTTATTGGCTTTCTCTACGACCACATCCGGATTGGCCGTGGGGTTGGCATCATCGTAGTTCAGTACACAAAAGGCTTCTTCCTCAAAATCCTCCCAGGTCAGGGTGCCCCCAACCTGGTAATCGAAATCCTCTTTGGTAATCCAGTAGCGGAATTCTTCGGTGTCATCCCAGTGCGGGCCCCAGCTGATATTCCAGCTGAACGTCTGCTCGCCGCTGCTCATGGTGCTGGTGGGCCAGTCAAGCTGGTAGTCCCAGGGGGTGGGGCCACCGTCCCAGGTTTCGCTGTCAAAACCACATACATGGGTACTCTCTGCCTGCGCGCGGCCCTGCGCGTGGGTGAGCACACTCATAAACTGGTAACTTCCGCTGTAATCTTTCTGCGCAGCTTCCACACAGGCGGGGGTGGTTGCCATATCGGGTTTTTCATTCAGGCCGCAATGGGCGTTGCGCGATGGCGGCTCCACGATCAGACCATGACCAAATGCTGCGCTGGCAAGCAGTGAGGCACCTACGGCGCTCACCGCTTTTATCCATACCTTTTTTTTCCAAATACATTTTCTCATCATCGTTTTCCTCATTGTTCTGCGTTATATCGGACTACTACTGAAGAGGTGACGGGCGAACATCCCAGTGGGAACCCGGTGCACTGCGACAAAATGCCACAGTGTGGATAAGATCAAACTTACAGGGTGAAACAGGCGCAACAAGTGACTTGACGGACGGATTGTTAACTTAAATAGAGAGATCGCAGAGCAGATCCCAGGGTCTGATACGTCTTAAGAAAAACCACAATAATATTCACGACAATGCTCACAGGAATTCTCATGTCTTCGCCTTTCGGAGCAAGTGCGCTCACCGCCACCATTGCCACTACGATCGCCACCACCATCGCCGTCATGGTCCTCGCCAGTTCCGCCGCACTCGCCGACAAAACACCCGCGGACGCACACAGCACGAAGACGGCACCCAGCCAAACCAGCACACACATTCGGTTAAACCAGCTCGGTTACCACCCGGCCTCGAGCAAACTGGCGGTTTTGCTCACCGCGGAAGATCCCGGCAAGTTTTCCGTGCGGGATGCTGCAAGTGAACAAGTGATTTATCAGGGGGCGTGGCAAAAATCGACGGAAACGTCCTGGGGTGGAAGTGCGGCCTGGCAGGCCGACTTTTCCGAACTGGAACGCCCGGGGCGTTACTACATTGAGACAGATGCTCTTGACGCTGATGTGGTTGAGGGCGGCAGTCTGGACGGCGACAACCGCGATCCATCCGCACGCCCCTCACACGTTTTTCGCATAGACCAAAATGTGTTTGACACACTGGCCACGGCCAGCCTCAAGGCATTCTATTTTCAGCGCGCATCGGTAGCCATCGAGGGTGACTATGCCGGTCCCTGGGCGAGGGCGGCTGGTCACCCGGACGACAAAGTGCGGATTCACCCCTCCGCCGCCAGTCCCGAGCGCCCCGCAGGTACCACGGTTGCCGCCCCCAAAGGCTGGTACGACGCCGGCGACTACAACAAATATGTGGTCAACAGCGGCATCACCATGGGCACCCTGATGAGTGCCTTCGAGCGCTATCCGGACTATTTTTCCGCACAGTCCCTGAATATTCCCGAATCCGAAAATGCCCTGCCGGATATTCTCGATGAGGTGCTGTACAACCTGGAGTGGATGGCGGCAATGCAGGACCCGCACGACGGCGGTGTCTACCACAAACTCACCACCGCGAATTTTGAAGGCATGGTCGCCGCGCACCAGGCGGTGCAACCCCGCTATATGGTGCAGAAGACCACCGCGGCCACCCTCGATTTTGCCGCGGTAATGGCGCAAGCCGCGCGGGTATTTGCCCCGTATTTCCCGGAAAAGACCGCCGATTATCTGCACGCCGCACAGCAGGCCTGGCAGTGGGCGGAAACACACCCCGCCGTGCACTACCGGCAGGGCCAGCTCAACCAGCAGTTTGAGCCGAACATCACTACCGGCGCCTACGGCGACGAGCAACTGGACGACGAACGCTTCTGGGCTGCGGCCGAACTGTACCTGGCAACAAAAAAAGATCGCTACTGGCAAGTGCTGGCGAGCAGCACCGCGGACTACCAATTACCCAACTGGGCAGATGTGCGCTGGCTCGGTTACTACAGCCTGCTTGCACACAAAGACCGTTTACCGGAAGACAGCGGTACTTGGCGCAGCGCCGCCGAACTGTCTCTGGTCAAGGCAGCACGCAGCCTCCAAACGGCGGGCAGCCGCAACGCCTACCGGGTGCCCATGGTCAGCGACCCGGCGTTCTTTGTCTGGGGCAGCAACGCGGTGGCGGCGAATCAGGGGATTCTGTTTCTGGAAGCCTTTCGCATCACCAAAGACAGCGACTTTCTGCGCAGCGCCGAAGACACCCGCGACTATCTGCTCGGGAGAAACGCCACCGGCTACTCCTATGTCACCGGCTTTGGCCACAAGAGCCCGCAGCACCCCCACCATCGACTGGCAGCGGCCAAGCCCGACCTGCCGCCGCTGCCAGGCTTCCTTGTGGGAGGCCCCAACCCCGCACAGCAGGACGGCTGTACATATACCAGCAAGGTCGCGGACGAATCCTTTACCGACGATGTCTGCAGCTACGCCAGCAATGAAATCGCGATCAACTGGAATGCGCCCTTTGCCTACCTGATCAACGGGCTGCACACGATCGAGCGCAGTCACTCCGGCAGCTGTCCCCACCACTAAAACCCGATGCATAAATAGAAGGCATGGCCAGCCCGCACAGCGCCATGACGCGGGAACAAACTAATGTTCATGTAACGGGGATTTGCATTCTCCGTCTCCGCATTTCGAGACTCTATGGGTTAACGGCTGAGGAGATGCAGGGCAGTTTCTGACGGCAGCCGCCGCTGGCTGCAACAAAATACCGCTGTGTGGAAGGCGTCAAAGTATGGAGGGGAGTCAGGCGCAATCGAGGTGCGCCCAACGCAAAAAGGCCGGCGGGTTTCCCCACCGGCGCCACAATCGATGCTGGCCAGTACAAGGTGAACTTTTTTCGACAGGCGCCGGGTAATCCCCCGGCGCCTGCCGCTCACTGATCAAACCAATACTAGAACTTCACGCTGGCGCCAACAAAGTAGCGCGCACCGAACTCATCCACACTGTGGATAACACCATAGGTAGGCAGGCGTTGCACCAGCGGCTCGTTGAAGATATTCACCGCCTCAAGGGAAACGTCCAGGTTCTCCGTCGCGTGCCATATCACGGAGGCATCAACCTGGTCGTAGTCGTCGTAACGGCTTTCGGTACCACTGTTGTTGTAGTTTCCGTGCCAGCCATCGCGAGCATTGTAAGCAACACGCGCGCTGATCAGATCGTTTTCGTAGTAACCGGAGAGGTTGTAGGAGTTCTGGGACACTTCATCTACGTCAACTACTTGCCCTGCGGAGTTGGTTACGGAGCTGTCGGTGTAGGTGTAGTTGGCCTGCACACCGAATCCATTGCCGAAATCGTGCTGGTATTGCAGCTCGATACCGGAAATATCCGCGGTGCCTACGTTGCGTGCTCGGGTTACCTGACAGGTCTGCGAACAACCATCCAGCGCTTCCATGGCGGTAGTAAGCTCGATGTAGTCACTGATGTTCTTGTGGAACAGGGTTGCACCTACAACCGAAGCATCGGTGAAGTACCACTCCACACCCATGTCATAGTTATCAGACTTGTAAGGATCCAGATCCGGGCTGCCGATTGTGGCGGTACCCATATTGATCGCGACGGTGGAAGCCATCTGCATATCGTCATAGTCTGGACGGGATACGGTCGAGCCTGCGGCGAAGCGGAACAGCAATTCTTCGGAGATATCTGCAGCAAAGTTAATGCTGGGCAGGATATTGGTGTAGCTGCGCGCACCCTTGGCCGGCTCTCCAGCGATCCGCCCTTTGGACAGTACATCGGTATCCACCACACGCAGGCCGATGTTGCCGCGGAAACCATCGCCTTCGAAGTTCGCCTTGGCGTAGGCCGCGGTAATTTCTTCGGCAATGGAGAAATCACTGGTCACGGTGATGGTGTCAGCGCGGTTGGCATATCCATAGTCCCAGATGCCCCCGCTGACCACCGCAAAGCTGTCGAGAGTACCGTTGCGCCCCTCCTGGCCATGCAGACCGGAAGCCACACCGCCGTTGAAGTCCGCCAGGCTCAAACCTTCGGCCATGGCCGCGGCGAGATCAACATCGCGGTTATCTACACGGCCCAAGTATATCTGATCCTGGTATTTCAGCCCGGTATCGACGGTGGTGAAAATTCCCTGGTTTACATCGATGGCGAAATCGGCCTGGTAATACTCGATTTCATTCTGGCGAATGTTGTCGAGGAAAGTAAATTCCTGGAACAACTGCATGCGGCTGTGATCAGTCACATAGTTTGGATCGGTCGGAATAATCTCGTGTGCGTCGGCAAGATCGAAGGTAAAGCCAGTGCTCGCACGATCGTCCAGGTCTCCCCACCAGGTACTGGTTTGCGGCGTGAAGCTGTCCGCATTAGAGCGGCCCACCACCACATGGGAACGCCAGCCATCACCCTCATAATCCATGGTCAGGTTGAGCGCGTCGGTTTCCATCTCAGGCTTGCGAAGCACCGAGTTATTAAAGAATGGCACACCGCCTTCAGTCAGGTTACCCGGCATTACGGTCGCGCTGGTTACCGCACCGAATTCGTTAGTAACAACAGAGTCCGCATCCAGATACGCACCGTTGAAATCGGGAATGGCAAACAGTGCCGTATTCACATGGTCGTTATCCAGTGTGAACAGGTTGTAATCCAAGGAGAAGGTCAGCGCATCAGACGGTGAATACTGCATGGTGAACTGGCTACTGGCACGCTCGCGCTCTTCATCAAACAGAATGGATGCCATGCCCCAGGTCATGGTGTGA
Source organism: uncultured Microbulbifer sp. (assembly GCF_947504145.1). Classification (GTDB taxonomy): domain Bacteria; phylum Pseudomonadota; class Gammaproteobacteria; order Pseudomonadales; family Cellvibrionaceae; genus Microbulbifer. The sequence continues at coordinate 540,741 of NZ_CANNGQ010000003.1, forward strand.
GAGCCACCTTCTGAATCCGGCACGTGATCATAGGGAGGTGCAAAGGAGCTCAGGGTTTCACGCACTACATGCTGCTGCTCGGAGGAATGCGCTACCAGCACGCCAAAAGTGGCGTCCGCGTTTTTCCAGCTGACCAGCCCGGAATAGGACGGAGACCAGTCTTCACCGGCTTCGCTGTAGCCGTTTTCCACAGATGCTGTCGCCGTGAATTCATCCATCTCCAGCGGTTTGCGAGTGCGCAGGTTTACGGTGCCACCCAAGGCGCCTTCATTCAGGCTGGCATCCACCGACTTGTACACATCCATGCCGGAAATCTGCTCGGCGGACAGCAGCTCGAAGTTGAAGCTGCGGTTGGTCCCACCCAGGTCGAACCAGCCAACACTGGCCACGTTCTGACCGTTCAGCAATACCACGCTGTGTTGTGGAGCGGTACCGCGAACGGTAACGCCATTTACTTCACCAAAACCCCGCACCACGGTAACGCCGGGAACACGCTGCAAGGCGTCGCCGATGTTTTTATCCGGGAACTTACCGATATCTTCGGCGGAAACAGAATCGATGACCGCGTCCGCATCGCGCTTGCTGTCGAGCGCGCTGCGCAGGCTACCGCGAATACCGGTCACCTGAATTTCTTCCAGAGTTGCATCCTGAGCAAAGCCCGGCGCAGCGATTCCAGCCAGTGCAAGTGCACTGATGGAGCCGTAGCGCAGGGCCAGTTTGTTGGCATGTTGAACGGCTGTTTTCAAACTGACTGACATGTTGAGTCCTCTTATTTTTATGAAGCAAAGCCAAGCTCCCCCGTATACCCCCTGGGTCGGCTGATGTTTCAGCTTTATCGAGCTGAAATTAGTCTATGCATTGGACTAATATTATGTCAAACAATTTTACTTATTAATTTTTACGGGGAAATGTGTGCGGGTAACACTGGGTAGGCCACACAGGACGGCGGCCCGGAAAGGAGAAAGCCAGAGTTTCCAGGCGGCGCGGAGTTGCCCGGATCGCGGTGACTGTGCACGTCAGGCGTACACAAGTTCTTGTAACTCGGTGACGTTACCCACCGCCTCGATGTCGACCGCGCCCGCCCCTTCAGAGCTGATTGCCGAGTAAATGGGCAAGGTAGCCGCACCCAGCAAAGCCATATTTTCCATTTTGGGGGCACGAATAAACCGGGGAATCTCCCGTTCACCGAACTGGGATACCGATGGGATAAACGGACGCAGACGCCGGATAAACTGATCGATAAACCAGTCCGGAATATCACCGCCGAGAATCACCGTCTGCGGATTGACCAGGTTCTCCACCATGTTGAAAGCAATGCGCATGGGCTCGCTCATCTGCTGGAACCAGGCATCCAATACCGCTTTGTGCTTGTCGGGGTCGGCAAGAATTTCCCACCAGTCCTGGCCGGGTTTGATCTTGCGTCCCAGTGCTTTGGACAAAGAACCGAGCGAGGCATATAGATCAAGACACCCATGGTTTCCGCACCGGCACTGTCCGCCATGCTGGTCAACGATGACGTGCCCCAGACGACCGGAAATGCCGTTGTACCCGCCAAACAGCTGGCGATTGAACACAATGCCTGCCTCGAGACTTTCCCCAAGGTGAATGTAAACAAAGCTCCGCAAGTCCCTTGCCGAACCGTAAAGCATCTCTGACGCGGATACGGCTGCCGCTACATTCTCACTCACCACGGGCAAGCGGATCCGCTCAACCAGCTGCGTGCGTACCTGCTGCACATGCTGATCAGTGAGATTTCCCAATTGACCGGCTTTTCGGGGATCGCGGCTGAACGACTGCGGTGGCGGCATTACCAGTCCCACACCCAGAACACGTTCGCGGCCCGCAGGGGCTCCCTGTAAACACGTATCCACAATCTGCGCCAAGGTCTCCACCAGCACATCTGGGCCCTGCTCGCTGAACGGGAACTGTCGCACTTCCATCGCTTCGCCAGCGATGTTGTACAACCCGGCTTCGATGCTGCGCGCCTTGACCCGAAGTCCGATGGTATAAGCTCCCTCGGGATTCAGGTCGAGCATCTTCGAGGGTTTGCCTACACCCTCGCGACGAATTCCTGTCTCGTGAATCAGACCGGCGCCGGCCAATTCGTCAGTGAGGTTGGAAATGGTCTGCTTGGTAAGCGCCGTGCGCCGCGCGATCTCCACACGGGAAATGGGCCTGGCGGTAGTGATCAGGTTAAGCACCAGTCGCAGGTTCGATGTTTTACTCTGCTTGGAATTATTGCCTCTCAAGCCGCTCTCCCTTCATCTAGTAATGCCAATATCGACTACTGCGCTCATCAAGTGCACAACAATCCTCGCTCGGCCGCATCTATCGCAAATTAACCGCAGCATAAAAGCTTAATTGCATTTAGTCAATTTGTTTGACTTGGAAATCAGGCTTCGCCAATATTGCGCTCATACACACAGGGAAAGCCCCTATTGAGCACTTCTGCAAAGCGCTGCAGCAACGACGCCGGAAAATAAAAATTATGTATCGAAAGTTCCTATTTCCTCTGCTACTTACCAGTCAGCTGGCGCATGCTGCACCGGATACCCAGACAGGGTTGAACGCCCCCCTGCGCGGCCCCCTGGGCAACATCGCGGTCAATGCCGAACAAGCAACTCTGTTGCAGCCGGAAGATATCGCCCGGGTTCACGAACAGGCCAAGCAACGGGGCAAGGGATTCAAGGCCGCACTGGTATGGCACGGATCCAGCAACTGGGTAAACGCCCTGAGCGAGGGGGCCAAAGATACTTTTTCCCAGTTGGATATCGAGATAGTCGCAGAAACCGATGCCCAGTATGACCCCGCCAAACAGGCGGCAGACATCGAAAATGTCATGGCGCTCAAGCCCGATATCATCCTGTCACTGGTAATCGACAGCACCAGTGCCGCCACCAGCTATCGCGCAGCGGTCGATCAGGGCAGCAAGCTGGTGCTGCTGTCCAATCCAATTCAAGGCTTTAAACCCGGCCAGGATTATGTGGGCATCGTCACCGATGACATGCGCGGGATGGGGGTCGCCGCCGCGGAAATGACCCGGGACGCCATTGGCGGCAATGGCGCCATCGGCATGATCTACCACGATGCCGACTACTTCATCACCAATAACCGAGACCAGGCATTCCGCGATGCCATTCAGCGAGGGCTCGCCGGTAATGAGCAAATTCGTATCGCAGTAGAGCGCGGTTTTACCAAAGAAAGCGAAACCTCGAATATCGCCTCCGCCATGGTATTGCAGCACCCGGAACTGAAAGCCATTTATGTGGCCTGGGATGCCGCCGCAGAGGGTGTGATCGAGGGGCTCCGCTCCATGGGGCGCGGCGATATCAAAGTCGTCACCCATGATCTGGGGGTTAACAACCTGGTGGACATGGCGATGAACGGCAGTATGTACGGCACTATCGCCGACCGGCCCTATGAGATAGGCCAGGCCATGGCTCGCCTCGGCGCCTACGGACTTATTGAAAAACCTGCACCGGCATTTTCCGTGGTCGGCTTCGATAAGGTGCAGCGGGACAACATCCGCGGTATCTGGAGCAGTGCCTATCGCACCGAACTCCCCAGGCTACTGGACAAGGCGCTGAAATAAATAATCGGCAACCTCGCCGCTCCATACCAACAAACAATTAGAACAACACTTAACCGGGGTCGAAGCATGCTCTCTTCGCTGAAGTTCAACAACTGGTTCTCTGCCAGTGCCCTTATTCGCAAGGAATACTTTGTCTACTACGTTTTCTTTCTGGTGTTACTGTTTTTTACTGTGACACTGCATGAATCCTCATTCTTTTCACTGGCGAATTTTATGAACATCATTCGCCAGACGACACCAATCACCATCATGGCGATCGGATTGACCTTCGCGCTTGCCGGTGGGCACATTGACCTGTCGATCGGCTCGGTGGTGGCACTGTCGGCTCTGGTTGCCGCGGTATTGATGCAACAGGTACCCATGCCGGTCGCGGTATGCGGCGCATTGATGGTCGGCGTTATCATTGGTCTGATCAACGGCCTGCTGATCGAATGGCTGAAAGTCTCCTCCCTGTTGATCACGCTGGGCACGATGGGTGTAATTACTGGCCTGTCACGGCAGATTACCAACCTAGAATCCGTGCCCATTATCAACAGCAGCTTTAATTTTATTTTCGGCTCCGGCAGTTTTGGCGCCATTTCCGTATTACTGGTGTGGACCATCGTCGCTTCGTTGATTGGCTATATCGTGCTGCGTAAATTGCGTTACGGCCGCCACCTGTTGGCCGTGGGCGGCAATGAGAATGGCGCGCGCGCGATGGGTATCAATACCGTAAAAATCCGTATCGCCTCTCTTGTTATTGCTTCCACTTCTGCTGCTATTGCCGGCCTGCTCTATGCCGGTCGCCTACACGGTGCGCGGTACACACTGGGGGAAGCCGACTTGCTCACGGTCATCGCCGCGGTTGCCATCGGCGGCACCAGCCTGTTTGGCGGCCGCGCGTCCATTCTGGGTGCGGTAATCGGATCCTGGCTGATGGGGCTGATCAACAACGGCTTGATTCTTTCCGGATTTTCTACAAATGAACAAATGATTGCTCGCGGACTGATCCTTGTTGTCGCGGTGGCCATCGGTGTGAAGGAGCAGCAGAAATGAGCAACGAATTGCTGAAACAACCCGCACTTACCATTAAAAATATTTCCAAGAGTTTCGGCGGTATTCAGGCGCTGAAAGATGTCAGTTTCAATATCAACAAAGGCGAAGTAGTTGCCCTGTTGGGTGATAACGGCGCAGGTAAGTCCACACTGGTACGTTGCGCGTCCGGCATTCACCCGCCGGACACCGGAGAGATCCAGGTCAATGGCCGCGCGGTAAAAATAGCCTCCCCCCAAGATGCGCGCGACCTGGGTATCGAAACCGTATTTCAGGATCTCGCCGTTATCCCGGAGTTTGACATCACCGCAAACCTGTTTCTGAACCGGGAAACACTGTCAAAAAATCCACTGCTGCGCTTTTTTGGCTGGCTGGATGACAGTGCCATGGAGGCCACTGCCAGCCGTTCACTACAGAGGTTGAACTCGCGCATTCCGGACCTGAGTGAAGCCATCAAAAAACTGTCTGGTGGGCAGCGCCAGGCCGTAGCCATTGCACGTGCGGTCAACAGTGGTGCCGATGTCGTCATTATGGATGAACCCACCGCGGCCCTCGGCGTCGAGCAGAGTGCACAGGTGAATGAGCTAATTCGCCTGATCAGTTCACAGGGCGTGGCGGTACTGTTGATCAGTCACAACATGCAACATGTAATGGAAACCTGTGATCGTGCTGTAGTGTTAATGCGTGGCGAAAGTATTGCGGATGTCGCGATCAACGATGTCTCCCCACGGGATCTTGTGGGTTTCATTACCGGCGCCCAGCGCCTGAGCGCATAAAACGGCGCAACAACCAATTGTCGCGTGGATTTAAAAGGATTAAGCGATGCCACAGGATACTCTGAAACATGTCAGCACGCTGATCAAACATATGTCGCTGGCAGAAAAAGTCGGTCAGTTATTCATTCTCGGTTACTCCGATAAAGACACAGAATACGCGAAGTCGCTGGTGCGGGACCTGCACGTAGGCGGCTTCTACCTGACCCATGACAATGCGGAAACTCCCGAGGAAGCCTACGCACTTACGTCACAGCTGGACTACGAGGCGCATTTACGTGCCTGTGATGCACCACTGCTTCTCGCTGTGGACCAGGAAGGCGCCTGGGGTGTACTGGTAGAGCACACGACCACCGGGCCCGGCAACCTGGCTCTGGGCTCGGCAGACAATCTGGCGCTGACGGAAAAGATGCACCAGGTACTTGGCCGTGAGATTCGCGCACTGGGCTTTAACTGTATCCTCGGCCCCTGCTCGGACATCAACAGTAACCCGAAAAACCCCATCATCGGCGTACGCTCTTTTGGTGAGGATACGGAAAAAGTCGCGGCGCATGCTGCAGCGGCGGTAAAAGGGCTACGCCAGGGTGGCGTGGTGTCTTCGGCCAAACATTTTCCCGGCCACGGCGATACCGGTGAGGATAGCCATCGCCTGCTTCCCACTGTGGATAAAACCTGGGATCAATTGCGACGTAGTGACCTTGCACCCTTCCAGTCCACCATCGATGCCGGCGTGGATCTGATCATGACCGGTCACATTCTTTATCCACACATCGATCCGCAAAACCCCGCCACTCTGTCAAAGAAAATTCTGCAGGACATATTGCGCAAAAAAATGGGGTTCAGAGGCCTGGTTATTACCGACAGTATGAATATGTGGGCCATGCGAAAAAACTACGCACCGGCGGAGGCTGCGGTACGCGCCCTCGCTGCAGGCGCCGATCTGATCATGCTCAGCGAAGAGCACTATGAAAATCAACTGGGAAATTACAAGGAAAAGCAGCGCGAAACCATTCTGGGTGTGATTCACGCAGTAGAGCGCGGTGAGCTGGCAGAGTCCATCATCGATACGGCCCTGACCCGCGTACTGTCCGTGAAGTACACAGGTGCGGAGTTTACTCATCCCTCGCGTTTTGTCCGCGGTGCACTGCAAAGCGGCGAGCATCAGAACATTGCCGCCGAGTGTGCCCACAAGGCACTGCAGGTTGTACGAAATCACTGTGGCGCATGGCCGCTAAAACGCGATGGTTTTACCCTCGCCGGCGGGTCCAACCCCGCCATGCACCAATTGGTGACCGGCACCCGCGGCATTGGGCCCAACGAACCCCATGCAGCCTATGATGTATTCCGGCAAGAGCTCCGGGCGCGGGGATGCAACTTTCGGGAAGTCGGGTACGAACTGCTGGACACACTGCTTGCCGAAGACAGCCGTGTTCGTATTGAACTACCCCTGGTGATAGTCACCGAAGACTACCCCTTACCGGGATTGGATTACGACGGCGACCAGCAGGCAGAGATCGTCCGACGGGCCGTGGCAAAGTTTGGCGATGCCGTGATCGTGATCGCACTGCGCTCCGATTATGAACTGGCAGCCTTTCCAGGGCTCTCCACCTACGTCTGCAGCTACTCCAGTCGAGCTTGCAGTGCCCGTGCAGCAGCACAACTGCTTAGCCAGGACCTGGAAATTTCAGCGAAAAACGCAGAAACCGCCTGACGCTCCTCCAAGTGATCAGTTGGAAAAAATACAATAACAACGGTACCAAACATGCGCACTTTGAATCTGGTTGGCTCCGCCCTGCTTACCTCGCTGCTCATCGGATGTGATCAACCCGCCAACGGCGCGGAAAGTACGATGAAGCAGCTCTCATCCACCACCTCAGAACGGGTTGCGAGCAGCCTATCGGTTACCCTGGAGGTACTAAAAAACTTCCAGGGGGTGGACGGCGATCTGCGACAGCAGTGCAAACGTGCTGGCGGCATCGGGGCCAAGTGCTCCACTTATCGCATGTCGCTGAACAACATTGGCGCGAAACTGGCCTCGGGACAGAGCGGCTGGAATCTTTATTTCCACAGTATCCGACGCAACCTTGTTCTGCTGAACAGCGATGCCTTTGCACTTGAGCACGTTAAGGGCGACCTTCACCGGCTGGTGCCTACGGCGCAATTCCCTGGACTTGCCAAGGGGCAGACTCTGCAACTGGATATCCTCATCGAAGAGCGGATCCAGTTCGAATCCGATTTTATGCCACGCTTTTTTATTGCCGACGATGCAGGTAATACGCAGGTCATTGCCAACACCGACAGCGAAACGCTCTCGGATTTTGTCCGCCCCATCATCAGTAATGACCCGCTGAACTGGAAACACACCGCGGACGACGGCAATACCCTGGCGAGCGCAGCCAGTCGCTACCAGAGTCATACAGCCGCCGGCACACCCGTAAATGATGGCCGCGCGCGGATTATCCCCAAGCCCCTGTCCAGCACTCCTTATCCTCAGGCGCCACTATCGCTCACGGCAGGTATTCGTGTAGCAGGCACAGTACTGGCCGAGAACAGCCATGTCGCAATCCAACATCGGCTGCAACAACTTAACCTGACAGAAACCGGCGATGCGGCATATCCCGTTGATATAACCATCCAACCGGAAACCTTCGACGAAGCCATTGCCGGCAGTTATCGCCTCGACGCACGGGGTGGGGGCGCAACCATTATCGGCTTTGATCAGGCTGGTGCATTTTACGGGATGCAATCCCTGCTCTCGCTTGTGGATGCCAAACAGCGCACGCTGACCCTTGCCCATGTCGAAGATGCACCGCGCTTTCAATACCGCGGTATGTTTCTCGATGTAGCGCGCAACTTTCACAGTAAAGAGGTTGTACTCAAGCTGCTGGAGCAAATGAGCGTATACAAGCTCAACCGCTTTCACTTCCACCTGTCTGACGACGAAGGCTGGCGCCTGGAAATACCAGGCCTTCCAGAACTGACCGAAGTGGGCGGTAAGCGCTGTTTTGATCTGAGCGAAAAACGCTGCCTGCTACCCCAACTGGGTTCAGGGCCAGACAACGATAATTTCGGCAGCGGCTTCTACACCATGGCCGACTATATAGAAATCGTGCGCTACGCCGCTGCTCGACATATCGAAGTGATTCCCGAGTTTGACACCCCGGCTCACGCGCGCGCCGCTATCGTCGCCATGGAAGCCCGGCATCAAAAATACCAGGAGACAGCGCCCGACCAAGCTGACGAATTCCGACTGATCGACCCGGAGGACAGCACCGATTTCCTGTCAGTACAGTTTTATAATGACAGCTATGTAAACCCCTGCATCGAGTCAAGCTATCAGTTTGTCGCCAAACTGGTTCGCGAGGTGCAACAGATGCACAAAACCGCCGGAGCGCCACTGACCACATGGCACTTCGGTGGAGATGAAGCAATCAACCTCCGCGCATTCGACAGTTTCGAGGATGCACCGGGTACCGATCCGGAAAAAGGCGATGTCGCCGCTGCTTCCCGCCAGCAGCCCTGGTCCGGCTCGCCCCAGTGCCAGCGACTGGTTGAAAACGGCACCGTGGACTCCATCGAAAAACTGGGCAATTATTTTGCCACGCGTGTCAGTAAGATAGTGAGCGACGCCGGCATCCCCACGATGGGCGCCTGGTATGACGGTCTCAAGAATATTGAAAATCCCCATACACAGCTGAGTACTCGCGATAACTACATCAATTCGTGGGCGCCAGCCTTCGGCGATGGCGGCGACAAAAGTCACCGCCTGGCGAGCCGGGGTTTCGGTGTGGTGCAGTCTCATTCAGACCACCTGTATTTCGACATGCCCTACGAAATGGACCCAAAAGAAAACGGCTATTACTGGGCCTCGCGGAACTCCGATACCCGCAAAGTTTTTGGCTACTCGCCACTCAACACCCCGCAGCTAGCGGAAGTGTTTCCCGATGCTGACGGCAAGCCCTGGGAAGGAGAATCGCCGGGCGCAGATTTTTCGCAATCCGTAGTGGGAATACAGGGGCAGCTCTGGAGTGAAACCACCCGTACCGACGAAATGGTTGAGTACAAAATTTTTCCGCGCTTACTCGCACTTGCCGAGCGCGCCTGGCACAAGGCGACATGGGAAATCGACCCAGATGGTCAGGTGTTTAACGATCAAAGCAACCGTGTTGACACAACACAGCTGGCCGATGACTGGCTGATGTTTTCCGCAGCGCTCGGCAACAAAGAGCTCTACAAGCTGGACCTTGGTAATGTGGGCTACCGCGTTCCTGTGCCCGGTGCAGTTGTCGAAGCCGGCATACTGAAAGTCGCAACCCCATACCCGGGCCTTCCAGTAGAGTACTTCGACGGCCGCGAGTGGCAGCCGGTCACTCAGGAAACGGCGCCGGAGTCGATTATCGGGTTAAGGGCACGCAGCGCCGATGGCAAACGTGCGAGCAGAAGCGTGGAACTCTGAGGGCGGCAAGAAGATCACGCACAAACGACGTTTCCTCCCCCCGGGGGGAGGACGCGGGGCGAAGAGAGGGCTGGCACACTAACGTTGTACAATTGCGCCTCCGGGGTTCTGATGCGGTTCTGGTGAATGGAAACCCCGGCTCAAGCCACGCTGACCGGTCAATGCCATGCTCCTAGCCTCCAAGTACAGCCTCCCCGACTGCCCGGAACACACCCTGCAAAGGCCCCGGTTGCAGTCTCTTCTGGAACAGAGCCAGAGTGACCAGCTATTACTGGTCACCGCCCCCGCCGGATACGGCAAGACCACCCTGGTCACGTCCTGGGCGGCGGAGCAGGACAACCCGGTGGCCTGGTACTCCCTGGACGGCGGCGACAACGAGCCCGGCCAGTTCTGCCGCTATCTGGTGGAAAGTGTGCACCGTGCCACCGGCAATGGCGTGCCCGAGACTAGCAAAATTCTCGCCGCCCAGCACAACCTCGACCCCTCCCTGGTCATCAGCCAGATGCTGTCGGAACTGCGCCAGCTCCCCAGCGAACTGCGTATCGTCCTCGACGACTACCATCAGATCGACAACGCTGCGGTACACGATGCCACCCGGTTCCTGCTGCGCCATGCGCCCGCCGGTATCGGCGTGGTGATTACCAGCCGCAGCCAGCCACCACTGGGGCTGGGCGCCCTGCGCCTGCAAGGACGACTGCTGGAACTCTCCGCAGACGAACTGGCACTGACCACCGACGAAACTACCCAACTTCTGACTCAGCGGCTGCCGTTTGCCCTCGGCAGCGACCGTGTAGCACAGCTGCATCAATTGTCCGAAGGTTGGCCACCGGCCATTCAGATGTTTGCCCTCTCGGTACGCAACCAGGAAGAAGTGGACCGCTACCTGGCGGAGCTGGAGCAGGGCCACGGGCACATCCTCGACTATCTGGCAGAAGAGGTACTCGAACGGCTGGAGCCGGAACTGCGCCAACTGCTTGCCCGCACCTCCATCCTCACCCGCGTCAACGGCCTGCTCGCGGAGCGGCTGAGCGGCCAGAGCGGCGGCCAGCAACAACTGGAAACCGCCGCCAGCCGCGGCCTGTTTCTGCAGGCACAGGATTCCAGCCGCCAGTGGTTCCGCTTTCACCCGGTATTTGCCCGCTTCCTGCAGCGTCAACTATCTGATAGCGGCGAGCTTACACAGCTGCACCAGACCGCCAGCGACACCTGGCAGGAGCTCAATCAGCCCCTGGAGGCTCTGCGCCACGCCCTCAAGGCCCAGGACCGCGAGCGGGTGCACAAGCTTATCGCCGAACAGGGCGAGCAGTTCCTGCGTGAAGGCCAGTTCCGCGTACTGAACGACAGCCTCAACTGGCTTGGCGAAGACCAGATCAAACGCCACGCTTCCTTTACCCTGCTGGCCGCACGCCTGGCCCGCGACAGTTTCGATTACGACCACTGCAACAAACTGCTGGCCGCCGCCGAGAGTTGGTTACAGCGGGAAGACCCTAAACAGTGGCAGGATTTCGAAGGTGCCTTCGCTGCCATGCGTGCGCAGGTATCTGTGTCCCGCGGGCAGATTCTGAAGGCCAAGGAATACGCCCAGGAAGCACTGGAACTACTGCCCGACGAGCAGGACAACGAGCGCATCGCCGCCCAGCTGGTCATCGGCGAAACCAGCTTCTGCCTCGGCGAGCTGGACCAGGCCATGCACCATATGGAAGCGGTGGAAAAAGCCACCCTCGCCCGCCAGGACATTCCCAATGCCGCCTGGGCCCTGTGCCAACAGACCGAGATCGCCTTCGCCAACGGCCTACTGAAAAAGGCCGCCGCACTGCAGGCACGGGCGCAGCGGTTGGTAGAAGAACACCACCTGGTGGGACTGCCGATTTCCGAATTCATCTATCGTCTGAAAGGTCAGCTGCAATGGGAAGCGGTCGACCTGGACGGCGCCGCCGACTCCGCCCGCCGCGGCATGCAGATCAATCGCAAGGTAGGCGAACGCTGGTTGCTGCCCGAGTACACCCTGCTGCTGAAAGTAGCCCTGGCCCGCGGCGACAAGGACGAATGCCTGGAGTGGATGGAGCGCGTAGAGCACCTGCTCGCCGGAGAGCACTACCACCGCGACTGGGTGGCCAATGCCAACGCAGCCAGAATGCGTGTGTGGCAGGCCCTGGAAAATACCGATGCCATCGCCACCTGGCAGGAACAGGCAGAGCCTGTGGCCGACCGCCCCAGCAATCACTTCGAGCAGTGCCACGGACGCAACCACGTGCGCGCACTGATTTCCCTACACCGCTGGTCCGACGCCAATCGCCTGCTGGGTCGCCTGCAACAGGTGGCCGAAGAGTGCGGCCTGGTCACCGACCAGCTGCGCAACCGCGTCCTCGCTGCGCACCTCGCGTGGCTGCGGGACCGCAAGGAACCCGCACTGGCCCACCTCCGCGCGGCACTCACCATCATGCAGGACAGCGACCTCACCGCCAGCTTCCTGCAGATCGGCAAGCCAATGATTGTGTTGTTAAAAGCGGCACAGGACGAAACCGGAGAGAATAGCCTCGACGAGCGACAGGCCGACAAGGCCCAGCAACTGATCAAACTCGCCCAGCAGCAACCAGAACTGGGCGGCGGCATCCGCATCGAACTGGACGAAACCATCGTGCGCGAAATCCTCGCCAGCGACGCCGTGCCCGACTTCCTACGCCACTCCCCCCTCACCCCCCGGGAATGGCAAGTCCTCAACGCCATCCACTCCGGCCTCTCCAACGAACGCATCGCCCGGCACTTCAAAGTCGCACCGAGCACCATCAAAACCCATATCCGAAGTCTGTATCAAAAACTGGATGTGAAAGATCGCCAGCAGGCGATTGCGCTGGCGGAGCAGTTGTTGCGGTCGGTGCAGGACAAGCCCTAGACGGACGGAGAATGGAAATAAGCCGGTTTTAACAACCGGCTTTGAGGGATTTTTGCGGTTGCGGAGCTTCGGATGGCTCCGGGGGGTAGATATTGGTGGGCCACTTCAGCGGGGCAAATTCTTTGCAGAGTTGCATATTGCCGATTTCGGCTTTTACCTCATCGACGCGCGCCTGGGTTTCTGGGCCGAGTTCCAAGGTAATGCTGTTGAAGATAGCATCTTGCAATTCTTGCATTGGTGAGACGTCAAAGACTGGGCGGTGCTCAGAATCAAAGCTATAAAAATCCTGCGCAAAACATATCTCCACAAAGTGCCCATCGCTAATCGGGAACACAAAAATATGTTCGGGGCGAACTAATTTCATCGGATCAGAACCCCGGCTGATTTTAAAACTCGCGCTGGGCACGGGTAGATGTGAGTACCGCTGCCAATCTATAGGGCCGTGAAAACGAGGAATATGAGAAAGCTCATTTTCCCAGTTGTGATGCCCGTAGCGTTCATTCAAATAGTGCAATAAGACCACTTCAAAGGCCTTGGGGTTAAAAAAAGACAGGTTCTCAAATCTGTGCTCGTTGAACCGGCCAATAACACACACGCTGAATATCAGCTCCCCTTTGCACCCGGTCATCCACGGACCGTAAAACGCCCACAGGCGTCTTAGAAGACAATTGATTCCCCAGAGCTTCGTAACGGGCTGTGTCGTGGAGCACGCAGGTTTAAACGACTTCCGGCAAGCGTCAAAGTGGTTGCTGGTGAGCCGGAAAATGATGATCCCTGAGGCAGGCAGTACTGATCACGGCGCCGCCACTCCAGCGGCGGCGACCTTGAGGCCGCCATTCAGCCATGCTTCGGAATGGTAGCCCTTGCTATAGGGATCATCCTGATTCCTTAGCCGTACACCAGCCACGCTAAACTGGCTAAGTGCGCCACGTGCACTCAGCCCGGTGTCAGCGATACGCTCATTTAAGCGCATCTGTAATTGGTGGGCCAACTTCAGTGCTTTAGCGGGCGAAGTGCGGGGTTTGTGGAAGTAAACTGTATGCTTTTTCAGGCTTACACCTTTATCTACCAATATTTGCATCGCCTGAGTCAGCACTGCGGAGCCACCAAAATCCGCAGCCCATGCCACGCCCTCCACATCGCGAGCCGCTGCCATGGAGGTCGCCAAAAGTAGCGCAGATGCGCGACTGCTTGTCACTGACAAGGGGTCATAACGGAAAAGGCTTCCCAGCTGATCCCTACCCGGAGTGAAGTGCAAGTCTGCACCACTACCAGGAACTTGAGCGGCACCAGCTCCCAGATACTTAAACGTTCGAGGAATTGTATTTCGAACTGCATCAGACGCCCTCTCCCCCCCTATAAGGGAGGAGGTAAGGCAGCACCGACGCCGCCATACTGACCCTAACCTAATAGCTACACATAACAGCATTAAAAACGGACTCAAGGCATGAGCGGTAATCCCAACAGCAACCCAACCGGGGAATGGTGGCGCAACAGCGTTATTTACCAGATTTACCCCCGCAGCTTTTGTGACGCTAACGGCGACGGAATTGGCGACCTCCAGGGTATCTGCCAGAAGCTGGACTATGTGAAAACCCTCGGCGTCGATGCCATCTGGATCTCTCCTTTCTTCAAGTCGCCGATGGCAGACTTTGGTTACGATGTATCCGACTTCCGCGATGTTGACCCGATCTTTGGCAATCTTGACGACTTCGACCGGGTGATCGAAAAGGCTCACGAGCTCGACCTTAAAGTCATCATCGACCAGATCCTGAGCCACACCTCCGACCAGCACCCCTGGTTTGAAGAGAGCCGCCAGAGCCGCGACAACGCCAAGGCCGACTGGTATGTGTGGGCAGATGCGAAGGAAGACGGCACTGCACCGAACAACTGGATGTCCAACTTCGGCGGCAGCGCCTGGCGCTGGTGCTCGCGCCGCCGTCAGTACTACCTGACCAACTTCCTCAAGGAGCAGCCGGATCTGAACCTGCACAATCCTGAGGTTCAGGAACAGCTACTGGCCGACCTGAGATTCTGGCTCGACCGCGGGGTCGACGGTTTCCGCCTGGACGCGATCAACCACGCGTTCCACAACCGCTCCCTGCAAGACAATCCGGCGCGCCCGGTCAAGCTGGATGCCAACGGCCTGCCGCCGGTAAACAGCTACGAGTACCAATGGCATATCCACGACAAGTCGCAGCCGGAGAACCTCACGTTCCTGCAGCGGGTACGTGCACTGATGGACGAATACCCCGGCTCTACCACCGTGGGCGAGGTGGGCGACGATAACACCCACAAGATCATGGCCGAGTACACCACCGAGAATCGTCTGCATATGGCGTACTCGTTTGACCTGCTGTCAGAAGACTGCAGCGCGCAGTTCCTGCGCGAGACTCTCGAGAAAAACCGCCGGGTGACGGAAGAAGGCTGGCCCTGCTGGTCCATCTCCAACCACGATGTGCCGCGTTCTTTCAGCCGCTGGAACAAGGGTTTTGGCCCGGAGGCCGCTGCAGCCCGCGCACCGCTGTTCCTGCTGATGCAATTGATGCTGCGCGGCAGTGTATGTCTGTATCAGGGTGAGGAGCTGGGCCTGCCGGAAGCGGATGTGGCCTTTGAGGATCTGCAGGACCCATACGGCATCAACCTCTGGCCGGAATTCAAGGGCCGCGACGGCTGCCGCACCCCCATGCCCTGGTTCAACGGCGGCGAGATCAATGCGGGCTTCTCCAAGGTCAATCCTTGGCTGCCGGTAGCACAAGAGCACTACCACCTGGCCGCCTCCGTCCAGGAGGATGACCAACACGCCATGCTGAATCGCTTCCGCGCGTTACTGAGCTGGCACGGGAATCTCACGCCGGAACTGGCCACCGCCAGCCAGCGGATTGTGGAGACAGGCGATGACCTTCTGGTCTTCGAACGTGGCAGCGAAGGGGATCAGGAGCGCTTTTTTGTAGCACTGAACCTGGGTCACGAAGCCGCAGACCTTGCTCTACCAGAAACATTTGCCGGCAGCGAAGATGTGACCCCCAGCTGGTTCGCCGGCAAGGTGAACGGCAATGTGATCCATTTGCCGGTTGCTGGCGCACGGGTCTTCTCCAGGAAGTAAGCCCGGAACCAACTCCGTAAATAACCCACAGGAAAAATCGAAAAAATTCGGACTTTATTGAGAAATTGGCACGCACTTACGCAAGTGCAGCGAACTCGACCTGCTTAACGCGCTCAAAGGGTTACCTCTCAATAAGATCGTCAATACGTTGCTCTCTCGTCAAAGCACGACTTCCAGTTTTCTGGAATTTTGAAGCCGGCTACATAGCCGGCTTTTTTTTGCCTGTCTCCCCTGTACCTTTCACTCCCCACGCACTCCCTATGCACTCCCCATGCACGATGGCCTAGCTTGCCAAAGCAACCCGCAATTGACGTGAAAAGAAACGATATATTCCCGCCTCCCGTCATTCCATTTAAATGTAATAGGCGCCAAACCCCAACCCTAATATGCCTCTCACTTGCCCAGAGGTTCGCTCATCGGCGTTACCAACCGGCAGGCTCATCCCGCGGCCAATTCGGGATACACCGACGCGCCGCTTTGGGGAAATTCACAGGTCAGGTTTGTGCACACCGGTGCAGGAGCTCGTTCGTCCCAAATAAAGTGACGATCTCTTCTGAACGGACTGAGTAAACACGCCAAACGCCGACCTGCAAATTGCTCGCAAGAGCAGATGAGGTACGCATGCAAGGCTCTTCCACTTTTATCAAACGTGCTTTCAAAAAAATCGCCCTGGGCACCAGTGTGCTCCTGGCCACATCCGCCGTATTCGCGCCGCTGGCCCAGGCCGGTGATTATCCGTATCCCTACCAGCAGCACAGATCCATGACCGATGGCAGTGCCTGGTGGCGCCGGGATGTGGTGGGGGGCGCACCGCATATCATTATCGATATCAGTGAACAGCGCGCTTACTTCTATAAGGGTGGGCGCCTGGCAGGAATTTCTCCGGTAGCCACGGGCATCGCCGGCTACCGCACCCCCACCGGCAGCTTCCGGGTATCGGAAAAAGACATCGATCACCGCTCCAACCTGTTTGGCCACTATGTGGACCGGGCCGGCTATGTGCGCAAATCCAGCGTCGATGTGCGCCGCGACACGCGCCCGGCGGGCACGGTGTTCCGCGGTGCGTCCATGGACTTTTTTATGCGGGTAAATGGCGCGGTGGGTATGCACGCGGGTAAAGTGACTGGCCGCCCGGAATCCCACGGTTGTATCCGCCTGCCTTGGCATATGGCGAAGATTTTTTACGAGAATGCGCCCATGGGTACCAAGGTGACGGTGCGCCAGTAAGACTTTATCGGTGATCAATTCGCCAGTACAAAAAAGGGCAGCTTCCGCTGCCCTTTTTTTCGTATTCAGAATCGAAGTTCAGCCCAGGCTGCCCAATACGCTGCGCATGGTCCAGAAATCCCAGCCTTCCGGCAACAGTGCGCGATCTTCCTCTGTGGCAACAATCCCCCGGCGATGTTCCGGCCACGCCAATACCGCGATGCCCTCGTAGCCGGTAAAACCGTGAAACAGTATCGGCGCGGACAGCTTGCGCTCCAGTTGTTCACACAGCGGATGCCAAGATAGCGGCAACTGGCGACGCACCCGCACCCAGTCCCGCTCACCTGGCTCGGATTCCGCGCCCTGCAACTCCTGATCGACTTTACGTTGCGCATCGTGACGCGCATGACTGGCTTCCAGCGCACTGGCATCCGGCAGTGTCAGCACTCCCATGGCCTGCTGTTGCGCGCAGAGCGCACAGGCATCGACCGACAACCCCAGGGCCACACCGCGTTCCACCGGTACAAACCAGTCGCGCCCTACAGGCACCTGCCACTCACAAAATCCGCAGGTACCGCTCTCGGCAGATTGCGGTGCGATCTGCTCCAACGACTGCGCCACTTTACCCGGCGCCCAGAAGTGCGCGTCTTCTCCCGGAAAAAACTCCTGCGCATACTGGCTTACATGCCAGTGAAAGCTGAACGCAGCGGCCACCCGGTTGCGATCCCGCGGGCCCAGGCTGCGAAAGCCGCGGTGGTTTACTTTTGCCAGGCAGTATTCACAGGCGTGTGGAGTAGCCTCCAGTCCTGGGGCCGCCAGCACTTCTCGGGCGGTACCGATCCAGACAGCCTGGGCGGTATCTTCCAGCGCGCCACAACAACTGGCCACATGGATGCGGTGAAAGAATTCCCTCCGCACCTGTTGATCGTCCACTGCAACCACATCCACCGCGTACACCATCACCGGGTGACCCCGGTACATCCAGCCGTGCTCGGTCTGGTCAAGGTCCCCGAGGGTGACCTCCATACCCTTGATCAGGGCCTGCTCGATGGAGCCATCTACCACTTCGTTCGCCTCGAGATCTACTGATGTATCCTCGACATCGGCCAGTACTTCCACGGTGGTATCGTCTTCGGCTGCCCTCTCAGGGATAGATTCAGAGACAGATTCAGACGCAGAGTCGGAAACAGACGGGGCGACAGGCGCAGCCCCCATACTGGATATGGCCTGCGTCAGAGCTTCCAGATGACGGCTCCAGCGGCTCATCAGAAAGACTCCTCGAGAATACTGTGGATCTTGGTTTCAGAATTGGTGATCACGCGGAAAGCCACTCGCTTGGATTGTTCGATGTTCTCACTGCCATCGGCATTGTAAATCGGTCGCGAGGAAGAATACCCGACCGCCGCCACATTCTGCATCATCCAGGCGTGGTGCGTGGTTACTTCATCCAGTGTGTACACATACTGCAGTACCGAGCGCGCGCGGTCCTGGGACAGGCGCAGGTTGTTGAAGTACATGGCGTTGCGAGTCATATTCTGCCCCCAGCCGGTACTGGTGTGGCCTTCGATACGCACCGCTTCCACGGAGGCCTTAAATGGGGCCAGCACATTCATATAGCGCGGGAAGAACTCCTCAAACACCACCTGGTAGCTGACGCTGAGCGCCGCCTCGCCGGTATCGAACATCGCATCGGAGTTGTTGAAGGCGACGGTCAGGGTATCCCGATCGATGGTGGCGCCCCAGCGCGCCAGGTCAGGGGCAAACTCGCTTTGCAGTGACTCGTAGATCGCCAGCTGGTTTTCCTTGTAGGACATGGCGATGGTGCGGATCTTTTCCCGCTCGATCATTACCGAGCGCATCATCGCCACAGCGATGCACAGAAACACCATCATCAGCCCTGCCATCAAGTCGGACACGCTGATCCAGGCGGACTCACTCTCACCACGCCCCCGCACACTGGAACGGGAGAACCCGGCCCTGGTGGACATCAGGCAATTTCCTCGCGGGCGCGCTCAGTGGCGGCGGGTTGCGGACCGGACTGGGAGGCTGACTGAGACAGGCGCTGCATTTGCGCCACCAGCTGGCGATAGTCGCGGGTGAACTGGCCGCTGATCGCGGCAAGGGCCTGCCCCATGGCCCCAATAACGCCTTCCACCTCTTCTTCCATCTTGCGCTCCACCAGCTGGTATTGTTTGCCGATGGAGGTCTCTGCGTCGCCCATGCTTTTGCGAATGACGTGGCTGAGGGCATCGACCATTTCCTGGTGGGTGCGCGCCTGCTGCAGCGCCAACTCCTGCATACCATTGCGGTGGGTCGTGACGGATTCCTGCACCAGCCCCTGGATAAAGTCGGCATCCAGACTGGACATTTTTTCGAAGGCGCCAGACACCGACTGGATCTGCGCACCCAGCAGTTCGCTCTGCTTGGCAATACTTACCAGCGACTGTTTCATATCGCTGGTCATCACCTGCTGCACCACATCGATCCCCTGCACAAACTGGTCGATGCGCTCGCCCAGGTGCGGTAACACCTCCTGCATCTGCGCGCTTACCCCGCGGTAGCGTTCCAGCTGCTCGTTCAGTGCCTGCATCTGCTCCCGGGCCTGTGTATTCACACTCTGCATGCCGTCAAAGAACTGTGGCATTTCCGCCAACTGCTGGTGCACCTGCTGCAGGTCCCGCGCCACCTGAACCAAGCCCATCACCGCGGTATCGCAGTGCTCGGACCAGTACTCCACGCGCTCTTCATGCGCTTTGTACTCGCGAGTGAGGGTTTCCACCATGGCATCGAAGCGGGCAAAGTTTTCCCCGAAGCGGGTCATGTTTTCGCCGAACTGGTTTTCTACACGTTCGTTGAACCGCTCGACTACCTGCGCCATTTCTTCCACCAGCGCCTGTGAGACCTGCCCGGAAAAATTCGCCAGCTGAGCTTCACTCTGCTTGAGCTGCCGCTCCTGACCATCGACCAGCGCGCTTTGCAGCTGCTGCAGGGATGCTTGAATATCCGCAAGCTCGACTTCCGGTGCATGATCACCGGGTATGGGAATAAAGCGGGTGAGCGCACGCAATACGATGGAGAGGCCGATACCGCAGACGCTGGTGATAAACGCGGTTTTCAGACCATCCAACAGTGTGGCGATACTCTGGTCAATATCGGCAAGCCTGAATTCAAACAGCCCGATGATCACACCGGTGAAGGTGCCGAGAATGCCCAGTGACGTGAGCAGCCCCGGGGCCTGCTCTACAAATTCTCCGGCGCGACGCACAAACCGGCAGACCAGTGCCAGGGTAAACAGCACCAGCATCACTGAGAGGAACCCCTCGGTCACCGCATCCGGACTCAGGGCGACGAAAACAGAGCGCAAAAATTCAGACATGGAAGCAATCTCGCTTGGCAACTTCTCGATTTAATTTTTAGTGATGAGTTCCGGTATTTTCTCCGGTTACCCCTTTAGCTGCAGCACAAATTCCTGCACCGCATCGCCCGAGGGCAGGCGCCCCAGGTGGTGGCTGAACAGGCGGTACCCCGGCAGTAACCGCATCAGGTCCGCGGTGTTGCCGAGGCTGCGTTCGCTGCGCCCTTCAGAAATGCCGGAGACCGCTACACGCTCATCTTCCAGCACCTCAAACATAGCCGGGCGCAGGGGCTGCTGGCTGGATTTGTACACCAGGAAATGCAACTGGCCACCGGCAGACATACGCCCCGCAAACAGTGTCCCCAGCGCCTCGATTTGCGCGGGACTGCAGAAATTCAGCAGATCCCAAAGGAACACCCCATCGAGCTTTGTGCCCGGGTCAAAGCTGAACATGGAGTCGCTGAAGCCACTGCCCTCACCGTGCATTTTCTTGCGCCAGGCAAGTGACGCATGCAGGTCTTCCACATACAGTGAGCCCACTTTCTTTTTCATCGCGTCGATATTGCGCCCGTTCTTGCGCCCGCAGTCCAGCACCGTGGCACCGGCAGGCAGAGCGCCCAGGGTCTTGCGAATACCGGCAAATTCCTGGCGTTCGTCGTCGCGCACCTGGCGAAAGTAGGCACTCACATCGGACGCACCGCCGCTGCGCACCTGGTTGCGCGAGGTGGTGCTGTCGTATTCGAGAAAGTGCTCGGTGACATTCTGGTCCATGCCCTCCCGCTTCATCAGCGAGTTGAACAGGCTAAAGCGGTCCATACATTTCAACAGGGTGACTGTCGAGTGGCCCTTGGACGGCACTTCAGGATAACTGGGGTCATCCACATATTCGAAGCAGAAGTTTTCCAGCAAACGGAAACGCCGCGGCTTATGCGGCTGGTTGCGCCCGGTATAGCGCATGGTGTGCAGGATGGTGCCTTGTTTTAGGTGCGGTTTCAGCAGCTGAATCAGGTGTTGAATCACATCCAGCTCCAGAAAATTCAGCAGGTCCCAACACAGGATGATGTCGAACTTCAGGTTTTCCGGCTTGGGGATCAGGTGTTCTTCCAGTGCCGCGAGGGGATCGTTGCGGTGCTGGTTATCGCTGAGGTATTCCACCAGGTCTTCGATATGACACTGGCAGTTGAGGCCGAGAAAGGCCTGAGTGGTACCGGATGAGAGCGGCCCGAGATCGAGTATTCGGTCCCCGCTTTTGACCATCTCGGTCGTTAACGCAGCGAGGCCAAAAGAGCGGTGTTGCATTGTTTATCGCAAGAATTCGGGGCGTGAGCCAGGAATGAACGTGCAACGCCGCACGGGGGGATGCGGCGTTGCTGCGGATATCAGCTGTCAGCCAGCTCCGCTTCCTTGGCCTGATCCTTGGCGCTGTCTTTCGGGGCAGCAAAAGACTTCTTCGCGGCGGGTCTGCTCGGCGCTTCATCTTTTGGTGGCAGGTTCGGGTGAACCAGTTTTTCCTTGAACTCCGAATGGCGAGAGCGCATCTCATCATCGGTATCCACCATATCCATGGAGCCGCGGAACTTACCGCCGTCGTCCAGCTGGATGCGCGGAGCGATCAGGTTACCCTTCACCACCGCGGTATTGCGGATTTCAATCAGTTCGTCCGCCAGCGCGTCGCCGGTCAGCGTACCATTGATAACAATGTTCTGCGCGTGGATATTCGCATTGATTTCACCTTCGCGACCGATGGACAGATCATGGCCTTCCATAATCACGGTGCCTTCGATGGTGCCTTCAATGTGCAGGTCTTCGGTACCGATCAGTTCGCCGCGGAACTTGATGTTTTTACCGATTACAGAGCGATCCTTCGCCATGGATGCATCGAGCTTGTCCGCAAACGGACGCTCTGTCGCACCATTATCGTTCATTCCGGAAAGAAAAGAGTTGGAATCCAGATTCGCATCTGGTTTAGGGTCGAGGGGATTCGCCATTGTTCAACCTAATGTAACCGTAGAGTGCTGTTGTTTTTAGTGAAGCAACGTTTTTAGCGGTTTTCTCTTACAGTTCCCATAGCGAGTGAGACAAAAATCAACTCTTGCACTCACTTTGTGAGGGGCTTCACAATAATACTTTCTGCGCCAGAGAACTTCACTGCACTTTCGATCAAAAAGCGGGCAACCTTTTATTTGCCGGCGCGGGCCAGACATGCGCCATCGCGGCTACCTGTTTTCTGTAATCGTTGAAAAAACATCCGAACCTATTAAAAAAATGTCGCAATCCCAGCATCAACGGGTTTCAGGAAAATGCCGCGGCGCGCCCAACAATGGCGTTTTTACCGGCTTGGCCGCACCGGGAATGATCACAATGGAATTCCCCCCCGGGTTGGTATCGTAGGTAAACGGGCCAATTTTTTTCCAATTGTTCATCAGCCACAGGTTGCCCGAAGGGTCCACACCACCACCCGTAATACGCTCCAGCGCATCACTGGTGTAGCCGGCCTTGGGGGAGATAGGGTCGCCAAGCTGTTTACCGGGCGGGCAATGGCCGCTACCACATATATGTGCGATACCCGTGTCCGGCCAGGTGGTACTTTCATCCACATCCTTCGTTGGGGTGTGGCCAAAATTGAACACCCACAATGTATCGTCTCCATCTACTGCATTGCCCCACGGAATACTCAACCCGCCGAGAGTCACGGTTTGTGCCATACCACCGCCTTGCGGAACAAAAACAACGGAAGGATTGCCACCATCTTGTGGGTCGAGAGGATCGATACAGGGGACATTCACCGAGTCGGAATTGGAGATCCACAGGTTCCCTTTACTGTCACTGGATATCCCCATCGGCCATGCCAGCTCCACCCCGTTGAGCGCAATCTCATGGACCTCACCGCGCAAATCAATGCGGTAGAGCTTTTCGGCCTTGTTGCCGGTTACCCAGGCGCGCCCGCGATTGTCGATGGCAATGGCGAAGGGTTTGAGCAGCGGCGACTCCCCATCCCGGTAGTGCGCCTTGGACCCCGGCAGGCGAATATTTTCGGCGCGCAGCGGGTTGCCGTCGCGTATCAGTGTGACCGAGTCATTCCCACAATTCGCCACCCAGATATTTCCCCGGCGGTCCGATACTGTTGCCTGCGGCCACCAGATACGCCCCCCAGTGAATCCGTTTTTGCCCGAAAGCGGTAAGCCGTTCTCAAGAAAGAGCGAAACACTGTTGTGAGTAGCTGGAATCTTGTTTGCCGGATCCGGCGGCACCGTCCCGTCTGCACACGCCGGCGCCTCAAAACCGAAATTTCCGACCCACACATTACCCTTTGGATCCAGCGTGATTCCGAAGCCGGCGCCACTCAGCCCACCACCGAAGAATGGCGACGCATCGAACTGCTCACCCCAGGGGTGGAACTTCATCAATCGCTGGCCGGCACAGGCAGTTTCTGTTGTGGCTCTAGGAATGTAATTATCGTTCACCCACGCATTGCCGTGGCGATCAAGAGCGATGTTACCGGGGCCGTTCATCAGATTAAAACGATCCTGCGCTGAGTAGCGCCCACCAGTAAATTTGAGAAACAGCAACCAGTTTCCGGGCTGCTCGGTCAGTGCCGGCTGGTAAATTGGTGAAAGCAGCGAAAGACCGAAGAGCGGATCCGCGGTGGTCATTTCGTAATTGGTAAAGGAAGGGTTTTTAGTGATATTCGCCAGTGCCAGAAGCACACTCTCCACCGGGGTATGCCCTTCGGGTGTCGTGATTGCAAACAGTGTTTCGCAATTCGAAGCGTGGGCGACACAGGCAGCCACCGCATTACTCAGTGCGTTAAAGGTGGCCAGTGTCGAGGTGTCGGCACCATTGGGTTTGTGCAGTAGTACCGCGCCAACCTCACCATTGTGCGGGTTCGCCATATTCGCGGCCATCTTCACCGCGTTGCGCACTCCCACCGAATTCCCGGAAATTTTTCCGGGCTGAATAAATTGCGCGAAGGCGTTGCCTACCGCCACAGTGGTGCGCTCGTTCAACACCAGATGCTCGGGAATATCCGCGCCACTGATCGCCGCCGCCAGCATGACCGGCTTCCGCTCTGCAATGACAAATAGAACCGGTGCAAACTTACCGGGGAGTGCGACGGGAAAATGGTAGGGCAATTTGAATTCACCAGCGCTATTGCTCTGAGTGCTGGCAATTTTTTGGTAGTCGCCATTGACGGAAAAACTGGCATAGAGGGACACACGATAACCGGCCAGAACAGACCCGTTGCCCATCACGGTACCGTGAATAGCCGGAAAGCGCGGATGCCAGCTGGGCCAGGAGTGATTTTGGGTGGAGGATGTGGAAAACGAAGAGGGCTGGGAAGGCACACCGGAATTCGCGCCAGCGACGCTGTCGGAATGTATCGCCAGAGCGCCAAACAGACAGACCAGCAGGCCCCAGAATATCAGACTAAACCGGCCGCGCGCTTGGCGAGCCCGTGTTGAAAAACCTCTGCTGTACCCCATTGCCCGACTTCCCTGTCAACATCACAGTAAAAGGCATATCTCCGCCATTGGCGTGGCCTGAACGCATTCCAGTCGCATTCAGGCTCTTTACCAGGCTACCCAAAAATCGCCCTGAAAAAAGTATGGCACAGCAGGACTGTGGTTTAGCGGGAGGCCGCAGAACTAAAGTATTTTGACGCCGCGCGATTCACCCGCCCGGACAACCGCAGTGTGGATACCATGGTGGGGATCGCCATCACCGCGTACATGCCGATAATGAGGCTGTTCACAATATTCAATGACAGTACCGCACCAAGCACGATCAGCAGCATATAAATGATTGTGTAAACTACCTGAAAACGCGTGCCAAACAGAAACACAAAACACTTCATGCCGTAGTACCAGAAGGTAACAATGGTACTGAACGCCAGTGGCACTACCATGATCAACAGCAGAACCGGCCCCCAGCCGCCGAACACACTACTGAAGGCATCGGCCGTAAGCGATACTCCCGCAATACCTTCGGCCCCCTGCCACACACCGGTGAGCAATATCACCAGTGCGGTACAGGTGCAGATGATCAGCGTATCGACGATCGGCCCCACCATCGCCACCACACCCTCGCGCACAGGTTCCGTGGTTTTTGCCGCACCATGTGCAAGGGATTCAGTGCCGATACCAGCCTCGTTGGAAAAGGCCCCACGACTGATGCCGGTGGCAATTACCGTGCCCAAAGCACCGCCGGCTACTGCCTTCCCGGTGAAGGCATCGGAGAAAATCAACGCAAAGGCCGCCGGAATTTCCTGCCAGAAATAGCCGATCACCCCCAGCGTAAGCAGCAGATAAAACACCACCATCGCCGGCACAATGCGCACTGCAAAACGGCCGATACGCTGAATACGCCCCACAATCACTACCAGTGCCGCCAGTGCCAGCAGCACACCCAGCCCCAGATCAAACAGGAACGCATTATCTGCACTCACCCAACCCAAAGGCTCGGCAAAAGACACACGCAACAGCTGCACTGTCTGATTCGACTGAAAAGAGGGCAGCAGGCCGGCGAGCCCGGCAATGGCGAACAGATACGCCAGAGGCAACCAGCGCTTGCCCAAACCCTCACGAATCACGTACATGGGCCCGCCCTGGATTTCACCACTACTGTCACGACCGCGATACATCACCGACAAGGTCGCTGTGTAGAACTTGGTGGCTACACCGACCAGCGCGGTCACCCACATCCAGAATATCGCCCCGGGCCCACCAGTGCTGATGGCGATGGCCACACCGGCGATATTGCCCAATCCAAGCGTACCGGAAAGCGCTGTGGAGAGCGCCTGGCGATGGGGTACCTGGCCGGGATCATTGGGATCGTCGTACTTGCCCCGCAGCAGATCGATACTGTGCCCGAGATGACGGTAGGGTCGTGCGCGGGAACTGATCAGAAGAAACAGACCACCGCCCACCAAAAGCACCAGTAGCGGCGTGCCCCAAGCGTAGGCGACAAAGGTATTGAGGGCGGATTCTAGCGATTCGATAAAAGACATGGAGTTGCGACAAGTCAGTGGAATAAACCAACCATACTCGCGCATGCCGTCGCAAATCTCAAACAGTGCAGCAGAACCCTCTTAGTATTACCTTGAACACAATGTCGCCGACCCAGGCCGAAGCCGTTTGGCGGCTCCGAGTTAATCTGTACTCAGCTATCCTCTTTCGAAACTGCATCAAGACCAGGAGCCAATGGCGTGTTAAAGAGAACGGGATACTGCAGAATCCTACCCACATCAGCCCCACAATGGAGAAAGTCCAATGAGCCTGAATCAGTCCAACAATCATAATCGCCGCCTTGTTCTCGCATCCCGTCCCAGGGGCGCCCCCAGCGCGGACAACTTTCGCCTCGAGCAGGCCGACATCCCCAAGCCCGCTGAGGGTCAGGTTCTGCTGCGTACCGTGTTTTTATCCCTGGCCCCCTATATGCGCGGCCGCATGAGCGATGCCCCGTCCTATGCGGAGCCGGTGGCAATCGATGACGTGATGGTGGGCGGCACTGTCAATCGCGTGGTGGAATCCCGCCTGGATGGCTTCGCCGCAGGAGATTGGGTGCTCTCCTATTCCTGTGGCTGGCAGGATTACGGCCTGTCTGACGGCACCATGCTGGTCAATCTCGGTAAAAACCCGGCGCAGCCGTCTCTCGCACTCGGCCTGCTCGGGATGCCGGGCTTCACCGCCTATATGGGCCTGCTGGATATCGGCGCCCCCAAAGAGGCCGAAACCGTGGTGGTTGCCGCAGCGACCGGCCCGGTGGGTGCAACCGTGGGACAAATTGGCAAACTGAAAGGCTGCCGCGCGGTCGGTGTTGCCGGCGGCCCGGAGAAATGCCGGTTCGCGGTGGAGGAGCTGGGTTTTGATGCCTGTATCGATCACTACGCCGCGGATTTCGACAAACAACTGGCCGCAGCCTGCCCCGACGGGATCGATGTTTACTACGAAAATGTCGGCGGCAAAGTGCTGGACGGCGTCTTGCCCCTGTTGAACACCAACGCGCGCGTCCCGGTGTGCGGCCTGATCGCCCAATACAATGCCACCAAGCTACCCGAGGGCCCCGACCGCCTCGGCCTGTTGATGGGAACGATTCTGACCAAACGTTTGAAAGTGCAGGGCTTCATCATTTTTGATGACTACGGCCACCGCTACGACGAGTTTTATCAGCAAATGTCTGAGTGGTATGCCGCAGGCAAAATCAAATATCGCGAGCAGGTGGTCGACGGCCTTGAGCAGGCGCCGGAAGCCTTCGCCGGGATGCTGGAGGGTAAGAACTTTGGCAAGCTGGTGGTGCGGGTGGGTGCGAACGGCTAATACCGCTGAATAGCGGCACAAGGAAATGGCACCTTTTTGTTAAAAGGCGCGGCTGGAAAACGTCGATTTCAGCCGCGCTTTCCAGCCCGATGAGTAAGCCTCATAAATCGATGGTCTCCTCCAGCTCTGCCCCTAATGGAGCCAAAGTCACATAGCCCCCCGATATTTTTACCCGCAAATTCAGCTTCTTCGCGACCTCAGTTAATGCGATATCCCAGGGGACTTGATCAAGCTGAAGACTGTCTATTTCGCCATGCACCAGCTCAATCCCACTGACCTTGAGCCCACCGTATTCGGCGAACATCTCAATCACTTTCCGGCCATCGACCTGCTCTATCTGCATCGATAACAGCTCGTGCTCCGGAGCCTCAGGCTCCGCCATACCAGGAAACTTGCCCACCAATGCGAAACAGGTAAATACCAAAGCGGCAGCCAGCCCCAATATTTCCACCCGCCACAGGGACCATGTGCGGGGTTTCCGTTCGCTGAAAGGTTGCCGCAGCGCTAGCAGCTCTGGCTTGCGGCGCAGTAGCTGCTCATTTAAGCCTGCCAGCAATTCCTGCACATCAGCACCATACACTTCGCAGATACGCTCCAGGCAATCTGCGGATGGCAGAGCCTGGCCACTTTCCAGCTTGGAAAGATACGACTGTTCAATCCCCACTTTCCGCGCTGACTCGGTCTGGCTCCAGCGAAGCCCCGCACGAATCAGCTTCAGACGACTTCCAAGACTCTCCATACACCTGCAACAGCTGATTATGGCACCAGGGCAACCAGAACCACCCCGGCGCAAGGTATTACTTTGAAGAAGGGTTTACTCCCTTATCGAAGTCTACCAACATTTTCAGTACATCGCGGCAGGACACTCCCTCTACCTTCAATGTGACAGGCTCTTGTGTATGGACAATCCGGTGATCAATGTAAGTTTCCGAGCATTTCTCCACCACTTCGTTCCATACCGACAATAGCGGTTTCTGTTCAGCGCTCAAATCAATGGAATCTTCGGCT
This sequence comes from uncultured Microbulbifer sp., assembly GCF_947504145.1. GTDB lineage: Bacteria > Pseudomonadota > Gammaproteobacteria > Pseudomonadales > Cellvibrionaceae > Microbulbifer. The sequence goes on from NZ_CANNGQ010000003.1 coordinate 569,478, forward strand.
GCAAATACGGTAATGGGCAACGCGGACAATATCATGGCAGCAATACAGCGCATGCTGGTCTCCTCTAGCTTTTGATGAAGCGGATAAATTACCGCTACAGCCCGCCATTCCCGAAGGAATAACCCGGAATATTCAGGAATATCGCGGTATACGGGCAAACCTACTTAGGCATGCGAAGAAGTTACTTATAAAAAAGCCCCGACCAGCGGGGCAAACGGAAGATGACATCGATCAGCGATATCAAAGAGGAAATCCAAAAATCCCAGCGGCGCGGTCAGCCCTCGGCCTGTGCGAGATCACCATCGGTCTCGGCCGCTTGCGGCTCGCTCACCCACAGGGCGCACACCGCCGCCAACAGCCAGCTGGCGCCGCCGAGCATCAGCGCGTAAATCGCTTCATTATCGAAGAAGGTGCGCAGTACAAAGCCCAGCACACTGGCAGCAAGCAATTGCGGAATCACGATAAAGCCATTAAAGATGCCCATCATCACACCCATTTTGCGCTGCGGCACATGGGTAGACAGCATGGCGTAGGGCAGTGACAGGATGGACGCCCAGGCAAAACCCACGCCCAGCATCGGCAGCAGCAGCCACTGGGGATCGCGGATAAACAGGAAGGAAAGCAGCCCCAGACCACCCAGTGCCAGATTCAGGCTGTGGGACAGGCGCATACCAAAGTATCGGGCCATCAGCGGAATCAGCAGCGCTGCCAGCGCCGCGAAACCGTTGTAGGTGGCAAACAGGATACCCACCCAGTCGGCGCCATCGTTGTAGGCCTGGGAGGTCACTTCACTGGTACCAAAGTGGAAGCTGGTGACCGCGGCGGTGGTGTAAATCCACATGGCGAACAGCGCAAACCAGGAGAAAAACTGCACCCACGCCAGGCGTTTCATGGCGTCGGGCATGGAGTAGAGATTGGAAACGATGCTCTCCAGCATCCCCTCGTGGGCGTCGGCCGAGCCGGCGCGTCCGCGGCGCAGTGCCAGCGCCAGCAACTGCAGCCCGCCGAGACCGGCAATCAGCCCAGCGAGAATATACAACTGCTGATCCAGCCCCTGCTGCCACACGAAGGCAGCAAAGGCCGCGCCCACCACCAGCATGGCACCACCGATCTTGCGGTAGCCGGCACTGTGGTCCGGCGCAGGCTCTTGCGCCTGCTCCGCCAGCTCGGGGGATTCGGCGGCTTCAAATGCAGCCTGCTCCTGCGGGCTGTATTCACGGGTACGGAACACACTCCACAGCACCGCCAGCAGGAAGCCGATGCCGCCCACGTAGAAGGAGATTCGTACGGAATCCGGCACCACACCTTCCGGCGCGGTATTGGCCACATCAAACCAGTTCGCCAGCATCCACGGCAGCGCGGAGGCCACCACCGAGCTCACACCGATAAAGAAGCTCTGCAGCGCGTATCCGAAAGAGCGCTGCTTCTGCGGCAACATATCGCCAACCAGCGCACGGAACGGCTCCATGGAAACATTGATGGACGCATCCATCACCCATAGCATGCCCGCGGCAATCCACAACGTGGGCGAATGGGGCATAAACAGAATGGCGATGGAAGACAGCACCGCGCCCGCCAGCAGGAACGGGCGGCGGCGGCCGAAGCCGGTCCAGGTGCGGTCACTGAAATAGCCGATCAAGGGCTGCACCAGCAGGCCGGTTAACGGCGCCGCCACCCACAGCACAGGGATATCATCGATCTCGGCCCCGAGGGTCTGGAAAATACGACTGACGTTGGCGTTTTGCAGGGCAAAGCCGAACTGAATACCGAGAAACCCGAAACACATGTTCCAGATTTGCCAGAAGCTCAACTGGGGCTTGGCGCCGGCCGCTGCCGCCTTGGGGGAAGTTTGAGACATTGGGATCACCGCTGACTGACTTATGGTTATGCAGCGATTGTGTCAGCAGGGGCTAACCGGGCCATCCTCCCCGGCGGGGGTTGAGAGGTAACTCATACCAAGCCGCAGCCCCAATAAAGTGCAGAAAACTGCACTTAACATCTATTTACTGACCAAAAGTCCCAAATATAGCATCTTAAAAATACACTTAACAAAGTCCGATAATTGGAACATAATCGACCCAAAGTGGCCCGACATCCCAATTAAAGGACTTTATGGACTACACCATCAAATCCCCTGCCGCCATTGCCGAGGCGCTGGGCCAGCGCCTGAAGCAGGCCCGCCTGAACCGGGACTTCACCCAACGGGAAGTCGCCGAGCGCGCCGGTGTCAGCCGCAAGGCCGTACTCAATGCAGAAAAGGGCAAGGCCCAGCTAGAAATCCTGGTCGCCATACTCCAGGCCCTCGACCTCACCACCCAGCTGGACCAGTTCCTGCCCCCGCAACCGCCCTCGCCCATTCAGCTCGCCAAACTCCAGGGCAAGCAGCGCCAGCGGGCCTCGGGCCAGCGCGATAAACAGCAAGGGGATGAAGAAGATTCCCGGGAGGAGCCAGAATGGTAATGGAAGTCATCAGCGTCGATTATCAGGGTCAAACCGCCGGCGCCGTCAGCTTCGATACCGACACCGGTATCGGCGCCTTCGAATACGACCCGGGTTTCATCGACACCGGCATCGAACTCTCCCCCCTCAAAATGCCCCTGGGGCGACGCATCTACAGCTTTCCCCAGCTCAACTTCGAAACCTTCCGCGGCCTCCCCGGGCTGATCGCCGACTCCCTCCCCGACGACTTCGGCAACGCCGTACTCAACGCCTGGATGGCCGCCCAGGGCAAACACCCGCAAGACATCACACCCCTGCAACGGCTGCAGTACACCGGTAAACGCGGCATGGGCGCACTGGAATACAGCCCCGCCACCCGCGTCAAAAAACTCAACGCCTCTCAGAACGTCGCCATCGACGAACTGGTGGCCATCGCCCAGGAAGTGCTCGACCACCACAGCGGCTTCAACGTGCACCTGGACAAAACCGGCGAGGACAACCGCGAAGCTATGATGGCGCTAATGTCCGTCGGTATAAGTGCCGGCGGTGCGCGCCCCAAAGCGGTACTGGCCTTCAACAAAGACTTCACCCAGGTGCGCTCCGGGCAGACCGACGTACCGGAGGGCTTCACCCACTACCTGATGAAGTTCGACGGCGTCAGCGAACACAATAAAAACCGGGAAACCTTCGGCGACCCCATGGGCTTCGGCGCCATGGAATACGTCTACCACCAGATGGCCACCCACTGTGGCATCCACATGATGCCCTGCCACCTGCTGCAGGAGGGCGACCGCCGACATTTCGTCACCGAACGCTTCGATCGCCGCGGCAACCACAAAATTCACATCCAGACCCTGAACGGTATTGCCCACGTCGATTACAAACGGCCGGGCACATTTTCCTACGAAGAACTATTCGCCGTAGCGCGGCAACTAAAGCTAAGCGCCACCGATGCAGAGCAACTGTTCCGGCGAATGGTATTCAACATCGTCGCGCGCAATCACGATGACCACGCCAAAAACTTCGCCTTCCTGCTCGAAGGGAAAACCTGGCAACTGGCACCGGCCTATGACCTGGCCTACAGCTACAAACCGGGCAGCAAGTGGGTGAACAGTCACTGGATGAGCCTGAACGGCAAGCGGGATGGATTTACCCGGCAGGACTTCTACAGCCTGGAACAAATCAGCCCTCTGTTCTCAAAACGAAAGGTTGATGGAATAGTTGAGGATATAGTGGAACAAGTCTCCAACTGGCGGAAAATCGCCAGGGAACACAGCGTGCCTGCCACGTTTGTAGACGAGGTTTACAGTAACCTGCGGCTTGACCTGGCCCGCTCGGGCGGAACCAGCTAAAGAAGGGATCAGGAAGCGAGCACAGAGGGCCGCGCCCGAATATACACACAACACCTACTGTAAGTGACGCATCCCGCAATATAGAGATGCCGCCTTTATTTGGTGATCTTTAATAAACTAATAAGTAACATTTATGATTCAGAGAATACTTTTAATTTCAGCATTAGCCACCCTCCTCACCGGTTGCAACCCAAGAGTAGAGCACGCATGTTCGCACTCAAACGCAGCACCATCAGCTGTCGAGAAAAATAAGCTTGAAGAAGTAAAGATTAATAATGAATTTTTGTCAGGCTGTGTCACTGAAAAAATATCAGAATTTTGCGAAGACACATGTCCAGAAGCAGTGAGTCACTGTACAGCCGAACAAAACCCACCCATAAATTATTCGCAATGGCTAAATATATACGACTCCTGCATGGTTAAGTGAGCAGAATTAGACGCAATAAAATTTGATAAAAACATCCAGCATATTGTAGTTGACCGCTACTCTAGAGATGTATTCATACCCTTATGGAACAACTATGAAAACATGAATATTGATTTAGTTAATGGAGACCCTCCACCAAACATCCGCCCGATACCACCCTGCCCTAAAAATATTCACGAATTTTGGAGAACATGGTTAACCAGAGGGTATTTTGAGTGGGAGCGTGAGGGTTATCCTTTCTGGTCAAATTTAAGGCGTGTGCAATCTTGGTTTGACGTGAGGAATCCCGATAATGTACTACTCATTCATTACAATAATTTATTGAACAATAGCGAACTCGAAATAAAGAGGGTAGCGAACTTTATCAAAGTGGAGATACATGACAGCGAAATCAAAGCGCTAGCCAACCACATATCCTTTGATACCACCAAAAAGAATATTGATAAGTTATTTCCCGGCGGTATCGGATTTTTTGAAATGGGACAGACACCTTCTTCCATAAAGGGAAAAACGGGCGCTGGAAAAATGTATTAACTCAGGGTGATGAAAAATAAAGTTGACCCGGTGCAAGCGAAAGACATGCAGTATATGCCTCAGGGAACTCTCAAGTATGGTGCGCCAGAAAGTCGCGGCACATAGGTCCGACCGGTGATTGATCCCCCCCTAGCCCCTCTGGATACAAAGAACTTACCAAACAATATTTGTCCGAAAGCCTTTCCTCTACCCACTTATATCGGTTAAGTTCCCCGATTCCGGGTGCATGGGAGAACCTAAGAAATGCTCAGTCATAAACTATAATCTAGTCTTTTCGGCAGCCATTCCATCTGGGTATCAGCTAATCAATAGTACTTAATTCTGCAGTCCACCGGAGACAAGATATGAAAAGCTTGAAACAACAAACCGACGCTAAGATTGCAGCGGGAAGACAGGCTAATCCCGATTTCATGAAAGGTGTCGATAGCATCATTGAGCAGGCAAAATCCCTACAGCAGGGCAGTGATGCCATTAAGGTTGGTCAGGAGGCGCCTGACTTCGAGCTTCCAGATTCCGAAGGAAAGCCGACATCATTAGGCTCACTACTAGAAAACGGCCCTCTCGTTCTCGTATTTTACCGTGGTAGCTGGTGCCCATACTGCAACTTGCAGCTCAACGCTCTGCAGGAATACCTGCAAGATATTCGGTCACTCGGCGCCTCCCTGGTTGCTATTAGCCCACAGGTACCTGACGGCACAATGACACCAGATGAAATTAGTAAAATGGATTTCGCCGTTTTGTCCGATCAGGACGCAAAAACAGCTTCACAATATGGACTCGCATGGGAAGTACCGGAGTTCCTTATCGAGCATATGCGGGTAGACCGCAATCTTGATCTCGAAACGATCAACAATGGCAACGGTAGCGTGTTGGCGATTCCCGCTACATTTGTATTGGATCGAAACGGCGTTGTCACATGGCGCCATGTCGATGTTGATTACAGAACCCGTTCAGAGCCTGCCGATATTGTTGAGGCCCTGCAAAAACTTTCCTAACTCAGGTACATTCTCCATCGTCACACCCAGGAAGATCTGAATGCGACGATGGAGAAAAAATAAGTTGTCGAACGGACACTAACTGCGGCTTAATCTAACCAGGACGCATAGGGTATTCTGCAAAACAAGCAGCATAGTCATTGCACAGTGAATCTCGTCAGCCACGGAGGGCACAATGGCAACACAATTCCCCGAGCTTGAAGGCGCTCATATCGAATTCATCAAGCAGCAACATATCTACTTCGTCGCCACCGCCGGGGCGGAGGGCTATGTGAACAACTCTCCCAAGGGGATGGATTCCTTTCGAATTATCAACTCGAAACAGATTGCCTGGCTAAACCTCACCGGCAGCGGCAACGAATCGGCAGCGCATGTTCTGGAGAACGGGCGTATGACCATCATGTTCTGCTCTTTTGGCAAGCAACCGCTGATTTTGCGCCTCTATGGTAATGCGCGTGTGTACCACAAGCGCGATGCGGAATGGCAGGATTACTCCGAGCTTTTCCCCACGCAACCCGGCGCCAGGCAGATTTTCGTCGTTGACCTGGCGATGGTGCAAACCTCTTGCGGCTTTGCGGTCCCTTATTTCGAATTTGTGAGCGACCGCCCGACGCTGGCCAAGTGGGCAGAAAATACTGGAGACGCTGGTATAGAAGCCTACTGGCAGAAGAAAAACACCAAAAGCTTGGACGGAAAAGACACAGGTATCCGATGATCTCGCCCGCCCGTTTTACCACCAAGCTCGTATTCAGTTCACTCCTTTTGAGCAGTGCTCACTCTGCTTCAACGGAAATTAAGCCGTTCACCTCGGACGGCTGCAGCGCCTTTCCGGATGGAACGATAGAGCAGAGCAAGCTGTGGCTGGAGTGCTGTCAGGCACATGATTATGCCTACTGGAAAGGCGGCGCTATGGCAGAACGAGAAGCGGCGGATGATGCCCTGAAAGCTTGCGTGGAAACGACCGGCGAAGAACAAATCGCCCTGCTTATGCTTGCAGGGGTTCGAATTGGCGGAACCCCCTACCTGCCCACGGACTTTCGCTGGGGCTACGGTTGGCCCATGTGGCGAGGATACAAGGCGCTTTCCCCCGAGGAAAAAGCAGCGATCAAGCGTCGCGAAGCCGCCAGCATAAACAAATCAAACGAAGTATCCGATAAATAAGTTCAAGTGGGTCAGAGGGAAGCGAATCGCCGCAATCAGCGCTTCCGAGCCAGAAATATGGTGTGCCTCGCTCCTTTACCGGGGCGCTCGCGCACGGTTTTGGCTTCCACCTGAAATCCGGCCTTCTTCAAACGGCTGACGTACACGGTATCCGGCGACGCCGACCATACCGCCAGCATCCCGCCCCGCGACAGGCTCCGGTAAATACTGCTGGTACCCTCAATAGAATACAGCCAGTTGTTATCGCTGTGTGTCAGCCCCTCCGGGCCGTTATCCACGTCCAGTAACACTGCGTCGTATTCACCGTCGCGCTGAACCAGCAGCTCGGCCACATCGCCAATATGCACCGCCACCCGGCTATCATCCAGCGGCCGCCCCGCGCAGTCACCAAGGGGCCCCCGGTTCCACTCCACCACCTCGGGGATCAGATCTGCAACGATCACTTCCGCGCTGGATGGTACAGCCTCCAGTGCGGCGGCCAGGGTGTAACCCATCCCCATGCCACCGACGACAATACGGGCATTTTGTTGAGTCTTCAGGTGAGCGCAACCGAGTACCGATAGCTGTTGCTCGCTATTAAACCGGCGGCTGTTCATCAGCTCACCACGGGGGCCGGACAGGGAAATGGAGAACTCCCGGTCGCGCTGGCGCAGGGTGAGAATGCCGCCATTATTGGGAATCTGGGCGGTGCCGAGTTCAATCCAGGGTTTCATATAATGGCCCCGCTGTGGCTGGGTAGGAATGGGCCGGCACTTTAGCACACGTTGGTCTAGGGCGCTGGTGACGCTATGATGACCCCAACCCTCCCATCGACCCAGCGATCGGAGTCGAATGAAACTCCAGTGTTTACCCTGTACGAGACACCTATGAATCGCCGCAAGAAGGTTAATCAGATCCTGAAGAAGAGAGCCAAAAAAGCAAACGAAAAGCTCAACCCAAAGAGCAAGCCCCGCTATATTTCCAAAGCGGAGCGCGCCAAACAGGATCAGACCACGGAGCAATCTCAGGACGAAAACCGGAATCTGCCAACAACCTAAGGACAGGAGCACTTTATGAATTTAGGCGCATTTTCAATCAGCCTTACCGTGAAAGATATCGAGGCGTCGAAGAAGTTCTATGAATCTCTGGGCTTCGAGTCACTGGGAGGTGACTGCGGGCAGGGTTGGACGATCCTGAAAAACGGCGAGCATATTATCGGGCTGTTTCAGGGCATGTTTGACAAGAATATGCTCACCTTCAACCCCGGCTGGGATCAGTCCGCGCAGAACACCGATACATTCACCGACGTAAGAGCGCTGCGTGATGAACTGGTGGAGCGCGGCATCAATATCGTTAGTGACAATGCCACAAGCCCGGCGGGTCCCGGCAGCATCGTTATTGAAGATCCAGATGGCAACCCTATCTTGATCGATCAGCACCGGTAATCGATTTTCGCCTCCAGCGCGGCCGCGATAGAAAATAAAGATAAAACCGAATGTCTCATCCTTTAATCTACCCGATGTTCACGCATGTAGTATTCACTGCTTTTCTGTACGTGATCTTGACCATTGCACGGGCCCCATCCATATGGGGAATCGGTAATCGTCCTGATGGCAGCAATCCCTGGGCTGATATTGAACCCCGCATCAGCCGGAACCTTTCCAATCAATTTGAGTGGCCGCTGCTTTTCTACGTCGCCTGCCTGATACTGCTTTTTCGAGAGCCAGAAAGTATCACTCTCTTTCTTGCGTGGGTATTTATCGGCGGCCGTTTTCTACACAGTACCATTCAGATTTTGACAACGAACGTCCGGCTTCGAGGAATTGTCTTCACTATCAACTTTCTGGCGGTGCTTGGTCTTTGGTCGGTACTGGCGCTCAACTCACACAATATTGCATAGCGCCCTACCCGTTCGCACATCAAGCGGATACGGCTCAAGGCTTGGCAATGGTCGGATGATCATGTCAATGTACATCGGTGGCGGCCATTGACGCTCGCCTAGCCATTTCAATCTCCCGCTGAAACAACTGTCTCATGGCATAGCGATATATTTCAGGGCTACTCGCGGCGTGAGTGCCCCCTTCAATAGAATTAAAACGAATACTCCAGGGAGCTCCCGGGCGGTCCGCCCAGTGCTCATGCCACTCGCGCGCCAGCTCACGATTTTCCCGATAACGGTCTTCCGTAGCGCTGGAAACAATCAGCATCAGGTCATCACGTTCGGCTTTTGCAGGCTCTGCGAAAAATTGCTCTTTATTGGGGTGTAGGCTTGGGTTACCCGAAATTCGTCCCCAGAACAAATCCGGGTGATTGAAAGCAGAATAGAGCACCATGAAACCACCGCGACTCTGGCCATAGAGAACTCGTCTGGTTGGGTCGGTTCGGTATCTCTCTTCTACTGTTGGCAGGAGTTCCTGTTGCAGAAACTGGTGGAAATTCTCTGCTCCACCGCTGCGATTCCACCGAGTAGTTTCCGTAGAAAAATCCGCATCGCGCCAGTTAACCGAGGGGTCAAACCCACCATAAGCGATACCGACCACAATCGCCTCGGGAATCTTGTCGTCATAGTGAAGAAAAATATGGTTGGCAGCGAGGATCGGGAATAGTGAATCGCCGTCCAGTAGATAGATTACCGGGTACTGCTTTTCCGCGGACTGTTCATATTTTTCCGGGAATCGCACATAGATATGGTAGGGGCGCCCGACATGTCGTGAGTCGAGCCTGAAATAATCGCCTTTCAAGGCCGGAAGGTAGTCCAGCGGGGTATGAATTTCGTCCGTCATAACTACCTCGTCGGTCTCGTGAGGATTACAGCCGACCACATAGATGCTTAGGCAAATTGCCACTAATACCGTTAATATCCGCCCCATCAATAGATTTCTCTCAAACGTAATTCAATTCGCGAAATGCTTGACCATGATGAGCAAAATTTTCCTTCCAGTCTAGATACACAAAATCAAAAAAGGGCCCGGGGAAGTCCCGAGCCCTAAGAGGGATATAGCGTTTTTTCTGCGCTTAAACCATTCGGATTAGTGCAGCACAATCACTTCATTGGCATCCAGGTTCAAAATCGCGGAACCCCCGCTCACGGTCACTGAATCACCGCCCACCAGGCTGCTGTACTGTCCGTCTGCCAACGCCAGGCTGCTCACATTGATTGCGGTATTGCCACCGCGGTTTACCGCAACCATCACCACGTCACTGCCCTGCACGCGCTCGAATACCAGTACATCCTGGTTGACCCAGCGCTGGTTGTAGCTACCGGAGGCCAGGGCCGGGCTCTGTGCACGCAGATCTGCCAGTGCCTTGATCATCAGGAACGCATCGCTGGTTTCACTGAACGACGGCATGGCTTCACGATTGTACGGGTCGTGACCGATCTGGCCGTCACCGTTGGCGTCGAACCAGGTGGAGTTCTGCTCACTGCCGTAGTAAATGGTCGGGATACCCGGCAGGGTCATCACTAGCGCCATACCCAGGTTCTGACGCGCATCCGCCAGTGCCTTGTTGAAGCCTTTGCCGGTACGGCCGTTGTCCACAGCACCGGAGGTCTGCAGGAACACGCTGGTACGGGTAGCGTCGTGGTTGTCGAGGAAGATGGGCTGCCAGCTTTCGCGTCCGTTGCCACCCATCGCGCCAGGACGAGACTCAATATGGGTATTGAGTTCGGTCATGGTGGTGTCACCGGCGATCGTTGCTTCGATTTTGTCGCGCAGATTGAAGTCCAACAACTCAGATTTACCGTTGTCAGAATTCAAGAATGCCATGGATACTGGGTCGTCGGCCCCTGCGCCGTACCATTCACCGAAGATGTACACATCCGGGTCAACCGCACGCACTGCATCGTTGAAGCGTTTGATAAAGCTCGGCTCGATGTGCTTGATGGCGTCGATACGGAAAGCATCTACACCGTGCTGCATCCATTTGACCGCGGCATCGATCAGGTACTGGTCGGCGGCGCTGTTACTGTTTACCCCGTGGTTGAAATCGGTGAGGTTGAACAGCGTTTTGTTGGTGTAGGACCAGGGGTCGTCCCACTCGGTACCACAGGTGGTGGATGGATTACTGTCGCCACAATCGGCGATGGCGCCGTTGTGGTGATACCAGGTGCCGTTGTCCTGATTCACGTCGGTGATGAAGGCGCCCTCTTTGTAGAGTGCGCCGAACTCATACTGGTCGTCCTGGTTGGAGTGGTTCAGGGCGATATCCAGCACCAGCTTCATACCACGGGCTTCCATCTCGGCGTCCAGCTGATCTACCAGCGCCCAGTCACCCATGTGCTCGTCCACTTCGTAGAAGTCGCGGCCCCAGTAACCGTGGTAAGCACCATCGTTACCAGTAGCGTCGATGTTGTCATTCAGCGGCGTAACCCAGATGGCCGTAATACCAAGGTTTTCCAGGTAATCCAGCTTGTCGATCAGCCCCTGAATGTCACCACCCCAGTACTTCTTCCACTCGGACAGGCCGCCGGCCTGTTTGCTGGCGGAAGTGCCGGCGGGGTTGTTACCGCCATCGTTGCTGGTGTCGCCATTGTGGAAGCGGTCCACAAATACGAAGTACATGCTGCGGTTGCGGAAATCACTCAGCGGCGGCGCAACGACTTCACAGCCATTGGCATCCACGCTGGCACCCGCCGGGGTGTTCGGGCACTGGTCGGTGCCATCGGGCACGCCGTCGCCATCGCTGTCTTGGGGCGCTGTACCGCAGTTTTCGCCGAGGTTGGTGGTCACGCTCAGCACTACGCTGTTGTCACCGTCGACGACGACTTTGGTCCAGCCGCTGGCTGCGACGTCTTCCGCGGGGAATTGATCGCCGCCCCAGCCGCCATCGGGGTCGACCTTGAAGCGCGGGCCGCCGTTGCCGTCACCGGCAGCGAAGTTACGGCAGGCTTCGTAATTGCCGGTGCCGGCAACGCGGGCCAGCAGATCTCCGGCAACCCAGCCGTTGTGGGTGCCGCGCAGGTGCAGGGCGAGGCTCGGTACAACTTCACAGCCATTGGCTTCTACGGTTGCACCGGCGGGGGTATTGGGGCACTGATCGGTGGAGTCCGGCACGCCGTCGCCGTCGGTATCGACAACCACTGCGCAGCCGTTCGCGTCCACTTGCGTACCGGTGGGGGTATTCGGACATTGATCGGCGCTGTCGAGCACACCATCGCCGTCGGAATCGGACCCGCCGCTTCCGCAGTTGACGGCCATATGGGTGGTCACGCTGACAATGCTCAGGCTGTTGCCGTTGACCACCACTTCCGTCCAGCCGCTTGCGGTTGCGTCTGCTGCGGGAAATTCGTCGCCACCCCAGCCGCCGTTCGGGTCAATTTTAAAACGCGGGCCACCGCCACCATCGCCGCCGGCGAAGTTGCGGCAGGCACTGTAGAGGCCGCCACCAATATCGCTCAGCAGATCACCGGCTACCCAGCCATTGTGGGTGCCGCGCATGTGCAACTGCAGGGTGACCACGACTGCGCAGCCGTTGGCATCGACCTGGGTGCCGGCGGGGGTATTGGCGCACTGATCCTGACTGTCGGGCACGCCGTCGTTGTCCGCGTCGGGCGCGCCGGCGGGCTGGATGCTGTAGTCCTTGGTGTCGGTATAGAACTCGATATCCCAGGTGCCGGCGGCTACGGTGATGTCCGGGCCATTCTGCTGCTGGTTGGCACCGTAGTTTTCGTTCCAGTCACCCCAGCGGTCGATCTTGAACTGGCCCGCGGCAGTGAACACCACGTCTTCGGCGACCATGGTGTTGCTGCCGACATCGGTCATCTGATCCGCTTGCCAGTTGTTGTGGGTACCTCGCAGGAACCATTCCGCCTGCGCCATGGAACTCGCACCCAGCAGCAGCGCCGCCAGGGCCAGGTAGCTCTTGTTCATGTTCATCATCTCGGTTGATTATTTTTATTGATCACGCACCCGGCGAATTTTTGACTGCAGTTCCGCGCTGATAAGGGCTCCTCTACATGTTGGCGAACTGACCAGTCGATACCTCCTCCCTGCATGGGGCGTGGAGGAATAGCACGACAGGCCGGAACGGAGGTCGGCAAGCAAAACTCCCCCCGCAGGGAGGGGGATAACAGGGAGCGAAAGTGCGGGCACAATGGTGAAAAAAAGTGCGAACAGTCCGACTGGATGAAGCGCCCAAGCCATTAACAGGTGACCGCGATGATGATGGATACACCCCGCCGCCCCCCAGTCCCCATGTCGGGACTGCTGTTCTCAGCCCTGATGGCACTCACAATGGGCTGTAGCGCCGCAGAGCAGCCAGCCGTCGATCGCGTGGAGCCGCCCTTCTGGTGGACCCAGATGGCGGAGCCCAATCTGCAGCTAATGCTGCACGGGGACGATATTGCAGACGCGACGGTCAGCCTGGACTACCCAGGGGTGACCCTGAGCGGTACCGAGCGCGAGCAGAACACCAACTATCTGTTTATCAATCTCACAATCAGCGACGACGCCGAGCCCGGCACCCTGCCCATCCGGTTCACCCGGGCCGACGACACGACGTTCACCGTTGAATACTCACTGAAACAGCGCCGCGCCGGCTCCGCCGAACGCCAGGGCTTCGACAGCAGCGACGCCATCTACCTGATCACCCCGGACCGCTTCGCCAATGGCGACCCGGCCAATGACCGCACCGCCGACACACAGGAAGGCCCGGACAGAAACAATCCCGGTGGCCGCCACGGGGGGGATATCGCCGGAATGCAGGCCCACCTCGATTACATCGCTGGGATGGGTTTCACCCAAATCTGGCCCAACCCGCTGATCGAAAACAACCAACCGGAATATTCCTACCACGGCTACTCCGCCACCGATTACTACCGCATCGACCCGCGCTACGGCAGCAACGAAAGCTTCCGCGCGTTTGTCGCTGCGGCGAAGGAAAAAGGCATCGGCGTCATTCAGGATATGGTGCCAAACCATATCGGCAGCGGGCACTGGTGGATGCAGGACCTGCCGAGCAGCGACTGGCTCAACGGCAAAGGGATTGAGACAGGCGAGTACGAATACACCAATCACGCGCGCACCGTGCATATGGACCCCTACGCCAGCCACAAAGACCACCAACTGTTTACTGACGGCTGGTTTGTGGACTCCATGCCCGATCCCAACCAGCGCAACCCGCGCATAGCCAACTACCTGATTCAGAACGCCATCTGGTGGGTGGAATACGCGGACCTGTCCGGTATTCGCGTGGACACCTATGCCTATTCCGATGCGGATTTTCTCACTCGCTGGTCCGCGCGCATGATGCGCGAATACCCCAATTTCAACATTGTCGGCGAGGAGTGGACCCGGCAGGCGGCACTGGTGGCCTACTGGCAGGCGGGCAACAACAACCGCAACGGGTACGTCTCACATCTGCCGAGCATGATGGACTTCCCCCTGCACTACGGCCTGCGCGACGGGCTGGAAAAACCGGAGAGCTGGAGCACGGGCCTCGTCACCCTGTACGAGGCGCTGGCCAACGATGTGCTATATCCGGATCCGGAAAATCTCGTCATTTTCGGTGGCAACCACGACACCAGCCGCCTGTTCAGCCAGCTGGACGAAGACTCGGGTAAGTTCCGCATGGCCGTAGCCTATCTGGCCACCATGCGCGGTATCCCGCAGTTCTATTACGGTGATGAAATCCTGGCGAAAAGCCCCAAGCACCGGGACGACGGCGTGGTGCGCAGCGACTTCCTCGGCGGCTGGGCTGGTGACAAGGTCAATGCCTTTACCGGCAAAAAACTGAGTGCGGAACAGAAAAAGGCCCAGCAGTTTGTGCGCACGCTGTTCAACTGGCGCAAAGATAAAAACGTGATCCACAGCGGCAAACTCAAGCACTTTGCGCCCATCGATGGTCTGTACGTGTATTTCCGCTACGACGAACAAGACACTGTGATGGTGGCCATTAACAAGAGCGACCGACCACGTGAGTTACCACTGGCGCACCTGGCGGAAATATTTGGAAACAAAACCAAAGCCATCGATATCAGCAACAGAAAACCCCACTCACTGAGCGAACTGGTAATCGCACCCAGCGATGTACTGGTTGCCGAGTTATTCTAAAAAACAAAAGTAAGCGACGATGAAAGAAGTAAACATTCTCAAGCCCAAAAGGCTGCTGAAGAAATTCGGGCTGGCTACCCTGCTGCCCACGCTGATGGCCGCCGTAATACAACCGGCGCTCGCCAACTCTGCCCCTGAAACAGTGCGCAGTTACCAGGGGCATCAACTCCTGGACGATAAATTGGTTATCGAAACCAGCGACAGCCAGGTAACTCTGACCCCGCTCAATTCCGGCGCTATCGAAGTGCACTACCAACGCGAAGGCATGAAACAACTGCCTTCCTTTGCGCGGATTGATCAATTGAGTGGTGATGTACAGGCACAGTTGAGTGTGTCCCAGGGCGCGCTGCGCTACGCACTCGGCGACTTGACCGCTGTGATTCAAAAATCGCCCTTTGCCATTGAATATCTGCGCAATGGCGAGCCGCTGCTAAACGAAGAACACGGTTTCTTCGCCAATCAGACCCTGCGTGGTTTCCGCTTCAATCTCACCGACGATGAAAAACTGATTGGCGGTGGCCAGCGAGTGCTGGGCATGAACCGCCGCGGCCACCGACTGCCGCTGTACAACAAAGCCCACTACGGCTACTCCACCGAATCCGAGCAGATGTATTTCAGCCTGCCGGCGGTGATGAGCAGCAACAAATATGTGCTGCTATTCGACAACAGTGCCACCGGCGCCATGGACCTGGGTGCCAGTGAAGAAAACGTTTTGCAGTTTGAAGCGGTGGCCGGGCGCAGTGCCTATATCGTGGTGGCCGGAGAATCCTATCCAAAACTGATCGAAAACTATGTCGACGTTACCGGCCGCCAGCCGATGCCACCGCGCTGGGCGCTGGGCAATTTTGCCTCGCGCTTCGGCTACCGCACCGAGGACCAGGTGCGCGAAACGGTAAAGGCTTTCCGCGAGGAAGACTTCCCACTGGATGCGCTGGTGCTCGACCTGTACTGGTTTGGCCCGGACATCAAAGGCCATATGGGCAACCTGGCGTGGGATACCAATGCCTTCCCGCAGCCGGTAGAAATGATGGCAGAGCTTAAGGAACAGGGGATCGAAACCATTCTGGTGACCGAGCCCTTCGTACTTTCCACTTCCGAGCGCTGGGATAGCGCCGTTGCCGGCAATGCGCTGGCAAAAAATTTGGCCGGCAAACCCAAGCAGTTTGATTTCTATTTCGGCAACACCGGTTTGATTGATGTATTTTCCGAAGATGGCCGCGACTGGTTCTGGAACATTTACAAGGATCTGAAAAGCCAGGGTGTATCCGGCTGGTGGGGCGATCTCGGTGAGCCGGAAGTACACCCGTCAGATACGGTACACGCCATCGGCATGGCGGATGAGATTCACAACGCCTATGGCCACCGCTGGGCACAGATGCTGTTTGAAAACGAAAAGGCGGACAGCCCGGATGCGCGCCCCTTTATCATGATGCGCGCGGGCTTCCCTGGCTCCCAGCGCTTCGGCATGATTCCCTGGACCGGCGATGTGTCACGAGGCTGGGAAGGCCTGCAGCCGCAAGTGGAACTCTCCCTGCAGATGGGACTACTCGGTTTCGGCTACACCCATTCGGATCTGGGTGGCTTTGCCGATGGAGACAGCTTTGATCGTGAGCCCTATATCCGCTGGCTGCAGTACGGCGCCTTCCAGCCGGTGTACCGTCCACACGCGCAGGGGCACATCGCTCCGGAGCCCGTGTTCCACGATCGCAAAACCCGCGATATTACCCGCGAGTTCATCAAGCTCCGCTACCGCCTGCTGCCCTACAACTACACCCTGGCATTTGAAAATAGCCAGACCGGTATGCCGCTGATGCGCCCACTGTTTTTTGAAAATGAAAACGACCTGGCGCTGATGGACAACAAAAGTGCCTACCTGTGGGGCAACGATTTCCTGGTGGCTCCGGTCATGGAAGCCGGCGATGAGGTAGAGGTGCAACTGCCAGGCGGAGTCTGGTTCGATTACTGGAATGACAACCAGTACGCGGGGGATCTCGCGCGCATCGATGTAGATCTGGAAACCATCCCGGTGCTGGTGCGCGCCGGTGCGTTTATCCCCACGGTAAAGGACATGCAAAACACCCGCGAATATTCCAGCGCGGAATTGCGTCTGGACTACTATGCCCACGAATCCGTCGCCCAGTCGTCCGGCAGTGTTTACGAGGACGATGGCGTTACCGCCGATGCGTTTGCGAAAGGGCAGTATAAAAAACTGCTGTTTAGTGGCGAGCGCAGCGCGAGTGGCATTCAGTTCCATTTTGACCGGGAAGGCGGTGGCTACACCAATTCACCGCAGAGCCGCCGCATTGAGCTGGTACTACACAACTGGCAGCAGGCGCCCACCGGCATTGCTGCCGGTGATCAATCCATCAGCCTGGTGAAGCGTGAAAAGCAGCTCGCCGAGAATACGGCCTGGTACGACAAGCGCGCCAAAACCCTGCATGTGAAATTTGACTGGGCGGAAAAAAATCAGAACCTGACCGTCACCCATTAAAAGCCACCGTGTAGGTTGGGCAACGCCCAACCTCCGAACATGATCAGACGTTGAATCTATGAATAAATTACTGAACCTGGTAATCGCATCGTCCATTGCGGCCTTCACGATTACCGCCTGCAACCAGGAAGCCGAAACCGCGAATAGCAGCAAGCCCGACACGGTTATCGCGGCCAGCAACGGCAAGCCGGTCATCTACCAGGTGCTCCCGCGGCTCTTCGGCAACACCAACCCCACCAACAAACCCTGGGGCACCATCGAAGAAAACGGCGTGGGCAAGTTCAGCGATTTCACTCCCAAGGCGCTGGAAGAAATCCGCGCGCTGGGTGCCGATTACATCTGGTACACCGGCTCCCTGCACCACGCGGTGGTGCGCGATTACACCGCTTTCGGCATCACTAACGACGACCCCGACATCATCAAAGGCCGCGCCGGTTCACCCTACGCGGTGAAGGACTACTACAGCGTGAACCCGGATCTCGCGGACGATCCTGCCAAACGCCTGCAAGAATTCCAGGCATTAATCGCGCGCTCCCATGATGCCGGCCTCAAGGTCCTGATCGACATCGTCCCCAATCATGTCGCGCGCGACTACCACTCGCTGGCCAAGCCCGAGGGCGTGCGTGATTTCGGCGCGGACGACGATACCGGCGTGGCCTATGCCCGCGACAATAACTTCTACTACGTCCCCGGCGAGCCCTTCCAGGTGCCGGTCGCAGAGGATGGCTACCAGCCCCTGAACGGTGAAGCCCACGCGCTGATCGACGGCGCATTCAGCGAGGTTCCGGCCAAGTGGACCGGCAACGGCAGCCGCGCACCGCAACCGGAACAGGGCGACTGGTACGAGACGGTAAAAATCAATTTCGGCGTGCGCCCGGATGGAAGCCACGATTTTGCCCAACTGCCCGCAGGCTTTGCACAGAAAGACTTCCGCGCACACGCGGCCTTCTGGGATCAACAGGACGTGCCCAGCAGCTGGAAAAAATTCCGCGAGATCACCGACTACTGGCTCGCCTTCGGGGTGGACGGCTTCCGCTACGATATGTCCGGCATGGTACCGGTGGAGTTCTGGAGCTACCTGAACTCCTCCATCAAAGTGCAAAAGCCAGACGCGCTGCTGCTGGCAGAAATCTACCAGCCGGACCTCTACCGGGACTATATCCACCTCGGAAAAATGGACTACCTGTACGACAAAGTCGGCACCTACGATGCGATCCGCGCAGTGATGGAAGGCAAGTCCGGCACCGACCCGCTGGTGGAGATTCAGCAGAGCCTCAGCGGTATCGAAGCCCACATGTTGCGCTTTATGGAAAACCATGACGAGCAGCGCATTGCCAGCCCGGAATTTTCCGGTAATGCGCAAGCAGGCATACCCGCCATGATCGTCTCCGCCACCATCAGTGGTGCGCCGACGTTGCTCTACTTCGGCCAGGAGCTAGGTGAGCCTGGCGCCGGCGACGCGGGCTTCGGCAAAGCCAGCCGCACTACCATCTTCGACTACTGGTCTGTGCCCAGCATCCGACGCTGGAATAACGGCGGCCAATTCAATAGCGAAAAACTCAGCGACAGCGAACAATCCCTGCGCCAGGCCTATCGCAAGTTGCTGAATTTCACTCGCCAGAGCCCGGCGCTCACCGGCAAATTTATGGATCTGCACCGTCACAACCGTGCACACGGGGAAAACTACGGCGAGCAACAGTACAGCTTCGCGCGCTGGGAAGGCGGCGACCGCCTGTTGGTCGTTACTAACTTCGCCGGCGATGACCGTCAAATCACCCTGCAGCTGCCCAGCGAGCTGATCGAGGCATGGCAACTGGAATCCGGTAAGTACACCCTTACTAACCAGCTACAGCCGGGCACCGCGGATATGACCATTGATGAGAATAAGGCCGGTATCATCGAGATCTCACTGCCTGGCCTGTCGGGCAAGATCCTTAAAGTGACCCCCTGATTTCTGAAGGGGCGCTTCGGCGCCCCGCTCTGCCTCCTGGCCACCAGCTCCTATCTCCCGCTCTCACCTCCAGCCCCCATCTCCTGTAGGCGAAACCTTCGCGACCTGATACTGTCCTAGACTTCGCAGTCAGTGGTTTACACTGACTTTTGAAGCGCCAACCTTGGTTTTGAAATCGGGTGCGCGAGAATCAACGGGAGGATATGCAGATGGGTGGCTATATCAAGGAGTGGCTGATTGCCCTGCTGGTCACAGCAGCCGTGGCATTTGGCATCTACTGGTTTGCGGTGCGGGATATTCCCAAGCCGGATGTCCCCGCCCCGGTGCCCGAAACCGCGCCGGAAACACAATCCAATGTCGACCTGGAAGAACCTTCCGAACCCGTGATCCCGCCCGCCCCCGAGCCCGCCGAGCCGGAAGATCCACCGCGTCAGCTACCCGACCTCAACGACAGCGATGAGGAGGCCCGCAAAGATATTATCAGCCTCTCTTCCGACGGTGCGCTGGCCAAGTGGATCGTCCCCGACGAGGTGGTACGGAAATGGGTCGCCGCGGTAAATACCGCGACCAAGGGCGACCTGATGCACAAAAACCGTCCCTTCAACAACCTGAAAGACAGCATCGTGGTCAAAGACCTCGAGACCCGCGACGATGGCCAGAAGGTGTACGTACTCTCCCAGGAAAACTACCAGCGTTACGACCAGCCCGTACGTTTGTTTGCGATGGTGGATACCGACACCGCCGTCAACCTCTACCAGTTCTGGTATCCGCGCCTGAAACAGGCCTATGGCGAACTGGGGCTAAAGAACAAAAACTTCCACGCCGCCGTTCTCGCCGCCATAGACCAGGCCCTCGCCGCCCCGGAAGTCGAAGGCCCCATTAAACTGGTGCGTCCGACGGTGTACTACAAATTTGAAGATGAAAAGCTGGAAAAAATGCCCGGCCTGCACAAACTGATGATCCGCCTTGGCCCCGACAATGCGGCACGGGTTAAAGAGAAGCTGCGGGAGCTGAAAAGCGCGCTGCAAAATATGCCTTCCGAGCAATAAAACTTCTCAAAAAAACAAAGCCCCGAAATCGGGGCTTTGTTTTAACCTGAAAACGAAATCAATTCCCTAAACGACCCCTCCAGACCAGTGACGCTCTGGCAAAGAATCTACCCCCATATACCGCGCTATATCCCCGAACAATTGATGGGTGCCGTAGATGCGCTGGCCGTTGTTTGCGCCATCCCCACAGTTGATGATGCGCCCCATCTGCAGCGCGCCGCCGGCGCCTCCGGCGAGGGTGACGGCACCGGCGGCGCCGCCGTGTTTGGAGCCGTCGCCGACTTCGCTGAACATCACTACTAATGTGTCATCCAGCAACCCTTTATTTTCGAGCTGCTGCAAGGTGTAGGCGAGGAGGGAGTGGTACCAGCGCACCTGGGCGGTGTGGGGGACGTCGCCGGGGCGGTGGGAGGCACTGTGGCTGGCAAATTCGTTATACCAGCGGGTCATGGCGCCCACGGGGCCGCTGCCGTTGCTGTGCTGAATTCCCTGACTGATGGCGTCCTGGGCCATCTGCCAGCACTCATCATAGGAATAGTTCACCAGGTTCCCATTCTCATCGCCTTTCGAAAGCTGCAGGGTGGCGACGCGATTCAGACCACAGGAGAAAGCACCGACGATATTGTCCACCTGGGCGCGGGCCAGGTGCGGGAACATTTGCCATTCGGTGGGCGATAGAGGGCTGGAAGATGCGTAGTATGGATCACTCATTACGCTGGTATTGAAACTGCACTCGCCCACCTGATTGCCGGCCAGATCCCGCAGTCGCTTCAGTGCATTTTCATGCAGACTGAGCTTATCGCGCTGGGCATTTTCCAGTGTGACATCGGCGAGACTGTCGAAGTCGTTGAGAATGGCCTCGTAATAGGCCTGCTTGTCCGGATCAGCACCACCGGTCCCTCCACCTGATATGCCCACCGCCAATTTCTGCGCCGCGTCCGCCGGGTCGTTATTCGGAATGGGGCGCGCACCGGACTCCACATTGCGCGGTTTGGAAATCATGATGTCGGAACGATTGCCGGTGCGTACGCCGAGGCTCAGTACCCCTTCGTTGCCCAGCTGTTCGGCGATCAGGTGGTCGACACTTGCGCTGCCATAACCGATCTGGTTATTGCCGGTAAGAATCCCACGCATATCGTTATAATGAGCACCGGCGCCGTCGCCGATATCAAGAGTGAGGTTTTGCAACACAATCAATCGATTGTGCCAGGACGACAATGGCCCCAAACCAAAACTGAGTTCCTGACTGCCACTGATGCTGCCCGGCCCCTGATTGGGCAGCCAGTTATAGGGGACGACACCATTGGGATAGTAAAGGAATAGTACCCGCTGGGCGCCGCCGGTCTGGGCGAACACACGCTGGCCAAGCATGCCACCTGCCAACGGTAACAGCATCCCCGCCTGCGCAAGATTGCGCAGAAATTTTCTGCGCGAGCGACTGCTGGATTCATTGACCGACGTAAAACCGAATTTATTGAAGAATTTCATTATTGTTATCTCCTAGCGGCGCAAAGTGAATGCATCGGAAAGTACGAGCGTTCGCAACATATCGCGCATACCACCGCCGTTACGCAGGTCTTCACTGGCAGTGTGAATAATCACATCATCGCTGGCGCCCTCTTCGCGCCCTACCACGTAGCGGTAGAACTGCCGCGCAAAGCATGCCTCGCCCTGGTCGCTACCGGCGATCAGGCTGGCCAGTTCCGGCACTGAATAGAAATCGTAACTGGCACTGGTGGGATCCATCACCGTGGCCGGTGTGTACAGACTCTTGATGCTGCCGCTGTCGTCGATCTCGCGCTGCTCACCGGTACCGATGGTTTCGATGGTGCGGTAAAGCGCATCGCTGCCGAATCGCTCGAAACCGAAACCGACACCGTCGATGAACTGATGACAGGCGGCGCAGGCGGGATCGGAGGTGTGGCGGGCGGTGGCCTCCCGATTGCTGTCGGTATCTTCAAACACCACATTGAAGTCCGCAGCAGCCGGTGGTGGGAACTCCTGGCACATCAGCACTTCCCGCACATAGACACCGCGTTTGATCGGTGCCGGGTTAACGGTACTGGTGCGCGAGGCGAGGAAGCTGCCGTGCCCCAGCAGGCCGCTACCACTACGCGGATCACCCGCAGGGAAAGTCCGCATAGCCCAATCACTGCCAGCGCTATCCAGGCCGTAATGTGCCGCGAGATCGTCGTTGGCCCAGGTGTAATTGGCGGAGAGCAATTCGCCGAAGGCGGCATTGGTGCGGATATTTTCCAGCACGAAACCTACGGTCTCTTCCTTGAAGGCGGACACCAGATCGATATCACTCACTCCCGGGAAGGGGTACTGGTTGTTGATCAACCAGCCACCGATAAATCGGCGCAGGCCACGTTCCGCGCGCGGATCCGCCAGCAGACGATCCACCTGCGCTGCGATATCAAAGTTCTGTTCGCTTGCAGCCAGCAACAGTGTGTCGTCCGGGGTGGTGACCCAGAAGGTGTAGGACAGCAGTGTTGCCACTTCGTAGTTGTCGAGCCGGTACAATTCGCTCTCACTGTCCAGCGCGCCCAGCTCGGAACGATACATAAAGTGCGGCGACATCAGCATGGCCTGCAGGGCCAGGCGGCCATCGTCGTCGCTACTGTAGAGCCCTGCGTAGCGGGATATCTCCGCACTCTGCAGCGGGCGCCGGAACAGGCGGAAGCCGAGAGTATCCACCACACACTGCACATCGCCACAGCCGCTCACCAGATTCATAAAACCGGTTTGCCCAATGGCCAGATCCGCGACCTGCTCTGAAACCATTTCATAGCCCAGGGTGCGATCGTTGTCCGCGGAAAGATAAGACGCAGTGTCGAAGTTGCGATAGCGACCGTCTGCGGGAACGGGATTCATCAGCGAGCTATCGAAATCGATGCCGAAAATATCCCGCACACTATTGAGGTATTCCTCCCGGGTAAGCAGACGCAGGTTGCGCTGATCCAAGTTGCTGCCATCGCAGTCGCTGCTGTTGCAGCTACCGCTGTCCCAGGCTTCATCCACAATCAGCCGCGCCACTTCATAGGCACAGGCACCGGCCTCGTCGCCGGTACAATTGGCAGCGGCGTCCATGGGCATAAAGTCTTCGATGTACTGGGTGAGATCCCCCAACTGCCAGTTGCCGCCGGTTCCGGCGAGTGCCTGGGCAACGGCACCCTGGCCCTGGTCTCCGTGACAGCTTGCACATTGCGCGGCATAAAAATTCTGCCCGGCCTCGTATTCATTGGTTGCACTGGGGAAGAGTGCCACCAGAGAAAGGTCGTGCTGAGGAATCAGTAACTGCACCTGCGGCAACGATGGATCGCTGACGATATAAGGTGCTGCATCGCCACTCCAACCACCGAAAATAGTACCCAGCGGCGCGTCGCTGGCATTGACGGTAATCACGCTACCGATGGCGTAATCCCGTCCGCCGTCTGCCGTCGTGCCACCCACCACGGACACTCGCGAAGTATCGCCACCAACCGGGCCTTCCGGTGTCCAGGGTTCCCAGGCGCCGCCGACAAAACTGGAGGATTCTCCAATATTCCGCTGGTCTCCGGTCTGCTGGCCACCGCCACTGTTAAACACCAGATTGACCTGGCCGTTGTGCAGATCTTCCTGCTCTACGGAGTGGGTCCACCAGCCATCGGCATCGGGCCCGCTCATCAACAGCCCCGGCCACTGGGTCAGCGCCTGGTCCTGACCGTCGACGGTGACAAACAGGTGTACATAGACCTGCGCCCAGTTGTCCGGGTTGTCGTAACGCAGGCGGATGCCATCAAAACCTTCCGCCAAATTTAATGACGCAGTGAATTCACCGAGGCTCGCCTCTACGGTAACGGCGCCGGTGCCCGTGCGGGTGACCAGACCATTCTGATCGATGCTGGCAGGACCACTGGCAACCGACCAGCTGACCTGCCCGAAGATATTTTCCCGGGTGCCATCAGCGCGAAGACCCACCGCAACGAGCTGGCGGCTGCTTTCCAGGGATTGCCCCTTGGGCGCAATCTCGAGCCCGGTGATGGCGGTGTCGATGGAAGTCACCGCAATGGTCAACTGAGCACTGAATCCGCCCTGCTGCACGGTGACAATGGCAGTACCTGTGTTGCCCGCGCGCAATACAAAGTCATCGCGGCCCACCGCTTCCACCGCGAGCACATTGCTATTGCTGGAGCTCACGCTCGGTGTATTGGGCACCGGTGCGGTAAATCCGTTGTCGTACAGAGAATTCACCTGCACCGTCAGCGCATCGCCGCCATTCAGGCGATCACTGTCGGCATCCAACTGAATACCCACCTGCTGCAGACTGGTGCCATCGATCCACTCGCGGAACAATGCTTCCGCCACTGGATTGGTGTAACGGGTGCCTTTGGGCATGCGGTTGTTATCGGTGGTCTGGTAGATGTACGCCAGGCTGTTGGCGTGATCGAAGGGACGCAGACGGGCTGCACCGCCGGTGGTTTCCACATTGACCAGGCGCATATCCCCGAGCGGAGTGTCGTAGCGCAGGTCCATAAAGCCGCTGGCGTGACAGTGGGAACAGTTGGTTTCAAGATAAGTACGAGCGCGTTCATCGAGATCCGCACTGGTATCTGCCGCATCCACGAAGACATCGTGGCTGTCGGCACTACCGATGTCTTCCGATAGCAGCGCGATGGTGTTGAACACATCCAGCTGATTGGCCACCGAGGTATCGGTTTCGCCATACTGAAACGCCCGGTTCAGCTGACGGGTGTGCACCGCCAGGGGCTCGCGACTGCCACTTCCTATGTGGCAGGATCCGCAGTCGGCGGCTGACTGCACGGCCCGCTGACGGTTTTCAAGGCCGCCATCCATCACTGTGAGGGTTTCGGTTACAAGATCAGCATCGCTACCGGCGCTGTTCCAGTAATAGTTGGCTGCCTGCCACTTGCCGGTATCCTGGCGGAACAGTACGGAAGTGGTAAACGGCTTTTGCGGATTATCTGCAGCGGCAATGCTCTGGTGTTTTACCAGCACGGTGCCGATCGGCAGATCCCATTTACTGGTTTCATCAAAGTCGACCTGCTGGTTATTGGGCACCGCAATAAAATGCCGCAGGTCCGCACCGTCGAACCAGCCCTCGGTGTTGAGTGCGTATTCGATGACACCGCTCACCGGCTCCAGCGTTTCCAGATTGGCAAACAGCCCCGTTTCGGAAAGCTTGGTAGGAATCACCGCCGCCTCCGCATCGTCGTCCAGCACTTTATAGATGGTGGACTGACCGCCGTACTCCACGCCGTAGGTGGAGACTAGCAACGTATCGCCACTCAGATCAGTACCGAAGGAGGCGATGTTTTCTGGGAAGGCATCACTGATCAGTGCTTTGGCTTCGCCATCGACAATGGACCAGATACGCTTGGTGACGTAATCACCGAATACGAAATTTCCGCTCAGACCAGGCAGGGAGTTTCCGCGATAAACGACACCGCCGATAATCGAGTAACCGGTTGGGTGCGCATAACCATCCCGCGGCGGCTCGAAATCGGTGCTGCAATTTTTACCCGGGTCACCGCCAAGGTCGCCGCGGTTGTTGGTGCCTTCACACACCGGCCAGCCGTAGTTTTTCCCCTTCTCGATCAGATTGACCTCTTCAAATCCGGCCTGCCCCACTTCGGTTTCCCACAGGATATAGGGCGCTTCGGTATCGAAGCTCCAGCGCCAGGGGTTGCGATGGCCGTAAGACCAGATTTCTTCGCGGAAACCGGACACTCCGACAAACGGGTTATCCGCCGGGATTGCGTAGTATTTCCCTTTGACCGCCTGCTCCAGCGGTTTGATACGGATAAAGGTTCCCAGAAGATTATCGGTTTCCTGGGCGCCGTTATTGGTGCGTGGATCTTCCGGGTAACTCATGGTGGCGCTGTGTCCGTAAGCGCCGTCGCCAATACTTAAGTAAAGGTAACTGTCCTCTGGGTGGAACTGCATCATGCCACCTTTGTGGTCCGGGCCGCGCTGGGGCACCCGCAGTATTTCCGTGCGCGAAGAAGCCAAAGCCTGCGACGGATCATTCGGGTTATCTACGGTCCAGCGTTCAAGGATCGCGTCGCCGTAACTGCCATCGGGAGCGCGCACGTTGTCATCGGTACCGTGGATGTAATAGATATAAATATGGCCATTACTGGCATAGCCCGGATCAAAGGCCATGCTCAATAGCCCCTGTTCGTGGTAGTTGCGCACCTCGCTATTGATATTCAGCAGTTCGCGGATTTCGCCCGGCGCCACATCTTCGCGATTGGGAAAGGCAAAGATAGCTCCGGTTTTGTCCACCACATAAATCAAGTCGTTGATGCCATCCGGAATCACCATCACCGGGGACATAAACTGCCCCTGAAGGTTCGGATAGGCCACTTCGAAGCGGTAATTTCCATCGGAGACATTACCGCTAATGGGAAAGTTCAGCGGTTGTGCCAACATTGGACGCGCGCTTGGGGGAAGATCATCGTCCGGCTCTTCATCTAACCCACAGATCACTGCCGGCAACCATTGATTGTTGATGTAACAGGGATCGCCGCTGTACATCAGGTCCGCCGTCTGTTGGCTACCATTGTCACTGAAGATGACACTGAGTGAATCCGGCATGACGTCATTGTTCAAATGGTCCGCGAAGTCATAGCAGTAATTTCCCGCAGATACCGTCATCGCCACACCGGGCCAACCGGGCAGGTTACTGACGCTGCCGCCGGGAGCCGGGTTCCAGAAATAGATATGCGGCGCCGCGTAGTTCTGTGGGTTGTCGAAGCAAATACTGGCTGCGGTTTGTTCGGGGGGCGGTGCGGCGATTTCAGACACCGCGATGGCTTTGCTGACATCGTCAAACGTGATGCGGTAACGGCCATTTTCCACCGAGTAGTCAG
Organism: uncultured Microbulbifer sp.; assembly: GCF_947504145.1. Classification (GTDB taxonomy): domain Bacteria; phylum Pseudomonadota; class Gammaproteobacteria; order Pseudomonadales; family Cellvibrionaceae; genus Microbulbifer. The sequence continues at coordinate 596,785 of NZ_CANNGQ010000003.1, forward strand.
CGCCTGGATACGCCTCATTCCAGTTCTGGAAGTGACTGATTTTGAAACGGGGGTTGGCGCTGTCAAACGTTTGCTCGGTGACCCAGACACCGGCGGTGGCGTCGTAGGTCATGGCCGTGGTATCCCAGTCGTTGGGCGTACCTCGAAACCAGGCCTCGGACCAGGTTTGCGCACTGGCGCCGAGCGGTAGGGCGAGCAGACAAGCCAGCGCAACACACGCGCGCAGGCAAACGGCAGCCACAGAGTGAGACACTCCGGCTTTCACAGGGGCAGAAATCATCGCTATGCTCCGGGAGTTATTGTTATCCGGATGGCCGCCCTACGTATTGTGGGCGACTTTTAATTATTCGCTGACAACCTCTCAGCGGTATGTGCAGGAACCGCTATGGCACAGCTTCAAGTTACTCCGTTACCGGGGGATTACCTCACCCTCCCCAGGGGCGTAGAGAACTGCTGCGCCGCCATTCACAATAGATGGCGCGGGGAAAATATTCAGGCAAAAAAAAGCCGGCGCTAGAAACTCTAGAGCCGGCAAGCCTTTCGACGAGAAAGATAAGTTGGGGCCGTAGCTGGCCCCGGGGCGCCTGGATTCCCGCCTGTGCGGGAATGACAAGGTGTTCGGTTACTCGGTTACATTGATGCCATCAAGAGCGTTTAGCGTGCAGTGATCTCTGTGGGTTCAACCGCACCCAGCAAGAGGGTGTCGAATTCGGTATTGAATGTGAGCACGCCACTTTCTACCCGGGCCTCGGCGCCGGAATAGTAATCTTTTACCAGTGTGCCTTCAGCGAAAACGTCAGCCGCATCTACCGACTTTTCTCCGGCGGGCATATCCAGCGCAACCATTACGTGATCCTCGTCCAGAGTACGAGAAAAGATATATGGTGTTTCGCTCAGCTGCTGGTGCACACCAGCACCCACCGACAGATGAGACTGACGGAACTGTCCAAGCTTCTGCCAGTGGCTCAAAATCTCACTGGTCTTGGCCCGCTCAATACTGCTCCAGTCCATGGGCACACGCATGGAGGCATCGCCGTAGGCCTGCTCGTCAATCATCGGGCGCGCGATTTCGTCACCATAGTAGATCTGCGCCGCACCGGGTGCCAGCATCAGTTTCAGCGCGGCGGTTTTCACCTGCTTGCGCTCGCGGTCGTAAGAGCCTTGGTCGTCGTGCGAACCGAGGTAATTCAGCACGGAAACACCGTCCAGCGCGCCGCCGTGCAGGATGCTCGAGTACTCGCTGAAAATGCTCTCCATATCCTGGTCCGCGTGGGCGGCGAAGCCCATATTGATCAGACTGTCGAATCCGTAGTTAAAGAAATCCACCTTGCGATCACCGAAGTCATACAGTCGGCCATCGCTGCTGGCAAAATTGTTGACGCCGTAGTGGTAAACCTCACCCACCATAAAAAAGTCGCGATCATCCAGCGCTTGTTGCGGGTTGCTCTCCTTCCATTCCACCAGCGCCAGGCTGGCTTCTTTTTTCAGTACCGCCCAGATTTCCGGCTCAACGTGCTTGACGGTATCCACACGGAAACCATCTACGCCGTATTCACGCACCCAGTCGGTAAGCCATTTAACGATGTAGTACTTGGGCGCGCGCGGATAGCCCGTACGCGCAAAGAAAGCATCCAGCTCCGCCACTTCCTGGTCGAGACGGCCTTCGCGCTGCCACTTTTCGGTAAGCTGAGGCGGCAGGTCTACGGGCTGTTCGCTCTCCGTGAGAATGTCTGGCAGGTTGTCGGTCAGCGCGCACTGCACGTTCTGGGCAAAACTGCTCCAGTCGCACTGGGGGTTGGTACGCACCCAGTCGGAGGGCCACAGCGGGTCAACACTGGTAACCGGACCGGTGTGATTGATGATTACGTCCAGCAGGATACGCACACCCTTGCTCCGAGCCACCTGGATCAGCTCCGCCAGTTCGGCTTCGGACCCGAAGTTGGCGTCCACCGCGGTCCAGTCTTTTGGCCAGTAGCCATGGAAGGCGTAGGTGCGTTTATCACCCTCGTCATAGCCGTGGACATTCTCGATCACCGGCGACATCCAGATAGCGTCCACACCCAGGTCGGTGAAGTAGCCTTCTTCCAGTTTCTGGATCACGCCGCGCAGGTCGCCGCCGAGGAATCCGCGCATATGCGCCGCATCCCCTTTGCGACCATAGGACAGGTCATTGTCTGGATTGCCGTTGTGGAAACGGTCCGGGAGCATGAAATAGATAGTGGCACTATTCCAGAATTGGTCTGTGGTCGAGAAGGAATCCGCGACTGTCTGCTTGACCTCAGTCAAGGCGGTGCTCGCCACATCGTGCGAGGATGCCTGCGAGCCAGCCTCGGAGTCTGCCGCGGGGTTTGCGCCGCCGTCGGAGCAGGCGGTGATGGTCAATGCCGCTGCGGAGATCAGCGCAGCCAAACCGGTCATTTTTTTCATTATCTTCTCTTCGTCGTTATCGAACGGTCATCACTGCAACCTAATGTACCTATCTGTTCCACAGATTCATCCTCCCGGGGCGGGGCGTAGATGAAAAAATCGGCAGCTGGTGATAGTCTTGATTCCCCGCTCGCGGGGCCGCCCAAAACCGAGAAGAGCCCACTACAAGGGGCCTCCAGAATAGAGGGCGGTACATCTGCGCTGGAGAAGAAACAGGACTGCGCAGAGAGCACTCTTAAGTAACAACACTTGATGAGAGCACTTAGGGAACCAGATTTCTAATTTTGAAGGAGTGAACATGCAGGAGAAACCTGTTGTATTTGTGGTAGTAGATCCCAACGATGACCGCCACGTAGCCCTGGAGCGCGCCCTGGCCACCGCCCGCGAGCGCAACCCGCAGCCAAAACTGGCCGTATTCGTGGCCGTCGATGGTGAAGCCGTCGACACCCGCGCGGTGAACGATCACCTGTTCCGCGACGAGTTCTGGTTCCGCGACCAGATCCGCTCGCCCATCGAAGAAGCCGGAGTGGAGTTCGAGATCAATGTCTGTTGGTCCAGTGACTGGCAAGGCGCAATCATTCAGGAAGCCAAACGCTACAACGCGGAAATGATCTACTTGCCAGTGCACGCTCGCACCAGCAGCCGTCGTTTCACCTTCGCTGAATCCAAATGGCAGGTGCTGAAGCAGGCCAAATGCCCGGTAGTACTGATCCGCCCGGGCGCCAAAGATCGCCGCAAGGTGGTACTGGCCACCGTCAACTATCAGGCCCAGAGCACCCAGCAACGCCAGCTCAACCGCCAGATCACCGAGCGCGCCAACTACATCGCCGAGGTGTATGGTGCCGAGTTGCACCTGGTCAACGCTTACCTGGACTCCATGCTCTACCCGGACCGCGGTGCTCTGGCCAAGCTGGCCAAGAAAACCGGCGTTCCCACCGATCGCATCCACGTGAAGCAGGGTTATACCAACGAAGTGGTTGCCGAAATTGCCAAGGAAATCGATGCAGACGTAGTGGTGATGGGCACCCTGAACCAGTACGGCGAGACCGGTTCCCTGCTGCGCGGCAATACCGCCGAGCGGGTGATTGGCTCTGTAGAGTCCGATGTGATGGTTTGTAACGCGTTTACGACAACTGCGCACTAACGCACTTTTTCAGGGCTCCGTATTCACGGGGCCCATCTCCTCCTCTTCACCCCAAGACTTACCTTAAAACCGTTGAACCAAGTGGATTCACGGAAAGCAGAAAATATTTCAAACCATTTCCCTTAAAAAAAATGCCCATCAAGCATTGCTCGACAGGCATTCTTTTGAATCCCGAGGGCACGCCCACGGGACAGACTCCCACGACTTAGAACGTATAGTTTACACCCAGGAAGTACTGACGACCAAAGTACTGGATTGTACCGGTTTGGGCCTCGTTACCGAAGTAGGTCTTGTTGGGTTCATCGGTCAGATTGTTCGCCTGGAATACAAACTGTACACCGCTATCGAGCTGATATGACGCTTGGTAATCAACGACTGTTTCGGAGTCAAAGAATGCCAGTTGACTATCAACCGCAACCTGCTCACCAACGTAGGTGTCACGGTAACGTGCACTTACGCGGGTCGAGAAATTGTCGTAGTCAAAGAACACGGTGGTGTTGAATACGTTCTTGGAAAGACCCGGCAGAGGAATCCGGATGGACGCGCCACTGAGACCAGTTTCCGCTTCAATTTCGCTATCGGTGTAGGAGTAGCCTGTGGTGAAACCAAGTCCAGACCAGACACCGGGCAGGAATTCCAAAGTTTGCGTATAGGCAAGTTCAATACCCTGGATATAACCAGCGTCTTCATTGTTATACGCAGTTTGGAACTGGCCACCAACGAAGGGATTTCCAGATTCCGGATTCACGTCAGGAATATCAATACCTGCCGCAGCAAAATCAAACGGGTCAATGGTGATATCGGTTACGAGAGATTCAATATCTTTGTAGAAAAGCGCGGCGACAATGGCCCCTTCCGTTTCTTCAAAGTAGTGCTCGTAAGAGATATCCAGCTGGTTGGCATACATCGGGCTCAGCAGCGGGCTGGTATTACCCCAAACGTTGAACTTGTCCTCAGTTGCCCCTTGTTCAACCCAAGAGCCACCACCAGCCTTGAGCTTATCAATCGGCGGGCGAGACATCACCTTGGCGAGCGCGAAGCGCAACTGGTCGTTATCGGTCAGGTGGAAGTTCAGGTTAATAGACGGCAGGTAGTCGGTGTATTCTTGGCCTACAGTGCTGACAATGTAATCGGAGTTGGTTACACCGCGTTCGTCGGTAATTGGAGTGCCCAATCCACCGCCGACCTGGAGAAGGCCAGTACTATATTGATCGGTATTGACCACACGCAGGCCCATGTTACCGGTCACATTGACACCCAACATTTCGGTATCAATATTTGCCTGGAAGTATGCCGCGAGGACGTCTTCGTTGACATCACCGCTTTGGATCATGGTCCAGTTGTTGTCCCAGTTAGAAGTGGCAACAAAGGGGTCTCTTCCCGCTGCGGCATTGGCAGCGTTGACCAGGGCAACGGCCTGATCAAAATCAATCGCAAGGAAGTCCGGGTAACCAGACAGCTCACCACCGAAGCTCTGTGCATCCACCATGTCCGCGGTTAACTGGATCGGCAGCTCAGAGGGGTGGCCACCGAATTCCCAACCGTAACCAGCCTGTTGGCGCTGAGCAGAAAATTCACGCTCGGAATAACGCACGCCTGCTTCAACGGAGGAGAAGAAAGCCGTATTCAAGTCGTACTTCATGTCGAACTTGTAGGCATTCAGTTCATTGCGATTGATGTAGGGCCACATGCCCACTTCAGTCAGGGCAATGGTGTTCAGGTCGGTGTAGGATTGATCAGCGGTGAATGAACCCGGGTTCAGGCCATTCAGCAGGTAGTGAATCGTCTCTGCGGCACGACCATCGGCAGGATTGCTGGCATCGTTGTACAGAATCGCACGGGTACCACCGTTAACAAACTCACCGTCGGCTTCTGAGTATGAGATATCAGATGAAAGGGTCAGCGGGCCCTGGCTCCAGGTCACGTTGATACCGCCGGACAACACTTCGGTGTAACGAGAGTCATTGTCGTTGATATTGAACACAGCGAAGTTGCCGGTTCCATCACTGGAAACAGTCGCACCAGTAACCGCGCCATTGTTCACCGTTTCGTCACTCATATTGCCGGCAAACACGTTCTTAACGCGGAAGCCGCGAGCAAAGTTCTCGGAATCAAACTTGGAATGGAAGACATCGCCCTGAACACTCAGGTTCTCGTTGGGCTCCCACTGGATTGCACCCATGAAACCATCGCGGGTTTCTTCACCGCCACGAACTTGAGCCTCGAAGCCTTCGCTGGCAGCCACGGTTTCACCGTCGACTTCGGTAGAACCATTGTATTGGAAACCAACAAACTGGCTTGATGCACTCGGCTGATACAGGCGTGCATAGCCCAACGCCACACCCAGAGTGTCGTCAGCGAACTTACCCTGGTAAGAAGCCGTCATCCGGTGGCCAGTGGTGTCAGCATCGGTAATATCGTCGCCACGGTCATTGATCATGCCGCGGGTACTGACGTGGAAGGTGTGATCTTGATCGTTGTCCAGCGGATTGACTGTTTTTAGCTCAACCGTGCCCGCAACACCGCCTTCGATCAGGGATGCTTTGGGGGACTTGTAAACAGTCGCTTGTGAAATCAGTTCTGATGGATACTGGTCGAACTCAATTGCGCGACTACCGCCAGTAGTCACCTGCTCCCGCCCATTCAGGGTGGCAAATACAAAGCCGCCATCCATACCACGAATATTCAGCCCGCTCGCCTGACCGCCAGTACGCACGGCGGTAACGCCGGGCAAGCGCGTCAGGGCATCTGCGATAGAATTGTCTGGGAGCGCGCTGAGGTCACCAGCATCGACAACTTCGGCAACCACATCAGAGTTCCGCTTGGCAGCCACGGAGCCCAGAATACTGGAACGAATACCAGTTACGACTACCTCTTCAAGTGCCTCATCCTTAAGTGTCTCATCCTGCTCCTGAGCAATGGCTCCCATGGAGGCGGTCGCAGCTGCTGCGATGGCTGCCGACAGCAGTGCCGGCCGGAAATGTTTGTTAGTCAGACTCATCATCTTCTCCCTTGGACTTATCGTTATGGTGAGTAATGCCATCCTAGGCTTACCCGAAGTCCATATCCTCCACCCCCGAGGGGGGAGGAGGGGGGAGAAGCTGGGGCCGGCGGAGGAGGAGTTACCATCAGCGACCGGCCGGGTCACCACGCAGGGCCCATTATACGCCCTGAACAAAAAACATTCAGCCTTCAACCACCTGACTGGCACATACCTGACTAATAGGTATATATGGGCAGGCTGCCCGGTATCTGGCCGCATTCCCCTTGCTCTGCGTCGCTTACCTCACCGAAAATACCTGATCTTGTACCAAATACATTCAGCCCCCTAATAACGATAATTCTGTGGAAGCGATCATGTTGACCCTCCCCCCCTCTATTCGCCCCTTGTTGTTGACCCTCTGTACCCTGACCCTCACTGCCTGCGGTGGAGGTGGCGGCTCAGGTGGCGGCGCGTCCAGTAGTTCGAGCAGTTCCGGCGGCAATGCGTCCGGAAGCTCAGGGAGCAGTTCCAGCAGTAGCTCTTCCTCCGGTGGCAGCAACTCCAGTAGCAGTTCTGGTGGCCCCGTCAATCGCGCGCCGGAGATAGCCAACCTGGCAATCAACCCGGTGGAGCCCTACACCAATACCCCGCTGTCTGCGAACCTCTCCGCGTCCGACCCGGACGGAGGCAGGCTGGACTATAAGTACACCTGGCTTGTTAACGGCAGTGCGGTCACGGGAGAGAGCAGCGGCCACCTGCACCAGGACTATTTTGCCAGGGGCGATGAAGTGCAGCTGGAGGTCACCGTTTCCGACCAGGAGCACAGCGTCAGCCAGGTCGCCAGCGCCACCATCCTCAACAGCGCTCCGGTGGTACAGGCCAGCGCCGAGAGCCAGGTAACCAGCCTGCGTAACGTCTGGCTCTACGGCAATGTACACGACGCCGATGACGACGAGCTGACGTATCACTGGGAACAGGTATCCGGCCCTGAGGTCACGCTACGAACCCCTGACGCAGCCAACACCGCTTTCACCTCGCCGGACGAAACCGGCGAGCTGGTGTTCCAGTTGACAGTCAGCGACGACGAGTTCACTCCCGAGCCGGCGCAAGTGCGCATCCAAGTGCGCAACAACGCCCCGGATCTCATTACCCTCGCGATCACCCCGGAGCCGGCTTTTACCGATACCACACTGGAATCGGAATTCAGCGTACTCAATTACGATGGCCGCGAGCTGAGCTACGTCTACACCTGGATGGTGAACGACCAGGCCATTACCGATGCCGACGGCGAGACGCTGGCACCGGAGCACTTCCGCAAAGGCGATGTAGTAACTCTGACTCTGGAGGTCACCGACGGGCTGGGCGCAGACAGCATGTCCACCCATATCACCATCGCCGACAGTCCGGCGGTCTTGAGTGTGAGTGGCGCACCGGAAACCGCCGAGTACGGGGAGCCGGTAAGCTTCCAGATCAACGCAGAGGACGCGGACGCGGAACCGGTGGAGCTGGCCTTCCTCGCCCGCCCCAATGGCATGAGTATCGATGACAGTGGCCTGGTCAGCTGGACACCCGGTGGCCCGCTGTTTAGCAAAGAAACCGATTTTAACTGGGCCATCACCGACGCCAGCAATTCGGAAGCCGGTGAAGTGGGTGGCACCATCCGTGTCATTGATGAAGACCGCCAGTACCCGTTGAGCCGCAGCGGTATCGAAGTGCCGAAAAATCGCGAACAGATACGAATCCGCGACCTTGATAAGGACGGTGACAACGAGCTACTGATCACCGACGGCCACTCACGGCTTTTCACCCTCACCTTCAACGGTACCGATTACGTGCAGGACTGGCTCTACCCCTTCAGTCTCGCTGGTGTAGAGCAGAAGATTTCCTCAATCGCTGCGGCTGACCTGGATGGTGACAACCACGATGAAATCTTTGTGGGCATCAGTAGCAGTCATTTCGTTGGCCTTACCCAGCTACTGGTGCTGGACGGTGCCACCAGAACCCTGAAGCAGTTCGTCGAGCTCGATGGCAACACGGTCAAGGCCATTTATCCCGCTGATCTCGACAACGACGGCGAGCTGGAGCTGGCCCTGCTGATCAACAGCGAATCCAGCTACGACAGCCCTCAGGTCGCCCAGATACGCAATGCCACTACGCTGGAGCTGGAGTGGTCCTCCTCCGAGCTGGCGCTGGGCAACAGTATGGCGCTGGGCAATGTAGACAACGATGCAGGCCAGGAACTGGTGTTTTCCAAGGGATACGTGTACGGGTTTAACGGCGCCACCTATGTCAATGAATGGATTCACGGCACCGGCTTTGGCTACGGAGATGTGCACGTCGGCGATGTAGACGCAGATGGCGTAGACGAGATCGTCGGAGTGACACTCGGCACGGACAATGAATACTATCTGGAGGTGTTTGATGTGCGCGAAAAGGCATCTGTAGCCAGCCGGAACCTTGATTACCGAACCAATATTGCCCTCGGCAATCTGGACAGCGATCCGGCGCTGGAAATCCTGCGGGGCTATGGCGCCGCCGCCCACTCGTTCGACCGCGCCACCGGCCTGAGTGAAGACTGGGTAATCACTGGATACCGGCACGACCCCACCGCCCTCACCATTGGCGATAGCGACAACGACGGTGCACCGGAGATTCTGTGGGCGGATGGCACGGACAGTACCGGTGAAGATACCCTGCACATGGCGGGAATGAACCCGGGCTTCGAGGAGGAGTGGACGAACCTGGATCCCAGCCAGCTGGACGGCCCGTTCCTCGGGGGTGAGCGTATCGCCCTCGCCAGTGGCGAGGAGCGGCTGGCATTTGCCACCCTCGAAACCGACAGTGGTTACGGAGACTCACGTATTCTCTATTTCAATCCGGTAACCGGCGACCTCGATATCAGCTCGACACGGGGCCGCAACTGGACCAGCTATTTCGCCTTCTGCCCCGTGGATTTCAACAGTGATGGTATCGACGAACTGTTTATCGCCACCAGCGAAATCCGCGACCCCCAAGTGTATCTGTATGAACCGGCCAGTGACAGTAACATCTGGACCGCACCACCGCTGACAACATCCGGTGTCGCCGTCGACAGCGGCGACCTGAACGGAGACGACCTCCCCGACCTGGTAGTGACTACCTACAATGCGGGCGCCTACGCCTACGATGCGAGCGCCTCTACCCTGCTGTGGAACAATAGCGAAGTGGGGGGCGTGGATATCGCCGTGACGGATCTCGATGGGGATGGAACCAACGAAATCATCTCCGCGTCCCCCAGCGGGATTACCATCACCGCAGGCGAAAGCTTCAACAATGTCCACTCCACCAGTATTACTGCACTGGAAGAAATTTACGACAATTCCCGTGTTGTGGATATGGCGGTCGGGGATATCGATGGTGACGGAAAGCAGGAAATTGCCGTGGTGACGAGTTATTACTCGGATGACAGCTGGGTTCTGGTGTATGAGTCAAACCTGACTCTGCGCTCGGTATTCCAACTGGAGAATGTCAGAGATTACCCCACCATTGCAATCGAAGGTTATGGCGATGGTGCGCGCAACCTCCTGGTCAGCACCGGGCCTTCCAATTATTACGGCGGTGGCAGCGCCTTCCTGCGTGTGCTGGACCCTGCATCCGGCAGAGAGGTGAGCCGCTCCCCGGAGCTGATCAGCGCTTCACCAAAAAACAGTCTTTACTATCTCGATATCAACGGGGACGGCATTGTGGAACTGAGCTTCGGCACCGGGGCCAGCATGAATGTGACCCGCTGAACGCACCGCTTGCTGGCCAGTCTGCGGACTGGCCAGCAGATTCCGTGGGTGATTTAAATGTAACGGTATGCCGCCTGATCAGCTTTCCAGCCAGGCGGCGGCGCCGATCAGCGCAGGGTAACCGGCCTTCAGCACCTCGACACGCACGCCCTGCAGCCAGTCACTCAGGCGGCCTTTATTGGTGAAACGCTGCTCGAAGTGGCTCTCCGGCAGCAGGGCTTCGATACGCGGCAACACGCCGCCACCGAGGAAGATACCCCCGCGGGCCACGTAGTAGAGGGCCGCATCACCGGCGGCGCTGCCGAGGAAGTTGAGGAAATCGATCAGGGTTTCCCGGCACAGCGGGTCGGAGCCGTCCAGGCCGCGGCTGCTCACATCCGGTGGGGTGAAGTCTTCCGCCGGGCGGCCGTGCAGGGCGCAGACCGCGCGGTACAGGTTGACCAGCCCGCCACCGCTCAGCACATACTCGTTGTAGACCGGCATCTGCTCGCGGGCAAGGATCTGCAGCAGTTCCAGCTCGCGCTCGCTGCCCGCCGAAAGGTTGGCATGGCCGCCCTCTCCCGGCACCACACGGTAAGCACCCGCTTCATGGATGATTGCGGCCACCCCGAGACCGGTGCCTGGGCCGAGTACGGCCATGCAGCCATTCGCTTCCGAGGGCACGTCCCGCAGGGCCCACTTGTCTTCGCTCTGCAACCGCGGCAGGGAGAGCGCCAGCGCGGCGAAGTCATTTACCACCAGAGCGCGCTCCAGGGAGAAACGGGCACACAGCTCTTCTGCGCGGATATCCCACCCCAGGTTGGTCATGGTGACACGACCGCCCTGTGGGGTCTTCTCGACCGGTCCGGCTACTGCGATACAGGCCTGCGTGGGCTGCGGACCCTCCAGTCCTTCCAGCCACTGACCAAGCGCGGAGTAGAAATCGGCAAACTTGGCGCAATTCACCACCTGAATGGATTCGAGCCGATAACCACTCTGATGCGGGTGGGCAACGGCGAAGCGGGCGTTGGTTCCGCCGATATCCGCGACGATTCTGGTCATTAAGTGTTCCTTACACGTTCTCTATGCAGCAGGAGCCGCCAACAATCCGGCCAGCTCGATTCGCCAACAGGGCAAACAGACACCCTTAAAAATGGCGGTATAAGGTAATGATTTGCCGACGAAAACTCCAGCCCTCCCCCCTCCTGGCGGTCACAAATTTGGGGGGATGAGGCGCCCAGAGCATCATCTACAGGCAGAGCGGGTGTGGAGAGGCCCTTGAGAGCAGCATGAAACGTGATTCGGAAAGAAAAATACCGGCAGGGAGCACCTGCCGGTCCAGCTATTACGGGAGGTCGACGAGAAAGGACCACTAGCAGGAAGAGAGATGATGTCGGGCAACCGGCGCGGCAGGAGTCGCCGAGGAATACCAAAAGTAACTCGCTCGCCGCACAGGCGTTGTTGAAACCCGATGAAACCAGTTTGCTTGTAGCGCCAGGCTGCGTCGCCCCACTTTGAGTGAATCGGTAAACTGGGCGGTGTCACTTTCGGGTTTTCTGCAAACGGGATGGTCAGCCAGAGGCGATGGCGTCGGCCCACGCTCCTCCCGCGGCGGGAATTCTCATATACTCTGCTACCAGAAGAGCGATAAAAAACCATAAGAACGAAACACCATTCGGCGATGACCCCATGAAAGAATACATCTTCAATATCCACGACGTGGTGCTGCTGATGACCGCGGCGGAGTGCCTGCTGCTGGCGGTGTTCCAGTCGATCCTGCCCACCCGTGCGCGGCACGATGGCCGCCTGCTAACGGCCTTCCTGCTGATCATCGCAGTGGCCTCAGCCTGTACTTTACTGCTGTGGAACGACCAGTTCTCAGTGGCTCCGTGGTTTGAACAGACTCTGCTGCCGTACCTGTTGTTCGCGGCTCTGCTATTAAAGGGGCCGGCCATCTACCTGTATGTCTGCTCCCTGACTCAGCAGAAACTGAACCTCAACCAGCGCCACGCGCTCCATCTTTTACCCGCGGCGGTCGGGCTTCTGTGTATCGCGGTATTTGGGCTCTCCAGCGGTGACCTTCGGCACCTCCCCAACCCGGGGCTGCCTCTACCGTCTACAGCGACCGAATTTATCTGGGACATGGCCGCTCTGGTGCCTTTTGCCTACGCCGCCGCTGCGCTACGACGGATTCGCCGCTACCGCCACGCGCTCAAAAACGAGTACTCCCACTTCTCTGAAACAGAGCTGACCTGGCTGTCAGCCCTGACCTGGGGTGTGTTTATCGCCTGGACCTGGACCATGGTGGTACACGTGGTGGCAAAGTTCTCCAGCGATGTGGTCGCGGACTACATGGGCATTGCTGACAACTACCTGGCGTTCATCCTGATCAACGCATTTTTCGCCTACAGCCTGACCTACGCACACCAGTTACTGGTGACCAAGCCCGAAGAGGAGACCCGCGAGATCAGCAGCGAGGAAGAACCCTCCGAGCCCGCGATTGCCAAGGTGCGCAACGCAATGGAGGGCGACAAGATTTACCTTAAAAAAAACCTAAACCTGGAACAGTTTTCCGAGCGGATCGATCTGCCCGCAAAAGAAGTCTCTGCCGTTATCAACAAGCATTTCGGGACAAACTTCTTCGAGTTTGTGAACAGTTACCGGGTAGAAACCGCCAAAGCACTGCTGTCTGATCCGGAAAAAGCCGACATGACCGTGCTGGACGTGCTGCTGGAATCCGGCTTCAACAGCAAATCCGCATTCCACCGCTTCTTCAGCCGACTAGTGGGAATGTCGCCCACGGAATATCGCAAAAAGTCACTGGCATTGGGGGCGACGTCCTGACAACGATCTCCGTTTATTCAGCCTGACGGTTTTTTGCCGGCGGGTAGCACCCACTGGGCGCAGTTCCTCGATCGTCCGTCCTGCTGCGTCGTCGAGCGGGAGACGGCGTGTGGGCACCCTGCGGTGCCCTTTTTAACCCGCTCACTTGCTCTTCAGACAGGCGCGCCAGTCCCGCAGGTGCTCGCGTTTTTTCTCTTTCCAGACCTGACGCTCCTCCTTGATTCTTAGCAATTTCCCCAGCCACCCGCCGGCAAACAGGCCTTTTCCGTTGTGTGAACGCAATGTTTCAAGGATCGAATTAAGGCGCTCGCGCACCACTTCGCAAGCTCCCTGCTCCGCGCTTGTGGCTGCGCCACCAGAGAAATAAATATTGTCGATGGACAGATCATTTATCTCGCCAAAGCCGAGTACCTGGAACAACTGACGCATGTCGGTCAGCGCCAAATCCGCGGACAGGTTGGAAACCGGAATAACGATATCCTGCCACTGGCCATCGCGTACGAAGCCGTACGGATCATTGCCCGGGGTAAAGGTTACCCAGGTCTGGCCTATGTGCTCGACATTGCCACTCTTCAGGCCAACACGAAATTCCGTCTGATCGGTGGTGCGCATGGAAAAGTGCAACGCCGCTTCACTGTTGTCGAAGGCGCTGAAATCGAACCCTTCGCGGGCGGCAAAGCCCATACCAAACCAGCCCTTGCCGGTGGAAGACAGGTTGAGTGCGGTCTCGCCTTCCCACGCATTGGTTACGGTCGCGGCATCAGCAAGGTTCAGTGTGCCCTCCCAGATAAACAGGTCACTGTCCTGCCCTTCTACCAGCGCACCGGCGGAGGTATTGGCTGCCGTTTCGGTGTAGATACCAAAGCTGCCATTTTCCGGTGCTGGCAGTGGTGCACTTTCGGTGAGGTAAATATTGTCGATGGCAATTTCGAACGCCGCCGCGGGAGCCGGGCCGGAAATAGCGAACAGGGTCTGTACGGTCTGCATATCCACACCACCGAATTTCGACAGCGGAATCGATACCTTGTGCCAGGCACCATCGCGCACCAGCCCATACTGTTCGCCACCGTTGGCCAGCACAACAGTGCCCTGCCCGCCGGCGGTACTCATCATATGCAGTTCAATATTTACATCGCTGTTAATGCGCATGTCGAGATTGAGCGTGCCGTGCTGGTAGTTTTTCAGGTTGTAGTCCGGGTGCAGTAGTCCCATACCCCACCAGTTCCCCGGTTGCACGCTGAAGCCCAGTGCCTCGCTGCCTTCAAACGGCGTAGGAGCGCTGTCTTGCATATTGCTCCAGACATAGAGGTTGGTGTTGTCTTCCCAGTCCAGAGTATTATCCACAGCGTGGGTTTCGGTAAGAACGCCAAAGTCTCCGCTGAGGTATTCCTCGCTGGCCACTTCAAGTTCGGTATGCGCATTGGCATACAGGCGCACGTAGTCCACATACATTTTTGCCGGGAAGTCTGCCGTGATCTGCGCAGGGTCGGTAATCTCAACGAAGTTCCAACCGCCCACCGCCAGGTTCAGCAGGATATGCATGGGATTGTCGCGAAATTCAGACAGTTCAGGCGCGGTGATATCCATGGTGAGAACGGTGGTGTCGTCCACGGAGATAACGATCTGCTCCGGAGTCCAATCCAACCGATACGTGCGGTAATCCGTATACAGCGGGTCGGCAAGTACCACGTGCTGGGCGTGGGATGCCTGCAACCAGTCACTCCAGGTTCCGGTCTCATGCCACCAGTGCACGGCACCAGACACGGCATTATTTACACTGCCGTCGTCGATTGCCGATTTAAAACCGGCTTCCAGGATATCGATCTCGCCGGATTTCGGCCAACCATCCACACCGTAGTTGTCACCCAGCATCCAGAACGCCGGCCACAAACCGTTATCCAGTTTGGGGAGTTTGATTCGCGCTTCCAGAGTGCCGTAGCGGAAACCGACACGACCATTGGTATGCAGGCGAGCGGAAGTGAACGGTTTTCCTTCGTAATTTTCCCGGCGCGCCTCGATGACCAGGTTGCCATCTTCGATGTAGGCATTGCTCTGGGAAGCGGTATAAAACTGCATCTCGCCGTTGCCAAAACCGCTGCCACCCGTGTTATAGGTCCACACACTGCGGTCGAGCTTCTCACCGTCGAACTCATCCGCCCACACCGGATCTGCTTGCGCAGTGGCAGTACTGGCTAGCACCGGCTGTGCCGCCAGGCACAGCGCGCTCAGCCACAGATGTTTCTTTTTGATCAGATTGGTTATTTTCATTATTTCTCCCATAAGGCATCGTTTATTGGATTGCCGGAAAGAAATGTAATACTCGGCTCATTCCATGCCGGACGCTTTTTCAGGGCGCAGCAAACCATTGCGGAAATATCCAGAGTTCCTCCGGACATCCACAATGTCTGATTAAAATCAGGTCACTACGGTTTGCGTTTAAGATGTACTACTAAAGAAGTACTAATAAAGAGGTACTGCATTTGAAGCCGATTACTCGGCAGTATTTTTATTGTTGTTCTGTATCCCGCTGCCAGAATAGAGGTTCCCACGAAGGTGGCACTACCTGGCAGCCGGGAATCCGGTCAGATATCAGCTACAGCGGATGTCCACATCATTTTTCTGAGCGATGTGAATATCGTGAATGGTCAGATCAAGTGCGCCGGCGGTGCGCACATAGAAAGGCGACAGCACCATATCCAGTTTTGCGCCACCCTTGGCCAGACACTGCAGATCTACGGAAACCGATTTCCATTCCCCAACAGCCGTATCGTTCAGCAGGTCGGTAATGGGCTGCTCGGCACCGCAGTCCATTCCACAGTTCATACCAAGGCTGACAGCCTCACTGGGCGCAGCATCGACTTTTACATCAAATACCAGTGCACCCCGATTATTCAGGTAGCTGGAAAGATCCGTGCGACTGTTGGCAAAAAATCCAGCCATGGCATTGCCTTCGCCGGTCCACTGTACCCGGCGGCTGTCTTCCTGCACCTTGCGGTCCACAGACTGCACACTGATACCTGAGAGCTTCGCCACACTGCTGGTAATAACCGACAGGTTATTGGCGGCATCCATGACCTGGAAACTCCAGGGATCCAGTGCACGCCCGTTGAATACGGCCAGCGCTTCACTGCCGTCGCCCTGTTGCAGGCCACTCTCTTCGGAAAGCGCGGCGACCTGAACAGAATCGCCGTAGCGCAGCCCGTATCCGTAAGTGAACTGGGCCAACTGCTCATTCTCGCCACGATTGCGCACCGTGGGTTGGGCATCGTTTGGCCAGGAAAAGGTGAGCTTTCCGGTGAAATCGTGGTGCACTTCGCCTTCGGCGTTGCGGAAGATCACATCGGCCACACCAGTACCTTCGGTACCCGGCTGCCAAATGACCACAAAGGCATCCGACGCGTTGATTTCCGGGTTGGTCCACAGCGGGCGGCCGGTAATAAACAAGGAAACCACCGGAATACCCTGTTCGCGCAGACGCTGCATCAGGGCCAGGTCACTCTCGCCCGGATAATCCAGGTTCGACACATCTCCCTGCATTTCCGCGTAGGGATCTTCCCCAAACACCACAATGGCCACATCCGGCTTCTGCTCAAAACTGCCGTCTACCGAGAGTTCCGCTGTGCCGCCGGCACTGCCCACGACTTCGGCAATTCCGTCGTAAACGGAGGTTGCACCGGGGAAGTCACTATTCTGGTTGCCGGTCCCCTGCCAGGTAATACTCCAGCCACCCGACTGCTTGCCGATATTGTCGGCGCCATCACCGGCGACCAGCACGCGCTGGTCGCGCGGCAGTGGCAGCAGCTCGTCGTTATTTTTCAGCAGCACAAGGGATTCACGCACAGCCTGACGGGCGATAGCGCGATGCGCCGGAGCACCGATCAGGGACTCGTCTGCGGCGAAGGCGCGTTCAGACGGCGCGCCGTCGTCGAACAGGCCCGCGCGGATTTTCACACGCAGAATACGACGCACCGCATCATCGAGGCGCTCGGCGGAAATCTCACCGCTTTTGGCCTGGGCCAGGGTATTTTTGTACAGCTCTTTCCAGCTCGGGTCCGGCGCCATGAACATATCCAGGCCGGCGTTGATGGACTGCGGGCAGCTTACGTTGCTGCAGCCATTCACAAACTGGTGCCCGGCCCAATCACCGATAATGAAACCGTCAAAACCCAGGCGATCTTTGAGCACATCGGTCATCAAATATTTATGACCATGCATTTTCTTTCCGTTCCAGCTGCTGAACGATGCCATCACCGTCTGCACGCCAGACTCAATCGCGGAAAAGTAACCCTGTGCGTGGATGTCCATCAGCTCCTGCTCACTAATGATCGCATCGCCGCGGTCGATACCATTTTCGGTACCGCCATCTGCCAGGTAGTGCTTTGCAGTACTGACAACGCGCTTGCCGCGCAGCAAATCGCTGCTGTCGGGCGCACCCTGCAGCCCCTCTACCAGCTCGCCGCCGTAGGCGTGCACGACTTCCGGGTCTTCAGAGTAGGATTCATAACTGCGCCCCCAGCGATCATCGCGAGTTACTGCAAGCGTCGGCGCGAATACCCAGTCGATACCGGTGGCCGACACTTCGGCGGCGGTCGCCTCGCCGATCTGGCGCATCAGATCGGGGTTATGGGTGGCGCCCAGGGCGATATTGTGGGGGAACAGAGTCGCGCCGATGACGTTGTTGTGACCGTGCACCGCGTCGGTGCCCCAGATCATCGGAATAGCTACGCCGCCGTCGCTGGTGTCCATAGATGCGTGGTAATAGCGATCGGCCAGCGCTACCCAGTCGGCGACGCTTGCGTGCTTGTTGTCATCGGGAAATGCTCCACCACCGTTCAGGATGGAACCGACATGGTAGTTCTTGACGTCTTGCGGGGTTGCGGAGCGGATCTCGACCTGCATCATCTGGCCGACTTTTTCTTCCACACTCATATTCGCAAGCAGAGCGTCGATACGCGCTTCCACCGCTGGATCTTTGGCTATACCGCTGGTCAGTTGCGGCCAGTCTGCGGTCAGCGCGGTGCTCTCTGCGCTGTCATTACCCGCCTGAGCAACGGCCATTTTCTGCTCACTACAGCCCGCGAGCCCCCCGCCCGCGATCAGACCGGAGATGACCCCCAGCAAAATTCGCTTCTTCATCACCGCAACACTCCCATTAATTTCTGGCCCGTCATTTTCTGGCCCGTTATTTTTCCGTCATCATGTGACTTTCTGTTGGCGCGCGGTCGCAAAATAGTGATATCCCCATAGCGCACCCGGCTTTTCCAGCCTCCTTTTTACGGATTGCCTCGAATAGGGTCGTCCCACTTTAAATTTCCGGGGCAAAATGGTGCAGACCACCTTGCCACCGGCCTGCAAAAGCCAAAATGGGACGCCTTTTCGGTGCCGGGACTGTCTTATTTGGTGAGCTTCACATTATCCACCTGCAAAACAGCGCTCATCTGGTTGTCCCAACCGGGTGAAATCACAAAGGGGGTATTCACACTCGCGGAGTTGAGCCCACCCTGTTCCAGTTCCAGTAACGGAATCTGGTAATGGGTCCATTGGTTTAAGGGGGGCATATCCAGTGGGTAGTCGCCAGACGAGCACGGGTGCACACAGTCTGCGCGGTACGTCAGCGACGCGGCGCCGGCATCGGCGGGCTCTGCCAGTACTTGCAGGTCGAACTCGACAAAGGTGTAGCCGCTCAGATCATAGGTGGCCTCTGACTGAAAAAAGCCGATCCCCTGATCGGTGTTGTAGGTGATCTGCCCCACATCGCCATAGTCGGCACCGGCATCCACCACTTCAAACCCGACATCGCCAAAAGCAGCCCAGGTGTACCACTGATACGGAGGCTTTACTTCCCCGTCAAATACCACCAACTCATCGCCTTCACTGTCCGGTGCCTGTGGCGGTTGGGTGCCGGGGTTGTGCACAAACTCACCGTCGGTACTGGCGCAGCCCTTGCCGGTCTCGAAATCTTCCGTGCATTGATACACCCGCACATAGTCAATCTGATATTCCTGCGGAAAGGCAGATTCATCGATACCGGTATCGTTGACGTTGGCCGGCCAGTCGCCGCCCACGGCGAGGTTCAGGATGAGGTGAAAGGTCTGATCAAAGGGTGCGTTGGGGTTCTCCAGCGCAGCGGTGGTGTACCAGCCATCCGCCTTTTGTGTCGCATAGTGATCGCCATCCACATACCAGCGAATCTCACCCTCTTCCCACTCCACCGCATAGGTGTGGAAATCATCTGCCGGGTTCAGGTCACCGGGGATCTGGTACGCCTCACCGGTGTGCACATTGCTTGGCCAGTTATCGCCGTAATGTAATGTCCCGTATACGCGATCTTCACCACCGACGTTCAGATTGACCGCCTCCAGAATATCGATCTCACCAGAAAGCGGCCATCCTCCATAAGTGCCCTCGGTAGGCAACATCCAGAACGCAGGCCAACTACCTTGTCCATAGGGTAATTTCGCGCGCATTTCGAAACGGCCGTACTTCCAGTCTCCCATACCTTTAGTACGCAGGCGTGCAGAGGTGTATGCACCACTGCCGGAGGTATCGTTTGGATCGTACTGGGGGTCGTCATCAAAACGGTTGGGGCCGGAGGCATCTTCACGTATGGCTTTGATATGCAGTACATCGCCGGCTACCCAGGCATTGTCGATATCATCGACGTAACATTGCGCCTCATTGTTGCCGCCGCCGACGCAGTTTTTCTCAAACGCCCACTTCCCACTGTCGATGGCATCACCAGAAAACTCATCTTGCCACACCAGGCAGTAGCCGGAATTCATTGGGTCTTCCATACACTGCTCAGGACGAGTATCGACGACTGGCGGCTCCGGTTGTAGATTGCTGTTGTCGTCATCATTGTTTGAACTGCCACCACCACAGGCGGTGGCTGCAACCGCTAATGCCAAGGTAGAAGTACGGAATAAAAATCTGGACATCGCTGTCTCCTATTGTTCTTGGTTATTGTTTTACTTGTGCCATCTATCGAATGCGGGTCAGTTTTAGCGCGAACAGCAAATTCCCGTCGCCCCACATTGAGTAAACGTTTAATGTGGGCCTTCGGTAGCCATCGGGTAGAACATAAAAAAGGGCGCGGTGGTTATTCCGCGCCCAATACTAGAAAGGTGTTTTTGAAATTTGGCTTACAGCGAGTTCAGAAAATCCAGCACGTCCTGTTTCTGCCCGCCGGAAAGTCCCTGATAGGCATCTTTAGACTGCTGGCCTTCACCGCCGTGCCACAAAATTGCTTCCTCGATGGAGCGCGCGCGGCCATCATGCAGGTAGCTGTGTTGCGGGGTGCAGATTTCATTGCCCTGACCGCCAATGGGGTTTACTACACCACCGGTGACACAAGCAGAAAGCCCCAACCCCCACAATGGTGTGGTACGCCATTCCGCACCGCTAGCTTCGCCTTCACCGAGATTGTCTGCGAGACCCGGCCCCATATCGTGCAGCAACATATCCGTGTAGGGGTGAATGGTTTGATTGCGCAGCTCCGCAAATGGATGATCACCACTGGTCTGCTGCGTTGGCGTGTGACAATCGGCGCAGCCAATAGTACTGAACAGTTGCTCGCCGTTTTGTACGGAAGGATCGTCATAATTGCGCTGCGGGCGCACACCCAGCAGGGCAATATATTTGGTGAGATCTTGCAGGTGCTGGTCTGCCAATTCCGCGCCGCCAATGCCGCAGTCGTTCTGGCTGCTACCGCAGTCCGGCTGCGGGAATACCGACGTCATCACACCCATATCGTTGTTAAGCGCACCGGCTAACTGATGGCGAATACTCGATGCGCCGGCTTTCCAGCCAAAGCGGCCCAGGCGGGTTTCACCGGACTCCGGATCCAGCACACGATTCACACGGCCCGAAATACCATCGCCATTACTGTCGTTCGGATCCGCTTGCGCAATCACCGCACTTTCGGCAATGGCTTCCAGCAAACCCATGCCTACCAGGTTCGGTGCAATACGTGCGGAGAAACGCGCGGGGGTTACACCGCTAAAGGCATAGTTGGGGGAGCGCAAACCATTTTGTTCACTCCAGAATGCAATGGATACCTGGCCTTCACTGGCGGCGCCGTCGCGCGCTTTTGGCTGCAGCGCACGGCCAAGGAACGGATCCGGGTTGCCGTTGGCATCGGCGACTTTAAAGGCCCACTTATCCAACGGCTCTCCCACCGGCGCGGCGGCTGCGCGACCATTGCGCTCGTGACAACCCGCACAGCTGTCGTTCACGTAATGCGGGCCAGCAAGGCCGACCATGTCCTGTAGCGGCGGATTCTCCAAAGGCCGCTCATCGTGCATACCGTCGATAGCAGAGCTATGCAACACGCGGCGGCCACGCATAAACGGTTGTGCGTTCTCATAGCCGATATTGGTCGCCATCTGCATAAAGTGGTTGTCCGTCTCACCGGACGTCAGCGCATGAATGGTGGTATCACCACCCAGCCAGGCCTGCTCCGGAATTTTGAACGAATCTTTGATGCCCCCAAATGGCGTACTACCACCCACATCCCAGGGCACCAAACCTTCGCCGACAATATACAAAAAGGTGGTTCCGTAATAATTGGCGCGGCCATTGGGTACGCTGTCGTCCAGGAACTGACTGAGTTCAAACTCCAGCAGGTCGCCCACCTGAATGTTGCGACCTTCACGGCAGTTATAGGTGCGCTCCTTGTAATAGTTGTACTGATCCACAACTACCATGGTGCCGTTATCGCAATACTCCGCAACGGTACCAACGCCGCGATAAAACCAGCGGTTCTCCGCTTCGGTATCACTCAAGCGGAATTCGGTTCGCACATTCATACGAACGCTGTCGCCGCCCTTTGCCACTTCATCAATAATTTCGATAGCCGCGGTGCGATCTTCCCAGTAAAAACTCAGATAGTGATCGTACGCCTGGAACTGGTCTTCTTTGGCGTGGCGGTCCCGCGCGCGGTCGGAAAAATGTGTAACGAGTGCGGTGCTCGTTTCAAACTGAACCGCGGGCTCCTGCGCAGTACTACTGTTATACAACGGCACAATATTGCCGAGGCTGCCGCCGCCGGAAGAAGAGCTACTGGAAGAAGAACTGCTTGAGCTGCTTGACGAACCGCCGCCGGATGAGGAACTACTGGAGGAGCTGCTTGACGAAGAGCTACTGGACGAGCTCCCTGCCCCACCACCAGATGAAGAGGACGAGGACGAGGAAGACGAGCCCGCGCCCTGCCCGGAAAATGTGTGCTGAGTGACGGCGACAGACTCACCCACACCTCCGGTAATTTTGGTGTAATGCACCGAGATTACATCTCCGGCAGAAAGCCCGGGAATATCATAGGTCCACAAGGTTCCATTCTGCTGCATGCGTACATTCTGCTGACCACCGCCATTCACTGAGTAGTGGATATCCACGATATCCCCACCCGTGACGCGCGCCTGCAGGGTAGATGCATTCAACTCCACCAGGCACCCGCTATCACAACTCACCGCAGAACCGTAAACACCCAGCTCCCAAATGGAATAACCCCAGTAGTTTCCGGCACTGCGGCTAACGCCGTGAATACGTACATGCCGGTAGACACCACTCACTGGTACGGTATCGGTACGGTGACCGAACTGGCCGCCGGTCTGCATGGAGAGGGTGGTCCAGGCGCTGCCGTCGCTAGAACCAAGAATTTCATAGGTTTCGGCATTCGCCGCTTCCCAGAAAATTTCTACCTGGTTGAGGTCGTAGGGCAGGCCGAGATCCACGGCGATCCATGAAGGGTCTGTCTGTGCCGCCGACGCCCAACGGGTGCCCGCATTGCCATCGATGGCATTACTGGCAGGCAGGTCTGCGGTGCTGGCAGAAATACTGGCGCCTGTGGCCAGGTTAGTTTGCTGCGCCAGAGCAGGCACAGATAAGACGGCGGCCGTCGTCGTGATCAGAGAAAGAACGGACACTAGAATAGTGCTCCGCCCATTGGGGAGTAAACGCATGATCAAACCTCGCTTCATCATTATTTTGATTATTGGAATGCGAGCGCGGTAGCGCTCGTCTCAGGTCATCGCGAGATTGAAGCTAATCTTATGGTAAGTTTCCGTCGTCCCACTTTCCGGTTTTTGTAAACATGGCCCATCAAAAGGCCAATTGTCAGGCAAACTCACGCCAAACATGTCACGCTTTTCAGCACGCCGCAGATTTACAGTAGTGATCAATAAATTCCATATGCGGCGGCCAGCTATCCACAGTGCTGCGCACCTGGTTGCGAATACCTGCAAGGAAGGATGCCAGCTCATGCTCACTCATCATGTCGGCAATGGGATGATAACTGCTAGGCATCAAACCCTGCCCCAGCATCACCTGTAACCAGGATGTCTCGCCGAACAGTTCCTCGCCATACTTATAGACACGGCCACTTTCCCGGAACATTTCCATTCTGTGTGCAAGGGAATCCGGAATATCCATCGCACGGCAATAGCGCCAGAATTCCGTATCCTCGCGGTCGGTCAGCTTGTAGTGAAGAATAATAAAGTCCCGCACATTTTCCGTTTCATCCAGCACCATTTTATTGAATTCATCGATATCGACCTGTTTGATGCCCTGCGCCGGGAACATCGTCAGCAGACGAATGATACTGCGTTGGATCAGGTGAATACTGGTGGATTCAAGAGGTTCAATAAATCCCCCGGATAGACCGACCGCCACACAGTTTTTATTCCAGTGCTGGCGTCGGGTTCCGGTGCGAAATGGAATGACCCGCGGCTCAATCAGCGCCTCGCCCTCTACATTGTTCAGCAGTTGCTGTCGGGCTTCCTCTTCCGACTGATAGTGGCTGCAGAATACGAGGCCATTGCCGGTACGAGTCTGCAGCGGAATGCGCCACTGCCAACCCGACTCCCGCGCGATCGAACGGGTGTAGGGCACCGGGTTCACACTCTTGGATGTTTGCACCGCGACCGCACGATCACAGGGAAGCCAGTGCCCCCAGTCGTGGTAACCGGTGTGCAACGCCTTGTCGATCAACAATCCGCGGAAGCCGCTACAGTCAATAAACAAATCCCCTTCCAGGCGTGCACCACCCTCCAGCAGCAGGGCCTGGATATAGCCACTATCGCGATCCAGTTGCACTTCGCAAATTTTCCCTTCCACACGGGTTGCACCGCACTTCTCCGCAAGTGCCCGCAGGTATTTGGCATACAAGCTGGCATCGAAATGGTAGGCGTGGGTGCGCTTTTGACGCCCCCCGGTCGCAAATCTTCCCTCGCGCGCCGCCCGATGCTCCACGCAATAATCACCAATTTCCTGTTGAATGCCCTGCTGTAAGCCTTTTACCCAGAAATGGCTAAAGTTACACGCCCAGCAATCCTGCCCGGCATCGCCAAAGGAGTGAATATAGTCCTCACCCACGGCCTTCCAGTTCTCAAAAGAAATACCGAGTTTGAAGGTGGCGTTGGTATAGGCCATCACCTCGCGCTCGTCGATACCGAGCAACTGGTGGAAAAGATGCAGCGATGGAATGGTTGCCTCACCCACCCCCACGGTACCGATCACTTCCGACTCCACCAGGGTAATATCCAGGTTTTTCCCCAGCAGTTTCGCCAGCGCCGCCGCTGTCATCCAGCCCGCGGTACCACCACCGGCGATCACCACTTTGCGTACCCGTTGATTGCTCGTCATCACATCTCTCGTATTGTATTTATTGTTAGCGTTTCAGATCATTTTGTAATTTGGCCCGCAACTGCATGGCTGCATCCAGCGCCAGTGGCTGCTCCAGCATACCGCGGGCCCCGGGGGCGATATGCTCGGCCGCGCCTTTTTCCGCATCAAAAATATAGTAATCGAACAGCGCTTTCCACGCCTTGCGCTGATGAGCGGGCAAATTTCGCAACCCAAGCACCGCGTGTAGTAGCGCATTGGTGGGGCGCCCCATATAGGCTGCGGAATCCCGCCACCAATGGGTATAGAGTACGTTGAGCTGGCCCATGCTTTCCACGTGATGCCACCACATACCCGGAATATACAGTGCATCCCCGGCTTCCAGCACCGCGACCTGCGCATGATCGAGCGCGGAGCGAAAACGCGGGAATTTTTCGAAGTCCGGGTTGTGGAAATCCACCAGACTGATCTCCTGCCCTCCCGGTGCAAATTCAAGTGGACCCGGATACAGATTATTTATCTGATCCGGAGGCAACAGGGTAAAGCGGCGCTGGCCGGCGATATTACACGCAAGATTATTGGGGAAATCGTAGTGTGCGGCGATCCGCACTTTATTGCCGAGCCACAGGGAGCCTACCGGCGATACCGTATGAACCCCCGCCTCGTTGGCGGCGGAAAAATGGGGAAACCAGTAACTGACTTCACTCGACGGCATGTAGCGCATGGGCGCATCCGATTGCCCAGCATGGCAAAGAATCTCATCCAGCAAAGTCCCCAGCGGCGTTTGCCGGACCTGAAAATTAAAGCCACTCATGTCTTCGTTGTAGAACACGCGACCACCGGTTTTCGCTTCACCGTAACAGCTGTTGACCGGGTATCCGCTGTAGTGCTCCAGCAAATAGTCGGCCATTGCACGGTCAGACTTTTTTGCCGCAGCCACCGATGGGAAGTGCGCACAGTAACCGCGCAAAATAAGTGGCTGAGTCACTCCGGCGAGATAGTCTAAAATCGTCTTCGAATCCGCCCCCCAGACTTCACGGGTCTCAGGAAGGCCAGCACGTTCAATAAATGGCGCGTCCAAGGTATCGCCCTCAGTGTGCCGCGAGGCGTCGGTTCTTTTCATCAATCAGGCGACGCATCTGGGACTGGGACGCCATAACCATATATATGGCTTCAAGGAAGCCCGCCTCGTGCAACTCCTGCAAGTCTCCAGCATCGAGCCCCTTCAGCCGCTCCTCATTGATGGTATAGAAACCCTTAAGCTGATTGGTTTCGCCATTATTCAAGGTCACTTCCAGCGTAAAGGGCTCCAGTAGACCGTGCACTTGCAGAGTGCGTACAAATTTCTCGCCCTGCTCTATGCCCTGATGCACGGCCTCCAGCATATCGGCGACTTGATCCAGGTAGGTAGTGTTACCGCCGTATTCGAGAAACAGGGCTTCACCGCGCACGCGATTCACCCGCGGATTATCAAGATCGATATGTATTACCCGCCGGCTTTTCTGAACGCCATCCTCGACATGATGCTGACGACCAATCAGGAAGGGCTCGCGACGGATGGCCAGGGGTATGTAAGAGGAATCCCATCCGTGCTCATTCAAAAAAAGATTCTCCCCGGGCTGCAATCCCAGCAACGCGAGTGGAAAAAAATTACCGGTGCGGGCGTCTTTCTGGAAGAAAATCGGGTATTGCCCCTGCAGGGCACGAAATTCCAGGGGAAACGTCAGTGCGAACCATTGATCATCGCCAAGTGCAGCGGAGCGCTCGGTCACTACGCGCAACGCGCGGTGATCTACATTGTTCAGCAATACTGCATTCGTCATCGTCCTACTCTCACCGTTATTTTTATCTGACGTAAAACTCTGTAGCAAAAAAAGCCGCTGCCCCTACTTCAAGAGACAGCGGCTTTCCTTTGCCTTAACGAAACATCCTGTGAAATGACTTAGAAGGCGTAGCGGGCACCGAGCTGCCAGCGTTCACCACCCTGATACAGTCCCATCAACTGGTACTTGTCACGGCCATGCACACGCACATACTCGTCGGTTACATTGATGCCTTCGAGGAAGACCTGCATGCCTTCGATCTGCGGAACCTCATAGCTGATGTTCAGGTCGATCTGACTGTAGGCTTCAACGTACTGGGGATGCTCTCCGGTATCCTGACCACGGGCGCTCAGAAACTCATCCCGCCAGTTATAGGCGATACGCGCCTGGAAGCCGTTCTTTTCATAGAAACCCACCAGGTTGGCGGAATCACTGAGGCCAATCATGGACTCCTGATCCATCAATAGCAGCGGATCGTATTGCAGATCGGAATCCACGATGGTGTAGTTCGCCTGCATACCGAATCCGGACTGGCCGAAGAAGTGCTGCACCGCCAACTCCATACCGTCGATGGTATTGTCGAGCTCGCCGTTCACCGGCTGGCTGATGCGGAACACGATATCGGGATCGGTTTCCGGGTTGCCGGTAACCTGCACGGTATCGATTTCGCCTTCTTCGGTGTAGGTTACGTGGACGTAAGGGCTATCCGCGTAGTTTTCGCCGATATATCCAATAATCGTAGTGTCCTCACCAGCAGCAATCGCTGCCCGCGCTTCTTCCACCAGTGCACCATTGGAGGGGTTGGGGATATTGAAGATCGTTTTTTCGGTGAGACCGCTACTGATAAAGTTGGAGACTTCCTTGCGGAACAGGCCGACAGAGGCGTAACTGGTATCTCCGTAGTACCACTCCAGGGACATATCGTAGTTCAGGGACTCAAACGGCTTCAGTCCCGGGTTGCCGGAGGACCCACCACCAATACCGCTATTCGCCTGGCCACCAACACTGGTACCGCCTTTGATGTCGTTATAACCCGGGCGCGTGATCGCTTCACTGATCGCTGCGCGCGCAACCACTTCGTCGGTCAGGTCGATACTGAACGCGAGGCTCGGCAACACGTAATTGTATTTACCGGTCTGGGTCAGGTAGTCCCGCGCATTGTCACTGCTCGACAGGGACACTTCGGCCCCACCGCCCCAAACCGCCGTGTCGAATGTCGGCACGATGGAGGTAGACACCACTTCAGTCTCCTCATAGCGAAGGCCGGCATTGACGCGATACGGCATGCCGCCCAGCTCGGAGCGGAAATTGTACTGGGCGTAGGCCGCGTTGGATGTTTCTACTGTGGTGCGGTCTGATTGCGCCCCCCAGTCGGTGGACGCGCAGAAAGCCGTGCCGCAGTCGCCCAATGCAGTAGACCGACCCAGGTCGTCCGGGTCGCTACCGTAAAGCTGCTCGGCAATTGCGCGTACCGCATTGAAGTCCCAGGCAAAGTAGGTATCCAGTGCGTTCTGATTGCCGTCGATTTCGGAGAAATCGCCCCAGGACATGTCAAATTCGTCGGACAGATCCATCTCCGTGAACAACTCATCCGGGAGATCGTCGGCGCCGCCAGCACCACCCCAGCTGTTGCGCTGTACAAACGTTTCCTGCGAGGTATTGCTGACCTCCTGACGGGAAATGCCAAAATCAATATCACTGGATTCATTCAGTTCGAAGTTACCACCGAAGCGGAACTGATCAATCTCAGAGTGATCTCGATTGTTCTGGAATACAGAACCGGTAACCAGAATGTCCGACGCCTTCACACCGTCTTCGGTAATGACATGTAGTGCAGGCAGATCCTGGGTGAAATCAATGGTAGAGCCCTGACGAACCAGCGCCGCAAGGCTCAGGGTACCGCCGGTGCCCCAGGGACTATCCGGGCGACGCTCGGCTTCGGAGTGCTGCGCGTCAAACTCGAGACTCAGGCGGTCGCTGGCCTGCCACTCCAGATTAACCCCGAACATATCGCCTTCGAACACTTCGGCAGTGCTACCACCACCCATGGCCACATCGCCACCTGTGCCGAATTCGGAGTAGATAATTGGCGAAGAGATGGGGCCATCGGTCCAGATACCCTGCTGGCTTCCACCCCACTCACCCCAGGTGTGGTACACGGAAATATCATTGAACTGCTTGGCGATCTTGTTCTGGTAGTAGTTGTAATCAACGGTCGCCGTCACATCTTCATTGGGCGCCCACTGCAGTACCAGCTGGCCGTTGGTGCGCTTGCGCTGCTGCTCTTCAAATTTGTACACCAGGCTGCGCGGCGTGGAGTAGATCTCGCCCTCACCAGGGCGATTCACCTGGTCTTCCAGTGGCAGGAAGGCACTCCAGTCGTTACTGTTGGTCACCCCGTCGGCACTGAACCAGCCGGGAATCGTGGACTGGGAACTGCCGCTTTCGCGCTCGGAGATATTGCCGGAGATGGCCACACCAAATTTGCCGTCGGCAAAAGTGTCGGAGTAAAAACCACTGAACTCAGGGGTCATATCGGCATCGTCGGAGGACTGATCCATCACGCCTTTCGCCGCAAAACGGATAGTGCGCTCTGGGGTTTCCAGGGGACGCGCGGTGAGCAGATTGATCGTGGCCCCCATGCCGCCCGATGGCAGGGTCGCATCACTGGTTTTGGCGACTTCGACACCGGTTACCATATCCGACGCAATATTCTGGAAGTCGAAGGAGCGGCCGCCGGTGGTACGCGCCAGCTGGCGCCCATTCAGGGTGACCAGGTTAAAGTCGGGACCGAGGCCGCGCACCGTCACCCGGCTGCCCTCGCCGTTGACCCGGTCAATGGACACACCGGAAATCCGCTGCATGGATTCCGCCAGATTCGTATCGGGGAACTTGCCGATATCTTCGGCGGAGATAGCATCCACGACGCCCTGGGCGTCGCGCTTGGTATCCATGGATTTATCGAGACTGCCGCGGATGCCGAGCACTACTACTTCTTCCAGTGCTGTATCTTGTTGAGTTTGAGCCAGGGCATGGCCGCTCATGCCTGTCAGGGCTGTGATAGCCACCGCAATAGAATTCTTCTTGAATCCGGTCATTTTATTCATGGAGTTGTCTCCCCCATCGTCACGTCATTTTATTTATTGGTTTTGTCAGAGCGGGTACCTCTAGAGACCGCAACAGGGTAACCCGATCTGACGCCAGGCTATACTCCCGCCGTGCGCCAGATTGCGTCGTCCCACCTTCACAATTTACCGTGAAATGGACTATCCCACCTTGATCCCGGCAAAGCGGGAACGGAAAAGACGTTTACATTCAGTAGGTTACAAGAGCCGTGTATTTTCGCACCAGAACCATGCGCGAGGGGGCACATTTGCGAGCAGGCAGTCAAAAAAGCGGCGCTGCACAGAAATGACCAGTGAGACAGTGAGCTAAGGCGATACCAAAAAGCAAAAAAGCGGGCACCAACTGGTACCCGCCTGCCAATACAAACCTGTCGATCAAAGAGAGAGAAGATCTACCACCAGGTTGCGTAGAGAGCAGTAAGCAATAACACCACCCCGAGCCCGGCCAGATTGAATGCCTGGTCGGTGGCGAAGAGCGCGTTGGAATCACCGTGACTACTGCCGACCGGGTCCTGCTCGTCAGTGCCCTGGGGGCGCTGCAGCAGCGAGGTGATCACCGCCAGCGCCAGGCAACACAGGAACACCAGCCCCACCCGGTCGATAAACGGCAGTTCTGGCCAGGTCAGTTTCAGTACCAGCGACAACACCGCAGAGCCCAATGCCGCTACGAGCGCGCCGTTGGCGGTTGCCAGTGGCCAGAAGATGCCCAACAGGCAGAGCACCACAATGCCCGGGGTAAAGAAGCCGGTGAATTCCTGAATATACTGGAACGCCTGGTCAAAGCTGCCCAGCAGCGGGCGCGCGCACACCGCCGCCAGCAGCAGGGACACGGCACCGGCAATGCGCCCGACGCGCACATAGTGCACCTCGCTCTGCCCGGGGCGCTGGTGGGCGTACAGGTCCATGGTAAAGATGGTGGCGATGCTGTTGACCATGGAACCCAGAGAGGAAACGATGGCGGCAATCAGCGCGGCAAAAATCAAACCTTTCAGGCCCGCGGGCATCAGGTTCATCAGCGCCGGGTAAGCCTGGTCCGGGCGCGCCAGATCTGGCAGCAGTACCACCGCGGCAATCCCCGGCAGCACCACAATCAGCGGCATCAGCAGTTTCAGGTAAGCCGCAAAGACAATCCCCTTCTGCCCCTCGCGCAGATCCTTGGCCGCCAGCGCGCGCTGGATAATGTACTGATTGAAACCCCAGTAAGACAGGTTCATGACCCACATACCGCCGACCAGTACCGAAATGCCCGGCAGGCTGGCGTAGTGCGGGTTATCCGACGAGAGAATCATGTCGAACTTGTCGGGTACCCGCTCCACCAGTGCGCCAAACCCGGCAATCACGCCGCGCCCCTCGCCGATCAGGTCCAGCGCTATATAGGAAAGCACCAGCCCGCCAAAGATCAGCAGCACCACCTGAATCACATCGGTGAGCGCCACCGCCTTGAGCCCGCCATACAGGGAGTAGGCCAGGGCCAGCAACACCAGAAAGGCCATGCCACTCACCAGGTCGACACCGGCGATGGTGTGAATGGTCAACGCGCCCAGCCACAGGATGGCGGTCAGGTTGACGAACACGTACACCCCGAGCCAGAACACCGCGAGAATGGTTTTTACCCGGTTGTCGTACCGCTGCTGAAGGAACTGGGGCATGGTATAGATACGGCGGGCGAGGAACACCGGCAGGAAGTATTTGCCCACAATAATCAGGGTGATGGCCGCCATCCATTCATAAGACGCGATGGCGAGGCCGATGGCATAGCCGGAACCGGACATGCCGATAATCTGCTCTGCGGAAATGTTTGCCGCAATCAGCGAGGCGCCCACCGCCCACCAGGGCAGGCCCTTGCCGGCCAGAAAATAATCCTGCGTGCTTTTTTGACGACCGTCTTTCTCCCGCGACACCAGCCAGGCAATGGTCACCAGCAAAACGATATACACAGCGACGACCACGGTATCCAGCACCGTGCCGCCAATCAGCGGAATATCCATAATGATTTTCTCTCTTCCACAGGGAAATGTTGCGCAGGTGATGGTCTGCGGCTCCCGGGATTCAGTTATTGTATTGCCGCTTTAATACGGCTTTTTTCTCAGTGGTCGATCGACAGGGGAATGCTAACGGCAACCGCAGGTGCAGGCCACCGGCGCGTCCCATGAATACGTTTTCACAAAGTGGGAAAACCATTTTCTGCTGCTATTCGACCAAGGTCACCGGTTTTGCAGTTGCGGAAAACGTTTTCACCCCATACTCTCTATGGCAGTGATGGAAATAGAAAAACAATAAAATGTTGCACAGTCCTCGCAAACCGACGGCACCTGAAATACCCAGACTGCCAAACCTGCATTTCTGGCAAATCTGGAGCCTGTGCTTTGGATTCGCCGGTATTCAATTCTGTTTTGCCCTGCAAAACGCCAACGTCAGCCGGATCTTTCAGTCTCTTGGCGCCAGTGTGGAAGAGATTCCGATTCTGTGGGTCGCCGCTCCCATTACCGGCCTGTTGATTCAGCCCATCGTCGGCTACCTGAGCGACAAAACCTGGAACCGCTTTGGCCGCCGCCGGCCATTCCTGATTGCCGGCGCCTTTGCCGCCGCCACCGCACTGCTGGTCATGCCCAACTCCACCGAGCTGTGGATGGCCGCCGCCATGCTGTGGATTCTGGATGCCTCGCTGAATGTAATGCTCGGCCCCTCGGTGGCTCTGGTGGGCGATATGCTACCGGAAGAACAGCGCTCCAGTGGTTTTTCCATGCAGAGTTTTTTTATCGGTGTGAGTGCGGTCATCGCCTCCGCCATGCCGTGGACCTTGAACCACTGGTTTGATGTGGCGAATGAAGCGGGCAACAAAGCCATCCCGGATTCCGTTACCTACGCGTTTTATATCGGTGCCGGCTTTGCTCTCTTCACGGTACTGTGGACCTGTTTCACCACCCGCGAATACAGCCCGGAGCAATTGCAGCGGGAAAAACACTCTCTCGGCGAGAAATGGCAGGACACCTACAACGCCGCCAAAAATCAGCCGCGCTTTGTTCGCCAGGGCATAGTATTTTTTCTCGGTGGGCTGCTGAGCAGCGCCCTTGTGCTACTCCTGGGTCTCGACAAGAAATTATTGATCCTGACTCTGGGTATCGCCGGTTACGGCGGTTTCCAGTTGCTCGCCGCCCATATGTACCGGCGGCGCCGCTATCACAACGGCCTCTACCAGATCATGCACGACATTCTGGAAATGCCCACCACCATGCGCCAGCTGGCGGTGGTGCAGTTTTTTACCTGGTTCGCGCTGTTTTCCCTGTGGATTTATGGCACGCCGGCGGTGGCAAGCTTTCACTTTGGCGCGACGGATACCGACTCCGCGCTGTATAACGAGGGCGCCAACTGGGTGGGCATCCTGTTTGCCACTTACAACGGATTCGCCGCGCTGGCGGCCATCGCCATTCCGCTGATGATCCGCGCCATCGGTATCCGCCAGAGCCATATGCTCAACCTGATATTGGGTGCCGGTGCCATGCTCTCTTTTCTGTGGGTCAAAGACCCGCAGTGGTTACTGCTGTCCATGGTGGCCATGGGCTTTGCCTGGGCCTCGATTCTGGCCATCCCCTATTCCATCCTGTCCTGCGCCCTGCCCCAGCACAAAATGGGCACCTACGCCGGCATCTTCAATCTGTTTATCGTGATCCCGCAGATACTGGCTTCCAGTCTGCTGGCGCTGGTGGTGCACCACCTGTTTGCCGGCCAACCCATTTACGTACTGGGTCTTGCGGGCCTGCTGTTACTGGTCGCCGCGGTTGCCACGCACTTCGTGGAAATCGAAACAATCGGCGCCGAGCCGAACCCCGCCGCGGCCACCTGAAGTGGCCACCGCGCGCATGTTGAGCGCCATGCGCTTTTACAATGCGCGTCCGCGGCGCGCTTTAGCCGGCCGCGCGGTTATCACTACACCCTTTCCGCTCTCTCATCCGCTCGCCTATCGATTCCCCCCGCACGTTGCCCGCTCCCCGCCAGGCCAATGAAATGGTGTTTTCTGAAAACGTTTTCTGCCTGAAAACGTTTTCAGCTGGAGAAAACGTTTTCATCCTGTTTTCATGGGTTTTTCGTTGACGCTGTGATTTTGACTTCATTACGATGAAAAAAATCGCGAAAACGCCGGATCTAAAAATCTCGATTTTCGGCGGCGACCAACGAAAAAAAGTGCAGCTGCAACAGCGCTTCCACAAGGCTGTGACAATAAAAATTCGCGAGCGGCACGATAGCAAGATGAGAGAAAGCGACGCCCGGCGGCAAAGCCAAATTGCATAGACAATGTCTATCACCAGCCACAACGCCATCAGCTCCTTTCACCACCCGATTCGCCCACCCCAAGGGCGGAGTACTTGCCCGGTTTGTCACGTGCAGGTGTTTATGTTGTTTGGGACCAATAACAAATAACCAATTTTGGTGATCAGGGGAGATTCATGAAGAATTCCAACCAATTCCGCAAAAAGACACTCGCGTCTGCCGTTGCGTCTTACGCACTGGTGGGCGTCGCTGGTGTAGCCATGGCCCAGGAGCAGTCCGACGCTGCACTGGAAGAAGTTGTGGTGTACGGGGTCAAGCAATCCCAGCAAACCGCGATTAATACCAAGCGCGATGCAAAATCCATTGTCGACGGCATTGCCGCTGAAGATGTCGGTAAACTGCCGGACACCACCATTACCGACTCGCTGCAGCGGATCACCGGGGTGCAGATCCAGCGCTCCGCCGGTGAAGGTGGCAGCCTGAGCGTGCGCGGCATGCAGCAGGTTTCTGTACTGCTGAACGGCGAACAGTTCCTTGCCGCCGGCAACCTGGCCAACGCCCAGCCGAACTTTACCGACGTGCCCTCGCAGCTGCTGCGTAGCGCCAACGTGTACAAAACCCACGATGTGACCAATGCCGTGTCTGGCATTACCGGTACCATTGATATCGAAACCTTCCGCCCGCTGGACTTCCAGGACGGACTGAGCACCGCCAGTGGCTATGATGTTTCTTACGGTGAAATCAGCGGCGAAGCGGACAGCACCTTCAACGCCTTGCTGAACTGGCGCAACGACGTGATCGGGGTGATGGTGTCCGGGGTGACCGGTCAGAAAAACCTGGCCAACGATTATGTCGGCCATGCGGGCGACCCCCAGGGTATGGAAATGGGCCCGGGCTCCGATTTCGCCGGCGACTGGACCGTAAACACCAACTACGGTTACCAGTTCTTCAACGCAGGTAATGAGCGCAACCGCGACGGTATCAACCTGGCACTGCAGGCGGACCTGGGCAATGGTCTGGACCTCGTGGTGGAAGGCTTCCACACCGATGCCACCGAATACCAGCGCCGCGTGGGCCTGGAGCTGTCCAACCGCTGGCAGGGCCAGGGCAACACCAGTGCCGAACAGCAGGCTCTGTGGCACTCCCGCTACAGCGATAACTGGAGCGGCGCGCAGATCGCCTCCCCCACCTCCATCAGCAATTCCGTCACCGGCAAGGACGGCCGCAACTGGGTAGTGGCCGACGAGTTTGATGTAGAGCCCTACTGGGTTTACTCGTTAACGTCCAACCGCAAAATCGACACCGCGTCCACCAACTTCAACGTGGAGTTGAACTGGGACAACGGCGGCCCCTGGAGCGGCAGCCTGCGCGCCATCAGCGCGTCTGCAAACAACGATCAGGTATACGCCACGGCGCAAACCGGTATCAACAACCTGCGCGGCGACACCCTTCAAACTATCGGCGGTCACTTCTATCCCACCGATATTATTGAACGCTACAACCTGACCCTCGACCCGGACCGCCTCGACGAGGTCGGTGTCAACGGCGGCCGTTTTGTACTGCCGAACCCGCTCGGCTACGGCGAAGATCCGCAACTGACCATGGCCTACCGCGATTACAAGGTTGCCATGGCCGGGTTTGACCGCCCCATCGCCGGCGGCCTCACCGATGCCAACGGGGAAAAATCCCTGGCCGAGTACATGGCCAGTAAAGACAGCTGGTTCTTTGAAGGCCTGCAGCTCGAGCAGAACAGCAATATCGAATCCGACCTGAACGCGATCAACCTGAACGTTAACTTCAAGCCGGAAAATCTGTTCGTCACCGATGTGGAGTTCGGCCTGCGCCCGAGCCGCCGCACGGTGGAAAAAGAAAACTACGATTACTGGGCACAGTTCTACGTAGGCTCCAACAATCGTCTGACCAGCCCGGAATTCCCGGCGGCGAAAAACGAAGTAGGCTGTTACGCCCAGTGGCGTTCCATCGACCAGAAGTTTGACGGTGGCGGTACC
Source organism: uncultured Microbulbifer sp. (assembly GCF_947504145.1). GTDB lineage: Bacteria > Pseudomonadota > Gammaproteobacteria > Pseudomonadales > Cellvibrionaceae > Microbulbifer. Next base: position 632,777 of record NZ_CANNGQ010000003.1, read on the forward strand.
GGCGCTGAATGTTCCGCTGGTGAGCGCCTGGTCGGCGCAGAAAACGATCCTAACGCCTTTGTGCCATATTTCGCGCTGGCACCACAGGGGCTGGACTTCCACGGCCTGGGCACCGTCTTCGTTGACGACCTGGGAGATAACGTCAGCGGTGTTCCCGGTTTCTGGGCCATTGACCCGAAAAGCTTTGATGACGCGGAAGGTGTGAACCGCCGTATCTTCGGGGATATCAAACCCATCGTGAACCCGGGCACCAGCTACGATCTGACCCTGAGCGAGCTGTCCAGCTACGTGAAGTCAGATTTCGAGTTTGGCAATGTCTTCGGTACCTTCGGGGTCAAGGTGATCGAGTCTGAAATCGAAGCGGTCATTTACCAAACCACCAGCGTTACCCGCACCAACGGTGGCTCCAACTACTACACCGGCCGCACCACCGAACGCAAACGTCGCACCGATGTATTGCCGTCGTTGAACCTGGCCTGGAATGTGACCGACGATGTGATGTTGCGTTTTGCCGCGGCGAAAAACAAACAGGATCTGGATCTGGATAATTACGGCAGTAGCCGCACCATTTACACCGCGGCAGACCCGGCCGATCCTACCCAGCGAATTCCCAGTGGCTGGAATTCTGCCGGTAACATCAATCTGGAACCCTGGCTCACCAGCAACTTCGACATTTCTGCGGAATATTATTTCGGCGATGCGAGCATGTTGAGCATGGGCGCCTACCTAGTGGAAATTGATTCTTTCCGCGAGACCCAGGAGAGCACCATTGATGTGGATTACAACGGTAAAACCTATACCATCAAGGGCAGCGGCCCGGTGGTGGGTGAAGGCGGTGAGGTTAAGGGTATCGAGCTGGGTGCCAAGCTGGCGCTGTCGGATCTGACCGAGCAGGCGGTGTTGCGCGACTTCGGTATCGAGGCCAACTACACCTACTCCCCCAGTGAGGTGCCCGGTGATCACTCTGACGTGACTGGCATGAAGTATCCGTTCGCCAATAACTCGGAGAATACCTACAACTTTATTACCTGGTATCAGAAGGACAAGTTGCAGGCACGTATCGCGCTGAACCACCGCAGTGAGCGTTTCATCCAGTCTTACGGCCCGCTGAACTTTGCCAAGTATGCTCCGGAAGAAACCTATCTGGATGCGAACATTTCCTACGATGTGTGGGACGATGTGACCGTTTACCTGCAGGGTTCCAACCTGACCGGTGAGGATGTACGGGAAGTTTACCGCCTCGCCGATGGAGTGGAGCAGGAAGCGTTGATCTACGATAACGAAGCTCGTTACTCTCTGGGAGTGCGTGCGAAGTTCTGATCAAAAAGCGCTAAATAATGTGGTACCCGCCCGGAGAGATCCGGGCGACTGTACCCGATTGGGGAGTTAACAAAAAACGAACTCTCCAGTCGGGCACAGCCTTCTCTGAAACCTTTGCAGTTCCTATAAAAACAAAAAAGAAAATAAGAGAGAACAAAATAATGGGCAGGCCAAACAATCGCATCGTGATTGCCGGGGGCGGCACTGCAGGCTGGATGACGGCGGCGGCGCTGTCGCAGCATTTTGGATCACAGGCCACCATTACCCTGGTGGAATCTTCCAGTATCGGCACCATCGGTGTCGGTGAGGCCACCATCCCCACCATTCGGAATTTTTATCGTCGGCTGGGCTTGCAGGATCAGGATGTGATCCGCGCGACCCAGGCGACCTGTAAGCTCGGCATCCAGTTTAATGACTGGCACAAGCCCGGCTCTTCGTTTATCCACCCATTCGGCATGTACGGTCAGGACGTGCGGGGAATCGATTTTCATCAGTTCTGGCTGAAACTACACCGTCAGGGGCGCGCGGCGCCACTGGGGGAGTATTCCCTGGGGGCGACACTCGCGGCGGCGGGCAAGTTTGTACCGCCTTCGCCCAATCCTCCGTCCACGCTTTCGGTGTATGACTGGGCGCTGCATTTTGATGCGGCGCTGTTTGCGCAGTTGATGCGCGACGTCGCCACCCGCCAGGGGGTGACGGCGGTAGATGCGGTGATTGCTCGGGTGTCCCAGCGGGAAGATGGCCGTATCGCGGCGCTACATACCGAGTGCGGACAGCGGGTTGAGGGCGATCTGTTTATTGATTGCTCGGGCTTTCGCGGATTGTTGATCGGCGAGACGCTCGGCGTTGAGTACCAGAGCTGGCAGCAGTGGCTGCTATGCGACTCGGCACTGGCGGTACAGAGTGAAAGTGTGGAGCCACCAAAGCCCTATACCCGGGTCAATGCTCAGGAGGCTGGCTGGCAGTGGCGGATTCCGCTGCAACAGCGAGACGGCAACGGCCATGTATACTCCCGCCAGTTTATGAGCGACGCCCGCGCCGAGGAAATCCTGCGGGCGAATATTCCTGGGGCGTTGAATGCCACGAGCACCTTGAATGCCGAACCGCGCAAGATCGGATTTACACCCGGGCGGCGTGCCCGCGCCTGGGAGAATAACTGTATTGCCATTGGCCTCTCCGCCGGATTTCTGGAGCCGCTGGAGAGCACCAGTATTGCCCTGATTGAAACCGCCATCGAGAAAATCAAAACTCTGGTCACCAACTTCGATTTCCATCCGAGTGTGGTCGAGGAGTTCAATCAGACCACGGCGCTGGAATACGAGCGCGTGCGGGACTTTCTGATTCTGCACTACAAGGCGAGCCAGCGCGACGACAGTGAATTCTGGCGCTACTGCCGCAATATGGCGCTGCCAGAATCGTTGCAGCACAAACTGGACCTGTTTCTAAACAGTGGCTATATCGTCAACTACCGCTGGGAGATGTTCCACCAACCCAGCTGGCTTGCCATCTTTGCCGGTTTCGATGTGCTGCCAGAAAACTACGATCTGCGGGTAGATCAATTCCCTGACGAACAGATCGAACACAGCCTGAATGAAATGCACCGGTCACTGCAGCGCGCGGTGTCTGGCGCCCCCGATCATCAACAGTTTATTGCGGAATGTTTTCCAGCGGAGAGGCCCAGCGAGGTAGCGTTATGAACCCCTTGAAGAAAATCACCATCGTGGGCGGCGGCACCGCCGGGTGGATTGCGGCGGCGGTGCTGTGCAATCAGTTTTCCGCAGAAGAGCTGTCGGTTGAGCTGGTTGAATCTGCGGATATCGGCACCATTGGTGTGGGTGAATCCACCATTCCGCCATTCCTGGAGTTGCTGCACTCGCTGAACATTGATGAGAAAGATTTTATTGAAAAAACCCAGGCCAGTTTCAAGCTGGGAATTCAGTTTTCCGACTGGAAACAGCTGAATGAAACCTACTTTCACCCGTTTGGCAGCATCAGCGCCAACATGGATGAATATGTGTTCTACCAGAACTGGCTCAAGTCCTGCGCCGAGGGAGACGACTTTGCCCTGCAGGATTTTTCCGCCTGCTCGGTGATGGCCAAACACAAGAAATTTTTCCTGCCCCAGAGCGCAAGCAAGACACCGGTTTCCGAAGCCAGCTATGCCCTGCATCTGGATGCGGGCCTGGCCGCCCGATATCTGCGGGATTATGCGGAGCAGCGCGGGGTCAAGCGCACCGAGGGCAAGATCGTGGATGTGGTGCAGACGGACAATGGCGATATTCGCAGTGTGCGACTGCAGAGCGGTGAGGAAATTGCCGGTGACTTTTTTATCGACTGCTCCGGCTTCCGCGGCCTGTTGATCGAGCAGACACTAAAGGCCGGCTACGAGGACTGGTCACACTACCTGCCCTGTGATCGCGCGGTGGTGGTACAGACAGAAAACACCGCACCACCGCCCCCCTACACCCGCGCAACCGCCCAGGCCGCGGGCTGGAGCTGGAAAATTCCGCTGCAACATCGCACCGGCAACGGCTACGTGTACGCGAGCCAATACTGTAGTGATGAAGAAGCCACACAGACCCTGTTGCAGCAACTGGAAGGCAACCCCATTACCGAGCCCCGGATAATTCCTTTCCAGACCGGCATGCGCAAAGAGATCTGGAAAAATAATTGCCTGTCGCTGGGGCTGGCATCCGGATTTATCGAGCCACTGGAAAGCACTGCCATCCACCTGATTGCCCGGGGCATGGTGCACTTTATGCGCCACTTCCCCGAGAAAGACTGCCAACCGGCACTGTCTCGTGAATTCAACCGGCGCATGGCCACCGACTACCGGGAAATCCGCGATTTCATCGTGTTGCACTACTGCCTTACCGAGCGCGAAGACACGCCGTTCTGGCGCTGGTGCAAAACCATGCAGTGGCCGGAATCTCTGCAGTACACCCTGGACTACTTCAAAACCCAGGGCGGCCTGCCGGAAGAGATCGACCGGCTGTTTGCCCCGGTGAGCTGGCGCTCGGTGTGTGAGGGTATGGGTCTGCGCCCGGGCTCTTACTCACCCCTGATCAATAGCTTCAATTACGCCACAACGCGCTCGCACCTGACGAACTACCGCCAGGCGCTGGAGGATTTCATTCGCCAGTTACCGGATCACGAGGTGTTTATCGAAAAACACTGCCGCGCACAGAAGCCCATTGCTGCCTAGTGGGCCAAGCGTAGTGATCCATGCATAGTGGTCCCTGAGTCATTGTATTTTTCCGTTGTCATCTTGTGCTCTCAGGCTCGTAAGAGTCATCTTCGCGTTACCCCGCGCCAACCGGCGCGGGGTCTTTTTTTGTCGAAGCCAAATTGAAAGCGCACCAACGTGACCGAAATCGTTTTCAGGAAATGAAAAGATTGAAAACGATTTCAGTCTATAGACTTTGATCATGGCGAATTATTAACATCCAACACGCACTTTGGTATGCGACGCCGAGCGTCACTAAAGTCTCAGAATAAGAACCTTGGAAATTTTGCGATGAAAAAAACAGCCCTCACAAAAAGCAGCGCTCGCCGTGCGCCCGTCAAAACATTGGTATCGGCGGCGATAATGGTTCTGGGCGCGAGTGCCGCCAATATCGCCCTGGCAGAAGCCGCGAGCCAGAAGCTCACCTCACCCTCTGGCGAAATATCCCTGGAGTTCTATCTGACAGACAAAGGCCAGCCCGCCTACCGCACCCGCTTTCACAACAAGCCGGTCATTGGCGAATCCCTGCTGGGCCTGGATTTTAGAAAGGCGCCGGACCTGCTGGAGAATTTTTCCATCATCGAGGTGCATTCCCGCAGCGCCGACAGCACCTGGGAACAACCCTGGGGCGAGGAGCGCTACATCCGCGACCACTTCAATGAAATGGTTGTGCAGCTTCAGGAAAAATCGCCAAAGGCACGCGCGCTGAACCTGGTATTCCGCGCTTATGACGACGGAATTGCCTTCCGCTATCAGGTGCCGGCACAAAGCCATCTCGACAAGGTGGAAATTCTCGATGAAGCCACCGAATTTAATCTGCTGGAGAATATGTCCACCTGGTGGACACCGGCGCTGGCAGGAGAGAAGTACGAATATCTCACCCAGAACACACCGCTGGATCAGGTCGAGCTGGTACACACACCGCTGACCATGAAGGGCAAGTCCGACCTCGCCATCGCGATTCACGAAGCGGCTCTTAAGGACTACGCCACCATGAATCTTTCCGGCGACGGCACGCGCCTTAAGGCCGCGCTGGTGCCGATTCACAAGGACAATCCGGTCAAGGTAGAGACCAGCGCACCCTTTGCCAGCCCCTGGCGCACGGTACAGATAGCAGAAAAAGAGACCGACCTGATTACCTCCTACCTCGCCCTCAACCTGAATGAGCCGAATAAACTTGGCGATGTGTCCTGGGTACAACCCGGAAAATATGTGGGTATCTGGTGGGAACTGCACCTGGAAAAAGGCACCTGGAACCAGGGCCCCAAGCACGGTGCCACCACGGAAAACACCAAGAAATATATCGACTTCGCCGCCGCCAACGGTTTTGACGGCGTGCTGGTGGAAGGCTGGAACGAGGGCTGGGATGGCGAGTGGTACAACCACGGGGGTGCCGCGTTCAACTTCACCAAAGCCTATCCGGACTATGACGTGGATGCGGTCACCGAATACGCGGCGAAAAAGGGCGTATACATCATCGGCCACCACGAGACCGGATCGGAAACCGATAACTACGAGCGCCAACTGGAAGACGCCTACGATTTTCTGCAAAAGCACGGCATGAAGGCGGTAAAAACCGGATATGTGGAGAGCGGTGAATTGCTGACCAACGGCAACTACCACCACGGCCAGAAGTTTGTACAACACGCGGAGAAGGTGACCAAAGTTGCTGCCGCCCACAAGGTCATGGTGGTGGCCCATGAAACCGTCAAGGATACTGGCGAGCGCCGCACCTACCCCAACCTGATTTCCCGCGAAGTGGCACGAGGCCAAGAATACGACGCCTGGGCCAAAGATGGCGGCAACCCACCGGATCACACCACCATTATCCCGTTTACCCGCCTGCTTGCCGGGCCCATGGATTTCACCCCGGGCACCTTCGATATCACCCTGCCGAGCCGCCCGGATAACCAGGTCAATACCACCCTGGCCAAACAACTGGCGCTGTATGTAGTGGTGTATTCACCGGTACAGATGGCATCGGACCTGCCGGAAAACTATGCCAAGTATCCCGATGCGTTTCAGTTCATCAAGGATGTCGCTGTGGACTGGGAAACCACCAGGGTACTGTCCGGAGAAATCGGTGAACACATCGCCATTGCACGCCAGACCCGCGACAGCGAAGACTGGTTTGTGGGAGCCGTGACCGATGAAAAGGCCCGCGAGGTCGCCGTGGATCTGAGCTTCCTCAACAAAGACCTCAGCTACACCGCCACCATTTACCGCGATGGAGAAAAAGCGGACTACCGCAGTAACCCGGAAGACTATGTAATTGAAACGCGCAAGGTCAAAGCCGGGGATACCGTGCGCGCACAACTGGCGCCCGGCGGGGGTATGGCCATCAGTCTGCTGGCCAATGAACATTAACACTACCGAATTCGATCCACTCAGCAATTAGCTAACAGTAATTAACAAGCAGCAAACTCACAGGATGCTGTCCCCGCCCGGAGTTCCGGGCGGGGCTCTCAAAAAACAAACCTGAATACGAATACACAAATAATAATAACGATGGCCTGACGGTGCCGATCACCTGAAGTCCGATTTTTTCACCGGCGGCGATTGTATCCGCTCGCCGCACACCAGCAGATCCCTTCTGCGCTGTTCGATTTTTCTTTCACCTGTAGTCCGGTTTACGCCCGGAGGTAGCTCCCTACGCCTTTTTTTCGTGGGAGTCCCGCAGTACGCGTAGCAAAACAATAACCTTCGAGGAAACGATGATGAATTTCCGAACCGATAAATCGCCACGCTTTAGTGGCGGCGGCAGGCTCCCATTGCGGGCCCTGAGGGCGACGTCGCTCGTCGCCGTGAACCTGTGCCTTGCGATTAGCGCCCAGGCCCAGTCCCAAAGCAACCTCGCACCCGGTGCACAGATCACTGCAACTTCTTACGCAGATGTCTACGGCCCGGGCAATACCAATAACGGCAATCAGGCCAGTTACTGGGAGAGCGCCAACAACGCGTTTCCCCAGTCACTGACTGCGGACCTCGGCAGCGTGCAATCCCTTGAGCGTATCGCACTGAAATTGCCAGCCAACTGGGGTGCGCGCAATCAGACTCTGAGCATCAGTGGCAGCAGTGACGGCAGCAGTTATGCGCCCCTGGTGGGCAGCGCCAGCTACACCTTTGCCCCCGGTAGCGGCAACAGCGTCAGTATTCCGCTGTCCAGTGCCGACGCGCGATTTGTGCGGGTCACGGTGACCGCGAATGATGGCTGGCCCGCGGGGCAGTTTTCAGAATTTGAAATTTACCCAGACCCGGGTTCCGGCAGCAGCGGCGGCAGTAGCAGCTCCAGTAGTAGTTCGGGCGGCACCGGCAGTAGCGGGGGCAGTAGCGGGGGAACGGCACCGAGCGGTGACCCGATCAATGCAAGCGCAGCCACCGGTTCCAGCGCCGTGGGCCACCTGCCCGCCAGCAACCTGATTGACGGCAACCCGTCGTCCTACTGGGAAAGCACCGGTGCCCTGCCGCAGTCGGCCACCATCGATCTCGGCAGCCCGCACTTTATCAATCAACTGGCAATGAAGCTGCCACCGGATGCCGCCTGGCAAACCCGCAACCAGACCATCACGATTCTCGCCAGCGAAAACGGCAACGACTTTGTGACGGTAGCCGGGGCACAGGGTTACACCTTTGATCCGGCCAGTGGCAACACCGCCTATGCGAGTTTCGGGGAAACCCGCGCGCGCTATGTGCGCCTCAGTATTTCTGGCAATACCGGCTGGAGTGCAGCACAGCTTTCTGAAGTCGAAGTCTACGGCCAGCCAGATCCGGTGCCGCCCCAGGCGCCGCAAAATCTGACCGTGGCCGGCGGCACCGCAACCACGCTGTTTTTAAGCTGGGACGCCGCACCGCTGGCAGACAGCTATGAAGTCTTCCGCGATGGCGTGTCGATCGCAACCGTCACCGATAGCGCATTCGCCGATAGCGGGCTGACACCAGCGAGCAGTTACAGCTACAAGGTGGTTGCCCATAACAACTTTGGCAGCTCCGCCGACAGCAACACCGTCAGCGGTCAAACCCAGGAAGAAAATGCCGGGCCCGATCCCACCCTGCGCGGTGCCAGCATGCCCTACGCCCTGTACCAGGCGGAAAATGCGGTGACCGGTGGCGGTGCCCAGGTGCTCGCGCCCAACCGCACAATCGGCGACCTCGCCGGTGAAGCGTCCGGCCGCAGTGCCGTCACTCTGAACAACACCGGCGCTTATGTGGAATTCACCACCGCCGAGCAGACCAACACCCTGGTGACACGCTTCTCCATTCCCGACGCACCCGGAGGCGGCGGTATTTCCGCAACCCTGAACGTGTATGTGGATGGCCAGTTTGAAAAAACGCTGCAGCTGACTTCCAGGCACGCCTGGCTGTACGGCAATGAAGCGTCGCCCCAGGACAATCCCAGCGCTGGCGCACCGCGGCATATTTACGACGAAGCCAACCTGATGTTTGACCGTGTGATTCCCGCAGGCAGCACCATCCGCCTGCAGAAAGATGCGGAAAACAGCAGCCAGTACGCCATCGATTTTATCAGCCTGGAAAATGTGGCTCCGATTCCCAATCCGAATCCGTCCACGTTTGTGGTACCCAGTGGCTTCAGCCACCAGGCGGTGCAGCAGGCAATTACCGATGCCGCCAGCAGCGGTGCCGAAGGGGTTTATTTGCCGCCGGGGAATTATGAAACCAATTACAAATTTCAGGTAACCCAGAAGCCCCTGAAAATTGTCGGTGCCGGCCCCTGGTATACCCGTTTTTATACACCGCAAAACCAGAGCAACACCGACGCGGGCTTTGCCACCGCCAGCGCTGCCAATGGTTCCACCTTTGCCAATTTTGCGTTCTTCGGCAACTACGTCACGCGCAACGACGGCCCGGGCAAGGTGTTCGACTTTAACGGCGTGCGCAACATGACCCTGGACAACCTGTGGGTGGAACACCAGGTGTGTATGTTCTGGGGCTCCAGTGTGCACAACACTACTATCAGCAACGCGCGTATCCGCAACACCTTTGCCGACGGGGTGAACTTCACCAACGGCAGCAGCGGCAACCACGTGTTCAACAGTGAAGCCCGCTCCACCGGCGACGATAGTTTTGCGCTGTTTGCGGCAACGGATAACGGCGGCGGTATTGTGCAGGACAACCTGTACGAAAACCTCACCGCCATGACCCCGTGGCGCGCTGCCGGCCTCGCCAGTTACGGTGGCCAGGGCAACACCTTCCGCAATATTCATGTGGAAGACACCCTCACCTACAGTGGCGTTACCATCAGCTCCCTGGACTTCGGTTATTCATTTACCGGCTTCCAGTACAACCCCACCACCAATTTCGAGGGCATTACCATCCTGCGCTCCGGTGGACACTTCTGGGGCGACCAGGTGTTCCCGGCCATGTGGTTGTTCTCGGCATCGAGCACCTTCCGCGGCTTGCGTATCTCCGATCTGGAAATCGTCGACCCGACGTACCACGGCATCATGTTCCAGACCAAATATGCCAGCAGCCAGCACGAGAATGTGTTTGAGGACACGGTGTTTACCAACGTAAGCATTTCTGGGGCGAAAGTAGACCCGCAGTATCCGAACCGCTCCGGCTTCGGTATCTGGTCCAACCCCATGCCGGAAACCGGCCAGGGCCCGGCGGTGGGCAGTGTGGAATTCAACAATCTGACCATGTTCAACAATGTGGTGAACATCAAGGATGAGTCACCGGATTTCCACATCACCATCAATGGCTTCAACGGTTCCGGATCGAGCAGTTCGAGTTCGAGCTCAAGCAGCTCCAGTTCCAGCAGCTCCAGCAGTTCCAGTTCAAGTTCGAGCTCCAGCAGTTCCAGTTCCGGCGGCAGTTCCGGCTCCGGTTCCAGCTCAAGCTCAAGTTCGGGTTCGGGTTCGGGCTCTGGGTCCAGTTCGGGTTCCGGCACGCCGCAACCGGTACAGTCCGGCAAGTCGCACTCTGCCACCAGTGAAGATCCCTACCACACCGCCGCCAACGCACTGGATGGTGACCAGGGCACTTACTGGGAGAGCGCCAGCAATGCCTTCCCGCAAACGCTGACCATCGACCTCGGCAATACCCACTTTGTGAGTAAAGCCGTGTTCAAACTGCCCAACCTCAGCGCCTGGGAGCCGCGCACCCAGAGCATCGAGATCCGCCGCAGTGGCGATGGCAACAGTTACACCAGCCTCGCCAGCGGCAACTATGTGTTCGACCCGGCGAACAGCAACAGTGTTACGGTGAACTTCAACGAGGCTCCGGCGCGCTATGTGCAGATCGTTATAACCAGCAATACCGCCTGGCCCGCCGCGCAGCTTTCCGAAGTGGAAATCCACGGCTACCCGGACCCGGTACCACCGGGCACACCGCAATCGCTGAGCGTCACTGGCGCAACGGACACTTCGATTTTCCTGGCGTGGCAACCGAGCCCATTGGCCAGCAGTTACAAAGTGCTGCGCGACGGGGTTGAAGTCGCCACCGTGAGCGGCAGCAGTTTTGAAGACACCGGTCTCGATGCGGAAACCAGCTATAGCTACACCGTGCGCGCGGTAAACCAGTACGGTGAATCCGCGCTCAGCGCATCGGTCAGCGGCACGACACTGGAGGAAGGCAGCGGCCCCATGCCGCACCCGGAACCCAACAGTGATCATGGTGCAGCCGTGCTCTACGATCGCTACGACACCTACGCCGCAGACATCGGCGGTGGCGCGTCCATTCAGACTGCTCCCACCTTCGACCAGAGCCTGATCGCATCGGAAGCCAGTGAGCAGAGCTATATCACTCTGCCGGCCAGCGGCAGCTTTGCCGAGTGGACAGTGCGGGACGGTGAGGGCGGTGCCGGTGCGACCATGCGCTTTACCATGCCGGACTCCGCCGATGGCATGGGCCTGAATGGCTCCCTGGATGTGTACGTCAACGGCCAGTTTGCCAAAACCGTAGATCTCACTTCCTACTTCGCCTGGCAGTACTTCTCCGGCGATCATCCCACCGACGCACCCGGAGGCGGCCGCCCGCTGTTCCGCTTCGACGAAGTGCACTGGAAACTGGACGCGCCACTGCAGGCCGGCGATGTGATCCGCATCCAGAAAGGTGGCGATGCCATCGAATACGGGGTGGACTTTATCGAGCTGGAAAATGTCCCCGCGCCCATCGCCCGTCCGGGCAATTCGGTAGCGGTGACCGACTTCGGTGCAGTGCCCAATGACGGCATCGACGATCTGCCCGCGTTTGAAGACGCTGTGGATCAGGCGGTGGCCACCGGCCAGAGCCTGTATATTCCGCCGGGCACCTTCCACCTGAACGATATGTGGCGCGTGGGCAGTACCGACAACATGATCCAGGACCTGACGGTACTGGGAGCCGGTATCTGGCACACCAACATCCAGTTCACCAACGCCAATTCCGCCAGCGGCGGCATCTCGCTGCGGATTCTGGGCAAGCTGGAATTTAGCCATGTGTACATGAATTCCAACCTGCGCTCCCGCTACAGCCAGAATGCCATCTACAAAGCGTTTATGGACAACTTCGGTACCGACTCGCACATTCACAATGTGTGGGTAGAGCACTTTGAAGCGGGCTTCTGGGTGGGCGACTATGCACACAACCCGGCAATCCACGCGGAGAATCTGCTGATCGAACACAGCCGTATTCGCAACAATCTGGCAGACGGGGTCAACTTCGCCCAGGGCACCAGCAACAGCACCGTGCGCAACTGCAACCTGCGCAACAACGGTGACGACGGCCTGGCGGTGTGGACCAGCAACTACAATGCCGCACCTGCCGGCGTGAACAATGTGTTCTCCCACAACACCATCGAAAACAACTGGCGCGCAGCGGCCATTGCGTTCTTCGGTGGCAGCGGCCACAAAGCCAGCCACAACCTGATTGTGGATACCGTGGGCGGCTCCGGCTTCCGGATGAATACCGTATTCCCCGGCCACCACTTCCAGGGCAATACCGGCATCGAGTTTACCGACAGTACCATCATCCGCAGTGGCACCAGCCAGGATCTGTACGACGGCGAACGCGGCGCGATCGACCTGGAGGCCTCCACCGATCCGATCAGCAACGTGACCATCAGCCGTATCGATATCTACGATACCCAGCGCAGTGCCATTCAGGTGGGTTACGGCGGCGGCTTCACCGGCGTGGTATTCAATGACATCGTCATCGACGGCACCGGCCTCGACGGCGTGACCACCTCGCGCTTCTCGTCACAACACCCCGGCGCCGCCTTCTATTCCTATACCGGCAACGGCAGCGTCACCATCAACAACTGGACCACCAACAACGTGGCCCACCCGGATACGATATTTATCCAACCCGGGTTTAATCTGCAGATTCAGTAAATCTCGTCAGTGGTAATTTGGGGGCGCTTCGGCGCCCCTTTTTTTGTTTCCAAAATTCAGATTCGATTGAAAATTTTCAGTCTTCAATCGCTCTTACCGGAAACTACAGACCACTGAAAACGTTGCCAGAAAACGACCCATCTCGAATATTGAACATCCACAGAAAATCATCCTCATCACAACGAAACTCATGCGCATGGCACCCACAAAAGCTATCATCGGTGCGTCATGCAGTACCGACAAGAAGTGTTTGGACAGATGTAAAACAATTATAAAAACGAGAGAAAACACCATGACTGGCATTATCGAAATTGCCAAAGCGGCGAATGTGTCCCCCTCCACGGTATCCCGGGTGATCCACAACCCGGAACTGGTCAGCGAAGAGAAGCGTAACCAGGTGCTCGAAGTCATCAACCGCACCGGCTATACCCCGAGCAATCTCGGTGCCGGGCTGCGCAAAGCCAAGACCAACAACCTGGTCGCCATCATTCCCGACGTTACCAGTGCGTTTAATTATCCGGTGATCCGCGCCATTGAGAGTATCGCGCTGGAAAACGGCTATTCCCTGCTACTCGGCGACACTCAGGAGCTGGAGAGCCGCGAGCGCTCTTTCGCGTCCATGGCCCGCTCCCGCCAGGCCGATGGCATTCTGCTGTTCTGCTCCAATCTGCCTTTTGATATAGACCCGGAAATTCCACTCAGCGAGCAGCTGCCGCCACTGGTCAACGCCTGCGAAACCAGCGATCTACCCGGCTTGCCCAAGGTCAATATCGACAATGTGGCCGCCGCCGAGGAGGCGGTTAATTATTTGCTCGGCCTGGGCCACAAACGCATTGCCGCAATCACCGGCCACGTAAAATCTCCCAGCACCCAGGATCGCCTGAAAGGCTACCGTTACGCCCTGCGCGGCGCGGGCATTCCGGTGGACGATGGGTTGATTGAGGCGGGAAATTACGGGCTGAAAGACGCGGAGCAGGCCACCCGCAAACTGATGGCGCGGCGGGATCGCCCCACGGCAATTTTCAATTTCAGTGATGAAATGGCCATGAGCTGCCTGGCCACCCTGCACGATATGGGGCTGCGCATCCCCGACGATGTTTCGGTAATGGGCTTTGACGATATTTCCTACGCAGAATACTGCTACCCGGCACTCACCACCGTGGCCCAGCCGATGACGGAAATCGGTATTGAATGTATGGAGCTGCTGCTGCCGCAACTGAATGGCAAACCGATGCAGGCGTGCAATAAAATCCTGCCGCACCGGCTGATGATCCGCAAAAGCACCGGACCGGCGCCGGCGGGCTAAACCGAGGCGTTCAGTCCCAGCTGTTTACCGTGCGCAGACTGCGCTGGATGCTGTCATAGGGCGCAGCGGCATCGTCGCGCTCCACAAAGCCGTATTCCAGCCCGGCCTTTTCCGCGTGCGCTAACAGGGCGGGGAAATCGATCACGCCGCGCCCAACATCGGCCATCGCACCCTCGCTGGTGGCGTCTTTCAGGTGCCACAGCGGAAAGCGGCCGGGGTGCCGCTCGAAATAGGCTAGCGGGTCCTGCCCGGCCTTGTGCATCCAGTACACATCCATTTCGAAAAACACCAGCGCCGGGTCGGTGTTGTCCAGCAGCTGCTGATAGGGCACAAAACCACCGGTCTGTTCAAATTCGAAGTCGTGATTGTGGTAGGCGAGGCGCAGACCGGCCTCGCGGCACTGACGGCCCCAGTCATTCAGGTTCTGCGCCAGCCGATGGTAATCTTCTGCCGTGCGCCGACTCTCGTCGAGCCAGGCCAACACCACGTACTCGCTGCCCAACGCTTTGGCCTCGGCAACCACCGAGGGGAAATCCGACTCCATCTGCTCCAGAGGAAAGTGGCTCGCCGGCGCGCGCAATCCATTGCGCTGGAGCAGCTGCTGTACCTCAGCGGCGCTGTGACCGTAGAAGCCGGCTAACTCCACTGTCTGATAACCGGCTTCCGCCACCTTCGCCAAGGTGGTGCCCACACTTTCTTCCATTTGATTGCGGAGGGTATACAGCTGGACTCCGTTCAGGTCAGGCTGGGCAGTTACATCAGCGGGCATGGTCCCTCCGGTAGCAATCAATACACACAGGGCGAAATTCGTCAGAGCCTGTTTGGGAGCGCTTTTTTTCTTCATAAGGCGTAGCGTCCATCTGGATTATTGTTATTCAGTAGCCCGCTTGGTTCGGTCATCCCCTAGCCTTTTACCGCCCCGGCGGACAGGCCGGACACCAGGAAACGCTGCAGGGCGAGAAACAACAGCATAACCGGCAGCGATACGATAATGGAGCCGGCGGCAAAAAATCCCCACTCAGACGCGTAATCGCTGACAAAGAAGCGCAGCCCTACGGGTACCGTGTAGAGGGACTCGTCATCCATAAAAATGGAGGCGAGGATGAATTCGTTCCAGGCGGTCATAAACGCGAACAGGCCGGTAACGGCGATGGCCGGGCGGGCCAGCGGCAGGATGATGCGGGTGAATATGGTCCAGCGCGAAGCGCCTTCCAGTAGCGCAGATTCTTCGATCTCGTAGGGCAGCGTGTCGAAGTAGCCTTTCAGCATCCACACACAGAATGGCAGTGCAGTAATTGAGTACACCAGAATCAGCCCCAGCCAGGAATTCCCCAGCCCCAGCCACTGCACCACAATCACATACAGCGGGATCAGCATCAGCACGGCGGGAAACATCTGCGAGATCAGAAACAGCATCATGCCGCGCTCGCGACCGGCGAAGCGGAAGCGGGAGAAGGCGTAGGCGGCGGAGCAGCTCAGGGACAGGCCGACGACCGTGGTAGCGAGAGCGACCACCAGGCTGTTACCCAGCCAGCGCAGAAAGGGCTGCTCGTCGAGCAGCGCGCGGAAGTTGTCGAGGGTCCAGCGCTCTGGCAAAGGGATCAGGGCTTTTAAATGCTGACCGAGGCTGGCATCGGCGGGCAGCTGGACCAGCGTGAGGGCCTGCTGGCCGGAGAAGGCGAGGCTGACGACCCACAGCAATGGGTAGATGACGATCAGCGATGAAATCACCAGCAACACAAATCGCCAGCTGAAAATATCCCGCACGATTCGTATAAGAGCCTGACCGCCGGCGAACAGGAGCCAGCGTCGCAACCGTTCGCCTGCAGGCAGGCTCCCGCGGGGTGCGGTGCGGTTCGGGGAGGTCATCGGTTGCCCTCCAGGGTTCGGCTCACCTTCGTCTGCCACAAGGCATAACAAAACAGCAGCGCCAGAATCACCATGGAATAAGCGGCGGCATAGGCATACTGGTATTTTTCAAACCCAATGCGGAAGGCCTTGGTGATGAGGATGTCGTTGGCTCCCGCAGGGGCACCGTCGCTCACCAGATAGATCACGTTGAACATATTGAAGGTCCACACCACCGACAGAATCACTGCGGGGATCAACACCGGTTTCAGTAGCGGCAGGGTGATGCTGCGAAACTGCAGCCAGCGGCCAGCGCCCTCCACTCGCGCAGCTTCATACAGCTCGCGCGGGATCGATTGCAGGCCGCCGAGAATAACCACCATCATAAACGGAATGCTCAGCCACACATTGGTCACCAGCCCGGTAAAAAAGCTCGCGCCGATGGAATCAAACCAGGCCACCGGCGCCACCCCCACCACCTGCAGCGCCTGGTTGATGACTCCGAATTGCGGGTGAAACATACCTTTCCAGACCAGCGCGGTGATGTAGTTGGGAATGGCCCAGGGCAGAATCAGAATCAGGCGGAACAGGCCGCGGCCGAAGATGGGTTTGTCCAGCGCCAGCGCCAGTAGTAACGCCAGCCCCACTGCCAGTACAACATTGCTCGCCGTCCACAATACGGTAATCAACAGGGTCCAGTAGAAGTTGTCGAAATCGAGACTGCGCTCAGTACCCTCCCCCTGCCACAGATCAAAATCCCCGAGGATGGAAGTGTAATTATCCAGACCTATCAGGCGCGACCACAGCGGTGTGTGCTCGTTGAATACCGTGGTATCGGTAAAGGATAGCAACAGGCCATACAGCAGAGGAAAAAACACCAGCAGGGTCATACCCAGCATGGCGGGCAGAATATACAGATAGGCAGTGCGATGAGTTTGCCAACCCACCATCAAGGTATTGCGATAACGCCGCCATAACCAGCCCGCCAAAATGACCAACAATATCGGTATAGCCCACAACCACACGGGCATGGTCGCAGGCGACGCACCGCGCGCGCGCGAGCGCTCCAACCTCGCCAGGTCGCCGCTGATGCGCCGCTGCAACTGGTGCAGTTCCGCTTGCGGCTGCGCCGCCCCCTTGACGACTTTTTTCAGTGCATTCTCCAGCGGCACCCATACAAGAGTCATCGCCGGCAGGTTGGGGATCGGCAGCGTATGTTCCAGCTGCTGGCGGAAGGCCATGGCGGTGTCGTTGGTGGCGATACGCGGGTGTTCAAATGCGCTGATATTGGCGGGCAACTGGCCGCCCTCGATGGCCATTTTCTCGGCAGACGCGCGGCTGGTGAGATAGTCCATTACCGACACCGCCGCCGCGGGGTTCTTCGACCAGGGGGAGAGGAACAATCCCTCCACCGCCACCCACGGCGAGAGCGGCTTGCCGCTTTCGCTGTTTATCGGCAGCGGCACCACCCGGTAATTCACTTGCGGAGCGATTTCCCCCAGCATCCAGGGGCCACTGATCACCATGGCCGCACGCCCCTGATTAAACAGACTGGTGACCAGGGTGCTGCTGGGTTCTTCCGGCAGGATATGGTCTTCCCGCACCCAGCGCGCCAGCATTTCCAGCGAACGGATATTCGCCGGGCTGTCCAGGTCCAGATTGCCGCCGCGATCAAACGGGCCGGGCCCAAAGCTGTTCATCAGCGCACCGTGAAAAAATGGCTCGGTATAGCTGTAAGCGAGGCCAAAGCGCCCCGCATTGCGGTCGGTGTGACGCTCTGCTTCCGCCACCATCGCATCGGTGGTGTGAGGCGGTGTATTCACAAGATCGGTGTTGAGAATCAGCGCAGGGCTTTTGAAATTGAACGGCAGACCGTAAAGCTCGCCGGCAAATGTCATGGCGTCGATCAGGTTCGCGGGAAAGCGTGCGCGCAAGTGCGCGCTGACATGGGAATCGATGGGGGCCACGGTATTGCCGGCGATTGCCCAGCCACCCAGTCGATCGTGGGCGAAGACGAACAGGTCCGGGCCCTGGCGACGAGGGAGTGCGGCGGAGAGTTTATCGGCGTAGCCGCCAAACGGCACAGCCAGGGTTTTTACCTGTACCTGATCCTGGCTGCGGTTGTAGTCGTCAATCAGTTGCTCAAAGGCCACGCGCTCGGCACCGCGGTAACCGTGCCAGAGATTGAGGCTTTCCGCAGCGCGGGCGTGGCCGGAGACCAGTATCCACAGGAAAAACACCCACCAGAGCCAGCCTGCTGGCAAACACATCGCCAGGGCAGGATGTTCGCCAGCAGGCCGGCGCTTGGATGATGCGCGAGTCAGCACGCGTCTGCACCGACCCGGGCAGCACCGCTGCGGATACGCTGCTGGCTTTGCGCGTCAAACAGGTAAACCGCCCCAGGATCAAAGGCCAGCTCTAACGTATCGCCCATAGTGAGCACTCGCAAACCCGGCAGCCGTGCAATCACTTTGCTCCCCCCAGTGCGCAGGTGAATCAGCATCTCCGCCCCGAGGCTTTCCACCAACTCGATGCTCCCGCGCAAGCGCGGCCAGTTGGCCGGGGCATTGGCGGCGTGCACCAGCTTTTCCGGGCGCAACCCGAGTATCAGGGAGTGGTTCAGCCCCTGCAGCTTGGGCCGCGGCAGGGTCAACAGGTCGCAGGTCAGCTGCGTGCCGTCGTTCGCCACCGTTAACAGATTCATCGGCGGTGAGCCCATAAAACCGGCGACGAAGGTGTTGTCCGGGTCGCTGTACAGCTCCAGCGGCGTGCCCACCTGCATCAGCGCGCCTTTGTCCAGAATCGCAATGCGGGTGCCGAGGGTCATGGCCTCGACCTGATCGTGGGTGACATACACCGAGGTGGTGCCCAGCTGGCGGTGCAGGCGGTGAATGACCGCGCGCATCTGCACCCGCAGCTCAGCATCGAGATTGGACAGGGGCTCATCGAACAGGAACACCTGGGGATCGCGCACCATGGCTCGGCCCAGCGCCACCCGCTGATTCTGGCCGCCGGAGAGCTGGCCCGGTTTGCGGTGCAGCAATTCACTCAGCCCCAGGGTCTTCGCCGCCTCGCGCACCCGGCGATCGATACCGAGCTTGGGGAAATTGCGCACCCGCAGGCCAAACGCCATGTTCTCGAACACGCTCATATGCGGATAGAGGGCGTAATTCTGGAACACCATAGCGATGTCCCGGTCTTTGGGGGGCAGGTCATTGACCCGGTGGCCGCCGATAAACAGGTCGCCACCGCTGATGGATTCGAGCCCGGCAATCATCCGCAGAGTGGTGGATTTGCCACAGCCAGAGGGGCCGACGAGGACCATAAATTCGCCGTCGCGCACCTCCAGGTCCAGGCCCGGCACGGTGGCAGGGCCATCGTCGTAGCGCTTGTTGACGCCTTTGAACTCAATATTGGCCAAGGGATCGGTACTCACTCATCGTCGGACTTCCACTTTTATTATTGTCGTACGGTAATGGGCAGACTTCGCTACCTTACCCCGATTGTGCCCCATAAAACCCGCCAGTGCCTCCCCTCTCCATCGTCGTTCGCCGCGCCAACATCGCCATCTCAGGTTAGCTGATGCGACGAATTTGCCGCGTCAAAACCGGCTCCAGAGGCAGTCTCGAACTTATGTACTAGATTTACCCTGCGCAGAGGTACCGCGCTCAGTAGTCGATAAGTATCCATAAGGACTAAGAGTTATGCGCCAAGCCCCGATTGCGGCTTTTATTGTGACATTTGGCATCACCCTCGTGACTTTATCCGCCTGCTCGGTAAAGCCCGTGGCAATGGACGATGCCACCATCGACCAACGCGCCAGCGGCGACTGGCAGACAGCGTTTGGCAATCAACAACCCGTCACCGGCCCTATTGACCTCAATGAGGCGATCGCTCGTGCCATCGCCTACAACATGGATAACCGCCTGAAGTTGATGGAAGCGGTGGTGGCCAATCGCAACCTCAGTTTGTCCCGCTGGGAAATGCTGCCGGAAATCGCCGCCAGTGCGGGCTACAACCACCGCAACAAACAACACTTCGCCAGCAGCGAAGACGTCAACGGCAACCAGTCCCTGGCCCAGTCCACCTCCCTGGATAAAACCTACAGCACGGCGGGACTCGAGCTTTCCTGGAATGTGCTCGATTTCGGCATCAACTATCTTTCGGCCAAACAGTCCGCCGACGGGGTGATGATTGCGGTCGAACGCCAGCGCAAGTTGATGCACAACGTCATTATGGACGTGGAATACGCGTTCTGGATGGCCGCCGCCGCCCAGCGCGCACAGAGTGAGCTGCCTGGCCTCATTGCCCAAACACGCAGCGCACTGGAGAAATCCCGCGAGAGTGCGGAGCGCGGATTGCGCCAGACCGAAGCCAGCCTTGCCTATCGCCGCGACCTGCTGGATTTGATGCAGCAATTGCTCGCGCTGGAAGGCGATATGCACAACGCCAAAATAGAGCTGGCCTCCCTGATGGGGCTGCCACCCGGCAGCCAATTTACCGTCAGTGCCGCCCCCAGCGATGTGTTGCGCAGCCCCTTTGCGGAAATGAGCGCGCAGGAACTGGCGCAGTACAGCCTGCGCAACCGGCCGGAATTACTCGAAGAAGACTACCGCCAACGTATTGCCGCCACCGAAATTCGAAAAGCCTGTTTGCAGTTGCTGCCCGGGCTGGAGCTGCGCTCGGGCTATTTCTACGACGACAACAGCTACCTGCTCTACAACGACTGGGCGGAGAGTAGCCTGCGCCTGACCTGGGACCTGCTCGGCACTGTCGTCGCCGGCCGCGATCTGGTGGGCTACGCGAAAGATAGCGAGCGCCTGGGTGATGTGCGCCGCGCTGCACTTACGGTGGCGGTGCTAACTCAGGTGGACCTCGCCTTCAGCCACATACAGCGCGCCCAACTGAACCACAACTACGCCATGGAAGTGGCGGATATCGATCGCCAGATGGCGAGCCAATCCCAGGCCCGCTGGCGATCCAGCCAGGGCACCGAACTGGAAAGTATTCACGCCGCCACCCAGTCCCTGCTGTCCAGTGTGCAGCGGGATGTGAGCTACGCAGATTGGCGCAGTGCCAATGGTCGCCTTAGCAATGCGGTTGGATTCCAACCGGAGTTCTACATCGACTACCGCCAACCTCTGGAGGTGATTCAGCAGCAGGTGGCGGATATGCGCACCCAGAGCGCCAGTATGGAACTGCTACCCGTTGGCGGCTACAACCCGGAAGGGGTGGAAAAGCGCGAGGCGGAAATCCGTGAAGACGGCCAGGCCGCTGCGCACTGGTAATCAATAAGTCTTGGAGTGCCGGGACTGCGCCTGACTTGCGCCTCGTACTTAGGCCTCGTGTTGAGTTCATGTGTCTAGGTCGAGTATTTAAAGTCGCGTATGGGCCGAACCTCCAAGCCAATCCCTGTGGTAGATGTACTCGTGGTATCTGCAATGCAAACTCAAACTCTAGCCCACGCGGCACTAGTGCTGTTGTTGGGGCTCTCCTTATTCAGTGACGCCGAAGCCGGCGAACAGACTAGCGCCCCGGCCAAACTCAACGCGCTGAGTCGCGTACAACTCTCCAGCGAACTCGCCGCCCGACTGACCGAAGTGCGCCTGCGCGCCGGCGACCGCTTTAAACGGGGCGACCTCCTGGCCCGTTTCGACTGCACCGAACTCAAGGCCGAACTGGAAGGTGCCGAATCGCAACAGGCGCTAGCCCGCCGGCAACTGGATGCGAACATTTCCCTGCGCCAGCTGGGCGGCAATATCAGTGAACTGGAAATGGTGCAGAGCGAAGCCCAGCTGGCGGAAGCCAAAGCCAATGCCAAAGTATTGCGACACCGCAATAGCCATTGTGAAGTGCGCGCGCCCTTCGACGGTTTTGTAGTGAGCCGTTCGATCGAGCCCCACCAAAGGGTGGAAGTGGGTGCGCCACTGTTAGAACTGGTCGACAACCGCGGCCTGGAAGTGGAAGCCATCATTCCCTCCGGCTGGCTGGAAAAACTCACCATAGGTGCACACTTTGAAGTCACCATCAATGAAACGGGGCGCCAGTACAGCGCTGAACTACAGCGCATAGTGCCGGTGGTCGATCCGGTTACGCGCACTGTTCGGGTTATCGGCACCATTGGACAACCGCAGGAAAGTGGCACCGGTGGATTCAATCCCGCACTGCTGATTTCCGGCATGAGTGGCGAAGCGCACTTTTCCCTTCCGGAAAACAGCGATGCCCTGCTTGCCAATGGTGCAGATCCTGCATTAAGCGGAGCGAACTGACGTGGACGCCCGGCTGCTGGAAAAACTCAATAATTTTCTCGCACTTGAGAAAAAACTGCGCGGTGCCGCCGATTTGCAACAGATCGCGCGTATCGCCTGTAACGACAGCCAGTCACTGCTGGGTTTCACTGCCTGTCTGTTTTTTTCCGGCAGTGAACTGAAGCTGATCGGTGGCTCCAATGTCACAACCATAGATGCCACCAGTAGCGAAGCACAGCACTGGCGCCAACTGGTGCGCAAGCATTTTCCAGATGCCATCCAGCAGGGGCTGGCACAATTGGACATTCCGCTGGCCGCGGCAACCGGCAAAGACATTCAGCATCAGTCACTCACCCTTGTGCCCCTTGGCACCGGCGGTGCCGAGGGCTGCCTGGCACTGCTACGCACACGGTCACTCTCCGAGCAGGAACAGGAAATCGCGCGGGAAGTTGCCGCGGCTATTACCCAGGCGATACTGGCGCTACGCGGTACAAAACAATTCACCCTCAGACGCTGGTTGCGTCGTCGGCCACTGGTGATCGCCGCCGCCATTGCCGCGGTCTGCCTACTACCTGTGCGCCAGAGCGTGCTGGCGCCGGCCACCCTCGCCGCGATAGAACCGCGCATCGTTTCCGCACGCACCGATGGCGTGATTCGCGAGATCGCTATACGTCCCAACGCGTCGGTCACCGCAGGCCAGCTGTTGTTCACCCTGGAAGATGCCGAGGTCACCGCGGAGATTGATCGTGTGCAGCAAGAAATCTCGCTCTACCAGGAGCGCCTGCGCATGACCCGACAATACAATTTCCAGCAGGCTTCCGCCGGTCACAAGCTGGCACAGGCAGAAACGGATCTATCCATTCGCAATCTCGATCTCGACTTTCAAAAATCCCAACTGGATAAAACTCGCATCAAGGCCGCCAGTGACGGTGTGGCGATCTATACCGATCCGGCGGAGTGGATTGGCCGCCGTATCCGTGCTGGTGAAAAAGTCATGGAGATAGTGCAACCGGCCGCGCGCCAGATTCAAATCGACCTGCCCACGGCTGATGCCATCGCACTTCCTGAAAACGCGTCCACCGTGTTCTACGCCGAATCCGACCCGCTGTCGCCCATCGAAGGACAGTTGCACTACCACAGCCTGCTCACCACCGAGGGCGAAAACCTTCCCGCCAGCTACCGCCTGCTCGCCAGCATCCAGCAGGACCGGCCTCAGGTCCGCATCAATACCCGCGGCCACGCGCGCATTTACGGAGCGCGGGTACCTCTCATCTACTACTTACTCCGCCGACCACTGGCCGCGGCCCGCCGCTGGGCCGGAATTTAGCGGCATCACAGGAGTACCCGAGAGGTAAGAGGTAACCAATTGCAGTCTTCGCCCTTTATCAGTCCCGTTATTCGGCAAACCGACACCTGGCCAGAGCTGCGCAAAGACCTGCAGTTTCACCGGGTACAGGAAGATGCCGAGCAGCACACCTGGATGCTGTTTGACCCGCTGCGCGGACAATATCTGGAGCTGGGTGAACTGGAAATTCTGGTATTGCAGCAGTGGCATCTCGGCTGCGAGGAAAAAATTGCCGAGGTAATTGCCCGGGATCACGGCTGCGAGCTTTCTCCCCGACAGGTCGCCGCGGTATACCGCTTTGCCGTCGACAATGAATTGCTGCAGACCGACAGTGAAACGCTGTCACAAAAGTTGTCTTCCGTCAGCCCGCAGCAACAGCGACTGCATAAATTACAACGCAGCATTTTCTGGCGCCGCCCACTATTCACACCCGACCTGAGTAGCCGGCTGTTGTTACCCCTGGCCCGGTGTACCGGGACGCGCGGTTTCTATGTCCTGCTCACAGTGACAGCCGTCTTCTGCGCAGCCTCCGTAGGGCAGCACTGGACAGAATTCCTGGCCTACTTTAATGCCAGCTGGAACGCCGTGGGCGCCCTCACCTTTTTCTGTTGCTACCTGCTGCTGAGCCTATTCCACGAACTGGGCCATGCCAGCGTGGCCAGACTCTACCAGGTGCGTGCCAACAGCATCGGGGTCGGATTGATCGCACTGATGCCCATCATGTTCAGTGAAATTACCGACGCCTGGCGGCTGCCAAGAAAAGCGCGTTTGCACATTTCCGCCGCTGGCGTTCTGTTTGAAGCCACCCTCGGGATGGCCGCGGCGGTAGCCTGGTGCCTGCTCGACGATGGTCTGCTACGGGCACTGGCCTTCTACCTCTTTACCACCTCACTGGTGACGACACTGTTCATCAATGCCAACCCGCTAATGAAGTTTGACGGCTACTACCTGCTGAGTGATTACACTCGAGAAAAAAACCTGCAGCAGAGCGCAACCAATGCTTTCCGCAGCTGGAGCTGGTCAAAGTTATTGCGGGGACAACCGGCACCCATTGATCGCCGCCAGCGATTGCTCGCGCTGTTCGGCTTCGCCAGTCTGCTGTATCGCATTGTGGTCTTTGCCACCATCAGTTACGCCGTCTACCAGCTGCTGTTCAAAGCCGCGGGCCTCGCCCTATTTCTACTGTGTATTGTTCTGCTTATCGCAGTTCCCGCTTACCGGGAAGTGAGCGCCTTTTTCAATCATGTGAAAAAACAGAAAGCCCTGCTGCAGGGCAATCCCAAGCCGTCGCAACAGGACACCACCATGGAGAATAATGATCCGGAGAGTGCAACGAGCGGCCAGCCGGAGAATGCCCACACCAGTAGCCTCAATCGCATTCAACAGCTGAAACAGACCCTGCAGGTATTGAATCCCTGGGTAGTCGGCACTCTGTTCACACTAGTCGCGATACTGCTGACGCCTCTGCCGTGGCCGGTTCAATTCCCGGCCAGCACTTACTTCGCCAATCAGCAAAACGTCATGGCGCCGGCGGGCGCCGTGCTGCAAACCCTGTCCGTGACTCCGGGTACCGCAGTAAGCGCCGGCACCGTCATCGCCGAGTTACACGACAATGAACTGGACTACCGCATCGCCCGCACCCGGCAGGAATTGAAATTATTGAACCGCCGCCAGCACAGCGATGGCTTTGCGACAGAGCTCGACGTGCTGGACGGTGTTTATTTGCAGGATCTACTCAGCAAGCAGCAGTTACTGCGCGCACTGGAAACCGAAAAACAGCAACTACAGATAGTGGCCAGCACCTCGGGTACCGTCGATTGGGTTCTGCCGGGGCTGGCGCCGGGACAATACCTTGACGTCAATATGCTGTTTATCGCCATCGCCGATCGCAGCACCTTGCGGGGCCACGCCTATGGTGAGCCGCAGCAACTGAGGCGCTTGCCGTCAGCGGAAGGACAGAAAAGTACACTGACCGGCAGACTTTTTGTACACGGCCGCTGGCAGCCGTTGCCGGTTACCGTCAACAGCGTGGGACAGATCGCATCGCGACGTATTCAGGACCCCGCGCTCAGTTCCGAGCACGGTGGCCCACTACAGGTACTGCCCGATAACCCGGAGCGCAGTGCAGAAGCATTGCACCTGCTCAATTTCGAATTACAGGCTGCCAGTGATGCCGCCCTGGGAGCGCAGGATTTGTCCATCGCCAGATCCCAGCGTACCGGTACCCTGGTGCTGTTTGGTGAACCCGTCAGCCTGATGCAACTGTTTGTCGACCGGATCGCCGGTGTACTGATTCGCGAAAGCGGCGTTTAAACAACTCTGCACTCAACGCAGAAATTTCTCGGCCGGCCAGGAAGGCCTGCGCCAGAAAACCACAAGGAAAGAGGTATCCCATGGAACTCAATGAGTTTTCCAGATCATCCCTGGCCCAGGCGATCAACCAGCAGGGCCGCCAGCTCACCAGCCTGCGTCGCACGCTGGAAAAACGGGTTCTACTGGATGCGTCCGTGGCGGCGGATATCAGCCATTCGACCGGTGATACCTCAGCCCCGGACACTGCCGAAAGTGCAGACACCAAAAACGGCAACAACCAGATCGGTAACAGTGGCGACGAGGACAACACCGCAGAATCATCGACACCGGGTGCCAGCCAACGCCAGGAGCTGGTCGTCATCGACCTGCAATTGGACGATGCCCAGGCACTGATCGATGACCTGATCCAGCAGGCCGATGAGGTTACCGAGGAGAATGGATTTCTTCAGCTCGCCACCGGCGAGCGCAGCGTCAGCCTGCTGACACTGGATGCCGACGACAGCCTGCAAACGGTGACGGATTATCTCACCCACAGCGACCAGACCTACGACGCCATCCACCTGATCTCCCACGGCGGTGCCGGCGGTATCGACGTGGGCGGGGAAGAATTATCCCTGACCAGCCTTGTCGCCAATGAAGCAGGCAGCCACAGCGCTCAGTTGCAAAGCTGGGAAACCAGCCTGAGCGCAAATGCCGATATCCTGTTGTATGGCTGCAATACCGGCTATAGCCTGACCGGCGAGCAGTTTATCGAACAGGTTGCCAGCCTCACTGGCGCAGACGTGGCGGCTTCCGATGATGCCACCGGTAGTGCGCTGCGCGGTGGTGACTGGGAGCTGGAGCAACAGAAAGGCGAAGTGGAAACCGATATTGCTTTTTCCAAGTTGCTGCAGGGCACCTGGGAAGGATTGCTCGCCGCAGAGCCCGGTGCCACCATCGATGCGCCCGCGGAAGATTTCATCAATGAATCCACCGATATCACCATAGAATTCGACAACCTGGGCACCGACACAGGCTATGGTCCCTTCCTGGATGTAGTGCTAGGCCCCGGTGCAGACTTGCAGAATATCGGCGGTTCACAGGGTGCCAGCTTTGTCGAATACACCTTTACCGGCGGCCAGTGGGTAGATAGCAATGGCAACCCGGTGCTGTACCATCCCTATGATTTCAACCAGACCGGGGCCATCCCCCTGCCACCGGGCCAGGGCGAAGGCTCCACCTGGTACGCGATTCAATTGCCGTTCGGATCTTTTACCGGGGACCAGCCGCCTTACGAAATCATCGCCTCGATTTTGCTTGACGAGGCCACAGGCGCGATGGTGGGCACACCCATTCCGATTTGGGTCAGACCCGGCTTTGCCTACGGTAACGACCCCCTCAACAACCCGGATGTAGACCCGCCGATTGTCGCGCCCCCCATCGTCGACCAGATTACCCCCACTGTGATGCTGGTGGACAAGGTGGCGCTGGACGGCGATGGCGATAATGCGTCCATTGGCGACGACGGCGAGACGGTCACCGGGCCCAGCGAACCGGTGACCTGGCAGGTAACCGTCGATATTGCCAATGCTTCGCAGATCGACAATCTGGTGATCACCGAAGAAATACCAGAGAACTTTTACTATCTGCCGGGCACGGTAACCGTAACCTACGCAAACGGCGCTACACCCAACTTCACCATCACCGAACCACCGGAAGGGGCAAACCTCAATTCCGAGTTGATCGTCACTTTTACGGACCCTGTCGAGGGCACCACCGTCGACAATGACATAGTAATTACCTACTCCGGCTACGTGCCGGATGTCGACGCCAATGGCAATCCCATTGTGATCAATGACGGGGCCAATGACGTGGTACTGAATACCGCCTCCGTCACCGGCGACTATAACGGACAAACCGTCACCGATGATGACGATGCACAAATCATTGCAACCGCCACGGCCCTGCAGAAAGACGTTGCCCTGATACAGGATAACGGTGACACCGGGTTTACCCCCGGAGACCGCGTGCAGTACACCCTGACGATGCAGGTTTCCGACTATATGTCGTTGGATAACCTGGTCGCGAACGATCTGGTTGGGGATGGTCTGGAAGTAGATCCGAGCTCCATTTCGATGGAAGTTTTTTTTAACGGCGACACTTTCGCCGACACGACCGTCGGTGCCGGAAACTCCACGGTAACGGTAAATGGCAATGGATCCACTTCCGTAAACGTAAATATCTCCCAGGAACTAGCAGATCGCGGCATTACTTCCGGCAACCTGGAAGGCGACCTGGTACCGGATGCCGTCACAGATGGCACCACTACCGTCACCATCACTTATGAAGCCACAATCCTTGAGCGATACGTTGAAACCGGCAACGCCGTTGATGCGCTGGATACCATCAACAACCAGGCCAGCGTGAGTGGCACTGCCACATCGGCGAATGGGCAAACGGTCGAGAACAACAGCTCCGAGGAAATCGTTATACAAGGCGCGGACTCCAGCAAAAGTGTGTACGCGGTCAATGGCAGCACAAATCCAGACGACCTGGATGAGATTTCTGTTGGCGACTCGGTAACCTTTGCCATCGAGGTTGATCTGGGCACGCTTGACTATCAAGGTATTACCCTCACGGATTACCTGCCGCAGCCAGTGTTCCTGGCTCAGGCGCCCACGTTTGTTGATACCGCACAAGGCACGAATACGCCGGGCGTCAATCAGTGGGGTTTTGGCCCGAATACAGAATTCGCCAGCTGGCCACCCGGGTACCTGGACGGTGCCAATGTCACTACGAGCGCCGATCTCGGCAACAACTCGATCACATGGAATTACGAAGCGGTAAACCAGGACAACTCGGCAGGGGGCATCGTACAGCTGCTGTTTACCGTAGAGGTGCAGGACCAACCCTTCACCGATGGCTTGCAACTGACCAACATCGCCTCGGTTGCCATTGAGAATACCGATGGCACTACCATCCTCGACCCAGATGGCGTTCAGGTTGAAGTACTGTCACCAGAGCTCATCCTCACCAAGGGTGTGGTTTCTACCGATAACGGCAATGGTATTTTCGATCCCACCACAATTGGGCCAGTCACGTTTGAAGGCCCCGGGGGGGCCGGAACCCCACCCTGGGCCGGCGGCCCGATTACCAGTGGCAATCTGGATACCGCACCGATTGATTCGAACCTCAGTGACGTGGATGCCGGGGACACAGTCAAGTTTGCGATCACCCTGGAAAATACCGGGGGGTCCGACGCCTTTGACCTGGTAATCAGCGACTCCCTACCTCCGGGTTTTGAAATTCCAGCGGGCGCACCAGGACTCAACCTGCAGGTATTTACCGGTGCAGGTGACCCGGTGAACTTCAGCGGAGACCTGTTCAGCGGAGGTATTACGCTGGAAGACCCTTCCGCCATGGAAGGTGCACTGAACGAGGGCCGGGACCCGGATACCGGAGCCACCACCGATGGCAGCAACATCATCATCATTACTTATGACCTGATTGCCAGCGACGATGTACGGCCCAATCAAATCATTGAAAATACCGCACAACTGGAAGAGTACGGCGGTGTTGATGAAGGCAACGACTACACCGCGGGCAACTCCAATATCAATTGGCAGGATGACGCAGATGTAGAAATCGCGGGCAACACCGTGGAAAAAGACTTGGTCGGCACCAATATCAATTCCACTACCAATGCCAATAATGAAGCCGTTATTGGCGAGGTCATTACCTACACCGTCACACTGACGATTGCTGAAGGGGAAACACCCTCAGCCAGTATTCGGGATACTCTGGATCAGGGACTGGAATTTATCGGTATTACGTCGGTAACCACATCATCCGGCGATATTGCCTCTACAGTGCCGCTAACACCCGCGGGGTTAGCGCCAACCGTCAATGGGCAGCAAGTTATCTTTGACCTGGGCGATATCACAAATACCAATCGCGACAACAGCGTAGCCGAAACCATTACGATCACCTATGAAGTGCTGGTGGATAACGTCGCGGCTAACCAGAGCGGTGCTCAGCGCAATAACAACGCGCGCTTCTTCTGGGACAGCACCGATGACACGGTCGACAATCCTACCGTTCAGGACAACAACAGCGCGCCCAATGTCACCGTAATAGAGC
Source organism: uncultured Microbulbifer sp. (assembly GCF_947504145.1). Classification (GTDB taxonomy): domain Bacteria; phylum Pseudomonadota; class Gammaproteobacteria; order Pseudomonadales; family Cellvibrionaceae; genus Microbulbifer. The sequence continues at coordinate 662,832 of NZ_CANNGQ010000003.1, forward strand.
CGGATCTACAGGTCGATAAAACCCTGACCAATACACCGGTACCCATCGACGGCGGCGATGCAGTCCAGTACACCATTGTCGTCTCACACTCAGCCTTTTCCGACACCGACGCCTTCGATGCGACCTTTACCGATACCTTGCCGCCGGAGCTCACCGGTGTTGCGCTCAGCAGCGCGACCTTGACCGTGAATGGGCTAGATACCGATGTACTCAATCTTTTTCAGACCAACGGCAATACCATTGAAACAATTCCCGGTCAGTCCTTCGACCTTTTATTTGGCGATACGCTGACACTGGTTGTGGATGCCACGGTCGTCAATAACGTATTGGTAGGCACCCAGGTTTCAAACACGGCGACCGTCGACTGGCAGAGTATTGATGGCGACGACCCCAATGAGCGCACCGGCGAGGACGGTGCCGGCGGCTCTCCCGACGACTATGAAACCGACGATACGTTTAACTTCACGATAACTTCGCCAGAGGCCGCGAAAATTATCGTCCAGAGCTCCATCGAAGACGCGTTCAACGATCGCGCCCAGGTCGTCATCGGCGAGACGGTAATCTTTCTCGCCGGAATTTTGATACCGGAAGGCGTGGTGGAGGATGGCAACTTTACCGATACCCTGCCCGCGGGCATGGAATTCGTGAGCCTGAACAACATCATTATCGGCAATGATCTCACCTTGACCGGCAGTACATTTGGCCCACCGACAGAAACTGTTAACCCGGATGGAAGCACCACTCTTGACTTCGGCTCGGTAGATCAGATTTTAAATGTCGGCGGCCAGGACCCTCTGGAGATCGATGATCTGATCGCCTTCGTGTATACGGTACGTATCACCAACGTCGACACCAATCAGGCCGGCACCGATCTGACCAACAACGCCGAGTTCACGTCCAGCGTCAATAACGTATCGAGCTCTGCAACGGTAACCGTCATCGAGCCACAGCTGACGATCGATAAATCCGCCAATATTCTTCAGGGCGATAACGGTGACCTGGTCAACTACACCATTACTGTCGAAAACCCGGATGACGGCAGCAGTACCACCGCCTACGACATCAGCTTCAGTGATCCACTACCGGCCGAACTCACCGGTGCCACGGTCAGCGCCACACTGACCTCCGGCGCCGGGATTTCGGATATCTCCGGTAATTTCGTCATCGTTGGTGGGGAAGTAGTGCTCGACCCGCAAGCGGCACTGGATTTGGAGCCGGGCGAACTGGTTACCATTACCGTGTCTGGAACCCTCGCCAACACCGTCGCCGGCAGCACCATCACCAATACCTCCGATATCGACTGGACCAGCCTTGACGGCGCAGATCCCAATGAGCGAACCGGTGACGATGGTGAGGGTGGCCCACTCAACGATTACGCCACCAGTGATCAGGTTGAAATCACGGTGAATGGGCCGGCATTCGAGAAAACTCTGGTTTCCACTTCGCAAAACGACGGTCTGAACGATGACACTGAAGCAACCATTGGCGAAATCGTTACCTTCTCGGTTACTGTCACTGTTCCGGAAGCAACCCTGAGCGGGCAGATTACCGACGTCTATGGCCCCGGTTTTGAATTCATCGATCTCGTCGGTGTCTCCGCCAGTAACCCGGGGGCAACTCCCATCACTCCCGGGGATGTTACCGTCACAAACGATGCCGGTAATAACACGGTGGAATTCGACTTCGGCACACTGCAGAATACGGACACCGACAACACCACCGTGGAAACCATCACCCTGACGTACCGGGTGCGGGTGACCGACATTCCCGCCAATGTGCAGGGCGTTACGCTCACCAACGATGCCACGCTCAGCTACGACACCGATGGCGACACCATTCCGGATGCCGATCTCACCGACGACGCATCCGTGGATATCGTCGAGCCGGAACTGATCGTCGATAAACAACTGTTAAGCGGATCACCGCTGACACTCGGGGGGCTCGCCACTTACCAGCTCACCATTCGGCTCGATCCTTCCAGCGGTGCCAACGCCTACAACGTCACGATTGAAGACGCGCAGCCGCCGTTTATCGCATCGGTAGAAAATGTGCAGATCAGCGTGACCGGTGGCTCCCCCACTATCGTCAACAACTCGACCGCTAATTTGCTCTCACTGGACGTCAGTGAAATAGACAGCACCACGGTCATTACCATCACGATCGATGCACGGGTTACCAGCGACACCGCAGCGATCGGCCAGAGCACAACGAACACGGTGGAAGTGGAGTCCACCAGCCTGGACACACCTCCGGGAGGCAACGACACCGCTATTGAGAGGGAGTATGACTATACCGACAGCGTTACTGCGCCCATCGGCGCGGTGGATCTGTTCGTGGACAAGGATGATGCCGGCATCACCGCCGCGCCTGGCGACGATATTACTTACACCATCAACTACGGTAATACCGGCAATATTGATGCCACCGGTGTGGTCATTACCGAGAGCCTCCCCGAATACGTCACGTTCAATCCGGCCGATAACCCGGGCTGGACTCTGAATGGCGACATTCTGACCTTTAACATCGGCGATCTGGCTGCCGGAGCAAGTGGCTCGGTAGAGCTGGTGGTGACGGTCATTGACCCACTACCCGCCGGCGTTGATGAAACCAATAATACCGTGTCCATTGACGGCGACGAGAGCAACGGCACCGACCCAACGCCGGATAACAATACCGACGAAGATGTAACACCACTAGAGGCGGCTCCCGACTATGTAATCGACAAGGTGGAGGAATTTGACGATCCCGCGTTCCCCGGCGAGACCATCAGCTGGAGCATCACCATCACCAATGAAGGCAACCAAGACGGTACCGGCGTAATCATCACCGACCAGTTGCCATCCACGCCCTTTGTTTCCGGTTATACCGCGAGTGACGGCGGTGTGGTGGATACCGATGCAGGCACGGTAGTCTGGGATATTGGTGATCTCGCGGTTGGTGAAACGGTGACAGTAACGCTAACCGGTGTGGTAGCGGACCAAGTGCCTCCGCGAATCCCTCAGCAAATCAATGCGGTGGAAGTCACCGACGACGGCACCAATGGCCCAGACCCGACGCCGGAAAACAATGTCGACAGTGAGACGTTCGATATTACCGAAGTGGATCTTTCCATCACTAAAGACGACGGTGGTATCAGTACTACGCCCGGCGGCACCGTTGTCTACACCCTGACCTACAGCAACCTCGGGACCGCTCTGGCAGACAATGTAGCCATCACCGAAACACTGCCACCGAACACCACCTTTGATGCGACGAGCTCCACCGCCGGCTGGGTGGACAATGGCGATGGCACGCTGACGTTTGACCTTGGCACCCTGGATCCCGGCGAAACCGGCACCGTGGAATTCGCGGTGATCGTCGATGCCCCTCTACCCGCCGGCGTCGAAGAGATACTCAACAATACCGAGATTTCCTATGACGACGGCCGCGGGCCGGACCAGAACCTGGACAACAACACCGCTGAGGACAACACCCCAATTGATGCACAGCCAGACTATGTAATTGATAAGATCGAAAACTTCACCGATCCCGCCAACCCCGGTGACACCATCGAGTGGACCATCGAAGTTAGCAACCAGGGCAATCAGGACGGCACCGGTGTAGTGGTGACCGATACTCTTCCCGATCTGGGCTTGTTCAATAATTTCACCGCAGACAATGGCGGAGTCATTGATTTGAGTAACGCCACCGTCACCTGGGATATTGGCGACCTTGCGGTAGGAGAATCGGTGACATTAACCTTGTCGGCAGTCGTAAATGACTTGGTGCCCTCGGCTATTCCAACTCAGCTAAACAGCGTGGAAGTCTCCGATGATGGCGCCAACGGACCGGATCCCACGCCCGAGAACAATAACGACAGCGAATCATTCAGAATCGTCTATGTGGATGTGGCCATCGACAAGTCGGCCAGCACCGATACGGCGCTCCCGGGCGACACGGTTATATATACCCTGGAATACACAAACTTCGGCACGGCACTCGCCACTGGTAATGTGATTACCGAAACACTTCCCGAAAATACACAATTTGATGCAGCCAACTCGACACCGGGCTGGGTAGTCTCCGGCGATCAATTCACTTTCGATATTGGCGACCTGGCACCGGGAGATGATGGGCAAATTCAGTTCGCCGTGATCATCGATAATCCGTTGCCTGCCGGTGTCGATACATTCAATAACAGCGCCCGTATCGACGACGACGGTAATAATGGCCCCGATCAGAACCCAGACAACAACACCAGTACAGACCGAAGTAATACGGATGTTCTCGTTCGGGCGGCGCCAGACTACGCCATCGACAAAATCGAGAACTTTGCCGATCCCACACGACCGGGCAATACTATCTCCTGGACCATTGTCGCCACCAATGAGGGTAACCAGGATGGTACCGGGGTGGTTATTACCGACCAGCTGCCGGATCAATCGTTATTTTCCGACTTTATCGCCAGCGATGGCGGCATTGTCGATACGGTGGCCGGCACCGTCACGTGGAATATCGGCGACCTGGCGGTGGGCGAGAGTGTGACACTGACGCTGACCACAACGGTAAACGACCAGATCCCCGCGAATGTCAGCGGGCAGGTCAATACCGTGACTATAGATGACGACGGCGACAACGGGCCCGATCCCACACCGGAAAACAATACCGATAGCGAGACGTTCGAAATCCTGTTCGTCGATCTGTTTATCGACAAGGACGACAATGGCGTGGTGCCGCGCCCGACCGAGTCCATCATCTACACACTGGACTACGGCAACCGGGGCAACGCCACCTCCACCGGCGTGGTCATTACCGAAACCCTGCCCCCCAATACCACCTTCGACGCAGCCAACTCCACCCCCGGTTGGGTGCAGAATGGCGATACCTATAGCTTTGACGTGGGCAACCTGGCCCCCGGGGAACGGGGCAACGTTACCTTTGCCGTCACGGTGAATTACCCCATCAGCGTCACCATTCAGCAGACCGAAAACACCGCGATCATTACCGATGATGGGGACAATGGCCCAGACCAGAACCCAGACGACAATATCGATACGGATAAGACGCCATTCGAGAACGACACCAATGTCGACAACATTACTCTGTCGCAACTGCGCCCGGACTATATCTACCCTCCCCGCGAGTGGGTGCGGCAGGCGCCGGAGCTGCACGGGCGGCTGATTTCTGTTGAGACCGAATCCACCAGCGCCAACCTGCAGGGCGGACGCAACGGCGGTAACTTCGATCCGGCATTTGGCTCCGTAGACGGTAGCTTCTACCCCAATGACTGGTCGCGGGTATTCCGTAACGACCTCACCATTGACTCAGGCATGAGCCAGAGCAGCCTCGGTCAGCCCGCCAAGTCCAGTCCGCTGGAAATGCACCGGGATTTCGCCCCCTACCGCGCAAACTCCCTTTTCGGGGAATTTGAGCGGCCCGCGGCAAGTCCGGAGCCGGAAGGCACTCCGCAATCGGCACCAGCCGCCGAACCCCTGCCCGCGCCGCTACAGAGCCTGCCGGAAGAGCCTGTGGACCTGGGTGCAGGGCGCAACCCGGTTCAGCAGCAGCTGGACGAAATTGTCCGCGAATTGAGCGAGGCGCGAGTATCACCGCTGCTGGCAGCACTGGCGGCAATGACAGTGGAGGAAGCCCAGCACAGGCCCGGCGAGTGAGCTGCAACCCTGGCGCGTACCAATTAGCCCGCCAAATGGCGGGCGACACAATATGTCAAATGACTGGTGCGTTCGGTCAACTCACTGCGCAGAAGATAACTTATGTTGCTGCGGTGGGCGGACCATGCGGAGAGTCATTCATGCACCGGATTTCGAAATCCGTCCGCAAAAATCCAGAGTATGGGGTGTGGCTGCCGTACAATCAGAGCCTTATGCAACTGCGCGCATCAAGCCCGATCTTTCGAAACGGTGTATTCGAGCCGAACCGTCGATCAGCAATCACAATAATTGAGTTTCAGCCGAGCCAAGACCATGACCGAAACCACCGCCCCTGTAGAAAATCAGCAATCTCAGGAACTCCAATCCCTGCTGACGCAGCAGCGTCAGGCTTATATGGCCAACCCATCGCCAGACCGTGAACAGCGAGTCAACGATCTGCGCACCTTGGCGCGCATGATTCGCGAGCATCAGGACGACTTGGTCAAAGCCGTGAGCGCCGACTACGGCAACCGCTCCCACCACGAAACCCTGTTTGCGGAGATCTTTCCCGCACTGGACGGCATCAAGGACACCATCAAGCGGCTCAAGAAGTGGATGAAGCCCCAGCGGCGGCATATCGACATCACCGCCTTCCCCACTTCATCCACCAAGGTAATTCCTCAACCGCTGGGTGTGGTGGGCGTGATCGTGCCGTGGAACTTCCCCATCAACCTTTCGTTCGGCCCACTGATCAACATCTTTGCCGCCGGCAACCGCGCCATGGTGAAAATGTCGGAAAACTCCCGCAACCTCACTGCACTGCTCAAGCGCATCAGCGGTGACTACTTCCCGCAAGACAAGCTGGTATTCCTTGAGGAAACCGGTGGTGTGGGCATCGAATTCTCCGCTCTTAAGTTTGACCACCTGATTTTTACCGGCTCCGGCGCCACAGGCCGCAAGGTTATGGCCGCCGCTGCTGCGAACCTGACACCGGTCACCCTGGAGCTGGGGGGTAAATCCCCGGCGATTGTCGGCCCGGATTACGACACCGATACCGCTGTCGAGCGCGTGCTGTTCTGGAAGCTGTTCAACGCCGGGCAAATCTGCACCACGGTGGATTACCTGCTGCTGCCGGAAGAAAAGGTTGAGGCCTTTGTGGAAAAGGCCAAGAAAGTTTTCAAGAAGCGCTACCCCGAAATTCAGCACGCGGATTACACCTCTGTCATCGACGAGGGCTCCTTCCAGCGTATCTGGCAGACTCTGGACGACGCCCTCGCCAAAGGCGCCACCGCCATCGATCTGACCGATGGCCAGGGAAGCCGCGAAGACCCACTGAAAAAATTTCCCGCGCACTTGCTGATTAATGTCAGCGAAGATATGGATGTAATGAAGCGGGAAATTTTTGGCCCGCTACTACCAATCAAAACCTACAACAGCCGTGAAGAAGTCGCGGACTATATCAACAGCGGCGACCGCCCTCTGGCGATCTACCCGTTTACCAAAGACAAGGAATTGCGGGATTACTACATCGACCATGTGATGTCTGGTGGTGTAAGTGTAAACAACGCGGTACTGCACGTGGGTCAGCACGATATTCCGTTCGGCGGTGTCGGCGAAAGTGGCATGGGCCATTACCACGGCTACGAGGGTTTCCTGACCTTCTCCAAACTGCGCCCGGTGTTCTATCAGGGCCCACTGGATCCGCTGAAGCTGCTGATGCCTCCGTACGGCAACCTGGCGAATAAAATGATGAAGCTGATGCTGCGTTTGACCAAGTAACGCAGGCACCTGATTTTCAACGTATTGCGAAGAGAATAAATTTCGCCTTCGCAATACGGTTTCAATACCTCTCCCCTCAAGCCCGCCCCCTCAAGCCCGAAACAAAATTGCGATAAAACCGTAATTTTTGGTAGGGTATTTCCAGAGTTTAGCCAGTCTGGCGCTCTTTTTTCTGGATTTCATTTAAGAAAACTTCCAGCACCACCGCGACGATGCAACATCGCCGTGCATCCCGGGCAATGATGCCCGCTATCAAATCGCGCAATCCAGCTCGGATTCATACGGAACACGCGCGATTACAAGGAGAAAAATATGCCTGCACCAAACCGCAGCACCCATCACCATTCTGACGCACAAACCAACCAACCCGTTCTTCCCCGCCGCGCCCACCGCACATTACTGGCCAGCGCCATCGCCCTCTCCACCGCACTCGGCACAAACACCGGCTTCGCCCAGCAGTCTGTTCTCGAAGAAGTTACGGTCACTGCACAAAAACGCGAACAGTCCATGCAGGATGTCTCCGTTGCCGTGAGCGCGTTCTCCGGCGATGCCATCGACAAAATGGGTTTTGAGGAAGGGCTGGATATCACCCAGCAGGTTCCCAACATGAACTTCTTCGCCATCTTCGGCGAAGCGTCCAGCCCCTCGGTCAGCCTGCGCGGCATCAGCCTGGTGAATTTTTCCGACTCTTGGGAATCTCCAGTATCCATCTATGTGGACGACGTTTATCGCGGTAACCCGGCAGGCTCCGCTATTCAATTGTTTGACCTGGAGCGCGTGGAAGTATTGCGTGGTCCCCAGGGTACCCTGTACGGCCGCAACACCACCGGCGGCCTGGTGCATTATGTATCCCGCAAACCTACCGAAACCCTGGAAGCCACCGCAAGCGCCAGTTACGGCACCTATTCCGAGCGCATTCTCGAAGGCACCGTCAGCGGTCCGCTCAGTGAAACCGTGCGCGGCCGCGTCGCGATCAAAAGCACCCACAACGACGGCTGGCAGACCAACACCGTGAACGGGGAAAAGCTCAACGACACCGACAGCTTTGGCTATCGCACACAGCTGGAAATTGACCTCGCCGACAATGCGGGGCTGCTGCTGAATGTGCACGGCAGCAAGGCCGATCAACAATCGGTGGGCTTTGCCCACATGGGCTATCTACAGGAAGCAAATGAAGGCGCCGACAAGTGTGCCATCAGCGCGATACAGGCCGGACGCTGCACCAGCGCCTCGTTCGGGATGACCGGTATTGAAGCCACCGAAGGCAAGTACGGGCCCGAGTATGTCGCCACAGGCGCTACCGATGGGCTCGCCACTCAAATTGATACCTTTGGTACCTCCGCCACCCTCAACTGGGACTTCGAGAACTTCTCGCTTACCTCTATCACCGCCTACGAAGAGCTGGATAAATTCCTGCAAGACGATGGCGACGGCACCGCGGTCATTTATTTTGATGAGCAATACGGTGTGGATGCCGAACAGTACACTCAGGAAATTCGCCTCGACGGCAACACTGAAAAAACAAACTGGGTAACCGGGTTTTATTACTACAAAGACGACCGCGGTTTAATTACGCAGGCACCCACCACCGCGGACGGACTGTGGCACCAGGAAATCGTCACCCTTGACAGCGAATCCTGGGCCCTGTTTGGCCAACTCGAATACGATCTGAGTGAATCTCTGACATTGATCAGTGGCCTGCGCTATACCGAAGAAGAGCGCGATTTCACCCAAGATGCAGGCCCAAGCTTCTATGACGAAATTGATACCACAGGGGAACTGAGCGATAGCGCCACCACAGGTCGCATCGGGCTTGATTGGCGCCCAAGCGAAGGTACACTGGCTTATGCCAGCTACTCCACCGGTTTTAAAAGTGGCGGATTTTCTGGAAGTTACAACGCGCTGCCGGAATCAACTCTGCCGGTTGGCTCGGAAAGTATTCAGAACTTCGAACTCGGCCTGAAAACCACTCTCGCCGAGGTATATCGTCTGAATGCCGCCGCCTTCCACTACACCGTGGAAGACTATCAGGCACAGGTATTTCTCACGGTGGCCGACGGCAGCGTGATCACCAATGCCGGGGATGTTACCGGCAGTGGTGCCGAGGTAGAACTGACTGCACCCATCACCGATAACTTTGAAGTCATCGCCGGCGCCGGCTGGCTCAACACGGAATTCGATTCTGAGCAGATATTTTTCGTCGCCGACGATGCCTACACCCTGGATGGCAACGAACTCCCCTCCGCTCCCGGCTTCACCTACAACCTGGTTGCCCGCTATTACCAGAGCCTTGGCAGCAATGGCGATCTGGTACTGCAGGGCGATTATTCCTGGCAGGATGACCACTACCTGCAGGTAGAAAACGATCCCTACTCAATGCAGTCCGCCTACGGCCTCGCCAACGCCAAAGTCAGCTGGCACTCGCCGACGGATGCCTACAGCATCGAAGCCTTCGCCCGCAATCTCACCAACGAAGAGTACTTCACCTACCAAAACACCCTCGGTTCCGACTGGGGTTACGGCGTGTGGGGCCAACCCCGCACCGCCGGATTACGATTTAACTGGAAGATGTAAAACATCCCCCCAAAAAAGCCGCTCCATTCGGAGCGGCATTTTAATTTCAGCCCTACCTGACTGGTACGTTCATACCCCGAATTTCACTTCAAGACCGCTTGCTCCATCGGTAGAATCCTCCGCTTCCGTTCAAGCACTTTTCAAAAGGAACTGAAAGTGAGCACTCTTCTCCTGTGTAACCGGGCACTAAGCGCACCCGCCATTCAACGAGCCTGTAGCGTCAATCTTCAGCAATATTCCGAACTCCACAATCCCGCGCCGCAATTTGTCAAAGCCAATACACCTTACCTTTTGAACGGTCATAGTGACGCTCAGGGCAAGCACATTCAGGCACTACTGGCACCGAAGCATATTTCACAGCCAGTTACCGAGCTGTCGCTAACCTTCGGTGAAGACAACACCCTGGCCCTTGCTGCCATAATGGGGCAATTGAAGGATTACAATATTGCGCTGACCGGCGCTTCGACCAGTGTTTACGGCGAGCGCATCAGCGGCTTCGCCAAGTCGGTAAAAGAGTACCAGGTGGCACTGCTCAACTACCGAGATGCCATACAGAACAGAGCAAGCAATCAGGCACAACTGAAGCAGAGAGCACACCATGCCTTCAACCGAATGCAGACACAGTTCCGCGCCGAACTTCATGTGGTAAACAGCCATATCCGATCCCGCCGGGGAACCCCGCTGACCAGTGTCGAGCGAGGCATCAATATTGCCCGCAGCAGCCGCAATGTGGCGAAATTGCAACTCAGTAGTGAGATTGAGGCGCACAGGCTGGTAAAGTTGAGTCAGCACACCAAGCTGCTCGGGAACGGGCTGGCTGTGATCGATTTTGGGTCCCGCGTGGGCAAAGTGCATAATAGCTATCAAGCTGGAGGAAATTGGGAGCGTGATCTCTTTATCGAATCCAGCTCTTTTGCGGCCGGAGCAACAACGGGTTTACTTACAGCTAAAGTCGGATCGGCGGCTCTCATATTCGCTCTCGCGCTCACGCCTGTTGGGTGGGCTGGCCTAGTACTAGTTGCAGGAGGAGCGCTTGTCGCTGCTTCGTCTGCCGGGGCGGCTATTTATGCGACAAATAAGACTCAAGAAAATGCAGGGGCAACTTATGACAACATCACTCAATGGATCAATTAACCATGTCGATTGAGTTCAAGCTATTCACTGTGTTTTTTGCGTTTATGTTTTTGACCTGCATCCTGTTTATCATGTTCGGGCAGCTAACTGTTCGGAAACTAAGAAAAAATCCGGAAACGAAACATCAGCTCGGTATTGAATTTACCAGCGGCTGGGACATCCTTAATGTTGCACAAGCATTAGCTATCCCAAAGTCTTGGAGTAAGAAAATGGAAAAAAGCCCAATTTCATTTTTAAATGCCGATTGTGAAGCCATCGAAAAGCATACAAACAAACTTGATAAGTTGTTGGCCAAGATTTTTACGCTGTTTTTTCTTGGTACGGGAGTCTCGCTTCTGGCAATGCTTTCTTACGATCTGCTAAAAGGTTAATTCGCTTTACAAACCTGCCGCGGTACCCGCTAAGCCATATCCAACGCATTTAGAGCTTCGGATAGACTTTTCACCGGAATCACCTGCATCCCCTCAATATCGGTTTTTAGCCGGTTGGCCGCGGGCACAATGGCCTTGCGGAAACCGTGTTTGGCGGCTTCCCGCAGGCGCTCCTGACCGGACGGCACCGGGCGGATTTCGCCGGCCAGTCCTACTTCGCCGAAGATCATCAGGTCGCGATCGAGGGGGCGGTTGCGGAAGCTGGAGACTACCGCCATCAATAGCGTCAGGTCGGCACTGGTTTCCACTACCTTTACGCCACCCACCACATTGATAAACACATCCTGGTCCCCTACCAGTACACCGCCGTGGCGGTGCAGGACCGCGAGCAGCATATTCAGGCGATTCTGATCCAGGCCCACCGCAACCCGGCGCGGGTTGCCGAGGCTGCTGTCATCCACCAGTGCCTGCAGCTCCACCAATAGCGGGCGCGTTCCCTCCCATACGGAAGTCACCACCGAGCCCGCGGCAATTTCATCGGCGCGCTGCAGGAAAATCGCCGAGGGGTTGGAAACTTCTTTCAAACCCTGCTCGGTCATCGCAAACACCCCCAGCTCATTTACCGCACCAAAACGGTTTTTGTGCGCGCGCAGGGTGCGGAAGCGGGAATCGTGGGTGCCTTCAAGCATGATGGAACAGTCGATAATATGCTCCAGGACTTTGGGGCCGGCGAGGCTGCCGTCTTTGGTGACGTGACCCACCAGAATCAGTGCGGTGCCGGTCTGCTTGGCGAAGCGTGTAAGGTAGGCCGCGCTCTCGCGCACTTGCGCCACCGAACCCGGCGCGGACTGCACTTCGGCCATATGCATGACCTGAATGGAATCCACCACCATGACTTTCGGTTTCACTTCACCGGCAGTCAGGCAGATCTGCTCCACATTGGTTTCCGACAGCATTTGCAGGTGGTCCGCCGGTAAACCGAGGCGCTTGGCCCGCATGGCCACCTGTTGCAGAGATTCCTCCCCGGTGACATACAGGGCAGGCAGACTTTGCGAGAGATGACACAGGGTCTGCAACAGCACGGTAGATTTACCCGCACCGGGGTGCCCGCCAATCAATACCACCGACCCCGGCACCAATCCGCCACCCAGCACCCGGTCCAGCTCACTGGCATTGGTGGGAATGCGCGGAAGCTCGCTGAGATCGATCTCGGAAAGCTTCTGCACCTTGCCCTGCCCCGCCGCACCGGCGTAACCCGCCTGCGCCTCGGTAAAGTTGGCCGCGCGGCTGTCGGTATGGGCCGGTCCCAGGCGCACTTCGCTCAGACTGTTCCAGGCTCCACAGGCGTTACACTGCCCGGCCCATTTGGTGTAGTCGGCTCCGCAGTCATTACAGACAAACGCGGTTTTTGTTTTTTTGGCCAAAGTGCTCTCTCTATTCCCGGTCAGGTGGTTTGCTCAGGATTCTACCCTTCCAGAGCAGTCGGGGAAAATTGGCGGACGCGCCCGTGCACCCAGCGGTATAACACCGGCAGCACAATCAGTGTCAGCAGCGTAGAAGAAACGATGCCCCCAATAACCACCGTGGCCAGTGGCCGCTGCACCTCCGCGCCGGTGCCCGTATTGAGCGCCATGGGCACAAAACCGAGGCTGGCCACCAGCGCGGTCATCAGCACCGGGCGCAGGCGCAACATGGCTCCGTCCACCACAGATGTATACAGCTCACCGGTTTCCCGCCAGCGCTCACGAATAAACGACAACATCACCAATCCGTTTAATACCGCCACGCCCGAGAGCGCAATAAAACCGACACCCGCGGAAATCGACAGGGGCATATCCCGCAGCCACAGAGCCAGCACGCCGCCGGTGAGTGCCAGCGGCACGCCGGTAAAGATGATCAGCGCATCCCGCAAAGAGCCGAATGCGACCATCAACAACAGCAGGATCATCAACAAAGTCATGGGCACCACGATGGACAACCGATCTCTGGCAGACTGCATCTGCTCGAAGGTACCGCCATAATCCAACCAGTAGCCCGCGGGCAACCGGACATCCGTCTCGATACGCTCCCGTACTTCCTGGACGAATGAGCCCAGGTCGCGACCGCGCACATTGGCGCTGACCACAATCCTGCGCTTGCCATTTTCCCGGCTGATTTGTGCCGGCTGGTCGGTCCACTTTAGTTCAGCCACTTCTTCCAGTGGTACAAAATCGCCCGCGGGCAAGGGTACCGGCAATGAAGAAAATGCATCGACATTTTGTCGCAGGTTTTCCGGCAGGCGCACCATAAGCTCAAAGCGGCGGTCGCCGAAGTACATCAAACCCGCACTGGTACCACCGATCGCTGCAGCTGCATAATCCTGCAGCGACTGCACATCCAGCCCGTACTGTGCGAGCGCCATACGGCGCGGAACAATGGAAAGCACGGGCAGCCCCTCTACCTGTTCAAGGCGTGCATCGGCGGCGCCATCTACCTTTCGAACCTGCGCGAGCAGTTCAGCCGCGGAACGGCGCAGCTGTGCCAGGTCATCACCGTACAGCTTGATCGCGAGATCCGCGCGCACGCCAGAGATCAGCTCGTTGAAGCGCATCTGGATAGGCTGGGTGAACTCGTAGTTGTTGCCCGGCACCGATTCAATCGCATGTTTTAACCGCTCGATCAATTCTTCACGGGGCAAATCGGGATCTGGCCATTCGGATTCCGGTTTCAAAATGATAAAGGTATCCGCCACATTGGGTGGCATGGGGTCAGTGGCCACTTCTGCGGTGCCAATGCGGGAAAAAACCCGCGCGACTTCAGGTTCCTTGCCCAGCGCTACATCCAGTTCTTTCTGCATTTTCACTGCCTGTTCCAGGCCGGTGCCGGGGATCCGCAGCGCGTGGGTGGCAATATCTCCCTCGTTCAATTGCGGCACAAACTCCGAGCCCAGTGTGGTGGCAAGCCAGCCGCAAAACAGCACCAGTACGAGCGCGAACGACACCACCAACCAGCGCAGCTGCAACGCGGCCACAAGAATCGGCCGGTACAGGGTTTTCAGGCCGCGCACCGTCTTGTTCTCGCGTTCACGAATATTCCCGCGCAGAAACACCGCTACCGCCGCGGGCACCAGCGTAAAGCAGAACACCATCGCCGCCAGCAGCGCCATCACCACCGTTGCCGCCATAGGGTGAAACATTTTTCCTTCCACGCCGGTAAGCGAAAATAACGGTACGTACACCAGGGTGATAATCAGCACCCCCAACATACTGGGACGTATCACCTCATTGGTTGCCGCAAACACAATATCCAGCCGTTGCTTTAACGGAAGCTCGGACGTGCGCCCGTGGCTGGCCTGGGCAAGCCGTCGCGTGGCGTTTTCCACAATGATGACAGCGCCGTCCACAATCAGTCCGAAATCCAGTGCACCGAGGCTCATCAGGTTGGCTGACACACCGGCCGTCACCATCCCGGTCAGCGTTGCCAGCATGGCCAGGGGAATTACCGCTGCGGTGATCAGGGCCGCGCGGAAATTTCCCAGCATCAGGAACAGTACGGCAATGACCAGCAGCGCCCCTTCCAGCAGATTCGTCTGCACCGTGGTGATGGCTTTATCCACCAGGCGGGTGCGGTCGTATACCGATTCCAGCACGACGCCATCCGGCAGAGACATCTGCACTTTTTCCAGCGCCGTGCCGAGGTCCGCGGCCACCGTACGCGAATTCTCTCCCATCAACATCATCGCCAGGCCAAGTACGGTTTCGCGGCCATTTTCTGTTGCAGCACCGGTGCGCAGCTCGCGACCGATAGCGACACGACCGATATCAGCAACCGTAACCGGCGATGTCAGCTCTCCGGTTGTATCTTCCGTCGGGCGCTTCACCACTACATTTTCAATATCGGACAAAGACTGCAGCTGCCCCGGTGAGCGCACCAGTAGCTGATGGCCTCCGACCTCAACAAACCCGGCGCCGCGGTTTTGATTGTTGCGCCGCAACGCGCGAATCACATCCTCCATGGTGACGCCAAAGCTCAGCAGCTTGCGCGGATCCGGGGTTACGTGAAACTGTTTGCGGAATCCGCCAATAGCGTTGATTTCGGTCACCCCGGATACCAGTGCTAACTGCGGCTTGATGATCCAGTCCTGAATTTCCCGCAGCGCGGTACTGTCGTACGGCTCACCGTTGGGCTGCCGCGCATCTTCCCGGGCGCTCACGGTGTATAGAAATATCTCCCCCAACCCGGTGGCGATTGGCCCCAGTTTGGGTTCGAGCCCCGGGGGCAGGTCGCTGCGGATGGATGCCAGCTGGTTGGCAATCAGGTTACGGGCAAAAAAGATATCGGTGTCTTCTCGAAAGACCGCCGTCACCTGGGACAGACCATAGCGCGACAGGCTGCGGGTGTACTCGAGCCCGGGCAGGCCCGCCAGCGCGGTTTCCACCGGGAAGGTTATCCGCTGCTCCGCTTCCAGCGGGGAATAGCCCGGCGTTTCCGTAAGGATCTGCACCTGGACGTTGGTGATGTCCGGGACTGCATCGATGGGCAGGCGCTGATAGCTCCACAGGCCCAATACAATGACAATGAGGCTGGCACACAGCACCAACACACGGCGCTCAATGGCAAAGCGCAATAACGATTCAATCATATTGATACCACCTCAGTGCGCGTGTCCGGCAGCGGATTTTTTCAGCTCCGCCTTGAGCAGGTAGCTGTTTTCCGCCACATAGCGCTCGCCTTGTTCCATGCCTTCCAATACTTCACTGAAGGCCACACCACGCCGCCCCAACCGCACCGGATGCGGTGCAAAGTGGTTGGGCTTGGTCTGTACAAAAACCACCGCCTGGCCATCCAGGGTTTGCAGCGCGCGGTTGTCGATGGCGAGACCGGCAGGATCGGTGCCCACCGTCACCCGTCCCTCCACAAAAATGCCGGAAGACCAGGAACCGCTCTGATTGTCTACCGGCACACGGGCGCGCTGGAAAGGCGCACCATCCGCACCGGGAACGAGGTTCTGCAGCTTGCCCTGAAATGACTGCTCGCCAGCGACAATTTCTACGCTTTGCCCACTGCGAATTTGCGCCAGCCGCTGGGGAAACACCTGCAGGTCGGCCCACAATCGGCGGTAGTCCGCCACGGTAAACAGAGTCTGGTCGCTGACAAATTCTCCGGAGCCCGCGTGTTTTTCTGTTACCACACCATCGAAGGGCGCACGCAACTTGTATTCCTGCAAACTTTCATTGGAATTGATCGATGCCAGGGTCTGCCCCTTTTTCACCCGGTCGCCAATACTGACCGCCACATCGGAAACCAGCCCGGGGTAGCGTGCACGGATATGGCTGATGGCGGTGGGCTCCGGTTGCAGCTTTCCGTACAGGGTGACAACTCTTTCGATTTCCCGCGCTTGTACGGTAGCGAGCTTGATACCCGAGCGGGCCAGGGTCTCGTCAGACAACTCGACGATATTTTCCTCGTGGTGATCCCCCTCCTCTTCATGGTGGTGATCCCCCTCACTGGCCCAGGACGAATTTCCCCAGAGCACACTGGTAAAGAGCACACTGGTAAAGAGCACACTGGTAAAGAGCACACTGCTAAACAGCAGACACAGGGCAGAAAGAAAATGGATTCGTGTATTTTTCATGGTGTTTCCTGAAATCATTTCTCGCTGGCCTGCAACGTATTGTGGGGGGCTAGCGGTTCAGCGGTCAGTTGCTCCATTTCCGCCTCAGCAAGCAGCGCGCGGGTGGCGCTCTGGATGAGCGCGCTGCGCGCATCGAGCAATTCTTCGCGCGCCGCGACCCATTCCTGGTAGCTGTAACGGCCCGCACGATACAGGGCTTCCGTTTCAGACATGGCGCGAGCAAGTGTGGGGATAATGTCGGCGCGCAGCCGCTGCACGGCGTGCACGGCCTGAGCGCGATCGGAATAGGCGCGATATAGCTGGGTGTGAAGTTGCAGGCGCGCGCTCTCTTCGCGCAGAGCGATTCCTTCCAGCGCGGCGCGGTTGCGGGCGATCTCTCCCTGGGCACGACGCCCGCTAAACAGCGGCAGGCTGACTCCGGCCACCAGCGACGTGCTATCGGTTTCGTTACTCTGGCGCACCCCAAGCCCCCAGCCCAGATCGGCGCGGGCGGCGGTGCGCGCGAGGCGCAACTGCGCGTCCTGCACGCGGGCCTCGGAGGCGTACCGCATCAGCAATGGGTTCTGCTGCGCTCGGGCGAAGTAGGTGGAGAAATCATCGACAGCCTGCAGGCGATACAGCTGCCCAGTGGGAACCGAAAAATCTGCGCGGGTTTCCCCCCACATCGCCGCCAATGCCACCCGCTCCGCCTGCAACTGTTTCTGTAGCTGACGGTGCTGCAGCTGCGCTCGGGAGAGTGCGGCTTCCGCGCGCAGCTGTTCCACCCCAGGGGCGGCACCTGCGGAAATCCGCGCTCTGACCGAAGCCACAGCATCTTCCGCAAGATGCACGGCATCTCCCGCCAGCGCCACCTGCTCTGTGGTCGAGAGTACTTGTACATAGCGCCGGGTGACTTCACCCAGCAGGTCCAGCGCCTGAATCTCGCGATCGATATTCAGCAGGCGCCGCTCGCTGACGATCACTTGCCCGCGCGCATCCCGCTTGCCACCGAGTTCAATCACGGAAGACAGGCCAACCGTAAACTCGGTATTTTCCGTACCATCGGTACCGGCAAAATTTTCCAGCTCCGCATCCAGATTCAGCGCCGGGCGCAGATTCGCGGTTTGCGCTCGGCCATCCAGGGACTGGTGGCGATATTCGAATACGGCGAGCGCGGGATGGCGCTCCAGCGTACGGCTTACCGCCTGCTGCAGGGTCAGTGGGGGCAGCGCATCCTGAGCCTGCGCAAAGATCGGCAGCGCCGGAATGGCAAGCAGGATCCCCAGCAGTACGTTCAGCACAGGCGCGCCGCGAAACAGACGCCAGTTCAGTGGCGTCGCAAAACAAGACATACATCGATTCCCGAGTGAGGGTTGAAATTCAACGGGCGGGGCTGTGGTAAGCCCCGCAGAAGTTTCACGTCACTCAGGCAATGGGAGGTCGGTAGAGGGCGGAGATAATCTCGTGGGGGAAGGCCGCATCGGTGGCTGAGAGCCAGTGGGTGCCAGAGATAGACCACTGTGCAAAATGCCCCGCGGGCAGGCACAGGCTGGCGCCGGCATGACAGTGGCAGCAGTGATTGCACTCCTGATCCAGGCCCGCCGACGCAGCGGTTTCACAGGGCGCGGTGTTCTCGGCGTCATTGCAGTCCACCAGCTCCTGTGCCGCGCTCACGACAGACTCCGCCAGCTCAGAATGGCCGTCATAGCAAGCTGTCGCCTGCTGGAATACCAGCAGCGTCAGCAGCAAATAGCCAAACAGGGCACTAGCGGAAAGTTTCGGCATGTCGTCAAAACCGTCGAATACGACTTCATCAATTCAGGAACGGGATACAGGTTCGTTAAACTAGCAAAATATGCGCAGACACTCAAAGCACTGGCAGCCCCCCGGTACAGGGATTAGCATAAAGTCACAGTTTCCTAATTATTTGTGCAATGACATTACCGGCAGTCTGGCTATTACACACCAATGATATTCCCCCGGGCAGCGAAGAGGCGCGCGCTCTCGAAGCCTTGCTGAGCGGCGACGAGCGCCTGCGGCGCGAGCGCTACAAAAGGGAAGAGGCGCGTTATCAGTTTCTGCTGAGCCGCGCACTGTTGCGCCGGGTGCTGGGCAATATCTGCGGGCAGGCGCCGGAAACACTGATATTCCAGGTTGCCGATTCCGGCAAACCCCGATTGGCCGAGGTGCCGGAACTGCACTTCAGCCTCAGCCACAGCGGCCAGTGGATTGCGCTCGGGGTTTCCTGCGAGTCCGATATCGGTGTGGATATCGAACAGCCCACCAGGCCACGCAATTTTCTGAGCATTGCCCGCCACTACTTTCACCAGGATGAGCGCACTCTGCTGGAAACCGCGCCGCCGGAGCTACTGCCGGTACACTTCTACCGCTTGTGGACCATGAAAGAAGCCTTCTTCAAGGCGCGCGGCACGGGTATTTCTGAAGGTCTGGGGCGGATCAATCTGGCCGGGTTCCATCTTGGGCATGGCATCGCTCTGGATGCGTCCTTCGAAGAGCCCGGCGCTCCCTGGCAGTTCAACTACTCCATGCACCCCATGCGCGACGGCAACCACGTGCATTTGGCTCTGGCGGGACGCGACCCGGCTCTAGGGGAGCTGAATGTGGAGCAGATTCATCGCGGATTCGGGGATTAGAGAACCCGGCCTACATCCCTACCATTACTCCACGACTAGCGCACCGCGATACATCTGCATCTGGCAGTGGAACGGATACTCTCCCGCATCTGCCGCGGGAAGGGTAACGTCGGTGACCTGATCCACCGCCAACTGGGCGCTCACTTCCAGGTCGGGAAACAACACCCACTCGGCGCAGGGTGAGGCGTCTTCACGGCGGAAATGCAACACGGTTTCCGTGCCCGCAGGCACGCAAATACGGTCCGGTTCGTAGACGCCATCCTTGACTAGAATTTCCAGTTTTTCATCCGCGCCCACCGCTTGCAGTGTGTTGCGCTTCGGCGCCAGCCAGAACCACCACAGCGTCAGCGCAATCGCGGCCAATCCCGACAGGTTGATCAATAAGGATTCCATTATTGTTCACCTCCATTCCCGTTGCCCGAATCGTGGGAAGGCTTGAAAAAACGCAGGCGGTTGGCATTGCTCACCACGGTGACCGAAGAAAATGCCATGGCGGCACCGGCGATCACCGGGCTCAGTAACATGCCGGTGATTGGGTACAGCACCCCGGCGGCGATGGGGATACCCAGGGTGTTGTACACGAAGGCACCGAACAGGTTTTGCTTGATATTGCGCAGGGTCGCGCGGGATAGCTCCACCGCGTCCGCAACACCGTGCAGGGAGGAGCGCATCAGGGTAACGTCAGCCGATTCGATGGCTACATCGGTGCCCGCACCGATGGCAAATCCCACATCCGCACGGGCCAGTGCCGGTGCATCGTTGATGCCGTCCCCGGCCATCCCCACTTTGGCGCCGCCTTTCTGCAAGTCGGCGACAATCCTTTCCTTATCTTCCGGTAACAGATCCGCGTGCACATGTTCGATGCCCAGCTGTTTGGCCACCGCATCTGCCGTTGCGCGGTTATCGCCGGTGAGCATCTCGATACGTAGTCCCAGTTGTTGCAACCGATTCACCGCCACCTTTGCGTCTTCGCGGATGGGATCGGCCACCGCAATAATACCGGCGAGTGCACCATCCACCGCGGCATACATGGCGGTGCGCCCCTGCTCCGCCAGGGCTTCGGCCTTCGCTGGCCAGTCGCCGGTATCGATACTTTCGCGCTGCATCAATTTGCGATTGCCGAGCAGGATTTTTTTGCCGTCGATTTCGCCGCTGACGCCGTGAGCGGTGATGGCTTGAAACCCGTTTACGGCACTGAGGGATAAATTTTTCTGTTTGGCGGCGGCGACAATCGCTTCCGCCAATGGGTGCTCGGACTGGCTTTCGAGGCTGGCCAGTTGCTGCAGCAATTCATCTGTATCCCCGGTGCTGTCGATATCCGTCAGCTTTGGCGCGCCCTCGGTCAGGGTGCCGGTTTTGTCCACCACCAGGGTGTCGAGATCGGTCGCCTGCTGCAGAGCCTTACCATTGCGCACCAGCACACCGTTTTCCGCGCCCTTGCCCACACCCACCATCACCGACATGGGTGTAGCGAGACCAAGGGCGCAGGGGCAGGCAATAATCAGAACGGAAGTGAGCACCACCAGCATGTGTGCAATTTGGGGATCGGGACCCCAGTTGTACCAGACGAGTGCGGCAACCACCGCAATGATCATGACCGTGGGTACAAAAATTGCGGAGATGGTGTCGGCCAGGCGTGCAATGGGCACCCGTGAGCTCTGCGCATTTTTCACCATCTCGATGATCTGCGAGAGCCGGGTATCTGCACCGACTTTCTCCGCTTCGAACAGCAGGCTGCCATTTTTGTTCAGGGTACCGGCGCTGAGTCCATCACCCTCGGCTTTCTTCACCGGTACCGGCTCACCGGTAAGCATGGATTCATCCACCAGGCTCTCGCCCTCGATCACGCGGCCGTCCACCGGAATTTTTTCCCCGGGCCGCACCCGCAAACGGTCCCCTGTCTGCACCTGCTCGATGGGGATATCCACTTCTTCGCCGTCGCGGAGCACCCGCGCAGTGGGGTCCTGCAGCTCCAGAAGTTTTTCTACCGCGGCACTGGTTTTGCCGCGTGCACGGACTTCCATCGCTTGACCGAGATTGATCAGGCCAATGATCATGGCACTGGCTTCAAAATAGACATGACGTGCGGATTCCGGCAGCACTTGAGGCAGTACTACCACCAGCATCGAGAACAGCCACGCGGCGCCGGTACCCAGTGCGACCAGAGTGTCCATGGTGGCGCTGTGGTGACGAAGCGCCCGCCAGGCACCGGTGTAGAAGTGTCCTCCACACAAGACCAGCACCGCCAGGGTGAGCAGGCCAACCGCTCCCCATGCCATCTGCTGGAAAGGACTGTTTACTCCCATCTCCCCGGTAATCAGTCCCCACGCCATCAGGGGAACACCCAGGCCGAGTGCAATTCCTGCGCGCCAGAGTAATTGCCGGTAGTGATCCTGCTCTTCCTCACGCTGCTGGTCACGTAACTCCCGCGCATTCGCCTGTACCAGCTCTGCACCGTAGCCTGCGGATTCCACCGCCTCGACGCAATCTTCTGCCGCGACCTCCCCGTCTACCACCAGGGTTTTGTCGCCCAGATTTACCCGTGCCTCTTCAACACCGGCAACGTCGCTCAGCGCGGCTTCAATTTTTCTGACACAGCCAGCGCAACTCACACCCCGCAGGCGGAAAGTTTGTGGCGAGGCTGAGGGGGTGTCACTCATATCGTGCTCCATCAACACCTTTCGTAACGCAGTGTTTGCAAAAACCAGCAGGGTAAAGAAATGGCCCGGGTAAAATACAACCAACCACCAGCCACAACAAGGCAAGCAGAAAAGCAACGGACGGAATCAGCCCCGCCCAAGCCGGAGGATTGGTCGACACTATGGCGCCAATAGAAAAGCATTTACTTTTTTATAGGCAAGCAATGCTACCTTAATATAAAAACAACTTGCTTACTTTATTTCTCATGCCCATCGCCAACGCAAAAACAACACTCTTCTCTGTAATGCTGGTGACCTTGATTGGCACCGCCGGCATTGCCCTTCCCTATCCTGTTCTCGCACCTTTGTTTCTCGACGGGCCAGCCAGTGACCTCACGCGCTTTATGGGCTTACCGCGAAAGCTGCTGTTGGGCGTAATACTCGCACTGTTTCCACTGGGACTACTGCTGGGAAGCAGTGTGGTGGGCGCACTGTCCGATCACTTTGGGCGCCGGCGCACTCTGGTGCTCACCCTTATTCTGGCTGCAGCAGGTTACGCACTCTCCGCATTGGCGCTCAGCGCGCATAACTTCCTACTGTTCGCTGTGGCGCGGTTTGTAACCGGGCTGTGTGAAGGCAATATAGCGATCGCGCGAGCAATGGCTGCGGATTTGCACCCGGTCATTGATCGAACACGCGCACTGTCACTGGCGATGGCCTGCGCCTATGCGGGTTGGCTACTTGGGCCGCTTAGCGGAGGATACCTGGCGCAATATGGGCCAGAAGTCGTGTTCTGGGCTGGCACTGTGGCAGTACTCACCTGTGCACTGGTGTCACAGATAATGATGCCCACAGATACTCCGCGCCAACCGGGTGGCAGCAACCTGTTACGCCTGATCCGCGCACAGAACTCAATGACCTTATGGCAACAGCCCGCGGTTCGGGCGCTGGCAATGTTCAACCTGTTGTTCTGCCTGGGGGTTAACGCCTTTTACGAGTTTTACCCATTCTGGCTGGTGGAAGAATTCGGCTATCAGCCCCATCAGATTGCATGGAATACAGTGGTGGTCACCGGTGTGATGATTGCCACCAGTGTCGTGGCAATTCCCGCACTTAAAAGGCGTTTTGGCGCGAACCCAGTAGTGTCGAAAGGTGCACTTGGATTGGGAACACTTCTGATTGCTCTGCCGTGGACAAATAGCCAGATCGCCATCGGTATGTTTGCCCTGATCGGTGTCGGCATCGCCAGCGTCAACGGTGTCTTTCCGGCCATTATAGCTGAACGCTTCGAGCACTATGGCCAGGGGCGCGTGATGGGACTGCTGACCGCCAACTTCTGCCTGTCCAGCACCGTCATCGCATTGGCAGGCAGTGGTCTGGCATTACTGGGGAGCCAGTGGACACTGGTGCTTGGTGGCCTGTTGTGTATCGCAGCCGCAACCTGGTTTGCAATGCTCCACCAAGCATCCGATGATTGGCCCGCAAAAGCGAACACCCATTGACCATGCCGAAATCAAAAAAAGAACAGCCCGAAAGTAGCACGGACTCGCGCGAACAGATTCTCTATCTGCTGAAAAGCCGCGGAGCTCAGTCCGCCCGGTTTATCGCAGAAAGTCTGGGGATTACCTCGGTGGGCGCCCGCCAGCACCTGAACCTGATGGCGAGCGAAGGCCTGCTGAATCGCTTTGACCGCGCGGAAAAAGTGGGGCGCCCGGCGAGCTATTGGGAGCTTACAGAAAAAGCCCATAAACGCTTCCCCGACCGACACGACGATCTCACCGTGAAGCTGATTGACAGCGTGCGGGAAGTATTTGGTGAGGTGGGCCTGGATAAACTGATCGGTCAGCGCGAGAAGAAATCCCTGGAGGAATACCGGCGCGTCCTGGCAAGCTGCCAGACACTGGGCGCTCAAGTAAGAGCGCTTGCCGAGCTCCGAGACAGGGAGGGCTATATGGCCCAGGCAGTGTATGAAAAACGCGGTGTCTGGCTACTGATAGAAAACCACTGCCCCATTTGCGCCGCTGCGCGCGAGTGTCAGGGTTTCTGCCGCTCGGAACTGGAAATTTTTCGCCAATGCTTGCCGCAAGCACAAGTGGAGCGCTGTGAATACCTGCTCGACGGTGCCCGGCGATGCGCCTACCGGATTTCGTCCACGACTCGCTAAGCCGCTACTCCGAGGGGCAGACCGAAAAGTCACGTCTCGCGAGCGAGTATGCCTTTCCCCATTTCCATCCGCCCCCCATATCCACTCCCGGTGACCGGCCCCGCGATGGTATCATCGCCCCATGAAACACCCCCTGCTCCCGGAACGCCCCCTCGTCATTTCTCCTACTCTGGCCGCCACTCTTGGCCTGGAGGAAGCCGTATTGCTGGGCGCCCTGGGAGACCTGATACCCTTTCTACCTCTGGAGTCACATCCGGGCCGAGACTGGTACACCGCTGAAAGCGAACAACTTCAGCAGCTGCTGCCATTCTGGGAGCCTGCGGATATACAGCGGGTGTCCACCAGCCTGCGCAACCAGGGTGCCCTGCTGCTGGGGGCAGCCCCCTACGGCAGCAGCGCGATGCTCAAATTTGCACTGCCTGCCACTCAGGCACAGGTTGGACGCCAATCGCAACAGGGGCACTCCGACACCCAATCGCCGCAGGCCGATTTCCAGTCGCAGCAGGCGCTAGCGCACCGCTCCGCCAATACTATTTCCCCCAGTTGGCAGCCGGATAACGAAACGATGGCGCGCATCGCGCAATTGGGTGTACCGGAACATTTCGTCCGTGAACAATTGCCCGAGTTTGTTACCTACTGGCGCGACCGGGGAGAAAGCCGGCACTCTTTCGGCTCTCTGTTCCTGAAACTGGTAAAAACCAAATGGGAATCTTTCCGGGCCACCCAAGGGCGTAAACTTCCGCTGCCCGAACAGTGGCAACCCAGCGAAGACACTCTGCGCAAGCTCGCCGACGAGGGTGTACCAAGCACTTTTGTACGCCGCGGCCTGCAACGCTTCGTGGAGTATCATCGCAACAGCGCCAAGCAATCGGTTTCCTGGGATCTGGAATTCAATGACTGGGTAACCGAAGACTGGGAGAAGCAGGAAACGCCGTTTATCGAAAAACGCAAGCCTGTAGCCATGACCCGCGACTGGCAGCCCAGTGAAAATACCTGGGAACAATTGCGCCGACTGGCCATCAATCCCAGTTTTGCCGCAGAATTACTGCCTGAGTTTATTTATAAATGGCTCGAGCGCGGTGGTCACAGCGCGCGCTGGGGAGAGCAGTTTATCGAATACGCGCGTACGGAGTGGGCGTATTACTGCCAGGGAATCGAGAGAAACCCGGTTGCCAAGCCCATCTCCCGCAACTGGCAGCCGTCCAGCGACTGCCTGGGCCACCTTTTAAGTCAATGCGAGATCGACCGCGAATTTGCTCTCTCATTGGTTCCTGAATTCATTCTCTATTGGCGCAGCCAGAATACCGCTCGTAAAAGTTGGGATGCGGTTTTTGTGCGCCATGCGCGGCACAAGTGGGCCGAGCGCAACAAGTTCGCGATAGGACAGCACCATGGCAAGCCAAAAGAATCCGGGCAAACAGGTAACCAGCGCACCAGGGACACACCAGTCTGGGACATCGTCACAGACACAAACTGGTAACCCGGAGCTGGAAGCGCGCAAACGTGCACTGAACGAAGTGTTCGGCCTACTAAAGCTGAGCTATCACAATCAGTTCAATTCCGCCTTCCAGGATGTGCAGACTCTGAACCACGCCAAACGCCTGTGGCTGGAGTCCCTTTCCGGTTTTTCACCGGAACAGATGGTGGCCGGAGCGAAACGGGCAATCAAGCAGTGTGAGTATTTACCCACTATCCACAGGATGCTGCAGCTGTGCGCCGAAGGTGAAAACGGTCTGCCGGGTCCCCGCGCCGCATATCGGGAAGCCTGTAATGCGCCTAGCCCGAAGGCCAACCAGAAGTGGAGCCATCCAGCGGTTTACCACGCCGGACGCGCCGCAGACTGGTTCTTCCTGGCTAATAACCCGGAGTCTTCCGCCTATCCTGTGTTTGCAAGCCACTACAAAAAGATCTGCGAGCGCCTGATGGCGGGGGAGAGCCTGGCGGCCCCGAAACAGGTTCAGCTGGACCACAAGGCAGCCAAACCTCTGTCAAAAGCCGAAAATGCCAAGAAGTTGGCGGAATTGCGCGCGCGACTCAAAATATGATGTGATGTACGGGCTGGAATACAGCCATATGGCGATTTTCAAGGATTTATCGAGAAGCCGCCACTAAACACAACGTCATTTCTCAGACTCCAGAGCAGGTATCGCCATGGTCAGGCTCCCCCTTCTGCTTGTGGTACCCCTTTCACTGCTGGGCAGCGGCCTTGCCAGTGCAGACTTCTATTCCCATCGTTACGGCGGAGTCAGCCTACAGAGCACCGCACAAGAACCTCTCTGCAATGACGCCAGAGGGTTTGTGGATAACCTCAATCGCGATCGCCAGTCCGCCGAGTTTTCCACCTGCTCCGACAGCGGCCCCGGAGCCAAGCTCTACACCGGGTGGCGCTGGAGCCCGAACTTTGCGGTTGAGGCAGACCTCCGCCAGGCGTCCACGACCACCAGCCAGTTCACCGTCAGTAATCCACAGCTCACCCACCTGAACGTCAAAGATAAAGTCACCACCCGAATGGGCAACGCCTTCTTTATCGGCCACCTACCCGTAGGCCGGTCCGGCTTCAGTGTATTCGGCAAACTCGGCGGCGGGTTCTGGCTCAGCCAACTTCGCTCCAGGCAACGAGGTGATGCGATCGCTGTATTCCAACTGGAGGATGGCTCTCTACAGCCCGTGAGCTTCCCGGTCGACAGCACCTTTACCGAGAGCACCAGCGGCTTCCACTGGGGTTACGGTGCCGGTGTGAGCTACAGCTTCAGAGACCGGTGGACGCTGCGCGCAGAGTGGGAGTTATTTCCCGAGGTCGGTAGTGATGAGCTGCTGGGTGAGTATGAAGTGGAATCCGCTTCACTCGGATGGAGTGTGCATTTTTAGCCCGCGCGCCACAAAGGCCAATACGCTATTCACTATACCCCGATTACCGGGGTATTTTTTTGTTTGCCTGTTGATGAACTTCCCAGTTCTTGTGGATTGATTTAAATACGGTTTTTTTAGTTATTCACAGGCGTGTTACACACAGAAACCTTGGACAGAGCTGTGGGTAAGTGTGGGATAGAAGGTGTGAGTGGCGTGGTTACTGGGCTTGGGGAAGCGTTTAAAAAACCGTCATCCCGGTTTTTGTCATACTTCCGCAATGTCGCGCTCGACTTTCCTGTAAATACAGGATCCCATGCTCTTTTTTCCGCACAACGAAAAAAGCCCTGACCGCGTTAGCGATCAGGGCTTTTGGAATAGAAGCCTGACGATGACCTACTCTCACATGGCGAAACACCACACTACCATCGGCGATACTGCGTTTCACTTCTGA
>NZ_CANNGQ010000004.1 GCF_947504145.1 uncultured Microbulbifer sp.
GCATTATAGCGACCTCTTCGACCTTGGCAAGGGCTTTTTGAATTTCTTTTTCCGAGAAAAACTCGTTGAAAATCAATTGCTTATCTTGCCATCTCGCCGCGCTTTGCGTTGCCGCTCAAGCAGCGAGGGCGCGAACTATACGAACCTGGCGGGGGCGGCGCAAGCACTTTTATGACAAAACTGTAAAAAAGCATATTCCGACCCAAGACCGCTTAAATTGCGATCAACTCGCCACTGAAAACAGGTGATATTTCTTCTTGCCCAGGCGAACGATAAAGAAACGCTTGTGCAGGGCTCTATCGGCGGAAAATACCGCCGCCGGATCCCCATTGCTCTCCAGCCCAACACCGGCACCGTTGACCAGTACCGCGTTGCGACCCAGTGCATCCTTTACCGGCTTGCCGGAAGGCGCCATGCCCGCATCGACCAACAGCTGAATCAGGCTCTGCTCACCAAATTCGGCAGGCAGGTCAGAGCTGGGCAAGCCATCCAGCCGCAACTGCTCGAGGTCGCTCGCCGACAGATCATCAATGTTTCCGGAGAACAGGGCTTGCGAGATACGTTCGGCCGCAAGCAGCCCCTCCTCGCCGTGCACCAGTCGCGTCACCTCTTTCGCCAGGATACCCTGACCTTCCGGGCGCCCGGCGCGCTCGCCATCTGCCTTCTCGATTTCATCGATGGCATCCACACTGAGGAAGGTGAAGTAGCGCAGGAACTTGTACACATCGGCGTCGGCGGTATTCAACCAGAACTGATAGAAGGCGTAAGGCGACGTGCGCTGCGGATCCAGCCAGATGGTACCGCCTTCGGTCTTGCCGAATTTGGTGCCATCGGACTTGGTCACCAACGGGAGGGTCAAACCAAACACCTTGCCGCGATGCTGGCGACGGGTCAGGTCTACCCCGCCGGTGATATTGCCCCATTGATCCGAGCCACCAATCTGCAAGGTACAGTTGTGGCGCTTGTACAGTTCCGAGAAGTCCATGGACTGTAAAAGAATGTAGGCAAACTCGGTAAAGGAAATACCCTCACCCTCGCGCTCGATCCGCTGCTTGACGGACTCCTTGTTCACCATATTATTGATGGAGAAGTGCTTGCCTACGTCCCGCAGGAAATCGAGCACATTCAGATCTTTGGTCCAATCGAGATTGTTGGCAACCAGACCGCTGTTTGCGCCGGCGTCAAAATCGACAAAAGCACTAACCTGCGCCTTTATCTTGTCCACCCAGTTGGATACCACGTCCGGGGTGTTGAGGGAGCGCTCCTGGGCCTTGAAGGAAGGGTCGCCAATCAGGCCGGTTGCGCCGCCAACCAGCGCGATTGGCTTATGTCCTGCCGCCTGAAACCTCTTGAGCGTCAGCAGCGGGACTAGACTGCCTATATGCAGGGAATCCGCAGTGGGATCAAAGCCGCAATAGAGTGTGCGACTGCCTTCCGCCAGGTGCTGTTCCAATTCGCCATCACCGGTGGCCTGATTGACCAGCCCACGGCGCGTAAGGTCTTCCAGCAGTGTCGCATCCACTCCGGCCATTGTATCCCCTTGCGGTAAGTTCAGATGTGCTCAAGAAAGCCCGGACAACCTGAGTTGGCGGGCAAAAATTGGGCTGCAAATGTACCGAATCCTGCGGTAAATACAAGCGCGGCCGGGCGCTGGCGCGGAAACCCCGCACATCGACCAGCGCGCTTGAATTTGTCTGCAAGGCAGAGGAACTGAATCATGGACAGTCAGGTCAATTACCCCGTGAACCACGGCGGGAATTTTGTTATAAAGTCGCCCCGGTGTTCGTTTTTTAGGCATCAGCCTCAACAACTGGGCCAGAACTCCATAACAATCACTGTCAGCGCACTCGTTTAGTATCATGCAAGATCACCGCAAAAACCCACGCCTGCTGGGCGCACTGGGCAAACACTTTCCTCGCACCCACGCTCTGGCAGCCGGCGTCGCCAGCTTTGCGTTGGCGCTGACCCTGTTTATCTCCACTCCAGACGTGGAAGCCAAACGCACCGCGCTCGAGGTGTCGCTCAGCCTGCCTGAATCCGCGGTACAGCAGATTCACGAGCAGCCTGAAGCGCCCACGACCGCCGCTGCAGCGCCACCAAGCGTGATGGAAGGCTTGCGCGTCGTGCAGGAAACCGTGCGTAACGGGGATACCCTGTCCGATCTGTTTCAGCGCGCGGGGATCAGCAGCGCCGAGATGTACCAGCTGCTATCCAGCGGCCAGGAAGCAAAGCAGCTCGCCAGACTGGTTCCCGGTGAAGAGCTCACCTTCCAGATCGACGGCGAAGGCAGCCTGCAGAGCCTCGAATTGCACCGCGATCGCCTGAGCAAGGTGGAATTCAGCCGCGACAATTCCAACGAGTACAAATATGCACTCCACCAGCGCGACCCGGAACGCTACACCGCATTCCGCCAGGCGGAGATCACCAACTCCCTGTTTGTGGATGGGAGCAAGGCGGGACTGAGCAACAACCTGATTATGGAGATGGCGGACATCTTCGGTTCGGATATCGACTTCGCTCTGGATATCCGCAAGGGCGACAAGTTCAGCGTTGTGTTTGACGAAGAGTTTCTCGACGGTGAAAAGATCGGCAACGGCGCTATTCAGGCAGTGACCTTCACCAACCAAGGCAAGACCTTCAGCGCGGTACGCTATACCGACAGCAACGGCGACACCAACTACTACACCCCTGACGGCAAGAGCATGCGCAAGGCATTCATCCGTACCCCGGTGGACTTTGCCCGCATCAGCTCCCACTTCAATCCGCGCCGCCTGCACCCGATCCACAAGACCCGCCGCCCACACAACGGTACCGACTACGCCGCGCCGCGCGGTACACCGGTTTACTCAGCCGGTGACGGCCGAGTCATCAAAGCGGGCTACACCAGAGCCAATGGCAATTACGTCTTTATCCAGCACGGCGAGCGCTATATCACACGCTACCTGCACCTGAACAAGCGCAACGTGAAGCGCGGCCAACGGGTCAAGCAGCGCCAGGTGATCGGCACGGTGGGTGCCACCGGCTATGCCACAGGCCCACACCTGCACTACGAGTTCCTGGTGGACGGCCATCACCGCAACCCGGCCACCATCGTGCGCAAGTTGCCCAAAGCGAAAGCCATCCCGCAATCCGAAATGGCCCGCTTCCAGACCCAGACTCAGCCGCTGATGGCGCAGCTAGAGCGCTTCGAGCAACCGGCACTGGCGCAGAACGCCGATGAGAAGGACTCCGTAAACTGAATGACGGACCTCTACATTGGCCTGATGTCGGGCACCAGCGTCGACTGTATCGACGCCGTGCTGGTGGAATTTTCCGAGACTGAGGGCCAGCTGCAGTGCCAGACCCGGGCCGCCCTCGGGCACCCTATCTCACCCTCCATGCGCGAGGCCATCCTCGCGCTGTGCGCACCGGGACCGTCTGAACTGGACCGCGCGGGGCAGCTCGACCGACAACTCGGCCAAGAATTTGCCGCAGCCACCCTGGCCGTGCTGCAGGAAGCGAAGGTCAAACCCTCCGCTGTCACGGCCATCGGCAGCCACGGCCAAACTGTAAGGCACCGCCCGCCGGGCAGTGTTTCTACCGCTTTCTCCGTCCAGCTGGGCGACCCCAACACCATCGCCGCCCTTACCGGCATCACCACTGTGGCAGACTTCCGCCGCCGCGACATGGCGCTTGGCGGCCACGGCGCGCCACTGATGCCCGCTTTCCACAATGCCGTATTCCGCACCGATCGCGACCGGGCTGTGGTCAATATTGGCGGTATGGCGAATATCACCGAACTTGCCGCCGACGGCAGAGTGCGCGGATACGATACCGGGCCGGGCAATGCCCTGCTGGACTACTGGGTGAATCTGCACCGGGGCGAAGCGTACGATGCAGACGGCGCCTGGGCGGCGAGTGGCACACCGCACCCGGAACTGCTCAACCGCCTCCTGTCCGACACTTATTTTTCCGCACCCGCACCCAAGAGCACTGGCCGGGAAGCCTTCAACCCATCCTGGCTGGAGCGCGCCTGCGCGGGGCTGGAAGTGCCCCCCGCCGACATCCAGGCCACGCTTGCCGAAGTCACCGCAGCCTCCATTGCCGACGGTGTGCACGAATTTGCCCGCGGCGGTGAACTGCTGGTGTGCGGTGGTGGAGCGCGCAATCAGGATCTGATGCACCGCCTGCGCCGCCGCCTGCCAACCTGGTCGGTCGCGGCCACGGACGATTACGGGATCAATGCGGATTGGGTAGAGGGGGCAGGGTTTGCCTGGCTGGCGCGGCAGACTATGCTCGGCCTGAATGGCAACTGCCCCGCAGTTACCGGGGCAGAAAAAGAGGCAATACTGGGCGGTATATTTTCCGCCTGATCGGACCTTTCAGCTGAGCAAGCTCAGATAAGGTTCAGATGGAGAAGGAAGAGCCGCAGCCACAGGTTGCAGAAGCGTTCGGGTTTTGCACTACAAAGCGGGAGCCGGACAACCCCTCTTCATAATCCACACTGGCACCCACCAGATACGGGTAGCTCATCGCGTCTACAAGCACTTCGATGCCTTCTTTTGCCACTACGGCATCATCTTCTGCCACCAGCTCATCGAAGGTAAAACCGTACTGGAAGCCTGAACAGCCACCGCCAGTCACGAAGACGCGCAGCTTCAGTTCCGGATTACCTTCCTCCTCCAGCAGGCCTTTGACCTTGGCAACGGCCTTCTCGGTCACCTGAATTGGATCGGGAGAAAAGGAAACAGCTTCAGACATAAATCACTCTCGAAACAGGTTCGCAGCCCGGCCCTCACGCGAGGGGGCTGCCCACTGCCGAATGGCAGCGGTGCGGGCGCATTATGGGTAAAACCCAGCAAACAGGTCAAGTATTGCCCATCAGACCGGGTTTCACCAGTCGCGTTATTCCGCGTCGACAATGGCCTCTTCGGAGTAGCCGAGCATACGCGGCTCGCTGGTGTCATCCACTTCTACGTTGGAGACCAGGGAGCCATTCACCTGGGCACCCTTCACCATTTCGATCAACTTGTAGTGCACATTACCTTCGACGATGGCTTTGGAAGCCAGCTCCAGGTGCCCGCTGGCGTGAACATCACCTTTCACATTGCCGTTGACCACCACGTTGGGCACACGAATCTCACCTTCGACCACACCGCCATCAACAATCTGCAGGCGGGCATCGCTGTCACTGTGGGCGCATACATTTCCGTTTACCCGGCCTTCCACTACCAGGTTGCCGCGAAAGTGCAGATCACCGGTAACTTCGGTATGACGGGCGATCAGAGTCGTGTGATTACCACCAGTGTTAGCCATAGTTTTCTCTTTCTTTTTCAACATAATTCAACCAAAACCTCGTGAATTGCGTGGAGCCTGGTAACTCCACTGAGAGCGCGCCAGCGCGCCCGCTTCAGAAATCAGCTCTGCTGCACCAGCCAGCCGTAACGCTGGTCAATACTGAACCCTTTGCGCTTGCTGGATTTGAGCGACAGTTCGACACCTTCCGGTACAAAGCCTTCCGGCAACTGCAACTCTCCCTCGATATTCTGGAAATACTTGAAGCGCAGCGGAATGGACTCACTGTCCACCTGCGAGGACAGATCCGCCAGCGCATAGCGACGGGCCTCACCATCGACCTGACCGACAATTGTGAAACGCACGGCACCGGTCACCACCTGGTGGCGAGCGGCGGACTGCTGTACCAGCAACTTGTACTGGTAGCGACGCTCTCCGGCCTCGGAAATACTGAAGCGGCCAATGGACACGCCGTCGCTGCCCTCAGAGGGCGCCATGATGCCGCGGTAAAACGATATTTCCTGACGCAATTCGGCAATCTGGTTCTCTTTCGCAACCAGCTCTCCGCGCACCGACTCGCTGGCCTGCTCGCCGATAGCCACAGACTGCTCTGCGGTGGCCGCCCTTACCCGCAGGTTTTCGATCTCGGTGCGCAGGCGATCCACTTCGTCCTGCGACCGGATATGCGCGCGGGTCTTTTCGTCCAGGCTTTTACTCAGCTGATACTGCCCGGCAAAGAAGGCCCCCGCACTGGTGGACAACACCAGCATGGTCACCCCCAGCACAGAGAATACGCCGTGGATGGGCCTGTGGGGCACCACCTTCATGCGATACTGTTTACTGCCTTTAACTTTACGCGCCATGAGTTGTAAATATCGTTATCTGAATAGTATTTTCGCGGTGTCGCGTATTTTCTTGTTCTGCTACAGCCTTCGATTCTAAGGCAGCAATGCCGGGCTCTCCAGCCCCTGGTTCTCATTTAAGCCAAACATGATGTTCAGGTTCTGCACCGCCTGCGCGGACGCCCCCTTGGCCAGGTTATCGATGACCGAAAGGACAACAACGGTATCCCTGTTTTGAGGCCGTAAAACCGCGATTCGGCACATATTGGTACCACGCACACTGCGGGTCTGCGGGTGGCTGCCGGCGGGCATGACATCTACGAACGGCTCGGACGCATAGCGCTGCTCAAACAGTAACTGCAGCGCCTCCTGAGTCGCCTCAGCCGCAGCCGGGTCTTTCAGCCTGGCGTACAGGGTAGCGTGGATACCGCGCACCATCGGCAGCAGGTGAGGCACAAAGGTCATATCCACCTTACCATCGGCGGCCTGAGCAAGGCCCTGCTCGATTTCCGGCAGGTGCCTGTGACCGGCGGCCGCGTAGGCGCGGAAACTGTCGTTGTTCTCCGCAAACAGCAGATCGGTCTTGCCCTGGCGACCGGCACCGCTGGCACCACTGGCAGCGTTGGCGATCAGACCACTCGGCTCCACCAGCCCAGCCTCCAGCAGCGGAATAAAACCCAGCTGAATGGCTGTGGGATAGCAGCCGGGACAGGCGATCAACTGCGCGCTGCCAATCTGCGCTCGGTTCACTTCCGGAAGCCCGTACACCGCCTGCGCAGCCAGCTCCGGGCAGGCGTGTTCCTGCCCGTACCACTGCTCCCAGGTGGGGATATCCTGCAGGCGGAAATCCGCCGATAGATCGATCACACGCACACCGCGCGACACCAGCTGGGGCACCTGGGCCTGGGCAACGCCGTGCGGGGTGGCGAAAAACACCACATCACACTGGGCGAGTTCGTCTACATCCGGCGCGCTGAACTTCAGGTCGTAGTGACCGCGAAGGCTGGGGAAGAGTTCCGCGACGGGCGTGCCGGCTTCCGCTCGCGACGTGATTGCGCGCACTTCCACCTGTGAATGGCCAGACAACAGGCGCAGCAATTCCACGCCCGTATAACCCGTCCCACCTACAATTGCCGCTTTGATGACGCTCACGTTCACTCCTCGATGATCCAAATCCTTCGCGGGGCCGCCACCGCTGCCTGATGGCGGGTGATCGCCCCTGTATACTGAGCCGAGCACTTTACCATAAGCCATCGAACTTAAAGGACTAACCGTGCGGCCTCGCCAGCAGCCAGATCCCGAAACTTTACTCTCCGCCCTGCCTAGCCAGCGCCAGTCAGGTTTGCTCGAGCGGGCCCGGGTGAAGCTCTCAGCACAGCAGGCACTGGCCCTGCTGGTATTCCTTGCGCTGGTGATCGGCGTATGCGCCGGACTGGTCGTGATCAGTTTCCGCCAGCTGAGCGAGGGGCCGGCGATCTTTTATTTGCCGCAACTGGAAGATTTTGAATCGCTGTCCGCGGCGTGGCGCTTCGGCCTACCGGTGGCCGGTGCGCTGGTACTGGGCCTGCTGTTTCACTGGGTGGCCCCCTCGGGACGGCCGACCGGTGTGGTGCATGTACTGGACCGGCTGCACAACCACCAGGGCCGCATGCCCATCAAGAACGCGGTATTGCAGTTCTTTGGCGGCGCACTGGCACTGCTCAGCGGCCAGTCCATCGGCCGCGAGGGCCCGTCGGTGCACCTGGGGGCAGCCAGTGGCAGCTGGGTAGCGCAGCGGCTGCGACTGCCAGACAACTCCGCGCGCACCCTGCTCGCCTGCGGCGTGGCGGCGGCCATCGCCGCTTCGTTCAATACGCCCCTGGCGGGAGTGATCTTCGCCATGGAAGTGGTGATGCTGGAATATACGGTCGCCGGCTTCCTGCCGGTGATGATTGCCGCGGTTAGCGGCAGCGCCGCTACCCGCCTGGCGTTTGGCCACCAGGCTGCATTCAGCGTACCAGCCTCGCAATTGCAATCCCTGGCAGAGCTACCCATTCTGTTTGTGGCGGCACTGATCATCGGCGCACTGGCCTCTCTGTTTATTTTCAGCCAACGCCACCTGGTCCCACTGCAACAGAAACATTCGCCAATACCGAGATTCCTTGTGGCGGGAACCGCGACCGGCATACTGGCATTGTGGGTGCCGGAAATTCTCGGTACGGGCTATGACACCCTGGAGCTGGCCATGCTCGGACAGCTCGGTATCGCCGCGCTCTTCGCGATTGTACTGGCCAAGCTTGCGGCCACGGCACTGGCGACAGGGCTGGGCATTCCCGGCGGCGTTATCGGCCCGAGCCTGATCCTGGGCGCCTGCGTGGGCGGAGCCGCGGGACACCTGGCGAACCTGTGGCTGGGAGCAGCCACCGCCAGTCCGGGCCTGTATGCCATGGTGGGGATGGCGGCGATGATGGCCGCACTGCTCAACGCGCCCCTGGCCGCTCTACTGACGATTCTCGAACTCACCTACAACCCGAATGTCCTGTTCCCCGGCATGATGACGATTGTGGTCGCCTGCCTGGTCAGCCGGCAGTTATTCGGCAGTGAGGGTATCTATCAGGAATCGCTCAAGGCGCTCGGAAAAAGCGGCACCCCCAGCTGGCGCGCGCAGATGCTGAGCCGGGTAGGCGTCGCCAGCGTGATGGAGCGAGCAGTGGCGACAACGCCGCGCCTGCTGGAAAGAGCGCAGGCGGAGCGCCTGATTGAACAACAACCGGCGTGGCTACTGATCGGCGGCGACGAGGCCCCACAGGCGCTGCGTACCGCAGACCTGGCCAATTTTCTTCAGCGCCCGGTGAAAGAGCCCGAACATGAGCGCGAAGAAGACAGACAGAAAGAGGCGGAAAAAATTGATCTGCTGCGCCTACCCGGTGAGCGACTGCAACTGGCACCACTAAGCTGGCGCGCCACATTACTGGAAGCCCAGCAACAGCTGGAAAGCCAGGGTGCCGGCGCGCTGTATATCGGGCGGGATTACGATCACGGCAGTACCGGTGTACTGGATACCGATGTGGCGGGTATCATCCTGCCGCAGCATATCGAACACTATTATCGCCAGTAGCGCTGATCAGCGGCAAAGCGAAGGTAGTAAAACAATAACGGAACAAACCGGAATGCGTTCCGGATTAAGGAGCAACGATGCTTTGGATCCAGGCTTTTCATATAGTATCCATGGTGTGCTGGTTTGCCGCACTCTTCTACCTGCCGCGCCTGTTCGTGTACCACGTGGATGCCACCGACGCGCTCAGCAAAGACCGCTTTCAAATTATGGAGCGCCGCTTGTATCGGGGGATCGCCACACCTTCTATGATCGCCACGATCGTGTTCGGCATCTGGCTGACCACCTTCAACCCGGAATACTACAAGTCCGCGGCCTGGCTCCACGCCAAACTGACGCTGGTGGTCCTGTTGATCGGCTACCACCACATCTGCGGTAGCTACGTGAAGAAATTCGCCGCCGGGACCATGACCAAAAGCGGGCGCTATTTCCGCATTTTCAACGAGCTGCCGGTGCTGGCACTGCTGGCCATCGTCATTCTCGCAGTGGTGAAGCCCTTTTAACCGACGCATCCGCGGTAACAGGGGCGCGCGAGGCTACCCGGCCACGCCGCCCCGGTGTATGACGAGACTAGAATTAGGAAACCTGCGAGGAGTTCCCAAACGCTCATGGATACACGCCAGCCCATCGTTCTAACCGTAACCCACCACGACCCCAGTGGCAGTGCCGGCATCGCTGCGGATACGGAAACTGCCGCCAGCCTCGGCTGCCACTGTGCCTCCGTGGTATCCGCCATTACCGTGGGCGATACCAGCGACCTGGCGGGTGTGGCGCCGGTAGACGAAAACCTGCTGGTAGAGCAGGCCCGCGCCGTGCTCGAAGATATGCCGGTGGCCGCCATCAAGATCGGCTATCTGGGCTCGGTGGAAAATGTGCACGCCCTGCACAGCGTGTTGCGGGACTACCCGGATATCCCGCTGATCATCGACCCGGACGCCACCCTCGCCGACAAAGAAAGCGTCCTGGCGCCTCCGCTCTGGCGCGCCATGTGCGACCTGATATTGCCACTGGCAACCCTGGTGGCACCGAACAGACGCGAAGCCCGCGCCATGGCCGGTGAAGCCGACGTGCACGACGCCCAGGCCCAGGAACTCCTGGAAAGTGGCTGCCGCTATCTGCTGCTGACCGGTGTGCCCGCTGGCGACCAGCAACTGGAAAATCGCTTGTACGACGTGCGCGGACTGGTGCGCGAATTTCGCTGGCAGCGCTTGCCTCCAGCCAGCTACGGTGCATGCGGCACCCTCACCACGGCCATCGCCTGCCATATCGCCCACGGGCTGACCATGCTGGAAGCGGTCAATCGCAGCCAGCAGTTCACCTGGAGCGCCATTGCCGGCAGCCGCCGCCTGGGGATGGGGCGACCGGTACCCAACCGCCTGTTCTGGACCTGCAAGGACTAGCCCCCCTTTTGCCGGGTGGATAAGCGCCAGCGTATCCGCCGAATTCCCCGTAACCAACGATGACCGATGGTGGATGCGCTGCGCTTATCTACCCTGGGGGCTTGTTCACCGTTTGCGACTGCCGCCCGCGGCGCGGATAATACGCGCAATTTCCAATCCCGAACCTCCCTTCACCACTCCAAATCCGGTGTCCGAATCTCTATGAGCAAATCCGAATCCCTCTTTGCCGAAGCCCAGAAAGTCATCCCAGGCGGCGTCAACTCGCCGGTGCGCGCCTTCCGCGCGGTGGGCGGCACCCCGGTATTTATCGAGCGCGCCGAGGGCGCCTACCTGTTTGATGCGGACGAAAAACGCTACATCGATTACGTACAGTCCTGGGGGCCGATGGTGCTGGGCCACGCCCATCCGGACGTGATCGACGCGGTAATCGAACAGGCCCAATCCGGCCTGAGCTTCGGCGCGCCCACGGAACTGGAAACCGAACTGGCGGAAGAACTTTGCCGGGTATGGCCAAACATGGATCTGGTGCGCTTCGTCAACTCCGGCACCGAAGCGACCATGAGCGCCATTCGCCTGGCCCGCGGCTACACCGGCCGCGACAAGATCGTGAAATTCGAAGGCTGCTACCACGGCCACTCCGACTCCCTGCTGGTCAAGGCGGGCTCCGGCGCGCTCACCATGGGTGTGCCGTCCTCCCCCGGCGTCCCCGCTGCACTCGCCGACCACACCATCACCCTTACCTACAACGATATCGAGGGTGTGAAAAAATGCTTCGCCGAAATCGGCGACCAGATTGCCTGCATCATCGTCGAGCCGGTGGCGGGCAATATGAACTGCATTCCACCGCTGCCAGGGTTCCTGGAAACCCTGCGCGAGGTGTGTGACCAATCCGGCGCTGTGCTGATTCTGGATGAGGTAATGACCGGCTTCCGCGTCAGCCTCACCGGCGCCCAGGGCCACTACGGAATCGAGGCCGACATCACCACCCTCGGCAAGGTGATCGGCGGCGGTATGCCGGTGGGCGCCTTCGGCGGCAAACGCGAGATCATGGAGCAGATCGCCCCGCTGGGCCCTGTCTATCAGGCCGGCACCTTGTCCGGTAACCCCATGGCGATGGTGGCGGGACTCGAAACCCTGCAGCTGATTCAGGAAGAGGGCCTCTACGACACACTGACCGCAAAAACCGACCGTCTGGTGGAAGGTGTTCTTGGCGCGGCAAAAGAAGCCGGCATTCCGCTCACCGCCAACAAGGTGGGCAGTATGTTCGGATTCTTCTTTACCGATGCGGAGCAGGTGAGCAATTACCAACAGGTCATGGCCTGCGACACCGAGCGCTTCAACCGTTTCTTCCACGGCATGCTGGAAGAAGGTGTGTATCTGGCGCCCGCTTCTTATGAGGCTGGCTTTATGTCCGCCGCCCACAGCGACGCAGACATTGATGCCACCATTCAAGCGGCGAAAAATGTTTTCGCCAAACTAAAGTAAGCGGGGCGCCCATGACTTTTTCTTCACATCGCGGCCCCTACCCGCACAGCCGCCCGCGCCGCCTGCGCGCGAACGAATTCTCGCGCCGCCTGGTACGAGAAAATCGCCTGAGCACTGATGACCTGATCCTGCCGCTGTTTGTGATCGAGGGGCGCAGCGAAACCCAGCAGATCGCCTCCATGCCGGGCGTTGAGCGATTGACCGTGGACCTGCTCACCGCCAAAGCGAAGAAGCTGATCAAACTGGGCATTCCTGCGGTAGCGCTGTTCCCGGTGGTCGATCCTTCGGCCAAGTCCGACGACGCACGCGCTGCCTACGACAAGGACGGCCTCGCGCAACGCGCGGTGCGCGCGCTGAAAGATGCCGCGCCGGAACTGGGTGTGATCACCGACGTGGCTCTGGACCCGTTCACCAGCCACGGCCAGGACGGACTGATGAACGACGCCGGTTACATCGTCAACGACGATACGGTGGAGGTGCTGGTGCAGCAGGCGCTGTCTCACGCGGAAGCCGGTGCCGATGTCGTGGCGCCCTCGGACATGATGGACGGGCGCATTGGTGCGGTGCGCCGCGCGCTCGAGCGGGATGGCCATGTGAATACCCAGATCATGTCCTACGCCGCGAAATATGCTTCCAGCTACTACGGTCCGTTTCGCGATGCAGTCGGTTCTGCCGGCAACCTGAAGGGCGCGAACAAGTTCAGCTATCAGATGGACCCCGCCAACGGCGACGAGGCCCTGCACGAGTGTGCACTGGACCTGGCGGAAGGGGCGGACATGATCATGGTGAAGCCGGGCATGCCGTATCTGGACGTGGTGCGACGGGTAAAGGACGAACTGAAGGTGCCCACCTTCGCTTACCAGGTGAGTGGTGAATACGCCATGCACTGCGCCGCATTCGAGAATGGCTGGCTGGCGCGCGAGGCGGTGATT
The DNA here is from genome assembly GCF_947504145.1 of uncultured Microbulbifer sp. GTDB lineage: Bacteria > Pseudomonadota > Gammaproteobacteria > Pseudomonadales > Cellvibrionaceae > Microbulbifer. The sequence goes on from NZ_CANNGQ010000004.1 coordinate 13,028, forward strand.
CTGGAATCCCTGCTGGGCTTCAAGCGCGCCGGCGCCGATGGTGTACTGACTTACTTTGCCGAAGAAGCCGCAAAGCTTCTACAACGCTGACCACCCGTCGGACCAGGCCGGCTCGCGATTGCAGGCCTGCTCTGATCAGGTCAGATCATCCCCATTGCCGAACACTTGGTGATCAACTGCCCGGCGTTTCGGCAACCCGCTTTACGCAGCAGGTTTTTACGGTGGTTTTTGACCGTGTGCACCGAGATGTTCAGGTGCTTGGCAATCTCGACACTGGTGGCGCCCCCGGCAACCAGAGACAACACCTGACGCTCCCGCGCAGTGAACAGTGCTCCCGCCAGTTGCGCCGCTTCGTGGGCTCTCGGCATCAGTGTGGTCACCGATGCAGGCATCCGGCTGCTCTCCCCAACACTGCTCGCCTCTTGCTTGCCCGCTTGTGGCGCCTTCGCCGGCAACTCGGCGCCCCGCTGACCGGCAATCAACACGCCCAAACCCGATCCCAACATAGCCTCCCTCCAGTTCATTGCCGATGCCAAAACAGCATGGCGATGAAATCTACCGGGAAGACGTAACAGGCGTCTTTGAAAGCTTTTGAATTGTTTTGAAACGCCCGGCTGGCGGGGCTTTCACCGATTCAAACGGAGCAAAGTGACGGGAGAAAACGAAAGGAAAAAAACGTCGAAAAGATTGCTTACTGGTCCGTAGCAGCGGGTAGCGGTTCAGCCAGCGGCCGCTCAAACAGCGGAAGCAACATCCCGTAGAGCTCATCGGAGGTGACGGCAACACCATTGCCCCCGCGCCGCTTGACCAGCGCCCGCTGGGACTCGGAAGGCATGATGGTATACAGGAAGTAAGGGGTCTGATCCCGCCGTGCGCGCAGCTGCTCCATCAATTTGAAACCTGCCAGCGGCTCACTGCCGCGCCCCATATCCGAGATCACCGCATCGTAGCGGTACATCGACAGGAGCGTCAGGGCATCTTCTGTATTGGTGGCGATATAGACGGCGATGCGCAGGGATTCAAAGTGACTGCGCTCGCTGAGATTGTTTCCCGGGTGGTCATCAACCCACAGGATGCGCCCACGCACATCCGCGGCTTCGCCGATCACCAGCGGTGCGCCGTTATCCGGGATACGGCGGGCGGTTACCAGGTAAACCACCAGCGCGGTTATCAGAACCAGCAGGCCCATTCCCAGCCACAATCGCCGATAGATCGGCGCTGGGGCAACGGGAGCCGGAGCCGCGGACTTCCCCGCGGGCGGCAAAGCCGGTTCAGGCAAAACAACTTCCGAGCGTCCCCCTGCAGGTTGCCCCATTTCAGGCTCTGGAGTTCCCGCTAGCAGCTGCTCAGCCAGCTCCGGGGACAGGCGGTAGCCGCGTCCGTGCAGCGTCTGGATCACCGGGCCCTCGTAGCCCAGCTCGCGAAATAACTTGCGGGTATCGGATACCAGCCGCCCCAGGGACCATTGCGAAACCACGGTACTCGGCCACAGCTGTGCCAGCAGGGCGTCGTGCTCACAGCAGTCGGGGTAACATTGGATCAGGAGCGATATCAGCTGCAGCTGTCGCGCATCGGCGTCGACGGGTTTGTCGTCGACCGTGAGGTAAAGTTGCTCCGAGTCCAGAACAAACTTGTCAAAACGGTACTGCATTGGTCAGATGTCTGGAAAAGAGGAAGCGTGTTCAGCGGTGGATTATGAACGATCGTCTGATCGTATGGCCAGCCCGCTGTAACCGCTCGGGAACCCCGGACGACTGCTACGGCCACTGATCCGGTTGCTGCTCAGCACCTTCTGGCGGCCAGGGCTGCGCCTCTTCCACGGGCGCACCGCGACCTGGCTGGTTTCGCTGCTGCTCTTCCTGTCGCAACCGCTCTTCCAGGGCCCTACGCTCCTCCTGGGCTCTGCGCTCTTCCTCCAGATAGCGCTGCTCCTGCAGCCGGCCCGATTCCTCGAGGCGGCGCAGGCGCTCGCTCTCAGTCTGCGGGATCTGGCCGCGGTCAACCTCCGGCTGCTCCTGCGGTACCCCGGGCTGCTCGCGCTGCAACTGGTCGCGCAGTTGCTGCTCCCGCTGCCGTTGTTGATTCTGTTGCTGTTCCCTGCGCTGCTGTTCCGGGTCGATCCCCCAGCCCGGGGTCATGTCCTCCCGCGGCGCGACGTCGGTGTCCTCTTCATCCCGATCAAACCAGTTGCGGAACCAGCCGCGACGCTGGCAGCGGGGATCGGTTTCCAGCCGGCTTTCCACCGACACTGGAATCTCGCGGCCACCCTCGCAATTGCGCGGGTCCATATACTGACCCTGCGCATTCAGCGGTTTCCACTCCACCCCACGCGGCGCTTTTATACGCCCGTGGCGGTGAGGCAGTTTGCGCATGATATCCGTCCACACCTGCAGTGCGCCGGTGGCGCCAGTGAGGCTGGTGCGCTCGTTGTCATCCCGCCCGAGCCATACCACCGCTGTCACACCGGGGCTGAAACCGGCAAACCAGCTGTCGCGATAATTGTTGGTGGTACCAGTCTTACCGGCGAAGGGCACGCTGTTGGGCAGACGTCGATAGGCGCTTTTACCGGTGCCCTCGCGCATGACCTGCTCCAGACCATAGCGCAACAGATACACTGGAACCTCATCCACACCGCGGTTGGATTTGGGCCGGAAGCGCTGCACCTGCGCGCCGTCCGCATCGGACACCGCGAGCAAGGTACGCGGCTCCACATGCTCACCGCCATTGGCCATGGTCTGGTACATGCCGGCCACCTCGAACGGGGTCAGTTCCACCGCACCCAGAAACAGCGACGGCACCCGCGGCAGGCCCGCCTGCACGCCCAAACGCCGGATGGTCTGGCGGACATTTTCAATCCCCAGGTCCAGCCCCAGGCGCGCGGTGGCCTGATTGTAGGAACGGGACAGGGCCACATACAGCGGCACCAGGCCGTGGCTGCGATTGCTGAAATTGGCCGGCATCCACACCTGACCATCTTCGGTCTCCTCGCGGATGGGGGCGTCGTCGATCAGAGTACCCAGGTTGTATTCGTGGGCCCGCTCCAGTGCGGTCAGGTAGACCGCCGGCTTGATCAGCGAACCCACCTGGCGACGAGCTTCCAGCGCGCGGTTGAAGCCGGGATAGTGCGGGCGGCGGTCTCCCACCATCGCGAGGACGTTACCGCTGTGATTCTCCAACACCACCGTGGCCCCCTGCAGGGAGTCCTCCTGGATACCGCGGTCTTTTTCCAGTTTGCTGGCGCCGTTACTTACCGCATCCTCGGCCAGCTGTTGTACCGATGGGGCCAGGGTGGTGTAGACCCGCAAACCGGCGGTGCGCAATTCCTCCACGGAGTAGTAAGGGCGCAACTCTTCCAGTAGCCGTTCGGTAAACGCCGGATAGGGGTTCTGCGCAGCAGCACCGGCGGCGGCTACTTCCAGTGGTTTTTTACGCAGACGGTCGTGCTGCTCCTTGTCGATGAGATCCTGCTCGAACATCACATCCAGCACTGTATTGCGCCGCTCCAGCGCCCGCTCCGGATTGCGCCAGGGGTTGTAAAAAGAAGCACCCTTGGCGAGGCCCACCAGAAGTGCGATCTGATGCGGCTCCAGCTGATTGAGGGGTTTCTGGAAATAGAACTCCGACGCCAACCCGAAACCGTATATGGCCCGGCTGCCCTGCTGCCCAAGCCACACCTCATTGATGTACTCCTGCAGGATATAGGCCTTGTCGTAGTGGACCTCCATGAGGATCGCCATCAACGCTTCATTGAATTTGCGCCACAGGCTCGGCTTGTGGTCGAAGAAAATATTCTTCACCAACTGCTGGGTAATCGTGGAGCCACCCTGAACCACACCGCCGGCCTTGAAGTTGGCCACCATGGCGCGGGCAATCCCCCGGGGGGACACCCCGAAATGATCTACAAAATCCTGGTCTTCCACTGCAATCAGGGTGGCGCCGAGCAGCGGGGGTATATCTTCGATACGCACCGGTGTGCGGTCATCCCCGCCGCCAAGTAGCGTGCCGATAGGGGCGGCGTCCAGACGGAATTCTTTCAGTTGCTCACCGCTCTCACTGCGCAAATTACTCAGCTCGTCGTTGCGCAGACGGAATTGCACCTTGGTGGCCGGCTCCCGTTTATCCGCGTGGATAAAGTCGCGCCGCCATACCAGATATTCCATCCCCTCCTGCTGCCACTGGCCCGGCTCCTCGATCGCCGGCACTTTCTTGTAATTGAGCGCGGCAAACTCGGATGCCAATTCATCCGGGCGCATCACCATACCTTCTTTCAATATCAGCGGGCGCGCATACACCCTGGCCGGCAACTGATACTGACGGCTGTCCAGACGTTCGCGCAGCTGCACGTCCAGCCATACCATATAACCCGCCAGGACCAACACTCCGAGCAGGGCCAGCAGGCTGAGACGCTTGAGCCAGCGGCGCAGACGGCCCGAGCCGCCTTTTCCATTTGCACTTTTCGCTTTAGTACGGCGCTTGTTTGATGCCATAAACGTTCAGATAAACTCGTTTCTTACATTGAATGAGGGACACACCAGAGGCATTTATAGCCGGCATTTATAAGGTCACTTCTGCACAAGTCAAACCCGACCAGTCACAGAATTCCAGTAGAGGCGTCGCTTACCCCGCGCCGGCGTCCACTTGCACTTGATCCAGCGCCGGCCATAATGCGCCCAGCGCCCGCTACTCGGGCATGTTGATCCAACCACCATTCAGCAACGGACCCCCTATGCACCAGTACGACCTCTACGGCATCGGCGCCGCTCTACTCGACACGGAAATCGAAGTCACCGACAGCGACCTGCAAAACCTGGGCGTCGGCAAAGGGGTCATGACACTGGTCGACGACGCGCGACAGCAGCAACTGGTCAGCGAGCTGAAAAACCACCTGGTCACCGCCAGTCACGCCTGCGGCGGCTCCGGCGCCAACACCGTCATCGCCGCCAGCTACTTTGGCCTGGACACTTTCTATTCCTGCAAAGTCGCCAATGACAGCAACGGCGACTTCTACCGCGAAAACCTCACCGCCGCCGGCGTCGGCTACCCCAAAGCCCTGCACAGTGCCGAACGCGGCACCACCGGCAAATGCCTGGTGCTGATCACCCCGGACGCCGAGCGCAGTATGAACACTTACCTCGGCATCAGCGCCGAGCTGTCGGTCAATGAACTCGATCGCGATGCCCTCAGCCAGTCCCGCTGGGCCTACATCGAAGGCTACCTGGTCTCCTCCCCCACCGGCCGCGCCGCCGCCATCGAGCTGCGCAAACAGGCTGAAGCCGCCGAGGTAAAAACCGCCCTGAGCCTATCCGACCCCATGATGGTGCAACTGTTCCACGACGGCCTCAAAGAAATGATCGGCGACAACGGCGTCGACCTGCTGTTCTGCAACCGCGAAGAAGCCCTGAAATTCTGTGCCACTGACTCCCTCGAAGAGGTCGCACAAATTTTGCGCCAACACTGCCGCGCCTTCGCCATCACCCTCGGTGCCGACGGCGCACTGCTGTGGGACGGTGAGCGGGAATACCGCGTAGCTTCCCCGAAAGTAAAAGCCATCGACACCAACGGTGCCGGCGACATGTTCGCAGGCGCCTTCCTGTACGGTATCAACCGGGACATGGGATTCCCTGAAGCGGGCCAATTGGCGTGCCGCGCGGCCGCGCAGGTGGTGAGTCAGTATGGACCGAGATTGGGTGCGGAGCAGCACAGGGAATTACTCGAGCAGGAAGCGAGCGCATAGTCCGAGCGGAGCGCGCTACAAAGCTCATTGGCAAAAGCGAAGGGAAAGTGCTGGGGATCGGTTTTCGCAAGCGTCGGCGACAGGGACGTCGCCGGGCCGGAAACAGGCAATGAAAGCCAGTGAGCGAAATTAGTTGACTGAAGTCGGCCGAGGCCCACTGATTTCAGGTAAACAGGCCGCGGCGGCAATGCCGAAGCCCTGGGCGTAATCCACCCCCATCAGACGCAGTTTTTCCAGCAGTTCCGGCGTCTCCGCAAACTCCGCAATGGTGCTGATCCCCATACGCTTCGCCAGGTGATCCACCGTACTCACCATCGCACTGTCGATCTCATCTTCCAGCATATTGCGCACAAACGAGCCGTCGATCTTCAGGTAATCCACCGGCAACTGGCGCAGATACGCCAGCGACGAAGCACCGCGGCCAAAATCATCCAGCGCAAAACTGCACCCCGCCGCACGCAACTTGTGGATAAACACCAGCGCCCGATCCAGATTGTTGATTGCGCTGGTCTCGGTAATCTCGAACTGCACCCGCGACGGCGCCACACCCGCCTCCGTCAACTCGCGCAACACAAAATCCGCGAACAACTCATCCCCGAGGCTGATCCCGGAAATATTGATCGCATAATGGAAGCCGCCTGAACCGCTGCTCTGCTCCAGCGCCATGTAGCGGAAAATATTGCGGATCACCCAGCGATCCACCTCATCGATCATCCCGTAACGCTCCGCCGCTGGCAGGAACAACCCCGGAGAAATCACATCCCCATCGCGCCCCTGCATGCGCACCAGAACTTCATAATGATGTACGCGATTCTGATCTTGCAGTGCCACTACCGGCTGCCGGTACAGTAGCAAACGATCCTCGCGAATGGCCGCGTGAATCTCTGCCAGCCAGGTACTCTCGCGGCGCTTCTCCAGCGCCTTGCGCGAGTCCCCGAAGAATTTCACCCGATTGCGCCCCTGATCCCGCGCCGCACCGCAGGCATCGTGGGAGGATGCCAGCAACTGGCTCGCCGGTGGTGCATGGCAGTCCACGCTGACCGCGCCGATGGAAAGTGCCGGGCGGGTTTCACTGTCTTCCCAGTGGAACACAAAATCGTTCACCGCCTCCCGCAAACGGGTGACGATGCGCTTGGCCTCCTCCAGGGTGCAGTCTTTCAGCAGCAGCGCAAATTCATCACTGCCCACCCGACCAAGCAGGTCGCCATTGCCCAGGCAGCGGGTAAGAATCTTCGCCAGGGCAATCAACAGGGCATCGCCGGCGCTGTAGCCAAGAGTGTCGTTCACCACCTTGAATTGGTACACATCGAGGTACAGCAGGATATGGTGCTGGCGCGAGCCGGTGTCGGTATTCAGCAGTTGCTGCAGAGCGTGTTCAAAGGTCTGGCGGTTGGGAAGGCGAGTGAGGGCATCGTGACTACTTTGCCAGCTGAGACGGGAGGAAATCCGGCGGGCGTCGGTGGTGTGGCGCAACACCAGAACGTAACCATCCAGTGCCGAATCATTCTTGAGCGCATTGATCTGCACGCTGACTTCGAGCAGCTCCCCCTCTTCCCGGCGGATATTGGCCTGCAACTCGCGCCGGCCGGGGATATCTTCCTCGCCGTCACCACTGGCCAGGTTCAGATCCAACGGCTGCCCTTCGTCGTCGAAAAGCGGCAGGCTTTCGGCCAGCACCTGCCCGGGCAGCAATCCGACGAGATTGCCGCACAGCTCACTCACTAGGGGATTGCTGTAGCAGACCCGCCCGTGACGGTCGGTCACAATCACACCATCGGCCACTTCACCCAGCGCCAGCTCCGCCGCCGCCAGGTTCAATTGCCCATCAGGGACGGTGCCAGAACCGGAATCCTCCAGCTGACCGTGATAAGCGGCATTTTGGGGTGTGAACTCAGTCAATGGAATTCCAAATCAACCGGGGCTCCCGCCCGGTTTTGCCGATGCAACCCTGCATTGGGGCTGCGGAATAATTAAGCGCAAAGTGCGCTCGCTCTCGATTAGGGAAAATAATACCGACATATTCACCGGCGCGGAAACCTCCTGAGGTGCCCCGGCGGCATTTGTGATCGGTATCACACGCCACCGGCGACGTCACTCCGTCAGTACCATTTACAGGTGCTGACGCAGGAAGGACTTCAGCTTTTCGTCCTCAAATGCCCGCTGCAGGGTCGCACTGAGCAGGCGATTTACTGTGCTCTCCACCTCTTCGGCACTGGGCTTGATCAGGTTGCGATCGTTGCCACTGGTGCTGTAGTTGCCGTAGAAGGTCGCGCCTTTGACGGTAACCTGCAACTGGATCGAGGCGCCGGAGTTGACTTTGGTGGTGTAAATTTTGCTGGGGCTGTCGTAGCTGAGGTCAGTCAGGTTCGCGACCACCTGCACATCGCCACCGGTTTCCACACTGCGGAAAGACCAGGATTCGAGCCCCTGATACAGCGCGCCCGCCATGGAATTTTCAATATCGTTGGCCAGCGTCACGTTGGACGAGTCCGCATAGATCCCTCCCAGGGACCCCAGGCCGCCGCCAGGCAATTGGTTAACGCCGCGCGCGTGCACCGTATACCCCGCGCCAATATTGTCCGGCGCTACAGTGACCTGCGGCTTGACTGCCACCTGTACCGGGCTGTGCGCACAGGCGGCCAGCATGAACGCAAACCCCGTTACCAGCAAAGTGGCAAAACCTTTCATACATTCCCTCCAGTATTTATTCGACTGAGTCTGTTTTATCGCGTGATGCACACACAGAGTGTTGCGACCGCCATTTGTTCAATTCCCGGTTAAACCCGGCACTCAACCATGATCGTGATGGCCATGGTGATGACCGGCATCATGGTTTGAGTTTTCTTTTTGCCGTTCGCGACTGTACACGGGCAATTGCATTTCGCGCACGGAACCGTCGGCAAATACCAGGCGCAGCGGCAGGGAGTCCCCGGCCTTCAGGGCCACACCGTGTACCATCAGATGGGTGGCGCCTGGGCGCATTTCAATACTGCCGCGAGCGGGAAGCGCAATTTTTTTCAATGCGCGCATCTGACTTACGCCGTCCAGCTGACGGGTAGTGTGCATTTCAACCTTACCCTCAGGATGGGAGGGCAGCTCCACTCGCGCCAGTATCCGCGCATCGTCCGACAGGTTTCTCAGGGCCACATAAGCAGCCCCCATGGGCACCCCCGGAGGCATTTCCAGCGCATAGCCGTCGGCCTCCAGGTCTGCCGGGTTCACATGTACTTGCGCAGCCGCAGCAGCCACCAAAGGCGCAGCCAGTAGCAGGGCCAACAGATAATGGCTGAAATCTGACAATAATTTTTTCATCATTCTCTCCCACATACTGTGCCGCCTAACACCCCGTATTTTCACGTTTCCGCTGCGGCTTCGTTCGACTCCGGTATTCGCCCGGGGTTCAAGGGCTCTTTTGTAACAGCAATCGCGGAGGATTGCCGAGTTTTATATCACCCCGCACCCGATAACCGGGTACCGCCTGGCGCAGCTGGCTATATACCCAGCGCCCCTCGGCATCGGTGCGCGCCACAATCACCACGCGCAGCTGGTGTTCGCGTATACGCTGGGCGATCGACCCCAGCATCTGCATCATGGCCTCCGAGCGCGCGCTCAGTTCGCGTTCCGGCAGCGCCACCGTCTGCGCACCGGGGCCGTCCAGGGTGGCATCCTGGCGCGCTCGCTGCTGCTCTCTTCGCAACTGATCCCTGACCTCTTTGGAGAGCGGGTTACCCGGAGATATTTCATCGGCGGTATTGAGCAGGCTGCTGGCCTGTCCAAAGGAACGCTGGCGCAGGGCATCCCGTGCGCGGCTCACCAGATCCATCACCAGAATCTGGATACCGGCGGTGGCCTGACTGTTGCCCGGATCCAACTGCTGCACCTGCAGATAGAAGTCATAGGCGCTGGCGCCGGCGGGCATGGTGATAAACCCTTCCCGCTGGGCCCGCTCCGCGCGGGCGAGAAAATGCTGCACCGCGCGCTGACGGATCTCTTCCGGGCTCGGACCACTCGGCTGCGGCGGCGCCACCGCCTGGGGCACCTCCGGTGGTGGTGACGGCGTTGCACAACCTCCCGAGAGCACGACAAGTGACACCAACAACACTCGCCTGTCCCAACCCACAAGTCTGTCCCAATTCACAATTCTGATAGCCGCCTCCAATCTACCACCCACTCATTACGAGCTGTTGTTTTTTTGTACCGCGGGCACCGCTATACTCGGCCACCCCGGTATACTGGATCCAATCGCTCACCGCGAGGGATGACCAGCAAGCGCCCCCAGGGAACGGGAGCCAGCAACACCAGTCCAAACCAGCCCGACTATAAAGAATTTTATTGCCCATGACTGCGAAGATCTCCGGCTTGCGAACCAAAGCAGCGTCACAATTCTCAACCGGCACCCTGCTGAGCGCCACCCTGCTGCTGCTACTGACCCTGCTCACTGCGCCGGCGATGGCGCGCGATGGCTTGGCTGCCGCGCAGCCCTCCTCACCGTTTGATGCGCTCAGTAGCGGTCAGGATGATTTTCTGCCCGTGGACCAGGCCTACCAGCTGGACGTCCTGTTCACTGACAACAGCGCCAACGTGCTGTTCCAGATCGCTCCCGAGTATTACCTGTACCGCGACAAACTGGCGCTCTACCGGGTAGACGGCGACGACAAGTCGGCATTGCCGCTGAACCTGGAGAAAGGCGAAGTCATCTGGGACGATTACTTCGAAAAGGAAACCGAGGTGTACCGCTGGCAACTGGAGGTTCCGGTTGAACTTGCCGGTAGCGGCAAGACCTACCTCCAGGTGCACTACCAGGGCTGCGCCGACGCGGGCCTCTGTTACCCGCCGCAGGTGCGCAACTTCGAACTGGACCCGACGGCAAAAACCGCTGCACCCATCGACGGCAACCCGCCCGCGGGCGGTACCGGCCCACTGGCTGCGCAGGGCTCCTCCCTGCCTACTACCCCGTTACCCACCACCAATAGCGGCATGAGCAGCCTGCTGCTGGCCATGGCGCTGGCCTTCGGCGGCGGCCTGCTTCTGAACCTGATGCCCTGTGTATTTCCGGTCCTGTCGATCAAAGCGCTGGCGATCACCCATGCCGGCGACCGCCAGCACCTGCACGGCTGGGCTTATACCGCGGGCGTGGTGGGTACTTTTGTACTGATCGCCGCGATCATGCTGGCCCTGCGCACCGCTGGCGAGGCAGTGGGCTGGGGCTTCCAGCTACAGTCACCCGCGGTCGTTGCGGCACTGGTTTACCTGTTCTTCGCCATGGGCCTCAGCCTGTCCGGGGTAACCGAATTCGGTGGGCGCCTGATGGGCCTGGGCGCCCAGAGCACACAGAACAGCGGCCTCGGCGGCTCTTTCAGCACCGGCGCACTGGCCACCGTAGTGGCCAGCCCCTGTACTGCACCCATGATGGGCTCGGCACTGGGTTTTGCCGTCACCCAATCGGCTCCGGTGGCACTGGCGGTCTTTGGTGCCCTCGGTGCCGGTATGGCCGCCCCCTTCCTTCTACTGACGTATGTACCGGCCCTGGCCCAGCGCCTGCCGCGCCCGGGGCCCTGGATGGAAACCCTGAAACAGCTGCTGGCCTTCCCCATGTACCTGACTGCGGTGTGGCTGTTGTGGGTGCTCGGCCGCCAGACCGGTAGCGACGGCGTCGCACTGGTATTGGCCGGCGCAGTCGCCATCGCCTTTGCCCTCTGGCTGTGGCCAGGATCTGCTGCCGACGGCAAGCGCAAGTGGCTGCGCAATGGCACGGCCATCGCCGCAGTCGTCGGCGCCGTTTGGGTATTACCGAACCTGCACAGCGCCGGTGGGCAGGCCACCCAGGCAGGGAAAAGTGACTACTGGCAAACCTACTCCCCAGAAGCACTGGAAACCGCCCGCAGTGCAGGGCGCCCGGTACTGATCAATATGACGGCCGCCTGGTGTATTACCTGTCTCGCCAATGAAAAAGTCGTGCTCTCCAGCGATGTCGTCAGCGCCGCCGTAGGCGACCTCGGCATTACCGCGCTCAAGGGCGACTGGACCAATCAGGACCCGCAGATCACCGACCTGCTGGCGCGCTACGGTCGCACCAGCGTCCCCCTCTATCTGCTGTTTCCCGCCGATGGTGGTGAGCCCCAGATCCTGCCGCAGATTCTCACCCGCGACGGACTGCTCAGCGCCATGCGCGGTGCCGCCGGCGCGGAAGCCCTTGTCGATTCCGACATGCCCAATCCCTGACGCCCCCTGGCCAGACCCCAGATCCGCCCCACCATGCCTTTGTGGCCATTCAAATAGGTGAATAGGCCACCCACCGTAAAACTTTGCAGCAAATAGGCGGTGAATTTCGGCGAACTGCGCACAACGTCTCTATTTCCAGCTTTGGGGCATGGACAGGGGGTCACTTTTGCGGCAAACTCCGGTCCAGTTTCGGCAAACCCGCTGATTGACGTTGTTTACCGGCAAGTTCCATGACTTTTTCCGGATTTTAGTCACAATTTCGTGCGCCCCTCCCAATGAAAGAGCGAGGCATAGAGCGAGGCACAGAATGGCTAGATTGCTTTTGCTACATGGCCCCAATCTGAACCTGCTGGGCACCCGCGAGCCGCAAATATATGGCTCCACCACCCTCGCCCAGATCAATGAAGCCGCCCGCACCCAGTGCGAAGCTGCCGGCTGCGAATTCGATTGCCTGCAAAGCAACAGCGAGGCCGAACTGGTGGAGCGAATCCATCAGGCCTACGCCGACCAGGCGGACTTCATCGTCATCAACCCCGCCGCCTTTACCCACACCAGTGTGGCCCTGCGCGATGCGCTGGCCGGCGTGGCGATCCCCTTCATCGAAGTGCACCTCTCCAACCCCCACGCCCGCGAAACCTTCCGACACCACTCTTATCTGTCGGATCTGGCGCTGGGTGTTGTATGCGGGTTCGGAGCAGATAGCTACACTTTGGCACTAGAAGGGGCCCTGAAGCGGCTTTAACACCAGTTTTTTTCATTCGCCGGCTGCGTGCCGGCGATTATGTATTCACAAATTGAGAGTGACACTGTTATGGATATTCGCAAGATCAAAAAACTGATTGAACTGCTCGAGGAGTCCGACATCGGCGAGCTGGAAATCAAGGAAGGGGAAGAATCCGTACGCATCAGCCGCGGCAGCAGCGGCGCCGCTGCACAAATGATGCCGCAGATGGCCATGCCCATGATGGCCCCCGCAGCACCGGCTGCGGCTCCGGCAGCTCCCGCCGCGGCACCCGCGCCGGCCCCGGCCGAAAGCGAATCCGTCCCCGCCCTGACCGGCCACCCGGTAAAATCCCCCATGGTTGGCACCTTCTATGCTGCCTCCAGCCCGGGCGCTGATCCCTTCGTCAAAGTCGGTCAGCAGGTCAAAGTAGGCGACGTCATCTGTATCGTCGAAGCCATGAAGATGATGAACCAGATCGAAGCAGACAAGGCCGGCACCATCGAGTCCATCATGGTGGAAGACGGTCAACCGGTAGAGTTCGACCAGCCCCTCGTCACCATTTCCTGATCGGGGTGATCGCACATGTTTGAAAAAATACTCATCGCCAACCGCGGCGAAATTGCCCTGCGCATCCTGCGCGCCTGTAAAGAGATGGGAATTGCCACCGTCGCGGTGCACTCTCAGGTCGACCGCGACCTGAAACACGTACGCCTGGCGGACGAAGCCGTATGTATCGGCCCCAACCCGTCTCCCCAGAGCTACCTGAACATCCCCGCGATCATTGCGGCGATGGAAATCACCGACTCCATGGCGGTACACCCCGGCTACGGCTTCCTCGCGGAAAATGCCGACTTTGCCGAGCAGGTACAGAAAAGCGGCTTCACCTTTATTGGCCCCGACGCGGACACCATCCGCCTGATGGGCGACAAGGTTTCCGCAATTGCCGCCATGAAAAAAGCGGGCGTCCCCACCGTCCCCGGCTCCGACGGCCCACTGCCAGACGATGGCGAGAAATGCCTGGAGATCGCGCGCAAGATCGGCTTCCCGGTCATCATCAAGGCGGCCTCCGGTGGCGGCGGCCGCGGTATGCGGGTGGTGCACAGTGAAGGCGCGCTGGTAAACGCCATCTCGGTTACCAAATCTGAGGCGGGCGCGGCCTTTGGCGACAGCACCGTGTACATGGAAAAATTCCTGCAGAACCCGCGTCACGTGGAAATCCAGGTCATGTCCGACGGCCAGGGCAACGCCGTACACTTCGGCGACCGCGACTGCTCCCTGCAGCGCCGCCACCAGAAGGTTCTGGAAGAAGCGCCGGCACCGGGCATTCCCGACGACGTACGCAAAGGCGTTCAGGACTCCTGCGTACAGGCCTGTATCGATATCGGCTACCGCGGCGCGGGCACCTTTGAGTTCCTGTACGAAGACGAGCGTTTCTACTTTATCGAGATGAACACCCGTATCCAGGTAGAGCACCCGGTATCGGAAATGGTAACTGGCGTCGATCTGATCAAAGAACAGATCCGCGTCTGCTCCGGTGAAAAGCTGTCGTTCAAACAGGAAGACATCAAGATCACCGGCCACTCTTTCGAGTGCCGCATCAATGCCGAGGATCCGAAGAGCTTCTTCCCCTGCCCCGGCAAAGTGGAAAACTACCACGCTCCCGGCGGCCTCGGCGTACGGGTGGATTCCCACCTCTACTCCGGCTACACCGTACCGCCCAACTACGACTCCATGATCGCCAAGATCATTACCCACGCCGAAGACCGCGAAACCGCGCTGGCGCGGATGCGTGTGGCGCTGAGCGAAACGATCATCACCGGCATCAAAACCAACATCCCGCTGCAGGAAGACCTGGTTCGGGATGAGGCCTTTGCCAGGGGTGGGGTGAACATCCATTACCTCGAGAAGAAACTGGGACTCGAATAAGCCTCTCTGCCTTATATATAGCCCGCTGGTAGTGCTTCTTTTGCTAGCACCGGGCGGCAAAGCACCGGGTGGGTGTTTTTGAAACCGCGGTGAATACATCCCTGTACGCTGCGTCGCAAACGTCCCTGTTTGCGACGCTTTCAAAAACACCCAGCCGCCACATACGCCCCAAGCACCCGAAGACCACTACCCGGAAACCCAAAGACAAATGCCCTGGCTCCAACTCCGCGTAAATACCAACCGCGAACAGGCAGAGAAAATCGAAGATGCCCTGCTGTTCGCCGGCGCCGTCTCCGTCACCCTGCAAGACAACGCCGACCAGCCCATCCTTGAACCTGGCCTCGGCGAAACACCCCTGTGGGACGAGACCCTCGTCACCGGCCTGTTCGACGCCCAGGTAGACACCAACGTTACCGAGGCCAAAGCCGCCTCCCATCTCTGCGAGCTCTTACCGAACGCCCGCTGGGAACAGCTCGAAGACAAAGACTGGGAACGGGAATGGATGAGCCACTACAAACCCATCCAATGCGCCAGCAACCTCTGGATCTGCCCCAGCTGGTGTGAACCGCCGGCACCGGATGCCGTCAACCTCATGCTCGATCCCGGTCTCGCTTTCGGCACCGGCACCCACCCCACCACCTTCCTGTGCCTGCAATGGCTCGCCGGCGAACCGGTGCAGGGCAAAACCGCTATCGACTTCGGCTGCGGCTCCGGCATCCTCGGCATCGCTGCCCTGTTGCTCGGCGCCGAGTCCGCCATGGGCACCGACATCGACCCCCAGGCCCTACTCGCCAGCCGCGACAATGCCGTGCGCAACGGCATCGACCCGGAGCGCTTCCCCGTCTACCTGCCGGAAAAAGCCCCCAAGCCGGAAGAGTCCAGTGCGGACATCATGCTCGCCAATATCCTCGCCGGGCCGCTGGTAGAGCTAGCGCCACAACTGGTCGAGCGCACCAGGGTCGGCGGTCGCATCTGCCTTTCCGGGATTCTCAACAGCCAGGCACAGAAGGTGAAAGCGGCCTACAGCCAGTGGATCGACTTTGATACGGATGGCGAAAAAGAAGAATGGGTGCGCCTGAGCGGGACAAGAGCACGATAAAACACTGCGCTCAGATGCGAAGGCGCTGCTGCCACAGAAGCAACGACACAGCGCCCAGACCACAACACTACGCCAGAAGGCACGGGACTGATAAACTTCCCCGCCAAACCAATAATCGTCGAATTCCATGTCGCAACTGGTCACCCGCTGCCCCCACTGCAGCACCTCCTTTCACGTCAGTGAACAGCAACTCCGCGCCGCTCGTGGTGCCGTGCGCTGCGGCTCCTGCCTGCAGGTATTCCGCGCCGACGAAAACATCGTCTTCAACGAAGGTGACCCCACCCCCGCCGCCACCCGGAAGGCCATCGACGAACTGCTCGAAGACGACGACTTCCTCATCCACGACGACATCGAGCTGGACGGCGACGACAGCGACGACGAAGACGCACTGCCCAAGCAGAATTCCGCCGCCATCAAACCCGCCACCACCAATCCGGCGAAACGCGAGCCCGAAAAGAAAGCCGACGACTCCAGCCGCCAGAACCCGCTGATCGACGACGCCTTCGGCGAGCACCAGTGGCAGGACAGCGAAGACGAGGAAGCCACCCAGCAGGAGCTCCACCTCAGCGGCAGCCTAGACGATGAAATTGACGACCTGAGCCGCGCCAGTGACGCACCCTGGGCCGAAGAAATCGCCCGCGAAGAGTCCACCGGCATCCTGCCCGCAGATCACCTGGCCGACGGCTTCGAACAGCCAGATCACAGCGAAGAACCGCTGTTCAGCGACGACCTGCCTCCACCCGCCTCCGGCGGCGCAACCGCAGAAACCACCAGACCCGAAGCGGATGACCACATCGACCCGCGCCAGCGGGACCAGGCCCCACTACTACCCAGAGACCAGCTGATCTCCGCCATCGGCGCGGCGCCCATCGAAGTGAACTGGCAACCCAAGCGACATAATCACGTGCCCAACTGGCTTTGGACCCTGGGTGTGGTACTGCTGATGCTGGCCCTGGCCGCACAGACCGCCTACTTCCGTTTTGACACCCTGAGCAAGCGGGACCCCTGGCGCGCCATCTACGCCCAGATCTGCCCACTACTCGGCTGCAGGCTGCCCGCGCAGGTGGACATCAACGCCGTGCACACATCCAATCTGGTGGTGCGCAGCCACCCGCAGATTCCCGGCGCGCTTGCGGTGGAGGCGGTGCTGCTGAATCGCGCCCCCTTCGATCAGCCCTTCCCCACTCTGCAGCTGCGCTTTACCGACCTCAAGAACGCCCCGGTGGCCAGCCGCCGCTTCACCCCGAAGGACTACCTCAAGGGCGAACTGTCCGGGCGCAAGCTGATGCCCGCCGGCAACCCCGTGCACATCGCCCTCGACATTGTCGACCCGGGCCCCGACGCAGTGAACTACGAGCTGCGCATCGCCACCCAGTAAAGCTGCAGACAACCGTCGAGAGCCTGCTGGTGGCGCATATTGCTACAAAATGTTGCACAAACTTCGCCCTAAACGGCCAGCCATCGAACAATTTGCGCGCTTTTTCGCTTTTCCAGCGGCCAGCCAGCCGCTATCATAGGCCGCTCTTTGACACCGAATGAGACCAGACCCGCGGGAGGGCGAGTTGCCCACGGAATTGCCAAGCAGCTTCGCCATAGGCCCTTACACAATAAAGGCACCAGTAATCCTGGCGCCCATGGCCGGCGTTACCGATCGCCCCTTCCGCAAACTGTGCCGTGAACTCGGCGCCGGTCTCGTGGTATCCGAGATGGTTACCTCTGACACCAGCCTGTGGAACAGCCGCAAATCGCGGATGCGCCTCAACCACGCCGGTGAAACGGGGCCCATTTCGGTACAGATTGCCGGTGGCGACCCGGAGATGATGGCCGATGCGGCCCGGGCGAACGTCGAACGTGGCGCCCAGATCATCGATATCAATATGGGCTGCCCGGCAAAAAAGGTGTGCAAAAAAGCAGCGGGCTCCGCCCTGCTGCGCGACGAAAAACTGGTCGCCGACATTCTGGAAGCGGTGGTTTCATCCGTCTCAGTCCCAGTGACGCTGAAAATTCGCACTGGCTGGTGCACGGATAGCCGCAACGGAGTGACGGTGGCCAAAATGGCCGAGGATCTCGGAATTTCTGCCCTGGCAGTCCACGGACGCACCCGCGCCTGCGGGTACCATGGTCAGGCCGAATTCGATACCATTGCCGAGATTGTGTCCGCGGTGAAGATACCCGTCTTTGCCAACGGCGACATTACCGGCGCGGAAAAGGCCCGCACGGTGTTGGACTACACCGGCGCCAAGGCGGTCATGATTGGCCGCGCGGCTCAGGGACGTCCATGGATTTTCCGGGAAATTGCCCACTACCTGGCAACAGGGGAGCATTTACCGGAGCCCTCACTGGAAGAAGTCAGGGATATATTGATCACTCACCTGGGTGAGTTACACCGGTTTTACGGTGAGGTTATGGGGGTACGTATTGCCCGCAAACATGTGGGTTGGTACGTAAAGACGCTCGCCGACAGCGAGTCCTTTCGCAAGACCTTTAACCGATTGGATAGCGCAGAAGCACAACATGCCAGCGTTCGTGAGTGGTTTGAACGCCGAATAACTAGAGGGGCAAAAGCGGCATGACTAACGAAGCACTAATTCCGGATACCAGCGATGTGGTATCCACTGGGGGCCAGACTCAACTACAACAACCGCAGGCCTTGCGCGATGCGGTTGAACAGGCGATGGAAAACTACTTCCGTCACCTGGACGGTCAGATGGTGACCGATGTGTACGATATGGTGCTGTCTGAGATTGAAGCGCCGATGCTGGAAGTGGTAATGAAACACACCCGCCACAACCAGACCCGCGCCGCACAGCTGCTGGGCCTCAACCGGGGTACCCTGCGCAAAAAGCTCAAGCGCTACGGCCTGCTGTAAGGCAGCCAACCGCTACCGGCAAGCATAAGCCGGAGCGGTAAAAATTCGACGAGGGGGGATGAGCCAGGCTCATCCCCCCTCGCTATTTGTATTTCCGACGTTTCTAACCTGCTCTTTATACCTCTAGATGGACCAAGCGATATGACTGACAAGGTGGCCGTTCGCCGCGCGCTGATCAGCGTTTCCGATAAAACCGGCATTGTGGAATTTGCCCGCGAACTTTCCAACATGGGCGTGGAGATCCTCTCTACCGGTGGTACCTACCGCAAGCTCGGCGAAGCCGGCATCCCGGTAGTGGAAGTCTCTGACTACACCGGCTTCCCCGAAATGATGGACGGCCGTGTCAAAACCCTGCACCCGAAAGTACACGGCGGCATCCTCGGCCGCCGCGGCACCGATGACGCGGTGATGAGCGAGCACGACATCAACCCCATCGACATGGTCGTGGTCAACCTGTACCCCTTCAAGGCCACCGTTGCCGATCCCAGCTGCGACCTGCCCACCGCTATCGAAAATATCGACATTGGCGGCCCCACCATGGTCCGCTCAGCCGCCAAGAATCACAAAGACGTCGCCATCCTCGTCAATGCCCACAGCTACGACACCGTGATCGAAGAAATGAAAGCCAATGATGGCCAGCTGGGCTACGAAACCCGCTACGACCTGATGGTGCAGGCGTTCGAGCACACCGCACAGTACGACGGAATGATCGCCAACCACTTCGGCGCGCGTAATACCAAGAACGAAGCCCGTGCCTTCCCCAACACCTTTAACGTCCAGTTCGAAAAAGCCCAGGACATGCGCTACGGCGAAAACCCACACCAGAAGGCGGCCTTCTACGTAGAAGCCGACGCGGAAGAAGCCTCCGTGTCCAGTGCCAACCAGCTTCAGGGGAAAGAGCTCTCCTTCAACAACGTTGCCGACACCGACGCCGCCCTGGAAACCGTCAAACTGTTCGACGAGCCCGCCTGCGTCATCGTCAAACACGCCAACCCCTGCGGCGTTGCCGTAGCCGGCGACATCAAAACCGCCTACGAACTGGCCTTCGCCACTGACCCGGAATCCGCCTTCGGTGGCATCATCGCCTTCAACCGCGAGCTGGACGCCGAAACCGCCCAGCTGATCGTCGACAAGCAGTTCTCCGAAGTCATCATCGCCCCCAAAGTCAGCACCGCTGCTGCCGAAGCTGTCTCCGCCAAAAAGAACGTACGCCTGCTGGAGTGTGGCGAATGGAGCGCCAATCGCCCCACCGCGTTTGACTACAAGCGCGTTACCGGCGGACTACTGGTGCAGGAAAAAGACAACGGCATGGTCGCCAAAGACGACCTCAAAGTCGTCACCAAGGCACAGCCCACCGACGAGCAGATGGACGAACTGCTGTTCGCCTGGAAAGTCGCCAAAATGGTTAAATCCAACGCCATCATCTACGCCAAAGACGGCCGCACCATCGGCGTCGGCGCCGGCCAGATGAGCCGTGTCAACTCCGCCCGCATCGCCGCCATCAAAGCCGAGCACGCCGGCCTCGAAGTGAAGGGTGCCGTTATGGCCTCCGACGCCTTCTTCCCCTTCCGCGACGGCATCGACAACGCCGCCAAGGTCGGCATCAGCGCCGTAATCCAACCGGGTGGTTCCATGCGCGATGAAGAAGTCATCGCCGCCGCGGACGAGCACGGCATGGCGATGGTGTTTACCGGCATGCGTCACTTCCGTCACTGATCGACGCGATCTGTCATGACTCTGCAGCAAACAACCCGCAGAGTCAGGCGCGAAGGGGCTGTGACTGGTGGCCATTCGCGAGACCTTCACCGCCATGGATGGCGGTGCAGAGCCCCCAAGGACGGGTTCACGGCGTGTCTCGCGAATGGCCACCAGTTGCAGCCCCGCCACGGACTGGCCAGGTACCTCGAAACTCCGATGCCGGTTCGAAGTCAGATTTGCACTTCTGAATGCTAAACTAGCCCACCTAAATAACAGGCACGGGGAAACTCAAGAATGAACATCCTGGTAATCGGCTCTGGTGGCCGCGAACACGCTCTGGCCTGGAAGGCCGCACAGAACCCCGCCGTAGACACCGTCTTCGTCGCCCCGGGCAACGCCGGCACCGCCCGCGAACCCAAACTCCAGAACGTCAACATCGGCGTCGACAACTTCTCCGCCCTCTCCGACCTCGTCGAAGAAAAAGGCATCGACCTCACCATCGTCGGCCCCGAAGTCCCACTTGTCGACGGCATCGTCGACTTCTTCAACAGCCGCGGACACAACATCTTCGGCCCCGAAAAAGCCCCCGCCCAGCTCGAAGGCTCCAAAGCCTTCACCAAAGACTTTCTCGAGCGTCACGACATCCCCACTGCCGCGTACCAGAACTTCACCGAAGTCGAACCGGCCATCGCCTACCTGCGCGAACAGGGCGCCCCCATCGTCGTCAAAGCCGACGGTCTCGCCGCCGGTAAAGGCGTCATCGTCGCTGAAACCGTAGAACAGGCCGAGCTGGCCGTGCGCGACATGCTCAGCGGCAACGCCTTCGGCGAAGCCGGCTGCCGCGTGGTGATCGAAGAGTTCCTTACCGGCGAAGAAGCCAGCTTCATCGTCATGGTCGACGGCGAAAACATCCTGCCCATGGCCACAAGCCAGGACCACAAGCGCGTCGGCGACGGCGACACCGGCCCCAACACCGGCGGTATGGGCGCCTACTCCCCAGCACCGGTAGTGACGCCAGAAGTGCACGATCGGGTGATGAAAGAAGTCATCGAACCCACCGTCAAGGGCCTCGCCAGTGAAGGCATGCCCTACACCGGCTTCCTATATGCCGGCCTGATGATCAACGAAGAGGGTGCGCCCAAGGTCATCGAATACAACTGCCGCTTCGGCGACCCGGAAACCCAACCCATCATGATGCGCCTCAAATCTGACCTGGTAGAGCTGTGCATGGCCGCCATCGAAAAGCGCCTGGATCAGGTCACCGTCGAGTGGGATTCCCGCCCTGCGCTCGGCGTAGTTCTGGCCGCCCACGGCTACCCCGGCAGCTATCGCAAAGGCGACGCCATCTCCGGACTCGACAAGGCCGACGGTGAAAACGCCAAGGTCTTCCAAGCCGGCACCGCACTGGACGGCGAGCGCGTAGTGACCAGCGGCGGCCGCGTGCTCTGCGCCACCGCACTGGGTGACACCGTGGCCGAGGCCAAGGAGAACGCCTACGAATGCGCGCGCAAAATCTACTGGGAAGGCTCCTTCTACCGCAAGGACATCGGTTACCGCGCGGTAGAGCGGGAAGAATCCGAGAAAGCCTGATTTCCGCCACATAATCACTCCAAAGGAACGCATCTGTGAGCAGCCATCGTCAATTAACCGGACTCGACCGCCTGCTGCTGCAGGCGGACCGTGCCCTGCGCACCCTGAGCCCGGGCTCGCCCTGCCACGAGCGCCCATCGCCGGCCAAATCCACCGATGAGGCGAAACTGTCTGACCGCGAGCGCCGCCATGCGGCAGGCCTGATGCGGGTCAACCACAGTGGCGAAGTCTGCGCCCAGGCCCTGTACCAGGGCCAGGCACTGACCGCCAAGCTGCCCCAGGTACGCGCGGAAATGGAACACGCCGCGGACGAGGAAATCGACCACCTCGCCTGGTGCGAACAGCGCCTGGGCGAACTGGGCAGCCGCCCGAGTGTACTCAACCCAGTCTGGTACGGACTTTCCTTTGGAATTGGCGCCGCGGCCGGCAAAGTCAGCGACAAGGTCAGCCTCGGCTTCGTCGCCGCCACCGAAGAGCAGGTGTGCAAGCACCTGGAGAGCCATCTACAGGAACTGCCGGCACAGGACGAAAGAAGCCGCGCGGTGGTGGAGCAGATGCTGGTGGATGAAGCCAAACACCAGCACGCTGCCCTGGATGCCGGTGGCGCACGCTTCCCCGGCCCCGTTAAGGGCTTGATGACGCTGGTCTCCAAGGCGATGACTTCCGCGAGCTACAGGCTGTAGCAGGCGGATATTCTCGAGCATGAAAAAGGGGAGCCACTGGCTCCCCTTTTTCATATTCAACCGCTCGAAAGCCCTCAGGCCTCCTCGATCCGGTAACTGTGCACTATCTCCACCCCGGCCTTGCCCAGCATGATGGAAGCGGAACAGTACTTTTCCGCCGACAGCTCAACCGCCTTGGCCACGTGCTTTTCCTTGATATCCCGCCCGCGCACCACAAACTCCATCTCGATCTTCTCGAACGGTGCCGGCACCGCATCCGGGCGGTGGCCCTTCAATTCCACGTGGCAACTGACCACATCCTGGCGGGTCTTCTGCAGGATTCCCACCACATCGTAGGAGGCGCAGCCGCCCACACCCAGCAGGATCATCTCCATCGGGCGAATCGCGTTGTTCTTCTGCCCACCTTCCATCACCACGGCGTTGCCACTACCGGACTCACCGATAAACGTAACGCCATTGACCCAGGTCACCTGACCCTGCATAACACCACCCGCCATGGGATAGACTCCTTCTCAATTGATGGGGCGGGGAGCTTATCACACCGGCGCTCCCTCCCCCCATCGCGCTGCGGCCGGATCCACCATTGTTCAAAACGTGACCAGCGTCACTTACCGATTTCCGAATAGTAAGTCATCACTCACGGCGGTTGTATCGACCTCGCACAACCGTTATAAACAACATCACATTCCGCACGCCTCAGGCCACATCAGCGAAAGCGATAAAGGGTGGCCCAGATCACATTGCGGACCATTGCCGGCTACAGCCCCTGTCAGCCCCGCGCAATAAGCGGGATAATCCACCGCTTACCGGGATCAGGCACAAAAATTCTAGAAAAGGAGTAGATCCGTGACGGTTGCTACCGAAGAAACCCTGTCTACTGGCAACATTGAAGACTTTCTCGCCCACTGCCACCGCCGTCGCTACCCGGCCAAGAGCACGATTATCTACGCCGGCGATCGCTGTGAGTCCCTGTACTTCATCATGCGCGGTTCCGTAACCGTGCTGATCGAAGACGACGAGGGCCGCGAGATGATCGTTGCCTATCTGAACGACGGCGACTTCTTCGGCGAAATGGGCCTGTTCGACCAGGACACCCGCAGCGCATGGGTCCGCACCAAGACCGAATGTGAAGTGGCAGAGATTTCCTACACCAAATTCCAGGAACTGACCCGTCAGCACCCGGAATTCCTGTTCAATCTCGCCACCCAGATGGCCCTGCGTCTGCGCAACACCACCCGCAAAGTAGGCGATCTGGCATTCCTGGACGTGACCGGCCGCGTGGCTCGCACCTTGCTCGACCTGTGCAACGAGCCAGACGCCATGACCCACCCGGAAGGCATGCAGATCAAGATCACCCGCCAGGAAATTGGCCGCATCGTGGGCTGCTCCCGCGAGATGGTTGGCCGGGTACTGAAGACCCTGGAAGAACAGGGACTGGTATCGGTGAAGGGCAAGACCATGGTGGTGTACGGCACCCGCTGACAACACCTGCACACCGAACACAAAAAAGCCGGGCAAATGCCCGGCTTTTTTGTGTCTTTTCCAAACCTGCTCAATCCCGCGTCCCTGCGAAGATTGCAACTGGCCGCCGGTTACTGGCCGGCAACCGGCTTGAGGCCGCGGCGAATCAGCAGCGCATCGGTGGTCGGTTCCTTGCCGCGGAATTTCACGTAAGACTCCATGGGCGGGCGCGAGTTGCCGACTTCCAGGATGTTCTTGCGGTACAGGTCACCATTCTTGCGGCTCAGACCGCCGCGCTCGCGCAGGTAAGCGAACGCATCTGCAGCCAGGATCTCACTCCACATATACGCGTAGTAACCGGCTGAGTAGCCACCGCCAATGGAGTGGGCAAAATAGGTGGACTTGTAACGGGGCGGTACCGCCGCTAGGTCCACACCGTGTTTGGCCAGTGCCTCGGCTTCAAACTTCTCCACGTCCTGTGGCTTGGCGTCCGCAGGCAGGGAGTGCCATTCCATATCCAGCAGTGCCGCAGACATGTACTCCAGGGTGTCGAAGCCCATGTTGAAGTTTTTCGCCTTCATCACTTTAGCCAGCAGTTCTTCCGGAATGGCTTCGCCGGTTTTGTAGTGGTAGGCGTAATTCGCCAGCACTTCCGGGTGGCTCGCCCAGTCCTCTTCAAAGGTGGATGGGAATTCCACGAAGTCGCGGGAAACCGCAGTGCCCGCCAGGCTCGGGTAGTGCACGCTGGAGAGCATGCCATGCAGGCCGTGGCCCAGTTCGTGGAACATGGTGGTCACGTGGTCGAAGCTCACCAGGGTCGCTTCCCCTTCCGGACCTTTCGGAATGTTCATTACATTCACGACCACCGGCTTCTGCTTCAGCAGCCCGGATTGCCCCACAAAGGAACTCATCCAGGCACCGCCGCGCTTGCCGTCACGAGCAAAGTAATCCGCATAGAAGATCGCCAGGCTTTCACCGTCGTGATCGAACAGTTCAAATGCCTGCACATCCGGGTGGTACACGGGCAGGTCCGGGCGCGGCTTGAAGGTAACGCCGTACAGGCGGTTCATGGTGTAGAAGAGGCCGTCTTTCAGTACGCGGTTAAATTCGAAGTACTCGCGCACCTGGCTCTCATCCAGCTCGTATTTTGCCTGGCGCACTTTTTCCGCGTAGTAAGCCCAGTCCCAGGGCTGCACGTCAAAATCGCCGCCTTCCGCTTCAATCATGGCCTGGATATCGGCCTGCTCCGCCTGGGTGTTTTTAACCACCGCCGGCACCATGGAGTTCAGCATGCTGAACACGTTTTCCGGCTTTTCCGCCATGGTGCTGGTGAGCTGGTACTCGGCCCAGTTGCCGTAGCCCAGCAGATCGGCTTTCTGCGCGCGGATCTGTACCAGGCGTTTCACCAGCGGGCGGTTATCCAGCTCGCCGGAGGTGCCGCGGTTGGCGGACGCTTCCCAGATGCGCTGGCGCAGCTCGCGGTTTTTCAAAGAGGTGAGCACCGGCTGGCGGGTGGTGTTGGTGATGCTGATCAGGTATTTGCCTTCGTGGCCGGCAGCGGTGGCAGCCTCAGCGGCGGACTTGATCTGGTTTTCCGTCAGGCCGTCCAGCTCGCTCTTCTCATCCACCACTACGGCGATTTCTTTGCTGAGCTTCAGCAGGTTCTGGCTGAACTGGGTGGTGAGGGTGGAGTGCTCTTCGTTCAGTGCACGCAGAGTGACTTTCTGCTCTTCGGACAGCTTGGCGCCGGCCTTGACGAATTTCTCGTAGGTGTTTTCCAGCAGGCGTGCGGACTCCGCATCCAGCTCCTTTTCAACACGCTGGTTGTACAGCTGCTCTACACGGGCGAACAGGGCGCCGTTCAGGTAGATGCTGTCGGAGTGGGCCGCCAGTTTCGGGGCCAGCTTGCTCTGCAGAGCGCGGCGCGCTTCGTTGCTGTCGCTGCCCACCAGGTTGAAGAAAATGCGGGAAACGCGAGTCAGCAGCTCACCGGATTGCTCCATGGCCACGATGGTGTTGTTGAAGCTGGCGGGCTCCGCACTGTTGGCGATGGCCTGGATTTCCTGCAGGTGCTCGTGCATGCCCTGCTCAAAGGCGGGCTCAAAGTGACCGTCTTTGATCTCACTGAAATCAGGCGCCTGGTACTGGAGGCTGCTGGGCGTCAGCAGCGGATTGTCCTGCGCATTTGGCGTGGCCAGATCAGCGGCGGTCTGGTTTTTTTCCACGTCCGCTGACTGTGCGGACTTGTTCTCGTTCGGTGCCTCGGAACAGGCGGCAACCGCCACGATGGCTAAGGCAAGCAGGGATTTGCGCATTTCGATCTCCGATAAGGGTTTCAGGTCCGGGTACCTTGCAGGTATCAGACCAACAAAGATGCCTAACGCGCCAATATATCACCTTGTGCCTGACTGGGAATTCAGGCGAGTGCGGCTTATCCCGCGTGTGCAACCGTTCGTCCCGTTGTGGCCTGGGTGACCGGCAGTAAATCCGGGGTCTGCTGAGGGGGTATTGAAAGGCCGGGGAAAAGACCATCGTCATTCCGGCGCATGCCGGAATCCAGCTTCTGGAGGCTGAATTCCGGGTCAGGTCCGGGATGACGGAGAGTGATGGTGCCTGGCGGCCGGGGGAAGCGGAGGACTTAGTTGAACAACTCCATCAAACGGCGGCCCGGCTCTTCTTCGCGCATGAAGGCTTCACCCACCAGAAACGTGTCCACGTTGTGACCGCGCATGGCCGCCACGTCATCGGTGGTGTGAATGCCACTTTCGGTGACCACGATACGGTCTTCAGGAATCAGATCCAGCAGCCCGAAGGTGGTTTCCAGCTGTACCTCGAAGGTGTGCAGATTGCGGTTGTTGATGCCGATCAAACGGTTCGGCAGTTTCAGCGCACGCTCCAGCTCCGCGCGATCGTGCACTTCCACCAGCACATCCAGACCCAGCTCGATCGCCAGGTCATTCAGGCTGATGAGCTGCGCATCGTCGAGGCAGGCCGCGATCAGCAGGATGCAGTCGGCACCGATGGCGCGGGCCTCGTACACCTGATACGGATCGACAATAAAGTCCTTGCGGATCACCGGCAGGCGCACCGCATTGCGGGCCTGCTGCAGGTATTCATCGGCCCCCTGAAAAAAGTCCACATCGGTCAGCACCGACAGACAGGCCGCGCCGCCCTTTTCATAGCTGGTGGCAATTTCCGCGGGAATAAAATCTTCGCGGATCACGCCCTTGCTCGGGGAGGCCTTTTTGATCTCGGCGATCACCGCCGCTTCACCGGCGTTGCGCTTGGCTTCAATCGCACTGACAAAACCCCGGCAGGGCGGCTGCTTCAGCGCACGCTGTTGCATCTCATCCAGGCTGATCCGCTGCTTGCGCTCGGCCACCTCTTCCCACTTGCGCTCGACAATCGTTTTCAGAATTGTTGGTGTACTCATTACTTCACTCTCGGAATGCACTGGTAAAGGCGGCCAGCTCGTTAATTTTTTCTCCGGCGAGGCCACTGTAGATGGCGTCCTGTGCCATGCTCACCCCTTCCGCCCGGCTCGCAGCCACGCCACTTGCGTAGATGGCCATACCGGCATTCATGGCAATGATATCAGCTGCCTTATCCCCCGCAGGGGTCTCGCGCTTGCCGAGGGCATCGCGGATCAGTGCCAGAGACTCTTCAGAGCCGTCCACACACAGCCCGTCCAGGTTCTGCCGCTCGATACCGAAATCTTCCGGCGCGATGGTGACTTTCTTCAGCTCACCATTCTTCAGTTCCCAACCGCGGGTATCTGCTGCGAGGCTCACCTCGTCCAGCCCATCGTCGCTGTGTAGCACCAGCGCATGTTCAGAGCCCAGCTGCTGCAACACCTCTGCCAGCATGCGTGTGTAGTGCGGATCAAACACACCAATCACCTGGCGCTTCACGCCGGCGGGATTGGTGAGCGGGCCCAGCAAATTGAAAATGGTGCGCAGGCCCAACGCCTTGCGCGGGCCGATCGCGTGGCGCATGGCGCTGTGATAACTAGGCGCAAACATAAAGCCCACCCCCACGCCGTCGATACAGCGGGCAACTTGCTCGGGAGTCAGCGGAAGATAGATACCGGCTTTTTCCAGCAGGTCTGCGGCACCGGAGGAAGAGGAAACCGAGCGATTACCGTGCTTGGCCACGCGCGCGCCAGCAGCGGCGGCAACAAAACTCGAAGCACTGGAGACGTTAAACAGGTTGGCGCCATCACCACCGGTACCGACAATATCCACGGCGTTGGTCTGGTCGATCTCGACCTTGGTGCACAGCTCGCGCATAACTTCCACGGCACCGGTGATTTCCTCAACGGATTCCCCGGCCATACGCAGGGCCACCAGAAACGCACCAATCTGCGCATCTTCCGCTTCCCCGCGCATAATCTGACCCATGGCCTTGCGCATCTCTCCACGGGTGAGATGTTCACCCTCGACCAGTTTTCCGATGGCCTGTTGGATATTCATTATTATTCCTCCCCCAAATCCCTAATCAGGTTGGATAGCAGATTTCCGGTATTACTCAGCGCTTCGATGCGAAGGTGCTGATGCCGGAATCCGTTTGCGAGACCTTCTAAAACAGGGACGTTTTAGAAGAGCCCCCATGGATGGGTTCACGGCGTGTCTCGCAAACGGATACCGGCAGCAGCGCCGCCACCAGCCCACCTACGAAGCACAATCCCAAACCTCAAGACTCCAAAAAATTCCTCAGCATATCGTGCCCATGCTGAGTCAAAATCGACTCCGGGTGAAACTGCACCCCCTCGATCGGCAATTCGCGATGACGGATGCCCATGATTTCGTCGATCTCACCGCTTTCGGTCTCGGTCCAGGCGGTAACCTCCAGACAATCCGGAAGGCTGCCCTTCTCCACCACCAGCGAATGGTAACGGGTCGCTTCGAAAGGATTGGAAAGACCATTAAACACACCGAGATTGTTGTGAATAATCGGCGAGGTCTTGCCGTGCATCACTTCCCCCGCACGCACCACGCGACCGCCAAATACCTGACCGATACTCTGGTGGCCGAGGCAGATACCGAGGATCGGCAGCTTGCCGGCATAGGTGCGGATGGTCTCCATGGAGATACCCGCTTCGTTCGGTGTGCAGGGGCCCGGCGAGATAACAATTTTTTCCGGGTTCAGTTTCTCAATATCCGCAACGGTAATTTCATCGTTGCGCTTGACCACAACCTCCGCACCCAACTCGGCGAGATACTGCACGATGTTGAAGGTGAAGGAGTCGTAGTTGTCGATCATCAGGATCATGATTGGCTTCCTTTCTCATCCCCAAGATCTCCCAGACGCTTCTGCAAGCGGGCCAGGGAATCCTGGGTAGCGCGCAATTCGCGCAGAATTTCGGTTTGGCTCGGCGGCATCGCCAGCTCGTCCAGGCGGCGCAGCTTGGCCTCTTCCAGATTGTTCAGCACCACCCCGATAAACAGGTTGATCATCACAAACGCGCCCATCACCACAAAGCTCAGGAAATAAATCCAGGCGTAAGGCATGGACTCCATCGCCGTGTACATGATGTCCGTCCAATCCTCAAACGTCACAATCCGGAACAGACTCAGTAGCGCGATGGGCAGATTGCGCCAGTGGGTGGGGTCGATTTCGTGAAACAGGAAATAACCGGCCACCCCGTAAATGTAAAAAATGATTCCCATCAGCAGGCTGATATGAAACATACTCGGCAGACTGCGCAGCAGCGTATCCACCAGCAACCGCAATTCCGGAAAGGCCGATACCAATCGCAAAACCCGCAGCACCCGTACCAACCGCGCGAGTGTGGCCATGGGGCCCGCCGCCGGGATCAGGCTCAGAACAATGATGGAGAAATCAAACACGTTCCAGCCATTGGCGAAATAGCGCCAGGGGCGATTGCCATGGGCGAAAATTTTTATCGCCGCTTCAACCATAAACGCCAGCAGGATCAACTGATTGATCCCGTGCAGCGCACTGCTAAACCGCTCCAGTACCCAGGTTGAGGTTTCCAGCCCCACCACCACGGCATTCACCAAGATCAGGGCGATAATCACCTGATTGAACAGCGGTGCCTCCACCAAACGGCGACATTGCTCGGAAAAACTGCGTTTCTGTTCTACGGAAATTTCACTCATCGGCTTTACTGCTTCCAATGACACTTGTTAAAGGTTATTGCCCGGTGGCAATGGCCACCGCGCGGAACAGAGCCCGCGCTTTGTTCATGGTTTCATCCCACTCGGATTGCGGATCGGAATCCGCCACCAGGCCGGCACCGGCCTGTACATAGACTTTTTCGTCCTTGATCACCGCAGTGCGAATCGCGATGGCGGTATCCATATTGCCGTTCCACGCCAGGTATCCCACGGCACCGCCGTATACACCGCGTTTTTCCGGCTCCAGCTCATCAATGATTTCCATGGCGCGGATCTTGGGCGCGCCGGAAAGCGTGCCTGCCGGATGTGCCGCGCGCAGGGCGTCGATGGCATTGAGTTCCGGCTTAATCCGCCCGGTCACGTTGGAGACGATGTGCATCACGTGGGAGTAACGCTCCACCACCATTTTGTCAGTGACCCGCACACTGCCGGTTTGTGCAACCCGACCCACATCGTTGCGGCCGAGATCGATCAACATCAGGTGCTCGGCAATCTCTTTCGGATCTGCCAGTAAGTCTTTCTCCAGCGCCTGATCCTGTTCCTCGGTGGCACCGCGGCGGCGGGTGCCGGCGATTGGGCGCACGGTCATGTCGCCGTCTTCCAAATGCACCAGAATCTCCGGGCTGGAGCCCACCACCTGGTGGTCGCCCAGGTCGAGGAAGTACATATATGGAGACGGATTCAGGCTGCGCAAGGCGCGGTAGAGATTCAGTGGCGGCACGGTGAAGGGTGCCGACAGGCGCTGGGACGGCACTACCTGCATAACGTCACCGGCCAGGATGTAATCCTTGACCTTGTGCACGCCCTGCTTGAAGGCATCTTCGCCGAAATGGGAGGTAAAAGTATCTTCCGCGGTGTGGTAGCCGTCGATGCCCAGGGGCTCGACACTGGCGAGCGGCTGGGACAGCTGGCCCACCAGTTGGTCCAGGCGGCGCTGGGCGGTTTCAAACGCGTCGCTCTGTTCCGGGTCGGCGTGCACGATAAACAGCACCGCACCGGCGAGGTTGTCGAACACCACCAGCTCGTCGCTGACCATCAGCAGGATATCCGGGTTGCCCAGGTTATCCGGCGGGCAGCTGTCGGCCAGTTTGGGCTCGATATAGCGCACCACGTCGTAGCCGAAGTAGCCCACGAGGCCGCCATTGAAACGGGGCAGACCTTCAATTTCCGGCACCTTGTAGCGGTTGCGAAATTCTTCGACGAAGGCCAGCGGGTCTTCCACCTGTTTCTGCTCGACGATCTTGCCATCGCGCTCGACCACTACGTCATGACCGGTCACCTTCAGTACGGTGCGCGCGGGCAGGCCAATAATGGAGTAACGCCCCCATTTTTCTCCACCCTGTACGGATTCCAGCAGATAGCTGTAGCGGCCGCCGTCGCGGGCGGCGAGCTTCATGTAGGTGGTGAGCGGGGTTTCTATGTCGGCCAGTACACGGCGGACTAGGGGTATGCGGTTGTATCCTGCAGACGCAAGTTGGGCGTATTCGCTGGGGGTCATGGCGACTCCGGTCTGTGCAATGCTTTGTATCGTGTTACGGGGTCTGGATTACGCATCGTTTGTGGAATCCTACCCGCGAGAAATGCGCCCGTGCGACCGGTTCGTTTCACCAGGTCTTCAGGCTTCAGCGGATCAGTGGCGCCATCGCCAGCTGTTGATGTGGGGGGCAGTGCAGTTCAATGTCACTTTCTCGCAGCGTTGGGGTCGCAGCGTCGAGTTGCTTCCCTGTATTCCGGCGAGCAAGTGTACAAATCTCTTGTGGGGTGGGCAAGCGCCGGTGATCTGTGGCCATTTTGACCTTCAGTGGCGCCAGGGCACCGGGTATAGCTTTTCGGAATCGCTGTGAATACATCCCTGTACGCTCCGGCGGCGACGTCCTGTCGCCGACGGTTCCGAAAAGCTATACCCGGCACCCTGGCTTCGATTCGAGCTTATTAGGCTCGAGCCAGCTCCGAACGCATCACCTTGATCACTTCCGCATAGTCATCCGCGTTGAAAATGGCGGAGCCGGCGACGAAGCTGTCGGCGCCGGCCTGGGCGATTTCACGGATGTTGTCTTTGGTTACGCCGCCGTCGATTTCCAGGCGGATGTCGCGGCCGGAGTCGTCGATGAGTTTGCGGGCTTCTTTCAGCTTATCGAGGGTGGCGGGGATGAATTTCTGACCGCCGAAGCCGGGGTTTACGGACATGAGGAGGATCATGTCGAGTTTATCCATGACGTATTTGGCGGCGTCGAGGCTGGAGGCGGGGTTGAACACCAGGCCTGCGTTGCAACCGAGAGACTGAATAAGCTGCAGGGAGCGATCGACGTGCTTGCTGGCTTCCGGGTGGAAGGTGATGTAGCTGGCACCGGCATCGGCGAACATGCGGATCATATCGTCGACCGGTTCGACCATGAGGTGAACGTCGATGGGGGCTTCTACACCGTGGTTGCGCAGTGCTTTGCAGACCATGGGGCCGATGGTGAGGTTGGGGACGTAGTGGTTGTCCATTACGTCGAAGTGCACCCAGTCGGCGCCGGCGGCGAGGACATTGTCGACTTCCTCACCCAGGCGGGCGAAATTGGCGGAGAGGATGGAGGGTGCAATTTTGTAGTCTGGCATTTTCTCGTCTCGGTGCTTTCGTCGTGGCCCCTTTGATTCAGGCCTTGTGGCGGCCGGGCACCGGGTGGAGCTTTTCGGGACCGCTGTAAACCCATCCCTGGGCGCTGCGGCGCAAACATCCTGTTTGCGACGCTCCCGAAAAGCTCCATCCGGCACCCGGCCTTCGATTTGTACGTTTGTGCTTCGTAAGCCGATGGGTTAACTCGCTCTTAGTCTTTCTTCCAGCTTATTCAGGCGCTCCGGGGTGCCCACATCGCACCAGTCGCCTTCGTAAACTTCGGCCTGCATCTTGTCTTCGTTGTGAGCAAAGACTTCACCCAGGCCGTAGCGCTCGCGGGCATTGGGATACGCGGTAAGAATTTCCGGGCGCAGATAGCTGATACCGGCGAAGGTAAATCGGGGTTTGGTAGTGCCGGAGAGAAGCCCATCGTCAATACCAAAGTCGCCCTCCGGATTGTGCGGCGGGTTGGGCACCATCAGCAGGCGGCCGGGGCAGTTTTCCGGTAGGGGGTTGTTGACCCAACTCGTGAAATCAAAATCACACCAAACGTCGCCGTTGACTACCAGGAAAGGCGCCCCCCCCAACAGCGGCAGAGCGCTGGTGATGCCGCCGGCAGTTTCCAGGGGTTCATTTTCTTCGGAATACTGGATGCTTGCCCCGAAGCGCTCGCCATTGCCGAGGTGATCGCGGATCTGCTCGCCGAGGTAGGCGGTGTTGATGACGACCCGATTGACGCCGGCGGCGGCGAGGCGCTCAAGGGTGTATTCGATCAGTGGTTTGCCCAGCACCGGGATCATGGGTTTTGGCATGCGGTCGGTGAGCGGGCGCATGCGTTTGCCAAATCCGGCGGCGAGTACCATGGCGACGGGCGCCGTGTTTTGTCGGATTGTCATCTTCGCGTTTATTCGGGGATTTCGGTTTCAGTCACCTGGCGTTCGCCAGCGCTGCGATAGTCGCGGTACCAGTCCTGCTTTTCGACCAATGGCAGGATTTCTTCACGGAACCAGTCGGAAAACGCCTTTAGCTCCGGGTATTTGTCACAGACTTCCAGAGTGTAACGGATCACCAGCGGAAGGTCCGGCAGGTAGCCGTGTTTTCCATCCCGCAGATACAGGCGCGGAAACAGGCCGAGCACCTTGAAGTGGCGCTGCAGGCCGATCCAGTCGAACCAGCGCAGGAAGGTTTCTGCGGACACTTCGGGGATGACGCCGCTATCGATGGCAGAGGAGGCGTAGGCCAGCGCCCAGCGTTCGACCTGGTCCTGTGGCCAGCGGATATAGCAGTCGCGCAGTAGCGAGGCGAGGTCGTAGGTGACCGGCCCCCATACGGCGTCCTGGAAATCCACCACCCCCGGGCGCTCGCCGTCGCGAATCATCAGGTTACGGCTGTGATAATCCCGGTGCACCAGCACCTGGGGTTGCGCGCATGCGCTGTCCAGCAGGTGGGCGAAGGTGCGCTCGATCAACTGGTTTTCTTCGTCGCTGATCTCCCGCTGCAGCAGCTTGCCGATCAACCACTCGGGCAACAGGCGCATTTCCATATGCAGGAGTTCGCGGTCGTAGGGCCGGAACATGCCCTCCGGGCGACGCATCTGCTGCAGGCAGAGCAGTTCGTTCATCACTTCCGCGTAGAGGCCGGAGACGCTGTCGGCATTGAGCTCGCGCAGCAACTGGGTGTCACCCAGGTCTTCCAGCAGCATGTAGCCCTGCTCGATGTCGGCAGCGATCACCAGTGGGGTGTGGATGCCATTGCGACGCAGGTAGTCGGCGAGGGCGACGAAGCGGTTGACGTTGGTCTTGCTGGGCGGAGAATCCACCGCGATCAGCGTTGGACTGGTGTCCGTACGAAAGTAGCGGCGGAACCCCGCATCACCGGACAGGGGCTGCAGGTTCAGGGTGCTCGCCAGTGGCGGCACCTGCAGTTCGTCATGACCGGTTTCCAGGGCGCGGGCGGCCCACAGGCGCAGCTCTTCGCGACGCTCGTCCTGGACCTGGGTTACACATTCATTCATCCGCCACCTGTTTACCTCTGCACGCGTTATTAAGGGCCTAGTTAATCAGAACTAGCGCCCGCCCGCTGCTCCGGCCGCCTAAAAACTGCGCATTGTAACTGCGCCGGCGCCGCGGATCACCCGCTATTGTTTCCATGGATGCGGCCATTCAAGTAGAATCGACCGCTGATTTTTACGCTCCGGCTTCAGTCGGCAAGATCGCGCCGGCGCCGTCATATTTTGCGGACTTCGCCGCAGATTCTGCCACACTGGCTGGAGATTGCCTCAAGACCGGGCTGCGCACTGCGATCTGATCGCACACTCTCGCCAACGGAACAGACTCTAAAGATAGCTGGAACCAATCACTCGATGCTGGAAGCTTCCCGCTGGCGCCGCCTTGCGCTGGCTATTGGACAATTATCACGCCCGCGCTCTCTCGCTTTTGGCCTGCTCGCTGCCCAGCCGCTGTGGCTTGCCGCGGCAAGCGCGACCGAGGCCGACTCCCCCGAGGCTACAACGAATTCCGCCAGCGCCACTCCGGCAAACCCCTACCTGTACCTGGACTGGTTTCCCAAGTCCCAGCTGGACCCGGTAGAGCGCCACAGTCTGGCACCGGTTTGTGGCGGCGCCTTCATCGAACCGCAGCGGCTTTATCCCAATTCAGACCTGCTGCCGGAGGAAGCGCCGCTGCGCGCCACCGCAGACAGCTCCAACTGGCTGGAAGACGGAACCGCGCAACTGCGCGGCAATGTGCATATCACCCAGGGCTACCGCCAGCTGTTCGCCGACCAGGTAGACGTCAATCGCGAAGAGAGCACCGCCTACCTGAGCGGCGCCATCGAGATGCGCGAACCCAGCCTGCTGGTGCGCGGCAAGGCCGCCGAAGTGCATACCGACAGCAAAGCCGCCTCCATCGAAGACGCCACCTATGTGGTGCACGAGGAGTTTGTCCACGGCTCGGCGCGTTTTGCCTCCCGCGAGGCCAGCGGGGAGCTGATTCTGACCGAAGGCAACTACACCCGCTGTGAACCGGACGACGTTTTCTGGCGAATGAGCGGCGGCGAGATTGCGATCGACAATGTGGAGCGCCAGGGCACCGCGCGCAATGTGCGCCTCGAGATCGCCGATATCCCGGTGTTCTATTTTCCGTACCTGCGTTTCCCGGTGGGCGACGACCGCATGTCCGGCCTGCTCTTCCCCAGTATCAGCAACAGCGATGAGAACGGCTGGGATATCGCCATCCCCTATTACTGGAACATAGCCCCGCAGCTGGACGCCACCATCGTGCCTCGCTATATACAGTACCGCGGCACCGGGCTGGAACTGGAAACCCGTCACCTGAGCCCCTCGTTCAGTACCGAGGCGCGATTGGCCGGCCTGCCGAACGACAAAGGCGGCGACGACGAGGATGCGCAACGCCTGATCAATGAAGGCTTCCCCGAAGAACTGGTGCTACCCGCCAAGGGCGAGGACCGCTGGTACCTGAACCTGGACCAGGCCGGCGGTAACGGCGGACTCTGGCGCACCCGTATCGACTATTCCAAGGTGAGCGACCCGGACTACTTCCGCGATCTGGACAATGCCGAGCTGAAAGTCCCGCAGAATGTCAGTGCCCGCGCACTCACCAACCTCAATCAGACCGCAGAGGCCAGCCTCACCAGCGAACACTGGCGTGCCAGTATTCGCGCGCAGGAATACCAGCAGCTGGTGAAGGACCGCTTCGACACCTACAGCCAACTGCCGCGCTTCAATCTGGACGGCAACTACAAATGGGGTGACTGGCAACTGCTGATGGATCACGAAGTCACCAGCTTCGACCACGATGACACCCAGACCATCCGCTTCATTGCCGATGTGGACGACCCCACCAGCGAGACCACGAGCACGCGGAATTTCGTCAACGCCAATCGCACCCGGGTGGACTACAGCTTCGGTTGGGACAAACAGTGGTTGTGGGGCTTTTTCAATCCGGAAATCACCGGTATCTACCTCGGCTACGAACTGGCAGACACCTTCCTCGCCGACCCGGCGATGGACACACCGGAGACCTCCGCCGGGCAGATCACCATCGACAGCGGCCTGTTTTTCGAGCGCAACGACACCCTGTTCGACTACGAATACGTGCAGACCCTGGAGCCGCGCCTGTTCCTCATGGCCAGCAGCGAGGCGGACCAGACCGACTTCCTCAACGTGAGCACCAGTAACGCGGACGGTGGCAACGACCTGCTCTACGACACCTCGCTGTTTACCTTCAGCTACGATCAGCTGTTCCGCGACAGCCGCTTCAACGGCAACGACCGCATCGACGACGCCGACCGCGCCGCCTTCGGTCTTACCACCCGGTTTGTGGACCCGCGCAGCGGGCGCGATATTTTCTCCGCCAGTGCCGGGCAGATTTTCTATTCCGAAGCCAGCCGCATCGAGTTGCGGGAATTTCTCGAAGATGTGCCCCGCTCGGAGTTTGCCGCGCGCCTGGAAAGCCGCCCCACGGACTCCCTGCGCATCAGCAGTGAAGTGATTTATCACGACACCGACCACACGATTAACCGCGGCAACTTCACCCTGCGCTACCTGGATGACGATTTCCGGCTGTTCAATGTGGGTTATCGCTACCTGCGCAAAGAAGAAATTTACGACACTACCGACTCCTACCTGGTACAGGGTCCGGTGCGGCAGGCGGACGTCTCCGCCGCGTGGCCCATCAATGACCGGCTTTCCATCCTCGCCCGGGCCAACTACGATTTCACCTTTGACAGGGAACTGGAATATCTTGCCGGACTCGAATACGACACCTGCTGCTACCGCACCCGCGTGCTGTGGCGGCGCGAGCTGGACAACGATCTCGCCGATGTAGTGCCCCCGGAAGAGCTGGAGTTCGATGAAGGTATCTATATTGAACTGCAGTTGAAGGGTCTGGCTGGCCTGGGTGGCTCGGTTACCCGTATCCTGAGCCAGGGCATTGCCAACTTTGAACAGAGAGAAGTACTGAAACAGTGATGACAATAATGCAGATGTTCACCCCCTTTCGCCGCGGCCTGATGGCCTGCGCCGCCCTGTGCGCGCTGGCGCTACCCGCCACTGCCCAGGTACAGAAGCTCGACCGAGTGGTGGCCGTCGTCGACGACGACGTGGTCATGGCCAGTGAGCTGTACCAGCGCATGAACACCATCACCCAGCAGATTGCCGCACAGAACGTACAGGCACCGCCGGAGGACATCCTGCGCCGCCAGGTACTGGAGCAACTGATTGTCGAGCGCCTGCAGCTGCAGATGGGCTCCCGCGCCGGTGTCACCATCTCCGAAGAGGAACTGGACCAGGCCATCGCTCGGGTACAACAGAATATGGGCGCATCCCCGGAACAGTTTCAGCGCAAACTGGAGGCTGACGGCATCTCCAACAACGCCTTCCGCCAGCAGATCCGCCAGGAACTGATCATCCGCCGGGTAGAACAGGGCAGTGTGGGGCGCCGTATCCAGATTACCGATCAGGACATCAACAACTTCCTGCGCTCCAAAGAAGGCGAATTTTGGAAGTCCCCGCAGTATCAACTCGGGCATATCCTGATTCCGGTCAATTCCAGTGCCCCGGCGGAAGAAGTGACCGAGGCCCGCGCCAAGGCCGAGTCCATCTATGAAAAGTCCAACGCTGGCGAGGACTTCCGCGCCCTGGCCATTTCCAGCTCCGCCGGCCAGAACGCCCTGCAGGGCGGTGACCTGGGCTGGCGCAAGACCGTAGAGCTGCCCACCCTGTTTGCCGATGCGCTGGACGGCCTGGGTGTCGGCGACACCACCAAGCCATTCCGCAGCGATGCCGGTTTCCACCTGCTCAAGATCCACGAGCAGCGCGGCGCCACCGAACAGGTGGTGGAGCAGACCAAGGTGCGCCATATCCTGGTGAAAACCTCGGCCATCCGCGATGACGACGCCGCCTACAAACTACTCGCCGACCTGCGGGAAAAAATCCAGGCCGGCGACCTCAAGTTCGAAGACGCCGCCCGCGACAACTCCGAAGACATCGGCACCATGCTGCAGGGCGGCGACCTGGGCTGGTCCAGCCCCGGCCAGTTCGTGCCGGAGTTCACACAGGCCATGGACAACACCCCGGTAGGCGAGATCACCATGCCGTTCCGCAGCCAGTTCGGCTGGCACATCCTGCAAGTGGAAGGCCGCCGCCAGCAAGATATGACCGATCAGTACATCCGCAACCAGGCTGCCAACCTACTGCGCAACCGCCGCTACGAGGAAGAGCTGCAGAACTGGCGCCAGGAAATCCGCGACCAGGCCTACGTGGAAATCAAACTGCCGGAGCTGAAAGAGCCCACCGCTGACGGCGCCAGCGAAAGCGAAAACGAAAGTCAGTAAGCGGATGACCCCACGCATTGCCTTCACTCCCGGCGAACCTGCCGGGATAGGCCCGGAGCTCGCGGCCAAACTGGCCCACTCCGGGCGCACACCAGATATTGCCCGCGCGCAGATCATTGCCATAGCCGACCCGGACCTGCTGCAACAGGAAGCCGCCCGCCTGGGCAAATCCCTGCGACTGCTCCCCTTCAATCCCGCACAGCCCGCCGAAGCCACGCCAGACGGGGCCCTGCACCTGCTGCCGGTCTCTCTCGCCGAAGCCGCCAGCCCGGGCCAGCTCAACCCAGAAAACGGCCCCTATGTGCTGGAAACCCTGCGCCGCGCCGCCGAAGGCTGCAAAGACCGCAGCTTCGACGCGGTAGTGACCGGCCCGGTGCACAAAGGGGTAATCAACGAATCCGGCGTGCCGTTTAGTGGTCACACCGAGTTTTTTGCCGAGCAGGCCGGTGTAGAGAAGGTGGTGATGATGCTCGCCGCGGACGACCTGCGCGTCGCGCTAGCCACTACCCATATTCCCCTGAAAGACGTGAGCGGTGCCATTTCTGCGTCGTCACTGCAGCAGGTGCTGACCATCCTGCACCGCAGCCTGCAGCACCAGTTCCGTATCGAGAGCCCGCGCATCGGCGTATGTGGTCTCAACCCCCATGCCGGAGAAGGCGGCCATCTGGGGCGGGAAGAAATCGAGATTATCGAACCCGCACTGGATACCCTGCGCGCCCTCGGCCTGAACCTCATTGGCCCCCTGCCCGCCGATACACTGTTTACCCCGCCACAACTGGCGCGCTGTGACGCGGTATTGGCCATGTACCACGATCAGGGTCTGCCGGTGTTAAAATTCAAGGGGTTCGGGCGCGCCATCAATATCACCCTGGGGCTGCCGTTTATACGCACCTCCGTGGATCACGGTACCGCGCTCAACATTGCAGGCACAGGCACCGCCGATACCGGCAGCCTCAACGCCGCCCTGAGCCAGGCCATCGAGCTGGTCCAGCTGCGCCAACTTTAAAATCTACTCCCTGGTGGGCACGCTGCGTATTGCCCACCCTATGCACCTAACCGAACAAAATTGAATGGACAACTTTTTCCAACACAAGGCGCGCAAGCGTTTCGGCCAGAACTTTCTCGTCGACGAAAACATCATTGAACGCATCGTGCGCGCCATCGGCCCCAAAGAAACCGACAAGCTGGTGGAAATCGGCCCCGGTCAGGGCGCCATCACCGCACTGCTGCTGGACAAGTGCCCTTCACTGACCGCAGTAGAACTGGACCGGGACCTGATCCCGATGCTGGAATTCAAATTCCGCGAATACCCGGAATTCAGCATCATCGAAAAAGACGCGCTGAAATTCGATTTTGGTTCACTCGCCGAGGGCGACGGCGAGCAACTGCGCATTGTCGGCAACCTGCCCTACAACATATCGACGCCACTGCTGTTCCACCTGCTAAGTTTTCGCGGCAAGATCCAGGACATGCACTTTATGTTGCAGAAAGAAGTGGTGGACCGCCTGAGCGCGGTGCCTGGTGTAAAAGCGTTTGGCCGCCTGAGTGTGATGACCCAGTACCACTGCCGCGTGCAGGGGCTATTCCCGGTACCGCCGCAGTCATTCCGCCCGGCACCGAAAGTGGATTCCGCCATCGTGCGCCTGGTGCCCCACCAGACCCTGCCACACCCGGCAGAAGACGAAGCCCTGCTGGAGCGCATCGTCAGTGTCGCCTTCCAGCAGCGCCGCAAAACCCTGCGCAATGCACTCAAACCGCTGTTCCCGGATTTTGATCCCGCGCAGCTGCCCATAGACACCAGCCGCCGCCCGGAAACCCTGAGCGTCCAGGAATACGTGGAGCTGGCGAACTACTGCAGCCAGTTGGCCACGCCCGAGTCACCACAAAAATAAACGGGGAAGTCCTTTGGCCACCTACGCAATCGGCGACATCCAGGGTTGTCTGGAACCACTGCAAAGACTGCTGAAAAAAGTCCATTTCAATTTTGACAAAGACAGGCTGTGGCTCGCCGGTGACATGGTGCACCGCGGCCCGGACAGTCTGGGTACCCTGCGTTTCCTGTACAAACACCGCAGCCAGGTCACCGCGGTACTCGGCAATCACGACCTGCACCTGCTGGCCATCGCCCACGGCGCCAAGCGCCTGACCGACAAAGAACACGACCTCGCGGACGTGCTGCGGGCCAAAGACGCGGATAAACTGCTGAGCTGGCTGCAGAAACAGCCGCTGATGGTGCACAAAAAAGTAAACGACAAATACTTCTCCATGGTGCACGCGGGAATCCCCCCCATGTGGAGCATGAGCAAAGCACTGGAGCTAGCCGGGGAAGTGCACCGGGCCCTGCAGGACCCGGCCATGGCCGAGGCCTTTTTCTTTGGCATGTACGGTAACGAACCACATCTTTGGAGCGACCACCTGATCGGTGTGGAACGCCTGCGCTCCATCACCAACTACTTCACCCGAATGCGCTTCTGCAAGGAAGACGGCACTCTGGATCTAGTCACCAAACAGGGCCCACTGGCCGCCCACCACGATTACAAACCCTGGTTCAGCTACAAAAGCCGCAAGACGAAAAACGACCGGATTATTTTCGGGCACTGGGCAGCCCTGGAAGGGGAAGCGAATACGAAGAATGTGTATGCGCTGGATACCGGCTGCGTGTGGGGGGGATACCTCACGGCCATGAAGCTGGAAGATGAATCGTTTTACTGTGCGGATTGCACAATCTAGACCGCGATAATGCTCACCGCCCTCCGACCGCAAACTCGCTATACGCCGGGGGATCACATTTTGCTGAACCCCGGAGCAGTTTCAGCGGCTACACCTGCGGTCGCGCCAGGTATCGCTTCCGCCGATCGCGGTGCCGTGCGGCTTTGAACGGCGCCCAGCACTCCATTCGGTCCCTGTTGCTCCCGCAGATTCAATGCCACCGCAAACAATCCCGCCGCACCGACATTCCCCGAGAGCACATATAAGTTACCGGCCTGTATCCAGTGCACCTTTCCATCTTGCGCGCCTGGTGCGCCCTGTGCCTCCAGCGAGGGCTGCTCAAACGACTGCGTATTGGCCGAGGGGTCGAGAGAGAAACGTTCCAACGTCAAGGCTTGCCCATCCCCACTCTGAAAATGCAGCTGAACGCTTTCGCTGGCCGGGTGCTGACTCTTGGGAAGGAGATCCTGCTGCGGAAGCAACTCGTCACCAGATGGGCTCTGTGGAGAAGACGGGCCGTTTAGAGGCTGGGATGGCAGATCAAGGTCTGGCACTTCCGTTTCCGGCGCAGCGGCCGAAACTGGTACCAGCGCACCGCCCGAAAAATCCTGGGCCGCCCCTACGTCCGGCCGTATCTGCTCACCAAGTGCGACGTGACTCACAGAAGGCGTCGCGCCCACACCCGCCCCGGCGGAGGAACCATCGAGACTCCCCACCCAAAGGCCCAATGCGAACAACACTCCGGCAGCCATGCCCCCCAACCAGGGTGCCGGCGACCAGTTGCCCCATTCCTTTCCGCGCTGGCTCTCTATCGACCCGCAGCTCTCTGAAGCATCCTCTGCCGGAATCTCGGCCGCGTCACTCAATTGCCCGAGCAGGTCCCCTTCCAGACACCAGGCCTCATATACCTGTTTCGCTGCCGCAGGGTTTCGCCGCAAAAAACCAGCGACAGCTCTTGCGCGCTCCGGCATCAATTCGCCATCGGAAAACGCGGATAAGTCCTCGGCAGTGATATTTCGCGTATTGTTTCTATCCCGGAAAAGAGACATAGCCAACCCTCGAATTGTCTGACTCAAAAAAATCGAGCCATATTCATTTCACCCGCTGCAATACGGTGCCACCGGACGTCATTCGGCCAGAAGAACGCGTTTCTTCTGAGGCAACGCTTTTTGAGACAAAACCCTCAGCGTCAGCCCCTTCAGAGACAGCTTCCGAACGTTCATCGGACGTATCTGCACAGGCATCGCGGACGGACTCGCGTGCGCGAGAAATCCGACTGCGCAGAGTGCCCGAATTAATCCCGAGAATTTCGGAAGCTTCCTTGTAGCTGGGGTTCTCCAGCACGATCAAAAGCAGAGCCGCACGCTGGTCTTCTGGCAACCGTTCAATCGCCGACATGGCATCCCGGCACAAAAGCCTGGCTTCGTGACCAGATGGTACCAGCACTTCTTCTCCTGCATTTTCCATCAACGACTCCCTGCGTACGCGAGCGGAGCTTCGATAGTTCAAATAAATTCGATACAGCATCCGAAATAGCCAAGGCTTCACTTTACTCGTTGGGCGCCATAGATGCCGCTTGCGCAATGCGCGCTCCAGGCAATCTTGGACAAGGTCCTCAGCCAAAGATTTTTCACGACACAATGCCAATGCGTAGCGCCGC
This sequence comes from uncultured Microbulbifer sp., assembly GCF_947504145.1. GTDB lineage: Bacteria > Pseudomonadota > Gammaproteobacteria > Pseudomonadales > Cellvibrionaceae > Microbulbifer. The sequence goes on from NZ_CANNGQ010000004.1 coordinate 56,496, forward strand.
ATATTGGGAATCTGTTCACAAACTCGCTCCTCGAATGTCATTTTCGCTTCCTGTATCTGGCTCACATTTACTGACATTACCTCTTTATACAAGAGAGCCCCTTGCTCAGTTCCACTGAAAAAATATTTTTCTTTTTTGGAACCCACTGGAGACCTGCATTGTTTTAGTGGATGAGTGCGACGATTAACTGGCCGCACACATTGAACGCCAACTGGAAAAGGAACTGTGCATGAACATTTTTCGCATCAACTCTCAATCCGCCAATTTCAACAGCCGTCCTTCACTCACGCGCGGAGCCATCTTCACTACTGCGGTAGTTTTCGGCGCCCTTACGCTGACGGCCCACGCACAGACCGGTAACGCACCGGAACACGGCACGGCCCAGGCAGCGTCGCCCTACAGCTCGGCCCAAGACACCGCCGATGCCGCTAATTTTTCCGATGAAAAACTGAAGTCGTTTGTTGAAGTGCGCAAAGAAGTAGATGAGACCCGGGAAAAGATCAATGCGAAATTGCAGCAGGAAGATGACCCAAGCAAGGCAATGGAAATTCGCACAGAAGGGAATCAGCGAATGCTGACCGCTGTAGAAAACGCGGGATTCAGCACGGACGAATACAATGCAATCGCACGCGCGGTAGCGATGGATCCAGAGCTCGCAGCCCGAGTGGAAGAAATGCGCTGAAGTAACATCTTCGTTTTACGGCCTTTCTCAGCAAGCGAAAGTCCGAAAGGCAAACGAAGGGGGCCAGCAATGGCCCCGACAAAGCTCCTACCCCCGCCCTGTATTGCAGGGCATTCCCCGCGGCCGGCCCCGGCCGCTTTTTTTTTGTTTAAAAAACGCCAGAATGACTGTACGCATTGCAGCGGCCAGGACAGTATCGAGTCCGCTAAGAATAGCGGCACACAGTATCCAACACACGCCTACCATCCCCCCCGATCATTTTTTCCTCCCCCCCCACCGGGTGGGATGCCCTTTGCCAGCACCTGCCCTCTAATCAAGTCTCCGTTTTTGTACGTGCACTCGGCCACCCGTCGGTTTGAGGGGGCGCATGTAGCGATGGTGAGCCCGCTTGCGCGGAGCAAATAACGCGCAGGCTGGCAAAAAATCAATAATAGAAACAATAAGGTCAAAGAGCATGCAAGCTTCTTCTCGCGCAAGCGGGCGCACCCCTCGCGCGCGCCATATTCACGCCGCCTCACTGCTGGCTATCGCTATTGCCGCCTCGGCGCACAGCAACGCCCAGACGGCAAACTCTGAACTCTCCATGGTCAATATTCCCGGTTCCATCCAGACTCCCATCGGGTGTGCGGCCGACTGGGATGCCGCCTGCGAAGTGTCGCAACTGACCTACGATGCCAATGATGATCTCTGGCGGGGTACTTACACCTTGCCAGCGGGGGACTACGAATACAAAGTCGCCATCAACGGCAGTTGGGATGAAAACTATGGGGGTAATGCCGACGCAAACGGCGGCAATATTCCTTTGAGTATCGCCACCGAGCAAGAAGTTAACTTTTTCTATGACCACGAATCCAACTGGATAGCGGACAACGTAAGACACACCATTGTTGCCGCAGCCGGCGATTTTCAGAGTGAGCTGGGCTGCCCCGGCGACTGGCAGCCCGAGTGCCTTCAGACCTGGTTACAGGACGTAGATGGTGACGGTATCTACACCTTTATCACCGATGTACTCCCCGCCGGTGATTACCAGATGAAAGCCGCACTCAATGAGGGCTGGGAAGAAAGCTACGGTGACAGCAGTGGCAACAATATTGCGTTTACTGCCGAGGAAGGTAAGGAAATTTATTTTGCTTTCGACAGCAATACAAACAATGTCGTTGTCAGCACGGACGGCGTACCGCGCGGTGACCTGACCACCGACAAGGCGCACTGGGTGGACGCCAACACCATCGTATGGCCGGTTACCCTGCCAGAAGGTGGCAGCGCCATGCTGGTAGCCAGCGACAGCGCAGCACTGACCCTGGGCCCGGACGGCGTTAGCGGCGATATCGAAATTGCCATGGCACACAGCGCAGATGGTATGAGCGAATCTGCCAGCGCTAAATTTCCACACCTGACAAATGCCACGGCGTTCACTCTGCCGGCCGATACCGATATCGAAGCATTGGTTCGAGGCCAACTTGCCGTGGCGCTATTCGACGCGGAAGGAAACATCGTAGATACCACCGGTATTCAGACACCGGGCGTACTGGATGCCGCCTTTGCCTACGACGGCGCACTCGGCTCCACCGTTGGCGAAGACGCGATCGAATTCGCGCTTTGGGCGCCGACCGCGAAATCCGTCAAGGTGCACCTGTTCGACAATGCCGGGCAGCTTGAGCCCACCGCATACATAGAGATGACCGCAGATAACGGCGTATGGAGCGCATCCACCAGTATCGACTGGGACCGCAAGTTCTATATGTACGAAGTGGAAGTTTATTCCTACGCAACCCGCGCCATTGAAAACAACTGGGTGACGGACCCTTATTCGCTAAGCCTGTCCACCAACTCCCACAAAAGCCAGATCGTCAATCTGAACGACGAAGACCTGAAACCGGAAGGCTGGGATTCAGTGATGAAACCATCACTGTCTGCGGCGGAAGATATTTCCATTTACGAGCTGCATGTGCGCGATTTCAGTATTGCGGACGATATGGTCAGCGAAGGGGCTCGCGGTACCTTTGCCGCCTTCACCGAGAATGGCCGTGGCAGCCTGCACCTGGCTGAACTGGCGGCCGCGGGACTGTCTCATGTGCACCTGCTGCCGGCATTCGACTTCGCTACCGTCAACGAAGAGAAATCCGCGCAGGCGGTTACCGAAGACTTGAGTGTTTACGCCGCAGACAGTACGGAGCAGCAGGCCGCGGTCAACGCTATTCGCGATCAGGACGGATTTAACTGGGGATACGATCCGCTACATTTCACCGTGCCCGAGGGCAGTTACTCTACCGACCCGAACGGCGTACAGCGCATCGTCGAATTCCGCGAGATGGTGCAATCCCTGAGTGACATGGGCCTGCGGGTGGTCATGGATGTGGTATACAACCACACCAGCTCCTTCGCCCAGTACGACAATTCCATTCTCGACAAAATCGTGCCCGGCTATTACCACCGCCGCAACGGCGAAGGTTTTGTGGAAATGAGCAGCTGCTGCGCAAACACCGCCAGCGAGCACACCATGATGGAAAAGCTGATGCGCGATTCCATGAAAACCTGGGCTACTGCCTACAAGGTGGACAGCTTCCGCTTTGACCTGATGGGCCACCACAGCAAGGAAAACATTCTGAATGTGGCCAGCGATCTGCAGGCACTCACCCTGGAGACCGACGGCGTCGATGGTTCTTCGATGTATCTGTACGGGGAGGGCTGGAACTTTGGTGAAGTGGTTGACGATGCGCGCTTCGTGCAGGCACGCCAGGGCAATATGGCAGGCACCGGCGTCGGCACCTTTAACGATCGTATCCGCGATTCGGTGCGCGGTGGCAATCCGTTCGGCGGTTTCGAGGAGCAGGGTTTTGGTACCGGCCTGTTTACCGACAGCAACGGCAAGTTCGGCGGTGACGACGAGCGCGCTACCCTGCTGACGCTCGCCGATAAAGTACGTATCACTTTGGCAGGCAACCTCGCAGACTATGTACTGGAAACCTCCGACGGCACCGAGTTGAGCGGCGCCGAGCTGATCTACAACGGCCAGCCCACCGGCTACACCGCCGACCCGCAGGAATCGATCAACTATGTAGCCGCCCACGATAACGAAACCCTGTTTGACGGCATCCAGATCAAGGCGAACAGCACCACCAGTGTGGCCGATCGGGTGCGCCTGCAGAACTTCAGCACCTCGCTGGTCCTGCTGGCTCAGGGGGTTCCCTTCATCCACGCCGGCCAGGAAATCCTGCGCTCCAAATCCATGGACCGCGACAGCTACAACTCCGGTGACTGGTTCAACGCCATCGACTTCTCCCTCGCCACCGACAACTGGGGCGCCGGCCTGCCGATTGCGGACAAGAACGAGGACAACTGGGGGTTAATGGCACCGCTACTAGCCAACCCGGATATTGCTCCACAGCAGACGGACCGCGAGTTTGCGCTGACCGTATTCAAGGATTGGTTACAGATCCGTGCCAGCAGTGGGCTATTTCGCTTGCCAACAGGAGAAGCAGTGCAGTCTGTGGTTTCCTTTGCCAACACTGGCCCCGAACAGATTCCCGGCCTCATCGCCATGCACCTGAACGATGCTGCGGGGGATTTTGACGCGGAAACCTCTCAGATTCTGGTCCTGTTCAACGGTGGCGCGGAGACTCAGGAATTCACTCTCGAGTCGGCGGCTGAACTGCCGTTCGCCCTGCACCCGGTACAACAGGCGTCCGCAGATACTGCGCTTGAGAACGCGTTCGTAGAAGCCGGCGTCTTCACCGTACCGGCGCGCACCACTGCGGTCTTCACCCTGGCGCGTACCGACGACACCTCAATTCCGGTTGAGGAAGAAGAGGAGGTGCAAGAAGAGGAGCAACCGCAGGACAACAACGGTTCCAGTGGCGGCGCCGCAGGCATCGCCCTGTTCGGCCTGCTGATTGCCGCCCTGCTGCGTCGCCGCCGCTTCTGATCTCCGCCCTTTCCACTGACAATAAAAAACCCGGCGCTGCCGGGTTTTTTATTTACTGCTGTTTGTAGCCCTGCGGATTCTGCGACTGCCAGCGCCAGGTGTCTTCCACCATCCGCTGTAGATCCAGCTCGGTTTTCCAACCCAGCTCCTGTTCGGCGTAAGCCGGGTCGGCGTAGCATTCGGCAATATCACCGGGGCGACGGGGAACAACCTGGTAGGGAACCTCCCTGTCCGCCGCCTCGGCAAAAGCGCGCACGATTTCCAGTACGGAGCTTCCGCGGCCAGTACCCAGGTTGTAGGTGTAACAGCCGGCCTCGGTATCCGGCTTCTGCAGCTTGTTGAGCGCTGCCAGATGACCGCGGGCCAGGTCGACCACGTGAATGTAATCGCGCACACCGGTGCCATCGGGGGTGGCGTAGTCGTCGCCGAACACCTGCAGGTGTGGCAGGCGTCCCACCGCCACCTGGGCCACGTAGGGCAACAGGTTGTTGGGGATTCCCGCTGGATCTTCGCCGATGGTACCGCTCTCATGGGCGCCGATGGGATTGAAGTAACGCAGCAGGCTCACTTTCCACTCGCTTGCGGGGGCCTTGCACAGGTCGCGCAGCATGTCTTCCACGATCAGCTTGCTGGCACCGTAGGGGTTGGTGGCACCGGTGGGGAAGTTTTCTCGAATGGGTACCGTCTCCGGGTCACCATACACAGTGGCAGACGAACTGAAGATCAGCTGATGCACACCGAACTCTGCCATCACCTCACAAAGAGTCAGGGAGCCGGCAACATTGTTCTGGTAATAACGCAGAGGAATGGATACGGATTCGCCCACGGCCTTGAGTCCGGCGAAATGTATTACCGCAGAAACCGGGTATTGCCGAAAAATGTCCCGCAGCGCATCCCCGTCCTGAATATCCACCTGGTGGAAAGGCACCGACTTGCCGGTAATCGCCTCGACCCGGCGCAGCGCTTCCTCGCTGCTGTTGCAGAGGTTGTCCACCACCACGGGTTCGAACCCCGCCGCCAGCAGCTCGACACAAGTGTGGCTGCCAATATAGCCGGCGCCCCCGGTTACCAGAACTTTCATGATCTTCCTTATTTGTTGGATATACGGTTGCGATCTCGTGGTCCGGCGCAGCGATCATCACGCACAGACTCTGCCATAACATGGTGAAGCGTATTTTACGCCGGAAACGCGCTTCGCAAAACTGACACCTTTTTCAACCCATCTTGTGCCGATCTTCCATTGAAGCCCACAGCGCTGACTATCCTGAAAGTGCGGGACCTGATAGCAGGACCCCTGTTGCGACAGCAGCATCGTCGCGCAATCAATAGGTAATAAAGATAGCGTTCTCGCGCGTCAGCGCTCTTCAGCATTCGTTGCGAGATGTATTCGCGGTCATCACACGCTGCAGCGCAGTAGGTACTCCACGGCAGGAGGCCGGACACTGACGCGGTACGCTACAGGGAGTCGTAAACCATGTCGATATTCAATCACTACCTGGAACGCTACGAGTCGATTCAGGAGGAAGAACTCACCATCCAGGAGTACCTGGAACTGTGCAAAAACGACCGCAGCGCCTACGCGTCTCCGGCGGAGCGCATGCTGATGGCGATTGGCGAAGCCGAGCTGATCGACACCTCCCGTGACCCACGACTCTCGCGCATTTTTTCCAACAAGGTAATCAAGCGCTACAAGGCGTTCAATGAATTCTACGGAATGGAGGAAGCCATCGAGCAGATCGTTTCCTTCTTCCGCCACGCGGCCCAGGGCCTGGAAGAGAAAAAACAGATCCTGTATTTGCTGGGCCCGGTGGGCGGCGGTAAATCCTCCCTGGCCGAGCGCCTCAAGGCAATGATGGAGCAGATCCCAATCTATGCGATCAAGGGTTCGCCAGTATTCGAGTCTCCACTGGCTCTGTTCTCACCATCCGAGGACGGTCAGATCCTGGAAGAGGATTACGGCATTCCACGCCGCTACGTAAACACCATCATGTCTCCATGGGCGGTCAAGCGCCTGCACGAATACAAGGGCGACATCAGCAAGTTCAAGGTGGTGAAAATCCGCCCGTCGATTCTGGATCAGATCAGCATCGCCAAAACCGAACCAGGCGACGAAAACAACCAGGATATTTCCGCGCTGGTGGGCAAGGTAGACATCCGCAAGCTGGAAGATTTCCCGCAAAACGATCCGGATGCCTACAGTTTTTCCGGCAGTCTGTGCCGCTCCAACCAGGGCATGATGGAATTCGTGGAGATGTTCAAGGCGCCCATCAAGGTGCTCCACCCGCTGCTGACCGCCACCCAGGAAGGCAACTACAACAGCACCGAGGGGCTGGGCGCCATCCCGTTCAACGGGGTCATCCTCGCCCACTCCAACGAATCTGAGTGGCAGTCTTTCCGCAACAACCGCAACAACGAGGCCTTCCTCGACCGCATCTATATCGTCAAGGTGCCCTACTGCCTGCGGGTGAAAGAAGAAATCAAAATTTACGACAAGCTGCTGGAACACAGCTCTCTGTCAAAAGCACCCTGCGCGCCGGATACGCTGCGTATGCTGGCCCAGTTCTCGGTGCTGTCCCGCGTCAAGAATCCGGAAAACTCCAGCGTGTTTTCCAAAATGCGGGTGTATGACGGTGAGAACCTGAAAGACACCGACCCGAAAGCCAAAACCATTCAGGAATACCGCGACAACGCGGGTGTGGATGAGGGTATGAACGGCCTGTCTACCCGCTTTGCGTTCAAGATCCTGTCCAAGGTATTTAACTTCGATGCCACGGAGGTGGCTGCCAACCCGGTGCACCTGTTGTATGTGCTGGAACAGCAGATCGAACAGCAACAGTTCCCGCCGGAGCAGCAGGAAAACTATCTCGGATTTATCAAGGAGTACCTGGCACCGCGCTATGTAGAATTTATCGGCAAGGAAATCCAGACCGCCTATCTGGAATCCTATGCGGAATACGGCCAGAACTTGTTCGACCGCTATGTGACCTACGCGGATTTCTGGATTCAAGATCAGGAATATCGCGATCCGGAAACCGGTGAGATTCTCGACCGCGCGGCGCTGAACGAGGAGCTGGAAAAAACAGAGAAACCCGCAGGGATCTCTAATCCGAAAGATTTCCGCAACGAGATCGTCAATTTTGTTCTGCGCGCCCGTGCGGGGAACCAGGGTAAGAACCCGGACTGGAGATCTTACGAAAAACTGCGCTCGGTCATCGAGAAAAAAATGTTCTCCAATACCGAGGATCTACTGCCGGTGATTTCCTTCAACACCAAGGCGTCCGCAGACGATCAGAAAAAACACGCCGATTTCGTGGATCGCATGGTGGAGCGCGGCTACACCGAAAAGCAGGTACGACTGCTTTCCGAATGGTACCTGCGGGTGCGGAAATCTCAGTAACTGCTAAAGGGTTCGTGTCTTTAAGCCCTATGGTGGCGGCCCTGCCACCGGTGGAGCTCTTCGAGACACGCCGTGAACCCATCCCTGGGGGCTTGTCCGTCGGGTCCCTCCGACGGACAGTCTCGAAGAGCTCCACCGGCGCCAGGGCCTTCAGTCAATCCATCCAGCTTCGCGAAAAATGCATCCGCTGGAACAGGTTGCTGGGCGCGCCGCAAATAGCGAGCGGCACAGCCAAAGCAATATAAGGCAGTACTATGAGTTACATCATCGACCGTCGCCTGAATGGCAAAAAGAAAAGCACCGTCAATCGCCAGCGTTTCTTGCGGCGCTACAAGTCCCACATCAAAAAAGCGGTCGGCGAAGCCATGAACAGCCGGTCCATTACCGATATGGGCAATGGCGAGAAGATCAGTATCCCTACCCGCGATCTCAATGAACCGATTTTTTCCAATGGCCGCGGCGGTCACATGGAGCAGGTGCTGCCGGGTAACAAGGAGTTTGTTACCGGCGATCGTATTCCCCGTCCCGGGCAGGGCCAGGGTCAAGGCAGTGGTGGCAGTGGCGCCAGTGACAGCGGCGAAGGGATGGACGAGTTTGCCTTCCAGATTTCCCAGGATGAATTCCTAGAGTTCATGTTCGAGGGCCTGGAGTTACCAAACATGGTGAAGCGCAAACTGGCCGGCAACGATTCCTTCCAGGTGGTGCGCGCGGGTATCAGTAACGAGGGCACCCCCGGGCGCCTGAACGTGGTGCGTTCCATGCGCTCGGCCAACGCGCGACGTATCGCACTCTCCGGCGGCAAGCGCCGCAATATCAAGCTGCTGGAACAGGAGCTGGAAATTGAGGAGAACAAGGACGCGGCGTTGCGCGATCAGCGCCGGGTAGATGAGTTGCGCCTGCAAATTGAAGACCTGAAAAGTCGCATCAGTCGTATTCCGTTTCTGGATGATTTCGATCTGAAATATAACCTGCTGGTGAAACAGCCGCGCCCCAGTTCTAAAGCGGTAATGTTCTGCCTGATGGATGTGTCCGGCTCGATGAACCAGGCCACCAAGGATATGGCCAAGCGGTTCTTCCTGCTGCTGTATCTCTTCTTGCAGCGCAGCTACGAATACACCGAAGTGGTATTCATTCGCCATCACACCAGTGCCAAAGAAGTGGACGAGCAGGAGTTTTTCTACTCCCGGGAAACCGGCGGCACCATCGTTTCCAGTGCACTGAAAATGATGCGCGACATCATGCAGGACCGCTACCCCGCCAGCGAATGGAATATTTACGGCGCCCAGGCTTCCGATGGCGACAACTGGAACGACGACTCCAGCACCTGCCACAAGATCCTGATCGACGACATCATGCCGCACGTGCAGTACTACTCCTATGTAGAAATCACCCCCAGGGATCACCAGGCCCTGTGGGACGAATATCGGAGCGTAGAGCAGGTATTTCCAGACCATTTTGCGATGGAGCAAATTATTGATGTGGGGGATATCTACCCGGTATTCCGTCAATTATTCACACAGAAGGTTGCCGCGTGATGCTCGATACAGCGATCAATAACAAGCAGCCCATTTCCACGACTTCCGAGTGGACCTTCGACCTCATTCAGGAGTACGACCGGGAAATTGCGCTGCTGGCCAAGGAATTTGGCCTCGACACCTACCCCAATCAGATTGAGGTAATCAGCTCCGAACAGATGATGGACGCCTACTCGTCCGTGGGGATGCCGGTGGGCTACAGCCACTGGTCCTTCGGCAAGCAGTTCATCAGCGTGGAAAACAATTACCAGCGCGGGCGCATGGGGCTGGCCTACGAGATTGTGATCAACTCCAATCCGTGCATCGCCTATCTGATGGAAGAAAACACCATGACCATGCAGGCGCTGGTCATCGCGCACGCCAGTTATGGGCACAACTCTTTTTTCAAAGGCAATTACCTGTTCCGCACCTGGACCGATGCCAGCAGTATCATCGACTACCTGCTGTTCGCAAAAAACTATATCGCTCGCTGTGAAGAGCGCCACGGTGTGGATGAAGTGGAGGCGCTGCTGGACAGCTGTCACGCGCTGATGAATTACGGCGTGGACCGCTACAAACGGCCCTACCCGATCTCCGCACACGAGGAAGAGCGTCGCCAGAAAGAGCGCGAAGAGTATCGCCAGCGCCAGTTGAACGACCTGTGGCGCACCATTCCCAACATGGGCGGAGCGGAAGAGCACGCTGAGCCCCACCGGTTCCCGGAAGAGCCGCAGGAAAACATTCTCTACTTTATCGAGAAAAATGCTCCGCTACTGGAGAACTGGCAGCGGGAACTGGTGCGTATCGTGCGCAAGCTGGCGCAGTACTTTTATCCACAGCGCCAGACCCAGGTGATGAACGAAGGATGGGCCACCTTCTGGCACTACACCCTGCTGAACGAGCTGCACGCCCGCGGCAAGGTGACCGATGGCTTCATGATGGAGTTCCTCACCAGCCACACCAGTGTGATTTATCAGCCGTCCTACGACAGCCCCTATTACAACGGAATTAATCCCTACGCGCTGGGCTTCAGTATTTTCACGGACCTTCGCCGGATCTGTGAGAATCCGACAGAAGAAGACCGGGCCTGGTTTCCGGATATCGCCGGCAGCAACTGGAAAGAGACCCTGCAATTCGCCATGCGGGATTTCAAAGATGAGAGTTTCATTCTGCAGTTCCTGTCTCCCAAGGTAATGCGGGATATGAAACTCTTCTGCATTTCCGATGACGATCGGGAGAAAGAAATCGAGGTAGGCGCCATCCACAATGAGGATGGCTATAGAGAGTTGCGCGCGAAACTGGCCGGGCAATACAACCTGGGCAACCGCGAGCCGAATATTCAGGTCTACTCGGTTGCGACCCGAGGCGATCGCTCCATCACCCTGCACCATACCCAGCATCAGCGCAGACCGCTGGGCAAAGACACCTCAGAGGTACTGCGGCACCTGCACCGCCTTTGGGGGTTTGATGTGCATCTGCACAGCCTGAATGGTGACGAAATCACCGCAAGCTTCCACTGCCCGGAGCTGGGCAGGGATCGATCGGAAGAAGAAGAATCCATGCTGGTGCCGAAGCCGATCTGAAATCGGCTCGTGGCACCACCCGGCAATCTTGCCCTGTCGGCTTGTCGGCCGGTCAGGCATCCAGCAGCAGATTGATACGGCCGATCAGCTCATTGCGATCACAACTGGCTGAGACCACTGCATCGGCACCCGCATCCAGCCACCGCTGCTGATTGACCTCACCATTTGGTGCGATCACCAGAACACTCAGTGAAGAAAACTCGCTGCGCGAGCGCAGGGTATCCAGAATCTGAAAACCGTTGGCCCCTTCCAGGTTGGCATCCAGCACCAGCATCGCCGGCTTACTGGTAACCAGCATCGCCCCCGCGCTGAAACTGTCACCGGCAATCTCCACTTCCACACCACCTTGCTGTAGCAGCGGGCGGCTTGCGGCCAGTTCCGGTGCCGCCGTCGCCAGCAGTACCTTGCGGGTGGCGCTGCCCAGCTCCGCAGGCACCGGCATGGCGTTGTCGCGCAGGAAACCGACAAAGTCTTCCACACAGATACGGTGATCACCGCGCCCGGGAAGCTTGTACGCCTTCAGCTGACCGCGTTCAATCCATCGGATTACGGTACGAAAATTCACTCCACAGTACCGGGCGGCTTCCCCGGTAGTGAGCACATGCACTTCGCTCATCTTATTACTATCCCCCACGAATCGCGCATTTAGTTATTAATTATGCTGAATTAAACCAAATTATCAGGCGTTAATTCTATGCCTATATATGTTTAACGAACCAACGGACATATCCCTCAATAAAAGTTTGATTGCCATGGTTGACAGGTAAGGCAGGTTACATAGAATGGACAGCATGTTGCATCAGGTCATTTTACGACCTGCAACAAGCGCTAACGGCCCTGACTCTGTAGGCTTTTGTACGTATCTACGGACATATCGGGGCACCAGGCGCAAACGAGCTTGTTGGGATTCTCTCTTCACGAATACCCTAAGACCCTGGGCCCCCTTGTATTTTCGGGGCCTTTTTTTTATCTTCCCGCCACCCCAATTTCCTACTATTTACCTGACCAAACCCGGTTTTACCGATGTCTCGCTCAGGTTCAGCAGCATTTATGGCCACACCCGCCTCCTTAATTTTCGCTACTATGACCCGGTTTAACCGTGGAGTCACACAGTGAAAAGCTATCTCGTGGGCGGTGCTGTACGCGACCGGTTACTTCAGCGCCCGGTGCACGAGCGCGACTGGGTTGTGGTGGGCGCCACCGCAGAAGAAATGCAGGCTCAGGGCTTCCGCCCGGTCGGCAAGGACTTCCCGGTATTCCTGCACCCGGATACCGGCGAGGAGTACGCCCTCGCCCGCACCGAGCGCAAAAGCGGCCACGGCTACGGCGGCTTTACGGTCTACGCCAGCCCGGATGTCACCCTCGAACAGGACCTGCAGCGCCGCGACCTCACCGTCAATGCCATGGCGGAAACCGAAGGCGGCGATATTGTCGACCCTTACGGCGGCCGCGCCGATCTGCAAGCTCGCATACTCCGCCACGTTTCTCCCGCATTCAGCGAAGATCCCCTGCGCATTCTTCGGGTCGCGCGTTTTGCCGCCCGCTACGCACCGCTGGGATTTTCTGTCGCCAATGAAACCATGACGCTGATGCAGGGCATGGTGGATGCAGGGGAAGTGGAACATCTGGTGCCCGAACGCGTATGGAAGGAGGTGAGCCGGGCACTGACCGAGCCACGCCCGGACGTTTTTATTCGCGTACTGCGGGATTGCGGCGCGCTCAAAGTACTGCTGCCAGAAGTGGACCGGCTGTTCGGCGTGCCCCAGCCCGCACTACACCACCCCGAAATCGATACCGGCGACCACGTACTGCGCGCGCTCTGTCAGGCACCCGATGCGCTGCCGGTACGCTTCGCGGTCCTGATGCACGACCTCGGCAAGGGGATCACCCCCGATGATGTGCTGCCCAGCCACCGCGGTCACGAGGCCGCCGGCCTGCCGCTGGTAAAGGAAGTCTGTCAGCGATTGCGCGTACCCAACCCTATTACTGCCCTGTCGCTGGGTGTGTGCGAGTACCACCTGCATTGCCACAAAGCTTTCGAGCTGCGCCCGCAGACCATACTGAAAATGCTGCGCGCGCTGGATGCGCTGCGCAGGCCGGAGCGGTTTGAGCAATTCCTGCTGAGCTGTGAAGCGGATGCCCGCGGCCGCCTGGGACTGGAAGATCGGGAATATCCGCAAGTGGACTACCTGCGTGCAGCACGCGCCGCCGCCGCGAATGTGGACCCGCAAGCCCTGATCACTCAGGGATTTGAGGGCGCGGCGCTGGGCAAGGCACTGGAGCGGGCGCGGCTACAGGCCGTCACCGAGCTGAAAAAGACCTACGGCGCACCGGGTTGACCCCGAACCGCCCACAGCACAGGCTGCCGTGCTGAGCCACTCGATAAAGTCCCAACTCAACCACCCTGACCGGAACACCACCATGGCCACAGCTCTGATCACCGGCGCCGCCGCCCGCCTGGGGCGCGCGATTGCCGAAGAATTGCACCGCGAACACCGGGTAGTCATCCACTACCGACACTCAGCGGAAGCGGCACTGGCATTGGTAGAAACCCTGAACCAGCGCCGTGCCGGCTCCGCCGCCGCCGTACAGAGCAATCTCGATGGACTCGAGGCCTGCCAGCAACTGGCCGACGCCGCGCGGGCCTGTTTCGGGGAAATCGACGTACTGGTCAACAACGCCTCCGCCTTCTACCCCACCCCCATCGGCACTGCCGATGAACACCAGTGGGAAGAGCTGATGGGCAGCAACCTCAAGGCGCCCTTTTTTCTCAGCCAGGCGCTGGCGCCCACACTCGCCGAATCCAATGGCTGCATCGTCAACCTCGCCGATATTCACGCAGACAAACCCATGCCCAACCACACCATTTACAGCGCGGCCAAGGCGGGGCTGGTGATGATGACCAAGAGCCTGGCGCGAGAGCTGGCACCACAGGTACGGGTCAATGGGGTGGCCCCCGGTGCGATTCTGTGGCCGGAACAGGAGAGCCAAGGCTATAACAAGGAGCAGATACTGGCGCGCATCCCCATGCAGCGCAGCGGTGACCCGAAAGACATCGCCCGCACCGTGCGCTTTCTTGCCGCCGACGCCCCCTATATCACCGGCCAGATCATTGCCGTAGACGGCGGCCGCAGCCTGAACATTTGACGACAAACGCCCAATCCAAGCTCGAGGTAACGCTGTGAGCGAAAAACTGTTTATTTCCGCCCAGTCCCTGCTGGACGACTCCTACACCCTGGCCCTGAAGGTGGTGGAAAGCGGCTTCCGCCCGGACTATATCGTCGGCGTGTGGCGCGGCGGCGCGCCTATCGGCATTGCGGTACAGGAGATGTTCGACTTCCTCGGCTTCCACGCCGACCACATCGCCATCCGCACCTCCTCCTACTACGGTGTCGACCAGCGCAAGAAGGACGTGAAGGTGCACGGGCTGACCTACCTGATCAAACAGGTGGAGTCCCATGAAAAAATGCTGATCGTGGACGATGTATTCGATACCGGACTGAGTATTCAGCAGGCCATCAGCGATATGCGCAAGGCCTGTAAAAAGAACACGCCGGAAATCCGCGTGGCCTGCCCCTACTTCAAGCCCAGCCGCAACCAGACGGATATGCAGCCGGATTACTACCTGCACGAAACCGATCAGTGGCTGGTGTTCCCCCACGAGCTGACCGGGCTGAGCGAAGCGGAAATTCTGGAAAACAAACCGGAACTGCGCAAACACGAGGCTCTGCTGCGCAAGTTGAAAAATGGCGACTGAGCAGCCGAGGGTGTATCGAAAATATCAAGTTGCTTTACGCCTAAGATAATCCCCTGACTCTCTGGTACAGGTTAAAGTGCTCCGCTTGTATTCAAGCAACCGGAGCCACTCATGAGCCACTCCCTCGACAGCCTGCTGCGCCCCTTCGAGCATAAATCCCTCAAGCTGCGCAATCGCGTCGCCATGGCCCCCATGACCCGCACCGCCTCCCCCGGCTATGTGCCCAACGACCAGGTAGCCGGCTACTACCGCCGCCGCGCCGAGGGCGAAGTGGGCCTGATCATCACCGAGGGCACCTTCGTCGGCCACCCCGCCGCCAACGGCTACGAAAACGTACCGGCCATTTATGGCGACGATGCCATGGCCGGCTGGAAAAAAGTGGTAGACGAGGTGCACACCGCCGGCGGCCAGATTATTCCGCAACTGTGGCATGTTGGCGCCGTGCGCAAGGAAGGCATCGGCCCGGACAAATCCCACCCCGCCCACTCCCCCTCCGGCCTGTTCAAACCGGGCAAGCCCAACGGGCAGGCGATGACCAAACAGGACATCGACGATACGGTAAAAGCCTTTGCCGACTCCGCTCTTGCCGCCAAACAAGCGGGCTTCGACGGTGTAGAGATCCACGGCGCCCACGGTTACCTGGTGGACCAGTTTTTCTGGGAAGGCACCAATCAACGGGACGACGAGTACGGCGGCTCCCTGGAAAACCGCACCCGCTTCGCAGTGGAGATCGTGGAAGCCGTGCGCAATGCCGTGGGCGAAGACTTCGCCATCGTGCTGCGCTACTCCCAGTGGAAGCAGCAGGATTACGACGCGCGCCTGGCACAGACACCAGATGAGCTTCAGCGCTTCCTCACACCGCTGGTCGACGCCGGTGTGGATATCTTCCACGCATCCACAAGGCGCTTCTGGGTGCCGGAATTTGAAGGCTCGGACATGAACCTGGCGGGCTGGACCAAAGAGCTCACCGGCAAGCCCGTCATCTCCGTAGGCAGTGTCGGCCTCGACGACGACTTTATCGGCGGCAACAACCAGGGCATGGGCGGCACCGCCAACCCCACTGGCCTCGACGAGCTCGCGCGCCGCATGGACAACAACGAATTCGACATGATCGCCGTGGGCCGTGCACTGCTGCAGGATCCGAACTGGCTGCTGAAGGTGAAGCAGGGGCGTGAGGAAGAGATTGTGCCGTTTACCAAAGAGGCACTGGCGAGCCTGAGTTAATCCGCTTCGCGACCGGAACCCGGTCGCGGCAAAATTTCACTTCAATTTCACCGGCAGATTGTCACAATGTGCGCATGCACGATAATGCGGACAGGCGTCTCCGGTGAACAGCCTCAAGATTCTACTGATTGAAGACAATCCCACACTCGCCCGCCAGACCGGCGAGTTCCTTGAGGGACATGGCTGGCATGTGGACTTCGCCAGCAATGGGCAACTCGGCCTGCAACTGGCACTACAGCAGATCTACGACCTGATTTTACTGGATCTGAATTTGCCCGATATGGATGGCCTCGAAGTCTGCCGCGCGCTGCGCCAGCAAGCCCCCGTTGCCACGCCGATCCTGATGCTTACCGCCCGGGACGCGTTTGCCGACAAAGCGCAGGGCTTCCACTCTGGTGCCGACGACTACCTCTGTAAACCCTTCGACCCGCGCGAGCTGGCCCTGCGCTGTAGCGCACTGGCAAGGCGGCGCGAGTTGCACAGAAATGATGAGGTTACTATTGGCACCCTGTGTATATCCGCACGCCGCCGCGAGGCCGCAAGAAACGGGCAACCGTTAAAGCTCACCACAATTACATTTAATATTTTATGGGAACTGGCCTGCGCCTACCCGGAACCCCTCAGCCGCAGTGAAATCAGCCATAGGATCTGGGGCGATGCCCCACCGGATAGCGACGCGTTAAAATCGCATATTTACAGCCTGCGGCGGCAGCTCGACAAACCATTCCCACGGCCCATGCTGAAAACCATCAGTAATATCGGTTTCAAACTTGAGCAGCCCGGTGAAGACTGAAAGCCCACAGGGAAACCTGAAACGCAAAGTGTTCGCTTGGTTTGGCGGCTTCACGCTGCTGCTTTGCCTAATTTATTCGGGAATTGGCCTGATGACTGCCTATGTGGTCGAAGACCAGTTAATCGACAATCTGATCGACGACGAAATCGCGTACCTAGAGCAATATTTCAAACGGTACGGTGAACTGCCGCCCCCCAGGCTTCCACAATTTACACTTCACACCTCACCGGAAAATACGCCGAAGGCGTTCACCTCAGCACTGGCGGGTGATCGACGTAAAGCCGAGTATTTTGCCAGCGGCAATCCTCACTACCACCTGCGCAAACTCTCGCCGGAGTCCGGTGCCATCCTCTCCGCGGAGGTTGGCGACCTGATCACGGTCACCAGGCAATCGGAACGGCTGATCTGGATGGTTCTTTTTGCATTTGTCTGCACAACGGCAATTGCACTCTGGCTTGCACACCGCCTGATCACCGCGACTATCCGACCAGTGCTTTCTCTTGCCCAGGAGGTGGAAGCACAGGCAACCGGTGTGCCTGCACTGGCATTGAGCACCAGCACGCGCAATGACGAAATCGGCTTTCTCGCCCGCACCCTGGAACGCAATGTCCGAGAATTGCAGCACGCCCGTGAAAGAGAAGCGGAATTTACCCGAGATGTCAGTCACGAGCTCCGCACCAATCTTGCGGTAGTATCAAATGCCCTGACCCTGTCTGGGGACCGTGGCCTCGGCGCAGCGGAGACACGAGAGCTGCGCGGCATACTGGCGAATATGAACCGGACCGTAAGCACGCTGCTGGCACTCGCCAGGTCCGAGTCCTTCGAGCTCGAAGCGTTTGACCTGCGCGCCCTGCTGGAAGATCGGCTCCTGGCTCGTCCAGAAATATCAATGAAGGATGACTTTGACCTTCACCTGGCATTGCCGGATAAGCTTTCCGCCTTTGGCAACCCGTCACTGACGGGGATACTTCTGGATATTCTGCTGGATAATGCGATGCAACACGCCTCGCAGCCACGCTTGAGCATTTATCAGGTCGACGACACCCTGGTGCTTGAAAATGCCGTGCGGACCACATTGCCTACCGAAGCGTTATTTGACGCAGGCACTCGCGGGGAAAATAGTACAGGGATAGGCCAAGGCCTTTACCTCGCAGGCAGAATACTGGCGGCCCAACACTGGAGCCATACGGTTCGCTGCGCTGATCACACCTTTTCAATACGCATCACCACTGCACCTGCCGACAGTCAATAAACCCACACTCCCATCCACATTTCCTTCCACACCCAACCAAAACACGGCCGGCAGATTTTCACCCGAGTTTCACCCCCCTGAGTTGAGAATGCTCCTTTTATCAGACAGGGACATTACTCATGCTCAAGAAAATATTCGTCACTATCCTGTGCACCACAGCAACATTGTTTGGCATCGGATTCTGGCTAAAAAGCCTGATTCCTCCCGCGCCAGACCACCAGGCACTGGCCCGCACACAGGTAACCGACATTCCCTACCTCCACCAGGCCTCCGAAACAGAGAGCCGCGGAAAAATCCTGCTTGTGGTTACCAGTGTTTCCAGACTGGGGAATACAGGAAAGGACACGGGCTATGAATTCACCGAGCTCGTGCGTCCGTACTACGTCTTCAAAGCGAATGGCTTTAGCGTGGACATCGCCAGCCCCCAGGGCGGAGAACCGCCGGCGGTGATGGACAAGGATGATATGGGAAACTTCGAGTACGCGTTCCTTAACGATACCGAGGCGATGGAGACACTTCGAAACAGCTTACCCCTGACGCAGGTTAATGCCGGTGACTATCGCGGTATTTTCTTTGTTGGCGGCAAGGGCGCGATGTTTGATTTCCCGAGAAATCCGGCGATACAGGACCTGATCGTTGCGCTGCATAACAACGGCGGGGTGATCGGCGCCGTCTGCCATGGGCCGGCAGCACTGGCCGACATCACGCTGGAGTCTGGCGAGCCATTTATTCAAGGACACCGTATCAGCGGCTTCACCAATGCAGAAGAACTCTTCCTGATACCCGATGCAGAGAAAATATTCCCCTTTTTGCTCGAAGACCGTCTGCGCAGCAACGGCGCCATCTTCGAGGAGGGCCCGCTCTACCTGAATCAGGTGAGCGTGGACAACCGAATCATCACCGGACAAAACCCCTGGTCGTCCTGGGAAGTCACAGAATCCATGGTCAAAGCCCTGGGGTACGAATCCTCGCCGCGCCAGGTGACAGGTACCGAAAGAACCGTAGAAATTCTGCTCATTCTGGAAAAGGAAGGGCATGCAGAGGCGAAAGAAACATTGCTGCAATTTATACATGCATCCGCAAAAGGAAAGGAAGTAGTCGACCGGCGCCTTTTGGCCATGCACGGAATTGTGGCGGTGATGCGAGGCGAACTAGCGAAAGCAGTGGATATCGTAAGGCTACTGGCAACCGCCAAATCCGCAATGGCAGGATCCCAACTGGCCGCAGAAAAGGTTCCGTTCGTTATAAAAAGTCTCGCCTGATCTTGCGCTGCCAGTTTTCCGTATACACCCGACAATCCCCCTCCCACGCATCCAGCTCCGCGTGGATATAAAAAAACTGGCTGTCCGCGGTGAGCACCGTGCGGGTGGTGGTACGTACGGACCAGTCGCCGCGGCGGAAGATCCGTTCGGTGCGGGTCTCGCCGCGCAGGCTGTCGAAGTCGTCGCCGTGGAAGCTGTACCAGTTCCAGATACGGTTGGCGACGGTAGTGTCTATCTCGTCGATGTGTTTCAGCCCTTCGTCCTTAATAACCTCAAGCACGGAGCGGTCCAGAGCCAGGTCCACATGTACCAGCCAGTTTTGCTCCGGCGGCTCCAGGATCTGGATTGATATGGGTGCAGCGCCTTCCACTTCTTCAAAACAGATTTCGGAGTCTTCCGGTCGCGGCTCGCGCTCCGGCAGTAGCAGACGGCTTTCCGCCGGGTAGACGGTCATGCCCACGGGCTCCGGGGGTGGCCAGGCCAGGGCCCAGTAGGAGGTGGACAGGCTGAGCCGTATGCGATGGCCGGCGGGAAATTTCTGGCCGATAAAATTCATCGGCACGCGCACCCGGTAGACTTTTCCCGGCACCAGTTTTTCCGGCTCGGCATGGCTGCGGTAATGAGTGAGATTGAACAGGCCGTAGGTGACGCGGGTGGCTTTGCCGTCCGGCGCCACGTCGGACAGGCGCGCGGCCACCATTGCCACGGGCCGATTACAGGAGAGCGCCAGCTCCGCCACCGGCGCACCGAGAATCTCCATATCCCGCTGCAGTGGTGCGCTTTCGAACACCAGTGCGCCGCCGTCTTCCTGGCGTTGATCGTGGGGCAGGTCCGGAGCGTAGGTATAGGAGCACCACTTGCCGGCCATCAATCCCACCGACAGCGGCGACTGCACATGCACGGTTTCATCCGCCGGACAGGGTTCGTCGCCGGGGACCAGTATTCGATGGCTATCCAGGTCGTAGGCTACCTCGGCAATACCCGGTGCCGGCCAGACTTCCTCGCCCACCCAGCGCCCCGGGCGCTGCTGGTAATACGTCGTGGGCGGGACACTGTCCTGCATCCAGGCACGCAGCATGGGTTCGTCCATCACGCCGGTGTCGCGCCCCTTCAGCCACAGGTCCCACCAGCGCAATGCCTCCTGTAAAAAGCCGATGGCCGGACCGGGTACCCCCTGATGGGGGTACTTGTGTCCCCAGGGGCCGATCAGCCCCAGGCGCGGTACCTGCAGGTGTTCCAGCAGACGGAAAATGGCATTGGT
Source organism: uncultured Microbulbifer sp. (assembly GCF_947504145.1). Taxonomy (GTDB): domain Bacteria; phylum Pseudomonadota; class Gammaproteobacteria; order Pseudomonadales; family Cellvibrionaceae; genus Microbulbifer. The sequence continues at coordinate 77,146 of NZ_CANNGQ010000004.1, forward strand.
ATAGCCGTCGGCCCAACCGCCCACCAGCATTACCGGGCACTGGATCGCATCGTAGTGTTCACTGACGGAGCCGTGCTTCCAGTATTCATCTCGGTACTGGTGGCGCAGCCAGGTATCCAGCCACAGGCCACTGCCTTTCAGGCGCTGCATCCACATTTCCCGCCAGCGCTCCCCCACCAGCGCCGGGTCCGGCGGGCTGCTGTTAGCGGTAAACATGGTGGTAGCTTCAGACAGGTTGTCGGTAAGCAGGCAGCCGCCCATATAGTGCATGTTGTCGAGGTACAGATCGTCGGTGGAGCAGGCCGAGATCACCGCTTTCAGCGCGGGGGGTGCCAGCGAGGCAACCTGAAGCCCATTAAAGCCACCCCAGGAAATACCCATCATCCCCACATTGCCGTCGCACCAGGGTTGCGCGGCCAGCCAGGCAATCACCGCGACGCCGTCATCCAGTTCCGCCTGCCGGTACTGGTCCAGCATCAGGCCTTCCGAATCCCCACTACCGCGCAAGTCCACCCGCACACAGGCGTAACCGTACCCGGCCAGATAGGGGTGTAATACGGAATCCCGCAGGCGTGTCATATCCCGCTTGCGGTAAGGGATATATTCGAAAATTGCCGGCACCGGGTTGCGCTCGGCGTTTTCTGGCAGCCAGATGCGTGCGGCCAGTTTACAGCCGTCGGGCATGGGGATTTCCACATGCTCGAGTGTTCTCACCGTATACGGGAACTCGGTGACGATTTTCATGCGCGGCTATCCATCAGCAGCCCATCCATCAGTAGCGCACGCACTTGAACTGGAACGCCTCGGGCTCGCCACCGTCGGCGAAGCGAAACGCCAGTGCATCTGCCAGCTGGTGATATGTGTCGAGCAACTGCTGCTGATCCTGTGCGCCGAGCCAGATATTGGCGATCTCGAAGCTGTAGCTGTCGGGCATGGATTGCTCCGACAGGCGGCACCCCTCGTCGGCGCTAATCACGATTTTGCTGTCGGGAAAATCCCGCTCGACACTCTCGATCTGCGCCTGTTTCGGTACGCTTTCCAGCACCGTGTCGCGGTAGCGGCGCAGCATAAATTTGGCAGCAGTTTGATAGTCGCCATGATACTGACTCAAGTCCGGCACACGCCCCAAGGCCAGGTCGATGGGCACCCGGTGGTTGGAGACCCCGTGTACCTTGATGAACTGGTCGCAGTGAGACTGGGAAATACGGGTGTTGATTTCAAGAATACGAAAACTGTCGCAGCGCTCGTCCCAGAAGAATTCGATCCCGAATGGAGAGTTGTCGAACCCCATATGTCGCAGCAGTTTTTCCCCGGCCTCGCAAATTTTTTCCTGCGCGTACTGCGGCCAAACAGAAGGGTATTCGTAGCGGGTGAAACTGAGGTTCTTGCTGTCTTTTACCGTATCGACGATACCGTGCACCCGGTACTCGCCGTCCAGCAATGAACCCTCGATACCACACTGCTTGCCGGTGAGAATCTGCTCGGCAATACACCAGTTACCATCCACAGCCTCCACCTCGTTGGGCACCGAGATGTGTGCAAGCGCCTGATTGAATGGATCGCCGCAACTGTGCACGGCGCCGCGGATTTTTTTCAAGGCATCGTCGAACTGCTCCGCATTGTCGATGCGGAATCCGAGATAGGACGAGTGTGCTTTGATCGGTTTGAGCCAGAACGGAAAATCAATAGTGAGCTGCTGAAGCGGTTTCTCCGCAAACGGATCCACCGCACAGAACCCCGGAGTCCACTCCGGCATCAATTTTTGCTGCTCGAGCCGGCTCCAGTATTTGTGCTCGCACTTGAGTACGGACTCGAGAGAAGCGGCGCGCAAGCCGAACATTGCGCTCAGGTGTGCCAGTAACACACTGCTGGGAAAGTCCCAGTGAGCGATAATTCCGGTAATGGGCTCGGGGAAGGCTTCTAGTGTGCGACGCGCTTTTTCCAACATGGCGTCATAGTCAAATGTCGCCGGGTTGACGACTTCCTCCAGCGTGAACAGCGGGTGAAAGCGGTAGTCGCTGGCATCCGGCAGCCGCTCGAGGTAAGACTGACGCAAAGGATCGAGCCCGAGGACAAAAAAGTGCTTGGGCATGACGTGCTCCCGTAACCTGAAAATACAGCCTGCAAGCAATGGTTTGCGGCGGTTTATGCGTAGGTAGGTCGCAGTCTAGTGTGGGGGACTTGAATTGCGTGGCCGGATTTACGGCCAGCGTAAGGCTACTGGCCAGAGTTTCTGGGACGCCTGATCGTAGGACTCCCACAACTGTTGGTAGGTTTTGCCCAGTACCGGATGTATCGCATCCGGAGCCAGCTCGGAGAGCGGCAGCAGCACAAAGGCATTTTTAAGGATTTCGCCTCGCGGCAGTTTGACCCCGTCAACCTCACCGCTGAGGTCGTCGTAGGTCAGGATATCGATATCCAGGGTGCGTGCACTGAACTTGGGGCCGCTGCGCACGCGGCCGTTAGCATCTTCGATATTGCGCAGCTGCAGGGCCAGCCCGCCAACGGACAGATCGGTTTCGATGGCGGCGACCAGGTTGTAGAAGTTGTCGCCATCGAAGCCCACGGCTTCGCTTTCATACACTTGTGACATTCTCAGGTCACCGAACGCGGCCACCAGTGCGTCCAGACCGGCGCTCAGGTGTTGTTCGCGATTGATGTTACTGCCGAGGCTCAGGTAGACGGTCGCCATGGTTCAGGCCTCCGCGCTCTGTTCTGAATTGCGGGCGCCACGCTCAATGATGACACCCACATCGCGGGCGCCGCGCACCGCACCGGGCTTGGACAGGCGCAACCGCAGCCAGCTCACATTGAACTCTTTGCGCACGATGTCCGCAGCCTGCTCGGCCATGGTTTCCACCAGCAAAAACTCCGCGCCCTCGATAAACGCAATCAGGCGCTTGGCCACGGCTTTGTAGTTGAGGGTGTGCTCGATATTGTCGGTGCGCGCGGCCTCGCGAATATCAAAGGCCATTTCGATATCCAGGCTTACGGTCTGGCGGACTTCCCGCTCCCAGTCGTAGATACCAATTATGGTGTCGACCTTGAGGTCGCGAATATAAACAATGTCCATCAAAGTTCTCTTTCAATCCCAGTCAGTGTGCGGAGCTTTGAGAAGCGCAGTAGCTTGTTAAAGCTCCGTCAGGGGCCAGCGGGGGCGCACGTCTATATCCAGGCCTGCTCGCTGACCCGCCTTCAATCGCAGGCAACCGGCATAGGCAATCATTGCGCCGTTGTCGGTACAGAATTCCTGGCGCGGGTAATACACGCTGCAGCCGTCTTCGGCGAGGCGCGTTTCCAGGCGCTGGCGCAGCAGTTTATTCGCTGACACGCCACCGGCAATCACCAGGGTTTTGCGCCTGGCCTGCTTGAGGGCGCGGCGACATTTGATCACCAGGGTGTCCACCACTGCTTCCTGGAAAGCCGCAGCGATATCCGCACAGGTCTGCTCGTCCGGCAGACCGTCTTCCAGGGCGTGCTTCTGCACCGTGGTCAGGGTGAAGGTCTTCAAGCCGGAAAAGCTGAAATCGAGACCCGGGCGGTCGGTCATCGGGCGCGGGAAGGTAAACCGCAGGGGGTCGCCCTGCTCTGCGAGCGCGGCGAGGCGCGGGCCGCCGGGGTAATCGAGATCCAGCATTTTGGCGGCCTTGTCGAAGGCCTCGCCAGCGGCGTCGTCCAGGGATTCACCCAGCAACTCATACCGGCCGAGGCCCTGCACATCCACCAGCTGGGTATGGCCGCCGGAAACCAGCAGCGCCACAAACGGAAACGCCGGCGGCTTTTCTTCCAGCATCGGCGCAAGCAGATGCCCTTCCATATGGTGCACACCGATGGCGGGCACATCCCAGCCATAGGCAATGGCGCGGCCGGCGCAGGCGCCCACCATCAGGGCGCCGATCAGGCCGGGGCCGGCGGTGTAAGCAACACCATCAATATCGGCGGGCTGCGTATTGCTCTGGGCCATTACTTCACGAATCAGTGGCAACAGCTTGCGCACATGGTCGCGACTGGCCAGTTCCGGCACCACACCACCGTAGTCTGCGTGCAGTTTTACCTGGCTGTACAGGGTATGGCCCAGCAGGCCCTGCTCACTGTCGTAGAGGGCAACACCGGTTTCGTCACAGGAGGTTTCTATTCCGAGTACTCGCACGGGCTTCCAACAATCCTCAACATAATCGTCCGGCGGACCAATAAAACGGACAAATGACCGCTGCCGACCGGGTTTCGGGGGCGCTATCATACTCTCTGGGGGCTACTCCCACGAAGTGGAAATCGCCCCAGACCAGTGCCGGGCGGCGGCTGTAATAACGGCCTCAGTGGCGACTATAGTTATAAGCCCGGTTTCGGCCCGCCAATAGCACCATGTATATGGAAAGGAATGCGCTGGCAGGCTTGCGAAGGCCAGATCATCTGTATAGAATTTGCGCCCTCGCTGTGAACCGGCCTCCGGATTGCATCTGCGAGATGAGCAATTTGCCGGAAAGGCCGCCAGGATCCAGATGATCAAAAGCGATACATCTGGCCGAGAGAAACGAATTTTACAGGTAATCTAATGCCCTCAGTACGCATCAAAGACAACGAACCATTTGACATCGCACTGCGCCGCTTCAAGCGCTCCTGCGAAAAAGCCGGTGTACTCTCCGAAGTACGTCGCCGTGAGTTTTACGAAAAGCCGACTGCCGTTCGCAAGCGCAAGGCTGCTGCCGCTGTTAAGCGTCACGCCAAGAAAATGCAGCGCGAAAACCGCAAGTTCCAGCGTCTCTACTGAGTTCTAGACTCACACCGAGTCTTCTCTCTCGCTCACAGCACGCTGACGCGAACGCGGTTCGCGGCCAAAACGGCGCCCGAGTTTACTCGAGCGCCGTTTTTTATTGCCCGCCTCTTTTCCCGTTGCCGCGGATTATCGCCGCCAACTATGGCGATAAATAACCGGGCAAGCCTTGCAGTTATTAGTTGAATTCGGGCCTCTTTCCCTCAATATTGGGCATCCATAAGCAGTCCCCCGATAATCCAAAGAATCCGGTACTACCCTAATGAGCACTCTCAAGGAAACCCTCGCCACCGCCACCAAAGACGCCATGAAGGCCCGCGAGAAAGCGCGCCTGGCGACCCTGCGACTGATCAATGCCGAGATCAAGCGGGTAGAGGTAGATGAGCGCATCGAGCTGGATGACGCGCGCATCCTGGCCCTGCTGGACAAGATGACCAAGCAGCGCCGCGACTCCATTACCCAGTACGAAAAGGCCGGGCGCCCGGAGCTGGCGGCGGTGGAGCAGCAGGAAATCGACGTAATTCAGGAGTTCCTGCCGGAACAGCTGTCCGAATCCGAGATCCAGGAAATCGTTGCCGCCGCCGTTAAAGAGACCGGCGCCAGTAGCATGGCCGACATGGGCAAAGTGATGGCCCTGGTAAAACCGCAGGTGCAGGGCCGTGCAGACATGGGCGCGGTGTCCAAATTCGTGAAATCGTCCTTCTGAACCAGGGCGCGCGATTAGCAGGCTGAAGGCTCCTCTATGGCAGGAAAGATCCCGCAGTATTTTATCGACGACCTGTTGGCCCGCGCCGACATAGTCCCGGTCGTCGATAGCCGGGTCAAACTGCGCAAGACCGGGAAAAATTATTCCGCCTGCTGCCCTTTTCACGACGAAAAAACCCCATCTTTCACGGTAAGCCCAGACAAGCAGTTCTACTACTGCTTCGGCTGTGGCGCCAGCGGCAATGCTGTCGGCTTCCTGATGGAATACGACCGCCTGCCCTTCCCTGAGGCGGTAGAAAAGCTCGCCGCCAGCCTCAGCCTTGAAGTGCCCCGCGAGCAACTGGCCCCGGCGCAGATCAAACGGCAGCAGGAAAGCCAGTCGCTCTATCAGCTCACCGAGAAAGCCGCAGATTTCTACCGGGAAAAGCTGAAAGACCACAAGATCTCCACCCCCGCCATTACCTACCTGAAAAACCGCGGTCTGTCCGGCCAGGTGTGCAAGGAGTTTGGCATCGGCCTGGCGCCGCCGGGATGGGACAACCTGCTCAACCAGCTGGGCACCAGTTCGGAAAAAGCCGAGCAGCTGGAACTGGCGGGCCTCGCTATCCGCCGCCAGGACAGTGACGGCAACCAAGGCAAAGTGGAACCCGGCAAACGCCACCACTACGACCGCTTCCGCAACCGCATCATGTTCCCGATCCGCGACCAGCGCGGGCGCACCATTGCATTTGGTGGCCGGGTGCTGGGGGACGACAAGCCCAAATACCTGAACTCCCCGGAAACCCCGATCTTCCACAAAGGCCGTGAACTCTACGGTCTGTGGGAAGCCCGCCAGGCCAATCGCGAGCTGAAACGGCTGATTGTGGTGGAGGGGTATATGGACGTGGTCGCCCTGGCCCAGTTCGACATTCGCTGTGCCGTCGCCACCCTGGGTACAGCCTGCGGCGAAGACCACATCCAGCTTGCCTTCCGCCATACCGGCGAACTGGTGTTCTGTTTCGATGGCGACAAAGCCGGCCGCACCGCCGCCCGCCGCGCCCTGGAATCCGCACTACCGCACATGCAGGACGGCCGCAGCCTGCGCTTCCTGCTGCTGCCGGAAGGGGAAGACCCGGACACCCTGGTGCGCCAGATCGGCGGCGAGCGCTTCGACCAGCTGATCGACGAACAGGGCCGCCCGCTGGAAGACTTCCTGTTCGACCTGCTGGGCGAAGGTATCAACATCCAGACCATGGACGGCCGCGCGCGCCTATCCAAAGCCGCCGCCCCCCTGCTCGACCTGCTGCCCGCTGGCGTCTACCGCCAGCTGATGTTCCAGCAACTGGCCCGCCGCACCGGTCTCGAGCAGGACATGCTCGAAGAAATCATCGCCGCGGAAAAAGCCCGCAGCACCGAGCTCGCGCGGCAGTCTCGCCCGCCGGCTCCTCCGGAATCCAGCTCAGCAAAACCCAGACCGGCAGCGAACCCCGCGGCCACTGCAAGCACACGCCAACCCCCGCCCGCGAGTGAGCACCCACACACCGGCCAGATGCCAGAATTTGACGGCTCACCTCCGGATTACGGCTTCGGTGAAGCACCACCGGACTATCCCGATGGCCCCGGATACGACGAATCTGACAGCGGCGAGCCCGGGCAATATCGCGAGAGCCCGCGCCGGCGCAGCGGCCAGTACCGCCTGCCCGCGGAACGAATGCTGATTGCCCTGCTGCTGCACCACCCGAAACTGGCCGATCTGATCGATGACAGCGCACGCTTTCGCGACAGCAACGATGCCGACTTACAGCTTTTCGGCGAAGTTCTGCAGGTTTTGCACAAAAACCCCGGCCTCAACAGCAACCAGCTGTTCGGCCGCCTGCTGAACCTCGAGAGCAAAGAAGCTCGCGAACTGCTCCCCCGTCTCGCCATGAGCCACCCCATCGTTGGCGCCGCCGGGCAAAGCCTCGAGTACGACCCGCAAACCGAGTTCAGCGACTGCCTGCGCACCCTGGACATCGCCGCCGAACGCCAGCGCAAGCGCGACCTGGTGGACCAGCTGAAGAGCAATGGCAGCAGCAACCAGCTAAGCGCCGAACAGCTGGCACTGCTGGCGCAATTCCGCCGCAAGCAGGACTAAAGCCAGTCGCGAAGGCGCTGCGGCCGGGCACCCAGGCTTTTCACGCCCCCACCCCTTGAATTCCCCAACAGCAGCACCATATACACTGGCCCGCCGACCAAAGCCGGCGGGCACCCAAAGACAAGCGCGCTCGAACGCCCTGAACCACGCCTTCTGCCTTGACAGTCACAGTGGTTATTGCTATCGCAAATACGCTATAATCCCGCGTCTTTGTCCGACGAAAAGCCCAGACAAAACTCCCGACTATCAATCCCCAGAATTCAGGGTTGTGCATGACCGACAAAACCCAGCAGCAAAAGACCACCTCCCGTATCAGAGAGCTGATCGCCCGCGGTAAAGAGCAGGGCTATCTCACCTATGCGGAAGTGAACGATCACCTGCCCGAAGACATCTCCGATCCCGATCAGGTCGAAGACATCATCGGCATGATCAACGACATGGGCATCAAGGTGTTCGAACAGGCGCCGGACGCCGAAGAACTGTTGATGGCTGAAGGCGACAGCTCCGCCGATGAGATCGCCGCGGCCGAAGCCGCTGCCGCCCTCGCCGCCGTAGAATCCGATGTAGGCCGCACCACCGACCCCGTGCGCATGTACATGCGCGAAATGGGCACCGTGGAGCTGCTCACCCGCGAAGGCGAGATCGCCATCGCCAAGCGCATCGAAGAAGGCCTGCGCGAGCTGATGGCCGCCCTCGCCTACTGGCCGGGTGCCGTACAGCACGTCATCGACGAATACGCGCTGATCGAGAAGGAAGAGCGCCGCGTTCCCGACGTGATCGCAGGCTGGCTCGACCCCGCCGATGAAGTGCCCCCGGGCGCCCAGGCCGGTCAGGCGGCAGAAGCCGCCAAGAAGAAAGAAGAAGATAAAGACGACGATGACGACTCTGACGATGAGGAAGAGGAAGAAAACGTCGGCGGTATCGACCCGGAAGAACTTGCCGAGCGCATGAACAAGTTGATCGCCGCGCAGAAGAAAGCCGACGCCGCGATCAAAAAGCACGGCCGCGACTCCAAAGAAGCGGGCGTAGCACTGGAAGCTGTGGGCGATGTATTCCGCTTCTTCAAGCTGGCGCCGCGCCAGTTCGAGCCGCTGTACAACCAGGTCCGCGATATTCTCGATGACGTGCGTGCGCAAGAGCGCCTGGTGATGAACCTGTGCATCAAGCGTGCCCGCATGCCGCGCAAGACCTTCATCAAGGAGTTCCCCGGCAACGAGACCAACGTTGAGTGGATCCCCGCGATCATCAAGAAAAAGCGCGATTACTCCGACGCCCTGCGCCAGGTCGCCGAAGAGATTCAGCGCGCCCAGCGCAAATTGCAGCAGGCTCAGGACAAAGCCCAGCTGGACGTCGGCCAGATCAAAGAGATCAACCGTCGCATGTCCATCGGTGAAGCCCGCTCACGCCGCGCCAAGAAAGAAATGGTCGAGGCCAACCTGCGTCTGGTTATTTCTATCGCCAAGAAGTACACCAACCGCGGCCTACAGTTCCTGGACCTGATCCAGGAAGGCAATATCGGTCTGATGAAGGCGGTGGACAAGTTCGAATACCGTCGCGGTTACAAGTTCTCCACCTACGCCACCTGGTGGATTCGCCAGGCGATTACCCGCTCTATTGCAGACCAGGCGCGCACTATCCGTATTCCGGTGCACATGATTGAGACCATCAACAAACTCAATCGCATCAGCCGCCAGATGCTGCAGGAGATGGGCCGCGAACCCACCCCCGAAGAGCTGGGCGAGCGCATGGAAATGCCGGAAGACAAGGTGCGTAAAGTCCTGAAGATCGCCAAAGAGCCGATCTCCATGGAAACGCCGATCGGTGACGATGAAGACTCCCATCTGGGCGACTTTATCGAAGACCAGAACCAGTCTTCGCCGATCGACACCGCCACGTCCACCGGCCTGCACGATGCCACCCGCTCTGTACTCGGCGGACTGACGGCACGGGAAGCCAAGGTACTGCGCATGCGCTTCGGTATCGACATGAACACCGACCACACCCTTGAGGAAGTGGGCAAGCAGTTCGACGTTACCCGCGAGCGTATCCGCCAGATCGAAGCCAAAGCGTTGCGCAAACTGCGCCACCCTTCGCGCTCCGAACACCTGCGCAGCTTCCTGGACGAATAATTTCCTATACTGGAAATATTCATATTGAAAAGCCCGGCCTGCCGGGCTTTTTTGTGGATTGCGAAATCATTTCAAACAGATTTCACATAGAACCAACCGCGGAGTTTTACAGAGAGCAATGGAAGAGCAGTTTGTGAATAAACCCGGAAAAACCGGTATCTCCCGCCTGATCGATGCCACCGAATACTCCCGTCAGGGATTGATCGCCACCTGGCGCAACGAGGCCGCGTTCCGCCAGGAAGTATCCCTGGCGATTCTCCTGATCCCCACCGCCATCTGGCTGGGAGAATCTGGTGTTGAGCGCGCGCTCCTCATCGGTGTGACCATGCTGGTGATGATCGTCGAGCTGCTCAACAGCGCGGTGGAAGCCGTGGTCGACCGGGTCGGCCCAGAGAAGCATCCACTGTCCAAAATCGCTAAAGACACCGGCTCTGCCGCGGTCTCCATTTCACTATTGCTGTGGGCTTCGACCTGGGCCTGCATCCTGCTACCGCGCTGGATCGGCTGAGCACTCCATATGACCAGCCGGTGACCGTGCGGGTTTCCCCGACAAAATTTGTGACCGCCGGGCGCAGAGCCCGGTAACCCCCTACCGCTCTACTAAAATTCCCCCACTAGCGTACCAACTGGTGCACGCAAGGATCTGCGTGCAAACGACCTGTCGCGCCACCGCGCCCTGTCGTCACTACGAATCATCAAAAAGAAACGTACCAGGGACGGAATCATGTGGTATCCCCGCGCGGGTCGTGCGTTTGACGCCGGCGCCTCAAGGCTTTTCTCACTGGCTCTGCCAGTAATTCTGACATCGCTGGCACCCGCCAGCACCAGCGCCCAGGTGGTGCTGAGTAGTGGCGATGATCACTACACGCTCAACCACACCAGCCTCGCGCGCCGCAGCCTCAATGGCGCGCTCAATACGACGTTCGACGGTGGCAGCGGCCACGACACCCTGACGATCCAGGGAGTCAGCCTGAGTAATCCGGCGCGGCTGCGACACTGGGAAACCATTTCGCTGGAACAGGGCACACAGCTGATACTGGATACCAACCTGGTGCTGGGCGACGAGGATCGTCGCGCCAGCCACGTTGAAATCAGCACCGACAGCACCCTGCTACTCCCCTACTACAGCGCGGGGTTGGTCACCAGCGGCGGTCAGCCCCTGAGTGTGATGAACCGCGGGCTGATCGACATGCGCGGCAAAACTGCCAACCGCCTCCTGATCCAGGGCGACTATTTCGGCGGTAGCAGCAGCACCATCCGCATGGACCTGGTGGCCGGCGGCGACGACAGCCTCTCCGACCGCGTGATCATCGACGGCGGCCACGCCAGTGGCAGCACCCAGCTGACCTTCAACCGGCTCGCCGGCAGCGGCGCCAATACCGTGGGCGGCATACTCGTCGTAGAAGCCCGCAACGGCGGCAGCACATCGGCCGGGGCCTTCTACATGCCCCAGTCCGTTTCCGCCGGCCCCTACGAGTACTACCTGTTTCGCGGCAACGGCGATCTGCAGAACGACGACAACTGGTATCTGCGCTCGACCCTGCAAGCCGGTGACACGCCCGCCACCAGCCCTATGGCCGACATGCGCAGAATGGACAACGACAACATCGCGGCCTTCGGTACATCATCGGGCCTCGTGAGCGCCGGCCCTCTGACTGCCACCGAGGCACAAGACGCAAACCTTACGACACCCGGAGGGCTCCTCGCCGCGGCGCCACCAACCGGCAGCGTACCGCTGCCAATTTACCGGCCCGAGGTCCCCCTCTACGCCCAGGCAAAATCCCTCGCCCGCCTCGCCTCCCTGCAGGAAATCGGCAGCTATCACAAACGCAGAGGAGAGCAGCGCAGCTGGTTCGATGGCACCAATAAGGACTGGATGCGCGTGCATCACATGAGCGCCGATTACAACTGGAGCGGCGACATCAGTAACCGCTTCGACGGCAGCATCAGCGGCTTCCAGGTGGGCACCAATCTCTGGTCCGGCCCCACCTGCACCGGCGGCGCGCGGGAGCACGGTATCTTTGTCGGCAGCACCCGCGCCAGCGGCGACGTCACCGGTTTCGCCCGGGGCTTTCGCGACTACGACGCCGGACACAACCAGCTCAGCAGCTACCATCTGGGCTACTACTTTAATGACTACCGCCCCGACATGGGCTACTTCGATATCACCGCCAAAGTGGCCTACCTGGAGCTGGAGAGCGAATCTTCCCGCGGTATCGGCGACACCATTACCGGCCCACAGCTCACCATCTCCGTGGAAAAAGGCTTCACCTGGCAGGCCTCGGAACAGATCAACGTCGAGCCGCAGTTACAGGCGGTGGTTAATTACAGCAATCTCAGCGCCTACCACGACGAGATCTCCTGGGTAGAACCCGATATGACCCCGGAAGCCAACTTCCGCGCCGGTCTGCGCGCCTACAATACGGACAGCCAGTGGTTAAATGGCAACCTGCGCCTCTACCTGTTCGGCAACGTCTGGCACACGCTAAGCGGGAACGACCAGCTGCTGTTCGACCTGAACCTGCAGACCAACCTGGAACGGGAAGCAACCTGGGGAGAATTTGGCGGTGGTGTTGTGCTGCTGGAGAGCAAATTAGGCAGCGCGTTTTTTAATCTGGGCTACCAGCGCTCCCTCGACAACCTCGACTGGTCGGGCGGCAACGCCAGCCTGGGCTTTAACTGGGCGTGGTAGACGCCGCTGGGCGATGTGCAAAGCGTTGATTTAGCGGAGAAAATCGAGTACTTTCCCAACCCGCTCGCAGGTCCCTGCGAGCGCCAGTGCAGGGCCCGTAGCTCAGTTGGTTAGAGCATCCGACTCATAATCGGCAGGTCCCCAGTTCAAGTCTGGGCGGGCCCACCATTTTTCCTGCACTTCCCTGCTTTCCTGCTCTGCAAAAAACCGGACACACAGATCCATACAGATACGAATTAATCGTCGTATCCGTCGTGGCTGTTTTCCAGCGTATAAAAGGTTGCCTGTACGTAGTCGCTTTCGTCGCCGGTGTTGTTCTGGTTATACACTCCGGCTTTGAAGTACTGGTACTGATCGGGATCGTCGTAACCACTCTCACTCATGTCCACCACCTGTACCACATCGTCTTTGCCATCGCGGGCGATGGTAACGGTGAGAGTGTCGCCTTCCACTTTGATCTCGTAGCTGAAGATCTCGTTCAGGGCGATGCCATCCGCTGGATTAGAGGCGCTGCTGGAGCGGCTGCCGATCATTTCGAACCAGATGTCATCGCCGTCGAGGACCTCATGGGCAATGTAGATGGAACCTTTATTATTTTCGGGTAGTTTTCGGTAGTAGAGACGCAGAGGCTCGTCGTCGTTGGCGTGAATCTGTCCCACGATGACCCGGCCGACCTGGCCGCTGTCGCCCGTGGTGGTCACGTGATTGACCGCAAGTGTTGCCCGCAGTACACCGTCTACACCGCCGGCGGCTTCCTGTGCAGATTCTGGGGCAGAGCCAAATACCCAGTTGTTTTTGTTGACGCCCTGGGTGTCGATATCGGTATCACCGCGGCGCAACATTTCTCGCAACTCGGTACGGGTATAGGAGGTGTTGGTAGAGGTTTTGTAACCGCCGATAGGGCAACGGAAAACCATGCCGCCGTCTTCGCCGGTATAGAAATAATTACTGTTGCCATAGCCGCTGTTCAGTTCATCCTCTTTGATGGAATCGGCTTTGCCATTTCCGTCGTCGTCACTGGGTACACTCAGGTACCAGTCGGCCAGATCAAAATTACTGGACGGAGGCAGGTGTGGATCGAGCTCGCTGCCAGAGCCTGAGCTGCTGCCAGAACTCGAGCTGCTGCTGGAGCCAGTGGAACCTCCCCCAGAGCTACTGGAGCTTGAACTTGAGCTGGAAGAGCTCGACGAGGACGAGGACGAGGACGAGGACGAGGAACTCGATGATGAGCTGCTGCCTGCATCTGGCTCGGGGCTGCGGTCAGATTCATCGCTGCAGCCGGAGATAGCCAAGCTGAAAGTAACTGCGCAAAGGAAGGGCTTCGAAAATTCGAGAAGTTTCCCAAATACCATGCTTGAAATACCTCATTGATTTAAAAACAAAAAACCCGGAGCGGCAGAAAATTGTACTGACACCGCTCCGGGAAGCTTCCGCTGGGCGACCCTTCAAAACGACTTCTTGGGGGTTGGGTCACCCGCATCACGCGCTGGCGAGAGTTTTAGTCGTGGGATTGCTCCAGTGCATAGAAGGTGACTTCTACGTAGTCGCTACCACTACCGGTATTGTTCTGGTTGTAAACACCGGCTTTGAAGTACTGGTACTGGTCAGCATCGTCGTAGCCACTATTGGACATGTCCACTTCCTCCACCACATCGTCCTTGCCATCGCGCATGATGGTGACGGTGAGGGTGTTGCCCACAACCTTGACTTCGTAGCTCCAGATTTCATCCAGCGCAATGCCGTCAGAGGGATTGGAGGCACTGCTGGAGCGGCTGCCGATCATTTCATACCAGGTGTCGCTGCCACCGTTGGGCTCGTGGGCAATGTAGATGGAGCCTTTACTGTTACCCGGCAGTTTCCGGTAGTACAGGCGCAGGGGCTCATCATCATTGGCGTGGATCTGGCCTACGATTACCCGCCCAACCTGGCCGCTATCACCGGTGGTCGTAACATGGTTTACCGCGAGTGTCGCACGCAGCACACCGTCAACGCCGCCTGCGGCGTCCCGTGCGGAGGACGGTGCAGAGCCAAACACCCAGTTGTTTTCATTTACTCCCTGAGTAGCGACACTGGTATCACCGCGACGCAGCATTTCGCGCAGCTCGGTGCGGGTATAGGAAGTGCCAGACGAGGTCTTATAGCCTTCGATAGGGCAGCGGAACACCATGCCGCCGTCGTCGCCAGTATAGAAATAGCTGCTGTTCTGATAGCCGCTATTCAGTTCGTCTTCTTTAATGGAATCGGCCTTGCCGTCGCCATTGTTGTCGCTCGGAACGCTCAGGTACCAGGCGCTCAGGTCGAAGTTGCTAGAAGGTGGCAGATACGGATCCAGGTTGCCACCGGAGCTGGATGAACCACCGCTGGAGCCGCTGCCGGAGCCACCGGAACTGCTGCTGGAGCTACTGCTTGAGCTGGACGACCCACCGGAGCTCGAGCCGCTACCACCATTGCTGCAACCGATCACATCGGCTTCCACAATGCTGTTCCAGTTATTGGCGCTGTTGCCACTACCGGTAATGCGTACGTAGCGCGCGCTGGTATCAGCCACATCGTAGCTTTCCAGATCGGCACTGGCGCCGCTGGACTGCCCACCACTCAGCACGACGGTCCAATTGCTGTTATCGGTGGATGTCTCAACGCTGAAAAAGCTCGCGCGCTGATCGCCCTTAAACCAGGCAATGTCCACACCTTCAACGGTTTGTTCACTGCCCAGGTCCAGAGTGATCCACTTGATACCTTGGGAGGACCAGCGGGAATCATCGGCCAGGCTGCCATCGAGGACATTACCTGGGCCGTGACCGTCGTTGCTGCCGTCATCCGACGCGGACGCAATTGACAGATTGCTGCCAGAATTACAGACGCCGCCTCCTGAACTGGAAGAACTGCTGGACGAACTACTGGACGAACTACTGGACGATCCACCGGAACTGCCCGAACCAGCCCCCAGGTCCTGCAGGTTGAAAGAATCAAAACGGCCTTCGTCGCCATTGTAGGCGCCGAAAACTGTAATACTGCTGGCGCTACCTGAGTTAAATTCTACCTGCAACTGATCCCAGTCACCGTCGCTGACGCTGGTATCGAAGGTACTTCCATTAACCACGGCACCAATGGTGCCGGCGCCGTCCACATGGGCGGTGAGGCGGTAATTGGTATTGGCGCTGACGGAAACCTGCTGTTCCATCTTACCGCCACTACCTGAAATTTTTGCAGCTTTGCTGCCGCTTTCGGCGACGCCGGAAATCGCTGACGGATCGGTATCCTCCCAGCTATCCCAGTCGCTTTCGAAACCGGGGTTTTGTATGGATGCGCTGGCACTGGCCATACACATCGACATTGCTGCTGCGCAGCTTATCTTCATCGCTAAAGATGTTTTACCTGTTGTTTTTGTTTTAGGTTTCATTAGACCCTCTTTATTTTTTTGTAGGGTTTTATAGGGCACTGCAAATACAGTGTGCCGTTTCTCTCGAATGCATCGCCCATGGCGAAGCCGCGGGAACTACCTGACGGCATCCCAACTTCTTAACAAGTTTCAAGAAAAAGATCTGCTCGAAAATGAGCAGAAGGCCGGCGGCATTGTGCCGCCGGCCTTCAGGGTAGGATCAGAACTTCGCGCGCACACCCAATACGAAGCGGCGGTCATTTTCCATGATCTGGAATGCAGAGCCGTTAGTACCGGTGTTGATGGTCGGTTCGCCGGTCAGGTTAGTGACGTTACCGATAACAGTAATGTTGTCGGTGACCTCATAGCTGGCCGAGAGATCCAGTTGTGCCAGGTCTTCGCGGTAGTCGTTACCCAGAGTTGGGTCTTCCTCTTGCGAGGCTCCCGCCAGTACCAGTTCACCCAGTGGCAGTACGCGCTTGGTTTCTTCGTTGTCGAGGAAACGGTCGCGGAAGGTGTATGCCAGGCGGATACCAAGGCCTTCGTACTCGTAGTACAGCTGAGTGTTGAAGGTATTTTTGGAGATATCTTCCAGCGGCGTACCATCGGGGTTTTCGCTGTCCGCGTAGGTGTAGTTAGCACTGATACCCAGACCAGACCAGCGGCCCGGCAGGAAATCGAACGCCTGCTGGTAACCCAGTTCCAGACCCTGGATTTTGCCGTTTTCACCGTTGGTGATGAAGTCGGTCAGAATACCCATCTCGGAGATCGGGGTGTTTTCGTTGGCGTACTGGATACCGTTCGCTTGCCACAGACAGATTTTGTCGTAGTCAGAGACGTTGGTTTGAGTGCTGACAACATCTGGCTGGTTTTCACACTCGTAGGTGCGCGTCAGGAAAGATTCCACGTCCTTGAAGAACAAGGTAGCGGAAACCATGTTGTTGTCCCAGTAGTGCTCAGCCGCGATATCGTACTGGGTTGCACGGTAGGGCTCGAGGTCCGGGTTACCGCGGCTGGCGGCGATATACGCATCACGATAGGCGTATGCCGGGCTCAACTCGTTAAAGTCTGCACGACGCATGACCTTGGCCGCAGCAAAACGCAGCTGGGTATCATCGGTCAGACCCCAGGTCACGTTCAGGCTTGGCAGGAAGTCGTCGTAGCTGCTGCTGTCAGAAACGATCTCGCCTTCCTGATAAGCGCTGGAGCTGATATCGGTAGCCACATAACGGCCGCCGACAATCGCGCGCACATCACCGAAGTTCAGCTCGGCCTGCAGGTAGGCTGCGGAGGTGTCTTCGTTGACCTCGGAGTAACCGCCTTCCTGATATTCCAGGTTGTCCGCGAGGCTGCCATTGATTGCCATGTTACTACCGGCGAGCAGTTGCTTGACGATATCGAAGGTTGCCGATTGGTTCTGCAGCAGTTTGGCATCGTAAGCAGTGAATTTCGCCAGGTCATAGGCGCCAGCGCGACCGGAGTGCTCAAAGGCATCGCCACTGAAGTCGTAATTGGTCATGGCCTGCGGGTATTGGCCGACAATGTCTTCCATCCAGATGATGTCCGGATTTCCGTCCGCATCGGTCAGATCTTGGAAGATGTTGGTAATACGGAATTGTTCACGGCTCTGCTCAAAGTCACGGGTGGTGACACGCACACCGGATTTAACCGCAGATACCCAGCCCAGACCGAAGGGCTCGGTATATTCCACATCAAAGCGGAAAGCGTCTTCGTTGTTCTTGATGTAAGTGCGGGTGTCTTCGTAGCGACGGAACGCCTGGTTTTGCTGATCGGTAAATACATAACCATCGGCAAAATCGACCACCGGTGCGCCGCTGTCATTACCTTTATAGGTTACCGGGACCAGCCATTTGTTTTCACCCTCGGCTCCCTGCCCCTCGAGTGAGCGGTCGATACCACGGAAGCGGAATTCGGAGAAGGGAGTGTAGCTGTCAGCGCTGGCGGTAGAGTATTCACCGCTGACGCTCAGCTGCTCGGTGAAGTTCCATTCACCACCAAAGGCGTGACTGAAAGAGTCACTGTGACGGAAGCTGGAGCCGGTTGTCAGCAAAGGCTGAACTTCGTCGTACGTGAAGTTCTGCAGCTGACCGTTGCCGTCTTCGTAGGTTTCACCCGGGATCACGGTGGGATCATCGAGGATGTGCAGCAAGGAGAATGTTTCCTGGCCGCCGGAGCGCTCAACGGAATTCAGGTCCAGGTAGAACTGGCCCTGTTCGGACGCTGGTGCCCACTGGAATGCCAGGTTGATCGCGGTGCGTTCGCGATCTTCGGTACGCGGATTGTAAGTATGCTCACGGGCATACACATAGTTGCCGCTCGGTGTATTCTGCGCAGGCCCCATGCCCTCAACCGGACCCACCTGCAGCTGAACCAGAGATTCATCACGACGCAGGGTACGATCCTGATACGCCAGCGAGGCGATCACACCAAAGGTACCGGCATCGCCAAGATCCCAGTTGTTGCCAACACCGGAACTGATGATCGGCGCCCAGTTTTCTGCCTTATCGGCATACTCACCCTGTACAGATACGGCTGCCAGCGGCGCATTCAGATCCAGCGGACGCGCCATTTTCAGACTGATGGTACCGCCGAGTGCGCCTTCGGTCATTTCCGCAGTCGGGGATTTGATAACTTCCACTTTCTGCAGGAAGGCAGCGGGGAAGTCCTGGAAGTCGATACCGCTACGGCTGTCGCCGAGGACGGAGCGGCCGTTTACTTCCACGCGGTTTTGTGTGAGACCTCGAATAGATACACCGGAACCCACACCAAAATCACGGTTAATGGAAACACCAGTAACACGCTGCAGTGCTTCGGCGATGTTGTTGTCGGGTAGTTTACCAATATCTTCCGCTACGACGGCGTCGACAATACGGCCGTCATCGCGCTTGGCATCAGCGGCAGCTTCCAGACTGGCGCGGATACCCGTCACTGAAACTTCTTCCAGTGCGGCGGAGTCGTCGGCCTGTGCGAAAGTCATGGGGGCGAATGCCATAGCGGAGGCGGATAGCATCAGCACGCTGAGGTCCCTCAGTGCGCTCTGCTTATCGAACTTCTTGAACTTCTTATAGTTATCCATGTATCAATTTCCTCTCATTGTAAGAACGATTTATTTTTATTAGCTCGCAGCATCGTGAGTTAAACCAATTACAGAAAACCTGTCAACAACATTGGTCAACCGTATTGGTAAGATGGATCAAGGGATTTCAGGGATAACCTGTTGTTTTTTCTTATTATTTTAGTGAAAACTCTGGCGTGAGATATTTTCAATTTATTTTACGGGATGTGATTCACCACTAGCCACAACCAAGGGGTAATACACATTGGTATGATGGCTTGTGGTCACCAGAGGGAAACCTGGCGCGAGTTCAGTTTTTCCGGGCAATAAAAAAGCGACCGCTGTGGTCGCTTTTTTATTGCCCGGACAATGTCAGACGGAGGCGGCTTCGCAGCCTTCTGGCATGGCGCTGCGCGCTATGATGGCACCCCGGTGTTGGATCACCGTGGAGGCCAATCTGTGCCCTGCCAGGGCCGCTTCTTCCGCACTTCCACCTGCCAGGCGGCAAGCCAGGTAACCGGCATTAAACGAGTCCCCGGCCGCTGTAGTATCGACCGGAGTTACACGCTGTGCCGCCACCCGTTGCGGCTCACGATTAGTGGACGCAACAATGCAGCCTTCAGCCCCCATTTTCAGCACCACTTCACCCACACCCAGATTTTGAATCCGGGCCAGTGCAGCGTCGCCGTCGGGGTCTGCAAACAGAGCCTGCTCGTCTTCCAGCGTCGGCAGAGCGACGTCGGTAAGGCGATACATCTGCTCATAGGCTTTACGCGTCAGGGTTTCGCTCCCCCAGAGCCGCGGCCGGTAATTTCCATCGTAAATAACCTGGCCACCGTTCTGGCGAAACTCCGCCAGAAAATCAAACAGACATTCGCGCCCATAAGGCGAAAGAATGGCGAGTGAAATTCCGGACAGGTAAACCGCGTCAAACGCTTTCAACTGGTCGAACAGCTGACGTGAGGCAGCAGGGTTTTCCAGCAGACGCCGCGCAGGTGCGCGGTCCCGCCAGTAATGGAAGGTGCGTTCACCGCTACTGTCGGTTTCGATCAGGTAAAGCCCGGGCGTTGCGTTTGCCTCGCGCTTCACCAGATCACAGCCGATGCCTTCCGCCTGCCATTGCCGGATCATCCAGTCACTCAGGTGGTCGTCACCCAACGCGGTGACATACTCGACGCTGGAGCCCAACCGGGACATGTAGAGCGCAGTGTTCAACGTGTCACCGCCAAACGACAGGCCCGCGTCCAGGCGGGCGTCGCTGTCGGGACTGCGACAATCGCTGCCCAGGTTCATTTCCAGCATACATTCGCCGATGATTGCGATGCGCTTGTGCATGGTGATCCGCCTTATTACCTCAGTTACTACGCCGATATTCGTTCGATCAGGTGAAGAACAGACCGCCGTTGATATCGATGTTGGTACCGGTAATGAAAGACGCTTCGTCGGAGGCCAGGTAGGCAACCGCATCAGCCACTTCCGGCGCCTTACCTTCACGCTTCAGCGGTGTGGCGTTGGCCACGTTTTCACGCACCGCATCTTTGGTGAAAGTGTCGTGGAAGGTGGTGCTGATCATGCCCGGGCACAGGGAGTTGACGCGGATATTTTGCGGGCCAAGCTCTTTCGCCATAGAACGGGTAAAGGTGATAACAGCACCTTTGGAGGTAGCGTATGCAGAAGCACCGGGGCCACCACCATCACGACCAGCCTGGGAAGCCAGGTTCACAATGGCGCCACCGTCCATGTGCGGAACAACCGCTTTGGTCAGCAGGAAGGTGCTGTTCAGGTTCAGGGCGATGACTTTGTTGAAGAAATCTTCGTCCATTTCCGCGAGCGTTTTGCGCTCAACCAGGCCGCCGGCAACGTTCACCAGAATATCGATGGACTGACCGTAAGCTTCCTGGGCCGCAGCAACAACGCTGTCCACGTCTGCTTTTTTGGTCATGTCGCCTTTGGCGATGATGGCTTCGCCACCAGCCGCTTTGATTTCCGCGAGGGTTTCTTCAGCAGTCTGTGCATTACTGAAGTAATTCACCACGACTTTTGCACCTTCGGCGGCCAGTTTCAGGGAAACGGCTTTACCAATGTCACGTGCCCCACCGCTGACGATGGCTACTTTACCTTGAAGTTTCATATCTACTCCTAACTGTATTTCTTTAGTCCGATAACTTATCGAAGAAATTTTCAAGTTTGATTTAGTTCGCTTCTGCAGCGAGTTGCTTCTTTTCCTGTTTACTACGCACAGGTGCGATGCGTCCCCCAACAAACAGGACGGAGATCAACATCAGCGGCACCAGAGAAGCACCGAGAATGAAGAAGGGTGGGTAATAAGTGCCGTCGTTGGTGATGATCGGAACCATCTGGATGGCAGTAATTACACTGATTACACCAACCGCACCGCTGATACCGGCGAGGCTGGCCACGCTTTTGCCTGAGAAGTAATCACTAGGCAGCGTCTGGATATTGTTGATGGCGGCCTGAAAGCCGAACAGGATAACGGTGATCAATCCCAGTGCAATAGCAGGCGTCGCCGCGACGGTGGTTGCAAGCAAAGCCGGCAGCATGCAGCAACCGCCAAACAGTACGGCAAACTTGCGAGACTTGTTTACGCTCCAGCCAACACTCATCAGCTTGCCAGACAGCCAGCCGCCAAACAGCGCACCGGCTGCGGCGCCACAGTACGGAATCCACGCAGATGCACCGATCGCCTTCACGTCAAAACCGAATTTATCGTTCAGGTAGAGCGGCAACCAGGCCACAAACAACCACCAGATCGGCTCGATGAAGAATCGCGCGGAGATCACGCTCCAGCTCTGACGGTGAGACAGCAGCTCGCGCAGGGTGGGAACATACTCGTCTTCTTCTTTCTCCGGGGCAATCTGACCGGAAAGGATCAGCTCACGCTCTTCAGCGGAAATCCACGGGTGCGCATCAGGACCGCTTTTGTAGATAATCGCCCAGGGCACCAGCCAGATGAAACCGAGCAGAGCGACGACCACAAAGGTGGCCTGCCAGCCGAGAAAGGCGTACAGGAAAGCAACCAGTGGCGGAGCAATAATGCTGCCCGCAGAAGCGCCCGCACCAAAGATACCCTGAGCCAGTGCTCGCTCTTTAGCCGGGAACCACTCGGCGTTGGCCTTGGTGGCGCCAGGCCAGTTGCCCGCCTCACCGAAACCGAGCAACACGCGGAAGATGCTGAAGCTGGCTACAGAAGTTGCCAGCGCATGCAGGGCAATAGAAACCGACCACACCACAATCGACAACATAAAGCCGAGGCGGGTACCGATGGCATCAAACACTCGACCGAAAACGGCCTGACCGATGGCATACGCGACGAGAAACACACTCATGATGTTTGCGTAGTCGTGACTGTCCATGCCGAGATCGTCGGCAATACCTGGCCACATCACCGACAGCGCGGTTCGGTCGATGTAGTTGATGATGGTGGCCAGGGCCACCAGGGACACAATGGTCCAGCGTAAATTCTTCATTATTATTGTCCTGATTGATTTTCCAGAAAGTCTTCCCGGTAGGGACTGAAGGTGTCGAGTAGCACTCCGGCCTTTTTACACACGGCACCGTGTTCCAGATGTGGCGCTATGTAGAAACTATCTCCTGCTTTCAGCAGTTTTTTGCGGCCATCAACCTGCACTTCAAATTCACCGCTCTCCACGTAGCTCACTTGTGTGTGCGGGTGCTTGTGTACATAGCCGATACTGCCCTCCTCAAACCACACACGTACAATCATCAGATTGTCGTCGTGGCCGAGGATCTGCCGCTTGATGCCGTCGCCGAGATCCTCGACTTCAACATCCTGCGCTTGAACAAATGCATCAGTAGCGGGCATTACTTCCTCCGCGTTGCTTAATTGGTAATGTGAAAAAGTTTGGCGCGGCCGCTGAAACTGTATTCATTGCCGCCGAATTCAAAGGTGTTCTGCACATCTGCTGTCGCTTTGCTGTTGCGGTTGAAAGCCAGCAATTGGGTGGCGCCGCTCTTGGTACCGATGCTGATCAGCTCGAGATCACCGGAGCGCTGGTGGGCCAGCGCATTGACCTGGCTCTCTGCCTTAAGAGTGAACTCCTTGGATGGGTTGTACTCACCGTGGGGCTCCAGCACGCTAACAAAGGTATGCGCACTCGCGTTGTCGCGACGGGCGATAAAGCCTTTCTCTGAACGCAAGTTGAAGTTGGGATCGGTTGCGCCGAGTTCTGTAAACAGCAATTCGGTATCCCCGTCCACCAGGCTCGACTGGGTGTAAAAGCGCCCGTTGTCGTTCAGCCAGGTGACCTGGGCCAGGCCGGCTTCAGGTTTACCGCGGGCTTTCAGCCACAAGTGCTGGTAGCCGTTATCGGACCCGAGCGCCTGCAGATTATTGGTGTATCCCTGCAGATTAAAGCTGGTATCCACCAGCTGGCCACTGTAATGCACGGGCAAATCCAGCTGGTGCTTCTTACTGGACTCCACATCGAATACATCAATAGCAAAGGTGCTACCGCTATCGGGATTGTTTACCAGAGCCAGGGTGCGCTTCAGTGTGACACCCGGGTAAGCGGAATCGATTTCCGCGGCACTGATCTTGACCTGGTCATCCGCGTGGAAGAACAGCAACTCGGGGTGATTCTGATTGGCGACTTTCAGGTTGAAATCGAAATGGGAGGTTTCGTCCACAACCAAGGTGTTGTGGGCTACCGTCTGCTTGGCCCAGGTTTCGTTTTCGTCCAGGTATCGGCCGCCATTTTTCGCTTCCACGTTCAGGAAGCGCGCAGCGCCGTAGTCGGAAACGATTTCCTCACCACGGTCGTAAAATTGCCAGGTGAGCTTGTCGTAGTGGCCGTGCCCCATACCCTGAGCGGCAGGCTTGAACAGCAGCGCCTGGTCGCCATCGGTCTGCTGGCGCATGACCACCAGCGCACCTTCGTCGCCGTCTTTACCGTCGCGGAAAGCGAAGGACTTGAATTCGTAAGGCTGCTGGCCACCAGCATCCAGCGCCTGGGCCACCTTCAGGCCATCCCCGGACAGTAGAATCTGATCCTGCTTGGCAGCGATATCCAGAAATTGTGGATCGCCAGACTCGCCATAAGCGATGGTCACACCCAGCACCAGTTCCGCGGTATCGATACCCTTGCTCTTGATGGCATCGTTGATCGGGAAGAACAGGTTGTTGTAGCTAAGCTGGATGGTGGTATCGATCGCTTTCATCACGATGCCGTCGCGGTAATCAAAAATACCGCGCTCTGGCTCGTTGTTCTCGATCGCTTTTGCGAAGGTGACAAACGGCATCAGCGCGTAGCGCTGATAGTAAGGGCCTTCGTTGTAATAGCCATCCGGAGAAAACAGCGTGCTCAGCTGACGGAGGAAACCGCCCTTGCCGGACTTATCCAAATCCAGCAGTGCCTGCTCCACCCACTCCGGTTCGTCCAGCACATAGCCGGCCATACCCACGCCAGCGGTGAGCCAGGTGCCGTGGTTGTGTACCTTGTTAAAGGTTTTCGGAGAATCCACAGAAAGGAACTTGGCCACCGGCCGCAGTGCGCCCTGCTCGATTTTTTCCGCTTCTGCGTCACTCAGTGACGGGCGAATGAGGTCGTATGCCTGGATGGTGTACACCAGCCACACCGCTTCATTCAGGCTTTGCCAGAACAACTTTCCGGGGTTTTCCGCACCGGGGCGACGCTTCGGGTGCAGCGGTAGCTCCGGGTACATATCGGCATAGGCCAGCAGCATGTCACGCACGCGCTCGGCGTATTTGGGATCCTCAGTAATCTGGTACAACACACCAGCGTTGTACATCAACTGGTAGTTTTTCTTGTGCTGCTCGTGGGTGTAGCCACCGCCGGCATCGGCGGGTACCGGTACCGCTATGGGCGTTTGTAGCGTACGGTCGACAGCAGATTTACTCGCCTCAAACGCGCTGCGGAAGCGGCCCGGTTTTTCTACCGCGCCCTGCATCGCATCGATATCGGCGGCGCTGATCACCAGATTGGGGTGGTCGGCAGCAAAGGCAGCTTGCGGATTTACCGTGAGGACTGCGGCGGCAACACCGGCCGCCAGTGCGACACCGGCGACCAGCGCTTTGCGCTTAGTGAATACTGGATTGCCAAACATGATAGTTCTTCTTTATCTGTTCTTATTAATCAGTCTTTGACTTCGTTGTTGGCCAGAACCGCAGTGTGCGGACCTTCCGCGACCAGTTCCTTCACTTCGGGAAGTGGTGATTTGAAGAGCTGATTGTTGGCAATGCGGGTAACCGGTTCGCCCACGGTGTGCTCGACATCAATGCCCGCACTGTCTTCGATGCGGTTGTCGTGAATGCTGGTCACTTGCACACCGTGCAACTTGATCAGCGCCTGGGCTTTGTTGCGTTTTCCTTTACCGGAATTCGCGACCGTGTTTTCACTGAAATCCAGGTGCGGACCAAAAGTGCTTTCGTCAGTGCCACCGCGGTACAGATCCACCAGTGCGCCCTGCACATTCTTGAAGGTGTTGCCGGTTACGGTGACATACTCTGCGTTGTAAACACCCAAGTCGTCAGTCTCTTTGTTCAGTTTGAGCAAGTCGCCGGTAATGTTTTCAAAGTGGTTGTTTACCAGGGTGATATTGTCAGCAAACGCTCGCAGGCCGGAATCAAAGAAGTGGAAGGAGTGGTTGATATCCAGGTCTTCCACACGGCTGTTGGTCATGGAGAAACGGTAGTTTTCGAGCATGCCCCACACCGCGGTGCGGATCAGGATATTGCCGGCGTTATCCGGGCTGTTAGCGCCGGAAATCACCAGGCCGTCCAGGGACAGGCTGCCGCCGTCCTGAATTTCAAACATCACCGGTCGGGAGCTGGCCAGGGTGACCTTGCCCGGCTTCTTCGCCTTGATAGTGAGTGTTTTATTGATGTCCAGGCGCTTGCCGGCGGTGTAGTTGCCACGTTCCAGCACCAGGGTATCGCCGTCTGAGGCGCTGGCGATGGCATCAAACAGGGCATCTTCGCCCGGGCGCACGGTGATTTTTTTACCACTATCGAACGGCGTAACCGGTTCGGACTTGGGATACCAGGAAGGACCCGTCATTTCCTTGGTGGTGACAACCAGGTCTTTGCTAGCACCTTTTGCTGCTGCCGCTTTGTCCACTGGATAGAGCAAGCCGTTTTTCGCACGCTTGAGCTTGCCAACGCCTTTGTCGATACCTTCGTGAATCTTCTGATCCACAAAGCCGTTAGAAATATTGTTGGCAAAAGTGATGCCGGAAATGTCGTCAAACACTGAGAACGGGGATTTACCGCTTTCGGTGTAGAAAATATTATCGGTGACCGAGGAGTCAACCGGCACTGCACTGCGCTCCTGATCACTGCCCGCTGCCAGGTGGATATGTTCAACGTTGATAAAACTGTTGTTCTCCACCTTTGCGTTCGCTACCTGGTGATAGCGATTGATGGGAGAGTTGGGAACACCGTTCATCACGGTGAACCCACTCCCAAATCGATAGCCTGTGAGACCCTCGAGATAATTGTTGCGCACAGTCTGGTCGGCGTTGATCACGCGGATACCGCCGGTGTGCGGCACGCCATTACCCAGGAATACGTTGCCTTCTATCAGGTTGCCGTTGCCGTGACGCAGAGTCAGCGTGCCGCGGGATTCGATGAAGGTATTGTTGCGCAGAATGTTTTTTCCGGATTTGACCGAGATGATTTCCACTTCGCCGTCGCGACGGTCGAATACATTACTCTCGACCACAGTGAAGGAGTCAGTCAGGGAGTAGTGGCTGGTACCGATACGCAGGGTTTCACCGCCATTTGAGCCCAACACCGGGCGCGGACCAAAATAGTTGTGGTCGATACGGTGATGATTTTCCTGGCTCGCTTCGCTATTCAGGCGCACCGCCATGGTCACGCCCTTGTTGCGCTTACCGGCAAGATGGCTGTGGTCAAAGCGATTGTTTTTGCCGTAGATGCCAACCCAGTAGTCTGAGTCCATGCGCTCCGGCTTGCTGAAATCTTCGATGACCACTTCGGTCACGCGGGAGTTATTTGCCAGGTGCTCTTTGTTGCGGCGGAAGGCGATCACTTCGCTGCTCGGCGTATAGCCGTCTTTGAACACCAGCCCGGAGACCACGAGATGCTCGCCGGCCATACGCAGGTTGGACTGGCCGCTCAGGATCACTTTTCCTTTATCTTGCGCTGTCAGCGTGATCGGGTTTCCTTTTTTACCCTCACCGGTGAACAGGATCTCAAAATCACGCCATACCCCATTGGCCAGCACAACGCTGTCGCCAGCCTCAAGGTCTTTCGCCACCTTGCTGTATTCCTTCTGGTTTTTCACCAGATACTCCTCAGCGGAGGCCTGAACACAGAAAAGGGAAGCTTGCCCGCAGGTCAGCAGGGTGGCAGCCAGTAAACGATGGATTCCTGAAGCTCTCATGATCACCTGAATAGTTTTTTGGGTTTGTTGCCCTGGCGCCTCATTCCTTGCGCCCCAAAATAGTGCGCGATTACTGCCGATTGCCAAGGATTTATTATGTTGCCCAGCGTAAATTGGTCAAAAATTATTGTCAACCAATTTGGCTAACCAGTTTTTTAGCGGAAAATGCTCCGAAACCGTGCATTTCGGAAAACATTTGGTTATATTGCACGATAAGTGATCAGGGGTCAGTCCAAAATGTGAAATATTTCTGAAAATTGGTTGACTGACTTGTGAGCGGGTGAGAATTTGTGCAGGCGAGAGAGCGAACAAACGTTCAAAGTAGCCAAAATTGGTTTACAGGCGATTAAAAAAAGTCCGCTTTTCCATAAGAGAGATAAGGCGCCATACGGCGTCCCTTGTTAACATCCACAAACGCAGACTTCCTTGGGGGTAACAATGCGTGATAATAATAAAGGCGCAGATGTAATGGCGATCGAGATAAACACTACTAACTCTAAAAACGAAAGCTTTTCCGGAAAAAGCTTCAAAAAATCACTCCTGGTTTCCGCAGTAGCTGCAGCTTCCTATATGGGTATGGCCCATGCACAAGAAGCGGCCCCTGTTGAAGCCGAACAGGCGCTGGAAGAGGTTGTCGTAACCGGCACCCGCGCCACCATCCAGACCACAATCGATATCAAGCGTAACTCCACTACCATCGTAGACGGCATGTCCGCCAACGAGATTGGTGACCTGCCTGCGCTGTCCATCGGTGAAGCACTGGAAAACGTAACCGGTGCTTCTTCCCACCGTGAGAATGGCGGTGCCACCGAGATCTCTATCCGTGGTATGGGCCCCTACCTGAGCGCAACTACCATCAATGGCCGTACCGCCTCCAATGGCAGTGGTGACCGCTCGGTAAACTTCTCTCAGTTCCCATCTGAACTGATGAACAAAGTTGCGATTTACAAGACTCAGGATGCCAGCCTCGTTGAAGGTGGTGTAGCTGGTCTGATCGCGCTGGAAACTCTGAAGCCGCTGGAGTACGGGCAGCAGCGTATCCAGATCGATGCAAAAGCAAATATCAACCCGAACCAGTTCAACGTTGAAGACTCAATGTCTGGCGACATGGGCTTCCGCGGTAGCGCGAGCTATGTTGACCAGTTTGAGTTCGACAATGGCATGGCGTTCGGTGTTTCTCTCGGTCTCGAGAAAAGTGAAATTTCTCAGCCAGAATCCGAGATGCGCTCCTCCAGCCCAAGTGGTACTTCTCTGTGGGCGTGCCTGAACGACCCGAGCAACACCAATGAAGGTTTCTACCGTGGTGAGGCTGGTGACTGTGAAGACCAGATGGATGGCTCCAGCAACCAGGGTTACAACACCAACGTAGACCCGGAAACCGGCAAAGCGATCAGCGACGGTACTCCTTACGCATTCGTAGGTAGCTCTAACGGCTACCGCCAGAACGACACCGTTGACAATCGCGATGCTGTATTCGTTGCGCTGCAGTTCCAGCCCAATGACAAGACCGACATCAACTTTGACCTGCAGCAGTCCGAGCGCGTTCAGTCCGAGCTGCGTCACGACCTGAACTTCGCCAACATGAAGCGTGCGACTCCGGGTGTGACTGCAGAAAATCTGGTCGTAACAGACACCGGTGCCGTCACAAGCTGGGCTGGTGAAACAGCCATCGAATCCAACAGCGAAACCTACGAGCGCGCGGAAGACTATCTGGGCTACGGCCTGAACGTTGCCTATCAGTTCACCGACAACCTGACCGTTTCGGCAGATTACTCTTTCTCTGAGACTACTCGTACAGAGACACAGATCCTGCTGCGCACCCAATCCGATGACGTAGATATTTACGGCAATGATGTTGATGGCCGCTATCGCCCATTGGTTTCCTGGGACTTCGATTCCGGAATTCGTCAGTACACCGTCACTGATTTTGACGTAACTGACCACAGCCTGTTCTCCGATTCCTACCGTATCCGTGTGGACAACGATGTAGATCGTCGCAACAGCAACGAAGCCTTCCGTACCGACTTCGACCTGACGCTGGACAGCGGCTTCATCACCGGTGTTAAAGGTGGATTGCGCTTCTCCGAGCTGCAGTATGTGGATCTGGGCACGGCGCGCGATGAGTTCAGCATCAGCCTGGGTAGTGACCAGGAAAAAATTGCCGAGATCAACGAAGCCTGTGCGATCGCCTTCCCTGAAAGTGGATTCCTCGAATCCGAGCGCAGTGGTGACCTGATCACCAATGTTGATGCAGACGGCAATGTCACCGGTGGCACCAACTCCTGGGCAACCTTCGATACCCACTGTGTCGCAGACATGCTGCTCTCCCACCTGGGTGAAGATTTTGCCTACCCGGAACTGGAGCAGAGGAGCGGCGGCACTACCGATGTAACGGAAACCACTACTGCGGCCTACGTAATGGCCGATTTTGACACCTCCGTGTCTGATCTGCCGATTCGCGGTAACGTTGGTGTTCGCGTAGTACAGACTGAAGTCGAGTCTGTGGGCTACCGCAGTGCTTACAGCATCACCACAAACGATGATGGCACTCTGTCTATTGACGATGTTGAAGGTGCGGAACTCGAGCGCGTAAGCGCGGGTGGCGACTACACCTCCGTTCTGCCAAGCCTGAACGTGATTGCAGACATTCGTGAAGACCTGATGCTGCGTGGTGCGGTATACCGCGGCATGTCCCGTCCGGATCCGTCCAACCTTGGCTACTCGCGCACTTTCGAGACCAACGGTTCCGACGAAATCATGGACGTGGCCGACCTGCTGCAGGACGTGAATGGCGACGGTAACCCGAACATGGAACCGCTGATGTCCTGGAGCTTCGATACCGCTCTGGAATGGTATCCGAACGACGACACCATGCTGGCGTTCGGCGTTTACCACAAACGCTTCCAGGGTGGCTTTGAAACTGCGCACGTGACAGAAATGCTTGAAGTGGATGGCCAACAGATTCCGGCGTCTTTCGACATTTCTCGCACTACCGATGACACCAGCACCCTGAACGGCATCGAGATCACCGGTACCCACCGCTTCTCCTACCTGCCGGGTTACTTCAGCGGTCTGGGTGTGAAAGCGAGCTACAACTACGCCGACACTGACTTCGAGTTCGAAGACAGCCTGTACGGTGACTCTGTTGTACTGGACGACGCTGGAAACATTACTTCCCAGAAAGCGGGCATCATCGCCCCGGGCAGCCTGCCAGGCTTCTCTGAGAACGTATTCTCCGGTCAGCTGTACTACCAGATCGGTGATCTCGACACGAGCCTGATCTACAAGTACCGCAGCGAGTACTTCCAGCCGTACACCGGTAACGGAACCCGTCTGCGCTACGTTGGTGACGTGGGCGTGTGGGAGATGAAAGCCTCCTACCAGCTCACCGATGCCGTGAAACTGAGCCTGGAAGCCATCAACCTGTTTGATGCGCCGAAAGAGCAGTACTTCTTCACCCGCGATAACCTGGGTGAAGTAAACAGCTACGGACCGCGCGTATTCCTTGGCCTGAAAGCCAAGTTCTAAGCGCTATCCCTAGGCCCGATGTTTGGGCATAGAGGAGCCTGTAGCTCAGACCCTCGGAATGGGTTACAGGTTCTTCGGTTTGTTTGATTGGTTGTCTCTTCTCCATCCGACTAGGTGCCGCCTGTCGGAATTTATTCGCCCGCCTCGTGCGGGCTTTTTTGTGCCTGTAAGTTATTCCCCGTGAAACGCAGGTAATAAAAAAGGCCATACAACCGCGAGGTCATATGGCCTTATGAAAACAGTCGGTGGATCAGAAGCCGGCAGTCTCGCCCAGGCGGTCGATAGAGAAGCGTTTGCGACGCTCGGATACTTCCCGCCGTACCACCTCTACCGCTTTTGCCTCGGAGGCATCATGTAGCGCGTTCAGGGAGCGGCTGAAGTGCAGGCGCATAGCCTTGCGTGCGGCACAGGCATCGCTATTTTCCAGGGCCTGTAGAATCGCTTTGTGCTCGGCAAGGCGCTTCTGCCCATCCTTCTTACACACCGATTTATGTACCGACTGGATATCCGGCGAGTGCTCCTGGATATCCCACAGCTTGTTGATGGTACTGATCATCACCCGGTTATGGGTCGCACGGGAAATCACTTCATGGAACTTGCGGTCAGCGCGCTCAGAGGTGAGGTTGCCCTCTTCGTTTTCGCGCACCATGTCCCGGTAGGCGCCGCGCAAATCTTCCAGCTGCTCCTCGGTGATCATGGTGGCAGCCAGCGCAGCGGCCTCACCTTCCACCAGCACGCGGGCTTCGGTGAGCTCAAAGGGGCTGAATTCCTTGCTGTCGGTAAATACGCTGACCGGCTCAATCACATATACGCCGGAGCCAGTACGCACAGAAACGCGCCCCATGACCTCGAGGGCAATAATGGCTTCGCGGATACTGGGGCGGCTGACATCGAACATCTCCGACAGCTCGCGCTCAGAGGGAAGGCGTACGCCCGGCGGATACTCGCCGCTGTCCAGAAGGGTCAGCATTTTCTCAACCACCTGCTGATAGATTCGGCGGCCATTTCCAACAAATTCGGTTTTCATAAGAGTCATCATCAACGTGGTATTTTTATAGCCCAAAAGGCCCGAATACTTACCCCCGAGTCTACCACAATTGGTCTTACAGGCAATGCTCATTGGTATGATGGCTGATAGTGATAGCTGCCCATTTATCGGCTGATTAGAACGTTTTCCCCATACATCTCCAGCCCCGAGACTAACTCTGTTAAACACCGGCGGACGGGGACGTGTTGTGCCCATATGGGCAGGGTTGAAGCGGTGGAAGATCCGCTGATGGATGAGACTCACTATCCGGGCATGCTGGCTGGCGAGCCGGCCAGGGGAAACGCCATAAAAAAATCCCGCGCCAGTAAACTGGCGCGGGATTTGAGTAGTCCCGGATTCAAGATTCAGTCAATTCACAGGTTCGACTCAGTTCACGCTGGCGCGCGCCACCAGTGCCAACTCTGCATCCCGCTGCATTACCGCCCACCACTGATTGGGCTCAGCCGAATCAAAGCCCACCAGCGGTTGCCCATCACAACCGGCGGCGCGCTCCGGTGCGCTGCTCAGAAAGCTGTCCTGCCAGGATACTTCCAGTACACAGCCCTCCTCGGCCAGAGGCTGCCACTGACCGCCCGACTGAACGGCCAGGATCAGGCTTTCATCGGCGCCATCCGGGCCGGTAAAGGCCAGCGCGTAGCGGTCGGCCACCGCCGTGCTGATATCCCATGACCGGGTAGCCGTTTCCGGCAATACCACCGGAGGCTTGGCGCCGCCGTCCGGTGTGCTCATGGCGAGACCGGAGTCCACTTCAATATCTTTCAGCACGCCGTAATCGTCTTGATAAATGCCCGTCTGATTCTGGGTACCACTCACCACCAGAATATCGGACACCGTTTCTTCCGTGGCTGCCAACCAGCTCAGGGTAACGTGTTCTTTCAGGTCGATGGTGGTTTCGGGAATGATCAGCTCGTCGCTCTCGTAGTCGGGCGCCGCGCGCAACGGACTGTTGAGGTTGGGCGTCCAGCTTTCGTGGTACTGGTACAACCACTGATAGGCGAGACGCATCAGGTCGTTCAGAGTTTCCGCGCGGGAGAAGCCGGGGGTGACGCCCATATCCCGGGTACGGGTATCGGTGCGGTTGAAGGTTTTATTGCGGCCGCCGATCAACCGGGCGTAGCCGCCCTGAGGTGCCAGACATTCGTTGCTGCGGTATTCCGGCTGCAACACCAGCGCCGAGCGGGTGCCCTCGGGAATCGCATCCGGGTAGATGACGGTTTCACAGCGGTTGGTGGTTCGGGAGAAGCGGTCAGCCAATTTCCACTCTGCGACAAACGCGTAGGACGTGTCGTTACTTTTTGCGGTATGTGGCGCAAAGTAGGAAACGTAATCCACTCGTGGCCCCTGAAACGTTAGCACTGAGGAGTTTACGTCGTACGCTTCGGAGCCACTGGAGTAAGTGGCATTTTTCTGCGCCACGATCATCTGCACCAGATCCCGCTCACCGTAACGAAACTCATAGCCCTTGTAGGACGCGTTGCCCGCCATGATCTGGGTATACACATCCATACGGTAGTTACCGCCGGCGGGGGTGGAGCTGGAGGGCAACGTGGTTAAGGCAGTTTTTGCGGAGATCAGCGAGCGCTGATACTGATGCTCGTGGCCCTGCACATAAATGACATCGTGATCGGCGAAGAATTCACGAATTTGTGGCTGTACCTGGTAAACCCAATGGTCGTCTTTGGTGCCCTCTACAATCTGCTCTCGGGTCTGTCCGTACTTGGCGCCGATCAGGCCGTCGTGGCTGGCAACCACGATATGATCCACATTTTCCCGCTGCTCATAGACCACCTGCTTGATCCATTCGAAGGCGACTGGCAGGTTGTAATAAGCGAGACCGATCACCAGCACATTTTCACGCACCACGTAATAATTCACCCACTCGTATCCGGGCATATGCACGGCATCCTTGGGAATGAAATCACGCATATTATCGATCCACTCCACGGTGTAGGCATAACTGGTTTCGTGGTTGCCCATAACTGGCAGAAACTCGATGCCCTGCTCTGCGTATCCATCGGCCACCGAGCGCCATTCAGCAAATTCCACTGCGGAACCGTGATCGGTGAGGTCACCGAGGGCGATCACCATGTTCACCCCGGCTGCTTGCTGATGCTTCAGCACTTCGCGCATGGGATGCAGGGAAACGTGGGCCTGGCCCTCGCTGTCGGTGCCACCCTGGGTGTCCGGTAGCAGACCAATTCGGAAAACAGAATCCACGGTTGCCGCCTCCTCTGTCGCCTCCTCGCCTTCTTCTACCGGCTCTTCCTCTTCGTCTGGCTCCTGTTCATTATCCGGCTGTTCAGAAACCTCGTCTGGAACATCGAGATTATTGGTATTTCCGTTTTCGGATTCACAGCCGGCCAATGCGCAGCAGAATACGAGCGCCACAATCAGTGGCTGCCACACAGGTTTATTAACAAACATTACTACCCCCACTTTGTTTACAGTTGCTTATGGAATTTTTGCGGAACAGCCGATCTTTGGCAGCTATCGCAATCTATTCAAAAGCAAAGAAGTGAAGGTTTGGCTTCTGTTTAGTGAATTTTATAAACGGAGTTTTATGGTTTGGCCCGAAACTGCAGTACGGCCAGGGCAATCACGGTAATCGCCAGCGGCGGAAAGGAGGCCCACAATACGGTATTCCAGCCGTAGGCACTGAGGATGCCACCGGAGGCAAACGAGCCCAGGGCCATCAGCCCAAAAACAATAAAGTCATTCACCGACTGTACTCGCGTTTTTTCTACTTCCGTATGGCACTCCAGCACCAGCGCTGAGGCGCCGAGAAAGCCGAAGTTCCAACCCACTCCCAGCAGTATCAGCGTCCACCAGAAATGCCCTACGTCCATACCACCAAGACCAACCGCCGCGGAAATACCGATCAACAACAGCCCCACCATCATCACCCGCTCGGCACCAAAGCGCTGGATGAATTTGCCGGTAAAAAAGCTGGGACCGAACATGGCGATAACATGCCACTGCAGGCCGAGGTTGGACGACTCGGTGGAATGCCCATGCATATGCATGGCAAGTGGTGCTGCGGTCATCAGGAAGTTCATCAGCGTGTAGGAAATGGCGCCGCAAGTTGCCGCCACGATAAAGCGCGGTTGCCGAGCGATTGCGCCGATCGGCCGACCACCACGGACTTGGGCCAGCGTCGGCTTGGGCAGGTGCACGCCCATTAAAATAAACGCGGCGACCACCGCCACCGCGGCCTGCGCAAAAAAAGTGACGATAAACAGGTACTTTGGCCACAGGTCCATGGTCCAGGTCACCAGCTGCGGGCCCACCACACCGGCGGCAACGCCACCAGCCATGACCATGGAAAGCGCCTGGGCTTTGCGCGCAGGGGCCACGCCATCGGCGGCAGCAAAGCGAAAACTCAGCACCACAGCGGCGTAGGCGCCGCCAAAAAACGTCGACAGACACAACAGCCAGAAGCCATTCACTCCGCTGACATAAGTCGCGCACATGGCCAGCAGGCCTGACAACACACCCGCCCCGGTACCAGTCATGAATGCTGCCCTGCGGCCGTGGCGACCGGCAATGGTACCCATCGGCAGAATACACAACGCCATGCCGACAACAAAAATCGACAGGGGCAATGTCGCCAGTACCGGCGACGGCGCCAGTGCATTGCCCACAATAGCGCCGGTGGCATACACCACTACGGAGTTGGCCCCCGCCAGTGCTTGGGCAATAGCCAGGCGCCAGACGTTACTGCGCTGTTTACGCTCGCTGAGCGTTAGGGGGGCTTCGCCCTGCAGACTAGCTTCCATCACAAGAACTCTCTGTGGTATTGAGATAGGTAGCGCGAACCACACCCGTCAGTTTTTCCCGCGGCAATGTGAACTCGACCTCCCCCATTGAATAGGGGCCGAGAGTATACACGCCGTACAGCAGCACCAAACCCGTGTCCGTCAAACGGAAATCTTCGCTTTTGGTGAAGGGCCAGTTTTTGCCAAAGTCGCTATCAACCTGCTGGGTTGCCAACCACTGACGATGCGCGTCTGCTGCGAGTGCCCAGAAGGCTTTTTCCTGCCCTGGCTCGATGACATCGGCCAAAGTTACCTGCTGATCATCGGCGAGATCCCAGTTCAACCAGCGACTGACCGGCATGCCGTGGGCACCGCCGGTATAGAGATAACTATTGACTACAATGGTCAGCAGATTGCCGTAGCGCGCCAATTGTTTGGCATCACCGTTCAGCTGCCACTGAGCAGCGGAGGTCACTGTGACCGCGGCAGCATCGTCGAGAAATTTCTGCGCGACCTTGTCGAGGGCGTTCAGTGGCGCCGACGATGCATCGTCATTGCCCTGCAACTGCTGGAGCATTTGCGCATAAATCGCATCGTTGAGCGCGGGGCGATCCGCAAACACTTCACGTCGAATCATGACCGACGCACACGCATCCGGTGAATTACAGCCTGGCGGACGCAATTCCAGGGTTTCCACCTGGGAATCAAGCGCTGCGGGCGCCCCATTCTTTTTCGGCCCACAGCCTGCCAAACCGAACACCAAAAGCAGGGCCAGTGGCAGCATCCAATGAGAGCGTGATTGAAGTGACAATGAGGTGAACGACATACATTCTCCATAAGGGTTTGAGGGCGGAGGACTGCACGAGCATAAGTAGCCGTGCGCGCGCTCGCAAGCGCCTTTAACGTGTTAAAGTGAACGGTTTGACCACAGTGACCCGCCAGAATACTGCCTACGCCGGAGCTTTCACTTGATTCCTTTTGCCCTCAAAAATATCCAGCAAATGGCCAACGAGCGCAGTTTTGCCCGGGGTGAGGATTACTTCCTGCGCGGCCGGGTAGAGGAAGCTTATTGGGATGACGATGCCGAGGTGTATCGCGGCCGGGTCAAGGGCTCTGGGCGCTATGTGTATCGGGTGGAACTGGACGTTGAGCGGTCGCGCCTGGTGGGCCTCTGCTCCTGCCCGGTATCGCTGAATTGCAAACACGCGGTGGCAGTGGCACTAAAAATCCTGGATCGGGAAATAGGCGAACCGGCACCTACCGCCGACACGCCATCGAGCGCACAGCAGCCAACGCCCGGCAATCCTCGGTGGCTCGAATGGCTACAGGGTTTACCACATGCCCCCCGCGAAGGTTCTGGTCCACTGGAATACGGTAATCACTATCTGCTGTATGTGCTGGAAGAAGACGCGCAAAGTCGCCTGAAGTTATCCACCAAAAAGGGATACCTGAAGAAAGATGGTAACTGGAGCCAGATCCGGAATTTTCACCAGGACACCAAATACCTGAGCTGGAACCGTCCCAGCCACCTGCTGGACGAAGACGTCACCATTCTGGAACTGCTCCCGCAGGTCAATGCTTCTGGCCGCCTCGGACTGATGGGCGAACGGGGGCGGCGCGCACTGACTTACCTTCTTGAAAGTAACCGCTTCTATTTTGATGACACGCTGATTCAACGTGCACCTGCGCGCGAATTGCAATGGCGATGGGAGCCTGACGACAACGGCAACCAGCAACTAACGGCGGTCCTTGATGACATGGACAGTGCCAGCCGCTGGCAATTGATTCCGGTAAGCCCGCCCTGCTATTTGGATACCGAAAATATCGCTATCGGAGATATCGACACGCCACTGCCCACCGACCAGTTGACCCATCTGCTGGAAATGCCGCCGGTGCCCGATAACGATGTTGGTCTGATGTCCGTGCAACTGCGTCAGCAGATTCCCGCCTCCCAGTTACCTCTGCCTGTAGAACCCAAACTTACTCACACCAGCGAATTCACGCCGCATATTTCCCTGGTGGGTTGCGACTTCGACCACTACAAATTACCCGCGCTGAAACTGCATTTCGATTATGCGGGGTTAATGGTGTCACCGTCTTACAGCCGCCACGGCGAAGGCCCGGAAATCATCCGGGAAAAAGACGGCGAGTACCTGCATGTCATTCGCGATATGCAGCGCGAACAACAATGCGTTGACCAGATCTACAGTCAGGGCCTGTACCTGATTCAGGAAAACCTCGGTGGGCAAGAAGAAGTGTGGGTACTGGACGCCACCAAGCCGGAAAAAATATTCGAGCGCTGGAGTGCCCTGTTGCGGGACCAAATACCCGACTGGCAGAAACAGGGCTGGGTGATCGAAACCGATCCCAGCTATCGTTTTGAACTTTCCCATGTGGAAATCGCGGTCGAACTCACCGACAGCGCGGACACCAACGACAACTGGTTTGAACTGGGGCTGGATCTGACGCTGCCAAACGGCCGGCAGTGGCCCATTGTCGACTTGATTGAACAATGGCTGGAGCAGGATACCCCGGAGCAGCTGAGCATTATTGTCGATGGCGACTGGATCAGTGTAGACACCAAACCCCTACAGAATATTCGCGGCCTGTTACTGGATTTACTCAAGGAGAAAAAGCTCGCTCGAGCCGTGCGACTCCCCGCATTCCAGGCAGCGCAGTTTTCCGAAATCGAAGGCCTGGAGCAGCGCCACGCGCCCATTACCCAAAAGCTGATGGAAACCCTACGGGACTTTTCCGGCCTGCAACCGATACCCAAGCCCACAGACCTCAATGCCACCCTGCGTCCCTATCAACAAGACGGCCTCAACTGGCTGGCTTTTTTGCAGCAGTACGGCTTCGGCGGCATCCTCGCCGACGATATGGGCCTGGGGAAAACTCTGCAGACCCTGGCGCTGGTGCAGCACATGAAAGAAACCGGCGCACTGGGCAAACCCGCACTGGTGGTCGCACCCACCAGCCTGACCGGCAACTGGATGCACGAGGCGGCGCAGTTCACGCCGCAGCTAAAAACCACCCTGGTGCATGGGCCCGATCGAGATGCCGCCTTCGGCCAGATCAAACACAGCGACCTGGTCATCACCACCTACCCACTGCTGGCCCGGGACCAGACGTACTATAAAGACCGCGAGTTCAGCCTGCTGGCGCTGGACGAAGCCCAGGCGATCAAAAACCCCACCACCCAAATTGCGGAAGTGGTGCGCAGTCTCCATAGCAATACTCGTCTGTGCCTTTCCGGCACGCCACTGGAAAATCACCTGGGAGAACTCTGGTCGCTGATGGACTTTGCCTTGCCGGGGTTACTCGGCAGCCGAAAAACCTTCCAGCAGACTTACCGCACGCCGATCGAAAGCCATGGCAACCACGAGCGCCAACAGGAACTCGCGCAGAAAGTGCGCCCGTTTATGTTGCGGCGCACCAAGTCGGAAGTGGTAGCAGAGCTACCACCGAAGACCGAGACGATTCAATATGTCGAACTCGGCAGCAAACAGCGCGCGCTGTATGAGAGTGTACGCATCAGTATGGAGAAGCGCATTCGCGATCTGGTGGAACGACAGGGAATGGGCAAGAGCCATATCGAATTTCTCGACGCGCTATTGAAGCTGCGCCAGACCTGCATTGATCCGCGCCTGGTCAAACTGGACAAGGCTGCCGGTATTCGCGAGAGTGCCAAGCTCAACTGGCTCGAGGAAAACCTGCCGCAACTGCTGGAAGAAGGTCGTAATATTCTGATTTTCTCCCAGTTCACCCAGGTTTTGAAACTGATCGAGGAACTGCTCAGCGAGCAGAAAATCGATTACACCAAACTCACTGGCCAGACCCGCAAACGCCAGCAGGCCATCGACATTTTTCAGAGCGGTGAAGTTCGGGTATTCCTGATTAGCCTGAAAGCCGGCGGCGCCGGCCTCAACCTGACCGCCGCCGACGTGGTGATCCATATGGACCCCTGGTGGAACCCGGCGGTAGAAAACCAGGCCACCGACCGCGCCCACCGCATCGGCCAGGACAAACCGGTGTTTGTGTACAAGCTGGTGGCTGCGGATACGGTAGAGGAGCGCATTCACCAGATGCAGCGACATAAGCAGGCGCTGTCCGACGCGCTCTTCGACGCGACGAATACCGCGAAATTACCCGCAGACAGGGAAGGACTACTGTCACTGTTGTCTTGAGGAGCGGAGTCGTTCGTAGCGCGAACTGCAGTGATTGCATAGTGCAAAACGGAGCTCGGCCAGCGCCATGCAGCACCACGGACTATGCTTATGCCTCTCAAGGAACGACAGGGAGCTCAGGTAAATGGTCAAACGCCTTGGCGTGATATTATTTTTGCTGTATTCCACCTCGGGGCACACAGCCGATGAAGGCGGCGACCTATCTGCCAATGAAGTTAGCCGCCAATTGTCCAACCCCAACACGTCCCTCGCACGCCTGACGTTCAAAAATCAGTTCCGCTGGTTTGAAGGCAGCCTGGGGGATGCCGACGGCCAACGTGGCTATGAGCTGCTGTTCCAGCCCTCTTTTCCAATAAAGCTCGGCGGCGGCGATATGTTTTTCGTCCGCCCGGCATTTCCGGTTTTTTTTGATCAGCCGGTATTTGATTCAAGTGAGGGGCGTTTTACCCAGGAGCTGGGCCTTGGAGATATCGGCTTTGATATTTCTTACGGTCATACGACAGAATCCGGAGTCAATTTCTCTGTCGGCGCAGCCGGTAGTCTGCCCACCGCAACCTCCAGTGAGCTCGGCATCGGCCAGATGACCCTCGGCCCGGAATTTCTCATCGCCAAGGTGTCGAAAAAATATGTCATCGGCTTTTTCCCCAATCATCAATGGGATGTGGCAGGCTGGGGAGAGGAAAACATCAGTATCACCACCCTGCAGCCTATCGCGGTATACCTGCCGGGCAATGCGTGGAGTATCGCTAGCTCTCCCATTGCCACCTATAACTGGAACACGGAAACCTGGACTACGCCGATCAATCTCGCAGTCAGTAAAACAGTGATACTCGGTGACACCCCGTGGCGGTTCGGAATGGAGTTCAATTATTACACCGAACGCCCGGATGAGTTCGGCCCCCAGTGGATGGTTGGCATCAATGTCGTACCAGTGGTGGAAAATGTTTTTGCGCGCTGGTTCCAGAGAAGCACCGACCAAGCACACTGAGCGCGGGCACAGGCCTTGCTAAAACCTTTGGTGTTTTCACTGACTGCTACACTGCGGCCCTTTAATCGCCCGCAACATTGAATTTTCGCAAGTCGGAATACCAGAAGACACCACCGATTACAGCACCGATCAGGGTTCCCAAAACCGTACCAAGCAGGTGGCTGGACACCGCCACCTCCGCTTCGATCATGGCCGCTGTCGCCGCACTGGCACCGGCGGTCAGCTCCCAGCCCACTTTCAGAAAACAGCCGATCAGCAGAAGCCCGCCGGACCAGCGGCGCTGGAACAATTCACTCACCGCGCCGAAACAGAACAATCCATGCAAGACACCGGAGAGGCCGTAGTAACTTTCCACCTCCGGAAACCAGCACCACAGGCCGAGGCTGATCAGTAGCGAGAGCAATACCACCAGGCCGAGATACGCCTCCACCGGGTGCCGCCGGCCGAGCAACTGGCTCTGCCCGAAGACAAACCACAGGGCCACAATGCCCGCGCTGTTCAGCAGCAGATGTGCGGTATTGGTGTGGACAAGGTGCCCGGTGAGCAACCGCCACCACTGGCCCTCGGCCAGCAGTGCGCGGTCGTACATAAACCCGTGCGGGTAAACAGACTGGAGCCACTGCATCAGCATGCAGAGCAACAGCAGCAAAGCGGGGCCGCCAATGCTGCCGGCGAGATTTTTTCGATCTATATCGAGCATCTTCGATATGTGCGCAGCGCGCCATTAAAAATGGGAATGCCGCACTATGGTTGAAAAGCCCGGGTTTGGCAATTTCACAGTCACCGAAGATGTCGAGCAAACTGCTGTACGGCTAGTTATTGCAAGTCCAGCTCATACACCGCTTCGTTGCGCTCGTTCACTTCCAGAAATACCGCTTCCGGTGCCTTGGTGGCAACAAAGTTGGCTACCCGGTCCGTATTCGGCACGCGAAAAACCACCTGTAGATCCGTAGCACTCTCGATGGGCGCGAAGGACCAGTTGCCATCGGCAGTGGGCGTAACCGGGCTGTTGCGTTTGATGTAGTTCGACAGCACGGTGCGGTTCTCATCCGGCGACTCGATCACAATGTGCTCGCCACCGGTGCCGGCAAACTTGCCACCGCCCGCGCGGTAATTGTTGGTGGCCACCAGGAATTCATCGCCCGCGTCTACGGCCTCGCCCTGATACTGCAGATCGACAATGCGCTCGCCCTCGCTGACTTGCGCGCAGTCGCGGTCGTAACGTGCGGGCTGGGTCACATCGATCTGATAGGTGACACCGTCGATCACGTCGAAGTTATAGGTGGGGAAACCGCTGAAGTTCACCAGCTCCTGACGGGCGCTGGACTGGGTATCGATCTGGTTGAATTGCGATGCGGAACACTCCAGCCACTGCGCCAGTTCTGCACCGGACAGCTTCACCGCCATCAGGGTATTCGGATACAGGTAAAGGTCTGCGGCATTCTTCACTTTCAGTTCGCCTTTGGCGACGGTGGTAAAGCTGCCTTCATCGGCACAGATACCGTCGCGGGTACAGGCCTTGAAGGGTGCCGCTGCCGAGAGTACCGGCAGGTGCTGCAGGTTCACATCGCCCTGAATCAGGTTTTCCACGTAGGCCTTTTGCGCATCGCTGACGATCTGGATGGAAGGGTCGTCTTTCACCAGGGCCAGGAAACTGAAAATATCATCGGAAGACGCGCCGATGGGCTGATTCATATAGTCGATGGTGGCCTGGTGATCGTCAGCCACCAGGGTTTCAAGCAGCGCATCCGCTTCCACCGCCGGGGCATCGTCGGCAAAAATCGCCGGGGTGGATACAGCACTCTCCACAATGGTCCAGGCATCGCTGCCGGTATCGTAATCCAGCACCAGATCAATCACCCCCAGGTGGCTGCCCCAGTAACCGGGCATGACCGCGGGCACACCCTTGATGGTGCCGTTTTCAATATCCACTTCTGCGGTATCTGCATA
This sequence comes from uncultured Microbulbifer sp., assembly GCF_947504145.1. Lineage (GTDB taxonomy): Bacteria > Pseudomonadota > Gammaproteobacteria > Pseudomonadales > Cellvibrionaceae > Microbulbifer. The sequence continues at coordinate 119,872 of NZ_CANNGQ010000004.1, forward strand.
GTTGGCAGACGGGAACAGCAAATGGCTGTGGCCGAACATGATCGCGTCGATACCTTCCACATCCGCCAGGTGCCAGCTGCTGTTTTCTTCAAGGCTGTTCTCATCGTAGGCGGTGGTACTGATGCCGGAATGGGGAATGGCCACCACGATGTCGGCACCCTGCTCGCGCATCTCCGGCACAAAACGTTCCGCCATGGCCCGGATATCGCGGGTCTTTACCTTGCCTTCCAAGTTGTTTTTATCCCACTGCATGATCTGCGGCGGCACAAAACCAATAAAGCCAATGGTGATACCGCGCGCATCGCCGTTGCGGTCCAGCAGGGTTTTCTCGATCAGCCGGTAGGGTTCAAAATACAGCGCATCGTTGCTGTCATCGCTATCACCGTCATCGACAAAAATGTTCGCACTGATGTAGGGAAAGTTAGCATCGTTGATACTTTCCGCGAGGAATTCCAACCCGTAATTGAATTCGTGGTTGCCGTAATTGGCCACATCGTACTGCAGCTCGTTCATCACCTTGAACACCGGGTGTACCTCACCGGCGGCAATGCCCTGTGACTGCCGCCAGTCTCCCATGGGGCTGCCCTGAATCAGATCGCCGTTATCCACCAGCACACTGTTCTGCGGATTCTCCAGCTCCGCGCGGGCATTTTTAATCAGCGTCGCCGTGCGCACCAGGCCAACCTTGGGGTCATCCGCATCGCCGTAATAGCTGTAGTCCATTACGTTTGCGTGGATATCGGTGGTTTCCATCAGGCGCAGATCGGCCTGCACCGTCTCGGCAACGACTTCATCGACAACCGGCGTACTGAATCCGCTGTTGCTATCACTGCAGGCGGCTAAGAAAGTGGCACCGGCAACGGTCAAACCGACGGATGCAAAAATTGATCGGGAAAATAACGGCATGGTTGTTACCTGTTCGGTCTTGAAAAAGTACTTGGCGGCGAAGTTCGAGATCGACTCGCCGCTCAGAGTAAATTGTGATTTTGAGAATGAATCTTCAGGGGCAGTTGGAAATCTCGGTCAGCGCACTGACAGACTCCACGCTGGGATAACTCATATACAGATCGCGCACCCCAACCACTTCCAGCGTCTTGCCGACGATGGAGGGATTGTTGACCGGGCTGAATTGCGCGCGCTGATCAGATTCCAACTTGACGTACACCGTTGTATTGCTGTTCAGGTCACCGAGCTCCAGCGCGTAGGGGCCGTTAATGCCACCGACGACTTCACCAATCACAGTCACTGTCGTTCCCTGATTGCTGGCATACACGGTATCGACGGAAACTGCCTGTGAAGAACCGCAGGAACCCCCTCCGCTGCTACCGCTGCTGCTTCCTCCAGCGGCGGTTACCAGTTCCATATGGGAAACGGATTCGATACTGGGTTCAGACATGTAGTTGTCGCGGCTACCGCTGACTTCCAGCGTTTCACCGATGACAGACGGATTGTTTTGCGGGCTGAACGCGCTGCGATACTCGCTTTCAAGTTTGACGTAGAGGAAGCTACCGTTCGCCGGGTCCTGGATTTCCAGCGCGTAAACACCGTTGATCCCCTGGGTAATTTCACCCTGCACGGTGACCGCAGTGCCCACCGGAAGAGACAGCGCCTCACTCACCGTCAGCGAATTCCCACTGCCTCCGCCGCTGCTGCTACCACCGCTACCATTCTGCGGGCCCGTCGGTGCGCCGTAGGCGCCGTAGTCAAAGGTGCTCGGGTCCCAGGGGTTGTAGCCACTGGAGGGGGTACTCCAGGGCTGACCGTTGTCCGGGTCATCCAGTTCTTCACTGGCCATTGGGTTGGGTGTGGCGGTTCCCGCCGGGTGCGCACTGCTGTTGAAGTGGGTATAGCTTTCCGGGGTTGCCAGCCAGTCCACCAGATTCAGGCTGAGCTGGGCGGCATTTCCGGCATCGGTCCAGCCGGGGTAGGTACTTTTGGTATTGCCATTGTCCTGGCGTTTGTATTTGGGAGAGTTGTCTTCGATGGGGCTGGAATCCCCAATAAATGCCGCTTTACCGGGGCCCGACTTGGCGATGGCGACATAAGGCCCTTCCGCGGTACCGCCGAAGTAACGGCCGGAATCAACCGCGTGCGTCCAGTCGCTGGGATTGTCATTGGGAGAGAAGTACACCAGCCCTTTGGCACGGCTCGGATCGGTCACCGCCAGGGTAGCGCCGCCGGCCATCAATACCGGGCCCACACCATCGGTGAGCCCCTCTACATCCGCCGCCGGTACAATACCGCTGGCGCCACTGTGCCAGTCGATTGCATTGAAGCGGAAGCGAATACCAAACTGCTCTGGCAGCCACCCAGCGGTGGCAGAACCGGGGTTACGCAGGTCGCCGTAGCTGCCGCCGACATTAAATTGCAACAAAGTGGAACGGTTGTAACCGTTAAAAACCTCGGTGCTGTCCCAGCTGTTCAGGTTGCGGTCGGCGTTGTAGTGATCGCCGATAAAGAAAATGCCCTTGCCGTCGGCAACAAAATCTTCCAGCGCCTGCAGTTCATTTTGGGTAAACGGCCGGTTACTTTCTGCCAACACCAGCACATCCCCATGGCTGATGCCGGAATAGGTGATGACCGTTTCATTGGCGTTGCTGTTGGCTGTGGTGGGATTGGTGTAGTCATCCACAAACTGAATGATTCCATCACCGTTTTTATCTACCCCCCGGTACTCTTCGACCGTGTAGCCGGCCGCCACCAGCGCATCGGCAAAATCGGAGAAGGCACCATCGACGACCCAGTCCGCATTGCCTTCGGTTCCCCCATGGGAAACATCAAACAACACCACCTTGCCATTGTCATTGGCACCGGGGGATTTAACGGGCGCGGGATAATTCCAGTCATAAGCGGCAGCCTCGGCGAGGCCGCTGGCAAGCAACAATGTTGTCAGAGCTATTCTTTTCATGGAAACCGTCCTTGATGAGGGTGTAGCCCACAGCCTGACGGAAGGAAAAGAATTTTTGACTAAGGTTTGATAACACTTCAGTTACACCAACCAACCCGGCATTGGCGCAAATTTGTTCTACGCTTACTGGAGATACTAAGCTCACACTCTCTTCGCCCGAGCCGCCCTCTCGGCCGGGCCGTAAATACACAGTCAGATTCGAGGTTTGAACATGACTGCAAAGCTATTCACACCCGCTACCTTTTTCGCATTTGCCCTGGCGCTGAGTGCGGCACCAGCAATTGCCGACAAAACCCCTCTGCTGACCCTGGACGAAGTGCGCAATCTGGAAACTACGCTGGTGGATAAAAAGGATGTGTCGGTAACCCGACACAACTACGCGCTTGCCAATCTCGATATGGCGATGGAACGCGAGGCCGAGCTGGGGGCAGTCAATCAGTTCTATCACCACCGCAAGCCCATGGAACTGGATAAGCAACCGGCAGTGCTGATGAACCGGGATACGCTCTACTCCTTTGCCATTATTGATGCGTCTCATGGGGCAAAAGTCACGGTTCCCGAGGGTGATGGCCGCTATGTGTCGGTGCATATCATGCAACACGATCACGTGACCGATAATGTCTACTACGGAGCCGGGGAGTATACGATCGACCCGAAAACCGTCACCAATTTTCTGGTAGTGAATATCCGTACCCAGGTCAATCCGAATGACCCGAGCGATATCGCCAAAGCGAACGCCCAGCAAAATCAGTACAAAATCACCTTTCCCGATGGCTATACACCCAAAAAATATCAGGTCATCGACTGGAACAAGGCGCAGCTCAAGGCGTTGACGGATGAGTACATTAAGCAGGCGGATTCACGTGGGGTCAGCAAGACCATGGGGCCCCGCGGCACCATTCCCCAAAATGACATCAATGTGGGGGCTGCCGTTGCCACCGGATTACTGCCGGATAAAGATGCCTGGTACTCTTTCAACACCTACAAAGTCAGCAAAGATACCTGCTACACCGCAGACTATCCGATACCCGGTATGACGGACCCGAAACTCGGTTTCTATTCCATGACCATTTATGGCGACGACCTCTATCTGAAAACCGAGGAGGGTTCGAGCCTGTCCAACCACGAAATCAAACCCAATGCGGATGGCCAAAGCTTCACCCTGAAGTTTGGCACCGAGAAGACCTGCGGCAAAGATACCAAGAATCTGCTGATCGCACCGACCGACAACTGGACTCTGGCGTTTCGGGTATACATGCCGGACCAATCGGTGCAGAACAATGAGTACAAACTGCCGGAGCCCAAACCTGCTCCCTAGCCCGGTATCGATTTATTCTGGCGAAACGGGTGACGGAATCGCCCGTTCGCTTTGCCGCACCCGCGCTGACAAAGCGCCGAGTACGGCTGACGTCACCAGTGATGTCAGGATTTTTTCAGCACACATACCTGATCACCGTAGTAATTGTCGTCGTAGTTGCACTCCGCACCGACAACCGCCTGCCTATTGAAAACCTTCATACGTTTACTCCCTGACTGATTGTTGAAAACAGGTGCAGGATAACCAGCGCCATCAAATAGCTTAAATCAAATAAATCTTTCGCCCTGATTATCAATGGCTATACATCGAGGATACCCATGACCCGAAATGTAAACGTCATCATTTTTAACGCGATTACCACCTAGCTCTAGAATTTATCATGCACGTTAGGCAAACTAAGACAAAATGAAAACGTTTACATAATAGTGGATAGACTCTCCACACCAGTAAAGCGACCGATGGGAAGCTGATAACAATCATGGACAAATTCAGTCAGTCGCAGGCAAAAGCCGGCGTGATGAGTAGCGAACAGAACGTCTACCTGGGTATCGACGCCGGCACCCAGAGTCTGAAACTGCTGGCCTACGATGCGGGGCAGAAAGAAATCCTGCACGTGAGTGCCGCCCCGCTGGAGCTGATCAGCCGCGACGACGGCAGTCGCGAACAGATAGCGGATTGGTGGCTGCACGCGCTGCGCCAGTGCATGAACGAACTGCCGGCGGAAATCAAAAAGCGCGTACGCGGTATCGGCGTCTCCGGCCAGCAACATGGCTTTGTGCCTTTGAACAGCGCGGGCGAGGTCATCGCCCCGGTGAAACTCTGGTGCGATACCAGCACCATCCCGGAGTGCGATGAAATCACCGCGCGCTTTGGCGGTGCCGAACGCTGCATTGATGCGGTCGGCAATCCGATTCTGCCGGGCTATACCGCGCCAAAAATTTTGTGGCTGAAGAAAAACAGCCCCGAGGCTTACGCGGAGCTCGCGCATATTCTTCTGCCCCACGACTACCTGAATTTTTTCCTCACAGGAAGAATCTACACCGAGTACGGCGATGCCTCCGGCACCGGCTACCTGAATATTCTGCGCCGGGAATACGACCGCGCAATGCTCGCCGCCATAGACCCGGATCGCGATTTGCTGCCGCTGCTGCCACCGATCTACGAAGCCGGCAGCACCGTTGCACTCTCCGCAAAAGTCGCCGGCGAATTCGACCTGCCGAACGAGGTACACGTCTCCACCGGCGGTGGCGACAATATGATGGCCGCATTCGGCACCGGCTCGATTGCGCCCGGGGTACTCACCATGAGCCTCGGCACCTCCGGCACCCTGTTTGCTTACAGCGACAAACCGGCCATCGATCCCAACGGCGAGCTGGCCGCCTTCTGTTCGTCTAACGGCGGCTGGCTGCCCCTGCAGTGCACCATGAACTGCACCGTGGCCACGGAAACCACGCGCAGGATGCTGGGCAAATCCATCGCCGAGTGCGAACAACTGCTGGAAGAATCCCGGCCCGGCGCCGATGGATTGATCAGCCTGCCGTTTTACAGCGGCGAACGCACCCCCAACTTGCCCCACGCCCGCGCCAGCCTGCACGGCATGACCGACAGCAATACCACCGCGGCCAACCTGTGCCGCGCCGCCATGGAGGGGGCCACCTTTACCCTGCGCCGCGGCTTGGATGCGCTCAATCGCGCGGGTCAGCAGTTTACTGCCATCCGTCTCACCGGCGGCGGCGCCAAGAGCCCGCACTGGCGGCAGATGATTGCCGACGTATTCAACCTGCCGGTGGAAGTGCCGGCCCAGCAGGAAGGCGCGGCCTTCGGTGCCGCGATGCAGGCACTGTGGAGCTGTGGCGGCGCCGGTGAAGATCTCTGTGCTCTGACCGTAGAGCATCTCACCCTGGACAAATCCCTCGGCTGCACCCCCGATCGCGATACAGCCGCGGCGTATCAAACCCACTACCAACAATTCCTGGATCTGCTCAGCCAGCAGTATCCCCAAATCCACTAAATTCAGCACCAACTGGAGAACAATAATGAGCAGAAATCTTTTTATCGGTGACAAGGAATATTTCCCGGAAATTGGCCAGATTCCGTTCGAGGGCCGCGAGTCCGACAACCCTCTGGCGTTCAAATACTACGATGCCCAAAAAGTCATCGCCGGCAAAACCATGGAAGAGCACCTGCGTTTTGCCGTGTGCTACTGGCACACCTTCTGCGGCAAAGGCGCCGATCCTTTTGGTCGCGACACCCAGAACTTTGCCTGGGACGACGCGCCCAATGCTATGGCCGCCGCGCAGCAGCGCATGGATGCAGTATTCGAATTCGCCACCAAACTGGGCGTGCCCTACTACTGCTTCCACGATGTGGATATGTCACCGGAAGGCATCACCATTACCGAGACCGAGAGCAACCTGTCCAAACTGGTAGAGCTGGCCGCAGAGCGCCAGAAAGCCTCCGGCATGAAACTGCTGTGGGGCACTGCCAACCTGTTCAGCAACCCGCGCTACATGAACGGCGGCGCTACCAACCCGGATTTCAGCGTGGTGTCTTACGCGGCCAGCCAGGTGAAAGCCGCGCTGGATGCCACCGTGGCGCTGGGTGGCGAGAACTATGTGTTCTGGGGCGGCCGCGAAGGCTACATCTGCCTGCAGAATGCCAATACAAAACTCGAGCAGGACAACCTCGCGCGCTTCCTCACCATGGCGCGGGACTATGGCCGCTCCATCGGCTTCAAGGGCACCTTCCTGATCGAACCCAAGCCCATGGAACCCACCAAGCACCAGTACGACTTCGACGCCCAGACCGTCATCGGCTTCCTGCGTCATCACGGTCTGGACAAGGACTTCGCGCTCAATATCGAAGCCAACCACGCCACCCTCGCCGGCCACACCTTTGCCCACGAGCTGCAAATGTGTGCGGACGCCGATATGCTCGGCTCTATCGACGCCAACCGCGGCGACTATCAAAATGGCTGGGACACCGATCAGTTCCCCACCGATATCTACGATGCGGTACACGGCATGATGGTGGTTCTGGAAAACGGTGGCTTCAAAACCGGCGGCCTCAACTTCGATGCCAAGGTGCGCCGCGAATCCATCGACATGGAAGATATCTTCCTCGGCCATATCGGCGGCATGGACACCTTCGCCCGCGGCCTGGAAATCGCCAACCGAATTCTCACCGAGTCCCCTTACCAGAGCTGGAAGGCACAACGCTACGCCAGCTTTAGTGAAGGGAACGGCAAGGCGTTTACCGAAGGTAAACTGAACCTGGCAGACCTGCGCAACCTGGCCGTTGAAAACGGCGAGCCTCGCCCGACCAGCGGCAAGCAGGAGCTGTATGAAAATCTAATCAATCAACACATTTGATTGATATCACCTCAACGTCAGATGACTCTTGAAAGGCCCGCGAAGGGCTCTGGTTTGGGCCTGCATTTGCAGGCCCTTTTTTAGAGGGCGGATATCATTCAGATGGCGTAGACGCTAACATCTGGCCCTCCGCCTGCCGAGACGCGCTGGTATCCCCGGAACAACCATTCAGAGGACAAACCCGTGTCCATCAAGAAAGTCGCCAAACTCGCCGGTGTTTCCACCGCCACCGTCTCCCGCTATCTCAACAGCCCGGAGCAGGTAAAGGAGAAGACCCGCAACAAGGTGCAGGCGGCGATCAGGGAAACCGGCTACGCGCCCAACTCGCTGGCACGCAACTTCCGCCGTGGCAAAACCAGCCTGATCGTGGTGGTGCTGCCGGCCGTTGGCGACCCGTTTCTCGACAAGGTGATGCGCGGTATCTGGCGGGTCGCGGACGAGCAGGGTTACAGCATCCTGATCCGCGATACCCAGGCAAACTCCCACGAATTTGATGAGTACACCGATCTGGTATTCTCCAAGCAGGCGGACGGCATCCTGCTGCTGGCGAGCATCTCGCCCTTTGACGAAGCAGCCAGCAACCGAGACAACGAGCGCGCGCACCCGCCGCTGGTGCTCGGCCTGGAGAGTGTGAGCGCGGAGCTCAGCCACTTCCCCAGCGTGCGCGTGGACAATATCGCCGCCGCCATGGACGGAACCGACTACCTGATCCAGCTGGGCCATCAGCGCATCGGCTTTATTGCCGGCAAGCGGGACTCACTGCTCACCAAGGATCGGGAAAAGGGCTACCGCAAGGCCATGCGCCAGGCCAAGCTCGCGGTGTCGAACGACTGGATTGTGGAGGGCGAGCAGACCATCGATGGCGCCCGCCGCGCGACCCGGCGCCTGCTGGATCTGGAGCAGCGCCCCACCGCCATCTTCTGTGCCAACGATGAGATGGCCCTCGGCGCCATGCACGAAATCAAGAACGCGGGACTGAAAGTCCCCCGGGATATTTCGGTGATCGGCTTCGATGATATCCGCTACGCGGAGATTGCCGACCCTCCCCTGACCACCATTTCACAACCGGCGGAAGAGATCGGTGAACGCAGCATGCGCCGCCTGTGTCAGGCCATCGACGGCAGCGATGGCGACAGCGCACCGGAGATGCTTCCGCACAACCTGATCGTACGGAAATCCACGGGTAAGGCACCGGGCTGAACCCTTCGCCCCGTCGGCGGTTCGGCCCTTCATTTATCTGCAGATCACCGGAAATTTGCGCTGAGTCTCACGGCAGCTGGGATTTGCGCGCAAACTGCACTAAGAACGGCGAAACCAATCAGTTTTACACTACAGTTAAAAGGTAGCTGCCCCGTCCGGTACCACATGGCTCGGGATGGTCAGACTACAGAGAGCAGCAAGACGAGCAGCAGCGTATAACGTAGTAGAGGTCGCCACCATGAATACGCCTTTGCCGGTAAAATCCCGGGGTTCACACAAATCCGCCACACTGACTGCACATCAGAAGTCAGATCAGGTTCAGCCGAGCGCACAATCCAAAATCGGCAAAAGCGTCAGCAATCTGAGCCTGCGCTATCCAAAAGACCTGGAACGGTGTTTTGTACTTGGTAACAACTGAGCAATACCATGGCATCCAAGCCACTGAAGATCCTTGCCATCGCCGGTAGCCTGCGTAAAAGTTCCTTCAATCGCGCAGCCCTGCTGACCGCGGAGGAAATGGCCGGCGACAGCGCCCGGTTTACCTACGCCAACCTGGCCGGTATCCCGCTCTATGATCAGGACCTGCGGGATACGGGCGTGCCCGAAGCAGTGGAAACCCTCAGCCAGCAAGTTCTCGATGCAGACGCCATCCTGTTCTCCACCCCGGAGTACAACTACTCGGTGTCCGGCGTACTGAAAAATGCCATTGACTGGCTCTCCCGCGTCGATCCGCAACCCTTTGCCGACAAACCCGTGGCGGTGATGAGTGCCAGCATGAGCGCCTTTGGCGGCGCGCGGGCACAATATGACCTGCGCCGTATCCTGATTTATCTGGATGCGCATTTCGTGAATAAACCGGAAGTGATGATCAGCTTCGCCCACAAAAAATTTGATGAGAGCGGAAAGCTGACCGACGAAGTGACCAGGAAGTTTATTGGCGACCTGGTGAGCGCTCTCGGGACGTGGCAGCAGCGCCTGAACAGCGGAAGTAACTCGTAGCGAATAGCAAAGGCTGTGCGCACCGCTCTGGCCACAGAAGGTGACCAGAACGAGTGTGACTGATCAGGCGGGAACCCGCTGGATATCCGCGGTTTCGGACTGGTCAGACTTACCCCGATTCCACCACTTCTCATGGAAGTAGAACGCCACGGTATTGCAGGCGGGCTCCACCAGCGCCAGGGCACTGCCGACCCAGATATCACCCGTCATCAGATACCCTACCGCAAAGGCCACGGCCATATGCACAGCGGCAAAACTACAGGTCTTGGTCATGGCTTGCTGTTTCATGGAATCACCCTCTTGCACCTGCGCGCTCTTCACGAAACACGCAACTGATCAAAAAACCACCAGATCACTATGCACATTATCGAGAATGGTTCCTATTTTTAAAAGCCAACCAAGTCGATCCCTTTAATTGAAACGACCAATGAGTCGGGCAGCCACCAGGGTGACCCGCCACTCCGGCCGAACCGGCGCGCTTCAGTCGTAACTGAAAGTCAGGTGTTTGGGCGTCGCCTCACGGACCTTTTCGACAAGTGGGTGCTGCATCTTTTTCATTTCCCGGAGCACCAGCTGTGCCACTTCCCGTGCCCCAAGTTGATTCAGGTGGGTGTCATCGCGAACACCATTCGGGTAGTTCGGATGGGTAGCGGGTTTTATATGTAGAAAACGCAGTGTGGAATTTTCATCGCCTTGCTGCTGAAAGTAGTCCCGGGTGATCGCATCCATATCAATGAAGTCTACCTTCTCCTCTTTGGCCACTTCCCGGCTCAGCGGTGCATAAGGGTGGGTATGCTTGATGGATCCATTTTCGTCAAAATAGCGCCGCGTGATCGGGCTCATCAACAGGGGGAATGCGCCTTTTGCGCGCACTTCACCAATGAAACGCGCCAGATTGGCTTTGTATTGTTCCGGCGTGGTGTAGCGGTCTTTCTTGTGTTCTGACTCGTCATTATGCCCAAACTGGATAATGACAAAATCACCCGCCTGCAGCGCCTTCTCGATCCTGCCCCAGTGTCCTTCTTCAATAAATGTCCGTGTACTCCGGCCATTCATTGCATAATTTTCGACGTTAATACGCTCATCAAAAAACAGCGCAAACGGCATTCCCCAGCCAGTTTCCGGAAAGTCCGCATCCGCCTTTATCGACATGGTGGAGTCGCCAGCCATATACAAAGTTTCGGCGCTGGCAGCCAAAGGCAGCAGCAGCGCAAGGGAAAAAAATATTCTTTTCATACTATGTAATTGTTTACCTCTACTGTCAGAGCCCGGTACGCTGTTCACCAGTGTACGGGCTATCTGTTTGCAAGAAATCCGATTAGAAGTAGCCCACACTCTCGGCATAGCCGATCAATTCACTACCGTAGTTTCCGCCCCACTCGTAGCCATAGCGGCGCTCGGGATCAATAGCCATGATGTTGTACTGTTTGATACCGGAACGGTCGGCAAAGAAACCAACATCCTGCTCCAGGTCGTAGAAGCGGTACCACATGGTGCTTCCGGATTTTGTCTGAATCGGGTTGTGAGAGTCATCGTCACTACCGCCTGAGCGCTTGACGTAGGCAGTATCTGCTTCCTGCACTACCGGGCTCCGGTACCACGCCAGGGCGGCGCGCACAGCGGCTTCCACTTCGACCGTTTGCCGCTGGGACATCAAGAAGGCAGTCACCAGCATGGATTCCTTACCGCTCTTGGATGGCAATTCGTAGTCGCGCGCTCCACGGGGTTCATAGCTTATCGGGTCGTGCTGCGCACACCAGACGGTTTTGGCATCGGCCTGTACGATCTGTGCGTTAAGGATAAATTCCACACCGTCATCTATGGCGGTCTCGATACGCGCGCGCTGATCTTCGCTGAACAGATCGCCATCCAAGGGCGCTTCCTGACGCGCGGCGTGATCAAGCAAGATCAGCACCCGTGCCATGGCACCATCATTAAAGGTCACATGGTTGGAATAAGTGGTGCCGGTGCGCTTGGGGTACACCTGCGGCCAGCCACCGGATTCGTATTGCATGGTGAGCAGAAATTCCAGCGCGTTGCGTGCCGCATCGCGGTAGCTGTTGTCGCCGCTGCGTTGGTACACATCCGCCAGGAACATTAGTTCGGTAACGGTCGCATCGTTGTCGATCGTGCCCAACTCCACACCGCCTTCACCGGTCCAGTCGGATCGCGCACTGCTGCCATTCCAGGTTGTGTCGTACTTGGATACATCGTATTTGTAAAAGCCACCGTGGGGCATCTGCCAAGTGATCATGTTGTCCGCACGGGTTTCGTCCGCCGAAAGACTGCCACCCAACCAGGATTTGTAATTATCCAACTCACCGTAAATCGGATTGCCCGTCTGCGAGAGCATTGGCGCTTCACCGCCGGAAGAAGACGAGCTGGAACTGCTGCCGCCAGATGATGAGCTGCTGGAAGAGCTGGAGGAAGAGCTTGAGGATGAACTTGAGCTGGATGAACTGCTGGACGCGTCGAAGACCGGAGGGTTGGCATCGGAGCCACCACTGCCGCCACCACAAGCGGTCAGCAGTACGGATACCGCAACAGCGGCGATGCTTGGAAATAGTTTGAACTGCATGGATTCACCTGGAACTCTAGTGATCGTCTACAACCAAAAAAGCCCCGCAAGCGGGGCAAAAATGGCGAAACAACAATGAACGTATTGTGACCAAAACCTAACCGATTGAGCCAGTCAGGCGTTGCGGGTGGGCACCCCGAGTGCCCACCCGCACTTACACTTTTTAGAACTGTACGTTTACACCCATCTGATAGGTAGGCCCGTACGTCTCGCTCAGGTACATCATGTGCCCGCTGGAGTACTCGTTACCTTCAAAGTACTGGATGTTGCTTTGATCGGTGATATTCACCGCATCCAGGTACAGTTTTACGTTGTCGTTCACGCTGTAAGTGGCCTTGATGTCGAAGGTCACACCGGCATCCTGGTACACATCAGACCAGGCAGCACAGTCCTGGGAGTAGCCCAGGGCCGCGTCTGCTGCAATATCTGCTTCGGTGCAGGAACCGATGCGCTTGAGGATTTCGCTGCGGTAGTTGGTAATAAAACGTACGGAGAAATCGTTGTTTTCCCAACCCAGCGTGGTGTTCACCGTTACATCGGCCTGCTCCGGCAGACGGATGGTTTCGGCGCGCACGCTTTCACCAACGTCCGCTTCCGAGTGCAGCAACGTGAAGTTGGATTGAATGAAGAAGTTCTTCAGCAGGCCTTCGACAAAGTACTGGTTGTAGGTCATTTCGAGACCGTAGACCTCAGCACCTTTACCGTTCAGGTAAGTCTGCGCGTTGGTCAGCTGCAGGTTCGACGGAATGTTGAACATGGTGACCTGATCCACCGGCAGGGTGTATGGCAGGTCGGCCAGCTTCAGATCGGCACCGGCGACTTCTACGATGAAATCGTCAATCTGCTTATAGAACGCCGCCCCCTGAATAAACAGGTTTTCACTGGCGTACCAACCCAGAGAAATATCGAAGTTGGTCGCAGTCATCGCGTCCAGCTTCGGGTTGCCGATTTCCAATACATTGTCCGCAGACATTTCCAGATTCTGCGCTTTATACCCATCGGTGAAATCTTCTTCGGCAATTTCGCCCTGCAACTCAGCAGGCCGGTCGTTACACTCCTTGCCTGCTTCCAAGTTTGCTGCTGGGTCATAGTTACAGAAGATCACCCGGTCGCGCACTTGCGCATAAGCACGAGCTTCGTCGAAAGACGGACGGGAGAATGAAGTCCACAGAGATGCACGCAGCAACAGGTCGTCGCGCAGCTCGTCTCGGTAGTGCAGGCTGGGGAAGAAACCACTGTAGGAGTTGGATGTATCGTCCAGTGGTACTGCAATATCGAAAGACTCCAGCTGGTCGGCACTCTCATCGCGATCGTTGCGGATCGAGAGATAACCGGTAGAGTTGAAGTCGGTCTGCTCATAGCGCACACCGGCAATCAGGGCACCGGTGTCGGTTACCTGGAACTCGCCCATGATGTAAGCAGCGGCGGTATCTTCGGTAATTTCGTAGTCGTTGCGGGTACTTTCCAGCTCACGCTGTTCCGGGTCGTAGCTGTCGGCAATTTGACGGGTGGCGGCAATCAGCCGCTCAGCTTCAGCTTGTGTGATAAACGCATGGTCGAACAACGGGTTATCCGGCATGAAGGTTTCGAAATCACCAAGACGCGCACCAGCGTTGTCGAGGCACTCTTGATCACCATCACAGCCAGCAACGCGCTTGTCATTGGGAATGATACTTACACGATTTTTATCGCGATTACGCTCGCGGTTTTTGATTTTGAAACCGGTTTTTACAAAGTTGACCGGGCCCATGTCAAAATCTTTGCGCAGGTTCGCCATCGCTTGGCTCAGACTGTCTTCGCGATAGCTGTCTTCCATAAACAGATTGTCGTACAGCATATACGGCTGCACGACCTCTCCGTACTGGTATCCGGAGGGGCCGAAACCGTTCGCACCTTCAACATTTTCAATGCCCGCAAGATCACCCAGCTGGTCCGGGTGAATTATCTGACCATTGAGAAAATCTTCGCCGGTGTGCCCCAGCGCAGTGATATCCCGCGAACGGAACTGTACCCGGCGGCCGTCAGGCGAATCCTGAGTGGCGCTTGAGTAAGTGACTTCGTAATCCGCGGTCCAGTTGTTGCCGAACAGGTTCTCACCGCCGAGTGAGAACACTTTGGTGTCGCTTTCCGATTCCTGCATAAAGAACTGGTGCTGCAAGTCAATGCCACCGGAACCAAATACATTGTTCGCTGCATCCAGGTAGACCACTTCATCCGCGTCCGCCTGGCCCCAGCGATAGTACTCACGCAGGGCAGTATCTTCGTCGGTGTACACGGTGTTGCTGAAGCGTGCGTAGTACTTGCTGTTATCGGTCGGGCGGTATTCCAGGTCGAAGATACCGGCGATGCGCTCACGTTCGGCATTTTCCTGACGGTTTTGCAGTTCAAACGGGATCAACATCGGGCTGTCAGCGCCATCCAGCGTCATGTAGCGCGGCAGGCTGCTATCGTGGGCGCGGGACTCGTAGCCCTCAGTAACGCGATTCTCGTAAGACAACGAGTAGCTGAAACCAATGGTTTCATCGGCAAAAATATTGGTGCCTTGCAGGGTCAGTTTGGGTGAGGTCTCCCCGCTCTGGTCCTGGAATGCGCCTTGGGCACGCACCTTGAACGTATCTTTTCCTCGATCCAGTGCGGATACGGTCGTCACATTGACGCTACCACCGATGGAGTTGAGATCCATATCCGGCGTCAGTGATTTTAGCACTTCGATCGACGAAAGCACGTCGGCTGGCAGAGCATCCAAAGAGAAACCACGGCTCTCACTATCAGCCGGGCCGCCGCCACTGTTTGCCATTTCCGAGCCGTTCATCTGTACCGAAACAAAACCCGGGCCAAGGCCGCGAAGATTGATGAACTTACCTTCACCTTCGGAGCTCTGCAGGGTAATGCCCGGAAGGCGCTGCAAGGATTCCGCCACATTCTGGTCAGCGAAGTTGCCGGAGTCATCCTGAGTAATCACGGAGCTGAACACATTTTTGTCGCGTTCGGCAGCGCGCGCGTTGAGCTCCGCACTTTTCACGCCTTCTACATATACTTCTTCAATAGAGTAATCGGAAGTTTCTTCTGAGGTATTTCCTGCTTGCTCAGTTGCTTCCTGAGCCATCAGGCTGGTGGAAGCGGCCATGGCGATGGCCACGGCGAGAATCTGTTTTTTATAAGTCATTTCGACTCTCCCATCGGTTTTATGCGGCCTGTTGGTGTAACGGACTCAGGCCGTTCGATGTTTTTGTAGTCGCCGGCGGTACGTCTGACTCCAGCCGGCGCCCCTCTGTGAATTACTGGTAGCGCACCTTGAAGTTGTCAATCACCACCGGGTTATCCGCGGTTCCGCTGTCACAACGCAGTTGCAGGAAGGAGTTGGCGGTACCTATGTGTGCCTCCGGATCGCTCGTAACGGTGACCGTGCCGATTGGCTGCTCACCATCGGCCATAACCGCGGCATAACTTTCGAATACTTTCGAGTCGCCACCGTGGATTGACTTGCTGGAACTGGAGGTGTTGTTGTCCACATACACCTGGCACTTGCCAGATTCGACAGAGGTGTTGGGATTTTCCACCACATCGAAGGTGATGACATAAGGCATACTCAGATCCAGATCTCCGCGACCGGTCGTATCCGTATCGGCGGTATCTGTGCCTTGCAGGGCGTCACCAATACTGAAGCGCGCGTCGTGCAGTGACAGTTTGCCGTCAGCCACGGTAATGCGTGAGCTGCCGCCAGTAGCGAAGTACATGGGTTTACTGGCATCGCCAGATTGCGCTTTGTACGTAGCGTCGAAGAAATTACCGCTCTCTGCGTCCGTGTCTTCAACCAAACCAACGCCATTGAAGTTTTCATCAAATATCGCGGAGGTATCGGCGCCGGCGTAGACATCCAGCTCACCAATTCCTTCTGGCAGTTCGCCGACCAGCTGCTCGGCAGTAACATCTGCTGCTGCGTGATCACTCCATACCAGCCAATCGAGATTGGCGTGGAAGGCGCTACCGGATCCTTCACCAATACGGAACAGGCTGGCGGAACCACCGGAGCGGCCGGGGCCGGTAAAGTTGCCCACTTCTGTTCCATCGCGGTAGACAACAGCCGTGATGTTGTCGGCACCTGCGGCCGGGTCATTTACGGTGAAGCTGATCTGGTAGGTGTGGTAGCCATCGGAGAAATCCAGATCTTCCACTTCGGCGGTGACTTCACCGGCGAGGAACTTCTCGATCTGAATTTTTCCAGAGTCGGGACGGAGTATGGCTTTCAGGCGACGCTCATCGATGTGCGTCTCGATTTCGAAACCGCGCGCGCCTTGGGTTACGGCCTTGGCGTTGTCGATACGGGCAATCCAGGTGAAGTGCTTGGGATAGGCGCCGGCGGCAACGATGCCGTCGAGATCACCAACCGGCTTGGTATCGCTGGTACCGTCCAGGGTATCCAGCTCCATGACGCCTTGCGGGCTCACTTCAAACCACTCCAGCTCATCGTCACCGAAGGAGAAGTTGGTCTGCTCACTGCCGTTGATGACAACCGCGCCCAGATCACCGGGGTGAGTACAGCCGTCGTAAACACTCCAGATAATGCCATTGGTTGCAGACGGGTCGACGGTGGTGGTCGGGGTGCAGTTGTCGCCAACCGGCGCTTCCGGTGTACCGGTTGCGGATGCGCTCCACTCGCCCGGGCCCACGTTGTTCACACCGCGCACCCAAACGTAGTAGGTGCTGCCGTTGTCCAGTTCGGTCAACGTAGTAGAGGTATCGGTAAGGCCGGCAACCACTTCTGCAGCGCTCATGTCGTCGCTGGTGCTATACGCTAGGTCGTAAGTAGCGGCGCCCAGTACTGAGCCCCAGCTCACTGCCATCTGCGCGTCGGTCGCGAAGGTGGTCGGCGCTTCGGGCGCATCTGGTGGTGAAGCCGGTTGGAATGGCGTGCACTCGGGCAACGCGGACTGCCCATCTTCGCTCTGCTTCTCAATCAACAGGTCGTCGATGATCGCGGTACCGCCGCTGGATACACGGAAATGCAGAAATGATTTTTCGGTGCCGATCACTTCAGATTTGTTATCGACTACATCTCCCCCCGCTTGCAGGTAGGTATCACCGGGCACATTGATTACAACGCGCTCACCTGCAACGAGAGAGCCGGTTTCCACATCAAACAGGCGAGAACCCACAGAGCCACCGCCATGAATAGAGTTGGCCTCACCGGTGGTGTTGTTGTTCACATAGACCTGGGTTTTGGAGCTAGCGCCCGAGGCCGAGGCGACACAGAAAGAAATACGGTACGGCTCGGAAAGGTCCAGCTCACCCCAACCACTGCCGCCGTCATCACCGGGGGTGGAATCCTTTTTAGGATCCTTTACATCACCAGCGAGCTCAGACCTGGTTTGACCAATAGTGAAGCGGGCATCACTGATTAGCAGTGAAGGGTCGCCGTTATCAGAAACAATGCCCAGGCGCTCTTTGTTATCGACCGTGACCTCCATATTGGGATCGTCCTGGTCGAAGAAGCAGCAGGTCGGATAGTAAAATGCGGGACGTGTATCTTCGTACTCACTGCTGTCCGCAGTGGCCAGTGCCCTGTAGTTGGGGCTGAAGAAATCGATGGTGTCGCTCTGGTCGAAACCGGTGTATTCACCAAAACTTTCCACGATGGGGAGTGGTGTATTGGTGATGCCGCTCTCTTCCGGCGGTACAACCACGACGGGTGGCGGTTCAGGCAGATCGGCAATATCGCCCTCTCCTGCTGAACTGCTACCACCACCGCCACAAGCGGTCAGTGTCCCCATAACGCACAGTGCCAGTGCGGACTTTGCCCAAGGTAAAGGTTTCATGGTCACCCCTTCTCTCTCAATGTCAGTCATTATTTTTATGAGCCTGGATACATCACCTGGAGTGCCGCACTTCTAACTATGCGGTCACCATGCAGGCCCAGCTGGAATTCTTATTGGCCAGACAATAGAAACAGATTGGTTTGGCATGTTCAACCAATTATGGCGGATGCCAGTCAAAATACTGCCATACGGGGTCAGGCCAGTTCATTTTTGAGGCAAAGCGAACAAAGAGTGGACACCCTGGAGAGCTAAGGAAACTCAGGAGCGGCAGGGCGAAGGTGCTCCCGGACAGGTGCAGGGAAATCGGCCGGACCAAATTTGTGGTTCCAATCGCACTACCACCAGAGTTCTGAGCGACGTTACCCACCACCACAAAAACCCATCTGCCCCGAGGAGCAGATGGGTTCAAGTCGAGAAACTGTCATCTCATCGAAATGACTTACTGGCAGCCGGCCCCGCCAAGATCGATCACGTAACTCTGACTATTGGCCAGCGGTGAGTTGAACGGGATATGTCCGTCTTTACCCGCCGTGGCAATCACATAGTCCGCGAGCTGCTGACCTGCCGGGCGGCGCTCGGCGGCGATCACATTGCGAGAATCTTGTGAGTAGTTCTGCGAGAGATCAGGCACAGAACCGGAACTGTCGCTGATGGTGTACACCAGGGAAGAATCCAGGTTACAGGCGGCGTCGGAGAACCATACCTTGCTGCCTTCGCTGCGGAAGTTACCGTCGTCCACATCGCGCGCCAGCTCTTCGCCGCGCTCGTTCAACGCCTGCACCACGTCATCCTTTTCCTGGAAGTCGCGATTCATCATGAAGGTGTTGTCTTCCCACAGCACGGTTGCGCCCACACGCACGCTCAGGATGTCCTTGCGATAATTCATAAAGAAGTTATCGAACATGTGTGAGGTGCCGCGACGGATCAGCGGGATACGACGCAGGGTGTTACCCAGGCTGTCGTAGTGGTCGTCGGTGGTGATAAACGCGTTGTGGTGCATGGTGGTGGTGATCTGCTCGTTGATGGTCCGAGAGTCACTGGAGCCGTGCAGGGAAGCGCGCTTCACGTTGATCAGTTTGTTGAAGGAAATGGTGATGTCGTAGGCACCCACTTTCACATCAAACGCCGCGTCACCGGTGGTGTCGAAGGTGTTTTTGTGAATCCAGATGTCGTGGGACGCACCGGTGTTGCGGATCATGTCCGGATCCAGGCCGTGGTCCTCAACGTGACCGGCACCGCGGAAATCCAGATGGGTCAGAATTACGCTCTGCTCGGTTTCCACCGGCTGACCACTGCTGTCGGAACCAATGGCAAAACCGTTAAAGCGGAAGTAGCCGTTGCTGAAACGTCCGTCGATGGTTTTGTGGGAACCGATCTTGGCGTTGCGGATCGGCAGGTCATTGTCGTCCAGTCGGTTGTTGAAAAACTCCGCCAGACAGGAATCACCAGACAGGCCATTGCTGGAACACCAGCTGCGGAAATCGCGACACTGGGCTTCGCTACCATTGATGGCAGATTGTACGGAAGAATCGCCACAGAAGTTGCGGTGCATGGAAATTTCGGTTTCCTCTCCACCAACAGAGGCGAAATCAAATTTGTCGAACACGATCCAGTTGTGCTCGTCGCCGGTGATGGCGTCGAGGATCTGCTGCTCAACCGGCACGCTGCTGTTTTTGGTGATCACGGTCAGCTTGCTGTTGCCATTGGGATCGTAACCGCCCATGGCGTTTTCACCGTAACCCACCGGACGACCGAGGGTTTCATACAGGCACTGTACGATCTTCTGGTCAGTATCCAGTACGGAGGAATCGCGCCAGTTTACGTTCGGGTCGGTGGCCAGGGTTTCACAGGCGATTGGATTGCCGCCGGAGGAGGAACCGCCGGAGCCTGAGCCACTACCAGAACCACTACCAGAACTGCTACTGGAGCTACTGGACGACGAGCTGCTGCCGCCAGAGGAACCGGAACCACTACCACCAGAGGAACTACTGGAAGAAGAACTGCTAGAGCTGCTGCCACCGGAGGAAGAACCGACGCCGCCATTACAGTCGCCAGCACTCGGGGCAGAACCGATCACAGACAGGCTGTCGATGTTTGCCAGACCGCTACTTCCCGTCGCTTCAAGTCGGATTTCGTTGTAACCCGCGTTCAACCACACGGTCACGGAACCGCTATCGGCATAGTTACCCCAGGCACCGGTGCCCGGCAGGCTGACGTTGGCTTGGGGGCCATCATCTACCAGCACGGATCCGGGGCGGTCGCTGCTGCCGTTGGCGTAGCGCCACTGCAGGGTGTAATTACCCGCAGCCGGTACCACTACAGACCAGTCCACACCCAGTCCGCTTTCGTTCTCGGTATTGGCGTAACCGCTGCCGGTGTAGCCGCTGTGCTCGGATTCCAGCGCGCCGTCTACAGAACAGTAACCCGCTTCCGTTTCCTGGAGCACCAACGTGCTCGGTGCCGTGCTGATTACTGCATCGTCGCCATTGGAGTTGTACACCACCAGATTCTGGTCGGTGACTTTGACCCAGTAGTAGTAGGTGCCGTCCGCCAGATTGATATCGGTATAACTGTTACCGATCACACCAGTTGCAATACGCAGGCGGCCGGCCGGATCCGGATCGGTATCCCGGTAAACTTCCTGGTTGCGCACATCGATACCGTCGGTGTTCCAATTCAGCTGCGCATCGGTGCCGGAAGTTCCCACGCTCAGAGTCACGTCGCCACCACTGGAAGAACCGCCGGAAGATCCACCAGAAGAGGAAGAGCTGGAGGAGGAAGACGAGCTGCTGCCGCCGGAGGAAGAGCCGCTGCCTGATGCATTGTAGATTTCAAACTCGGCAATCTGCGGCGCGCTGGAAGCGGAATCGATCATCAGATTGATCTTGCCCATGCTTACATCGCCAAGGTATACCTGCCGTTCAGAACCGATCCCGTTACCGGAAGCCAGTTCATCGCCGTTGTCGTTGTTGACCAGGCGCCAGTTCTGCACGTTGCTGCCAATCTCACGAATGATCACGGTATTGAAAGAACCACCGAAATTTTTCGCAGAGATGCGCTCACCACTGGAAGAGCCCGGCTGCCAGTAGCTGCTGGTATCACCGTCGATAGCATTGCCGTAGCTGGAACCACTGCCTTTGCTGGAACCATCTGCATCGCCGGAGAGTGCGAGGTTCGAGCCCAGTTCGCCGCCGCCAGAGCCGCTGCCGCCAGAAGAACTGGACGAGCTGCTGGAAGAACTGGAGGTAGAGCTGCCACCAGAGCTGGAGCTTGAACCAGAGCTACTGCCGCCCGACGAACTGGAACTGCTGGAACTGGAAGAACCCGCAACGCAGCCGCTGTCCGCGACCTGGTTGCCCTTGTTGGCACCCGCTGTTGCCGCGACGATCTGCGGCACCAGATTGCCGTTACACAACTGGTAGCTGTAGGGAATACTAATGGACGTGGTGGATGTCGGGTTAGGGCCGGCGGGATGGTTGTCATCGTCATCCGCGGTCCAGGTAATGTTGGACCAGACGTTGCCACTCACCTCCCAGTAACCCATGTCATTGGTGTAGAAGGTGCCGAGCGGATCCTTCGAGTTTTCGAAGTAATTGTTTTCCGCCTTCATGCGCCCGCCGATCCGCGGGTTCATGCCAGATTTATTGATACCCGTGTAATGGTTGTTGAACGCGTGCGCCGTGGCGCCGCGCAACAGCGGGGTGCGGGAATCAATATTCTGGTAGAGGTTATGGTGGAAAGTGACTGGGCCATTGTTGGTGTCGCTATCACTGGAACCCACAAGACCGCCGCGGCCGGAGTTGCGCAGGATGCTGTAGGAAAGGGTTACGTATTTGGTGTCCGCCTTCATATCGAACAGCGCGTCGTAACCGTCGCTCTCACCGCCCTGCGCTTCCAGGGTCAGGTGGTCTGCCCACACGTTGTAAACGCCACTTTCCATACCAATGGCATCACCGCCGTTGGAGGTGGGCGAGCCGGATTTTTTCACATTCCGCACATGCAGGTTCTGCAGAATGATGTTGGAAGCACTGCGCAGGTGAATCCCCAATTCATCGAACAGCGCGCCGTTGCCGACACCGATGATGGAGACGTTGCTCACTTCCTTTATTTCGATCACGCCGTCTGCGGTATTACAGCTGTCACCAGACACCTTGCTGGTGTTGCCGTGATTGATGGTGCCTTCGACGTGAATGATGACGGGGGTGTCGTCCGACGGGCGATTACACAATGCCGCGTGGATTTCGGTGCCGGTAGTGGCGTACACCACGTTGCCGCCGGCGCCGCCAGTAGTGCCGCCATTTTGGGTGGCAAACCCCGTGGCCTGCGCGGAGACATCCGCGGCCGCGAAGGTGCCCAGCAATGCACTCAGCACCGCCGCTCTCTTCAACTTGATTTGCATGTGACCTTCCGTATTTATTATTTGGGTCTGATCAAGACAATCGGTCACGGAGTGGCTGCGAAATACTAAGCACAGGGAGATTCGGACCAATCATCATCGCTACGGGCGGCAGATACAGCGGGGTCCGCCCCGATATTTGGCCAAATTAGACTGTAAAACCAAAATGTTGTTTTCTTATAAATTGGCAATACCAAATATCGACACGGAGGTTACCAGATAACCCGGCGGTGTAAAGCCTATTTGGCAAGCTGTAAAGCCAGTCAACCAGAAGTGTGAGACCGAGCAAAGGATTGGCACGAACGACCACGGCAAAAGGCAGGCAAAAAAAAGCCGGGCTAAAAAGCCCGGCAATGCCATCCTGATGATGATGCGAGGAAAACAATGAAAAAACGCCGCGCCTGGCGATACAACTACTGAGACGAATCCCAATCACCAATCAACTGCGAGCAACCCTTTGGGGGTATCCGTGCAAAGGACAGAGTTACTCAATCAATCCCAGCGCGCGCGGCAGAAACTCGCTGATGGCCGGCACCAGAGTGACCAGCCCCAGTACCACAAACATCATGAGGTACATGGGCATCAGCGGACGAATCAACGCAGTGATTGATGTTTTGGAAATACTCGCCCCCACAAACAGCACGCTGCCCACCGGCGGCGTGCACAGGCCGATACACAGGTTCAGGATCATCACGATACCGAACTGCAGCGGCGACATTCCCAGCTCGGTCACCACCGGCAGGAAGATGGGGGTAAAAATCAGTACCGCCGGGGTCATGTCCATAAAGGCACCCACGGCGAGCAGAATCAGGTTGATGGTGAGCAGGATTAACAGCGGGTTGTCGCTGAGAGTGATCAGCGCCTGGCTGATGGTCTGCGGAATATTCTGGTAGGACATGATCCAGGACATGGCCGAAGACGCTGCGATCAGGAACATCACAATCGCGGTGGTCTCGACGGACTTGGTCAGCAGCGCCGGCAACTGGGTCAGCTTCACTTCCTTGTACACCACACAGGACAGCAGCAGCGAGTAGAGCACCGCAATAGCGCTGGCCTCGGTGGCAGTGAAGAAGCCGCTGATGATGCCGCCAATCACGATAAAGATCAGGAACAGGCTGGGCACCGCGTCCACAGTTTTCTGAACCGCCTCTTTCAAGGTCGGCTTTTCACCCACCGGGTAGCCTTTCGCTTTCGCCCAGAGTCCACACACCATCATCAGGCCCAGCGCCAGCAGCAGGCCCGGCAGATAACCGGCGATAAACAGCGCGGCGATGGAAACACCACCGGAGGCGAGGGAGAAGACGATGAGAATATTGCTCGGCGGAATCAACAGACCGGTGGTGGACGATGCCACGGTCACCGCAGTGTTGAAGTTCTTGTCGTAACCCGCCTTGGTCATAGACGGAATCATAAAACCGCCGATGGCCGAAGTGGCGGCAACCGCAGAACCGGAGATGGAACCGAACAGGGTGCAGCTGATGATGTTCACGAATGCCAGGCCGCCGGGAAGCATACCCACCAGCACCTTGGCGAAGTCGATAATGCGCCGGGCGATACCGCCGCTGCCCATCAACATGCCGGAGAAAATAAAGAACGGAATCGCCAGCAGTGCAAAACTGTCGATGCCGCTGGCCATCCGCTGGGCCATGGTGATCATGGCCGGGTCAAAATCGATGGTACACAACATGGTGAGCACGGTGGCCGCACCAATACTGATGGAAATGGGAACATTCAGAGCGAGCAGGATCAGAAAACTGACCAGTAATACCAGAACTGCGACTTCCACGATGACTCTCCTCGCTTAGGCTTCGACAGCAGCTTTGGGCTGCTTTTGTTTTTGTTGGGGTTCCCGACCGGTCGCCGACGCTTCCGCATCGTCGTTGCTGTCCGTGTATGGATGCACTTCCGAATCCGATACCGGCGGCAACTCTTCCTTCGCCGTGACCAGCTGGATCAGGTGATCCACAGAGAACAGACAGATCAGCAGGCCGGACAGCGGCAACACGCTGTACACAAACCCCATGGGCAGCCCCAGCGCAGCGGAGTACTGCTCGAGCTCGAAGGTGAGCAGCATCAGCTTGGCACCGCCGTAGACCATCGCCATGGCAGAAAAGGCGAAGCACACCAGCACCACAAAAATCTGCAGCGCGCGGCGCTTGGCGCCGTGCAGGGCATTCGTCAGCAGGTCGATACCCAGGTGGGATTTTTTACGATAGGCGTAGGCGCCACCCAGCAGACCAATCCACACCAGCAGGTAGCGCGCCACCTCTTCGGTATAGGAGCTTGGCTGCATGGGCAGGAAGCGGGTGAGTATCTGCCAGGTCACGTCCAGCACCATCAGCGCCAGCAGTGAACCGAGCACAAAGGCCAGGGCCTTTTCAATTTTCTGCATCATCTTTGCCTTCCACTTTTATTTTTTTAGTGGGCTTTTATGAATTACATAATCGCTTTGATTTGATCCAGCAGATCGCCGACTTCGGTGCCTTTGTAGCTGTCGTGCAACGGCTTGACCGCATCGATAAAGGGTTGCTTGTCCGGGTAGATCACTTCCACACCGGCCGCCTTCACCGCCGCCAGAGATTCCTCGGTGGACTCCTGCCACAGCTTGCGCTGGTAGGTCACCGCTTCCGCAACTGCCTGCTCGAGCCACTCCTGCTGTTGTGGCGTGAGCTTGCCCCACACCTCGGTGCTGATCAGCAGCAGGTCCGGCACATAGGTGTGCTCGTCGAGGGTGTAGTACTTGGACACTTCGTAGTGTTTGGAGAGGTAGAAACTCGGCGGGTTGTTCTCGGCCCCATTGACCACACCCTGCTGCAGCGCGGTGTACAGCTCGCCCCAGCTCACCGGAGTGGCGGCGCCGCCGAGGGTGTTGACCATTTTGATCGAGGTCTGGCTGTTCTGAACGCGAATTTTCTGACCGGCGAGATCCGCCGGCGACTGAACGCCGATATCGTTCATGTAGAAGCTGCGGCTGCCGGCATCCAGGTAGCCCAGGCCGCGCAGGCGTGCGCGCTCACAGGCCACCAGCAGGTCTTTGCCGATGGGGCTCTGCAGCACATTCCAGAAATGCTCGGAATCGCGGAATACGTAGGGGAGATTGAAGATTTTCATCTCCGGCACGAAGCCCTCCATGGGGCTGGCGGAGACCTTGGTCATTGCCAGGCTGCCGATCTGCAGCAGCTCGATCAGCTCGCGCTCGCTACCCAGCTGGCCGCCGGAGTAGATGTCGATACGCATGGTATCGCCAGACAGCTCCCGCAGGCGCTCGTCCATAAACACCATGGCACGGTGCACGGAGTGTTGCTGGTCCAGGGTGTGGGCCAGCTTCAGGGCCACCTGGTCTTCCTGGAAACCACAGCTGGCCAGGAACAGGGTGGTGCCAGCCAGGGCCGCAGCGCGCAGCTGCCGCCAGAATCTTCTCATTATCATCGTTGTGACCTGTTATTTATTTCTTATCGAGTACAGGTTTGCTGGTTTGACGCTTTAAGGAGCACGACCTCCCGAACGGCAGACCAGATTGGTCATACCATCGTAACAACTTGTGCACCGCTTGTGCAATCCTGCACTTGCTGCGTCGCCAAAAAATCGGCGCGTGGAATAATGGCGCCGCGGTGACCGATCACCCTGGCCGCACAGCGGTTGCCGGCGGCAATCGACGCCTCCGGGCTGGCCCCCTGCAGGCGCGCAGCCAGATAGCCCGCATTGAAGGAGTCGCCGGCGCCGGTGGTATCCACCACACTGCTGACCGGCGGCACATCGATGGCCGTCAGCTCACCTTCGTACTGCAACAGAACCGGTTCCGCACCGCGCTTGATCACCAGCTCAGACACACCGAAGTCGGAGTTGCGCTTGGCACACTCACCGGCGCGCTCGTCGCCCCATAGGGCCTGCTCATCCTCAAAGGTCAGCAGGGCCATATCGGTCTGCTGCAGGAACTCCGCCACCGCTTCTCGTGCCGCCTCGGCGGAACCCCACAGACGCGGACGGTAGTTGCTGTCGAAGGACACACGGCCGCCCGCAGCGCGGTACTCCTTGAGGAATGCCAGCAGCTCGGCGCGGGCTTCCGCACTCATGATCGCGAGAGTGATACCAGACAAGTACAGGCAGTCCTGGGTGCGCAGGTGGGCCTTCAGCGCCTCGCGGCGATCGGCATCCGCAAACAGCTCCCGCGCCGGCGCCTGACCGCGCCAGTAGGTAAAATAACGCTCGCCATCCGGGGTGTTCTGGATCATGTAGAGACCGGGGCAGCGGCCCGGCAGACGCGCAATGGCGCTGGTATCGATGGATTCGCCGGCCAGGCGAGTGAGCACTTCCTCACTGTAGGGGTCATCGCCCAGCAGGGTTACATAACTGACCTGCACACCGCCGCGGGCGATATACACCGCCGTGTTGTAGGTATCCCCCGCATACGACTGCGCCAGCAGCGGCTTGTCGCCACCCACCTGCCCCTGAACCGACGCCTGCGGCGCCAGTTCCACCATTACTTCTCCCAGTGCTGCCAGCTTCACGGCGTCCACCTCTGTATTTCCAACATCGTTGTATTTATCGTCGTCAGCCCAGCGGATTGCGCCACTTGCGCAGCAAGGCCTTACCAAAATCCAGCACAGGTATAACCAATTTACCCCCCCAAGGCAACTGTCGCCGCGCCGTGCGACGCGTGTGAGGCCAAATTTCACCCAACACCAACTGGTAATGCCACCTTACCAGATTATTCAGCTTTTCCACGGAATTGCAACTGGATTACGCCTCGAGAGACAATCCTTTTGCTCCAAACAATGGGAACAACTTCTCTGGTTGGCAGGAATTCGCTAGAATCGTCAGGATATTGGGACTGGTGGTCAGACAGGTTGTGCTCTCAACGCTTTCTGACCGCGACAGCAACCACCCTGGCCGGCATGTGACAATGCGCACAGCAGCCCGAAACAAACACAGAACTTATTCACATACAGGGGCGCGATACGCGTGGAACTGCAAGCAGTAAAAGCCGAAAGACTCTATCTAAAAGTTGCCGAGCAGCTCTCGGGGCTGATCACCGGTGGGTCGATCAAGCCCGGCGAGCGCCTGCCCTCGGAGCGGGTGCTGGCGGAAAAGCTCGGGGTCAGCCGTCCCACTATTCGCGAAGCGATGATTGCCCTGGAAATTTCCGGCGTGATCGAGATCCGCACTGGCTCCGGTATCTACGCTACACAGAAGCAGTACCAACAGACACAACCGGAAATTGGCGACAAAGGTGTAGGCCCATTTGAGATTCTGGAAACCCGCTTCATTATTGAATCGGAAGCGTGCGCACTGGCCGCGGCCCGCATCAGCAGCGAACAAATTCGTGAACTGAAGCAGGCAGTCAAGGAAATGGAAGAAGAAGAAACCCGCGCGGACGCGTCTGAACAGGCGGACTGGAAATTCCACAGCATTATTGCCGAGGCTTCCCAGAACACTGCGATCATCGGCATCGTCAACTGGCTGTGGGAACTGCGCAATCAGTCGGAACTCAGCACCGGCTTTATGGAGCGACTGCGCGCGGAGGGTGTCCACCCGTCTATCGAAGACCACCGCAAAATTATTCTGGCACTGGAACAGCGCAATCCGGAGAAGGCCCGCGCGGCCATGCGCAACCATATCGATAACGCCACCGCAGCGGCGGCGACCTACTTTGAGCAGGACCCGGCGTAAGCTGGGAATGCACCCGGTGGCGCGCCCTGAAAAGGGTGCGCTACCGCTCCCCTCTCAAAAGCACAGCCAATGCAGACTTGGCTCCATCCTCAATCATCAGCGCCAGCTGATTTCGCACCCCATCTACAAAATATTCGCTTTGAAGCAACGCCCCAGGCACGATACCTGAGTGCGTCAATAGCGCTGTAACATGATCGCGCGCGGGAAAACCCCGCTGATTTTTCTGGCGCTTGAGCATCGCCACCAGCGGCTGTGCCGCGGGGTCCTGAAGTGGGAAGCTCCGCTCCGAAAATGTCCCGAGAAATACGTACGCCAGCCAGGCCGCCACAACAGCGGTGAGCAGCGGACTCTGCTCGCCCTCGCGGAGACGCTCCACCATAGGCTCTAGGATACGTTGGGGTAATTTCTGGCTGCTGTCGGAGGCCACCTGCTGGCAGGTATAAGGCACCGAGGGATTGGAGAACCGGCCTATGAGATTGGCGCAGTAGTGCTCGAAATCGATATCAGGTAATTCTTCCAGGGTCGGCAACACCTCTTTCTGCATCAGAGCCAGTGCAAACTTGCGAATTTGCAGGTCGGATGCCGCTTCATAAATACAGGTGTAACCACTCAGTGCGCCGAAGAATGCCAATGCCGAATGGGTGCCGTTCAGCAGGCGCAGCTTCATTCGCTCATAGGGTGCAACATCGGCCACCACACTGACGCCGACCGAACGCCAGTCCGGGGTGGGTGCAATAAAGTTCCCCTCTATCACCCACTGGCGAAAATTTTCACTCAACAAGCAGGCGGTATCGCGGTAGCCCGCGCGCTGCTGAATGCTCTCGGCAATGGGCTCACTGGTGGCGGGCACCATACAGTCCACCACAGTGCTGCAAAAACCGATTTCCCGCAGTATCCAGGTGGCAAGGCCGCTGTCCTGCAGGCGCGCTGCAGTGAGCAGGCAATCCCGCAATAAAGCGCCGTTGTCCGGCAGATTGTCGCAGCTCAACAGGTTAAAACCCGGCAACCCTCGCTCGCGGCGCAGACGGCAGGCCGCGAGCAAAAAGCCCACCAGGGTTTTTGGCGCAGCCGGGTGCAGCACATCGTGTTCAATATCCGGATGGGAGAGATCCAGTGCGCGTCCACCGGGCTTCAGGCAATAGCCCTTCTCGGTCACTGTCACTGTTACCACGTGAGTGGAATCCGCAGCCAGCGCCGCAATCACCGCAGCGGGGCTCTCCGGTGCAACCAGAACATTTGCCACGGAGCCGACCACCCGCAACCGCTCGGTGTCCGCACTCCGTTCACACAGAGTGTAGAGACAATTCTGCGATTGCATTCGGTCGCGCACATCCGGGTTGCGCAGGCTCACCGCGGTAATCCGCCAGTCACCGCCGGACTTGCGCAGAAGGTCATCGACATACACCGCCTGGTGCGCGCGATGAAAGTTGCCGATGCCGATATGCACAATACCGCAACCCAACTCCGCAGGGTTGTAGCCCGGCATGGCCACTCCACTGCCGAGGGTAGCCCGCTTCTCAGAAACGGACTTGAGAAACTGAAGGTACAGTTTTGAAGTCTGAGCCGACGATCGCTGCGCTAACGCGGGCATAAGCTACCTCAACCGAGCGCTTTCAGGGCATGGATGACCCCACGCAACTCCGCCAACCCTTTGAGACGCCCGACATAGGAGTATCCGGGTTTTGCGGAACCAATCTGTAGTTCATCGGCCATCAGGTGGCCGTGATCCGGGCGCATGGGAATATCACGGCCAGAGCCGGCACTGCGGCGACGCCCCTCCTCCTCCAACAATGCGCGGATCAATCCGACCATGTCGTTGTCACCGGCGAGGTGATCGGACTCATAAAACGACCCGTCGGCTTCGCGGATTACATTGCGCAGGTGCACAAAGTAAATACGCTCGGCAAATTCCCGCGTCATCGACACCAGATCATTGTCCGCGCGCGCGCCAAACGAACCCGCACACATGGTCAGTCCGTTGGAGGGGCTGGGATAGGCGCCCAGCAGAGCGCGCGCGTCTTCCGCCGTCGATACCACCCGCGGCAGGCCGAACAGGGAGAAGGGCGGATCGTCCGGGTGGATACACATTTTCACACCCACAGATTCCGCCGCGGGAATAACCTCCTGCAAAAACAGGAACAGATTTTCCCGATAGCGATCGGTACCCAGAGCGTTGAACAGCTCGATGGACTGCCGAATACTGTCGCGATCGTGGGAGCCCTCACCGCCGGGCAGACCGGCAATAATGTTGCGCTCCAGTTGCGCGAGCTCGTCGCTGCTTTTGGTTTGCAGGTAGGTTTCTGCACGCGCCAGTACTTCCGGCGGGTAGTCGCCCTCGGCGCCTGCGCGCTTCAGCACATGGATATCGTAGGCTGCAAAGTCGGCCATTTCGAAGCGCAGGGCCTGGCTGCCATTTGGCAGGGTGTAATTCAAATTGGTACGGGTCCAGTCCACCACCGGCATAAAGTTGTAACAGACAGTGGTCACCCCGGCCTTGCCCGCATTGATCACGGACTGGCGGTAGTTCTCGATCATCCGGTCAAAATCGCCGGTGCGCGCCTTGATATCGTTGTGCACCGGTATGCTTTCAATAACCGACCAGCTGAGCCCCTCGGCCTCGATCAATGCCTTGCGCTGTTGTATTGCCTCTTCCAGCCACACTTCGCCGGCGGGGATATCGTGCAGTGCACTCACAATTCCCGTCGCTCCTGCCTGGGCGATGTGCCGCAGGGTAATTCCGTCATCTGGTCCAAACCAGCGCCATGTCTCTTGCATCGGACTTTTCCTGTTCTTTCCACTTCCGGGTCTTGTATCCGCGAGCCTCAGCTCCAGCGGGCTGCCATGTATTCATTGTGAAACATGCAACTGGTAAGACCACCGGACCAATTAAACTCAGTTTTGCAGTCAATGACAAGTGCCACCTCCTCGAAAGCCTGAATTTAGTGCAAAACGCGCAGCCAGGCGTCGAATTTTTAATCATATCAACGCGAATACGATGTTTTTTACGCCACGCATGAGTGATTTATTGCGATTTGATTAAAAAGCCTAGTGGCTAGATTGTAAGGCCAGAGAAAGCCACTTACCTTTTCCTTTCCGGCGTCGCGGTATTCAAACGCCGGACATGACCGGCAGCGCGGTAATGGTTGTATGGCTGCCGGCCTGTGAACGCCCTGGCACCGCCACCGCGGTGTGCCAGACACACAAACCTGGAATCATTTCCGGAGATAATAATGAATAAGCAACATCAACCGCCGAAACAGCGATTATTGAGAAAAACAGCCACACGCAACGGAGTCCGACTCCCGGTTGCGCTGGCAGTAACCACCGCCCTGTGCGCTTCGTTCAGTGGCCCACTGCTGGCAGCACCGGGCTACAAGAGCGGCCAGCCACTGCCATCCAATTTCAGTCAAACCATCAATGCCGCCGCCCACGGGGTTATTGCCAATGATGGGATGGACGATGCGGTCGCCCTGCAAAATATCATCGATACCATGATTCCCCTGGGGAACTCACCTTCCAACCGTGTGACGATTCAGTTGCCTGCCGGAGAAATACACCTGGACGATGAGGTGCACGTGGACCGCTCCGGTGTGGTGATTATCGGTGCCGGCAACAACCCCGCGAGCGGTACCAAAATCACCGTGCGCAGCTGGCAGCCTTATGGAGCAGACTCCAGCGGCGCGCCGGACTTCGATAAAAAGTATTGGCCCGGTTTTGGCGCCTTCCGTGTGGAGACCCGTATCAAGCACTCCGGCGAACAGAACTACGAGGGCAGTATCAACTTCCACT
Source organism: uncultured Microbulbifer sp. (assembly GCF_947504145.1). GTDB lineage: Bacteria > Pseudomonadota > Gammaproteobacteria > Pseudomonadales > Cellvibrionaceae > Microbulbifer. The sequence goes on from NZ_CANNGQ010000004.1 coordinate 151,917, forward strand.
GGAAGCACAGTATCGAGTTTGATCAGACGGCATCTCTTGGCGATACGGTTTTGCACCTGGAAAATAACGGCGCGAGTAAGTTTTCTGTCGGTGATCTGATCTATGTGGGCGCCGCAACGGATACCGCCTTCCTGGATCTCGGCCAAGTGCCCAGCAGCAAGCGCTCAAAATCCCACCTGCAAACCGGGCACATGCGCACGCAGATATTTACCGTGACGGCTCGCAATATCAGTAACGATACCGTCACCCTCGACGCGCCGCTCGAGTTCGATATTCCGATCAACAACAACAGCGGTTACAAGAGCCGGGTAATGCCAGTCACTGCGGTGAAAGATGTGGGCTTTCGCGATTTCTATCTGCAGATGTCTACCACCGGCACCAACTGCGTGGGCTACAACGGCAACGACTACTCCGCATCTAATCCATCCGGCGTTGGCCACAAGTACGTGAACCTGTGCCCAGAGGATGCGATTCACGGCATCATTTTTAAGTGGGCTGCCGATGGCTGGGTGGAGAATGTGCGCATGGACATGATGGGCTCGCACCCACTGGTCACCGAGTTCGCCCGCCATATGACGTTTAAGGACAATAGTTTTAACGGTTCCTGGAACAAGGGTGCCGGTGGCAATGGTTACTTCCGCGGCTCCAAACTCTATGACAGCCTGATTCAGGGCAACACCCTGTCGCGCCTGCGCCACCTCACTCTTCAGTGGTCCGCCACCGGCAATATCGTCGAGAACAATACTCTCGATAGCGATATCAACCTGCACGGTGGCTGGGAGCGCAACAACCTGATTCGCAACAATATGGTGGCAGTACCTTTCGAGCACCGCAACTGGACCAACGGCGCACCGGACAGCGGTACCTGGCAACCGATCTGGTACGGCTCCGGGGATCACGCCAGTAACTGGTCCGGCCCCACCGGCCCCAACAACGTATTTCTTAACAACACCCTCAAAAAGGCGACCAGTGTCGGTGCACCCATTGCCTCCTGGGGCCTATTCGATGCCCCAGGGGTCAGCTATGCGTTTGCCTGGGATGGCAGTCAGTTTGTGCACCTGAATGTCAGCGGCACACCGGTAAGTACCTGGGATCAGAGCTACGCGGAAGATGTACATGCGCAGATGCCGCTGTCCGGGGTCTATACCGGGGGAAGTTCTGGCAGTGGATCCAGTTCTTCCAGTAGCTCTTCGAGCAGTTCCTCCAGCAGCTCGTCCAGTAGTTCCAGTTCCGGTGGCAGCAGTTCATCATCGAGCAGCTCTTCGTCCAGCAGTTCTGGCAGTGGCAGCTCCAGCGGTGGCAGTGGTAGCTGCGGTAGCTATATCGATTTGCCGTGGGACAGCCGCCAGGAAATTACTTTGGGCAGTGGTAGCTGCGTGCGCTTCGACCGGAGTCTGTCCGGCGAGAACCTGCAGGTGTGGGACAGCAACGACAATCCCAGTTGCGATTTCCGCGGCACCATCACGGCAGTGGATGGCAGCGGCTCACTGGTAGTGGATTCGAACTACGAGTCTTCCGGTGGATTTAGCGGAACCACCCTCAAGTTCCAGGCGAGTAATGGCTGCGCTTACGTAAAAGTTCGCGCTTACTGATTTGTATAGGGCGGCACTCTGTGCTGCCGATTTACTCACAAAAAAGCCCCACTCGAGGTGGGGCTGCAATGTTGGCGGAGAGAGAAAGACTGAAAAAAGACGGCTAGCCTAAATCACCGAGCTTGAGGTGATCCATATCGTCAAACTGCTGATTTTCACCACCCATAGCCCACACAAAGCTGTAATTGCAGCTGCCCGCACCACTGTGGATGGACCAGTGCGGTGAGGCAATCGCGGTCTTTGGCGCAAGGGGCAGAGAGCGGGTTTCGTGGGGCTGGCCCATAAAATGGAATACACGCTCGTCCTGGGGAAAATCAAAATACAGATAGACTTCTGTACGGCGGCGGTGGGTATGGGGCGGCTTGGTATTCCACACACTACCGCTGGCTAGGCGGGTAATGCCCATCACCAACTGACAACTATCCACCACTCCGGGGCAGATAGACTGACATATAACCCGCTCGTTACTGCCATCGATGCTGCCGAGCTCCACCCGGTTGGCTTTGTCCAGCGGGATATGCACGGTTTCGGTCACCCGGTGCGCCGGGTAGCTGACCAGATAGAATTCCGCCGGTGCGCTGTCGTCTGCGCTGGTGAAGGTTACCGCCTGGCTTCCGCGAGTGACATACAGGCTATCAAATTTTTCCATCGGATATTCTTTGCCGTCCACCACGACAACACCGACACCGCCGATATTCACCACACCCAGCTCGCGTCGCTCACAAAAATACGCACTGGCGAGCTCTTTGTGGGTGGGTAGTGAAAGCGGCTTCTGAACGGTAGGTACTGCGGCACCCACTACTGCGCGGTCCACATCGGTATAGGTGAGATTCAGAGTGCCGCGCTCAAACAGCGACTCCATGCAAAAAGATTCGCGTAACTCTGCATTGGTCATGCGCTGATAGCGCACACTGTCGGCGCTGTGAAGAAATTGCATTTTGGCTCCTTAACACGTGGATGTTTATCTTGACGCTTTCGCGCTTTTCACAAAAAACGAATAGTTTCACAGGGAGTTAGACCTGCACCGCCACTGGGCACGGCGATATACAAAGAGGATCATGGCCAAAAGAATGAGAATTTGCGGCTCAATCGCGCCACCCTTACTACCCGCTTCCCCGGTATTCTGATTACTTGAAGCATCGGAATTATCAATTATCTCGTCCGCCCCCCCAGAATCCCCTGAATCCCCTGAATCCCCGGAATCCCCGGAATCCCCGGAATCCCCTGAATCCCCGGAATCCCCTGAGTCCCCGGAACCCCCGGATTCCCCAGAATCTACAGAGTCCCCGACGCCGGTAGTTTCCTGATATTCGAGAGAGAACCAGTTCAGGTTCAAATCATTGCTAAACTGCAGAGTGAGGACCTGCGAGCCAGTTTCGAGGTGACCCAGTTCGATATCGAATGTCGTGAAGCTGCCTTCGCTTCCAGTACTCGCAAGCGCCTGTTCGGCTACCACAAGCTGATCGTCGACTCGAACATCCAGGGTGATGTCGTCCAGCGGAATCGCTGCGCGCATCTGCATACGGTAAGGGCCCGCCTGGGTAATAAGAATGTCGTAGTGCAGAAGATCCTCACTGGAAATCCAGCCCACATGAAAATCCCCGTCGCTGTCGGTGGTGACTTCTATATCCACAACACCGGAACGGTAATCTCCACCTTTGTTAACCGGGGAGGCATCGCTGGCTCTGGAGTAGTCCTCGGCTTCGACCCGGGTTTTCTGACTACCATTGACCACCGGTAGAATATCCAAAGTGTTCGTGACGCTACTGCAGATCACCCACTGCACCGAATCCACAGTGATGGCCTCGCACCGTTCAAAGGCAAAATCCACACACGCATCGGCAAACTTTTCCTGCGCGGCGGAAAAGGTGTGATCCGCCACCGCACAGTATTCGTCATCCGGATCAACTTCTGCGGCGTCGCTGGCGGCCCTTACATAGCAGTTCTTGACAACCCCCGGCTGTGGATCACCGAAAACCTCGGTAGCGCACTGCAAATCGGCGGACTGGTTGTACAGATAGAAGAAGCTACCCGCTGCGCCAAAGGCGATATCCTGTACTCCCACAACGTGAACGATCTCTCCTTCCCTGGAGTCGAAAGTAAATCCATCCGGCCCTCTGTCCGTCTTCGGTAAGTCGAGATCGATCACCTGTACGTGCAGCGGCAGGCTGGTGCTATCGCCCTTTTCCTGAAGGTAGTAGTAGAGCTTTTCGTCATAAATATGCGGAACCCCGTGGCCAAAGGCCGAGCCGCTACCAGTTTCATATACCGTCTGAAAATCATTGGTACCACCGTCGGTGGCCTGAACCCAAGGGCGACCACTTTTCAGTCCGATGATGTAAACCTTGTCGCCGGAGGTGTACAGCTTGTCGGCACCGGCAAACTCCGTAGAGTGAATAAATTCACTGCTTCCGGAGGGCTTATAGGAGTGCAGATAGACGGTTTTATTGATGACCTGATCTTTGACTTTGCTGATGATATGCACATCACCACGATCCGTTACGGTAAAATCAAAACCGCTGACGATATACACCTCGTCTTTTCCGGTCGCCTCAACCAGGTCACCGGGTTCATAGACTTTTAATGACTGTGGATCCACCAGGGGGATCGCGAATTCTTCCCCCCGGTGGGTTTTCCACTGATTTTTTCCGTTCTGGTCATCAGAATAGGCGTAGAAGATGCCGTTCTGATACAGAAACTTGTCATTCTTGTTGCCGCTACGTATCTGGAAAGCCGTTCTCAGCTTTCCATTCACAAACTTCATGTCGCCATACAGTCCCCAGTTGTGATCGAGGTCCGGGCTTTTTGCTGCCTGATTCAGGTGATTGAACTGGGTGAATCTATTCCAGGTCTCTGTTGATGCATCGTATTTCGTAAATACGTAGCCACCGTTGTCGTTTCCTCCTGTGCGCATGAAGAACATCAGGTCATTGTTCTCATTCAGAAAGAATGTCGGGTAGGTAAGATCCTGAAACTGGGCAGGGTCGGCCACACCATTCAGACTGACATGGCCGTAATCGCCCGGTTGGTCTTCCACAAATAGATCGAGCGTAAACTCGTCATCAGGAACGGTTGCGGCATCTACAGTTGTGAAGGCATAACGAAAATAGTCATCAGGAAATTGACTACTCGAATAGGAATGCATGTCGTAAAGAATGTGCAGCTTGCCATCCTTTGGGCTGATGCCAATAGCCGCAGTATTATGCGATTCACCGATCCACCAGTCCCCCCGCAGTCCGGTATGCCGATGGGGAAACTCAACGGTTTTTATCACCTCAGTCTGCATGTTATAGCGGGACAACATCAGATTTCGTGCGTTTTTACCGCCTTTATACCAGGTAGTAAAAATGAACTGATCATAGACTTTTATCGCATCGCCATGGGCGGAAATTCTCGGACCGAACTTGTAGTCGTATACGTCACTATTGCCGTTGTCCGGTGATTCATAGCCGACCTGTTCCCCATTAAAGTAGAGACCGTTGTCGGCCACCTTATACTGGGATTCAAATTCAACCTCCGCATAAACAGCCGAGGAAAGTAGACTCGCCAGACCAACAACCCACTTGAAACCCAGATTGAATCTGGGCTTCTCGCGGGCAATGCGATTGGTGCAATGCATGAAAAAACTCCTTGGAAAAGCGTGTGAAAGTGATTCCAAAGCTGGCTCGCTCTGTATTACTTTCTCAGAGATACGGTATACAGGCACGCATCAAAAGTGCGATGTAGTTTCACCTTCTCACTCGACTATTCTCCCGCACCACCAACGATGCTACTGCTTCCCAGTGCTGTTGCCGTCGCGTTCAGGTATTCGACGAACTGCGCGCGGTTTTGGACATCCTCATCGCGCCATACCGCGGCAAATTGATACTGCGCTTCAGTGCCCCCCTTCAGCAGCACCAGATGGTTGTATTCATCGTCGGTGATCTGTTGCAGATCTGCGTTGCGGAAAAAGATCGCCATACCCAGGTTGTCGTCCGCCAGACTCTGAGGACCCCAGGTAGCGAGATAACCCCACTCGCCACCGTCTTTGGCAGATACCAGCGGCTCCAGGCCGTGACGCACGATTCCGGTGGCCCAGCTTTCCGCGGGGATTTCCGTTTTGGTGTGAACCTGAGTAAGCCGGGAGCCGGGCTCGATACGCAGGGTCATCTCGAGATTCCGTTCGCCGCCGCCAGATTTCCAGCCGGTGTATTGCACGCGCACAGCGGAGGCTTCGGTTTCGTTAGACACGTTTACCGAGGCACCGGTGAATTGCCGAACCCCTTCCAACTTCCCCTGGTGCCAGACACCAACACCGCCAATGCCGAGCGACGGGCCCACTTTCAGAACGTCCATTCCCCAGTCAGACAGCGCGTGATAGTCGGTTCCGTCCTGCCCTACCTCTGGTAGCACCAGCTGCGGTTTCGTTTTGCCGAAAATATCGATCGCCGCACGCTCATCGAAATAGAGCCGGTAGGCCACCTTCTCCGATTCCCAACCCGGGCCTTCATATTTGAACAGGCGGTTGCCGATCTGGTGGTCTTCCGGCAGCTGCATAAATTCCACCGGCACATATTCACCGCCCTGCAGCTTGCCGTCGTCTCCCGGTACGCCGCCACGGCGCACGGCCAGTTCCGCGTAGGCACCCGTTACCTCGGCGTCCACATTGCTATCGCCATGTTTCGCTTCTTTCGCTTCTGTGGATGCGCTCTGCACGGCAGTCTGAACAGGCGCCACTTCCGTTTGCGCCGCCGACTGTGCGTTACGGCTGTCCGAGCAGCCACTCGTAGAGATCAGGGCAACGGCCGCCGCGAGCGCCGCTTTATGCGTGAAATCCAACATTATTATTTCCCCACCTAGACTTTATGGTAAGGCCAACATACACTACTGCAACTGGTATTACCACATGACCAAATCAAAACGGTGGCAATGCGGGAATAGCGACCCGCATCAACGCTCGGCCCCTGCGCGCATCTGATACGATCGTGCGATGTAGCTGAAAGCACCAAGAAATACAAATAACAGTAATAAAGGTGGCATCATGACTCTGAACCGAAGCCTGCAACTCGGGCTGGGACTGCTGATCGGCGGTCTCTGCACCAGCATCCACACTTCCGCCAATGCCTTCGCCAGCGCCAGTGGTGCGGCGCAGGCAGAGTACTGGCCAGAGCCAGTTGCCTGGCAGGCACCTGCGGCCGAGATTCCGGCCTACGCCGACAAGCTCTCTCCCGCACTCACCCAGGCAGACATCACCGCTGCCGCCAACCGCGTGGCGGACTGGCAGCTGAGCCAGTACGACCTGCGCAGCAACATGATGCGCGCAGAAGGCCGCGCTAGCGGTATTCCCCAGGGCTGGATGTATGCCACCTGGCAGATCGGCCTGCTGGAATGGGCCAAAGTGAGCAAGCAGCTGCCCTACGAACAGGCGGTAATCAACAACGCTTTCACCAATCAATGGCTGTTGGGTCCGCGGGTACACCACGCTGACGACCATGCAATGGGTACCGTATATCTGGACCTGTACGAGCGCATGGGTGGCGAGGAAAAAATCGCACACCTGAAACAGCAGTTCGACAAGGTGCTGGCAGATCAGCCGGACACCAGCCTCTATTTTGATGACGATGACAAGTTCCACCAGGACCTTGCCCATCGTAATTTCGACGATCCCTCCTGCACCATTCGCTGGTGCTGGGCCGATGCCATTTTTATGGCACCACCGGTATGGGCGGAGCTGGCTCGCATTACCGGCTCGCAGAAGTACCTGGACTTTATGGATAAAGAGTTCTGGGTGACTACCGACTATCTCTACAACACCGACGAAAAGCTTTACCTGCGCGACAGCCGCTATTTCGAGCGCAAAGACAGCAAGGGCCGCCTGATTTACTGGGGCCGCGGCAACGGCTGGGTACTCGCCGGTATCGCACGCACACTGAAAGAACTGCCGGATCACTTCGCGGAAAAAGAGCGCTACGAAACCCTGTTCCAGGAAATGAGCGCGCGACTGGTCGACCTGCAACAAAAGGACGGCAGCTGGCCCTCTTCACTGCTGGAGATCGAGGAACAGTCACCACCGGAATCCAGCGGTACCGGCCTGCTGGTGTACGCGCTGGCCTGGGGTGTAAACAGTGGTCTGCTAAAAGATGAGAAGTACGTGGACGCGGTACACAAAGGCTGGGCGTCACTGGTAGACAGCGTGCAGCCAAACGGCAAACTGGGCTGGGTTCAACAGGTCGCCTTTGCACCAGGTTCCGCTACCGCGGAAGACACCCAGCTTTACGGCACCGGCGCATTGTTGCTGGCCGCCTCGGAAGTCATCCAGCTCGATCACAAGTAAACGCTCTTACGCAGTAAATTGAGGAGAGATCGCACCATGCGCGATTACCTGCAGAAACAATTTGGCCTTGAGGGCAAGGTCGCCATGGTCACCGGTGCGAGCCGCGGACTCGGCAAGGCGATGGCACTGGCTCTTGGCCGCGCCGGTGCGCGGGTGGTGGTGGTGGGTTCCACCTCCGCCAGTGCCGAGAATGCACAACAGGAACTGAGCGCCGAAGGCATCGACACCATTGCACTGGGTTGCGATCAGTCCCAGCCGGAGCAGATCAATGCGCTGTTCCAGGAAGTGGAATCCCGCTTTGGCCGTCTGGACGTTCTGATCAATAACGCCGGCACCATCCGCCGCGCACCCGCGGTGGATTATTCCGATGACGATTGGAACGCGGTGATGGACACCAACATCAACGGCGTATTCAGAATGTGCCGCGCCGCCGGCGCGATGATGCTGAAACAGGGCTCGGGCAAGATTATCAATATTGCCTCCCTGCTCAGTTTCTCCGGCGGTATTACCGTGCCCGCTTACGCGGCCAGTAAAGGGGCAGTATCCCAGCTTACCAAGGCGCTGGCCAACGAGTGGGCGGCAAACAATATTCAGGTCAATGCCATTGCACCGGGCTATTTCGCCACCGACAACACCGCCAACCTGCGCGCGGATGCCGAGCGCAATGCGGCGATCAGCGCGCGTATTCCCGCCGGGCGCTGGGGTAATCCGGAAGATCTGGCCGGTGCCGCGGTGTTCTTGGCCTCTCCCGCGGCCGACTACATGAATGGTCACATCATGCTGGTAGATGGCGGCTGGATGGCACGCTAGGAACGTCAAAAAAATTAGGCAAATCCGAGAAACTATTTCGATAAAAATTTACGGAGCCAACCATGCAACGCGCAGAGGAATTATCCTCACCCTCAGGCACCGCACTGTTTTTTTGCGGTGCTTTTTTTTACCTGTTGTTTTCCACAGCCTGGGCTTCAGCGCTACAGGAAAAGCAGTTGTTTAATAGCGACTGGGAATACCTGCAGGACGAACGGCTATCGCCACCGTCGCTGGATGCGGCGGGCGCAACGGATGTGACGCTGCCGCACACCTGGAACGCCACCGATACCGTGGATGCACAGCCCGGTTACCGGCGCGGTGCGGGCTGGTACAGCAAGCGTTTTCGTATCGCGGAGAATCTGCCCACTGGCACCCGCCACAAACTCTATTTTGAGGGCGCCAATCAGAAGGCGCAGGTTTACCTGAACGGGCGCGAGATCGGCGAACATATTGGCGGCTACCTGGGCTTTACCGTCGAGCTTACCGAACACCTGCAGCCCGATGCCGACAACCTGGTGCAGGTGCGCGTATCCAACGAATACGATCGCAACTTGATCCCTTCACAAAAGGCCGACTTTTTTATTCACGGCGGCCTGACCCGCGATGTGTGGCTGCAGCAACTGCCTGCGGAACACATCCAGTCTGTGACGATCACCACCCCCAATGTCAGCCGTGAATCGGCGCAGACAAAGGTGCAGATCACTCTGGATAAATCGTCCGCAGCCCGCACCAGCGGCAAGGCAGCGCGGCTGCAGTTGACACTGCTGGACCCTGCGGGAAAAACCGTAAGCAGCAGCGAAACCGAGATTGACGGCGAGCAGGGGGAGGCCGAGCTCCCACCGCTGCAGCAACCGCAACTCTGGTCCCCGGATTCACCGGCACTCTACACACTGGTTACCGAGCTGCAGGACACTGACGGTAAAACCCTGCATCAGCATCGCGAGCGTTTCGGCTACCGCTGGTTTGAGATGCGTCCCAACCAGGGTTTCTTCGTCAACGGGAAACGGGTGCTGATTCGCGGCACCCATCGCCATGAAGAGCACGCGGGTATCGGTGCCGCCATGAGCAATGACCAGCACCGCGCGGATATGCTGCAAATGAAGCGGATGGGGGCCAACTTTGTGCGTCTCGCGCACTATCCTCAAGACCCGGAAATCTACCGCGCCGCAGACGAACTCGGGCTGATACTGTGGGATGAATTACCCTGGTGTCGCGGCGGTATGGGCGGCGAGGAGTGGAAAGAGAATACCGAACGACTGCTGCGGCAGCAGATCGCGCAGAACTTCAATCACCCGAGCATCGCCTTCTGGTCTCTGGGCAACGAGATTTACTGGGAAGAGGACTTCCCGGGTGGTGGCGATGATGCGGTGGTGCTGCCCTACCTCAAGCACTTAAACAAGGTCGCCAAGGAACTGGATCCGCAGCGCATGACGACCATCCGCAAGTACTACCCAGGCGCGGAAGTGGTGGATGCCTTCTCCCCCTCTGTCTGGGCGGGATGGTATGGCGGTGCCTACGGTCAATACGAGGCAGCGCTTGAAGACGCGATGGGTAAGTACCCCGCCTTCCTGCATATGGAATACGGTGGTTCCAGCCACCGCGGCAGGCATACGGAAACGCCCATCGACAAAAACGGCATCCCCGACGCCCAAGTATCCGTTACCGAAGCCATGAACCAGGCGGTAGTGAAAAGCGTGGCCAAGGACAGCGACTGGAACGAAAACTACATGGTGAACCTGTTTGACTGGCACCTGTCGGTAAGCGAAGGCACCGAGCATTTCGCCGGTAATGCACAGTGGGCGTTCAAGGATTTCGGCACACCGCTGCGCCCGGAGAATCCCGTGCCCTATATCAACCAGAAGGGGCTGGTGGACCGCGCGGGCAATCCCAAGGATGCCTACTACGTTTTCGCGAGTTACTGGGCCGATACACCGTTTTGCTGGATTGAATCCCACACCTGGACCGTGCGCTTTGGGCCGGAGAGCGGGCGGCCCGTCAAGGTGTACTGCAATACCGATTCCGCCGAGCTCTTCCTGAACGGCAAAAGCCTCGGCAAGAAAAAGCGCAAGCCGGGGCAGTTTCCCGCCCATGGACTGGTGTGGCAGGTGCCGTTTAAGGAAGGAGAAAATCAGCTGCGCGCGGTGGGCAGAAATGCCGCCGGCAAGCAGATCGCCGAAGACGGCTACGACCTTACCTACCACCTGGGAGAGCCCGACAAGACGGAGAAGGTGGTGCTTAATGCGATACGCACCGCCAGCGGTGATTACCTGATCACCGCGGAAGCCCGGGACAAGCAGGGCAGACGCGCGATCAATTTCAGCGAGCGCGCCTATTTCTCGGTACTCAATGGCGGCGGAGAACTGGTGGAGAATCAGGGCACCTATTCCGGTTCATCCAGTATAGAAATGGCCAATGGCCTTGCCACCATACAGTTCAAGCCTGGAAATCGACCGGCCGTTGTAGAGTTTCGTACCCAGAACATCAAGGGCGCCTATATCGAGCTGCCGGCGGCGCGATCTCACTAAACCGAACCAAACTGCCACACCCATCTAACCCCACCTACCTCATACAAACCCTACCAAGACCTTGCGTAATCCCCCTTGCGCAAGGTGTTGGCGCCTACAGCCAGCCTGATCACACACGCCTCCACACTTTTGCCTGTAATCTCCCGTCGACCTCAATGGACTGCCACAGGGGCGCGAAAAGCTTCACAATGAGGCCTCAGACACCTCAATTAACGACTGGATAGATGGTAAGGCCACTTGACGATCTGTCATTTTTCCGTGACCATTGCCCAACCTGTCCAAGATTTAGCGATGGTAGGTTCTGACAGCGGCACCGTCAGACAACACATGAAAATAACAAACAGACCTCTGAGGGCCTGATCATGACAAGCAATCGAATTCGTCCGACGTTCACCAAAACCCTGCTGAGCACCGTAATCGCCCTGTCCGCGGCACCGGCCCTGGCGCAGGAAGGTGACACCCTGGAAGAAGTGGTCGTTACCGCGCAATTCCAGCGCAACCTGGATAACGCGCTCGACGTTAAACGCAATGCTTCCACCATTGTCGACGGTATTTCCGCCGACGATATCGGCACCCTGCCGGCACTGGATATGGGTGAAGCCCTGCAAGCGGTGGCCGGCGTGCAGCTCAATCGCGAAGGCGAGCGCCGCGAATCCAGTATCAACCTGCGCGGTATGCCGTCTGGCTTTGTGCAGACCACCGCCAACGGCCAGACCTTTGCCAGCCCGGCGCGCAGCACCAAGGCGTTCGGCGCACCGAACCCCTTCGGCGCTTTTGATCCAGCGGTATTCAACGGCACCAATGTGATCAAGACCCAGACCGCGGCCATGCAGGAAGGCGGTATTGCCGGCACCGTGGATCTGGTACTGCCGCGCGCACTGGACAAAGATGACGGCAAGCTGAGCCTCTCTATTGCCGGCCGCAGCGAACAGCTGGCCGACGCGCTGGACAGCGAGATGGTACTGTCTGGCTCCAAGCACCTGATCACTGACCAGCTCGCGGTGACCGCCACCCTGGCGACCTCCGAGCAGACCTTCCGCCGCGATACGGTGAAGATCAACCGCTACGACAATATTCCCAGCAACGGCAATTTTGTCGGTGCCAGCGGTGAGGACTATGCCACCTGGGCTGCCGCCAACAATCTGCCGGACAACGCCGTGGTGAAAATGCCCGGCGAACTGCGCCAGGGCTCCGAGATCAACGAAGGCACCCGTACCTCCTTCTCTGGCGGTATCGAATTCCAGGCCAACGACAACCTGACCCTCGGCCTGAACGTGCTCTACACCGAGCGCGACATGAACGAAAACGGCCAGCAGGAGCTCGACCTGCGAACCCGCAGCGGTGGCACCATCATTACCCCGAACAGCGCACCCCGTGACACCGGTACCGTAGACGCCAACGGCAACCCGATTTTCACCGTGTCCGACATCCTGTTTGACCAAGTGGACTACCGCAACACCTCGCGTATCTGGGACACCTACGAACAATCCCAAGCGGTACTGATGGATGCGGAGTGGGCCAACGACGACTGGACCATCGACGGACTGGTATCCCTGTCTTCTGCGGAAAACAACTGGAGCGAACTCTTCTACACCCCGATCTTTACTGCAGGCACCAGCGGAATTTCCGGGCGTCTCTATACCGGTGATGGCGATGTAGGCAACTTCGTTACCGAGTTCGACGGGCTGGAAAACGTCAACCTGGACGGTGAGTGGCTGGTAAAAGACACCCTAAGCGGTTCTGGTATCACAACCCTGGTGGACAACCCCAATGTACAGGCACTGATTACCGGTACCTCTGAGATTCTGGAAACCGAAGCCAACTCGTTTGAGTTCAACGCCAAACGCGCGCTGGAACTGCCGGCGGTCTCCGCGGTGTCCTTTGGCTACCGCTTCTCCAGCCAGACTCAGGATTCCGACCGTCTGCGCAGCTCGCCCACCGGCATCGACCTGAACGGCATCCTCAACAACGCCGCTATCGGCGATCCGGCCTACGTCAACGAAGGCAACTTCTTCGGCGGCGACGCACCGGGCTTTGCCGGCGCTGGCGAAGGCTGGTATGCACTGAATGTAGATGCGCTCAACGCCCTGGCCGCCGCCTCCATCGGCAACGTAGCACCCGACCCCGTTACCGGTGAAATCCCCGTGCGCGTGCCCTCCACCGGCTTGATCGCCCGCGGTGGCCAGCAGAGTGCCGGCCTGGTGTACGACGTGGAACTAGATACCTCGGCGCTCTACCTGATGACCGACCTGGACTTCACCGTGGCCGACCTGCCGGTTTCCGGTAACGCCGGCGTGCGCTATGTGAACTCCGAACAGACCGCGGCCTCGCCGTACTACGCCTTCGGTGCCACCGACATCAACAACCCGGAAAAGCGCGCCGTCGACAGCGACTACGACTTCCTGCTGCCGAGCCTGAACCTGGCGGTGGAACTGAGTGAAGATCTGATGCTGCGTTTCGGCTACGGCGAATCCATCTCCCGCCCGAACGTGCGCGCCGCCACACCAGCCACCACCATTTCTTCGGTGCCGGGTGCAGTCAGCGTGAAATTGCCGGGCGCGGATGTCGAGCCCTTCTCCGCGACGTCCTACGATGTGTCGCTGGAGTGGTATAACCGCGAAGGCAGCGCCATTACCTTTGCCGCCTTCCAAAAGAATATCGACAACTTCTTCACCGGCGTTGCCAGCTGTGACGGCAGCCTGCTGGCGGATTACGACCTGGATGTGGGCGCGTTGTCGCTCGACGGCGACAACTGTGTCACCAACGGTGTAGATGCCTACGATGTGATCGACGCGGACTACATCATGGCCGGCGATCAGGTCAGCATTACCAAGATCCAGAACGTGGACGAGCAGATTCAGGTGCAGGGTTACGAGCTGTCCATTCAGCAAAACCTGAGCTTCCTGCCGTACCCTTGGAATGGCCTGGGCGGCATCGTCAACTACTCCCACACCGAGCAGGACTCCCCGCTGGAAGCGCGCATTCCTGGCATCTCTGATGACACCTACAACGTGATCGGCTACTGGGAAGACGGTCCCTTCGGTGTGCGCCTGGCCTACAACTACCGCAGTGAATACGAGCTGGAAAGTGTCGGTACCTTTAATGGTGAAGGGAACAAGAACGTGAAGGCCGCAGGCCGCCTGGACCTGTCGGCTTACTACAACGTCACCGACAACTTCAGCCTGTCCATGAAAGGTTACAACCTCACCGAAGCGCTGTACGAGGAATATCAGGATAACGAATTCCAGCCTCGCGCCACCCACTTCGACGGTCGTATTTTTGTGCTGCAGGCGAAGTACAACTTCTTCTGAGTTGTCGGCACATAGACCACTGACTAAAGGGGACTCCAAATGGAGTCCCTTTTTTCTCCCCTTAGCGGTTTGCAATTTGAAGAGGTGTGGTACGCGATGCCCAGATTGACACCTATACTCATCGTCATTTTTACTGCGCTGCTCTCCCAAGTTGGCTGGGCCGCGGCCAGCGAGAAATTAGCAGTATTCGATGCAGAGCTGTTTGATGCACTGGAGCGAGAACCGGAAACCCTCGCCGAAATTACGGAAAGTGCGTGGCAAGCACTGAACAACCCGCTCTATTCCGTCGTCGACAAAAAATCCGCACCCGCCAGTGGCGACCGGCACGACTACTACAGCCTGGGGCCTTACTGGTGGCCGAATCCGGATACCGAAAACGGACTGCCCTATATCCGCCGGGACGGCAAACGCAACCCGGAGATTAACCAGCAGGCCGGCGACAATCGCCGCCTGGTAGCACTGAGCCGCGATGTCACCGCACTCGCGCTCGTCTACCGCGCCACCGGCGACACGCGCTACGCCGACAAGGCCCGCGCACAATTGCACAACTGGTTTATCCACCCGGACACGCGGATGAACCCCAATTTTCAGCACGCGCAGGCCATCCCCGGGATAAACGACGGCCGCGGTATTGGCATCATTGAAGCGCGCTTTTTTATTCCGCTGATTGATGCGGTCGAATTACTCGGCACGCACCTGAGTACAGAAGAAACTCAGTATATTCAGCAGTGGTTTCGGCAGTTCAATCACTGGCTTCTGACCAGTGACAACGGCTTTGAAGAGGATAACTGGCACAACAACCACGGCACCTGGTTCGATGCTCAGGTAGTGGCCTTTGCACTCTTCACCGGCGACCTGGATACCGCCAAGCGGCGCCTGCGCATCACCCAGATGCGGCGTATCGGCGCTCAGTTCGATCGCCACGGTAACCAGCACGCAGAGTTCGAACGCACCCGCCCCTGGCACTACGCCAACTTCAATCTGGAGGCGTACAACCTGCTGGGGCGCTTTGGCGAAAAGGTGGGCGTGGATATCTGGAACTACTCGGTAGACGGTCACGCTCTGAAAAAGGGCTACGCGCTCATCGCAGAAACCGTGTTGGCCCCAGAGAATTGGCCTTACAAAGAGATGTACGGGCTGGACCTGCAGGTGGCCCGCAGCACCCTGTACCACGCCCAGCGGGCCTACCCCGACGCCCTGTTCACACAGGCTTGGGACAAACTTGCCAACTTATCTACAGCGGCACCAGACCCACGCTTGGTGCCGGTAGAATAGGTCCTAGCCCACTGGCAACACAGAAATGACCGGCCAACAGCGGTAAATTCTGCGGCCGGGAACCCAAATCAGGACAAATGCCTTACCAGAACCGTTGACTGGTAAAGCCAATTTTGACAGTATGGCGGCAATCGCTGCTCAATACACACTCTCGTACCGAGTATCGAGGTTTTCTCCATCGCCTGGCGCACCGGGCACAAGGGGGCTGGTTTGGACCCCTTCTGCTACTGATTCGCGCATACCGCCCGCTCCCGCCGCAGCCCTTGCTGCGCGGTGAGCCGGGCTCTTTTCTTTTTCGAGCCTGACTCGGCCGATATAAGTTTCCGGCGCTGGCAAAACCACACAACAATAAACGGATTCGGCCTCCAACGACTTCCATCTACACGAGAAGCGCGAGCCGCCGGTTCCCAATGGCAAACCCGAAATCTGGAAGCATCCACATGACACGCCCTCTGATTCTGCACCCCGACCGTCTGTTTCCGGCTGACCAAGTAAGCCGGGATATCGCGCGCAATCTTTACCAGAGCGTGAAAGATCTGCCGATCATCAGCCCCCACGGTCATACCGACCCATCCTGGTTCGCCGACAACCAGCCCTTCGGCAACCCGGCCGACCTGCTGATCCGCCCGGACCACTATGTGTTCCGCATGCTCTATTCCCAGGGCATCCCCCTGGAGAGCCTGGGCATCCGCACCCAGGACGGCACTCCGGTAGAGCAGGATCCACGCAAGATCTGGCAACTGCTGGCGGACAACTACCACCTGTTCCGCGGCACTCCATCGCGCACCTGGCTGGATACGGTTTTCCACGATGTATTTGGGCTGGATGTTCAGCTCAACAGCGACACCGCCGAGCTGTACTACGACCGCATCGACAGCGCATTGAAAACACCGGAGTTCCTGCCGCGGGCGCTGTTCGAGCGCTTCAATATCGAGGTGATTGCCACCACTGAGTCCCCGCTGGACGATCTGCGTCATCACCAGAAGATTCTGGACAGCGGCTGGAAAGGCCGTGTGATCACTGCCTTCCGCCCGGACCCGGTGCTGGATCCGGATTTCGAAGGCTTTACCGATAACCTGGCGCAGCTGGCCGAGATCACCGGTGAAGACACGTCCACCTGGTCCGGCTACCTGGCGGCACTGCGCAACCGTCGCGAATTCTTCAAGCAGATGGGCGCGACCTCCACCGACCACGGTCACCCGACGGCGACCACAGCGAACCTGTCTGCGGCGGAAGCCGAGGCGCTGTTCCTGAAGGTAGTTACCGGTAATGGCAGTGCGGCAGATGCGGAGCTGTTCCGCGGCCAGATGCTGACCGAGATGGCACGCATGAGTATCGAGGATGGCCTGGTGATGCAGATTCACCCGGGCTCTTTCCGCAATCACAACAAGTTGGTGTTCGAGCGCTTCGGCCGCGACAAGGGCTGCGATATTCCGTCCCCGACCGAGTACGTCAGCGCGCTGCAACCGCTGCTGGAAGCAGTGGGTAACGAGCCTGAGCTGAGCATTATTCTGTTCACCCTGGACGAGACTAGCTACAGCCGCGAACTGGCGCCGCTGGCGGGCCACTACCCAGCGCTGAAACTGGGCCCGAGCTGGTGGTTCCACGACAGCCCGGAAGGTATGCGTCGTTTCCGCGAGCAGGTAACCGAGACTGCCGGCTTCTACAACACCGTCGGCTTTAACGATGACACCCGCGCATTCCTGTCCATCCCCGCCCGTCACGATGTGGCGCGCCGCATGGATTGTGTGTGGCTGGCGCAGCTGGTCTCCGACCACCGCCTGCAGGAAGACGAAGCCTTCGAACTGGCCGCGGACCTCGCCTACAACCTGGCGAAAAAAGCTTACAAGCTTTGATAGGTGGAAAAGAAATGAGCCAAGAACGACTCAACAACAATATTCTGGAAAGCCTCCCCGCTGAGGTGATCAAGCCGGCCTACGACCGCAACGAAGTCACCACCGGCATCGTGCACCTGGGTATCGGGGCCTTCCACCGCGCGCACCAGGCTTGGTTCACGGAAAACCGTATTGCCGCCGGCGAAAAGGACTGGGGTATTGTGGGTGCTAGCCTGCGTTCTGCCGGCGTGCGCGATCAGCTGGTGCCGCAGAATGGCCTTTATTCCGTGGTGGAAAAATCCAACGCGGGCACCAAGGTGCAGATCGTCGGTGCGGTGAGCGATGTGCTGGTGGGCCCGGAAAGCCCGCAACAATTACTGGAGCTTCTGGCCCAGGAAAGTGTGCGTATCGTTTCCCTGACCATCACCGAGAAAGGCTACTGCCACGATCCGGCGAGCGGCGACCTGAACCCGCAGCACCCGGACGTGATTCACGATCTGGCCAACCCGCAGGCTCCCAGGTCTGCTCTGGGTTACATCGTCGGTGCCCTGGCTCTGCGTAAGGCGCGCGGCCTACCGGGCTTTACCGTGCTGACCTGCGACAACCTGCCGTCCAACGGCAAGCTGCTGGGCAATGTGCTGGGGCAGTTTGCGGAGAAAGTCGACAGTGAACTGGCGGTGTGGATTGCGGAAAACACCACCACGCCATCCACCATGGTGGACCGTATTGTGCCGGCCACGACCGACGCGGACCGCGAAGAGCTGGAAGCGCTGATCGGCTGTCGCGATGAGGCGGCGGTAATGGCGGAGCCCTTCGCCCAGTGGGTGGTGGAAGATAACTTCCTGCGCGGCCGCCCAGCTTGGGACAAGGCCGGTGCCACTCTGGTTGACGATGTGGAAGTTTACGAGCTGATCAAGCTGCGCCTGTTAAATGGCAGCCATTCCATGCTCGCCTACAGTGGTTACCTGGCCGGCTGTGAGACGGTGGCGGATGTGATGGCGGTACCGGCGTTTAACAAGCTGGCACTGCACTTTATACAGTCCGAGGCCACCAGCTCCATCGAGGTGCCGGCAGAGTTTGATATTGCCGCTTACCAGGCAGAACTGATCGATCGTTTCGAGAACCGCGCTCTGCGCCACCGCACCTGGCAGATCGCCATGGACGGGTCGCAGAAGATTCCGCAGCGCTGGCTGGGCACCCTGCGTCATCATCTCGCGAACAATGGCCCCATAGAAGTGCTGAGCTTTGCCCTGGCCAACTGGATCCGTTATGTATCCGCCGTGGACGAGCAAGGCAATGCTATCGAGGTTTCCGACCCGCTGGCGGTGGAGCTGAAAGCGATCTGCGATCAGTACAAGCCTGCCGGTAACGAAGCACTGGCCGCGAACTTCCTCGCGTTCACTCCGGTGTTCGGTGACGACCTGAAACAGAGCGCGCAGCTGCAAAAAGCAGTGGTGAACTGGCTGAACAAACTCGATGCGCAGGGTACTCTGGCGTGTGTGGAACAAGCGTTTGGCGACTTGTAAGTTTTTATGTTTGTTTACAGTGTGCTCATCCGCCGATGGTAACTACGGTCTTCCATTCGGAAATCCATAGTTTGTAGATTTGAATCCCGCAGCCTGTGCTGCGGGATTTTTTTATGCCATGCATGGGGGCCTGCTGCGATCAGTTCACCTTATTCGGCGTGCCTGACTTTTTGTCTTTATCCAAATCCAGCGGATTATCCTCACCAAAACGGCTGTCATCATGCGCGGGGTTATCCGGCCCCCAGGCATCTTCGTTTTCCATATTCGGCAGATGGTGGGCGATACCCCGGTGGCAATCGATGCAAGTGGCCTTGCCCGAGGCCAGCTCAGTGGAGTGCAGTTTACGCGCGCGCTCGCTCTGCACGCTGAAATCCATGTATTCGAAGTCGTGACAGTTGCGGCACTCCAGGGAGTCGTTGGCTTTCAGGCGTGCCCATTCATGCCGCGCCAGCTCCAGGCGCTTTTCCAAAAACTTTTCACGAGTATTGATAGTCCCGAAGATCTTGCCCCACACCTCTTTTGACGCCTGCATCTTGCGTGCAATTTTGTGGGTCCATTCGTGGGGGACATGGCAGTCCGGGCAGGTAGCGCGCACCCCCGAGCGATTGGTCCAGTGAATGGTGCCCTTGAGCTCTTGATAGACGTTGTCCCGCATCTCATGACAACTGATGCAGAACTTTTCCGTATTCGACACTTCTAGGGCTGTGTTGAAGCCACCCCAGAAAACAATCCCGGCAACAAACCCACTCAACAGCAGAAAGCCGAGGCTGAATGCCGTGGCCGGACGGCTCAGTGTGCGCCAATAGCCTTTAATCCAGTCAATCATTACTCAGGCCCCGGATCCGTTACTGGGAGGATTTCTGTTTCTGATTGCGCAACAAAATATCCACATCCTTGAAGGTATTACCCACCGAGGATTTGGCATTGGTTTGCGGCACATGGCACTGCAGGCAAAAGTACCGACGCGGTGCCACATCGGCGAGAACCTGAAAATCCCGATCCATGAAATGGGTGACACTGATCATCGGTGCACCACTCACGGCAGTCTGAATGCGGTTGTGGCACTCCAGGCAGCGATTGGTGTTTTTGTTGATCTGATAATCGCGAATGGTATGGGGAATGGTGGGCGGCTGCTCCGGGTAAGCGCGTACCCGCTTGCCGTCTGTGTTCACCGGGTCCGCCAGCTGTGGTGCCGGACTCTCTTCAAACAACGTGCCGCCCTTGCGAATACCATCCGGCGCCGGTGCATCCGGGAACTGTTCCGCAACAGTGGCCAGTCCGCATACAAATACAATAACGGCGACGGCGATAGTAAATACCTGCTTTCCGGTCATGATCGCTACTCGACTCTCATTGGGTTACGTTGCTGCCAGCTTCAGGCCAGTGAGACCAACTCCAGCTTTACCGCACACTTTTTAAAATCCGTCTGCTTTGAGATTGGATCAGTGGCATCCAGAGTCACCTTGTTGATCAGGCGCTGCGCATCAAAGAAAGGCACATACACCAGGCCTTTCGGCGGCCGCGCCCGCCCGCGGGTTTCCACACGCCCGATCATTTCCCCGCGCCGGCTAATCACCTTGATATCACTGCCGCGACGGAAACCCTGTGCTTGAGCATCGTCCGGGTGCATATACACCACTGCATAGGGTACCGCGCTAAACAACTCCGGTACTCGCTGGGTCATGGAGCCCGTGTGCCAGTGCTCCAGTACCCGCCCGGTACACAACCAGAAAGGAAAAGCCTGATCCGGTGATTCCGCCGGCGGCTCATAGGGCAAAGCGAAGATCCGCGCGCGGCCATCTTCATTGCCGTAGAACTCAATACCAGCACCTTTCTTCACGTAGGGGTCGGAGCCTTCGCGGAAACGCCACAGGGTTTCCTTGCCATCTACCACAGGCCAACGCAGGCCGCGCACTTGGTGGTAGCGGTCAAACGGTGCCAGGTCATGGGCGTGGCCACGGCCAAATTCCGCATATTCCTCGAACAATCCTTTCTGGATGTAGAACCCGAACGCATCCGCTTCGTCGTTGGAAAATTTCTTGTCGCGGTCTTCGGTGGGAAAACGGTTGGTATGCCCGTTGGCATACAGCACGTCGTACAGGGTCTTGCCACGATAGCCGCGCTGCTTGCTCAATTCCTCGGGCCAGACTTCATCGGTTTTGAAGCGTTTGGAAAACTCCACCAGTTGCCAGAGGTCTGACTTGCTTTCCCCGGGTGCTTTTACCTGCTGATGCCAGAACTGAGTGCGACGTTCGGCATTGCCGTAAGCGCCCTCTTTCTCCACCCACATGGCGGTGGGCAAAATCAGGTCCGCCGCCTGTGCCGAAGTGGTCGGGTACACATCGGAGACAATCACGAACGCATCCGGATTGCGCCAACCGGGCAGTAACTCCTGCATTAAGTTGGGGCCGGCCTGGGCGTTGTTGGAGGCCTGGGTCCAGTAGACTTTGAGCTTGCCGTCTTTCAGCGCACGGCTCTGCGCCACCGCATCAAGGCCTGGCTTCGGAGGAATGGTGCCCTTCGGTAACCGCCAGATTTTTTCGGCCTTTTCCCGGTGCTTCGGATTCGCGACCACCATGTCCGCTGGCAGGCGGTGAGAGAAGGTGCCGACTTCCCGGGCAGTACCGCAGGCGGAGGGCTGGCCAGTGAGAGAGAAAGGACTGTTACCCGGAGTAGAAATCTTCCCGGTAAGCAGGTGAATGTTGTAGGCCATGTTATTCGCCCAGACACCGCGGGTGTGCTGATTGAAACCCATGGTCCAGAGAGACATCACCTTGGTGTTCGGATCCGCGTAGAGTTCAGCCAGCTCGGTGAGGCGAGCTTTCGATACCCCGCTTTCTTTCGCCGCGCGCTCCAGCGTGTACGGCTCGAGGAATTCTGCGAATTCCTTGAAGCTCATATCTGTCCACGCATTTACCTTGTCCCGCCCGGTGGCCTTCTGTTCGCGTGGATCTTCATCGCGCAGGCCATAACCAATATTGGTTTCACCACGCACGAAGCGCGTATGTTTTTTGACGAAGTCTTTGTTCACCTTGTTGTTCTGAATAATGTAATTGGCAATAAAATTCAGAATTAACAGGTCCGAATGGGGCGTGAACACCATCGGTATATCGGCGAGCTCGAAACTGCGATGCTCGTAGGTAGAAAGTACCGCAACCTTACACCCCGGGTGCGACAGGCGACGGTCCGTAACCCGCGACCAGAGAATGGGGTGCATCTCCGCCATATTGGAACCCCACAGCACAAATGCATCCGCGTGTTCAAAATCGTCGTAACAGCCCATGGGCTCGTCGATGCCGAAGGTACGCATGAAGCCCGCCACCGCAGAGGCCATACAGTGACGTGCATTGGGGTCGATATTGTTGGTGCGGAAGCCAGCCTTCATCAGTTTACTGGCGGCATACCCTTCCCATACGGTCCACTGGCCCGAGCCGAACATACCCACAGAATCGGAACCGTGGTTTTTGATCGCCGCTTTAAACTTTTGCTCCATGATGTCGAAGGCCTGATCCCACGACACTGCCACAAAATCGCCATTTTTGTCGTATTTGCCATTGCGCATACGCAGTAATGGCTTGGTCAGACGGTCGCTGCCGTACATGATTTTTGACAGGAAGTAGCCTTTCACACAGTTGAGGCCGCGGTTCACTTCCGCCTTGATATCCCCATGGGTTGCGACCACGCGGTTGTCTTTGGTGGCGACCATCACACTACAGCCGGTACCACAAAAACGGCACGGGGCTTTGTTCCAGGTCAGCTCGTTGGCGCCGCCTTTACTGACCAGGTTCTGGGTCTTTGCTGGTACTGCCAGGCCGGCGGCGGCAGCAGCGGCAACTACCGCGCTCGCTTTGGTGAAATCCCGTCGGGTAATGGCCATGTCACAGTTCTCCCACAATTTTTACCGGTTGTTCACCGTCGGCTGCTGCGCCTTGCTCGTTCAGAACATCGTCCATATCAGACACTGCCATTTCCTCGTGGTACACCATGGCCACGTTCAGAACACCTGACTGATCCTTGGTGACTTCAATCAGTTCATTGACCCGATGGTGGTCGGCGGTTTCCATCACCACCACCAGTTTTCCATTGTCATCACCGAGGTGGATTTCCAGCTCGGGCTGCTCATCCACCCACTGGGAGAACCCAGAAATACTCACCGGCCGCACATGCACAATAAGGCTGACAATATGTACCGTGCCGCCGTGTGACTTTTCACCGTTATCCGCTGCAGAGGCGGTGTAATCCCGGTTTCGGTAGTGGTGCTCTCTCATAGTGATCCAGTTGTTTTTGCTAAGATTCGTCTCATTGTCGCCACTTGCACCACTGGTACGGTTTCCAGCTTGTGGCGATGGCGGTCAGCGTACGAGACGGGATAGCAGCGCCTTCGCCGTTGAAGACACTGCCATTGGTGCAGCGCCCTACAGGGCGCTCCGGAAGTGCGGCGGCGAATTCAGGCCGGTGGGCCCGGCGGCCCGAAAATCATTTGCAGAATCCAGACGGCAAACCCGTAGCCCCCAACAATGGCGACCGCCAGAATCGGAAACAGAAATACGAGAATAAACAGTACCAGGCGTCCTTCTCTGCGGCGCTGTTCTTTGCTCGAAGGAAGTTGCTCTTCAGTCAAGAGACGCACCCTCAATTGATTGGGTTTATTCCCATGAGAAATAAAAAAGTTGGCCTTTATTAAAACCAATGACTTCTCATGGATCAGGGGGAAAGCGCTTTACTGGCATAGCGCGACGCCATTCTTACCCACATAGTTTGAGTCTAGGAAGGGATACCGTTAGGGCAAGAAAGAAGGGAGCGAAAACAGCGGAAATTACCACGGATAGGGAAAACACCTTTGCCCGGGCACAAAAAAAGCCGGGCAAGGCCCGGCTGAAAAACAATCAATCTCATTTAAATCATGCCTTCGCCCAGTTTTGAAATCCAGGCTGACGGCGGCGTGAATAACTCAGCATTCACTCATTACTGGGTTTACCGATGGTGGCGAGAATACCGCCATCCACATAGACCACCTGACCGTTGACGAAATTACTCGCATCACTGGACAGGAATACCGCAGTGCCCTGCAGGTCTTCAGGGTTGCCCCAACGGCCAGCGGGGGTGCGTCCGATAATGAAATCATTGAACGGATGGCCATCTACGCGGATCGGCGCGGTCTGCGCCGTGGCAAAATAGCCCGGTCCAATTCCGTTCACCTGGATGTTGTGGCGCGCCCATTCCGTGGCCATATTCTGGGTCAGCATTTTCAGGCCTCCTTTGGAGGCCGCGTAGGCGGAAACGCTATCGCGCCCCAGCTCGCTCATCATCGAGCAGATATTGATGATCTTGCCAGCGCCGCGTTCAATCATACGGCGCACGACCGGACGGCTCATCACCATCACACCGGTGAGGTTGGTTTCCAGCACTTTGTTCCACTCTGACAGTTCCATGTCCAGTAGCGGTACGCGACGAATGATGCCGGCGTTGTTGACCAGCACATCGATCG
Source organism: uncultured Microbulbifer sp. (assembly GCF_947504145.1). GTDB lineage: Bacteria > Pseudomonadota > Gammaproteobacteria > Pseudomonadales > Cellvibrionaceae > Microbulbifer. The sequence goes on from NZ_CANNGQ010000004.1 coordinate 176,592, forward strand.
GACTCTGTTCTTTTTCAATCACCGGTACCATCTCGTTTACCTGATCTTCGTCGCTGACATCGAACAGATACCCGTGCGCGTTGTGGCCTTTTTCGCGCAGCTCGGAAACGGCGTTGTCGAGTTTTGCCTGAGAGGAGTGGCCAGTAATAACCAGCTTTGCACCCGCGTTGCCGAGGCCTTCTGCCATGGCCATACCGAGGCCGTGGGTGGCGCCGGTTACCAGGGCGAGCTTTCCGGTTAAATCAAACAGTGAGTTGGACATTCTTTTACTCCAGATTTTTCGCGATTACTCAGGTTTCGATCAAGATCAACGCAGCTCGGTGGGCTGCACCTTATCCATATCGTCGTAATCGTGGTTCTCGCCCGCCATTCCCCAGATAAAGGTGTAATTGCTGGTACCCACACCTGAGTGTAGAGACCAGGTGGGAGAGATCACTGCCTGCTCGTTGTGCATCCAGATGGTACGGGTCTGCTGCGGCGGGCCCATGAAGTGGCATACGGCCTGCTCCTCGGGCAGATTGAAGTACATATACACTTCCATACGGCGGCTGTGGGTGTGGCACGGCATGGTGTTCCAGCAGCTGCCGGGAGCCAGCTCGGTCATGCCCATTTGCAGCTGGCAGGTTTGCAACACGTCTTTTACCAGCAGCTTGCGCAGGGTGCGCTTGTTACAGGTTTCTGCGGCACCCAGTTCGATCACCTGGGCATCGCCCTGGCCCACTTTGGTGGTGGGGAATTCGCGGTGCGCGGGGGTGGACAGAATGTAAAATTTCGACGGAGAAGTTTTTACATTGCTGCTGAACACCACGCTCTCGGACCCGCGGCTCACATACAGTGCTTCCTTGGTGCCGATTTCATACACGGCACCATCCACTTCCACCACACCGGGGGCACCGATATTGATGATGCCCAGCTCCCGGCGCTCGAGAAAATAGTCGGATTTTAGTGCGTCTACGGTTTCCAGCTTTACGCTGCTTTCTACCGGCATCACACCACCGACAATTACGCGATCCACGTGGGTGTAGGTCAGATTGACGGTATCGGCAGTAAACAGGTTCGGCACCAGATACTCGTCGCGCAGTCGATCGGTATCGTAATTGACATAGTCACCCGGGTGACTGGCGTGGCGCTCTTCAAATACAGTGGTCATAACTCTACCCAGTTAATTCGGTGACGACTTAAGATTCGGATTTCAGCAGCTTGTACATCTCAACGCCGGAAGTAATAAACGGCGCGGTGCCTTTGGGGTCGTCGTCGTAGATTGGCTCGCTCATGTAGTACTCGTAGCTGCCATCGCGGCCGTAGCCCAGGCCAGCCACCTGACACATATCGGTGATGCTGATGGTGCCGTCCGCGTGCACCTGTACAAATTCGTCCAGCAGGCCCTGGTAGGCTTTTTTCGCCGTGGCCAGATACTGGTCTTTTGGCAGGTAGCCCTGGTTCAGAGCCTTAGCGAAGAAGTAAGTGAACATGGTGCTGGCCGTGGACTCCCGGTAATTGCCGCGCGCACCCGGCTTGTCCATAATCTGCCACCAGGTACCGGTTTGCGCATCCTGGAATGTTTCAATCACCGGTGCGATTTCGGCAATCATGTCCAACAGGTACCGCCGCTCTTCGGTATTTTCTTCCGGAATAAAGTCCAATACATCTACCAGAGCCATTGCCAGCCATCCCATCCCGCGGCCCCAGTGATAGGCGGAAAGACCGGTTTCCTTATCGGCCCACACCTGCTCGCGCTTTTCGTCCCAGGCGTGATAGAAAAGGCCGGTTTCGGGGTCTTTGAGAATCTGGTTGACGACTTTGAACTCCGCCAGCACTTCTTCCACGTCCGGCTCTTCGTGCATCAACTGTTCATAGTGGGCGAGGAAGGGAATACCCATGTATACGCCGTCCAGCCACACCTGATAGGGGTAGCGCTTCTTGTGCCAGAAGGCGCCCTGGGAAGTGCGTGGGTGGTGTTCTAGCTGTTCGAACAGGGTGTCGACGGCTTTTTTGTACGCGGGATCTGCGTTGCGCTCGTACATCCGTAGAAGCATGGTGCCGGCGCGGATGCTGTCGATATTGTATTTCTCCTGCACGTAACCGTTGATGCTGCCGTCTTCATTCACGAAGGAGCCCATCACGGTTTGCACGGCGTCGGCGTAACGGGCTTCCGGCGCAACCTGATTCAGTTCGTCGTAGGCCTGCAGCACCATACCGGTGGTGTATTCAAAATAGGATGGACGTTTGCGGATATGGTCGTAACCACCGAAGCGGTAATCGAGTGTTTTGCGTTCCAGCTCAGAATCCGCCAGGCGCTTACTCCAGTCCAGGGCCACATCGGCTGTCAGCGGCTGCTCGGTTGCCGCTTCACTCGCGGCGGTGGTGAGGCGCTGCCGCAGAGGTTTGGTGAGCTTTTCCGCTTCCTGCTTGAGGTAGGCTTCAAATTCAGCCCTGGTGGTAATCGGGCCGTGCTCAGTCTCCACTTCGTTGGCCCAGGCCGCGACAAAGTAGTACTGAACTTCGTTGCCGGCAGGCTTGAGCACCGCAACCTGGTTGTGTTCATCTTTGGTGACTTCATCGATGGCCTTGCGCTTGGCGATCACCGCCATGCCCAGATTGGCGCCATCCAGGCTTTGCGCACCGTAAGTGCCGATATAGGTGTAAGCGTGGCCGGTAATGTCCATGTTACCAACAATCAAGTCAGTGCCTTCGTGATTCACGATGCCAGCAACCAGGTTGTCCAGCTCTTCGCTGGTTTTCGCATTCACTTCCACCAGACGGGATCCGGCGTGTATGGACAGCACAGCAGTCAGGTCGGTCTGCAGAGTTTCGGTGGGTTTCCAGTCTTTGTACTGAATTTTGAATGCAGAATAGATGTCCCCGTTCTCGGCAATATCCACTTGCCAATCTTGTACATCGCTCACGCGGATGGTTTTTTCGCCGTCCCAGTAACCGTAGCCACCAACACCGACAGCGCTGCCTACTTTGAGGATATCCATGCCCCAATCGGCGGGTTCGTGGTAGGAATCAAATCCATCCTGGCCCACACCCTGTAATACCGGCTCGCGAGTTTTCTTACCAAAAATATCAAAGCCGTTGCGCCAGTCCAGATATACACGGTAGCCCACCAGATCGGATTCGATGCCTGGGCCTTCATAGCGAATGAAGTAGGAGTGGTCGGTGTGCTCTTGGGGCACATCGAGAGAGCTTACACGCTGGAAGCTACCGCCCCTGTATTCGCGCTCAACCCATTCGCCACCCACTTTGTGGGATATTTCTGCCTGGGTCCGTTTGGCAACAGGCGAGACAGCAGCATCGGCTTTGGCGATGCGCAGCTTGAGGGTCTCATCGACAGCCACATCCACAGTGAAGAGGATGCCATCTTTTCTGCCATCGGCGTCTTTGTCGATGGCCTGCACGGGAATCTGGTCAGCCTGGTTCCACACAGCAACAGGTGCGGCAAAACCGGCCTCTAATCCGAGCTCGTAAAAACTGAGGTAAACCGCTTCGTCCAGGCGCGGGAAGTCAGAGGGATTGGCGAGTTCAAGGCTTGCAATCGCGCCGGGTTTTTCTGCGTTGGCTTCCGGCGTGGCGGCTTCTTCCGGCGACTGCATCGCCTTATCGCCACAAGCGGTTAGAGTGGCCGCGATGAACGCAAAGGCGAGGGCATTCAGGCCCAGTTTGCTTTTGGGCGGATTAAACGGTTTCACAGACATCTCCACAAATTCGGGTTTTATTCTGTTATTTGCCATTAAAAAAGAACGGCGGTAAATCGAAAAACGGCCAGGTGCGACTTCGAATCCTGACGCTGGTGTTTCCACCAGCAGAATCCCTGCACCCGGCCGCTCTGTTCAGTACTAAATCGAGCTCTTAATCTCTACTTCTTATCAAAATATTGGATTAGAACTTGTACTGAGCACCTACGTAATACTGACGACCGTAAGTGTGGTCGACCACGATACGGCCCGCGCTGTCGATCATCTGACGGTTTGGTTCGTTGGTGAGGTTGATCGCTTCCAGGCTCAGCTTCCAGTTATCGTTCAGGCTGTAGCCGGCTACGAAGTCCACGTTGGAGGTACCTTCGGTGTATTCGAAGTCGTTGCCATCGCGACCGTTGCCCATTTCGCGCGTGTTGTAGTCACTACGCGCCGCGTAAGAGATACGTGCATTCCAGTCTTCGTTTTCGTAGTAAACAGTTGCGTTGTACGAATTCTTGGACTGGTTGTTCAGTGGGCCATAGTTTGGTTCTTCCGCGGTGCCATAGTTCATTTCAGAATCTACATAGGTGTAGTTCAGGATGAGGCCATAGTTGTCGAAGAATGCCTGCTGGTACTGCAGCTCAACACCAGAAATCTCACCGCCTTCACCATTGAAGTAACGGTTGATACTCCAGTCATCGCTCGCATCGTACTCGCCTTCGTCACGCAGCACGGATTCGTCGAATCCGGTATCAGCCCAGGACTGATTTTCGAAGGTGTCCTTCTTGATAAAAGACTCAACGTCTTTGTAGAAGTACGCAGCCGCGAATACGGCATCGTCGGAGAAGTACCACTCATAGGAAATGTCGTAGGCGCGAGCACGGAACGGATCCAGTTTCGGGTTGCCGTAGCTGACCTCGCCCAGAAACTGAGAAATGCTACCGCCGGGAGTCAGCTGGCCCAGTGCAGGACGAGACATCACATCGGCCACGGAGAAGCGCACAACCATGTCTTCGTGTACATCCACAGCCAAGTTCAACGATGGCAGGGTGTCGGTATATTCGTTCGTCGCTACCACCTGGATAAGGTCACCGTTCAGGTCGGTGAAACCGGTCGATTCAACTTCGGTGGTAACGTGACGAACCCCGAAATTGCCTCGCACTGGCAAGCCTGCGACCTCAGTACCCCAACCGAGCTGGGCGTAATAGCCGGTATCGTCTTCCTTAACGTTGCGAACATCTGAAGCGCGAGGGGCCATACTTGCGGCAACTTCGGCAGAATACGTCTTCAACGTGGAGTGCACATCGGGAGAGAACCAGGTAATACCGTTCATGCTGGTAGAACCGCCCTGCAGTGCAGTAGCGGGAATGCCACTAAACTTCGGCCCCGCGCGGTTTTCTTCCACATCGAACTCAAAGCTTTTCTTGGACGCGCCGGCCTTCAGACTCAAGGTATCGGTCAAGTCGAACTCGAGATTGAACGCGGCGGTATCGAAGGTGTTATCGACCGTGTTCGGACGATGGCGCAGCTCTACAAAGTCAAAATTTTCCGGATTAGAAGTATCGAAGTCAGCGAAATCGATGCTACCGCCAGAGGTAGTAGCATTGTAGGAAAACTCATTCTGCACATTGATGGCATCAACGATCGCAGTAGTTTGCATCGGGTTGCTGAAGTTGGACTCTGACGCCCCCCAAACCATATCGCCACGCAGGCGATCAGTGAATTCGTGTGAAGCGCGTATAGAGAGCTGGTCGAACTTGGTTTCCAGCTCGTCGAAGCGGTGCTCTACGCGCAGGTCGTAGTTGTCTACGGTCATTGAGGTGATGGTGCCATTACCATCCATGGTGTAGTCGGTTACGTCGTATTCCGGAAAGTTGCCGCCGTCTTTCAGGCTGACGGAAACGAACTCTTCTTCACGCGTCGCATCGTAAGTGGACGTGAGGTAGTCCACCAGGATTTCGGTGCTGTCGGTTGGGCGGAATTGCAGCGTACCGGTAAAGCCCTGGCGCTCCTGTTCGTGAGTAAACTTGCCGTAGCGGGGAATACGCGGGAAGAAACCTTCGTTCAGATCCGCCAGCTCGGCATCGTCGGCACACGCGGAGCAGTTGGCGATCTCTTCTTTAGCAGTCCAGCGTACGGTGGAAAAACCCTGCTCAAGCACATTGCGCTTGGACTGAGAATAGGTTGCAAGCCAACCAATGGTGCCCGCTTCATTCTGACCGGCAACCAGGAAGGAGGTGCGGGGGTCAGCCTCTTTAGACTCACTGTTGTAGCCCGCCTGCACGTTCGCCGCAAAAGTGAAGCTCTCATCCATATCCAGCGGTCTGCCGGTATTCAGGTCAACAGTGGCACCCAGAGAACCTTCGTCCAGATCCGCAGATGAGGTCTTGTGAACAGTGAGGTTCGAAAACAATTCAGAAGCAAAGGTATTGAAGTCGAACGTACGTGCGCGGTTGGTACTACCAGAGGAATCTGCACCACCAGTAGTGGACACCGCCTCCAGGCCATTGATGCGAACGCGGGTGAACTGTGCACCGAGGCCGCGTACTGAAATGTTACGACCTTCACCGGCATCACGGGTAATCGCAACACCCGGGATACGTTGCAGGGATTCTGCCAGGTTGAGGTCGGGGAAGTCGGCAATGTCTTCCGCCAGGATCGCGTCCTTGGAACCTACCGCGTCGCGCTTCTGGTCCAGAGCCTTGGACAGGCTGTCGCGGTAACTACCGGTTACCGTGATCTCTTCCAGAGTGGCATCGCCGGAGGTATTCGCTTCTTGTGCAAAGGCCGGCACCGCAACAATGGCCATCGCAAGGGTGAGTGGTTTCAGCTCGAAGGTCTTCATGACTCTCATCTCCGCTTATCGTCGTTATTTTGGTAAAACCTTTTTTGGTAATACCGCTTATTATTAAAGCGTGTTGATAGTCTCACATGGATTACCAACTATCAACTTTTGGCAGACCAATTTTTTACTTATTTCCGTGCGATTTTCGGTCAAAAAGTAGAATAGCGCGCCACCATGCCCAAATCTAGTGGGATTCGGGCGGCGCTGGCGGCGGCTTTACTCGCTAAGCCGGCCAACTGATCAGCCTGGTTTGAACAGCTCACCGTTGATGGATACGTTATTAACGGTCAGGCCAGTAACCTCTTCGATCACACCAAGTGAGTCAGCGTGGTCAATACGGCTGTTGGTAATTTGCAGGTCGCGGATTGGGGCGCGCTCAAAGCCCCGGATCTGGAAGGCGCGCTTGGCGTCTTTGCACACCAGGTTTTCCACCTGAATGTTGTATACGCTGGGGTCAAAGTCACCCTTATCCCCCTCTTCGTAGTAGAAGTTGATGACGATGACGTCTTTCACTTCGCCGATGGTGAGATTGCGTACGTAGATGTCGTGTATCTTTCCGCCGCGCACGGAATTGGTCTTGATACGCAATCCGCGCTCCAGATGAGGACTGCTCATCACACAGTCTTCCATAAACACGTTGCGCACCCCACCGGAGATCTCGCTGCCAAGCACCAGGCCACCGTGACCGTCGCGCATCTGGCAGTTCCGCACCACCACGTTTTCCGTGGGGACATTCACCCGACGGCCATCGGCGTTGCGGCCGGACTTGATCGCGATACAGTCGTCGCCGTTGTCGAACAGACAGTCTTCAATCAATACGTTGCGGCAGGATTCCGGGTCGCAACCGTCGGAATTGGGGCCGTGGCTTCTGGTGGTAATACCGCGCACGGTCAGACTGTTACACAGCACCGGGTGCACCACCCAGAATGGGGAGTTCTCCAGGGTTACGCCTTCGATCAGTACCCTGTTGCACTCGTAGAACTGCACCAGCGGCGGACGCAGGAAGGAGCCTTCAGCGTATTCCCGCTCACTCACCGGCACGCCTGCTTCCACTTCCTTCATCAGCTCCGTCCGCGGCCCGTGCTGGGTATCTCCCGCGTTGGTGCTGTTGTCGCACTTGGTATTCTGGCCTTTCCACGGCCACCAGGTATCGCAGTCGGCACCGCCATCAATCAGGCCTTTTCCGGTCAGGGCAATGTTTTCGCATTGATACGCATAGATCAGTGGTGAGTAGCCCATCATCTCCATGCCTTCCCAGCGCGTTTTGACTGCCGGCAAGTAGCGCTCAGGTTCGGGGATAAAGTGAACCTCCGCACCCTCTTGCAGGTGCAATTCGGTATTGGATACCAGATGAATAGGGCCAGTGCGGTATTTACCTGCAGGCACCACGATGCGGCCACCACCCGCTTTGCGGCTGGCCTCTACGGCCGCGGCGAAAGCGGCACTGGCATCCTCACCTTCGCCCCGGGCACCCAGCTCGCGCAGGTTGAAGTCCCGCGCGGGGATTGCCGGGAGCTTGATATCCGAGAGTATCTGGGGAACCCGTGCCCAGGGGCCTTTGTACTGCGCCCGGGGCGGGCGACTCATGGCCGCCGCCTGTGGCAAAAGCCCCGGAACGACGGGCAGTGCGGCGGTGGCCGCCAGTGATTGCAGAAAGACTCGACGATTGAGTCCGGTCATAAATACCTCCCGGGCTTTATTGTTGTACCAGCGCAATGACGGCTGATCATCGCTGCCTGCCCCGCCGAAATGGCAAGACCAGTATAAAAATTGCATTAATACTGTCATACCAATTTAGGTGAGGCAACAACCAGACGGTCACGCCGCCTACCGGGAGAGGGTGACTTTGGGAGCAAATAAAGCTGCGGGAGGCAGGGGAACAGGCAGAAAAAAAGCCGGCGCGAGGCCGGCTTTTCAGGATATAGCGAAGCGTGCAGAGGTGGGGCGATCAGGGCAGCGCAAACCGCTGACGGGCGGCACTCATTTCACGGCGTGCCTGCTCCAGCGCTTCGGCTTCGGTGGCATCCAGCAGCTGCTGTACCACGCGCTGCAAGTGATCACGCATAGCATTGCGGGCTGCTTCCGGATCGCGTTTTTTGATCGCCTCAAGGATGCGACTGTGCTCCTCAATGCGGGGCTTGGAGCCGGCCTGACGTACCTTTTCCAGGATCCGGGCGGAAACAGAAGAGTTATTACGCAGCTTCCACAGGTGCTCACACACCGATACCACGGCGTCATTGTGCGTACACTGGGCAATGTGCAGGTGGAACTTTTCGTCCGCGACTTCGGCGTTGGACTCGGAGGCGTTTTCCGCCACCATCTCTTCGAGAATGCTTTCCAGCTGCGCCACTTCTTCGTCGGACATTTCCCGCGCGGCAAGGCCTGCGGCCTCGCCCTCAAACATCATCCGCGCCTGCAGAATCTCGAATGCCCCGATATCGCTCTCACCGGCAGAGAAGGCGCTGGCTTCGGTATCGGTCACATACACACCTGAGCCGCCTTTTACCTCAACGCAGCCCGCCAGCTCCAGCGCGATAATCGCTTCGCGCACGGTGGGGCGGCTGACTTCAAAGCGTTCGGCCAGCTTGCGCTCAGCAGGAAGACGCGTGCCGGCCGGATAGTCACCGGCGGCAATAGCGGCGGCCAACTTCTCAGCCACCTGTTGGTAAAGTCTGGCACCCTGCATTTAACTACTCCCCTGCAAATTCTGTTGCATCTGTTTTTCTTCGAATCGCGATTCGGGCGCACAATCCAGTGCTGCGACGCAATATCAATCAAGCAATGTCAATCAGCCAGCACTATGGTAATCCCGATTGAGCCGACAACGAACTAACCTGCCTGACCTATCCCAGTTCCGCTGACCGTACGGTTTCTGCCCTAATGGCCAGTCACAATCGCTACTTATATATAGCTGCGGAAATATTGCACGGATTCTAGCAGATGGGGTTTAGCCACCACAATACGAGAATCACCAACACAGTCTTACCAAATTGTACTAACCTACCGATTGCGGCCTTACCAATATAGTGTTAGATTGCAACCAATCATAACGACAACTGACCGCAAGTCCTTATTAGCGGAGTCAGGACAAGATGGATCTGATACATATACATTCCGACGATAACGTCGCCGTCAGTAAGGCCCCCCTGCCAGCTGGCACCCTGGTGAACTGGAACGGCAGCATGATGCCCCTGGTTACCGACGTGCCTGCCATGCACAAGGTCTGCGTACGCCCGATTGCCGCCGGTGAAGCGGTCATCAAGTACGGCCAAGTTATCGGCTTTGCACGGGCGGACATTGCGCCCGGCAACCACGTACACGAATTCAATATGGGAGCGGGCACCCACCAGGTGGAGCACGCTTTCTGTGAAGACTATGTGCCCACGGAGTTTATCGCCCCAGAAGCGCGTGCAACCTTTATGGGTTACCGCCGCTCCAGTGGTAAATCCGGCACCCGCAATTACCTCGCGGTGGTGTCTACCGTTAACTGTTCAGTTACCGTTTCCCGTGCGATTGCGGCGCACTTCCGCGACAGCGGGAAGCTGCGCGATTTCCCCAACGTAAATGGCGTTGTTGCCCTGGGCCACGACAGCGGCTGCGGTATGTCCACGTCAGGCGAAGGCTACCAGACACTGCTGCGTACGTTGCACGGGTATATTGCCCATCCCAATTTCGCCGGTGTTTTGCTGATTGGCCTCGGCTGCGAAGCGATGCAAATTACCAAACTGATGCGGGAAACAGGCCTTCAGGAGGGTGATGCATTTCAGGTAATGACGATTCAGCAGCAGGGCGGTACCCGCGCGGCAATCGAATCGGGCATTGAGCGCCTGACCGACATGTTACCCGCGGCGAATGCATGCGAGCGCGAAGCAATCCCGGCTTCCGAGCTGACCCTTGCGGTGCAATGTGGCGGCAGCGATGCATATTCCGGCATTACAGCAAACGCGGGCCTGGGTGCAGCTGCGGATATTCTGGTGCGCCAGGGCGGCACCGTCATTTATTCGGAGACGCCAGAAATTTACGGTGCTGAGCATTTACTTACCCGGCGCGCCTGCTCTACGGAAGTGGCACAGAAGCTGGTTGACCGCATTACATGGTGGGAACAATACACGCAGATGCATGGCGTAGAGCTGAACAACAACCCTTCCCCTGGAAACAAAGCAGGTGGCCTGACGACCATTGCAGAGAAGTCGCTGGGTGCACAGGCCAAGGGTGGCACCACAGCGTTACAGGATGTTTACCTGTACGCGGAGCCGGTGCACAAGAAGGGGCTGGTGTTTATGGACAGCCCGGGCTTCGATCCGGTTTCTGTTACAGGCCAGGTGGCGAGCGGTGCAAATGTGGTGTGCTTCACCACGGGCCGGGGCTCAGCCTTCGGCGGCAAGCCGGTACCCAGTATCAAGTTAGCCAGTAATTCGAATCTGTTTGAGCGCATGCGCGAGGATATGGATATCGATTGCGGTGGTATTCTGGACAAGCGCTACACCGTTGCCGAATGTGGCGAGATGATTTTCCAACACATTCTGTCGATTGCTTCTGGTGAGCAGAGTGCCAGCGAGAAGCTCGACTACGGTGATAACGAGTTTGTACCCTGGCATATTGGGGCGGTGGTTTAACCTTTCTCCCTCTCTCGTTTCGCAAAAAACCGGACTTGTGCCGGTTTTTTGTTTTTGGGTTTCTGTGATGGTTCAGTGGTGTAGGTGCTTTGAAGCGGGTCCTGTGGCGGCGAGGCACCGGGTATTCATTTTTGAAACCGAGCTGGGCGCCCCCCTGTTAACCCATCCCTGGGCGCTGCGGCGCAAACATCCTGTTTGCGACGCTTTCAAAAATGAATCCCCGCCACCTCACCTTAGCTTCTGAGCAAGAGCTTCGTAAGCAAGCACTTAGTCGTGCACTTTTGCGGGCGCTTTGCTCAGCAACACTAAAATCAAAGTGGCTAACGGCCCAAAAATAAGGCTCAAAACCCACCAGATTAAACCGCTGCGGTTTTTGCCCTGGGCCAAACCTGCATTAATCAATGAAAGCGTTCCCCACCCTACCAGCCACTCTCGTGACTGAATCATCACCTGATACTCTTCCATGAATTTTCCTCACTGCCTATACAGAGGCACAAATGTAAAAAGTTAAGGCTGCGTACGTGGCTACCACTAAAATTAATTGTCTAACAGGAACCGGGCAATAGTCCTGAACCCATGGCCTTTAGCCCCCTGCGCCCACTGATCATTGGGTCCCGGGAGGTAAGAGCCGGAAAGATCCATATGCACCCAACCACGCCCGTCATCACGCACAAATTTCGCCAGGAAAGCGGCAGCAGTTGACGCACCGGGCGTGCCATCCATACCCACGTTGGCAGTCTCTGCAAAGCCCGAAGGAATCTGCTCCATGTGAAATTTCTCCAACGGCAGACGCCAGGCCTTTTCATTTTCAGCTTTCGCCGCACTCAGCACCTTTTCCGCCATGTCATCTTCAAGGCTCAGCACCGAGTTGTAATCGCGCCCCACCGCCATCTTCGCAGCACCGGTTAACGTCGCCGCATCCAGAATATAGCGGGGATTGTCTTCACTGGCGGCGATCAGGCCATCCGCCAGTACCAGCCGTCCTTCTGCATCCGTATTCAAAATTTCTGCGGTGACACCATTTTTGTAAGTGATCACATCACCAAGCTTGAATGCATGGCCGGAAATCAGGTTTTCTGCACAACACAGATACAGTTTTACGCGCTTGTTCAAGCCGCGCGCAATGGCCAGTGCCAGACCGCCGGCAACCATCGCCGCGCCGCCCATATCGGACTTCATATGGGCCATGCCCGCCGAAGGCTTGATACTGTAACCACCGGAATCGAAGGTAATGCCCTTGCCCACCAGACACAGATCCACATCGGCGCTGTCATCACCGGTAGGGTTATAGTCCAGCTGCAGCATCGCGCCGCCGCGCACACTGCCGCGGCCGACGTTGTGAATCCCCATAAAGCCTTCGTCCAGCAATTCATCACCGGACACGATGCGATAGCTCACCGCATCGGGCGCCAGTTTCTGCAGCATGTCTGCAGCACTTTCCGCCAGCGCGCGCGGGAAAACATTTTCCGGCGTACCGTTGGTGATCTCCCGCACCCACAGACTGGCGGCCTTGCGCGCATCCAGCTCTTTGCGCTCGTCACCCTCGCCAACACCCCATTCCAGGGTGCTCTTGCGGTTTGGATTGTAGTAGCCGGCCCAGAAGGCCCAGCGGCTTTCCAGATCCCATTGATCGCCGGCAAGGGCAATATTGGTCACCCCCATACCGTCCAGGCGGCGCGCGGCGCGCTGTACCGCAACCAGGGTGCCGCCGGTAGCTTCGGTGGCGTGAATACAGGCCTCGTGCTCACTGAAACTCAGCAGGGCATTCTTGCCCCAGTGCTCCGCCGCCGCGGAATTGTCCAGCCGTACCTGCATCGCTGTTGTCATTCTGTACACCTTGAAATTGTGATGGTAGGAAAAAGTGCCTGAGACACAATATTGGGTCATTCTAGCAGGCTACAAGCATCCGTTTGCGCCATGCGGGAAACTGTCGATACACTTCACCGGTTAAAAATAACGACAAAGAAGCGTGAGGGAATCACCATGGGGACAAACTGCCATTACCACTCGGGAGCGGATGCCATCTGGCAGTGTACCGGCTGCAGCAAGGACTACTGCGGCGACTGTGTACCCGGCTCGGTGGACAACTACTACCAGTCCACCCCCAAATGCACTCTGTGTAACAAGCGTCTGGAAAATGTCGGCGCCAGCAACAAGGCCAGGCCCTTCTGGCAGATGGCACCCTTCTACTTCCGCTACGGGATTGCATCCGGCCCCGTTACCGTATCTGCAGTCTGCGCCGTGGCCGCCCTGGCCATGACCGGCCTCGGCATTCTGTCGATTTTCGTGTTTGTGGCGACCCTCGCCGTGGTAATGCGTTACAACCTGCTGGTGATTGAAAAGCTCGCCAGCGGCCAACTGGAAGCTCCCAGCTTTGGCGACGCCCAGGACGGCCGCAGTGCAGCGATTTTTGCCAAGGTGATCGGGATGATCCTGGTAGCCGGCGGTGTGGGTATGCTGTTTGCCGGGCTCGGAGAGAGTGCGGTACAGGTATATTCCATTGCCCTGTCCCTGCTGGCGCCAGCGGCCATGATCGTACTTGCGCTGGAACAGAGTATGCGCGCCGCGGTAAACCCGCTGAAGCTGCTGCAATTTACCTTGATCATCGGCTGGCCCTACTGGTTGCTTTGGCTCTCCACCAGCGCCGTATCCGCCGCACCTGCTTATTTGTTGCCTGCGGTGATGGACAAGCTCCCGGTGTGGATGCTGTTGCCGTTGATCGCGTTTGTAACCAGTTATTTCTCCATCGTCACCAGTGCCATGATGGGCTACATCTGCCTGACCCGGCAGCGCAAGCTGGGTGTGATTGCGCAGGTGGATGACGAGGAATTTCTGGAAGAGCGGGAATTCGAGCGCAAAAAGGCACTGGCCAATGCGGGAATTTTTCTGCGTGAAGGTCGGCACGATGAAGCGCGCAAGGCGCTGGTGAATGTGTTGCGCCAGCAACCGGACGACATCCCCCTCAACGAGCGTTATGTGCAGTTGCTACTTGCCACCGATGATAAAAAAGCCCTACGCGAACTGGGCCCACATTTGTTAGAGCGGTTTATAAAACTAAACCACGCGCACAAGGCCGCAGAGCTCTACCTGGCCATAACCAAAAGCCAGGGCGCACCGGCAATCGACAAATCGCTACTGCGCCACCAGATTGCGGAAGCGCTCTACCGCCAACGCCAGTTCAAACCCGCTCTGGCACTGATCAACAACCTGCACAAAGAAGACCCGCACTACACCCGCCTGGATAGCGCCTATCTGTTGCTGGCGAAAATCTATATGGATGGATTCAATCGCACCGATAACAGTCGCAAGTTGCTGGCGTTTGTGCAGAAAAAGTATCCGAAAAGCGGTGTGTTGCGAGAGGTGAAACAGCTGGAAGGGATCCTGGCGGCGGAGCAAAACGCACAGCCAGTTTAATCAAGGGCAGTGGCGGCACCGCTACCGGGTAGAGGCGCCTTCGCACAAAGCTCAATGAAATAAACTAAACCACCTCAGGCTGCAGCGCGCGGGCAAAATCCTGCGCTTTGCGCGCGCGCTCTTCATCCCCACAGCGGCGATAGTGCTCTACCAGACCGTTGGCCAACCGCGCCATCAGCGGGTGGCGCTGCTCTTTCTGTTGCAGCCGCTGCAGCAGGCGCTCTACCAGTTCCCAGTGTTTTTCCCGCGCTGCGCGCTGTGCCAGCACCAGACAGGTCCGCGCATTCAACGCCCGCGGCTCGCTGGTGCTTTCCATATAGGTTTCAACGCCGCTGGCCACCGGCGCAAAATCCTGTTCGGGCGCTTTTGCCAGGGCGAACAGTGCCAGCCAGGCGCGATGATGCGCCTCGCTTTCCGGCGCAAGCCTGCTCAGCTCAATAAACTTGTGGATAAGTGCCAGCGACTGCGGGTGCTGCCGCTGTGCGCTGGCGGCAGCCTGATTGGCCTCCAGCAATTTTCCGTTATTCTGCAGAGATTCGATCCGCGCCAGCGCCAGCTGTTCCGGGGTGGGTGGCAGGTCTTCTTCCACCTGGATCTCACGGCTTGGCCGAAACCGTATCAGCGCCATGGTGCCCACGAAGCCCGCCACCAGACCGCCAAAATGCGCCCAGTAGGCAATGTTATCGTTGCCGAAGAAATACCCGAACACCTCTTTGCCGAGCCACAACGGCAATACCAGCAACGCCGGCGCAGTAAATTCTCCAAACGCGAACCCCAGCGTGTAGAAAAACCGCAGGCGACGCACCCCGTACACGGCCACGAACATCCCCATCACCGCGGAGACGGCACCGGAGGCACCAATCACCGGTATCAGGCTGCCCGCTTCCACCCCCATATGCAGGCCAGCCGCAGCGAGACCACCCAGCAGATACAGGCCGATAAACCAGGCCGCTCCCAACGCCAGCTCCACCGACAGACCAAACAGCAGCAGGAAGATCATATTGCCCAGCAGGTGCTCCCAGCTGCCGTGCAGAAACATATGACCGAACAAGCCTTGCAGCGTCGGCTCTGCCGGAGTCAATCCATAGGCAAAGCTGGACAGGCGGTCGCGCAGTTCGCTGAATTGATTGCGCTGATCAAGCCACTGCTGCTCGCCCTCATCCCGCAACTGCGGCAGCAGCCAGTTGTGAAATTCGTGACTCCACAACAGCTGCTGGTAAATAAATTCTTCCCCGGCGCCCTGGGCCTGGGTGCGCCACTCAGGTTTTTCCGCGTCCACAAATTCGTAAAAGCGCTGCTCTTCCAGCACCGGCAGTTCACTGGAGAAGTAATATTCTTCCGCCACCTGCCAGCGCGCCTCATCGCCGCTCTGGTAGAGCACGAACACCAGCAGGTTGATCAGGATCAGGGCAAAACAGACCAGGGGGGGGCGTCGCCAGTCAGGCTTGTTCTGAATGGGGATAATCAGCAAGGGCGGACCTGCGGCTCGGTTGGTAGTGCGGGGGATCACGGCGGGTGATCCGTTCGAGCCATTCAGAATACAGGGGCTGTGAAATATGAACAGCCCCGGGCGTGGCAGTTACGTCGAAAATGTGGTGATAAACGTCACAGAATGTCGTTGAGATACTGTGATTCGCTATTGTCCTCAATGGCCCTCAATGACTGGGGGCGCCACCGTCGTCACCACCACCTTCGCTGCCGCTCTCACCCTCCCCGCCAGCATCATCGGGCCAGTCTTCGATGCCGGCCGATCCGCGGCGCTCATCCTTGGGTGCCGGGGGCTTGCGGGGACCAGAACCCTCACCCTGTGCGGGCAGAGTATCCTGCTCCCCCCAGCTGCGCACGTGCAGGTCTCGCTGGGGGAAGGGAATCTCGATACGGCGCTCGTTGAATTCATGCAGCAGTTCGATGTTGTACAGCGCGTTGAGATCGCCCAGCGAAGACACCGCGTTGCTGTTGACCCACACCACCAGTTTGAAATCCAGTGAGCTGTCGCCAAAGCCGGTAAGCCACACCTCGGTTTTGCGCTGCCAGTTGGAAAAGGTGACCGGTACCCGTTCTGCAGCAGCCATCGCCGCCTCGCGTACTTCTTCCGGGTCAGTGCCATAGGCGACACCGAAACCGATGTGAATGCGCCGCACCGGGTCTTCCAGGGTGTGGTTGGTCACCCGGCCAGTGACGAACTCCGAGTTGGGCACCAGGATATCCACATTGTCGCGGGTAGTAATACGGGTGGAGCGCACATTGATATCGCGTATACGCCCGAACACGCCGGACTCCAGCTCCACCAGATCACCCACCCGCAGGGGCTGCTCAAACAGCAGAATGATGCCGGAAATAAAGTTGGAGAAAATGGCCTGCATGCCGAAACCGATACCTACCGAAAGGGCACCGGCGATCAAGGTGAGCTTGGAAGTATCCAGCCCCACCATGGCAAGGAGGATGACGAAGGTAATCAGGACGATGCAGTAATTCAACACCCGCCACAGGGTATAGGCGGCCTGTTCGCTGGTGCGGTTACGGCGCACCATGCGGCGCAGAATCCAGTTGAGCAGCCGCGAGCAGGCCCAGGCGGCAAGTATCACCAGGATCATTTTGGCGATGTCTTTCAGGGTAATCGGCTGCTCACTGACCGCAAACAGCTCGTAGTTGGCGAGGTTGCGCCAGCCACTGCGCAGCTGCTGAAACTGCAGCACAATCCGGTCGCCCATGGTCTGCCACCATCCCTGCTGGCGCTGGTACACAAACAGCTGGGCGGTTTCATAGCGCTTCACATCTTCGGTCAGGTCGCGCACCCGGCCGAGGCCACTGGCGACTTTTTCAAACTGTCCCCACCATTTGCGCATGGCCTCGGAATCTTCCCCCACCCAGGCGACGATCTGGCGCTGGCGTACATTTACCTGCCGCACGAGATTTTCGCGGATGGTTTCCGCGTTTTTCACCAGGTCTTTACTGAAGGAGAGCTTTTCATCTTCTGTGCCGGCATCCAATACGCTGTTCATGGCCAGCAACAGCTCCTGCTTGCGCAGTTGCAACCGGTTCTCCAGCGCTTCCACGCTGTAGATCATCATCTGGATCTGCTGCTCCATTGTGACTGCGGCGTCGGAGCTTTCGAAAATGAGGTTGCGGGAGTCGCTGCGCTCCCGCGCCAGCTCATCCAGATTGGATTTTTCCTCGGTACGCGCGGCCGCCAGTTTCTCTGCCGCTTCGCTGCTGAATTGCAGGCCCTTCAGCATTCGCGCCAGCTCGCCATCGGCGTATTTCAGCTCCTCATCCCAGGCCGCCAGCTGCTCGTTGAGCATGCCCTGCTCTTCAAGAATCTGCAGGTGGCTGATCTGTGCCAGGAACACATCCAAAGTGGCCTTTAGATGCTTGGAGTCAGCGTGGTGCTTTTCACGCAGTGCACCCACAGTTTCCCGCAGCCGGTTGAGCGACAGATCGACACTCTCGTCCATCTGCGACTTTTCCAGCTTCAGGCCATCGAAGCGCTGCTTGCCGCGCGTGACTCCGGCATCGGACTCTGCCCACTGCAGTACCGTCGGCTTTTCGGGGAAGGTGATTGTGGGAAGCACGCTGACTTTTTTCAGCTCCTCGCGCTTCTCCCAGGTTTTACCAATGCCTGCCAGCCGCTGATTGATCGCGGCGACCTCTTCGGAAAGCTTCGCCTCCTCGGGCAGGGTGGCGCTCCAGTCCTGCCAGGCCTTGTCGACATCCTTCAGCCAAAGGTCACGCTGCTCGAGGGTGACGTCCGGCCACTGGGTCCACCAGTCTGCGGCGAGGTTACTGAAATCGGGAACAACCGGAGAGAACTCTTTCGGCTTGGTGGAAGGTAGTTGCGCGATGGCGAAGGAAGGAATGAGAAAACAGAGCAGGCAGAAAACCGCCAGCAGCACGCGCAAAGACGTGGCCGCAAAGCGCGGGAAATACGGAAAAAGGGCGGTGCCGAAAACTCCCATGGCTGAGACTGTCCCTGTACCTCTATCCCTGACCCCGGTTCCCTTGCCCCCAGCCCCTATGAGTTCCATCCGGACCAATACCCAGTATCAATGTCCAGTACCGATACTCACCACCAATACTGCACGAAAACAATCGTTTCAGTGCCCTGTGCGCGGGGACTACATCTGACTCAGTGTAGATGAGAAATTCAGGGCCTCAGCGGCGCGCGTCATAGCGCTGGATACAATCGCGATACTCCCGCCGGTAGATTCGCAGGCGCTGGTCTTCCAGGGTGCTGCCACGGCGCGCTGCATCAAACGCATCCTGGCGACAGGCGGACTCCAGCAGGGCGCGGTTGTCGTTGCGTTCGCCACTGGCATCATAGGGCGGACGCACATTGGCATAGGGGCGAGGTGCACGCCGGCGCCGGTCGCGGTAGCCATCCGCTTCGTACACCGGCTCGCCCTCTCCATCCAGTTCGTTCGGCGACAGGGCATCCGGTGGATACGCCTGCGGGATGCCGGAGCGGTCGCGCAGGTCGTCCAGGTCCTCGTCCGGGTAACCGTACAGGCGGTCTTCATAGGCCCCCACTATGTCCCCGTTGTAATGACGCCGCCACGCATAGGGCGGCGTAGTCACAATGTAACTGCGGCGCTTTGGCTCGTAGCGGTAAAAGGTGCCCGTGCCGCTCAGGAAAAACCGCCGGCCGTCGATCTCGAAACCGTTGCTGCCGGAGGGAAGAAACGTCAGCTCTGCCCCCAGCGGTGGTTCCACGCGCAGGTAACCGTCGTCTTCCTTGCGGTAAAAATAGCCACCCTGGTAGTAGTAGATATTGCCGCTCAAAGTAAGGCGGGTGGCGCCCGCGGGCAGCGAGCGCTGGCGATTGGGATCGCGCTGGTAATCCTCGTCGGACTCGGCACTGGAGTTGTCCGTAGCCTGCGCCAGCACACCACCGGGTAGCGCCAGTAGTAAAGCCAGCGCACTGGATAGACCGTACAGCAGAGGACGGGAAAAATAAGCGGCAGGAACCCGGGGGAGATCGCGCATGTGCTACCTCAATACGGCACATTCAACACTACAGCGCACCGAAACCGGCACCCTGCAATCCCCACCCGAATTGGCTCCCGAAGATGTTCGAGGGAGCCTAAAAAGAAGCGTAAAAATTAAAGCGACACACGGTCTCCGCCCGTCGCAAAAAATGCGACGGACGGAGGCCGTATGCGCTGGTAGCCGGAGCGCCACTCAACAATGTGATTGGCGAATTCAGCAGAGCACCCAAGCCATCACGGCTTCGTACTTTTGCTGTACGCCCGACTACAACTCTTATTGTAGATTGCCCCAACAGGTATCCAAGTTTTCCCGGCGAATAGCCGCCGGACCGGGACTAATCCACATGCGGAAGTCACGACAGGCCCGAGATCACCTTGCGCAGGGTACTCACGATGGTATCGATCTCATGTGCCTCAATGGTCAGCGGCGGCGACATACACAGCGCATCGCCGATACCCCGCGCCATTACCCCCGCATCCCAAGCCAGCGCCGACGCCTTGCCACCAAATTTGCCTTTCAGGTTATCCGGCGCGCGCAACTCGATCGCCGCCACCAGCCCGTAATTACGCACATCAATTACATTGTCCAGGTCCGCCAGTGAGTGCACGGCTTCCTCCCAATGCTTACCGATATCGCCGGACGCACGGGTCAGCAGGCCTTCGCGGTCGTAAATATCCAGCGTCGCCATCCCCGCCGCACAGGCCACCGGGTGCGCGGAATAGGTATAACCGTGGAACAGCTCCACCATCCCCTCCGCCGCGGCATCCATGACCGTTTTGTAAATCTTGTCGCTCACAAACACCGCACCGAGAGGCACCGTCGCATTGGTGATGCCCTTGGCGGACGTGATCATATCCGGCGTCACACCAAACTCTTCCGACGCAAACGGCGAACCCAGTCGACCCCAACCGGAAATCACCTCATCAAAAATCAGCAACAGGTCGTGCTGATCGCAGATCTCGCGGATGCGTTTCAGATACCCCTTGGGCGGAAGAATCACACCACCGGCGCCGGAGAACGGCTCCACAATCACCGCCGCAATCTGATCCGCCCCATGGAACGCAACAAGACGCTGCAGGTCTTCGGCCATCTCAACGCCGTGCTCCGGCAGCCCTTTGGTGAACGCGTTGCGCTCGATATCCAGCGTATGGCGCATATGATTCGCCTTCACCGGCTGACCAAAACTCTGGTAATTCGGCGCAATACCACCGACAGAAATCCCACCAAAATTCACCCCGTGATAACCCTTCTCACGGCCGATAAACATCGTGCGCGAACCCTTACCGCGCGCGCGCTGGTACTGCAGTGCAATCTTCAGCGCCGACTCCACCGCCTCGGAACCGGAATTGCCGAAGAACACGTGATTCAGCGGATCCGGTGTGTACTGCACCAGACGCTCCGCGTATTCAAAACCCAGCTCGTGGCCAAAATTGAAAATGGAACTGTAATCCAGCTTCATCGCCTGCTGATGAATCGCCTCGGCAATCTCCGAACGACAGTGACCGGCATTGGAACACCACAGGCCCGCGGTCGCATCGATGATCTTGCGACCAGATTTTTCGAACAGATAAATCCCTTCCGCGCGTTCAACAATACGCGGTGCGGCTTTGAAGGTGCGATTGGGGGTAAACGGCATCCAGAATGCGTTGGTATTCAATTCGGACATGATGTTCTCCGATTTTTAAGAATTAGAGTCTTTCTAACGTAGTAAAAATTTCGATGCGAAGGCAAAGTGCCGGGGATCTGTTTTCAGAAGCGTCGCAAACAGGATGTTTGCGCCGCAACGCCCAGGGATGGGTTCACAGCGGTTCTGAAAACAGATACCCGGTGCTTTGCCGCCACAAAGCCAATTAGAAGGTTCGCCACAAGCAACGAAGCTCACACTCCGTAGCAGCAGTATTTGGTCTCATAGAATTCGGCCATGCCTTCGACACCGCCCTCGCGTCCAATACCGGACTCCTTGCTGCCACCAAACGGCGCCACCGTGGTCGAGAAGACACCCGCATTGCAGGCCACCATCCCATATTCCAGCGCCTCCACCACCCGGTTCGCCCGGTGAATGTTTTCACTCATTACATACGCCGCCAACCCGAACGGCGTATCATTGGCGCGGCGCACAACGTCATCTTCATCGCGGAACTTCTGCACCACCGCCAGCGGCCCAAAAATTTCCTCCCGCGCAATCCGCATCTCATCGTGCACCTCCGTCAGCAGCGTCGGTGCGTAGAAATTCTCCCCGTTCGGCAGAAAATCCCCGCCCAACAAAAGGCGCGCCCCGTTGGCCACCGCCTCCTCCACCAGGCCGTGCACCCGATCCACCGCACGGCGGAAAATCAGCGGGCCAAACGTCGTCCCCTGCTTCAGCCCGTGCCCCGGCTGCAGCGCCTCCATCTGCGCACGCAACTTATCCACAAATACATCGTGCACCGCCTCGTGCACATAAATCCGGTTGGTGGACACGCAAGTCTGGCCCGAGTTGCGCATCTTGGTCGCCATGCAGGCGGTCACCGCCACATCGATATCCGCATCGTCGAACACGATAAACGGCGCGTTGCCGCCGAGCTCCATGGACATCTTCTTGATGGTGCTCGCGCACTGGGCCATCAGCAGCTTGCCCACCGGGGTCGAGCCGGTGAACGTGAACTTGGATACGCGCGGGTCCTGGGTCAGCACCTTGCCGATGGCCGCGGAATCGGATCCCACCACCACATTCAGGGTACCTGCCGGCAGGCCCGCCTCCTCCGCCAGCACACACAGCGCCAGCGCGGAAAGTGGTGTTTCCGACGCCGGCTTGATCACCACGGTGCAGCCCGCCGCCAGTGCCGGCGCCGCCTTGCGGGTAATCATCGCGTTGGGGAAATTCCACGGGGTAATACAGCTCACCACACCCACCGGCTGGCGGATGGTGTGCAGGCGCATGGTGGGGTTGTGGGTAGGGATGGTCTGGCCGTAGGCGCGGCGACACTCTTCCGCGTACCACTCGATATAGGACGCGCCATAGTCGATCTCGCCCATGGCCTCTGCCAGAGGCTTGCCCTGTTCCAGGGTCAACAGCCGCGCCAGATCCTCGCGGTTGTCGGCGATCAGCTGGTACCAGCGCTTCAATACGGCCGCGCGCTCAGCGGCGGTCTTGCGGCTCCATTCCGGGAAAGCCGCGTGCGCCGCGGCCACCGCCTGTTCAGCGTCGGCGGCACTGCCATCGGCAATCTCCGCAAGCAATTCACCGCTGGCGGGGTCAGTGACCGCCAACTTACCGGCACCGTCGCGCCACTGGCCGTCAATGTAGTTCTGGGTCTTGAACAGCTGGCTATTATTCAGATTCATCGAATACTCCGTGATCAGCCTGTTTATCGGCGTTTCAAGGATTCTGGACCGGCAGTCCGACGGCGAATAGTAAGATCTTTGCAACTAAAGTTTGGATCTATCAAACTTAGCGTCACCCAAGCTACCACGAGCCCCAGCCATGGCCAAAAGCACACAGCCCCTGTCCGGGCGCCTCAGCGATATGGATCTGCGGCTACTGCGGGTCTTTCGCGAAGTCGTCCGCGCCGGTGGTTTGGCGCCGGCGGAAGTGGCGTTGAACATCAACCGCTCCACCATCAGCGTGCACCTGTCGGACCTGGAAACCCGCCTGGGCATGCAGCTGTGTATCCGCTCCCGCGGCCGCGCCGATTTCAAGCTCACCCCCGAGGGCGAATCCCTGTACCAGGCCATTCTGGAGCTGGACGGCCACCTGGCCAGCTTCAAGAGCCAGGTCAACGCCATCCAGTCGCAGCTCACCGGCAAACTGCGGGTGATCCTCCCAGACGATGCCCTCGCCATGCCGCAGCTGGACCTGCCCGCCACTATCGCGCGCCTGCGTGAGCGGGCGCCGCAACTTCAACTGGACATCCAGCTGGCGGCACCTCACGAGCTGGAGCTGGAAATTCTCGCCGGCCGCGCCGATGTGGGTATCAACCCGCTGCACTCCCGCCGCCCGGGCCTCAGCTACCAGCCACTGTTCAGTCACCAGTCCCTGCTCTACGCCGCCGCCGGCCACCCCTGCGCCACCAACTCCGATGAAGAGCTGATCACCCAACAGGAACTGGCCGCCCCGGACCACGCCGTACTATCGGGTGCTGCCCACCTGTACCGCCTGTTCCCCCACAAAAGTATCGCCAACCACATGGCCGCGCGCCTGGCGATGATCCTGTCGGGGAAATTTATCGGCTTCCTGCCCACCTATCTGGCGGAGGATTATGTTAGAAATGGGGAGCTGGCCGCACTGAGGCCGGAACGCTTCAGTTACCAGATCCAGAATGCCATTACCTGTAAAAGCAGCGCCGCAGAACAGCCGGCGGTGCAGCTTTTTACCGCGGCACTGATACTTTGCAACCACTGAACAAGGGAGTTCATTCCAGTATGCGTAAGGAATTCAGTTCCTGGTGGAATACCACTTCTTCAAGCGAAAAATCTGCACTTTTAACTCTGGCTGTGATTGCTACCGGAATAGGCATATTTGCCCTGGGGATTAAACTGGGTGCAATATTCGGGCGACTGTTTGGCTAAACCATGAAATATAAGTTCTATACAGAGCAGACACTAGAGTCCTGGAATCAGGTCGCAGAAATTCATCAACGGCGAAACCCAGAACTCCTCAAGAAGGCTTCCGCCTCGGATTTCAATGCCCTTGAGGTGGAGTTCAACCGCCTGGTCGATGCGCAGAACCTGGACAGTGCCTCCGTCGTCCAGGTCTGCTGCAACAACGGCAAAGATCTGCTTTCAATAAAAAACAAAGGTGCGGGCTACTGTTTGGGAATTGATGGATCAGACAAATTTATCGAACAGGCTCGCGCACTTTCACAGCATCCGCACTACACCAATGTACAATTCGAAACGTACAACATTTACGAAATTCCGGAGCGACACTACGAACGCTTCGACTTTGCTGTAGTCACGGTCGGAGTAGTCAACTGGATGCCTGACCTCCCCAGATTCTTTGAAATTTGCAACCGACTTCTGAAGCCCGGCGGCGCCCTGCTTATGGAAGAGATACACCCTGTGCTCAATATGTACCAAGAGGGCAGCCCTTCGAAGATCGCCTATTCCTACTTCAATCGGGAAGCGCAGCTGGATACCGATGGACTGGACTACTTCTCTGGCGAAAAATACGATGCCGAGCCTAACTACTACTTCCAACATACGCTGGGTGACATTCTTACCGCAGCCATTGCTAGCGGCCTTCACCTGCAGACATTTGAAGAGTCCGCCTCGAACATCGGAAATTACTGTAAAGATTTAGCTGACGCGCCCCACAGCCTACCAATGGCGTTTATTGCCAGCTGGAGAAAAGGATAGTATGCAACAAGACAAATTTATCCAGCAAGTCTCCCGTCGCCTTCACAGACTTTTCACCAACTCCAAACTCGGTGTGCGGATACCGCCCGTCGAGCGCCACAGGCTGGAAGGATTTATGCAGGCAGGTGTGTTTTTTGGTTTCAGCAGCAAAAACGAACTAGCCGAGATGATTGAGAACATTCACATCGATGTGTTTGGAAAAACCATCGCCGAACGCAAAGCAGAAGCACCCGCCTCCTGGATTTTCGAAGAAGTCGATTACAGTCAATACGACTCACCCACCTATGAGCGAAGTCGGTAAATCGGGTAATGTATACACCAAAACACTTCGTGGTCGATCAACTTTCCGAGAAATACGAAGCCGGCGCCGACAACCCGTGGCGACCGGAATATTCGCACAAGCTTCTGCGCGCTATCGTGGGTGTGGAGATTGAAATCACAGAGATTCAAGGGAAGTACAAGCTGAGCCAGAATCGTCCTGCAGAAGACCATGAGAGCGTCATCAAAGCGCTGCGCGCGGAGGGAGAAATTTCCATGGCCGACGCGATGGAAGAGTGGAGCCCATCGTGAACGCCCCCTGCTGTAGAGGAAAGAATAAATGACTGAAAAGCAGAAAATGCTCGCGGGCGAAATGTACGACCCGGCGGATCCGGAGCTGGCGAAAATGCGCCTGGCGGCTCGCCTGCTGTTCGAAGAGCTGAATACCGTCAGTCAGCAGGACCGCCAGCGCCGGGATAAATTGATCAAGCAACTGTTTGGCAGCACCGGCGAGCAAATCCAGATCGAGTCGCCGTTCCATTGTGACTACGGCGAGAACATTCACGTGGGCGAAAACTTTTTTGCCAACTTCGGCTGTGTGATTCTGGACGTGGCAGAGGTCCGCTTTGGTGACAACTGTATGCTGGCACCCCAGGTAGGCATCTATACCGCAACCCATCCACTGGATCCTGCGGAAAGAAACAGCGGACGGGAATACGCCAAGCCGATCACCATCGGTGACAACTGCTGGATTGGCGGCATGGCGGTGATCAATCCGGGGGTGACACTGGGCGATAATGTGGTGGTTGCCTCCGGCGCAGTAGTGACCAAGAGCTTTGGTGATAACGTCGTACTAGGCGGGAATCCTGCCAGGGTGATCCGCACCATCGAGCCCAAATCCTGACGATTCAGAAGTCCATCAATGCTGAAATCCATCCACCACGCCGCCATCATCTGCTCCGATTATGCGCGCTCGAAACGTTTTTATAGCGAAATTCTCGGGCTGGAAATCATTGCGGAAAACTACCGCGCCGAACGCGATTCCTGGAAGCTCGACTTGCGCCTATCAGAGGGAGGCCAGGTGGAACTGTTTTCCTTTCCCGATGCACCGGCACGGCCAAGTTATCCGGAGGCGCAGGGTTTGCGGCATCTGGCGTTCGTAGTAGATTCGGTCGAGGAGATGAAAGCGAAACTGGAGTCCCGCGGCGTGGAAGTGGAACCGGTGCGGGTAGATGAATACACCGGCAAGCGATTTACATTTTTCAGCGACCCGGACGGGTTACCGCTCGAACTCTATGAGCAGTAATTGCCGCTCTGGGAAATTCAGGTCACAACGTTATTCTCGCCCTTAGAAAGGCTTTCAGTAGGGCTCTCCGTCACACTCTCAATCACAAAGACCGGCCGACGTTTGGATTCCATATAAATACGGCCGATATATTCACCAATCACACCGATACCGATCAGCTGGATACCACCGAGAAACAGCACCACCACAATGGTGGATGCATAGCCGGGAGTGTCCACCCCCAGTAACAGTGTTCGCACGATAATCCAGGCACCGTAGAGAAAGGACACGGACGAAACCAGCACGCCGATATAAGTCCAGATACGCAATGGTACGGTGCTGAAACTGGTAATGCCCTCCCAGGCTAGGTTCCACAATTTCCAACCGCTGAAACTGCTCTCACCGGCAACCCGTTCCGGGCGCTCGTAATCCACATAGGCGGTGGGGAAACCGCACCAGGCGAACAGGCCTTTCATAAAGCGCTGAGATTCCGGCAGGTTGTTCAGTACGTTGACTACGCGGCGTGATATCAGGCGGAAGTCACCGACGTTTTCCGGGATCTGCACCTTGGAGAGACGCTTTAACAGCCGGTAGAACATGCCGGCGGTCCAGCGCTTGGCCAGGGAATCCGATTTGCGCGAAACCCGTCGCGCCAGTACCACGTCAAAACCCTGCTTATATTTTTCCAGCATCTGCACGATCAGCTCGGGCGGATCCTGCAGGTCTGCATCGATGGGAATGACGACATCCCCTTCTGCCACGCTCAGCCCGGCAGAGAGGGCGCACTCTTTACCAAAGTTCCGGGAGAGGTTCACCACTCGGGTCTGTTCAACTTCCTTTGCTTTCGCCTGCAAAAGTTTGAGGGTGTTATCCGTGCTGCCGTCGTTGACACAAATCAGCTCGTACGGATGACCGATCTGGTCCAGATGCCGGGTGATTTCTTTGAAGTAGTGATCGAGCCCCGCACTTTCGTTGTACATCGGGCACACGATGGATATCAGAAGGCTCAAAGCTTCCCCCAACGGTTGTTGAACTTATTCTTATTGTCCCGCTTTTCGAAAACGGGGCGCTTAAACGAAAAAACCGGGTCCGATAGTAGCGGCTATTGCACGCCGCTTCTATCGGATACCCGGTTAAGACGTTTTATACAGTCGTTTTAGATCAGGGCGTTGCCTTGCTGGCGCCACTAGCGGCTGCGGATGTCTTATCCTTAACCGAGGCCTTGCCCTGTATTCTGCTTTCAGCTTTGGCGTTATCGGCCAGTGTAGGCTTCAGCTCCGCCAGCATGTTTTTCATCTGGTTGTACTCGGCCTCGTCGGTAAGTTCCAACATCAGTGGCTGCGCCACTTCGGCGAAGTACGCCGCGTCTTTGCGGTCGTACAGTTCCTGCGCCATCCACTGGGCGATATGCAGTTCGCGCGGTGCACGCAGATAAGCCTGCTCCAACATTTCCACATACTGGTCTTTGGGGTACCCCAGCATCTGCATGGTGATCGCCAGGCCGTACCAGTTCATGGCCTCGTCAGACTGGTTGTTGACCAGCTTTACAAACTTGTCGCGAGCGCCTTTCATCATCTCTTTGCTGCGATCGCCACCCATGGAACCGATTTCGCGGTTCAACCACAACCAGGCCTGCGCTCGTTGATACCAAAACTCTTCGCGGTCAGACGGCGCCACCTGGGCCAGCAGACGAGCGGCCCGGTCGAAGTCGCCTTCGCGAGTAGCGGCATCGGCACGCACTGCAGTCAGCTCGGGGGTGTAGACGTCATCCTGTTCGGCGTATTTCACCAGTTCGTGCAACCCGTGGGGGTTGTAACCGGACTTCACCAGAAAACGCGCCAGCTCAACCACGGCTTCCTGACTCTCCAAGACTTTCAGCTTCGGACGCTCCGACTTGAAAGTGGCCGGCACCTTGCCACGAGCCAACTGGAAACGGCCTTCGCGGAACTGGTCGTTGTACACCTTTTCGATTTCGTCGATGGACATGCCGAGGTTTTTCGCCAGCGCCTTCACCGGGTCGGCGCCGTTGTTGTAGTCCTTGACGAACTGCTTGAACTCTTCGGCTTTGCCACTCTCCATAATGATCCAGTGGGCGAGCATCCAGCCGCTGGCATACACACGGCCCTTCTCTTCGTCCGGCGTGTTGTACACGGTAGCGCGCAGCAATTCCTGCAGCGGCATCGGCGCGGTGTACAGCAGGGTCATGGCGCGCTCGCCTGGAATGGCACCGATATCGTAGGTATTGCCGGGGCCGAACGTCATGGTGGACATGAACTCGGCAAAGCCTTCGCTATACCAGTAGGGATAGTGGGTGGTGGTGCCGTTATAGCTCAGGAAGTGGGTGTACTCGTGGAACAGGAACTCCCGCGCTTCCAGCTGGCGCTCACCGGTGCGACCATCCAGGTTCACCAGGGCGTAGCTGCCCTCGGCGGTGGTGTCGAACAGACCGTTGGTCAGTTCGGAAAGGTCTTCACCCACCAGGCCCGCGTAACTTTCGCGGTCGGCAGCAGCATAAATGGTCAGCTTGGCACCATCGTCTTTCGCGCCCAGCAGGCTCAATGCCACCGCACGGTAGCGCTCCAGATCCTCCGCCAGGCGACGTACGGAGCTGGCTTCACCGTTGGTGATGATGTGAAAGTTAGCGCTGTCAATTTCGTACCAGGTGTCTTTCGCCAGATTGTCCGCCATCACATCACTGGTAAACAGCCATGCGCCGGAAAATACGACTAAGTACGCGAGCATTCGTGAAAACATATTCTTGCCACCCGGATGTTTCGTCAATTTTTCAGTTGACCGTTTTTTGATCAACCTTGCGCGAAAATCCACAATACCGTTTTTCACTGTTTAAAAAAAGAACAATCTTAAACGAGAACCTGTAATTCACCCTGGGTATAAGGCAGTCACGACTTTTTGGTCACACGCGGTCACAAAATGACTGAAAAGTTCTGCGTATAGCCACACGCCACTGACCGATAACCAATTCACAGTCACTGCGTTTCGCGATTTTCTCGCCTCCCTGCCCCCCTAGACTCGAGACGTCCCACCGGTTCGCTCAGTCGGCCGGCGCGATAGCGATGTAATAAAACCAATAAATACCGAGAGAAGACCATGAAGACTTTCGCCCTGCCGGCACTGCTGGCCTGCGCCCTGTGCGCCGCGTTCACGCCCACCTCCCAAGCCGCACCCACGTTTATCGCCGACCTGGATATCACGACCTTCGACGGCACCGAGCTGGACGCCAACCTGTTCATCCCGGAAACACCGCCCCCCGCCGCTGGCTACCCCACGGTGCTGCTCACCAACAGCTGGATGCTCGATAAACACCAGTACCTGCTGCAGGCCGCCGAACTTGCGGACAACGGCTACCTGGTGATGAGCTATTCCACCCGGGGTTTTGGTGTCTCCGGCGGACTGGTGGACGTGGCCGGCAACAATTCCATCACCGACGCCAGCGTGTTGATCAACTGGCTGGAAGCCAACTATCCGGTGGGTAAACTGGGCATGGCAGGTATCTCCTACGGCGCCGGCATCTCCCTGGTTACCGCCGCACAGGATCCCCGGGTCGACGCCGTCGCCGCCCTCTCCGGCTGGTCCGACGTGATCGAAGGACTCTACCCGGGCAACACCGTCAACCTGGTGTGGGGCACCATCCTCACCACCACCGCGCTCAACCTGGACCCAGAAGTAGACACCATCTGGGCAAATCTCCGCGCTACCGAGAATATTCAGGGCGTAAAAGACTTCGCCGCCCCGCGATCCGCCCTCTCCTACGTGCCGGAATTGAACAGCAACGGCACCGCCGTATTAATGTCCAATAACTTCGCCGACTACCTGTTCAAACCCAACAGCATGACCCAGCTCTACAGCCTGCTGGACGGCCCCAAAAAGCTCCTCCTAAACCCCGGCACCCACGCCGTCACCGAAACCCTCGGCGGCAACCACGGCCACATCTGGGCCACCACCTTCCGCTGGTTCGACCGCTACCTCAAAGACCAGCCCAACGGCATCGACAGCGAACCCAAGGTCGACATGACCGTGCGCATCGGCAACAAGCTCGAGCAGTTCGACGACTTCCCGGTAACCGACAAAACCACTCAATACCACCTCCACCCGCGCTTCACCTACTTCAACAACGCCAGCATGAAAACCAGCCCCTACAGCGGCTGGAACTGGAGCAACGACTTCCACGGCGGCGCCGACACCAAAGCCGGCACCGGCATCCCCGTCATCTCCGACGCACTGGAAGGCTTCGGCATTCCTGTCTACACCAACATGACCGACATCAACGGCTACTACGCCATCGAGTACAACTCACCGATACACTGGAGCACCTTCAAAATCCGCGGCACCCCAAGCCTCGAAATGTGGATAAAACCCAGCAAACCAGAAGTACAACTCCAGGTGCACCTCTACGACACCGGCCCACTGGGCCTCGGCCGCCTGATCACCCACGCCCCACTCACCCTGCACAACGCACAGGTGGGCCAGACTCAGAAAATCTCCATGGAACTCTTCACCACCTCCTACGACGTACCACCGGGGCACGTGGTGACACTCGCGATTGATACCGAAGGCGCGATTTATCAGAAGCCGGAAGACAGGAATTATGAGATTGAAGTGCCGTACATAAGCAGCAGGCAATCGGTACTAACGATTCCACATTTGTAATACAGCGCATAAAAGCCAGATGAGTAGGTGGCGATAGCGGGTACGGCCTTCTGAGACCTTCAAAAACAGGATGTTTTTGCAGAGCCCCCATGGATGGGTTCACGGCGTGTCTCAGAAGGCCGTACCCGCTAGCGGCGCCGCCACCAAACCACCCACGAAGCTCTCCACCGAGCTGGCACCAGGCTCAACCTGTCCCACCCACCCTGCAAACCATCCCACCCGACCCGCTACAATAAGGAAAACCCGCGAACCATCCATTCCAAAGCAAAGATTGAACATGCGAATTCTTACCCTTCCGGCCCTGCTTGCCGGGCTGATACTGCTCACCGCCTGCGGCTCCGACAACAAAACCACTACAGACCCCTCCGGGGAAAAAAGCGCAGCGCAAACAACCAGCAGCGAACAAGCCGCCACAGAAAACGCGGAAACAGAATCCAGCGTCGAAGAACAACCACCTGCCGGCAAACTCCCCGACGGTGTCCGCCCCAGCGCCTATCGCCTCGACCTAACCCTCGATCCCCGCGAAGACACCTTCCACGGCCAGGTCGAAATCGACATAGAAATCGACAAAGCCACCGACCACATCTGGATGCACGGCAACAACATCGACGTCGCCAACATCAAAGCCATCGTGCCGGCCGAGGGCGACAAAATCGTCCCCGCCCACTACCGGCAGATGCTCGACAGCGGCGTCGTACGCGTCGACTTCGCCGGCGGCGTGCCCGCGGGCAAAATCACCCTGCGCATCCAATACAGCGCCCCGTTTGATAAGAACCTCGCCGGCCTGTTCAAGGTCGAAGAAAAAGGCGATGCCTACGCCCTGGCCAAATCCGAATCCATCCAGGCGCGCCGCTTCCTGCCCGGCTTCGACGAACCCGGACTCAAAGCCACCTACGACATCCGCCTCACCATTCCCAAGGGCTACAAAGCCATCAGCAACGGCCCCGAAACCGAGCGTGTCGATGCGGGCAACGGCATGGAAAAAGTCACCTTCGCCCAGACCCGCCCCATGCCCACCTATCTGCTGTCCCTCGCCGTCGGCCCCTTCGATGTCGTCGAGCGCCCGGCCATCCCCGCCAACAAATACCGCAAAGAAGCGCTGCCCCTGCGCGGCTTCGCGCGCAAAGGCCGCGGCAAGGACATGGCGTACGTGCTGGATAAAACCCCGGAAATGCTGCGCATTTTTGAAGAGCAGCTTCAGCGCCCCTACCCCTTCCGCAAGCTGGACATTATTGCCGCACCGCAATGGCCCAGCGGCGCCACCGAACTCTCCGCCGCCATCACCTACCGCGAGCAACGCATTCTGGTAGAAGGCGATGAACCCGCCCCCGGCCTGCGCCTGGCCCTGCTCGGGGTACACGCCCACGAGATTGCCCACATGTGGTTCGGCAACCTGGTCACCCCGCCCTGGTGGGACGATTTATGGCTGAAAGAAGGCTTCGCCACCTGGGGCACACCCCTGGCACTCACCATCATGGAACCGGACGGCGGCCACGACCTGAACGCCGCCGTGCGCGCTATAGGCGCGATGAAACTGGATTCCCTCGCCAGCACCCGCGCCATTCGCGAGCCGATCACCGACAACAACAATATCCGCAACGCCTACGACGCCATCACCTACGCCAAAAGCCTCGGCGTTATCCACATGGTGGACCAGTACTTCGGCGCGAACACCTTCCGCCCGGCACTCGGCCGCTATATCGAACAGTTTGCCGATGGCGTGGCGGACTCGCCGGATTTCTACAAAGTGATCGGCGATGAAACCGAGAGCCCACAACTGACCGAAACCTTTCGGACTTTTGTGGAACAGAAAGGCGTACCACTGCTGAGCCTGAGCGTGGATTGCAGCACGGAAGGCGATGCGAAGATGCGGGTCAAACAACAGCGCTACAAGCCGCTGGGTTCGCCCATTTCCGAAACCGGCCAGCAATGGAGCATTCCGGTTTGTATGCGCGGCAGCTCCGGCGTGGCTCAGTGCGAGTTTCTGAGCGACAGCCAGCAGGAAATTGCGGTATCCGGCGGCGCCTGCCCCCAGTGGGTCATGCCGAACGCCAATGGCAGCGGCTACTACCGTTTCAATATGGAAGAAAAACACTGGCAGGCACTGCTCGACCAGTTCGAAAACCTGAACCCCACCGAGCGCCTGTCAGTGATCGACAGCGCCTTCGCCGCGTTTGAAGCGGGCGAACTGAAACCCGCTACTCTGCTGGAAGTCGTGCGTCTCTCCGCAACCTCCGACAAACGCCAGGTAGTGGAAGCGCCGCTGGGCTACCTCGCCAAGTACGCCGACCACTATGTGGACAAGGACAACGCAAAGAACTGGCAGGACTTTCTGAAGAAACAGTACGCTAAAAAAGCACAGGCCCTGGCCGACAACAGCGACTCGGAAAGCAAGTTGCTGCGCAGCCGCCTGCTCGGTTTCCTGGCCCTGGAAGGGCAAGACCAGGAGACCCGTAAACAGCTGCAACAACGCGCCGAGCAATTTACCGGTTTCCGCGGTGAGCGCGATGCCAAGGCACTGGACTCCGACCTGTACGAAGCTGCGCTCACCGTCGCCATCCAGGATTCCGGCAAGGAATTTCTCGATCACCTGATCCAGGTGCGCAGTGAGCTGGACGACCCGCTGTTCGACAATGCCAGCGCCAACGCCATCGGCCGCGTCACCGACCCGTCGCAACTGGATACCATCCACAGCCTGGCCCTGAGCGAAGACATGGGTGCACGGGAAGCGTTCGGCCTGATTCAGAATGCCCTGATCGAACCGGACCTTCAGGCAAAGAACTGGCAGTGGCTACAGGATAACTTCGCTGCGGTAGTGGCAAAGATTCCGGAGCAGTGGCGACGCAACACCCCGCGTTTTGCCGCCAATTTCTGTGATCAGCAATCGCTCGAGCAAGTGCAGATGCTGTTTACCCAACAGGAAAAACTGGTGCCCGGATACCAGCGGGCGCTGGCACAGACTGAAGAAGGGATAAACCTGTGTGTGGCACAGAAAGGTAAGGGGCAGGAGTTAGTGGGCAGCTTGAAATAGCCAGATCACCACTAGAAACAAAAATGGCAGCCTTGGCTGCCATTTTTATAGATGGAAGTATTTCAATCTAAGGGAATCCCCGCACGCTCTAACTGTTCAGCCAGCGGCGCAAGTTGCGACTCATAGTGTCGCCAACGCTCCACTGCTGTTTTATACAGTGGAGAACGAACCTGAGCCGAACTCGCTGTAGCGACCGCGCTTTTATTTTTGTGAAAATCACCACAGGATTCTTCCCAATCCAAGCCGATTCTTTCTACTAGAGCCCGAGCATCACGATCAAAATGATGCACGAGATCCTCATAACGCTGAAAGGTCACACTGTTCGCCAACGACGTCCGCCAGCGCTCCTTCAAATTCCAGTAGGCTACATAGTAGAAACCAAGCTCTTTTAAATCGTAAGAAAATGGATATCCCATCTGAAACAGTGTTTTAAACATGCCAAAACAAGAGTCCATCGGGTGGCGCTCCATCCAGATAGTGGTCGACGAAGGCATGGATCGCGCGATCAAACCCGCATACAGGAAATTAAGCGGTGTCTTGTCGATCAATTTCAAGCTATTTCCCGGATAATTGTTAATCCGTTTTAGGTAGCCCGCAGCGATAGCCTTCGGAGACCACTGTGCAGTTTCCTGAATCAAGGTTTCTTTGGTGAGCTTCTTACCGGCTGTAACCATCAGGGACATTGGGAAATCTGTAATTTCACCAAGACTCCCACAGTCACTATGGCTTGAAAGGATACGATCGACTAACGTAGTTCCGGACCGCGGTAAGCCACAAACAAATACCATGCGAGAACCGTCGAGACCAGTTTCGATATCACTTTCAAACTCCGCATTAAAGGCTTTTCCGTGTTGATCACCGATCAGCGCTAGTGCGCGCACATCATCCTCAACACGGTATTGCATACCCCGTCGGCGAATCCGAGCGCCCTGCTGAAAACTCGAAAATGCCTGATCGTATTCTCCTAGGTCTTCCAGCTCCTTACCTAGTGCGAAATGGAGTTGAATACGCTCCGATACGGGCAAACTCGAGCGAGACAACATCGCCAGAACCCGATCTACACTATTCTTTTCTCGAGTTGCTTTCTCGAGCCCGCTCAACACCTGCTGCGCCTGTCCATCAGTTGGAAACTGCTCAAGCAGATTCTGCAGCACACTTTCAGCTTCGGCGATCTCTCCCACCGCCACCAAGTTCGCGGCCAGGTTATACCGCGCATCCCGGTCTCCGCTTTTCGCCAACTCCCGGTAGATTTCAACCCCTGTCGGAATTTTCTGACATTGCGTCATCAACTGCGCGCATTCAGCCAGATGGCGAAGATCCGTGTTGGCTCGCGATTGATATTCGTCAAGCAGTTGACCAGCCCGAGCATGTTCTCCAACAAACATTAGGCAGCGAATGGTATGAGGGAAAAGAATTAGGGAATCTGGCGAGCATCGTCGTGCATCCAGTAAAACAGTAAGCGCTTGAGAAAACTGATTTTCCTGCAAGTGCCGATTGGCCTGCTTAATCGCCACAATGGCAGAATCGCTGTCAGTAACCAAACTCGTTCACCTGGGTCAAAGCAAAAAAAGGGGCGCTAAGCGCCCCTGAATCATATCAACAATAACGAGGTCACACGCAACCGATACTTAGAAAACCAAGCTCAGGTTAGCGCCAACAGTACGCGGCAACGCGAGAAACTCTTTAGAGCCATTACCAAAGTAGTTCTGTGACGGGTCTGTTCCCATATATTCCTCTTTGAATACACCGGTGGTTCCCGCTTCATTGGTGAGATTCTTAGCAAACAGTGTTGCTGTCCACCAGTCACCGGCAAGGCCAATATGGCCGTCTACAATCGCAAAGCCGTCCAGTTCTTCGGCAAAGCGCGGGCTTTCACTGGCTGCGTTGGTGGTCGACGACTGGTAGTAACCGGCCAGGCGCGCGATCAAATTAAGGCCACCGTCGCCAATCGGCGCACTGTAGTCCAGTGTGGAAGTCAAGGTATGTTCTGGAGCCCCCGGCAGCCGGGTACCTGCTCCGGTGATGTGGCCACCAATGGGCGAGATCAGATCATCATCGAGCTCCGCTTTCACATAAGCATAACCGAGCCCATAAGACAGGCTCTCGGTCAAGCTTCCTTGCAGCTCAAATTCGATACCGCTGGTACTCGCGTTTTCACCATTGGCGACAACGTAAAAACCGCTAGGCGTCGAAGTATTGATCTGGACATCATCCCAGTCGACCATAAAGGCAGCCAAGGTGTAACGTGCACCGCCTAACGTGCCCTTGATACCAAATTCGGTGTTAAGCACGGAGTCTGAATCGTAATCAAGCCAAGCATCGCTTTCCTCAAAATTACCGGAAAGAGGCACAGCATTATTGCCGCCACGGCGATAACCTTCAGAAACCGTAACGTAGGCCATGGTGTCTTCATTGATATCGTAGGCTACGTTGCCTTTAAATAGGGTTCCCGAGTCCGCAGTGGTGCGATTCTCGTAAACAGCGTCGCCGATAACCCCCGGGCCCCACAGCGGCAAGTCCATAAACACATCGGACTCATACTCGTTATCGAAATAGCGGGCACCTAAAGTAAAGTGCAGGCGGTCGAGGTGCCAGGTGGCCTCACCGTAAATGGCATTTTCGGTGAAGTTGTCCTCGCGGTCGTAATCCCAGTCCTGATCAGTTGCAACAAGGTCGATTCCCCATGCGGCTTCCGCCCAGCGGTCAAAGCCGCGCAGGTAACTTTGCTGAGCGCCGGCTGTATCCTGATCGATATGAAAAGCGCCGAGGGTCCAATCAAAATTACCGGACGTCTGGGAAACCAGACGTACTTCCTGAATGAATGCACTATCCTCATACTGGCGCACCGCCTGCGCCATTGGACGAGTATGGTTGTAGTAGAAACCACCAATCCATCCCAGTTGCGCGTAAAAGCCAGTATTTTCAGAAATTGATTCACCAACGTGATCGTATTGAGAAGTGGCTGAAGTCAAGGTCGCAAAGCCGAGATCGATATCGACTTCCAAGGACGTCATATCGGCTTCACGGCTGGACGGTTCAAGTTGGATAGACCCATTTTCGTAGTCATCGTACTGGTTGCCGAAACCATCACTACCCAGAGTTTGTTGACGTCGACCACCGATATCATCTTCCTGCATCATATGGGTCAGCACAGCTTCAATCTTTTCGTTGGGCTGCCATAACGCTGCTACTTTGGCATATTTGATATCGACGGTATCGGCATCCTCCACGCTGCGATAATCCGCATCAGGTGAAAGTACACCATTCGGAGCGGTCGGCAGGCCTTCATTGTCAAGTTGGTATACATTGACGTAATCGACTACACCCGCGCTATTAACAAAGCCCGCTGCTGCACGCACCGCAAAATTATCGGACAGCGGCACATTTACTACTGCATCACTGTAGTAATTCAGCCCCTCCGAACCGGCGGTAGAAGAAACACCCGAGTTGAGATTAACCTCTGCACCTTCAGTGCTGGGCTTACGGGTAATATAACGTACGGTACCGCCAAGTGAGCCAGAGCCATACAGAGTGCCTTGAGGACCGCGCAAAACCTCTACGCGCTCGAGGTCCTTCAAAATGAAGTTTGCGTATACCGGAGTACTGTTGATGTACGTGGACACGGTAGGCGAAGCTGAAAGTGCATAATCACCAAGAGCAGAACCGTCAACGTTTAAACCACGAATCATGATTCCGTTGATCACACCAGAGTTACGACTACCCCGATCGACAACAGCGACACCGGGAATACTACGCATCAATTCCGCTTGGTCAGTGATTTGAGCGGATACTAGTTCATCACCAGAAACCGCAGAAATATTGTAAGGAATATCCTGCATCGAAGCTTCACGACTGGTTGCCGTTACGATGATTTCTTCGATCGGTCCCTCGCTCTCTGTTTGTGCGAAAGACACCTGCGACACACTGAACAATGCTCCGGCAGACACTGCCGCTACGGCGCTGGCCAAAGTGGATTTGCTAAACCCCTGCTTGATTGGTTGTTTCATGATGCCCTCTGCTAGGTCTGGTTCTGTTATTTTGATTGGTCTTGTCTGGTGAAACTGCACCGACTTTTGTTGTGATTAGTTTTATATCTGGACCCTGGCCCATACCTAGTGCCAGTTAGTCTACAACGACTGGTCCAGTTTGTTGTGAGTGAAAAATCATCCTGTGAAAATGAATTCTGTGTGGCCAGTCTTACTCCGGCACTTTCAGCTCACCGAGCTGCTCCAGCGCGGGTGATACAGCGCCGGGTTGGTATTGTGGGTAGCGCACTTTACCGTCGCGGAAACTTTTCAATGTCTGGCCAAGGCCTTTCATTCCGCGCTCTCGCACCTGGGTAACTTTTTCTACATCGAGGTACAGAGAGATAATTTCTTCCTCTGTATCCGCTTCGTGGAGAGTATCTCCTTCCGGGCCGACGACGATGGAGCGACCATTACCCTGTGCGCCGGCACCGTTCACGTCGATGATGTAGCACTGATTCATAACGGCGCTGGCACGCACCATGGAGAGCTCGTCCTTGCGGTCGATGGTGTCGGTTTTGGTGGGATGGATGATGACCTCTGCACCCATCCAGACCATGGCTCGCGTGGTTTCCGGGAACCACATGTCATAACAGATTGAGACACCAAAGCGGCCGATTTCCGGCACGTCAAAAACGACGAACTGATCACCGGCGGTAACGCCTTTCTCATAGGGAAGGAACGGATAAATCTTGCGATAACGGGACACCACTTCCCCATCGGGATTGATCACCGGCGTGGTATTGAATACGGCGCTGCCGCATTTTTCGTACATAGAACCCGGGATCAGCCAGATACCAAGCTCCCGTGCGGTCCGACAAAAAGCGTCTTCCTCGGCGGAGGGCAGTTCCCGTGCATGCTGAGCACCCACACCGCGCAGAGCCAGTTCACTCAGCACAATCATCTTGACCCAGGGGTAGCGCAATTTGG
The DNA here is from genome assembly GCF_947504145.1 of uncultured Microbulbifer sp. Taxonomy (GTDB): domain Bacteria; phylum Pseudomonadota; class Gammaproteobacteria; order Pseudomonadales; family Cellvibrionaceae; genus Microbulbifer. Next base: position 215,667 of record NZ_CANNGQ010000004.1, read on the forward strand.
TGCGCTGGATCTTCTGCAGCAACAACTCAAGGTTGTCTGCCTCATCCAGCTTCAATTGCAGCGCTGCTATTCCGAAAGACCTGCGGTTGCTACTCATCACACCGGTTCCTGATTCTGGATTATTGGTTTTGATTTTCTGGGACTATCCAGAGTGCCTGTCGTGGCCTGGATCAATACTGGCCCAGAGCCCGGCACAGCTATAGGGCCAGATGAGCGAGAGGCATGAGTCCAAAAGGCTTTCCTGCCCCCTTGAACGGTGATTGGATCCACCGAGAGCATCCATCTGGCACTATCCCGCGCGCTGTAATAAGTTAGCGTTGGTCCGGTACAGGAATCGTTCGCGCCCAGTGAGCACCCGCGCAGACGCCATAACAATCACAAGAACAAAGCCGATTAAATTTCGCCGGAGTACCCATGCAAAACCCTGCCAGATCCGCAGCAACAGACGCCCCCGACTCGGGCTATTCCGGCAATCAAGTTCCACAACCTGATGCTTCGGCAGGATTGCTGGTAAGCAATGGCTGGATTGCGAGTATTTTTCTCGCCTTTCTTTCCTCTGCCGGGCTCTACTACGTCAATATTTTTCCGGTGATTGTGGATGCGCTGATGGCAGGCGCGGGCCTGAGTGCGGAGCAGGCGGGCCAGATCACCTTTGCCAACACCATGGGTGCGGTAATCGGTGCGTTTACGGTTTCCTGGCTGATCCGACATATTCCCCGCTGGAAACGTGCCGCCGCCATTCTCCTATGCTGCTCCATCGGCATGGATGTACTGACCATTCAGCTCGCCAATCTGGACCTGCTGATTCCCCTGCGGCTGGTGCACGGGATGCTCGGTGGTGCGTTGGTGGGACTGGGTTTTGCGGTGATTGCCCGCAGTGGTATCGCAGGGCGCAGTTACAGCATGGTGTTACTGGTGCAGTACACCGGTGGCGCCATCGGGGTGGGATTTCTTCCGGCGCTTGTGGCCGAGCACGGCACATATGTGCCCTTTTATGCCCTGATCACCTTCAGCGCGATCACGCTGTTGATGCTGCCATTGATAGCGGACTACCCGCTGCCTACCGAAGAAGAAAAGCGCGTACAGGCAGAAAACAGGGTGCCACTGCCAATGCTCCCTATTGCGGTAACACTGCTGGCGCTGTTCTGCTTCCAGTTTGCCAACATGGCTCTGTTCGCGTTTATTTTTGATCTTGGCAAGTCTTTCGATTTGCCGCTTGGCTTTATCAGCCAGACTCTGTTCTGGGCGAACCTGATCGCGATCGGCGGTGCGGCACTGGCGGCTGTGACCGGGCAGAAACTCCCCCTGGCCAAACCTTTGGCGATCGCGCTAATCATCACCCTGGTGGGTTTGCTGATGTTTGTTTTCAGTGATATTCGCCCGGTATTCATTCTCGCCAACATCGTGACCGGAATGACCTGGGCCTTCTGCGTACCCTATTTTCTCACCATGGCATCGCGCTTTGATGCCGCCGGTCAGATGGGCGCTTTTGGCGGGTTTGCGTCCAAGCTCGGGCTCGCTTGTGGCCCGCTGGTCGCGGGGTACTTTATTACCGGTGGGGGTAGCTACACGCAGCTGATTATTCTGGCGACTACGGTGCTGGTGATCTGCCTGGCCGCTGTTCCCGCAGCCGCCAGGCTGGATCGATAGCCACCCAATCAGCTCATGCGGAAGAAATGTTCCCGGTAGTGCTTGAGCTCGTTGATGGAATCGTGAATGTCATCCAGGGCGAGATGTGAAGAGGTTTTCTTGACCCCATCGAGCACATCCGGGCGCCAGCGCCGCGCCAGCTCCTTCACCGAGCTGACATCCAGATTGCGGTAATGGAAGTAACGCTCCAGTAGCGGCATATACTTCACCAGGAAGCGTCGGTCCTGGCCGATGGAGTTGCCGCACATGGGCGATGCACCCTCGGGCACCCACTGTTGCAGGAACTCAATGGTATCCCGCTCGGCCAGGTGCTCACTGATCTGCGACTCTTTCACCCGCGCCACCAGTCCGGAGCCACCGTGCTGCTCCGTGTTCCAGTCGTCCATGGCGTTCAGCAGTGCATCGCTCTGATGAACCGCCATCACCGGCCCCTCCGCCAGCACATTCAGCCGAGAATCCGTCACCACGGTGGCGATCTCGATGATGCGCTCCTTCTCAGGATCGAGGCCGGTCATTTCCAGATCGATCCAGATCAGATTATTCTGATCCACAATAGTCTCCTTAATTGCCGCTGACGGCGCCATTATCAGTGAGGATAGCGGGCAAGTTACCGCAACCACCTATCGATGCAAGTTATAATCCGGCGCTTTCCGCAAACCGAGCCCTCATGAGCAAACGCAAACTCAACCGCCGCCAGCAGTGGCGTATCGCCAAAATCCAGGAGGAGCGGGAGGCCCGCGCGCGCAAGCGTGAGGAAAACCTCGAGCAGGCCGCGGAAATCGGCGACCTGGGGGCAGAGCAGACCGGCCTGGTCATCGCCAACTATGGCACCCAGGTCCTCGTCGAAAGCGTATCCGACAGCCGGTTACGACAGCGCTGCCACGTGCGCGCCAATATCGAAACCCTGGTAACCGGCGACACCGTGGCCTGGAATCCCGCTACCGGTGAGTCCACTGGCGGCCTCGGCGTGGTCGGCGCTCGCCTGCCCCGTCACTCGGAACTGCAGCGCCCGGACCGCTACGGCGATATGAAAACCGTGGCCGCGAATATTGACCGCATTCTGATCGTCATCGCACCCTTCCCCGAGCCGTTCGCCAACGCCATTGACCGCTATCTGGTGGCCGCGGAAACCACCGGTATCCAGCCGCTGCTGCTACTCAACAAAATCGACCTGATTGACGACAGCAATCGCGAAGAACTTGAAGAACTATTGGCGCCGTATCCGGATCTCGGCTATCCGGTACTGAAGTTATCCACCAAGACCGGGGAAGGCCTCGACGGGCTGCTCAAAACGCTCGCCGAAGGCACTAGCGTCTTTGTCGGCCAGTCCGGCGTCGGCAAATCCTCCCTGATCAACGGCCTGCTTCCGGGCACCGATGCCCGTACCGGCGCCCTGTCGGAAGCCACCGGCAAAGGCACCCACACCACGACCGCCGCGGAACTGTTTCACCTGCCCAGCGGCGGCGATCTGATAGACTCCCCGGGCATCCGCGAGTTCGGCATCTGGCATATGAGCGAGCAGGCACTGCTGGAAGGCTACGTCGAATTCCGCCCGTTTATCGGCTACTGCCGCTTCCGCGACTGCCGCCACCAGAGCGAACCCGGTTGTGCCATTCAGGGCGCCCTGGAGTGCGGCGACATCAGCCAGCGGCGCATGGACAGCTTTCTACATTTGCGCAACAGCCTGGAAAACGACTGAGCAAACCAAAGGCCACTCAACAAGGAACCCCACGTGAGCGATGTACCCCTGATCCTCGAACCGGAACAACTGGCACCACTGCTGGAGCACGAAGAAATCCGCGTCGTCGATTTAAGCGCGCCGGCCAACTACCAGGCCGGACACATCCCCGGCGCCCTCGGCCTCCCCTTCCAGGCCCTCATGGCCGGCACACCTCCGGCCCCGGGTAAACTGCCCTCCGTCGAGCGCCTCACCCAGGTCATGCGCGCCATCGGCCTCACCCCCGACACCCACATCGTCGCCTGCGACGACGAAGGCGGCGGCTGGGCCGCGCGCCTGCTGTGGACCCTCGAAGTGATTGGCCACAAAAAATACAGCTACCTGAACGGCGGTATGATCGCCTGGAAAAACGCCGGTCTACCGCTTACCAACGAAGACGTATCCGTCACCCCCAGCAGTATCGATATTCAGATTGCCAACGATGCGCCAATGATCGACGCGGAACAAATCCAACAGCGCCTGACTCAAAACGACCTGCAAATCTGGGACGCCCGCTCACCACAGGAGCACTCCGGTGAACGGGTACTGGCAATGAAAGGCGGGCACATTCCCGGCGCGATCAATTGTGAGTGGACACAGCTGATGGATCCTCAACGGGATCTGCGGATTCGCAAAGATGCGAAAGAATTTCTCGCCACACTGGGGATTGATGGGAAAAAAGAAATCGCGACCCACTGCCAGAGTCACCATCGATCGGCATTTACGTGGTTGGTGGGGAAATCTCTCGATTTTCCGATCAAGGCCTACCCGGGCTCTTGGAGCGAATGGGGCAACCTGCCGGATACGCCAGTGGAGAATTAAGCTTCTTGCTATCGCTCACTGGATTCTCGCCTTCGCGGGTATGACGATGACTGTCGGTCTGAGCCTTCGATCTCGCTAACGAAGAACAAAAACTTAAATCGCAGGTCAGGTGGCGGGGATTCGTTTTCGAAAGCGTCGCAAACAGGATGTTTGCGCCGCAGCGCCCAGGGATGGGTTCACAGCGGTTTCGAAAACGAATCCCCGGCGCCTGACCGCCACAGAACTACAACCAACGGGACCACAAAACCCCAATGCACCCGAAACTGTTTATCTTCCTGCAATACATCACCCCCCAGCACCTACTCTCCCGCGCCGCTGGATGGCTCGCCGAAACGCGTATCGGCGGCATCAAAAATCCATTCACCAAATGGTTCGTGGAAAAATACCAAGTCGACATGAGTGAGGCGCTTGAGGAAGACTACACCGCCTATACCTGCTTCAACGACTTCTTCACCCGCGCCCTCAAAGACGGCGCCCGCCCCATCGTCGAAGGCACAGGCACCATCGCCGGCTGCGCCGACGGCGCCATCAGCCAACTGGGTGAAATCCACAACGGCCGAATCTTCCAGGCCAAAGGCCAGGACTACAGCCTGCTCGAACTGGTGGGCGGCGATCCAGAAGTCGCCTCCCAATTCACCGGTGGTAAATTCGCCACCGTCTACCTGTCACCCAAAGACTACCACCGCGTACACATGCCGCTCGACGGCGTACTGCAGCGCATGATCTATGTGCCCGGCGAACTGTTTTCCGTAAACACCACCACCGCTGAAAATGTCCCGCGCCTGTTCGCCCGCAACGAGCGCCTCGTGTGCATCTTCGACACCGCCGCCGGCCCCATGGCCATGATCCTCGTTGGTGCCATGATCGTCGCCGCCATCGAAACCGTCTGGGCCGGACAGGTGGCGCCCATCAAACGTCAGATCCAAACCACCCGTTACGACGAGCAAAAACCTATCGCACTGAAAAAAGGTGAAGAGATGGGCCGCTTCAAGCTCGGCTCTACAGTGGTACTGCTGTTTGGTGCCGACAAGGTAAATTGGCTGGAAGAATTGGCTGCGGAAACACCCGTTAAAATGGGTGAGCACTTCGGGGATCTCGCTTAACCAAAATGCCAGCAGTCCCCGCATTTATCCGCAGCAACCCCAAGCTAGCATTCTTCGCACTGGTCGCGGTCGCCGCCTCCGGCTTTGGTCAGACATTTTTCATCGCCATTTTTGGCGGCGCCCTGCGCGAAGAATTCCACCTCAGCAACAGCTGGTATGGCGCCAGCTACAGCGCAGCAACATTACTGTCGGCGTTCGTATTGTTAAGCGCGGGCACACTGATCGATCGCTGGCCACTAAAACGCGTGGCGATACTCGGTGTCTTGTTACTCAGTGCCGGCTGTATCACCCTCGCCAGCGCACACAGCGCCTGGATGCTTCTGCCCGGGTTTTTCTTGCTGCGCTTCGCCGGGCAGGGGTTTATGACCCACATGGGAATGACCACGGCCGGACGCTATTTCACAGCCAATCGCGGAAAAGTCATCGCGCTCGCCGCACTGGGCTTCCCCATCGCCGAGGCACTACTGCCTACCGGCGGCTCCCTGATGATTGCTGGCAGTGGTTGGCGCAGTGTCTGGCTGGCTTCCGCAGCGGTGTTAATCGTCGCAGTGTTACCGACTCTGATATGGCTGGCCGGCGATACCGGCAAACACGATGGGCAAAGCAGCACCGAAAATACCACCAGTAAAAGTGACTACACCCGCGCTGAGGTGCTGAAAGACCCGGGGTTCTACTGCCTGTTGCCCGCCGCGCTGATGACGCCCTTTGTGGTTACCGCCATCCTGTTTCACCAGGCCGCGATCGCCGACGAACGCGGCTGGTCAATGGCGGTGCTCGCCGGCGCATTTGGCAGTTATGCCGCAGGTCACCTGCTTGCACTATTATTTGCCGGGGGACAGGTGGACCGTTACGGCGCCCAGCGCAGCCTGCCGTTGGCACTGATCCCGATGATCGGCGCGCTGGTACTGCTGGCGCTGTGTAATGCCAGCTGGGTTCCCTATGTGTATCTGGCGCTGATCGGTATTGCCCAGGCGGGAACCGGCACCGCCGGTAGCGCGCTTTGGCCCGAGCGCTACGGCAGCAGTCACCTCGGCGCTATCCGCTCCGTATCACAGGCAGCTATGGTGTTCTCCACCGCGGCATCACCGCTGCTGCTGGGCTTTCTTCTCGATCGGGGATGGGATGTTCAGGGAGTGGGGCTACTGTTCGCGGGACTTATTCTGGCGGCCTGCCTTCTTACCTTGCTGGCACCGATGACCGCAAAGCAGAACCCACAGGAAAGCGCCGCCTGAAGTTGCGGAAACCGAGAAAAAATAACGGGAATTAACGGCTGGGAATAAAGCGCGCGATAAATGCCGGGAGGCGCTGCTCGTACAGGTACTGGTCGCGCACCTTGGCCACATCAATCTGCGGATAGCGGCAGGGATCCAGATCCTGGGTAATGGTAATCAGGCCCATTTCTGCGAGCAGTTTTTTACCCTTGTTGACCACCGCCTGCTTGCGATCGTCATCCGCAGCCATATCAAACAGCCGCGGCTTTTCCAGAAGCTGCTTATTCCGATCTGTCACCAGCATGACTTTCGGCTTTAACCGGCGTTTGTGACTCTGCTCAACCACCACCGCAATTTCACCGGTGGAAAGTTCGACCTGGGTGCCGGTAGGGTAAAGACCGATGGACTGGATAAACTCCACCACCAGCTGCTCCTGAAACGCGCAATTGCGCAGATCATAAAGCTGCCCGACTGCCCGGGAAGGGGGCAATGGGAATTCCGCACCGCGGGGATTGGTGGCCTCATCGTAAAAAGTCACAATACCGCACATACGCGCGAGCACCGGGATCTGGCCGCCGCGTAAACCGCGGGGATAGCCGCTTCCGTCGTACTGCTCTTTGTGACACTGCACAATGTTGAGTATCTGCTGATCGACATTCGGATCGACCGACAGCAGTTTCACGCTGTAATCGACGAACTTCCGATACTCCAGCTCTTCCCGCGGCTCACGCTTCTCGGCTTTTAGCACTGTATCGGCAAGATACAGCTTGCCCACATCTTTCAGCAGCGTGGCAATACCCAGTTGAACCAGCTCCTGACGACGCAGGCCAATATGCCGCCCGAACACCACCGCCCATACGCTGGCGCGCACCGAGTGGCTATACGTGTGTTCGTCCTTTTCCCGCACCCGCGCCAGCCAGGAAAAGGCATCGGGACTGCGCAGAACGCTGTCGACCATCTGCGTGACGGTCTGATTCACCTGTGCGGTGGGTAGCGGCCGATCCGTTTTCAGCTGGACCATGACCTCGTGCATGCCCTGAACAATACGATCGTGCAACTGCCTCGCCTTGGCCGCCTCTTTGCGAGCAGGCTCCGGGGGGGCGTAGCTATCGTGCTTGATCTGGACCGGTTTACAGCTGATGGCAACGGGGATTCGGCGCGGGGTGCCCTTGGCGGGCGCGACACTGGCAGAGGCCTCACTGGCGGCGCGTGTCAGCTTGCGCAGCTTGACGCCCACATCGCCTACGGTCTTGACCACATCCACGTAGACGTAACGGCAGTATTTCTGCAGCTGGCGGATTTCTTCCAAGTCGCGGATATAGAAACCCTGCAGAGCAAACGGGGTACGCGTCCACGGGCGATCCAGACGAGACACAAACATGCCTCGTTGCAGGTCTTCAACAAATACTTTCGCCTGTTGGATTGCCACTTGATCGCTGCCGCTAATGGTTGCTGCGTAATTTTTGTTCTGGGTATAGCTGTGACCAGCCGGGATACGGCATAGCTGGCACACACTAATGCCCCGCTTTGGGAAGCCCAAAGCGGGGCGAATTGTCACACAAGTCTACTCGCTAGTACGCATTATAATTGTGACTTGCGTCACGGAAAAGTGGTCAGTGACTGCTCACCCACCAAATTCATTCCGGGTTATTGGTGGTATTGAGGAGACAGTTCCACCACTGCATCAAACATGGCACCGGCGTGGGCCGGATCTACCTTGGGGGTAACCCCGTGGCCCAGGTTAAAGATATGGCCGGTCCCACGGCCAAAGCCCGCCAGAACCGAGGCCACTTCCTCGCGAATTCGCTCCGGGCTCGCCAGCAGAATCGACGGGTCCATATTGCCCTGCAAGGTCACTCTGTCACCCACTCGCGCACGTGCCTGCGCAATATCCGTGGTCCAGTCCAGCCCCAGTGCGGTAGCACCGGCATCCGCCATCGCCTCCAGCCACTGCCCACCACCTTTGGTGAACAGGATCACCGGCACCTGGCGGCCGTCATGTTCTTTAATCAACCCCTGCACGATGCGCGCCATGTAGTTCAGAGAGAACTCTTTATAGGCCGCGTGGCTCAAGGCCCCACCCCATGTATCAAAGATCTGCACCGTTTGTGCCCCTGCGCGGATCTGCGCATTCAGGTAATCAATCACCGAGTCCGCCAGGACGGTCAGCAACTGGTGCATGTCTTCAGGACGGTTGTAGAGCATCTCCTTGGCGCGGGCAAAATCCCGGCTGGAGCCGCCTTCGATCATGTAGGTGGCCAGGGTCCAGGGGCTGCCGGAAAAGCCGATCAGCGGCACGCGACCGTTCAGCTCACGGCGGATGGTGGTCACCGCGTCCGTCACGTAGCTGAGATCTTTCGCAGTATTCACGACTTCGAGCGCCGCGATATCGGCACTGGTGCGCACGGGCTTTTTGAATTTGGGCCCTTCGCCTTCCTCAAAGTACAACCCGAGGCCCATGGCGTCGGGAATGGTGAGGATATCGGAAAACAGGATGGCGGCATCCAGGGGGTAGCGTTCCAGCGGTTGCAGGGTCACTTCGCAGGCCAGTTCGGTGTTGCGGCACAGATCCATAAAGGTACCGGCTTTGGCACGAGTGGCGCGGTATTCGGGCAGGTAGCGGCCGGCCTGACGCATCATCCACATGGGTGTGCGGTCGACGGGCTGGCGCAGCAGGGCGCGGAGGAAACGGTCGTTTTGGAGGGGGGCGAACTGGGTATCGGACATGATCACAACGGCTGGGTAAATGGCCGGCCATTGTACTCGCGGGGTCTCGTTTAGGACAGAGACTCGCCTGACTCGGGATTTATGCGGGTGATTGGGGTGGGCTATTGGAGGTTTTGGGGTTCGCACTCAGGAGGAGCTGGGCGGCTTTGCTACCGGGTGGTTGTATGCGGGACACGCCGTAAACCCCTCCCTGGGGGCTCTGCACCGCCATCCCTGGCGGAGAAGGTCCCGCATACAACCACCCGGTATCAAAGCCTTCGCACCGACTCACGTGCAATTTAAAATCACGGAGAAACCCGTTCGTGGCCCGAACCGAGCTCTGAAGTTCGATGAGAACGTGCTGGTGCCGGTAAAGGTTTGCCAGACCTTCAAAAACAGGATGTTTTTGCAGAGCCCCCAGGGATGGGTCCACGGCGTGTCTGGCAAACCTTTACCGGTAGCAGTACCGCCACAAAGCCAGCTAGCGGTACCACAGACTCAGATATAGAGCCCAGAGTTAAACTTCGAGGAAGTCGAGGATACCCTCAGCAGCCTGGCGCCCTTCCCAGATAGCAGTAACAACCAGGTCAGAACCGCGCACCATGTCGCCACCGGCGAAGATTTTCTCGTTGGTAGTCTGAAATTTATATTCCTGCTTCTCAGGCGCAACAACACCGCCCCAGTCAGCGACTTCGATATTGTGATCGCCAAACCACTCCGCTGGGCTCGGGCGGAAGCCGAAGGCTACCAGCACCAGATCCGCTGGAATCACCTCTTCGGAACCGGGAATCACTTCCGGGCGACGGCGACCGTTTTCGTCGGGCTCGCCCAACTTGGTGGTCACCACCTTCACGCCTTCCACCTTACCGTCGCCGACAATTTCCACCGGCTGGCGGTTGAACAGGAAGCGTACGCCCTCTTCCTTCGCATTCGCCACCTCGCGGCGGGAACCGGGCATGTTTTCTTCATCGCGGCGGTAGGCACAGGTTACGCGCTTGGCGCCCTGACGAATGGAAGTACGGTTACAGTCCATCGCGGTGTCACCACCACCCAGAACCACAACGCGCTTGTCTTCCACCGAGATGAAATCTTCCGGGCTCTTCTCAAAGCCCAGGTTGCGGTTCACATTCGCCACCAGGAACGGCAGCGCATCGTATACGCCCGGCAGATCTTCACCGGGGAAACCGCCCTTCATGTAGTTGTAGGTACCCATCGCCAGGAACACCGCATCGTAATCGGCCATCAGCTGGTCAAAGGTGATGTCCTTGCCGATCTCGGTTTCCAGGCAGAATTCCACACCCATTTCGGTAAAGATCGCGCGACGCTGCTGCATCACGGATTTTTCCAGCTTGAATTCGGGAATACCGAACGTCAGCAGACCACCGATCTCCGGGTACTTGTCGAACACTACCGGCTGTACGCCGTTGCGCACCAGCACGTCTGCACAGGCGAGACCTGCAGGGCCGGCACCAACGACGGCAACACGCTTGTCGGTCTTCTTCACCGCGCTCATATCCGGTCGCCAGCCCAGGGCGAAGGCAGTATCGGTGATGTACTTTTCCGCATTACCGATGGTTACTGCACCGAAACCGTCGTTCAGGGTACAGGCCCCTTCACACAAACGGTCCTGAGGGCACACGCGGCCGCACACTTCCGGCAGGGAGTTGGTCTCGTGACACAAATCCGCGGCTTCCATGATGTTGCCTTCGCTAATCAGGCGCAGCCAGTTCGGAATGTAGTTGTGTACCGGGCACTTCCACTCACAGTAGGGGTTACCGCAATCCAGGCAGCGGTGGGCCTGGCTGGCCACCTGCTTTTCGCTGAATGGCTGGTAAATTTCCACAAACTGATTGGTGCGGGTAATGATGTCTTTCTTGGCGGGGTCCACTCGGCCCACGTCGATAAACTGAAAATCGTTGTTTAGACGCTGTGACATAGATAAGTCTCCCCCTTATTCGCCGCGCTTGCGTACATCGGACAGCAGTCCGGCGAGGCTGGCAGCCTTGGGCTTCACCAACCAGAATTTGTTGAGGTAATCGTCGAAGTTGTCCAACAACTCTTCACCCCAGGCACTGCCGGTCTCGGCGACGAACTCTTCGATCACTTCGCGCAGGTGGCTCTGGTATTCCTCCAGGGCCTCGCTGCTGATACGGCGCAGTTCGATCAACTCGTGGTTGCATTTGTCGAAGAAATCGCGATCCATATCCAGCACATAGGCAAAGCCGCCGGTCATGCCGGCACCGAAGTTGACCCCGGTCTTGCCCAGCACGGCGATCATGCCGCCGGTCATGTATTCACAACAGTGGTCACCCGAACCCTCGACGACCGCGAAGGCACCGGAGTTACGCACACCGAAGCGCTCGCCGGCACAACCGGAGGCGAACAGCTTGCCGCCAGTAGCACCATACAGACAGGTGTTGCCCACAATGCTGGTTTCCTCGGACGCAAATTCGCTGCCCTGAGGCGGACGGATCACCAGCTTGCCGCCGGCCATACCTTTGCCCACGTAATCATTGGCGTCGCCTTCCAGATACATCTCCAGACCGCCGGCGTTCCACACACCGAATGACTGGCCGGCAACGCCGGTGAGGCGCAGTTTTATGGGCGCATCTGCCATGCCCTGATTGCCGTGGCGCTTGGCAATCTCTCCGGACAGGCGCGCACCGATGGAGCGGTCGCAGTTGGTCAGCTTGAAGCTGAACTCACCACCGGCCAGGTTTTCGATCGCCGGCAGGGTTTCTTCTACCATGCGCTCGGCCAGAAGGCCTTTATCCCACGGTTCATTGCGGGCCTGCTGGCAGGTCTGCGGTTTGCTGTCGAGCAGCGCATCGGTGTGCAGCAGTGGTGACAGGTCCAGCGTCTTCTGCTTGGCAGTTTTGCCCTCGATGGCTTCCAGCAGGTCCACACGGCCCACCAGTTCATCCAGGGTGCGAATACCCAGGCCGGCCATCCACTCGCGTACTTCTTCGGCCACAAACTTGAAGAAGTTCATCGCCATTTCCACTGTGCCGATATAGTGCTCGTCGCGCAGATCCTTGTTCTGGGTGGCGACGCCGGTGGCGCAGTTGTTCAGGTGGCAGATACGCAGGTACTTACAGCCCAGCGCCACCATGGGTGCGGTGCCAAAGCCAAAGCTCTCAGCGCCGAGAATTGCCGCCTTGACCACGTCGAGGCCACTCTTCAGGCCGCCGTCGGTCTGCACCCGCACATTGCCGCGCAGGTCGTTGGCACGCAGGGTCTGGTGGGTTTCCGCCAGCCCCAGCTCCCAGGGGGACCCCGCATAGCGAATGGAGGTGATCGGGCTCGCTGCGGTACCGCCGTCGTAACCGGAAATGGTGATCAGGTCCGCGTAGGCCTTGGCCACACCCGCGGCGATGGTGCCGACACCTGGGCGGGATACCAGTTTCACGGAAACCAGCGCATTCGGGTTGACCTGCTTGAGGTCGTAGATCAGCTGCGCCAGATCCTCGATGGAGTAGATATCGTGGTGCGGCGGCGGCGAGATCAGGGTCACGCCGGGCACGGAATAGCGCAGGCGCGCGATCAGCTCGTTCACCTTGCCGCCGGGCAGCTGGCCGCCCTCACCGGGCTTGGCGCCCTGGGCCACCTTGATCTGCAGTACCTCGGCATTCACCAGGTAATGCGGAGTGACACCGAAGCGGCCGGAGGCGATCTGCTTGATCTTGGAAACCTTATCGGTACCAAAACGCACCGGGTCTTCACCGCCCTCACCACTATTGGAGCGACCGCCGAGACGGTTCATGGCCTGGGCCAGGGACTCGTGGGCCTCCGGCGACAGAGCGCCGAGCGACATGGCGGCGGAGTCGAAGCGGCGCAGGATATTTTCTGCGGGCTCCACTTCGTCCAGCGGGATCGGCTGCACGTCTTTTTTCAGTGCCAGCAGGTCGCGCAGTGTGGCCACCGGGCGCTGATTGATCAGGGTGGCGTAGTCGCGCCAGGCACCGTAATCGCCAGTGCGCACCGCTTCCTGCAGGGCCTTGACCACATCCGGGTTGAAGGCGTGGTATTCCTCGCCGTAGACAAACTTGTGCAGGCCACCGGGAGAGACTTTCTTGCGCGCCTTCCACGCCAGTGTTGCGCGCGCGCGCATATCGTCTTCCAGCTCGGCAAAGCCCGCGCCCAGTACACGCGCCGGTGCTTCCGGGAAACACAGATCGATCACGTCCTGAGACAGACCCACCAGCTCGTACAGCAGCGCACCGCGGTAGGAGGCGATGGTAGAGATACCCATCTTCGACAGGATCTTCAGCAGGCCCTTGATGATGCCGTTGCGGTAATTCTTCTGCGCAGTGGCCGCGTCCAGCAGCAGCTCACCGGTTTCAATCAGGTGATTGATGATGCTGTAGGAGAAGTACGGGTGCACCGCTGTGGCGCCCACGCCAATCAGGCATGCCAGCTGGTGAGAGTCCCGCGCCGTTGCGGTATCCACCACAATGTTGGAATCGCAACGCAGCCCGTTGTGTACCAGGTGATGATGCACCGCACCGGTGGCCATCAGCGCGTCGATGGGCAGCTTGCCCTCTGCAATCTCACGGTCCGACAGCACAATGATCACAGTGCCGTCGTTGCGCACAGAATCCGCCACATCGCTGCACAGCTTTTCGATGGCACTCTTCAGATCCAGCTGAGCGGGATCGTAATTGAGGTCAAAGGTCTTCGCGGTGAATTCTTCGCGCCCCAGGTCCAGCAGCGCGGTGTACTTCATGTGCGACAGTACGGGCGAGGACAGAATCACCCGGTCCGCGTGCTCGACGGTTTCCTCGAATACGGATTTCTCACGGCCCAGACAGGTCTCCAGGGACATGACGATGGTTTCCCGCAGCGGATCGATAGGCGGGTTGGTCACCTGGGCAAACTGCTGACGGAAATAGTCGTACAGACAGCGGTTGCCTTCCGACAATACCGCCATTGGCGTATCGTCGCCCATGGAGCCCACCGCTTCCTGACCAGCTTCCGCCAGCGGGCGGATCACTTGATCACGCTCTTCCAGGGAGGAGCTGAACAGCTTCTGGAAGACCTTGAACTGATCCAGGGAGAAGTTGTTGTCCACCGGCGCAGTGACCAGAGTAGAGCGAATGCGGCGGGCCTTTTCCTTCAGCCACTTTTTGTAGGGCTGTGCTTTTTTAAGCTCGCCGTCCACTTCGGCGGTGTGGCGCAACTCGCCCTTCAGGGTGTCCACAGAAAGAATCTGGCCCGGGCCCAGGCGGCCCTTGGCAACCACGTCCGCCGGATCGTACTGGTAAGTACCCACTTCCGAGGCAACAGTGATGAAGTCGTCCTTGGTGATTACCCAGCGGGACGGGCGCAGGCCGTTGCGATCGAGGGTACACACCGCGTGGCGACCATCGGTCAGTACCAGACCGGCGGGGCCATCCCAGGGCTCCATGTGCATGGAGTTGTATTCGTAGAAGGCGCGCAGATCCGAATCCATGGTGTCCACGTTCTGCCACGCCGGCGGTACCAGCATGCGAATGGCGCGGTGCATGTCGATGCCACCCACGGTGAGCAGCTCCAGCATATTATCCAGGCTGGAGGAGTCAGAGCCCACACGGTTCACCAGCGGCGTCAGTTCGGACAGCTCTGGCAAAAGATCGGTGATGAACTTGTTGGTGCGCGCCACAGACCAGTTGCGGTTACCGGTGATGGTGTTGATCTCACCGTTGTGCGCGACCATACGGAACGGTTGCGCCAGGGGCCAGCGCGGCATGGTGTTGGTGGAGAAGCGCTGGTGGAATACGCAAATGGCGGTTTCCAGGCGCGGATCCGCCAGATCCGGGAAGAACGCCGGCAGATCCGCCGGCATCATCAGGCCTTTATAAGACAGCACGGAAGTGGACAGGCTGCCTATATAGGTAGCGTCCGTCAGCTGCTGCTCGGCCTTGCGGCGGGCGACGAACAGGCGTGCATTGAACTGCTGCTGCTCCAGCGGCGATTCCGCGTTGTTAATCAGCAGGTGTTCAAAACGCGGCAGGGATTCTTTGGCGATGGGGCCCAGACAATCTTCGTTGGTGGGCACCACGCGCCAGCCGGCCACTTTCAGGCCCTGCGCTTCCACAGCGCGCTCGAGAATGGCGCGAGCACTGGCGGCTTCCGCTTCGTCCAGCGGCAACATAATGGAGCCGACCGCATACAGGTCGCTCAGATCCTGGCCAAACTGCTCTTTTGCCACAGTGCGCAGAAAGCCGTCTGGCTTCTGCAGCAACAGACCGCAGCCATCGCCGGTTTTGCCATCGGCGGCAATACCACCGCGGTGAGTCATGCAGGTCAGCGACTCAATCGCTGTCTGCAACAACTTGTGGCTGGTTTGGCCCTTCAGGTGGGCGATCAGTCCAAAGCCACAGTTGTCTTTGAACTCATCCAATCGATACAGACCGCTACCCATAGAATTCCTCAAAGTGTTATCGCTACCCCGTACGCCCTCACTGCCAAACCGCTACTGTTGCTCTTCTTCACTAGCGGTGACAATCAGTTCACAGTCGGGAGACTGCTGTTGGGGGTATATTTATCTACTCTCGAGCCAAAGGTGCCGCAGATTCCACTAACTTTTTGAAACCCCAATGACAAAAAAAGCCCACGTGAGGGGCTTGGTGGTGCTCGCTATATGCGAGCCTGCATTTCTTCTTATCAGCACAATTGTCAGCTCATTACCCCGGCTTTCACCGAGGGGGCGCGCAATATTACTCGTGCCCCCCTGTGATTGCAAGATTCGCCAGTTTTTTTCGCTGTTCGCAACAACTTTGACCGATTTATCTTCTTTTGCCGCCACTTTCGGTCAAAGAATCCTCCGTGCGGTAAAATAACTACAAAACTGTCATCGCGCGCCGCAGGTGCGCAACACCTCTATCAGCTGCTCTTTGGGCGTATCCGCGACAATCTGCGCACTCCCCAGGGCATGTAACAGTACAAGCCGCAATTTGCCATCCTGCACCTTTTTATCCACCGACATTGCCTGCAAATAATCGTCTACTGCCATGTCCGCGGGAGATTGTTGCGGCAATTCCGCCTTACTTAGCAGCGCCCGCAAGCGATCAACATCCTGCGCTGAAATCCATCCGCGCAGCTTCGAAAGCTCCGCCGCCATCACCATACCTGCCGCCACCGCCTCTCCGTGCAGCCAATTGCCGTAGCCCTGCACCGCTTCAATAGCGTGACCGAAGGTATGACCAAAGTTGAGGATGGCGCGACGACCGGATTCGCGCTCGTCTTCCGCCACCACCGCGGCTTTATCCGCACAACTGCGCTGGATCGCATAGGCCAGTGCCTCGGGGTCCCTCGCCAGCAGCGCATCCATATTGCTTTCGAGCCACTCGAAAAATGGCGCGTCGCAGATCATCCCGTACTTGATGACTTCCGCAATGCCAGCGGATAGCTCCCGGTCGGGGAGCGTCGTCAGGGTATCGATATCGATCAACACCAGCTGCGGCTGGTAGAAGGCGCCGATCATGTTTTTGCCGAGCGGGTGATTCACGCCGGTCTTGCCGCCTACGGAAGAATCCACCTGGGAAAGAAGGGTAGTGGGCACCTGTACAAAATCGACGCCGCGCTGGTAGCAGGCGGCCGCAAAGCCGCTCATGTCACCGATCACACCGCCACCGAGGGCGATAATCGTGGTGCTGCGGTCGTGTCGTTTTTCCAGCAAGGTGTCGAAGACGCGATTGACGGTATCCAGCGTTTTAAACGCTTCGCCATCCGGAAGTAAAACGGTGTCGACCTTGGCAAAACCATTCAGTGCGGCAAGAACCATTTCGAGATACAGGGGCGCAATGGTCTCATTGGTGACCACAAGCACCTGCTTGCCGCGAACGGATTCCTCAAAATACCCTGGGTCTTTCAACAGGCCGGAACCGATCAGAATCGGATAGCTGCGATCACCCAGATCGACATGGAGACTGTGCATGGCTACTCCCTTTCGCACACATCTGGCGGAATATACTCGGAAAGGCCGCTACTTTAGCACAATCGGTTGCGTGCTCGCCCGGCGGAACAGACGCGCACAGCCAACTCAGCAATCGACGCTGGAGAGCAATCGATCCGAAACCATGGTCGAGGCCTGCTTCGGTGTGCAATCGTTGGTATCGCACACAAGGTCGGCCACTTCACTGTAGAAAGGCTCACGCTGGAGAAGGATTTCTCGCAGCTTGCCTCTGGGGTCCGCCACCTGAAGCAGTGGGCGGTTATTATTTTTGGCGGTGCGCTCCACGAGCTGATCGAGGCTCGCCCGCAGATACACCACAAACCCGTGCGCTTTAAGCAGCGCGCGGTTCTCCGGCAACAAGACAATACCACCGCCGGTGGCAATCACCTGTGGCTCACCGGTACAGAGATCTGCCAGCACCTCACTTTCACGGCGGCGAAAACCGGCCTCCCCTTCCACATCAAAGATCCAGGGAATATCGGCACCGGTACGGTCTTCAAGCACTTTATCCGAATCGGCAAAAGGCAGCCCGAGTTGAGCTGCCAGTAATTTACCGATAGTGGACTTGCCGGCCCCCATGGGACCGACAAGAAAGATAGGTTGCGTGATCACTTGCTGAACGACATGAACTCGTCTTGCATGATGCGCGGCGTGATGAAGATCAGCAGTTCGCGCTTGTCTTCCTGCTTGGTGGTTCGCTTGAACAGGTGCCCCAGATATGGAATATCGCCCAGGAATGGAACCTTAGTCTCTCCTTCCAGAGTCTGCGCCTCAAAGATACCGCCCAGCACAATGGTTTCACCGTTGGCTACTAGCACCTTGGTTTGCAGTGAGTTCACATTGATCGCGGGAATCTGAGAGCCGGTAATCACGTTGGTAAACAACTCACCGACACTGTTCTGGTCAATGTTCAGGTTCATGATGATGTTGTCATCCGGCGTGATTTGCGGAGTGACATTCAACAACAGAACGGCCTCTTTAAAGGTTACGGATGCCGCACCGGAAGAAGTTGCCTCCAGGTAGGGAACTTCCACACCTGAGCGGATGCTCGCTTCCTGCTTATCCCCGGTAACCACTTTGGGCTGGGAAACAATCTCGGCCTTGCCCACGTCTTCCAGTGCAGACAGCTCCAGGCCCAGCAGGAAATCTTCTTTCAAGATGGCATAAGCCACGCTGCCAGCGCTCTCAGACAGCCCCAGATCCACCAGCATCGGGTCGTGTAGGGTTTCCGGCGCAGACAGATCAGGACCATTGCCGTCACCATCTGAAATGCCCGGGAACTGAGAGCCGGAACCGATACCAATGGAGTCATCGCTGATATTGTGATCTTCGAGGTAGCTCCAGCGAACACCCAGGTTTTTCTCAAAATCAGCGTTGGCAGTCACAATGCGCGCTTCGATCATCACCTGCCGAATGGGGATATCGATGGCATTGATCAAGTCGCGGAACTGAGCAATTTTCTCTTCGGTATCGGTCAGGATAATCGTATTGGTACGCTCATCCACGATCGCACTGCCACGGGAAGACAGCATGCTGCGGCTTTCCTGATCTTCACGACCGCCGGCGAAGTTGCCTTGACCGAAGCCTCCGCCCTGACCACCTTGATTCCCAGCGAACAAACCAAACAGCTCACCGGCATCCGCGTAGCGGATCTGAATATACTCGGTGCGCAGCGGCGCCAGCTCTTCGAGTTGCTTGCGGGTTTCCAGTTCGCGGCGCTCACGCTCGGCAATTTCAGCCGCCGGCGCCACCATGATCACGTTGCCTTCCTGACGCTTGTCGAGGCCTTTGGCCTTGAGAATCAACTCCAGCGCCTGATCCCAGGGCACACCGTCGAGACGCAGGGTAATACGACCCGCCACGGTATCACTGGCAACCAGATTCAAGTCGGTAAAGTCAGCGATCAACTGAAGCACGGAACGCACTTCGATGTCCTGGAAGTTCAGCGACAGTTTTTCACCGGTGAACTGGAACTCTTTCTCTTTCTCACGCACCTGAGCAACCGTCAGCGGTTTCACACTCAGTACGTATTCTGTGTCCGCCTGATACGCCAGATAATCGTACTCACCATCGTGGGGATCCACGGAAATGACTGTATTGCGGCCGTCGTAGTCTACACTGATGCTGCTCACTGGCGTGGCGAAATCGGTAACGTCAAGGCGTTGACGCAGCTCCGAAGGAAGCTCAGCACCGAGGAAAGTCAGCACGATCTTGCCGCGGGTGCGCTCTACATCGATATTCACCGCCGGATCCGTCAGGCTGACAATCACCTTGCCCTCCCCACCTTCACCGCGACGGAAATCCACATTGTCGATTCCCACATTGCCAGCCGGCTTGAACTGGGCGCTTCCGCCAACATTCGTGCTGGTATGCACCGGTGCAGCGGCAACCGCTGCGGTAGTAGCTGCATCCGCACCGACCTCGAGCACCACCTGGTTCCCCACACGCTCGCTGGTGTAAACCGGCAGCTCGTCGAGGTTCAGGATGAGGCGGGTCCGGTCGTCACTGGAAACGATCACTGCGCTGCGCGCCGAGCCGATATCCAGGGAGTATTTTTTCTCGGGAAGCACGCTCTCGACACCGGCAAAGTCCATAACGATGCGCGCGGGCTGCTCAATGGTGTAACCGGTGGGCTCCGGCGGCACGTCGCTGAACGTCAAGCGCAGCTGCAGGCGGCTGCCCGGCAGTTCGGAGAACTGAATATCGTTCAACTGGCTTGCCAGAGACGGCATCGCCAACGGCAGTAACAGCAGGGCCAACAGTGGCGTTTTCACGCGCACAAATACGTTGGCGACCCGCGCCAATACTCTGGCGAGTTGCTTGGTGATCATTTTTAGTTGTCCTTATCTTCCAAAGTCAGAGCCCGCGGCCGTTCGATCCAGCCGCCAGTGCCATCCGGCACAATTTCCAGTACATCGAGTTGCGACGATGAGGCGTTGACCACACGCCCGTGGTTTTTACCCATATAATTGCCGATGGTGATCCGATGGATCCCCCCGTCACCATCGTTTACGAGCGCCCACAGCTGACCGCCACGGGACAAGGTGCCCACCATCGCAAGGGCATCAAAGGGAAAGCGCTCAAGCAGTTCTTTCTGCCGATTCTGATCCGGCGCCACATCCAGCTTGCGGCCCACAAGACGCTGATCCGCCTCCAGCACTGGACGCAGGAACGGGCTGCGCATGGCCGCCGCACTGTATACATAAGGGCTGTAGGGAGTAAACGTCGGGATAGGCTCGATCTGGCCTTTAGGCTTGTGTTTCACTGCAGCCATCTTCTGACGCAAGTCGCTGTGACTGCCGTCCAGGCTACAACCGGCCAGCGCCAGCAGGGCTGCGCTCAGAGCGAAGTACTTTTTCATCCTTCTTCCCCCTGATCCTTGTAACGGTAGGTTTTCGCGTTTACCACCATATTCAGCAGTGCCGCACCGTCTCTACTGGTCTGGATATCAAAATCGTGCAGGGTAACGATACGGGGCATGCCGGCGATACCGCTGATAAAGGCACCGAACTCGTGATAGCCGCCCTGCACCTCGATACGGATGGGCAGCTCGACGTAGAACTCTCCCACCTGCTCACCTTCCAGCGCAACCTTCTGAATCGTCAGGCCACTACCGCGGCCAAATTCGTCGATATCTTCCAGGAGACCGGGGACTTCGGTATCTTTCGGCAGCTGCTTCAGCAGCGCACCGAAAGTCTCCTCCATTTCCACCAGCTGCTCGCGATAAGCATCCAGGTTGGCTGCTTCAAAGGACTTGCGCTCAAACTGGGTAAACAGCTCGCGCTCCTTGTTCGCTGCAAATTCCAGCTGGCTGTAGCGATCCTTGATCATGAAAAAGTAACCACCACCGGCCAGTACCGCAGCAATCACAATAAGCAGCACCACGCGTCCAGCCAGGGGCCAGACACCGACGCGGGAGAAATCGATATCATTGATATCCAGCTGATTAAGCTGTTTGAGAGTATCTTCAAGCGCCACGGTTACGCTCCATTGTTGGCGCGGTCAGCGCCCTCTTCTTCTTTTTTGCGGCCGCTGACACTGACCGTCATCTCAAAAGCGCTGGCCTGCTCACCGAATTCCGGCTTGGCAGTTACGCCGGTCAGGTTGGGAGATTCAAACCACTCCGACTGATCCAGGCTACGCATGAAAGATGAAACTCGATTGTTAGACTCGGCTACCCCGGAAACCTGCAGCGTCTTTCCAGAGCGCTTGAGATGGGTCAGCCACAGGCCTTCTGGCGCCGCGCGAACCATATCATCGAAGTAGCGCACTGCCAGCGGACGGTTGCCCTGCAGCTCCTGAATAACCCGCATGCGGTCAATCAGCTCCTGACGGCGCTTTTTGAGATCCTTGATCTCCTTGACCTGCTTGTTCAGCGCGGTGATTTCGGTGTTCAGCAGCTGATTGCGCTCATTCTGGTTGGCAATCTGCGAATCGACCGTCTTCATCCACATGAACACGGAGAAGCCGGCGGCGATCACCACCAGCACTGCGACCTGCTGGAATTCTTTCTGTTTCTGCGCCCGATATTCCTGACGCCAGGGTAATAGGTTGATCTTTGCCATGTCTTAGAACTCCCGCTCGCGCATAGCCAGGCCAGCGGCAATCATCAGTGACGGAGCCTCGCTGGCCAGAGCCTGGCGATTGACACGGGATGCAACGCTCATATCCCGGAAAGGATTGGCCACCATGGTGGGCTTGTTCAGTTTCTGGCCCACCAGCTCGGCGAGACCGTCCATGGCGGCGACACCGCCGCCGAGGAGAATGTAATCCACATCGCTGTAGGAAGTGGAGGAGTAGAAGAACTGCAGCGACCGGGTCACCTGTTGCACCACCGCATCGCGGAACGGCTCCAGCACTTCCGGGTAATAATCGTCCGGAAGCCCGCTGCCGCCCTGCCGCTTGGCCAGCGTGGCCTCTTCAGAAGACAGGCCGTAGCGGCGCTGAATTTCATCAGTCAACTGACGACCGCCGAATAGCTGCTCCCGGGTATACACCGTGCGACCGTCTACCATCACCGACAGCGCACTCATGGTGGCGCCGATATCGATCACCGCAACCACCAGTTGCTCCTGCGCGGGGAACTGGTTGTCCATCAGGGTGTAGGCGCGCTCAATGGCGTAGGCCTCCACATCCACAACCCCGGGCTGGAGATCCGCCTCACCCAGCGCAGAAATACGCTGTTCGACGTTCTCACTGCGGCATGCCGCCAGCAACACCTCGACCTGCCCCTCCCCCTTGTCCGACGGGCCCTGCACCTCAAAGTCCAGGTTTACCTCGTCCAGGGGATAGGGGATGTACTGATCAGCCTCGAGCGCAATCTGGGCTTCCAGCGCATCTTCGGAGAGATCTGCGGGCATATCCAGGGACTTGGTGATCACCGCAGACCCGGAAACAGCCACCGCCGCCTGGCGCAGGCGGGTTTTAGACCGCCGCACCACTTTGCGAATGGCTTCCGCAATTGCAGTCACATCATTGATATTCTTATCCACTACCGCATTCGGAGGCAGAGGCTCGGTTGCATAGCTTTCCACGCGGTATTTATCGCCACTGCGACTCAGTTCGAGCAACTTGACCGAGGTGGAGCTAATATCGAGCCCAAGCATTGCTTTCGGGCCCTTATTGAGAAAAGGGAGCATCCCCATTTTTCTTATCTTTTCCGTGGGTTATGGAAGTTTGATGGTATAGCACTTTAAATTACCGCCGCAACCGCCTTTTGCATAGGTAACAGCGCACATTCTTCGTATAATTGTCGAACAGTGCCGATAACTTGACCAAAGACGTACACAGAAGCATTTCCATGACCGAAAAAGCCCGCAACCGACTGCTCTCCCTGCTGTGGCTGATTCTGGCCGGGGCCGCCGCTGGCGCCATGGCATTCTCCAGCATTTATCTCTACCTCAAGCCGGGTCTGCCGTCGGTAGAGAGCCTGCGCGACATCCGCCTGCAGACACCCCTGCGCATCTACTCCCGGGATATGAAGCTGATCGGAGAGTTCGGCGAGAAACGCCGCAGCCCCATTACCATCGAACAGACGCC
The DNA here is from genome assembly GCF_947504145.1 of uncultured Microbulbifer sp. Classification (GTDB taxonomy): domain Bacteria; phylum Pseudomonadota; class Gammaproteobacteria; order Pseudomonadales; family Cellvibrionaceae; genus Microbulbifer. The sequence goes on from NZ_CANNGQ010000004.1 coordinate 238,851, forward strand.
GGAGATGTTCATCAAGGCCATTCTCGCCGCGGAGGATGACGGTTTTTACTCGCACAGCGGGGTTTCCATCAAAGGCCTGATGCGCGCTGTGCGCCAGTTGGTGGCCAGCGGCTCCATCCAGTCCGGCGGCAGCACGCTGACCATGCAGGTGGCGCGGAACTTCTTCCTGAGCCGCGAACAGCGCTTTATCCGCAAATTCAACGAGATCCTGCTGTCCCTGCAAATCGAGCAGGAACTCAGCAAAGACGAAATTCTCGCCCTTTACATCAACAAGATTTTCCTCGGTAACCGCGCCTATGGCTTCCAGGCGGCCGCGCACGTGTACTACGGGCAGGACATCAACGAACTCAACCTGGCCCAGTGGGCGATGATGGCGGGCCTGCCAAAAGCCCCCTCCACCTACAACCCCATCGCCAACCCCTCGCGGGCCCTGGTGCGCCGCAACTGGATCCTCAAGCGCATGCTGGATCTCGGCTACATCGGCCAGGACGAGTACAAGAATTCCATTACCGCACCAGTCAGCGCCCGCTATCACGGCCGCGATCTGGACCTGAGCGCACCTTATGTTGCTGAAATGGCCCGCAAGGAGGCCGTGGACCTGTTTGGTGACGCCGCGTATACCGATGGCTACCAGGTGATCACCACCGTCGACAGCCGCCTGCAGGACGCCGCACGCAACGCCCTGCAACATGGCCTTGAGACTTACGACGGCCGCCACGGCTACCGTGGGCCCGAGCAACGCCTCGACGCTGAGCTGCTGGCGGACAATGACCAGCTGGTGGACCTGCTGAAAGAAATTCCGATTCTGGGCGGTCTCGAGCCTGCAGTGGTCACCGCCGTAGCGCCACAGAGCCTGAGCGTACAATTACGCGACCGCCGGGTGATTGAGATTCCCTGGGAGCACGGCCTCAGCGATATCCGCCCCTACATCTCGGAAAACGCCCGCGGTGCCCGCCTCAAATCCGCCGAAGAAATGTTCGCACCGGGCGACGTTGTTCGTCTGCGCCGGGTTGTCATTTCCGCGGAAGACGTTGCTCGCGAACAGCGGGAAGCGCAGCAGGAGGCAAAAGAATCCGCCGCCGAAGCGCTGGCAGATACCGATATTACCGACGACCCATTTGCCACCCCGGATGGACTGGGGGAGCAGCGCGAAGACGAGCTACCCCAGGCCCGGGAAGAATGGCACCTGACCCAGATCCCCGAAGCCCAGGGCGCACTGGTGTCCCTGGAGCCCGAAGATGGCGCCATTCGTGCGCTGGTAGGTGGCTATGATTTCCGCCAGAGCCACTTTAACCGGGTAACCCAGGCTGCGCGCCAGCCGGGCTCCAGCTTCAAACCGTTTATCTATTCTGCAGCGCTGGAGAATGGCTACACCGCCGCCAGCATCATCAACGATGCACCAATCATCTTCGAGCAGACCAATCTGGAAGACGTGTGGCGCCCCGAAAACGACGGCGGCACCTTCCTCGGCCCGACCCGCCTGCGCAAGGCCTTGTACATGTCCCGCAACATGGTGTCCATCCGCCTGCTGCAGGCTCTGGGACTGGATCGCGCACTAACCTTCGCCGAAGGCTTCGGCTTCGAGCGCAGCAAACTGGCCCGCAACCTGTCCATTGCCCTGGGCAGCTCCGCGCTCACACCACTGGAAATGGTGCGCGGTTACGCCGCCTTCGCCAACGGTGGCTATCGCGTGGAACCCTATCTCGTGGACCAGGTGCTGGATGTTCACGGCGACACCGTCTATCAGGCACTGCCGCTCACCGTGTGCCACGACTGCCCCGCACCCGGTGAGGAACGCGGGCTGGAGGCCGAGCCCATGGACCTGCTTGCGGTACAGAAAGAAGCCGCGCTCGAGCCGGACGAGAACGAACCCCTGGAACTGCGCACCCTGCCGGTGGCACCGCTGCACGCCGACGAGCAAGCCCGCCCGCGCGCCCCGCGCGCCATGTCGGCGGAAACCGCTTACATCATGGATTCCATGCTGAAGGACGTGATCAAGCGCGGTACCGGTCGCAAAGCCCTGGTCATGAAACGCGGTGATATCGCCGGTAAAACCGGCACCACCAACGGCCCCCGGGACGCGTGGTTCTCCGGCTACAGCCCCTATCTCGCCACCAGCGCCTGGGTGGGCTTCGACGACAACACGCCCATTGGTCGCAACGAATACGGTGGTTCCGCCGCCCTGCCCATCTGGATCGACTATATGTCGACCGCGCTGGATGGTCTGCCGGAACGCCACTTGGCGCAACCGGACGATATCGTCACCATGCGAATCAACCCGCGCACTGGCCTGCGCACCTCGCGCGGGGGCATCTTCGAAATTTTCCGCGCGGAACGAGTGCCCGGGCGCGAGACTTACGGCAATTATCCATCGATCTACTCCGATGAAAGCCCTGGCTCGCCGAACAGCAGCGAAGAACAGGCGCAAGAAGCACTGCCGGAAGAGCTGTTCTAATCCCCCCTGTAGTGCACCGACAGACACAAAAAAGCCGCTCAGTGAGCGGCTTTTTTGTGTCTGTTCAGGTCAATTCTCTGACCCCACTCAAGGCCCCATCAGCGCCGGCTGCGATACGCCAGGCAGGCCTCCTCCAGTTCGGACAGGTTCGGGATCACCGCTGCTTCGCCGGAAAGTGCCACGTGCATCAGCTCACCGATGGCACATTCGCCCTCACGGCCCGCCAGCTCCTGCGGGGTGACCCGCACCAGCCGCGGCGTGCCCTGCAGAACCACCGCAAAAAACGGCAGATCACCTTCGCTATTGCCACTGCTCAATACGGCAATCCGGCAATTACTGCGCAGCACGGGCATGGGATTGCCACGCATCACCTCGAAAGAGATCAATGGCAGGCGCAACTCGCGCCAGTGCAGCTCACCCATATACCAGTCCGGCGCATCAAACGCCGACACTGGGCTCTGCAGTGCGATGATCTCGGACAGGGTATCCACCGGCACCAGTAACTGACCGTCCGCCAGGGGCAACAGCAAGCTGCTGAGCTCCTGAGGCATTTCGGTAGTCGACATGGCGTCTACGCTGGTTCCACTCATGTTCTGACCTCTCCGCCGCCCGCTCGGGCTTCAATACATTGGTTGCTCGGCCGCATCAAACTTCCGCCTCGGCTTCGGTGAAGTCGTGAATCGCACTCAGCAGAACCTCTTCCTGGTAGGGCTTGCCCAGGTAGTGGTTGACCCCCAATGACAGCGCGTGATCGCGGTGTTTTTTACCGGTACGGGAGGTGATCATGATGATCGGGATATCCCGCAAACGACTACTGGAGCGGATGTTGCGCGCCACTTCAAAACCATCCATACGCGGCATCTCGATATCCAGCAGCATCACGTCCGGAATCACATCCTGCAACTGGATAATCGCATCCTGGCCATCTTTGGCGGTGATCACGCGGAAGCCCTCCCGCTCGAGGAAGCGCGTGGTCACCTTGCGCACGGTTACCGAGTCGTCCACCACCATGACCAGCTTCTGGGTGACCGGCTCCTCGCGCCCGCTGACCTCGGGAAGCTCCTTAAGCAATGGTGCCTCGGGGCGCGCCAGCAGCGCGGAGTGCTTACGCAGCAGCGCATGGGCATCGAGAATCACTACCACGGTACCGTCACCGGTTACGGTTGCACCGGATACGCCCTGCACACTGGCAAACTGGGGCCCCAGGCTCTTCACCACAATTTCGCGGCTGCCCATAATGGCATCCACCTGCAGGGCCATAGCGGTATTTTCCGAGCGCACCAGTAGCACCGGCATCTGCATGTCTTCGACCGCCAGCCGCGGTTGCGCACTGGACTGTAGAAGGCTGCCGAAATAGTTCACCTGATAGGGCTCGCCGGCGTATTCAAAACGCGCTTCCGGCGTGCGGTAATAGTGCTCCAGTTCAAACGGGCTCAGGCGCACGATACCTTCGATGGTATTCAGCGGCAGTGCGAACAGATCGTCACCCACCTTCACCATCAGTGCGCGGTTCACGGATACGGTGAACGGCAGACGCACCACAAACTCGGTGCCCTGACCGATCTGCGAACCGATGGTGACACTACCACCAATCTGTTTGATCTCTGCAGACACCACGTCCATACCGACGCCGCGACCAGAAATCTGAGTGACCTTATCGGCGGTACTGAAGCCCGCCTGCAGAATAAACTGCATGATTTCGTTGTTCGACAGCTCCGCATCCGCTCGCATCAAGCCGCTTTCGATGGCCTTTTCGCGCACCCGCATCAGGTTGATACCAGCACCGTCGTCACTGATGGTGATCACCACCTCACTGCCCTCGCGAGCCAGTGCTACCGAGATACGCCCGCGCTCAGCCTTGCCGGCATCGCGACGCTCCGCCGGGGATTCGATGCCGTGGTCAACCGCGTTGCGCAGCATATGCTCCAGCGGTGCAACCATGCGCTCGAGCATGGAGCGGTCCAGTTCGCCCTCAACGTTGGAGAACACCAGGTCCACCTGCTTGCTCAGTTCCGCGCTAACCTGACGCACGATCCGGCGCAGGCGCGGCACCAGGCGGGAGAAAGGCACCATGCGGCTGCGCATCAGGCCTTCCTGCAATTCTGTATTGACCCGCGACTGCTGCAGCAGCAGGGTCTCGGTATCCCGAGCCTTGTGCCCCAGAGTCTGCTTCAGTTCCAGCAAATCCGAGGTGGACTCCAGCAGAGATCGGGACAGCTGCTGAATGGACGAGTAACGGTCCATTTCCAACGGGTCGAAGTCGCCATCCTGTTCCGCCAGCTGCTCCTGACGGAACAGAATCTGGGCTTCGGTTTCTTTATCCAGGCGGCGCAGCTGTTCGTTCAGGCGCGACAGGGTGGAGTCCATCTCGTCCAGCGCCGTGCCGAACTCGCCCACCTGTTCTTCCAGCCGGCCGCGGGAGATGGAGGTCTCACCGGCAAGGTTTACCAACTCTTCGAGCAGCTCCGAGGCAACCCGCACCATTTCCTGCGGCTGGTTGCGTGACTGGCCACCGTCGCGGTCGCCAACTTCTTTCGATTTGCGTACAAACGGCAGCACATTGCCGGCAGCAGCCGGTGCGTGAGGCTGCAGGGCATTGCCCTTCTCGATAACTTCAACTTCGGGAGCGGGGTCCTCCGGCGGCGCAACTGGCTCTTCGACAGCGTGTGTAGCCACCGGCAGTTCCTCGTCGGACTCCATGCCGTAATCTACCGGGCTTGCGTCTTCAGCGACCTGTTCATCGGCCCACTGGGTTTCGAGCAGCGCACAGAAAGGCTCCAGCTCGTCGCCACCCATCCAGGCCCGCACAGTTTCCACACCCGCCGCCAGGCGGTCGTAGATACTGTGGGCATCGGCAAAGAATTCCGCAGACGGCGAGCTGCCGCGCTGCATGTTTTCGATCACCGTTTCGAAGCGGTGCGCCACTTCACCCAGCCCCATCAGGGCCGCCATGCGTGCACCGCCCTTGAAGGTGTGCAGTACGCGCTTGAGTGCTTCCGGTGCCTCAGCGTCGTCCGGAGACTGCTCCCAGTTCTGGATCAGCTCTTCGAGCTCGTCAACCAGTTCGCCGGCCTCCTCTAGGAAGACCTCGACCACATCCGGGTCGATATCGGCCAGCAGTGCGCGCTGGCCTTCACTGATACCGCCCGCTGATGCGGCGACGGCTGGTCCGGATTCAACGCTATCGGTGACCGGCTCAGAAATAACCGATTCGGAAACTACGGGCTCGGACACAGAAGCTGGAATATCTTCCGCAAACACGCTGTGCTCGGGCTCAACCGGCTCCACAACGGGTGCAGACTCCTCAACCGAGACATCCTCAGTGGCAAGCTCGGATTCAAGCCACTCTACTGTCAGCTCCGGTTCTTCGCTCTCGGCTGCCGGAACCGCAGCCTGCGACTCGGACCCGGACTCGCTAGCATCTGCTGCACTCTCGGCAGCCACCAGGTCGTCAAAGCTGAAGCTCACCTCGTCGCTTTCGGTCTCCTCTTCGGAAACGTCGACCCCGACAACTTCATGCTCGGCGGCTTCGCCAGTGGAGGCTTCATCGGCAAAACTGAATTCGCTGCTGTCGATGCCGTACTCGGAAAGATCGATGTCTTCCTCTTCCGCACCGTCATCTCCCTGAGCCAGATAGCGCAGAGCTTCCCCCACTGCCTCGCTGACCGGTGGCAGATCGGTGGAAGCGGCAACTGCATCCACCAGATCCAATAGTTCGTTGTGGCCCTGCTCCAGCGCCGCCCAGAGTGCAGGCTCCTCTTCCAGGTGCCCATCAATGACCTGGCGGTAAACAGCCAGCAGCAACAGGGATAGCTCCTGCAGAGCAGGGAGCTGTGCCTGACCGGCGGCCTGTTGCAACACGTCCAGCTCTTCCGCCACTGGCAACAGGATGGATCTGTCACCCGGATGCTGGCGCCACTGGTTCAGCATCTGGTCGGCATCCAGCAGTACTTTCATGCCGTCGGCCATGATCACCGCCAGCAATTGCGGATCCACGGCTTTTGGCTCGTTCGCTTCGCGTTCGCGAATCAGGTGACCGACCGCGCGCTCCTGCAGCTCGGCAACACGGGCAAGGAATTGCTCGCTGCGCGCCACATGCAACGGTTCACTGTTATAGATCTGCTGAAGTACCGCCTGTACATAGCGGCGCGCGTCGCTGATCAGCTCGAAAATATCGCTGTCGATGGCAACCTGATAGGTGCGCAGCTCCTTGGCGAAACGCTCCAGTGGCGCCATCAGCTCGGCCACCTGGGTGACCTCCGCCATATGCGCGGAGCCTTTCAGGGTGTGCAGGGCGCGGTGCAATGGATCCGATGGCACTCCGTAGAGTGGCGCGGCGCGCTCCATTTCGCTGAGGAATTCTTCCACCGTGGCTAGGTGGGTTTCCGCCTCTTGAGCGAAAATTTCCCACAACTGGGCGTTTTCATCGGCGTCGACATCTGCCTCGGCAGAATCTTCGAGTGAGGTATTGGATTGCGCAGAGCCCGCGGCGTCAGCGACGCTGGCGGATTGCAGCAGAGCCTCCGGCACTTCGCCGTGTGAGAGCTGCTTGGCCCAGGCCTCAAGCTCGGCAGTGCGGGCCGGATCCGGGTCGCCGGTGCGGGTGCGAAAGCCGTCGATCATGGAGGGCAACTTGGCCACCACCTGCTCAATCAACAGCGCGTGTCCACGGCCCGGGGCGACGGTTTCGTCGATCACCCGGTTCAGCATGTTCTCGACCGCCCAAGACAGCTCGCCCACTTCCAGCGCTTCCACCATACGGCCGGAGCCTTTCAGGGTGTGGAAGCCACGACGAAATTCCACCAGCGCATCGCGGTTATCAAAATTGGCGGCCCACTGGGGGAAGTAGTGCTCGATGGTCTCCAGCACCTCACCGGCTTCCTCGAGGAAGATTTCGACAATTTCATCGTCGATAATGCTGGTGTCATCATCCTCCTCCAGAACCGGCGCTTGCGGCGCGGGTGCAGTGGATGGTTCCTCATTGGACTCGGCAACACCTGTTGTTTCGGCAAAATCGAAGTCAGACGCGGTGTCGGCTTCACTGTCACCGGCGAACCAGCTTTCTTCGATCAGCGATGGCTCGTCGGCACCTTCGCTTGCGGTTTCCGGTTGCACGGATTCTTCGCCAGACGCGTCGAATACCGGCTCCGACAGGGCCGCCAGCGCGTCATCACTCACAGGGGCTTCGGGTGCTGCCTCTGCCACTGCGTCTTCAGCGGTGGCTTCAACGCCTGCCTCAACACCGACTTCGTCCAGATCGAGGGTATATTCAAAGCTGTCGAGAGCACTCTGCTCTTCGGACTCAACCGCCGGTGCTGACTGAGCTTCCGGCGCATCCGCAAACGGCTGTACCTGCTCGTCAGTTGCAGCTGCTTTGGCTACCGCACCTTCGCCATCGGCGACTGCATAGCCAAGGGTGGCAACACTGTCTTCCGCCAGGGCCAACAGCATATCCGCGTCTTCAATGCCGTCGGCACGACGCTCGAGGTAGTATTCAACACTGGTCACCGCGTCCGCGAGGGTATCCAGCAATTTCCAGTCCGGCTGATCGCCGGCATTGATCAGGCGCTCTTCGATATAGCTTTTGCAGGCGCCGACGATCTCTGCCGCACGCTGGTAACCCACCATATCCAGGCCGCCGCAGACTTCCTGCAGGCGCTTGGGTACCTGGGACAGGTGACCGGCATCCCAATGGCTGGCGATGTACTCCACCACCGCCTCTTTGACGGTTTCCAGGCCGATGCGCGCTTCGCGCAGCACCTGCTCGGTGGCCTCGCCCATCAATGGCGAGTCACTGTCAATTTTCTTATCGCGCTCGGCAGCGGCCGCCAGGCCACTGTCCAGCTGCACCAGTTCCGAGGCCGCCTGCATCAGCAGGTCGTCGGGAGCCTGGCTACGCGAAGCGTCGCGCAGGTATTCGTAAATACTGCGCGCGCGGGTGCGCTGGTTTTCCAGCCCCAGCACACCCAGAGTATCGGCAATACGCTTCGCCACAATCGCCGTGTCCGCAAGCGGCGGGCGTTCGCTGTTGGCGATGCTCGGATCCAGTGCTTCACGCACACTGGCGAGCTCTTCACGCAATGCGGCGACAGCGGTTCCCATCGCTTCCGGCCCCATGGCCAGCGCGTCTTCGGTATCCGGACGCGGCGTGCCGGGAACGGCCTGGTCGAGTGCGTATTTCTGGTAGAGGGCCTGCGTACGCGGACCATTGGGGCCGCACAGGTAAACGTAGAACAGCAGGTTGCGGCTCAGATCGCGATCCGGACGCAAATCCAGGACGCGCGCGCCCTGCCCCTGCAGCAGACGGAATTCCACATCGATACGACGAAGCAACTGACGCAGGGCCGGCAGCACATTGACGCGGTGATCGGCGATGCCTTCGAGCAGCCCCTGAAGAATTTCCCACAGGTGCTGGCGCTGGCTGCCGCTGTACAACAGCGACATCTTTTCACTGACTTTATTCAGGTAGGCAAGGCTTTCGCCGCTGTTTACATCGCGGATCAGTGACGCTGCAGCGACGTGGTACATCTTGCGCAGCTTGAGCACCAGCTCCTGCAGCTTGGCATTATTGGAAAGCAGCGGTTGGCGATTGCCCGTCGCGTAATCCAGTGCGCTGAGGTCTGGAGCAAACAACGCCCCCTCGGTGATCAGGCGCTCGCGGCGCACCGCGCGCAGATCGTTCAGAAGGGGAAGTAGCAGTACCGGATTATCGCGGCGCTGGAAGGCAATTTTTTCCAGGTACAGCGGGAGTTCCAGTAGCGCACGCATGAGGAATTCGCGAGTTTCATCGCTGTTTTCCACTTCGCCACTGGCCAGGGCGTGCACCAGCTGCTCCATCTCTTCGGCGAGCATGGCGGCGCCGGTCAGCTCTGCCATGTGCAGGCTACCGTGCACCTGGTGGATCAGGTCGAGACAGCTTTTCAGCAGGCCGGAAGGATCACCGGCACTGTCTGCGAAAGAAGAGTCCGCAGAGGAAGAGTCCGAGGCAAAGGTTTCCAGCTGCTGTCGCGCCTGCGCCAGCGTCTCGTTGATTTCGCCTATCAGCCAATCCAGGGCTACAAAATTGGGATTGTCGCGACTCACGCCAAGTCCTCGGTAATTCAGGTTGCTCGCTGACAGGCGGCAGTCAACCGCGGACGCCACCCATCTGCTGCTTTACACCCCGGGGCCGCGAGCCCCGGCAGTGTCCGCATTGTTGTCGTTATCAGTATCTGCGGAGGATCAGGCCATGGCCCGCTCATCGCGCTCTTCTGCGGAGAGCGCCGCGAGACTGTCTTCTTCGGCGGCAACGCCTTCAACGGTCTCTTCTTCCAGCATCGGGAACTCTTCGGAGAGTTCCGCCAGGTCGCCATCATACAGATCGCTCTCGCCTTCCACTTCGTCTGCGTTGGGCAGTTTGAAGCCGGCAACGGAGTCGCGCAGGGCGGAGGCGGTCTGAGCCAGGTTACCAATGGACTGTGCCGTAGCCTGGGTACCGGCGGAAGTCTGCGAGGTAATTTCCTGAATCACGTTCATCGTGTTGGAGATGTGACCCGCGGACGACGCCTGCTGGCGCGCCGCGTTGGAGATGTTCTGAATCAAGGAGGCGAGGTTGGTGGATACCGTTTCGATCTCCTCCAGGGCAACACCGGCGTCCTGCGCCAGGCGGGCACCGCGCACCACCTCGGTGGTGGTGGATTCCATCGAAACAACCGCTTCGTTGGTGTCCGACTGAATCGCTTTTACCAGGCCTTCAATCTGCTTGGTGGCCGCTGCGGAACGTTCTGCAAGGCGCTGAACCTCGTCCGCAACCACCGCGAAGCCTCGGCCTGCGTCACCGGCCATAGAGGCCTGGATCGCCGCGTTCAATGCCAGGATGTTGGTCTGGTCGGCAATGTCGTTAATCAGGCTTACGATGTCGCCAATCTCCTGGGAAGATTCACCCAGTCGTTTGATTCGCTTGGACGTGTCCTGAATCTGCTCGCGGATGGTATCCATGCCCTTGATGGTGTTCTGTACCACCTTGGAGCCATTGCTCGCGATCTGTACCGAGCGCTCGGCTACCTGGGCCGATTCAGCGGCGTTGGCAGATACCTGGTCAATGGTTACGGCCATTTCGTTAACGGCCGCAGATGCACCAGCAATTTCCTGAGCCTGGTGCTCGGAGGCCTCGGCCAGGTGCAGGGCGGTCTGCTGGGTTTCCTGGGACAGGGAAGATACTTCCTGTGCCGCGCCATTGATTCGGGAAACCAGAACCCGCAGCTGGTCAATGGTGTAGTTGATGGAGTCTGCGATCGCACCGGTGAAGGCCTCGGTTACCGTCGCGGTAGTGGTCAAGTCACCATCGGCGAGGTCGGCCAGCTCGTCCAGCAGCTGCATAATCGCCTGCTGGTTACGCTCGTTGGTTTCGGTCTCTTCTTTCAGGGTACGGCGGGTACCGGAGAAGGCGGTAACCATCATGCCGAAGATCAACAGTACAAACACACCGGCAATAATGGCGATGGTCTGGTTGTTCGGCTGACGCTCACCAGAGAGGCTTACGATTCGGTCGTTCAGGGTCGACAGGGCTTCCAGCAGCTGAGGCGAGGAAGCGGAGATGCCGTCCGCGGCCTGACGGGTGGCAAACAGAGCCGGGGTCGCCTCGAAGATCTCACGTACGGAGGAGCTCACGAATTCGAACAGCTCGGTAATTTCTTCCAGAGACTCGCGGGCCTCGGTGTCGGTTACGCGGGAGATACCCATCACCACGTCGCCGCCCTTCATGCCTTCAACCACTTTACCGAACAGGCTCGCATCGGTATTGAACTGGTCTGCAGCGGATTCCGCGTCGTCACCACCCTGCAGCATCTTGTCGATGTTCCGGCCGATACGCTCGGCGCGCCATACTTGCAGCTGGGCTTGCTCTACCTGGTTGGCCGGGGCGTTGTTGGCCAGCAGGATTTCCACAATGTTGTTGTGCTCTGCCTGCAGTTCCGGCAGCGAGTCGTTCAGGGTACTCGCCACGTCGTTCAGGAAGATGATGGAATCTTTGTTGCCGAGAATGGTGTCGGCCTGCTCGCGCATCTGACGCCACACCTGGCCGTAGTTGGCCAGTTCGGCGTTCAGCGCACTTTTACTGCCGCCGTCCATTCCCTGAAGCTCGTTCCAGGTAGCAGACATCTGGTTGATGGTGCGCTCGAGGTCCGCAAACGCCTGCTCGTCACCAGCGGTAGCAGCCGGTGCGTAAGACACCACCTGATAAGACAGTGCGCGCAGTTCCGCGACGTCTTCGAGGTATTCCTGGTCCCGATCGGCATGGCTCTGCACCAAGTAGATGCTGACGATCAGCCCCGCCAGTGTGGCGAGTACCAGCAAACCCATAAACAGCGCGGCAGGGTTACTGCGCAACGCGGAGAATGAACTCTGGGAGCCTGTTTTCATAATTTACTCCTGGCGGACCTGCGTGTACCTCAGGCCAATTCTTGTTATTACCACTTGTTTGAAGCCTTATGGCTTCACATCCCGTACTGCCCAACGAAGTGGGCACCCCCAACACAACCGGCTATTGCCGACTACGGTTTGTCCCAGCTGTGGAAAACCCCAGCTGTACAGGTTTGACGCACAGCGCGCGCCTCACCTCAGTTGCCATCCAATGCGAATGGCACACCCGAATCCCCGGGTGTCAGAAAACAGAAAGCCGCGGCTCAGTGAGCTGCGGCATCTGCAAACTGAAAATCATTCAATAGAGCCTGCAGGTCAAACACCAGCCAGCGATCCTGCTGCAACTGGAACTGGCCGTTGACCATGGGTGCGAACGGCTCAACCAGATCGGAAGGCGGCAGCTTTCCATATTCCAGAGCCAAGTGTTGCATCCCGTGGAGTTCGTCGACGATCAGGCCGGCGTAAATCTTGTCATGTTCCAACACCAGCACACGGCGGCGCTGGCGAGGACTGGTGAGGTGGCCACCAAAAAAAGCGGCCATATCAAACAGCGGCAGCAGGCGGCCACGCACATTGGCCACCCCGCGCACCCAAGGTTGCGCCCCGGGAATGAAGGTGTACTGCGGGACCTCCAGCAGTTCCACCACCTCTTCCATGGCGGCAACAAAGCGGTGCCCCAGCAGGGAAAATCCGATGCCCGTCCAGTAAGGCTTGACCTCCTGACGGGCAGGCAGCCCCTGCGCCTGCGCTTTTGCGCGATTGGCGATATCAACCAGCGCAAGATAAGGGGTAAGAGATGATTGCACGGAGAATCAACGTCGGCCTCAGGCCAACACCTCCTCGATAGTACCCAGCAACTTGCCCTCATCGACCGGCTTGGTCAGGTAGGCGCGCGCACCCTGGCGCATGCCCCAGACACGGTCGGTGTCCTGGTCTTTGGTGGTGACGATTACCACGGGGATACCCGCAGTCTGGTCACCCTTGCTGAGCTGGCGGGTAGCCTGGAAACCATTCAGGCCCGGCATCACGATATCCATCAGGATGACATCGGGACGCTGCTCGCGCGCCACGTCCACACCGTTTTCGCCATTGGTGGCGGTGAGCACGGCATGACCATTCTTTTCCAGAATGGTGGTCAATTTGTGAGTTTCAGTTGGCGAGTCATCGACGATAAGCACTCTGGCCATCTTTTCCCCCGGGATAGTGTTTCCGTCCCGACCTTCGGTCACGGTCAGGCGGATTGTTGTTGGTACCGGCCGCACCGCCCCCCGGGCATGCGGCCACACGCTTTGTTATATGTTGCTGACTTTCGTGAAACTCGTGCACTTCAAGAACGCAGACCGATTCGGCGCCAGCCAGACGCCATAGTCTACGCCATTTTTGCCAAAGGTTTCACGCCTTCAGCGAGATCCTTTTCTCAAGCGGCGTGATGCGGCTTGGCGTGTGCAGAAATTGCACCCAGCAATTCGCTCTTGCTGAACGGCTTGGTGAGATATTGATCACAGCCCACAACACGGCCCTTGGCCTTGTCGAACAGGCCGTCCTTACTGGACAGCATCACCACCGGTGTACTGCGAAATTCACTGTTGTTCTTGATCAGCGCACAGGTCTGATAGCCGTCGAGACGCGGCATCATAATGTCCACAAAAATGATATCCGGACGCGAATCGGCGATCTTGGCCAGTGCATCAAAGCCATCAGTGGCGGTGACAACCGCGCAGCCAGCTTTCTGCAGCAGCGTTTCCGCGGTGCGACGAATGGTTTTACTGTCGTCAATCACCATCACGGTGAGACTTTCCCAGTTGAGCTCCATAGTGTGTTCCCAAGTCCCCTTTACTTATTTTCGAGCGCCATTGGATATTGTTGTGTAACCGCGGCGGCGCCCTTATGTGCAACCTCATTACGGGGTCCGATCGTCGCAGCCGCTGGTCACTCGCCAGCAGACGCAGATCAGGAGGAAACTTTTATCACAGATACCAGAGTGAATCTAGCGACGACGGAAGCGGCCGTGCAGGGATGATCAGTTTGTGAGCGATGCCGCAATTCTGGCGCACCCGTCACGGCGAAACCGGGTTGCACGAAACACCCACTACTCTTACCTTACCGGCATATCTTTCCCGGATTGACGGTCGCGCTCGCCCGCTGCTCTACCCCGCAGGCGAAACACCTTCACCCCACCCCAGCTATTCAAAACATGGAAACCGGTATGAGCCACACGCTCGGCGTGGTCATGGACCCCATCGCCAACATCTCCTACAAAAAAGACACCTCTCTCGCCCTGTTACTTGCCGCCCAGCGCGCCGGGTTTGAACTGCATTATTTTCTGCAGTCAGATCTATACCTCGATGGCAGCACCCCCATGGGCAATGGCGCACGGCTTGAGGTGTTTGAAAACCCGCAGGACTGGTTTTCTCTCGGCGAGCGCAAACCCATGCACCTGGGTGATCTCGATGTAATACTGATGCGTGTGGACCCGCCCTTCGACAACGAATACATCTACTCCACCTACATTCTCGAAGCGGCCGAGCGCGCCGGCACCCTGGTGGCCAACAAGCCGCAGTCGCTGCGCGACTGCAATGAAAAAATCTTCGCCACCCACTTCGCCGGCTGCTGCCCGCCACTGATCGTCAGCCGCGATATGGCGCAACTGCGCGCTTTCCACAGCGAACATACCAATGTGATCTTCAAGCCCCTCGACGGCATGGGCGGCACTGGCATCTTTCATGTGAAGCCGGACGGCGGCAACATCGGCGCCATCCTGGAAACCCTCACCGACAATGGCAAACGTCAGATCATGGGCCAGCGCTACCTCCCCGAGATCAAGGAGGGCGACAAGCGCATCCTGATGGTGGACGGAGAACCGGTGCCCTATTGCCTGGCCCGCATCCCCCAGGCCGGCGAGACCCGCGGCAACCTCGCCGCCGGTGGCCGCGGCGAGGCCCGCCCGCTGTCCGAGCGCGACCTGTGGATTGCCCGGCAGGTCGGCCCCACCCTCAGGGAAAAAGGCCTGCTGTTCGTCGGCCTGGATGTGATTGGTGACTACCTCACCGAAGTCAATGTCACCAGCCCCACCTGTGTACGCGAAATAGACACCGCCTACGGCACCGACATCGGCGGGCTATTGATGCGCTCGATCACAGACCGATTGGCGCAAAAAGGGTAAACTACCCGATTCCTGCCGGCACCCAGCGAGGGCGCCGGCGGTTACACGGCAGAAGTAACGGCAAGAAGTAAAGCAATAACACCCAATGACCGCAGCAGCCAGCCATTCCCGCGCACAGGTCTCCACGCCAGCGCCGACCCCAATCAAGGCATCACCCGCCACCCAGGGTGACCGCTTTACCTTTGCCCTATTTCTGGCCTGCGCCCTGCACGCGCTGCTCATTTTTGGCGTGGCGTTTACCGCCCCTGAAGCCAAAGAGGCACCGCCCACCCTCGAGGTGACCTTGGCACAGCACCGCTCGATGGACGCTCCGGAAGACGCCGACTACCTGGCCCAGCACAACCAGCAGGCCAGCGGCACCGCGGAAACCCCAAAAGAACTCTCCACCGACCGCCAGGCGGAAATGGCCGACACCAGTATTCGCCAGGTCAACCCGCTGCCCCAGCAACAGGCCGCACGCCCGGCAGATCAACTGCGCCAGCTGATCACCACCATCGGCGACAGCCCGCAGCAAGCACCGGAGCTGCCCGCGGAAGACAAGCGCTCGGAAGAAAAGCGCGGCGACGCACCTACAGATCTACCTCCCAGCAACCCGGAAATTGCCAGCCTGCAGGCGCGCCTCGACAAGATCCGCCAGACCATCGCCCAGCGCCCGCGGGTACGACGCCTCACCTCCGTGGCCACCAAAGCCTCCTCCGATGCCGCCTACCTGCACGACTGGCGCCAGAAAGTGGAAGCCATCGGCAACGACAATTTCCCCGAAGAGGCCCTGGCCCGCCAGATTACCGGCGACCTGCGCATGATGGTGCGGCTGCTGCCCACCGGCGCGGTGGAAGAAGTGGTGATTCTGGAATCCTCCGGCGAACGTGTTCTGGACGACGCTGCCCAGCAGATCGTGCGCCTGGCCGCACCCTTCGCCCCCTTCCCGGCGGAGATCCGCAAAGAGGCCGACCGCCTGGAGATCATCCGCACCTGGCGCTTTGAGATGACCGGCTTTTCTACTGCCGCCGACAAGCCACCCAGCCGCGGCTGAACACGCGCGACTCAGAACCACTAGACTTGATGTTTATCCGCGCATCTTTTTTGGCCATATAACACAAAGCACCCCGCGCCCATGCAGCCATCCAGTATCGACAGCGACCTCACCCACAACAGCCTGCGCGGCCAGTTTCTGATCGCCATGCCCGGCATGCAGGACCCGCGCTTTCACCAGTCCGTTGCCTTCATCTGTGAGCACGGCAGCGAAGGCACCATGGGCATCGTGATCAACGCGCCCAGCAATGTGACCTGGAAAGAGGTGTTCGGACAATTATCCCTGGACGACACCAGCCTGCGCGGCGACGAGCCGGTTCTGGTGGGTGGCCCGGTCGCTCAGGAACAAGGCTTTGTACTGCACGGGCGCGGCATGCAGTTCGCCTCCACCGCCGAAGTCTCCGACGACATCAGCCTGACCGCATCCAAAGACATCATCGAATCCCTTGCCTGCGGCCGCGGCCCCGACGACGTCCTGCTCGCCCTTGGCTACGCCGGCTGGGGGCCGGGGCAACTGGAGGAGGAAATCGCCGAGAACGCCTGGCTGACCCTGCCCGCCGAACCGGAAATCCTTTTCGCCACCCCCTGGGACAAGCGCTGGCAGACCGCCGCAGCCCGCCACGGCATCGACCTGACGGGGATAGGCACCCAATCCGGCCACGCATAATGAAGACCATCACTGCCCTCGCCTTCGACTTCGGCACCCGCTCCATCGGTCTCGCCTATGGCCAGAGCCTCACCGGGAGCGCCCGCGAACTGGAGCCACTGCCCGCCAAAGACGGCAAACCCGACTGGGATCGGGTGCAGCGCATCGTCAAAGAGTGGCAACCGCAAGTGCTGCTGGTGGGACTGCCGCTCAATATGGACGGCAGCGAAAGCGAGTTCGGCGCAAGAGCACGCAAATTCGGTCAGCGCCTGCACGGGCGCCTGGGGCTGCCAGTGGAATACGCCGACGAGCGCCTCAGCACCCGTGCCGCCAAAGATGAAGCCCGCGAGCGCGGCCACCGGGGGGACTACGCCAACCAACCGGTAGACTCCATTGCCGCGCGCATCTTTCTCGAAGACTGGCTGCGCCAGCAGGCCGACCGCTAGCGGCCGCCCCAACCGCGCATCAAACTGGTAGACTTGCGCGCAAATTTCCAACAGATCCGATTGCCGCGCATGTCCGACTCCCTATCCGCCCCCAACAACACCGTCCGCATCGCTACCCGTGAAAGTGCCCTCGCCCTGTGGCAGGCCAACTACGTCAAGCAACAGCTGGAACTGCACCACCCGGACCTCAACGTGGAACTGCTGCCGCTGACCAGCCGCGGCGACCAGCTGCTGGACATCCCGCTGAGCAAAGTCGGCGGCAAGGGCCTGTTCGTGAAAGAGCTGGAAAAAGCCATGCTGGAAGGCCGCGCGGATATCGCCGTGCACTCCATGAAAGACGTACCGATGGAATTCCCGGAAGGCCTGCACTTGCCGGTGATCTGCGAGCGCGAAGACCCCCGCGACGCTTTTGTGAGCAATCACTACCGCTCCCTCGACGACCTGCCCAAAGGCGCCGTGGTGGGCACCTCCAGTCTGCGCCGCCAGTGTCAGGTACTCGCCCTGCGCCCGGATCTGGAAGTGAAATTCCTGCGCGGCAACGTCAATACTCGCCTCGCCAAACTGGACGCCGGTAATTACGACGCCATCATCCTCGCCGCCGCCGGCCTGCTGCGCCTGGAAATGCGCGACCGCATCGCCGCCTTTATCGAGCCGGAAGTGCTACTGCCCGCCGGTGGCCAGGGCGCCGTGGGCATCGAGTGCCGTCGCGACCCGGCGCTGGAAGCACTCCTCGCCCCCCTGCATCACATCGACACCAGCCACCACCTGATCGCCGAACGCGCCATGGTGCGCCGCCTCAACGGCAGCTGCCAGGTGCCTATCGGTTGCTACGCCATCTTCGATGAAAGCGACAGCAGCAGACTGTATGTCCGCGGCCTGGTGGGCAGCCCCGACGGTATCACCATGCTCAGCGATGCCGTACACGGCGATGTGGCCGATGCCGAAGCCCTTGGCACCCGCCTCGCCGAACAACTGCTCGAAGCCGGCGCCGACAAAATCCTCGCCGCCATCTGACTCGGGTTATCCACACCTATGGCCACCGCGAACATGGACCTCAGCGGAATACGCATCCTGATCACCCGCCCCGCTCACCAGAGCGGCGGCTGGCGCGACCTGCTGGTAGCCGAAGGGGCGCTTGCAGACACCATCCCGCTACTGGATATCGAACCTATTGATCAGGGCGATCGCGCCCAGGCCATCAAGAGCCTGATTCTGGATTTCGATCAGTTCGACCACGCCATTTTTGTCTCGCAGAATGCAGTTCAACACGGCTTCGACTGGCTGGATAACTACTGGCCACAATTGCCCCAGGGCCCGCGCTACTACGCCATCGGCGCCGCCACCGCGCGCGCTCTCCGGGCGCGGGGCGCGGTACCCGAGGCTGGCAATACCGGCGAAGAGGGTGAAACGGGCAAGAGCACCATGGATTCCGAAGCCCTGCTGGCCCTGCCATCGCTTCTGCAGCCACAAGGTGAGCGCGTCATCCTGTTCCGCGGACAGGGCGGCCGCCCACTCATCGGCAGCGCACTTGAGGAGCGCGGCGCCCGAGTGGACTACTGCGAACTCTACCAGCGCACCCTGCCAGGCGATGCCACCGAACAAGTGCGCACCTACGGGCATACCCCCGATGCCATCACCGTGCACAGCGGTGAAACCCTCGACAACCTGCACCGGGTGATCGAAACCAGCGCGCGCGACTCTCTGCGCCACGCCGTTTTAATCTGCCCCAGCGAACGCGTCGCCAGCCACGCACGCGCACTGGGCTTCCCCCGTGTACACGCGGCCGTCAATGCCGGCGACGGCGCCATGCTGGCAGCACTGAAAGACGCACTGGCCGCCGACCATTCCTGAATACACGCCATTGTCGGTAAAAAATTTCATTTCCGCGCCAGAGTCCGTATAAAGAACCGCTTCAGTCGCTATAATTTGGCGACAAAATTTCTTCCAGCGTTTGCGGCAATCCGTCCCGCTTCACTGCACAACCGGCTGCGCAACCGTTAGAAACTCAGGTGCCACGCGCACCTCTGGCATCCACTCTGAGCAAGCGAGTCCATGAGCGATAAAAAAGCCCCGCCGTCCTCTACTCCGGAAAACAGTGGCGACAAGAAAGCCACGGACAAAGATCTGCCCAAGGATGTGCCAGTAGTGACTCGCAAAGCCGAGACCAAGAGCAATTTTGCCAAGGCGGCAAAAGGCACCTCCCAGACCAGAGGAAAAACCGACGGCAAATCCACTGCGGGAGCCGGCAATAAACCGCCGCGCGCGCGCACCGCAAAAAAAGGCCGCGGGTGGACCTGGTTCTGGCTTTTGTTACTGGCACTGATCGCCGCCGCCGTGGCCGCCTGGTATCTGGTGCCCGGCGTCCGTCAGGAAGTAGGCCAACACTTGCAGGCGTTACCGGTCGTCGGCAAACACTTTGCCAGTGATTCCCGCAGCGCCACTAGCCCCACACCGTCTCAGCAAAACACCGCAACCAGCACCAATACGGCAAGCGATTCAGACAGCGCACCGTCCAGCAGCGCTACAGTGGATGCCGACACCGGCTCTGCAGCCACCACACAGCAGCAACCGCCACAACCCGAGCAGCCGATGCTGCAGCCTGAAGAGTCGCGCCCGACCCCGCCACCCTCCGCCACATCACCCTCCTCGCCGGAGTTACCAGCGAATACGTCACCGGTACCGCCACAGGACCAGAGCGCGCAACTGATCGGCGAATTGCGCCAGCAGCTTACCCAGCAGAACCAGCAGCTGTCCGCGCAGAGCCAGACCATCCAGCAGTTGCAGCAGCAGCTGGCCGGCCTGCAGCGCAATGTCACCGCCCAGGGTGCGCGCCTCAGTCAACTGGGGAACGCCAGTCGGGAAGACTGGCAACTGGCGGAGGCAGACTACCTGCTGCGCCTGGCCAACCAGCGCCTCATGCTCGAACAGGACAGCCGCGCCGCGCTGGGCCTGCTAAACGAAGTGGATACCATCGTGCGCCAGGTGGACCTGCCCGACCTGTACGGTGTGCGCCAGCAACTGGCGCGGGATATTACTGCGCTCAAACTGGTGGAGAATGTCGATCGCGAGGGACTTTACCTGCGCCTGCGCGCGCTGGAAGAGCAGATGGTCAAACTGAATATCCAACCCCAGTTCGACCTCGCCAAACGGGATGCCGCAGCAGCTCAGACCCAAGCCGACAATAAAGCAGTGGGCGAGGACCATGTCCGCTCCAGCTGGGACAACTTCCTCAACTTCCTCAAAGGCTCCGTACGTATTCGCGATGGCGAAGTGGACCCGGTACTGCTGTCTCCGCAGAGCGAAACGCGATTCCGCCAGAGCCTGCGCCTAAACATGGAACAGGCTGAGCTGGCGGTACTGCGCGCCGACGACACAGTGTTCAAGGACGCACTCAACCACGCGCGACAATTGCTGCTCGATTACGGGGTGGACAACCCCCAGCGCGCAGTGATCCTGCGCGAGCTGGAAGAGCTCAGTCAGGAAACCATCAAAACCGACCTGCCGAACCTGAGTGCCTCACAGACTGCCCTGCGCAACTACATCAACAGAATGCACAAAGTATCCTCGGGGCAATCCGCCGACAGCGGTAACGGAGGCAGCTACCAGTGAAACGCTTCCTTTTTTTCGCGCTGGTACTACTGCTCGGTGGCGCACTTCTCGCAGAAGCCATGCGCTCCTATCCCGGCTATGTGCTACTGACTATCGGTGGCGACGCCGGCAAACGTATCGAGATGAATCTGTGGGTCGCGGTAGGCGGGCTGGTACTGGGCGTTCTCGCCCTGTTCCTCGCCATCTGGCTGCTGCGCAGCCTCGCTCGCGCCATTGAGGGCAGCGTCAGCCGTATCCGCTTTGGTCGCAGTCGTATGGCGCGTCGTCGTCTCACCAACGGCCTGGTGGAATACATGGAAGGCAACTGGGCACGTGCCCGCCGCCTTCTGCTGAAAAGCGCCGCACGCTCCGACGCACCCATCATCAATTACCTGGCCGCCGCGCGCAGCGCATTTGAGCTGGGCTACCGCGACGAAGCCAACGAACTACTCGCCAAAGCCGAAGCCACCGGCGACGACACCCAGCTCGCCGTCGCCATCAGCCAGGCCCGCATGCAATTACTCGACAAGCACTACGAGCAGTGCATTGCCAGTCTGCAACGCGCCATGCAGGAAGAACCCAACCATCCGGCGCTACTGCAGTTATTGCGCCAGGCCTATTACCACATCGGCGAGTGGAACGGCCTCAGGGAATTGCTGCCACGGCTGGAAAAACACGGCACCATGCCCGAATCCCAGCTTCAGCAACTGGAGCTCGAGGTCTACCAGAACCTGCTGCGCGAAGCCGCAAATCGCAAAGATAAAGAAAAACTCCGTGAGATCTGGCAAAGCCTCAACGGCCGCTGGCAGCGCAATATCGAACTGCGCAATCTCTATGGGGAAATGCTGCATAAGATAGGTGACGACGTAGAAGCAGAAAAGCATCTGCGCTGGATTCTGAACCGGGAATGGCGTGGGGATACCGTACGCCTCTACGGCCACCTCACCGAGGCCGACGCCAACCAGCAACTGTCGGTAGCCGACGGCTGGCAAAAGGAGTACGGAGAGAACGCCGACCTCCTCACCTGCCTCGGCCGCCTGTGCCTGCGCAACGAAATCTGGGGCAAGGCGCGGCAGTATTTTGAGAAAAGCCTGCTGCTGCGTTCTGACCCGGTTACCTCTGCAGAGCTTGCCCGCTTACTGTTTGCCCTGGGAGAGAAAGAACAGGCCGCACGCCTCTACGAACAGGGCCTGCTGCAGGCCGTATCCAATCTGCCGAAGCTACCCCTGCCCGATCAGAGCACCGGCATGCTCAGCACCAAAGCGTCCTGAACCCACACCCAGGAGATCAGAAAAATACTCTCCGCCCGGGCTCCCGGCTGGCAAGCACTAGCAGGAACCTGAAAGGCAAGGCCCAAGGCTTGCCGGCCAAATCAACCAGCCGGCACACCGGGCCTAGCGGCTACAACTTCAGCCGGCCCGACCACCTGGGCCGAGGAAAAACCACGCAACAACACCGATGATCGGAAAGACCAAAACAATCAACACCCACACCAGCTTTTTAAGACCGCTCGCCGAACTCTGCACGATCTTGATGATGGCGTAGATATCTACAATAAGAATCAGTAAGCCAAGCAAACCTTCCATAAATCACTCCTTTTGAGCGCCCTATAAGACAAGCAGTGAGTATAGGTGGAGCGCTATTCACTCCACCCGTTGCCAGACCTCATATTCAACCCGAACATCATCCTCCCAGCGGGAATTGCGCCAAACGCCCTCATCAATTTCCGCCACAAATGTAAAACGCGCCCCGGGCTTCTCACCGAATGAGTTAAACGTTAATTCCTCAACGTATTGCCCCCCAGAAAAAGTGTAGGTACCCGATCCAGATGCCCAAAAAGCATCCGCCTTCATCGAAGTAAAACTGAAGTAAGAGCCGGAAATAATCTTCAATGACTTGAGGCCGAGCGATTCATAGGCAATCATCTCACCATGCTCATTACGGTATTCCCCAGCCACCAGCTCCCACACACCTTCAACATCGGACGCCATGGCATCCATCGACAAAATAGCGCTAAACAATAAAAACACAAAAAATTTTTTCATTTACATAACCCGACATCAAATACAGACATAGCTTCCACCGCCCGATAGAGCGAGGCACCGACAATACAAATCGCTTCTGGTTGACTTTTTCGTTCCTGACTGACTCTTCCATTTTGGAAGTGGAAGGATCTACTCGCGCATGCCGAATGCACCATAAAAAATCAATTCGTTTCAAAGATTTGGTAATAACGCTCCGCTCCGCTGGAAACCTGCCCCCATTTAGAGCCCCTCACTCTATCCTGATGCTCGTTAAAGGTTTCCCGGCTCGAAAATTCTTCATACACATTAAACCGATTATTATTCACCGCATCTTGCTCTACAATGAATCTCAGACAGCCGCTCTCTTTTCTTGTGAGATTGATATGAATAGGTAACTCATTTAGAACTGCTTCAAGATCAAGCTCGGAAACCAGTAAATACCCCTCTAAAATTACTTTGCTCAATATTCGATTCCTTTTCGGTAAATCGCTCACCCGGCAGGCCATCTCGCGAAAAGCGATAGAATACGGCCAACTTCAAGAACACTGTTATAAGTCAGAACCTGATTCCCGCATTGAGATTAAATAACAGGACACGGGCTACCGTTTCACCAGGACTACCGACAAATTGAAATTTCACTTCAGGTCCCAGTGTAATATTATTTCTGAAAATCAATCCGCCTTTAAAAGATGCCTCAGCCATAGACCGAATTTTATTTTTTTCAATGCCGAATTCAGCTGCCCCAACTCCAGCTGTGCAACCTAAATATGCATTTAGGTCATCATCTATAGTGTACTCTTGGACAAAGCTAACCCCAGCCGATATTGATTTATAATCATGGACACTCTCAATTTGAGAACTCCCGTCCGGATCAAGCAAGGTAATATCAACGTAATATGGCTTGGAGAAAGGCACCCAGCGCAGGCCTTTCGCAGCGTTAGAATCGAGGCTTAACTTCGAATATCGGTTGCCGTTGACTTCGTACTCATCCGCATCAGCTTTAACCGTAGCCGATGGAGCGTATGAGATGATCAATTCATTCGCAGAACAAGTAACTGCGGCGAATAATATTAGAGGTAAAAGATGAATTGCTTTCACTATTTTACCCGTATAACGCCCAGCGCAGGCGCAGCCAGCGCGGAGCGCATTTTGTGTTAATGTTTGAACGCCAGCGGGTAACATAAAAGGTGCGTAGCGTTGGCTGTCGCTCTGCCGCTGATTGTTAGCACCTTTGACGAGCTAAGGGGCCAAATAATTTGTGATAGTAATACTTTGAATATCAACCAAATCTGAAGAACCATCATAGTCACGGAGATTATCATTCAGCTCCCCAAGTTGATCAGTAAACTCATTCAGCTGTGGGTAGTAATCGCTTGATAAAACAGTTTCTTTATCGCGCCCAGAAAAAAGAACCGCCTCTACATTTGTTAAGACGTTGCCGCGCACCAAATTATCATATGTACTCTTAGTGAAACTTCCATGATAAAGCATAGTCAACTGTAAATACCCGTCCACATTGGTGAACTCATACGAAAGATCGCGTCCTTCAATAGTGCAACACCAACCTACAGCATCCCCATAGCTATACGTAAAGGAGTACTCTGTTTGGCCGCAAATTTCAGAGTCGTTTACACTCCGACAGCCCGTACTATAAACGAGCGCAAAGTCCTGCCCCATAACATCACCACTTCCATCTGTAGCCACCACAACTTTTATTCGGATATTGTGGGCGTCTTCTCGTGACACGTTATTTGCAAATCGCACAACGACCTCAAATGAAGGGGGGTCACTTGAAAGTATTTCGGAGGAGGTAAAGCTTTCTACTTCAGGGAGCTTATCTACTGGATCAGGACCGTTATTGTCGTTACTGCTGTTGCCGCCGCCACATGCGAACAGTAGACCCGCAATAGAAGCGAGAGTGATCAAATGTAGAATTTTACTAATCATATATTACATCTACGTTTTGGCTAATATATTTGGGGCAAAACTAAGTGCTAACGCCGCGATCAGCCGCGGCTAACCTTGCGCACTAATGGTAGCGAAGCGACTGCACGTAAAGTGCGTAAAGTGCGTAAAGTTAGGCGTCGGCCTGCAGCGCATTGTTAACCATTGCCCAGGCACTGTCGAAGAACAAAAAATGTTTCTTCGTCAATTGGCCGTTCCGAACGGTATACTCGATCTACCAGCTTCACAAAGTATACTCTTTGCAAATGTGGCCATTTTTCCAGAATTTTTGATGTGGCCGTAACGCTAGAAACCCCTTTCTTTTTGAGCGTATTTAAATTGTAAAGTGCAGAATCGTAATAACTGCATGTATAAATTTTTTCCGAGTATTCAAGGCCAACTTTATCAAGGCAATTTGAAAGCATTATGGATTTAGCATGAACATGATTATTAATCGTTTCCGACTCTAAAGTATTTACGAGCTCATCCCTAAGATCATTGCGAAATTCAATATCAGCTTTATGCTGCCGCAACTTTTCCAACTCTCCAGTTCTTTCGAACACGGTTGAGAATATGTACTCTTGGTATTTTGAATTTATATAACATTGCCACGCTCTATCACTGGGATCCCGTTCAAGCGCTGCACTATAGAAACCCTCGAGCCTATCGTATGAATGCGCGTTTACCACTGTAAAAATAGTAGATAGAAATGCAATTATTTTCAGTTTCATTACTTACCTATGGTTAACGCCTTCCCCTGCAGCACCTTGTTACGTTTGGGGTTCCTATTTTGATCGATTAACGGGCCAATACCGAAGTTAAAAACCATCCGTAGCCAAATACCGCAATGCTATAAATGATGAACAGTACCGGTATCACCACGGCGGACAGCCTACTAAAACGCTCCATCTCGATGTATGCATCTTTAGGGGATCCCGGAATCACGCGTACTTTCAGCTTTTCGCCTTCTTTATACCGACTCAGTAGATCATGCTCGATATTATTATCTTTAAACAGCTGAGGCGAACGAAGTAATGGTGTGTCAGAGCGGTACTTCGCTCCACTGTATTCATACTCAAACTCAATCTGAGCCTCGTATACTCTCTGCCCTTCAGTATTCGTAAAATTTTTCAGCTTTGATGTGGTAATTTTTGCATCAACTAAAGGTAACGAGTTCCATCTCTTATTTACTCGTGAATAGACAAAGGTTTGAGCAAAACCCAAGCCAAAAATTACAACTAACCCAATGTACTTCAAAATTCCAAACATCGTATTTTCTCACTAGGAAACGTAACGCCCAGCGCAGGCGCAGCCAGCGCGGAGCGCATTTTGTGTTAATGTTTGAGCGACAGCGAGTAACATAAAAGATGCGTAGCGTTGGCTGTCGCTCTGTCGCTCTGTCGCTGATTGTTATGTGGGACTTACTCGTGGTACTTCCGGATTACTGCGACCTTGCCCTGATCCATTTCCAAGATTTCCATCATGGTTTGACTATACTCGACTTTTTGATTGCTTTGAGGATGGATACCCTTTGCCTGATCCTTGTACCTTAGGGCAATTGCCGAGTCATTGAATATAAAAACTTCAAGAAGTTCAGCGCTATATTCCGTATGAGAACCCAGATAGAAGATCATACCCTTGCGCATGGACTCTTTACCCCCAGGCTTGCGAGTACCATCTGTTTCCCAAGGTAAATGGGTATGACCTATATCATCGGTTAGGAGCTTAAGATAGCTTTCCAGATCTTCATTGGTAGCATCGGGAGATTGTGTGGCCACCATTTTTTCAAAATAGTTGTGCGCGAAAGCCTTCAGATCTTTTCCTGTATCAGAGGCATAGAGTTGACTAGAAATCAATAATAGAATTACAGCCAATAATACTCTTTTCATTTAGAACTCCGCTTCTCGATCTTCACATAACGCCCAGCGCAGGCGCAGCCAGCGCGGAGCACTTTTTGTGTTAATGTTTGAGCGCCAGCGAGTAACACAAAAGGTGCGTAGCGTTGGCTGTCGCTCTGCCGCTTATTGTCTTATTGTTAAGCACTTGGATCACTGATATTCGACCAGGCATCGTGTGGGATTATGTCGATACCTAGATCATCATAGACCTCGGTAGGGCGCCAGCTACGATGTTTTTTATTTAAAAGATCATCTTCCTCTCGCGTAATCCAAACCACCCGGTAATACTTTATAAGTATGTGATAGTAGGTTTCCTTGTCGATAGGATCATGCTGATGGAATACATCTCTAAAGAATGAAATTGGCGTCCAATGCTCATACCTTAGATTTTTGAATACTTCTCTTGTACTTTTATCCTTCACTTCGAAGGGTAATTTCCCAGTTATATCCTCGTAGCTTTCTTTCTTCTCCAAGAGATCCAATGCTTTTTTTGAGATAAACGGAAAATCTTTCCACGGCCATTCACGAACCACTTCGTTACCGACAAATGCAAGGAAACGATCTCCATATAAGTCCTTATTGTTACAATATATTTTGTGAAGAAGCTCGAGAACTTCAGCAAGATGGAGCATTCTTTTTTGGATATTAGCAACAACTTGCGACTCTGAAATTTCTCCTTCACTCGAAGAATCACAGGAAGGTCGCTTGCTCATTTTGAGCATCTTGGTGCCACTTTTTTCCCACTGATTTCTTACTAAGATGGCTTTATCTTCACTCATACTACTTACCTGAATGTGCTTAACGCCGCGATCAGCCGCGGCTTACTTTGTGTGCTTTTTGCACGAAAATAGGAGCGCAGCGACCGTGCGAAAAGTGCACAAAGTAAGACGTCGGCTGCATTGCATTGTTAGAGCTGCCCCTCAAGGTCTTGCTTAATGATACTTAAACTCACCGAACTACTAAGCGGTGTTGTATTGATGCTTAAAGTAGCTCCGCTTTTTAGCTTCCAAGCAATTCTTGGATACTCGCCTTTATTCTCTGAAACACTAACAATCTCTCCTTCAGGCTCCAAGTATCTTTGATACTTTTGAAAGCTGAAAGATGCAGACTCTGAATCTGGATATTTCAGATTAAGAAGTTGGCTCGTTACAATCGAGTTAATGCAGGAATACATAATTAATACAGGATATCCATCATGGACTCCGTTAAAAGCCAGCGTATCTCCTTTTCTAAGATTCACAATAATTGATTTATCAATCTCTTTGGAGCCCAGAGAGCGCTCCACTTCTTTGACGTATGAACACTTATCTCCCAGGTCAATCCCGCGAATTTTCTCCGCGTAAGCGTGACCGGATAGCGTAAAGAGAATAAATAAAGTAGTTGCGACTTTCATAGCTCTAACGCCGCGAGCAGCGGCAGCTTACTTTGGGCGCTTTATGCGCAAAAATGGGAGCGAAGCGACCTGCGCATAAAGTGCACAAAGTAAGCTGTCCGGTGGAGGCCCGCAGGGCCGGAACGAACTGCCTCGCTTTGTTAAAACTTCCCTGGCAGCGCCGGAAACTCCGGGCTACCCTGGATGCCATCAACCCAAGTACATCTATCTTCACAAAAAATTCTATCATCTGGCGTAATGTGTACATCTTCATTGAGACTTCCGGCCGGTACGACTAAAAATGTACCTAACCGGTTTACATATGGCACGCTAGAACCACATACTTTACAAAACTGTTTTGCCCAGCTTTTAGCGGACTCCAGCTCGAAGCGCTGGATTAGCTCTTTTCCCGAACGCCAAGAAATATTTTCGGGTTGGGTAAAAATGCTCGAAGCATGGGCAGAACCTGTAGCGTGCCTACATCTAGAACAATAACAGATATGAAATGAAGAGATTTCTCCATCTATTTCATATTTGACGGCTCCACATAAACATTGACCTGAAGCCTTCTCAAATTTTCGACTCATTTTCTGGCCTCATTAGTTTTAACGCCGCCGGCAGGGGCAGCTTACCTTGTGCGCGTTTTGCGCAAAAATGGGAGCGCAGCGACCTGCGCAAAACGTGCACGAGGTAAGCTGTCCCGCGGAGGGCCGAAGGCCCGTAGCAAATTGCCCGGCCTTGTTATGCATTACTCGGCACGGACTTTGCCGATTACCTCGGCACTACTTATCTCAAGACACAAGCCGCCAGCATAAAGGCAACCATCTTTCACAAAAGGTTGTGAACCGTAAGTATCTTGGCCAATTTTTTCTATAGCCTCAGATAACGGAACACCAACTAAATTTTTATTAGCAACGATAATCGCTTGATCCAGCATCTTTTGAGACGTGTCATCACTTGCGGCCTGGTACGTCAAGGTAATCCCGTGATCCAATTTTGCGAATGCATATGCAACAAACCAACCGATATTACTCAAAACCAACAGCATTATGAGCGCTGTATTCTTCTTCAATGACTCTCAACTCCTAGAGATGCATAACAGTTTTATTCAAAAGCCCCAGATCTAGGCAGACTGCCTAGATCTGGAAGGACATTTCCAGTATTAGGCAAAATGCCTATATCTGGATATATGGGTGGAGCCTAAATTTCCACATCTAGGCATTGCTCAACAAGTCCTTCGACGATCCTGTGTCCCAGGTTCGCGCTTTCCGCCAGCCTTCTATTCGCCGCCCATGCCTGGGCTGATTGGCTCCACCGACCGCCGATACGACGAACTTCGTTGCGTAAATGTGTTTCTTCGAATCCGATTTTCAACGCCACCCATTTTTTGTCCGGCGTGTGCCGAGGGAGAGCTCTCTCTTGCCTTTTATAGGCATCGCGCGCGGATACGATGATTTCTACCGTGGTGTAGACGGTTTTTTTGCAGGGCGACCTTCTGTAGCGAACGGCACAGAGCTGCTGTCCGTACTTTTCGGAGTACCGCTTGGTGCCGTCATCTCCGGGTTTAAAGGTTTTTATAACGTCCATGTTTCCTCCGCTGTCCTAGCATCTATCCATGTTGTTTTTTTAAAGCCCGAGTTTGTCCCAGATCTCATCCACTTTTTGCGTTACTTCTGGATCTTTTACAATCGGGCGCCCCCATTCCCGTGCTGTTTCCCCTTCCCATTTATTGGTGGCATCAAATCCAATTTTTGATCCCAGGCCGGAGACCGGTGAGGCGAAGTCGAGGTAGTCGATTGGGGTGTTTTCCACCATGACAGTGTCCCGCGCCGGGTCCATTCTTGTGGTCATGGCCCAGATCACATCATTCCAGTCCCTCGCGTTGACGTCATCGTCGGTAACAATCACGAACTTGGTGTACATGAATTGGCGCAGAAAGGACCACACGCCCATCATTACGCGCTTCGCATGACCCGGGTATTGCTTCTTCATGGTGACAACGGCCAGGCGATAGGAGCAGCCCTCGGGTGGCAGATAGAAATCGACGATTTCTGGAAACTGCTTGCGCAGAATCGGTACGAAGACTTCGTTCAACGCTTCACCCAACACGGCGGGCTCATCGGGTGGGCGGCCGGTATAGGTGCTGTGGTAGATGGGATCTTTACGGTGGGTGATTTTTTCTACGGTGAATACCGGAAAGCTGTCGACTTCGTTGTAATAGCCGGTGTGGTCGCCATATGGGCCCTCGTCCGCCATATCTTCCGGGTAGATGTATCCTTCCAGCACGTATTCAGCGCTGGCAGGCACTTGCAGGTTGCTGAGCCTGGCTTCTGCCACTTCGGTTTTGCCGCCGCGCAATAGACCTGCGAAGGCGTACTCAGATAGCGTATCGGGAACTGGGGTTACTGCGCCAAGAATGGTCGCGGGGTCGGCGCCGAGTGCCACAGCAATGGGGAAGGGCTCCCCCGGGAATTGCTGTTGCCAGTCGCGGAAATCCAGAGCGCCGCCGCGGTGGGACAGCCAGCGCATAATCAGGCGGTTTTTACCGATAAGCTGCATGCGGTAAATGCCGAGGTTCTGACGTTTCTTTTCCGGGCCGCGAGTGATGACCAGCGGCCAGGTGACCAGAGGTGCGGCATCGCCCGGCCAGCAGGTCTGAATCGGCAGGGCTGTGAGATCGACGTCTTCGGCGCTGATTTCATACTGCTGACAATCGGCCTTGCTCACCACCTTCGGGCCCATGTTCATGACCTGTTTAAAGATGGGCAGCTTGTCCCAGGCGTCGCGGATACCCTCTGGCGGCTGCGGTTCTTTCAGGAATGCGAGCAGTTCGCCCACTTCCCGCAGTTCGCTGACGGATTCGCGCCCCATACCCAAAGCGACACGTTCGGGGGTACCAAACAGGTTGGCGAGTACCGGTGTGTCGTAGCCCACGGGGTTTTCAAACAGCAGTGCGGGGCCACCGGCGCGCAATACGCGGTCGGCAATTTCTGTCATTTCCAGGTAGGGGCTGACGGGGTGTTTGATGCGTTTCAGGAGGCCGCGCTTTTCCAGTAATCGGATGAAGTCGCGCAGGTCTTTGTATTTCATGTTTTACCGGTCGACGAGAAATTCGAACGCCAGTGTAAAACAGTCGGGAAAAAAAAGGGAATTGGCACCGTACCAGGCGGTATGGCGAAATGCGGGGAGAGAGTTTTGAACAGCCCGCAGAATACTGCGGGCTGCCGAGCTTCTAGACGCTAATGCGTGTCTTAGAAGCGAGGACGACGCGGACGGTCTTCGCGCGGCTTGGCTTCGTTAACACGGATGTTACGGCCAGACAGCGGCTGATCATTCATTTCTTCGATAGCCTTACGCGCTTCGTCGTCGTTCGGCATTTCTACGAAACCAAAACCTTTAGAACGGCCAGTTTCCCGGTCAGTGATTACAGTAGCCCGGGAGATTTCACCGAATGCACCAAAAGCTTCGTGCAGTTCGTCAGAGGTTACGCCGTAGGCCAGATTTCCGATATAGATATTCACAAAAAAGTCTCACTAGAGTCAGTGGGCTGTCGAGCAATTCACAAATGGTAACCAGCTCCACCGAGTTCACCATTTGAGATTGGTCCAGAATCGCTCGACTTCCCAGCCGCGCGAGACCAATTCGGGTAGTGCTGAAATACTGTTCAACACAACAATGTTGGCCTTTATATGCCTATCGCAATGCCTTTTCAACTGAATTCGGCGTAATTTCACGCCTGTTTTATCGCATTGCAAAAATTGTCCGTTCCATGGAAAAAAGGCCTGCAGATTGCGCAGGCCTTTATTCTGTATCGGAATTATTTCCGTTTCATGGACAGGAAGAACTCGTCGTTGGTCTTGAAGTCCTTCAGCTTGTCGATCAGGAATTCAGTGGCGGCCAGGTCTTCCATATCGTGCAGCAATTTGCGCAGGATCCACACCCGCTGCAGCTCGCCTTCCGGCATCAGCAGCTCTTCGCGGCGGGTACCTGAGCGGCGCACGTTGATGGCCGGGTAAACGCGCTTCTCGGCGATCTTGCGGTCCAGCTGCAGCTCCATGTTACCGGTGCCTTTGAACTCTTCGAAAATCACTTCATCCATCTTCGAGCCGGTGTCTACCAGCGCGGTGGCGATGATGGACAGGCTGCCGCCTTCTTCGATATTCCGAGCGGCACCAAAGAAGCGCTTGGGACGCTCCAGGGCGTGCGCATCCACACCGCCAGTGAGGACTTTACCGGAGCTGGGCACAGTAGTGTTGTACGCACGTGCCAGGCGGGTAATGGAGTCCAGCAGAATCACTACGTCTTTCTTGTGCTCGACCAGGCGCTTGGCCTTTTCGATCACCATCTCAGCCACCTGCACGTGACGGGCCGGCGGCTCGTCGAAGGTGGAGGCAACCACTTCACCGCGCACGGAGCGCTGCATCTCGGTAACTTCTTCCGGGCGCTCATCGATCAACAGTACGATCAGGTGGCACTCTGGATTGTTACGGGTGATGGCCTGGGCGATGTTCTGCAGCATGATGGTCTTGCCCGCTTTAGGCGGTGCAACAATCAGGCCACGCTGACCTTTGCCGATGGGTGCGACCAGGTCGATGATACGACCGATCAGGTCTTCAGAAGAGCCGTTGCCGCACTCGAGCCCAAGACGATCGTTGGGGAACAGCGGCGTGAGGTTTTCAAACAGAATCTTGCTGCGCGCATTTTCCGGCTTGTCGAAGTTGATCTCGCTGACCTTCAGCAGTGCGAAGTAGCGTTCACCTTCTTTGGGGGGACGGATTTTGCCGGAAATGGAGTCGCCGGTGCGGAGGTTGAAGCGGCGGATCTGACTGGGAGAAACATAGATATCATCGGGGCCTGCGAGGTAGGAAGAGTCGGCAGACCGCAAAAAGCCGAACCCGTCCTGAAGAATTTCCAACACCCCCTCGCCGTAGATGTCTTCACCGCTTTTGGCGTGGCGCTTGAGGATATTGAAAATGATGTCCTGTTTGCGCGAGCGGGCGAGGTTTTCGAGCCCCATGCCCTTGGCAATTTCAATCAGCTCTTCAATAGGTTTGGTTTTTAATTCAGAAAGGTTCATACCAATTGCTTTATTTAGGTTTCTTCTGTCATTTGGCGCGGACGCACCGGAAGTGTTTGCGGGGGGATTTGAAAGTTCGATGTTGATAATGCCCGTATCGACTGGTCGACGGATTAGCTGCCCGCACGCTACTCACTTAAATACAATTTGAACACAGATGACCACTCACATTGGCACACAGGTCTTGGCAGAGGTGCCGGAAGGGGATCGCTCAAATTGAGGAGTTTGCGCCGGAGAGGCTGTGACGACAGCGGGGTTGGCGACTTGGCTCAGGTCTGTACTGAACAGTTACTTTGATTACTAGGCAGTATAACGGCAGTTCGGCATCCTGCAAGGTCTATTTCTCGGGCAATCGAGCCCTTACCCGGCAGCGACCAAAACGATACGGGGTGCCCTGCGATTGGCAGGCAGCACCCCGCTCAGGCAGATCAGATCTGGCTGTCGATAAACTCGGTCAGCTGTGCGCGGGACAGAGCACCCACTTTGGTGCCTTCCACGTTACCGCCTTTGAACAGCAGCAGGGTGGGAATACCACGCACGTTGTACTTGGCCGCAGCTTCCTTGTTGGCATCTACGTCGACTTTGACGATTTTCAGCTGATCGCCGTAGTGGCCGGACAGGTCTTCCAGGACCGGGGCGATCATCTTGCAGGGACCGCACCATTGGGCCCAGAAGTCTACCAGTACCGGGCCATCGGCTTTGAGTACTTCGGCTTCAAATTCTGCGTCGGTGACGTTGACGATGTTCGCGCTCATAGTGCTTTCCTGTGGTTCTGTTTCTTAAGGCCTAACGGCTGCGCCGGCAGACATGAAGCGGCCGCGCCGGCAAACATGATAAGTACGGCCAGCAAGCCCCGCAAGGCAAATGGTCTCGCCACCATTGACGATTCGTCGCAATAGCGGGCGTTTGGGGCTATATGTGGGCGCCAGTCGCCTTTTCAAGGGCTGGATCAGTCTTCGCGCAGGAAGCGCTGAAGAATCTCGTCCACATAGTCATAACCAAATTCTGTGGCGCCAATCTTTGGCCCCAATGGCGCCACCAGCTCCATCGTCTGCAGGCGGGCCCACTCTCCCTTGATGGCCGACAGGGGAAGCCCGGTATAGGCGGAAAAACTCGCCACAGGCACACCAGAAGACAGGCGCAGGGTGTTCATCAGAAACTCCAGCGGCCGCTCCTCCACGGCCACATCGGTGGTTTTCGGCAACGGGAACACCTGCCCGCCCTCCCCAATGGCACAACCCAGTGCAAGGTAATCCCGCGGGGTGCGCGTGCGCTGAGTGCGAATGATGCGTCCGCTTTCCGGCAGGGTGAACTTACCGTGGGCGCCCGCACCGATGCCGATGTAATCGGCAAACGACCAGTAATTGAGATTGTGGCGGGAAGCGAGGCCCTCGCGCGCGTAGGCGGATACCTCGTAACGCCCGTAGCCCTCCCCAGCCAGATAGGCGCGGCCGGCCCGCTGGATTGCCGCTATCTGCTCGGAACCGGGGGTCACCGGGGGCGCGGAGTAAAAGGCGGTATTGGGCTCGATGGTGAGCTGATACCAGGAGATATGCTCCGCCTCAAGCTCGACCGCCCGCTTGAGGTCCCGCAGTGCATCCACCTCGCCCTGCCCCGGCAGGCCGTGCATCAGGTCGATATTGATATTGTCGAAGCCCGCTGCTCGCGCCTGGGTAGCCGCCGTCTCCGCTTCCGGGCCCGAGTGGATACGGCCAAGATTTTGCAGTTGCAGCGGGTCAAAGCTCTGCACACCGATGGACAGGCGATTAACCCCGGCCGCGTGATAGCCAGCAAATTTCGCCTGCTCGAAGGTGCCCGGATTGGCCTCGAGGGTGATTTCGATATCCGGTGTAAAGCCCACCAGGGATTCCGCCAGATTCAGAATCCGCTCAATGGCCAGGGGCGAAAACAGGCTGGGCGTGCCACCACCAAAAAAGATGGACCCCAGCGTGCGACCCTGCACCCAGGCCAGCTGGCTGCGCAGATCCCGCTCCAGCTGATCGACATATTCGGCTTCGGGCAGATGGCTTGCCGCCGGCACGCTGTTTGCGCCGTGGCGAATATCCACATGCGCACCCGTGGCGACTTCGTGAGCGCCGGCAGCTACTTGGTGAGAATTAAAATCGCAATATGGACATTTGCGCACACACCAGGGGATATGCACATACAGGCTCAGCGGCGGCAGCGCGAGAGGGGGAGTAGAGGGAAGAATTTCTGGGCTCAACGTATTCGACTCAAATCAGCTTTTTGCCCGTATTGGCATGGCGCAAATTGTCGGGCACCACCATTTCTTCATGCCACAACTGCTCGAACTTTTTTACCGCCTGGGCACGGTGGCTCAACCGGTTTTTCACCTCCCGAGGCAGCTGCGCCGAGGAGAGCTTTTCCGAGGGCACGTAAAACAGGGGGTCATAACCAAACCCCTGATCGCCAGCAGCCCGGCTAAGAATCTGCCCGGGCCAGTACGCGGTGCACACCAGCGGCACCGGGTCGTCTGCGCTGCGGACAAAAGCCAATGCACAATGAAAGGCGGCGGTGCGCTTTTCCGTGGGTACATCCTCCAGCGATTCCAACAGCTTGCGGTTATTGTCCTCATCGCTGGCGCCCACACCGGCAAAGCGTGCGGAGTAAATTCCCGGAGCGCCATCGAGCGCGTCCACTGCCAAGCCAGAATCGTCTGCCAGCGCCGGCAAGCCACTGACACGGCTGGCGTGCCGCGCCTTGATTAGAGCATTCTCAATAAAGCTGAGGCCGGTTTCCTCCGCTTCCTGTTCCAGAAAGTCCGATTGCGGCAATACGGCAATCTGCCAGCCGGAAAACAGCTGTGAGAATTCCTTGAGCTTGCCGGCATTGCCGCTGGCGAGGACGATTTTATCCATGGGGTTTTCGGCTCCGCTTTTCAGGTTCCATAAACAGAAACAGCGGGCTCATTCGGCCCGCTGTAGCACAATACTGCTGAGAAAATCAGTTCTTGTGCAGCTGCCGGCGGAAGGTGAGCTGCTGGGTACTGCCATCGGGCAGAACCAGATCAATATTGAAGG
The DNA here is from genome assembly GCF_947504145.1 of uncultured Microbulbifer sp. Taxonomy (GTDB): domain Bacteria; phylum Pseudomonadota; class Gammaproteobacteria; order Pseudomonadales; family Cellvibrionaceae; genus Microbulbifer. The sequence goes on from NZ_CANNGQ010000004.1 coordinate 274,936, forward strand.
TGAGGTTTTCTTCATCGTTAAAACGGAAGGGCGCCAGATAATAGACCGCTTTGTTGTCACGCACTTCCTGGAAGTCCAGGTTCCGCGACTGCTGGATCAGGTTGGTGGCGTTGCCAGACACACCGGCGCTCACGCCCTCGGTGCCGTCTTTTTTACTCACGGAAATATTTACAAAGGCGCGGTCCGCCGCGCGCACCAGATTATAGTGGCGGGCAATTTCCGGAGAAATAAAATCGCTGTTGAACACCGAGTACGTCACTCGGTAGTCACCAAAATTCTGATGATTCTCAATGGTCTTCGCACCCTGTGCGGCCGCCGCGGCCGCCCACAACAGCAGGGCCACAGAGATAAATGCTGCAAACAGACGTTTCACGGCGTCCTCCTTTGTATTCTTTAACAGTGTCCTGCTATCGCCCCTCCACTGAAGGTGGCGCGCTTAACAACAATCTACTCTTTATATTAGCGAGTCAGATGGTAAATCGCCGTTTCTCCGAAAAGATTCGGCAAAAAATCCTTCAAAACTCCGGATACCGGGGATTCCGAGACTACCTGCCGGTGCAAAATCTGCCAGCTGTGCTCGCGACAGAGCACCTCAAAATCCTTGAAAGTACAAAAGTGAATATTGGGCGTGTTGTACCATTCAAAAGGCAATAAGTCGGATACCGGCATACGCCCCGAGACCGCCAGGTGCCAGCGCGCCTTCCACTGACCGAAGTTGGGAAAGGTGATGATGCACTCGCGCCCGACGCGCAGCATTTCCTCTACCACCAGGTGCGGGAAGCGCAGGGTCTGCAGAGCCTGGGTCATCACCACCGTATCAAAACTCTGGTCGGCGAAATTCTTTAGGCCGTTGTCCAGGTTCTGCTCGACTACGCTCACTCCGCGCTCAATACATTTCTGGATCTGGCCCGGGTCAATTTCGAGACCGTAGCCACCGACCTTTTTTTCTTTCTCCAGCCGCGCCAGCAAAGCGCCGTCGCCACAACCGAGATCCAACACCCGCGTTTCGGGCGCGATCCAGTTGTGAATAATATCGAGGTCCTTGCGCATCATGACGACACCTCGCTGTTCTTTCCATCGCTCATTTCGTTACGTTGCTCGGCATCTTGCTCGCCCGCCACATTATTCATGTAGGCCGCAAAAAGATTTTCGTAACGCGGGTTGGGCAGCAGGAATGCATCGTGACCCATGGGCGACGCCACTTCGGCGTAGCTCACCGGAATATTGGCGTGCATCAGCGCGTCGGCAATTTCCCGGGAGCGATCCGGCGCAAAGCGCCAGTCAGAAGTGAACGATACCAACAAAAACTTGCAGCGGGCGTGGGAGAAGGCCTTTACCGGGTCATCGTCGTATTCTCGCGCAAGATCGAAATAGTCCAGCGCGCGAGTCATCAGGATATAGGTATTCGGGTCAAAACTGCTGGAAAAGGTGTCCCCCTGGTAGCGCAGGTAACTCTGCACCTGGAATTCCACCAGTTCCTCCACGCCCTGCTGAAAAGTACCGGAGCGCAATTCGCGGCCAAATTTTTTGCCGAGGCCATCGTCCGAGAGATAGGTGATATGCCCGATCATCCGCGCTACCGCAAGGCCGTGACGAGGCAGCGTTTCCGCCTCCAGATAACGTCCGTCGCGAAAATCCGGATCGGAAGTAATCGCCTGCCGGGCGGTTTCATTGAATGCGATATTCTGCGCGGACAGCTTCATGGCCGAGGCGATCACCACACAGTGGCGCAGGCGGTCGGGATATTCCAGTGCCCAGCGCATGGCCTGCATACCACCGAGACTGCCACCCACCACGGCAGCCCACTGCCCGATGCTGAGATGATCTGCCAGCTGCGCCTGGCTGTGTACCCAGTCCCGCGCGCGCAGGGGCGGGAAATCCGGGCCCCAGGGTTTGCCGGTCTCGGGATTGATGGAAGTGGGGCCGGTTGAACCGTGGCAGCCACCCAGATTGTTCAGGGAGACCACGAAGAATTTGTTGGTATCGATGGGTTTGCCCGGGCCGATATAGTGATCCCACCAGCCGGGGCGCTTGTCGTTTTCGCTGTGGAAACCTGCCGCGTGATGGTGCCCGGAGAGCGCGTGGCAGATGAGTACGCCGTTGCTTTTATCGGCATTGAGAGTGCCGTAGGTTTCATACACCAGGGTGTATTCGTCCAGCACACGACCGCAGGCCAGCTTGAAGGGGCCGGGAAAGGTATGGCTTTGCGGCTCGACGATGCCGACAGAATTGGCGGGCAGCCCTGCCGACTTTCCTGAATTGGGAGTGTGCGCTTCCGTGGTCAAAATCTTTCGCATGTGGTTGCTGGGCGGGGCGCCAGTTTACGAAAGGTGGGGGCGGGAGTACACCTGTAGCGTCAGTGGTGTTTCACCGCCCCATCACTTCGCATCTTCTCAGGAAGTCGCTGGAGCCTTTAATGGCGTGACGTTATTGGCAACCGGCGCCGGCGGAATCGGCTGGGGTGCAGCCTGGGTCTGTTTGAGCAGGTCTTCCAGCCCACCCAGCGCATTGTGGTTCCGCACCAGCTCTTCTTCCAGCGCACGCAGGTCGGTGCGTTTGCTCTGGGTTTTCTGCTTCAACTCCGTGAGCTTGATCAGGTGGCGGTTGAGCAAGTGCTTCTGGTACTGCACGTGCTGACGCAACGGCTCCAGCACGCTGTCGAGCCAACCGTCCACAGCAGAGATCATCTGGCTGTACATGCGCCCCACCTCATTTGCCAGAGTCGCCACAAAGCGCTCGGTCAAGCGATTCCGGCGGGCCAATAGCAGCTGGGGTGAACGGCGCAGCTGTGCGGCCTGACGGTGCAGACCGCGCAGGGCCGCGCGGAAGCCGGCGATATCGAAGTGTTGTTCAGCGGAAATGATGTTGTTCAGGGTGGAGCGGTCATAAACCGCGTCGACCAGGCGATTGGCCTGATCCACTTCGCGCTCGAGATTGCTGAGCTGGTGCTCAACACCACCCATAAATCCATCGATGGCACGGGCCAGCCCCAGGGGAGACCAGCGCTCATTGAGTGCATAACGCGTTTCATCAATCAGTTGCTGCAACTGCTGGCTGGAAACCGGGGCGAGCAACGAGGCGCGCTGACGGGCGAGCATGCGCTGACTGGATTTCAGGGTCAGCAGTTCCTGATGACAGAATTTGTGCTGCTCCTTGGCGGTGGCGTGCAGCTGCTTCAGTTCTTCGATCTGCTCCGGGCTGGTGGCGCCGTGACGCTTCAGGTGCTCCAGGGTGGCGCGGCCGCTGTTCAGGCGGCGCTTCAGCAGGTCGCGGGTGTCGGCCATCAGGGTCAGCGCCTGATGCAGGGAGCGGTGGTTGGCGACCTTGTCGCGATGCTCCATCAGACGCTGCACCAGCAGTTTTTCAAATTCGCCGAAGCAGCTCTGCTGCAGCAGTACCGGGTCGCGCTCGGCGCGGGCCAGCAGGGCTTTTTTCGCGGACACGCCCACCACATTTTCCTGCGGCAGATCCAGCAACTTGCTCACCTCTGCACGCATCTTGCGCAGCATCTGGTCGGCGTCTTCGTCAGGGTCGTCCCACAAAACGTCGATCTTGTTCAGCAGTGCCATGACGGAGGTGCCGCGGTGCTCTTTCAGCGGCACCAGGTGGGTTTCCCACATGTTCAGGTCAGTGCCGCTGACGCCGGCGTCCGCAGAAAGCAGGAAGGCCACGGCCTGGGCACTGGGCAGGGTGGAGAGGGTTAACTCGGGCTCGTTGCCCAGAGCATTCAGCCCGGGCGTATCGATAATGCGCAGCCCCTGAGCGAGCAGCGGATGCGGCAGCGAGATCAGTGCGTAGCGCCAGGCCGGGATCTGCACCAGATTGCCATTGCCATCGAGATGACGGCGGTCGAAGCCGTAGCGGGCGGCCTCCTCCGGGGTCACGGCCTTACTGGCGGCCACTTTCATCAATGCGTTGCGGGTTGCTTCGGCATCGTCCGGATCAAAATCAAAGTTCACCCACTTCTGCGGGATGCGGCGGAAGCTTTCCAGGCTGGTGTTGGTCGCCAGAGTCTCGATGGGCAGCAGGCGTACCGAGGCCTGGGCACTGCCGTCACTGAAGATCTCGGTGGGGCACATGGTGGTGCGGCCCGGGCGCGACGGCAACAGGCGCTTGCCGTAGGTATGTGACAGCAGTGCGTTGATCAACTCGGTTTTGCCGCGGGAGAACTCGCCTACCAGCGCCACCGTGAACTGGTCTTCCACCAGCAACTGACGCGCCTGCTGTACCACCTGGCGGGCGCCGGCGGAGTTGGGAAAATGCTCTTCCAGCCATCCGTTAAAGTAATTTAACTGGCCATCGAGCCCCTTTTTCCAACGGTCATAATCGGCGATATGCTGGCGCAAGGTCACATCTTCCATGTTTAGGTGTTCTTATTGTTACTGCTGGCTAGAAAGTAACCGCCCTGATAGCTGTACTGACACTGCGGGCACAGAGTTACTTACGGATTTGCCGCCCATTTTCCTGCATGCAGCCGGCAATATAAAGCCCGCACATCAGGTTTCGCGAACTGGGTAGAGCCTGGAATGGCGATTGGGGAGGAGCTGACAGCTAAGTCAGCTTTGGAGCCGGCCATGCCGGCCCCAAAGCCAATAAGATCAAGCCGGTAAGAATCAGAAGGGGATATGCCAGAACAGGTTGTATACCAGCTGAGGCATATGAACGCTTTGCGCAAAGCCGACCAGCAACTTGTCGGCCACAGTAAGCAGGATAAATACAAAGATCGGGCTGATATCGATCACCCCCAGCGGCGGGATTATTTTGCGCACTGGGGCGTAAACCGGCTCTAGCACCTGGCGCAGCAGCATCAGTGCGGGGTGCGAGCTCTGCGGCGCAACCCAGCTCACCACAATGGAAACCAGCATCCCCACAAACAGGATCGCGATCAGCGTCATCAACACGCCGAGCAGGGACCAAAGCAGCGCACTCAAGGGGTTCAACATACCTGCGCCGGCGAGAAAGCCCGCGCCCATGATCATTACCCACCCCACCAGCAGGGCGAGCAGCAGTGAAGCCATGTCGATACCGAACAGCCCAGGCACAATCTTGCGCAGCGGGCGCAGAAAGGGGTTGGTCACCTTGACGATGCCCTGGGAGATCGGATTATAGAAATCCGCCCGACCCACCTGCAGCATAAAGCGCAGCAGCACCGCGAACAGGAACAGAATCCCGATGGTGGCGAGTAAAAAAACGCCAATATTACTGAAGGTGTTGACCATCAAAAGTCCTTTTATTTATCGAGTTCGTTAGCCATTTCTGCGGCACGCGCAGCGCAATCGTTCATAGCCTGCTCCACCAGTTGCGGCAGGCCACCCTCCTGAAAGCATTTGATTGCCCGCTCGGTGGTGCCATTGGGAGACATGACATTGCGCTTGAGCTGCGCCACATCTACATCCGCGGCCACCGCAAGTTTCGCCGCGCCCAGTGCGGTTTGCAAGGTTAGTCGCTCGGCGTCTGCGCGATTCATGCCGGCCTTCTCCGCCGCGTCAATCATGGATTCCATAAACTGAAAATAGTAGGCGGGGCCGGAACCGGACACCGCGATCACCTGATCGATCCCGGATTCCTGCTCGACCCACTGGGCGATGCCCACCGCATCCGCCATCTGTGTGGCCACGGACTTGTGTTCACCGGTAACGCCGTCGCCCGCATACAGGCCGGTAACGCCGGTGCCTACCAGCGCGGGCGTATTCGGCATCGCACGCACAATCGGCACCCCCGCCCCCAGCCACCGCTGATAGGCCGCGAGCGGGATTCCAGCGGCCAGGGTAATCACCAGGGGTTTGCGGGCGCTCACTTCCGTGGCAATGGTCTCACACAGCGCTTTCATCACTTGCGGCTTGACCGACAGCACGATCACATCCGCATCCCGGATTGCCACAAGGTTGTCGGTACTGCCGTGCACACCAGTGCGATCACAAAACGCCTTAAGCTTCTGTTCGTCGCGGCCCGTGGCGACAATCTTGTCGGCGGGATAACCACTGGCCACCATTCCGCCAATCACCGCGCCCGCCATATTGCCGGCGCCGCCGATAAAGACCATTTTTTGATCAGACATTGCTTCCTCCGAAACTGTTATTTGCGCGCACCGAAGATATCGGTCCCTATCCGGACGATGGTCGAGCCACTGAAAATCGCCGCTTCCATATCCCCGGACATGCCCATCGACAGAGTATCCAGCGGCTGATCCGGCAGCTGGTCCTTGAGCGCCTCCAGCAATCCAGCCAGCTGTTTAAATGGTGTGCGCTGGTCCTCCGCTGCCCCGCGGGGTGCCGGAATTGCCATCAACCCGCGCAGCCGCAGGTTCGGCAGCGTCGCCACTTTGGCCGCCAGTGCCGGGAGCGCCTCCGGGCTGACGCCAGACTTGCTGTCCTCACCATCGATATTCACCTGCAAACACACATTCAGCGGGGCCATACCCTCCGGGCGCTGCTCGGAAAGGCGCCGTGCAATTTTTAACCGCTCCAGAGAGTGCATCCAGTGAAAATGCTCCGCCACATCGCGTGTCTTGTTGGACTGCAGGGGGCCGATGAAGTGCCAGGTGATATCGCAGTCACTCAGCGCTTCCTGCTTATCCAACGCCTCCTGCAGATAATTCTCGCCAAAGTGGCGCTGCCCCACATCATAGGCCGCCCGCAGGTCTTGCGCCGGGCGGGTTTTGGACACTGCCAGCAGGGTGACCGCATCGGACTGCCGGTCACAACTACGGCAGGCTGTGACGATCCGCTCAGCGACAGAATTGAGGTTTTCGGGGATAGACCCTTTGCGCATATACTGGGACCCAACTTTTGCTCGGCGGGCATTCTATGCGCTCATTGCCGCCGCGTCATATATGAGAAGAATCGAGAAGAATAAAGGTTAGCAGTATGGACATTACAGAACTCCTCGCCTTCAGCGCCAAGCAGAACGCCTCGGACTTGCACCTCTCCGCTGGCCTGCCCCCGATGATCCGGGTGGACGGCGACGTGCGCCGTATCAACCTGCCGCCCATGGAGCATAAACAGGTACACGGCCTGATCTACGAGATCATGAACGATAAGCAGCGCAAGGACTACGAAGAGTTCCTCGAGACCGACTTCTCCTTTGAAGTGCCCGGTGTGGCCCGCTTCCGTGTAAACGCGTTCAACCACAACCGCGGTGCCGGCGCCGTATTCCGGACCATTCCCTCCAAGGTACTGACCATGGAAGACCTGGGGATGGGCCAGGTGTTCAAACAGATCTCCGATACCCCGCGCGGCCTGGTACTGGTCACCGGCCCCACCGGCTCTGGTAAATCCACCTCGCTGGCAGCGATGATCGACTACATCAACGACAACAAGTACGAGCACATCCTCACCGTGGAGGACCCGATCGAATTCGTACACGAATCCAAGAAGTGCCTGGTCAACCAGCGGGAAGTCCACCGCGACACCCACGGCTTCGCCGAAGCCCTGCGCTCCGCGCTGCGGGAAGACCCGGATATCATCCTCGTGGGTGAGATGCGGGACCTCGAGACCATCCGCCTGGCACTCACCGCCGCGGAAACCGGCCACCTCGTATTCGGCACCCTGCACACTACCTCCGCCGCCAAAACCATCGACCGTGTTGTCGACGTGTTCCCGGCGCAGGAAAAAGCCATGGTGCGCTCCATGCTCTCGGAATCCCTGCAAGCGGTCATCTCCCAGACCCTGCTCAAGCGCAACGGCGGCGGCCGTGTCGCTGCCCACGAAATCATGCGCGGCACCCCCGCTATCCGTAACCTCATCCGCGAAGACAAAATCGCCCAGATGTACTCCGCCATCCAGACCGGCGCCAACGTGGGCATGCAGACTATGGATCAGTGCCTGGAAGAGCTGGTCGAGAAGCGCATCATCAGCCGCGAAGTCGCGCGCGAAAAAGCGAAAATGCCGGAGAATTTCTAAGATGGAAATCGAACGACTGTTACAGCTGGTTCAGGAAAAAGGCGCGTCCGACCTGTTCATCACCGCCGGCGTACCCGCCTCGATCAAGCTGCACGGCAAAATCGTCCCCGTCAGCACCTCTCCGCTGACCCCGGAAAAAGCCCGGGAAATGGTCGTCGGCATCATGAACGACCGGCAGAAAAAAGAGTTCGCAGAGACCAAAGAACTCAACTTCGCCATCTCGCTGCGCAACGTCGGCCGCTTCCGGGTATCCGCCTTCTTCCAGCGCAACCTCGTCGGCATGGTGCTGCGTCGCATCGAAACCAAAATCCCGACGATTGACGGCCTCGGGCTACCCGAGCAGCTCAAAGAGCTGGCGATGACCAAGCGCGGCCTGATCATTTTTGTGGGCGCCACCGGTACCGGTAAATCCACATCCCTCGCTTCGATGATCGGCCACCGCAACGAAAACTCGAAGGGCCACATCATCTCCATCGAAGACCCGATCGAATTTATCCACCAACACCGCGGCTGTATCGTCACCCAGCGGGAAGTAGGCCTGGATACCGACTCCTTCGAAACCGCCCTGAAAAACACCCTGCGTCAGGCGCCGGACGTGATCCTGATTGGTGAGGTGCGTTCGCGGGAAACCATGGACCACGCCATCGCCTTCGCCGAGACCGGCCACCTTTGTCTGTGTACCCTGCACGCCAACAACGCCAACCAGGCGTTGGACCGGATCATTCACTTCTTCCCGGCGGATCGTCACCAGCAGTTGTGGATGGACCTGTCCCTGAACCTGCAGGCCATGGTCGCCCAGCAGCTGGTGCCGACGCCGGATGGCGACGGCCGCCGCGCGTGTCTCGAGATCATGATCAACACCCCGCTGATGTCAGACCTGATCCGCAAAGGCGAGGTGCACAAAATGAAGGAGCTGATGAAGCGCTCCATTGAGCAGGGTATGCAGACCTTCGACCAGGCCCTGTACGAACTCTACGACCGCGGCGAAATCACCTACGAAGACGCCCTCGCCCACGCGGATTCCGCGAATGACCTGCGCCTGATGATCAAGCTCAAGTCGGAATCCGACGCAGAGTACCTCAACAGCGCCGCCGACGAACTGAGCCTCGCCAGCGATACTGACAACAGCGGCCCGCAGATTTATTAATCCCCCCACTGGAGCCTGCCGGCTGGCGGGCTCCAACAGCGGTCACCCTCCCATCAGGAAATGCCTTTGCGACCTATTGCTTTGATCACTGGCGGCAGTCGCGGTATTGGTGCCGCCACAGCACTTTTGCTCGCAGAACAGGGTTACGATCTCTGCATCAGCTACCGCGAAAGACCCGCCGAGGCGGGTAAGATCGTTGAGGCATGTGAAGCCTTGGGAGTAAAAGCGATCGCGTTGCAGGCCGACATTTCGCGTGAAGAAGACGTCGAACGACTTTTCAGAGAGCTCGACAACCGCTTGGGCCGGCTGAACGCACTCGTCAATAATGCAGGCATGCTGATGCAGCAAACCCGCGTAGAAAACCTTTCCGCCAAACGCATCAACAAAATCCTGCAAACCAACGTCACTGGCACCCTGCTCTGCTGTCGCGAAGCCATCAAACGTATGTCCATCGCGCGCGATGGAAATGGCGGTGCCATCGTCAATGTGTCTTCCGGTGCAGCCCGCAGCGGCTCGCCCAACGAGTACGTGGATTACGCAGCCAGCAAGGGCGCGGTCGATTCGTTGACTATCGGGCTCAGCAAGGAGGTCGCGCGGGAAGGCATCCGGGTAAACGCTGTGCGTCCAGGGTTGATTCACACGGGAATGCACGCAGATGGCGGCGAGCCCCATCGAGTTGATCGTCTAAAATCCGCAATCCCTCTCGGGCGCGGCGGTCATGATCGAGAGGTCGCGGAAGCGATTGCTTGGCTGATCAGTGACAAGGCCTCTTTTTCCACAGGCACTTTTATCGATGTGACCGGTGGACTCTAAGATGGAAGTATCCCCGTGACACTAATCAGCACTTTCGCACTATTCGGAGCCATGGTCGTTCTGGCGGCTATTCCCGGCCCGGGAATTTTTGCGGTGATGGCGCGATCGGCCAGTGGCGGCATGGCACATGGTGTGGCGACATCGATCGGCATCGTTTTCGGTGATTATATTTTTATCGCGCTGTGCCTGTCTGGCCTCGCCTATGTCGCGGATATGATGGGCAGCGTGTTTGTGTGGATTAAGTATCTCGGTGCCGCCTATTTACTTTGGCTGGGTATCAGCCTGTTGCGCACACGGGCAGTTACCGCACAGGTGGCCCCCACATCCACCAAATCACTGACGTCCAGTGTACTGATCGGGCTGACTATTACGCTCGGAAACCCCAAAGCAATTCTGTTCTATGTCAGCTTTTTTCCCGCTTTTCTGCCACTGGCGGAAATCACACTCACCGATATGCTGATCATTTTCGCCATCACCACGGTCAGCGTGGTTGGTGTAATGCTGATTTACGCCTGGATTACGGTTCACGCGCAATCTCGCCTGCAGCATCGCACAGGCAATCAAGTTTTGAGTAAGGTCGGCGGTGCTCTACTGGTGGCCAGCGGCCTCTGGATGGCGATGCGCGGAATGTGAGCGCGAGAGTTTTTACTATGACGCTTTATTCACGACCACTCTTTCTCGCCTCCCTTTGCGCGCTACTTGCCGCCTGTGATTCCGAAAGACATGCAGCGCCGCTCCACGCCGCGCGTATTTTTATAAACGGCACCATCCTGACGCTAGACAGTGCAAATACCACCGCGAATACACTCGCGATTTCCGACGGAAAAATTCTGGCAGTAGGCAGCGACGCCGAAGCGCTTGCTGACGATGACACCGAAGTGGTCGATCTCAATGGCAAAACCCTGTTGCCGGGCTTCGTCGCCGTCCACGAACACCCGGCAATCAGCGCGGTATTCCGCAACTTCCTCGATATGAGCGGCTTTACTCATGACAGTGCCAGCGAGGCGTGGCGGGCATTGGAGACAGAGGTGGCCGGAACTCCGGCCAACGACTGGATCTATGCCAAGGGACTCGATCCGATTTTACTGGAGGGACTGGATACTCCGACCCGCGACCAGCTCGATCAGATAGCGCCAGGCAATCCACTGTTCATTCTCGCCCAGAGCATGCATACCGCCTGGGTAAATTCCGCGGCGCTTGCCGCCATGGACATCAATGAGAATTCGCCGGTACCCGGCGAAGGCTCCTATTACGGGCGGGATGAAAATGGGCGCCTGAATGGCATGCTGGTGGAAAAGGCCGCGCTGGAGCCGTTTATCGCGCCCCACAAAAACCCATTGAAAGTAGCTGCCGCTTACGAAGCCGAGCTCGATGACCTGCGCAGTGCGGGATATACCACGGTGGCATCACTGGGGTTCAATGTGCCGGCGTGGCTGGCCAAGTGGGCTTCCAGCGATAATTTCCAACCGCGTATTCGTCAGTTTTTTTATTACCGCGGTGAAAACCTCGACAAGCTGAACGGTAATCCAGAAACCGGCAGTGATTATTTCAGGATACTGGGCGCAAAGTTCTGGTACGACGGCTCGCCCTATAGCGGCAGCATGGTAGTGGAAGAGCCCTACGCCGAGAGCGCACTCAGCGAACAACTGGGCATTGCCCACGACAGCCACGGTGAGCCGGTTATCAGCGCGGAAGAATTTCAGGCGCAACTGCACGATTTCAACGGGCGCGGCTGGCAAACCGCTACCCATGTCCAGGGCGATCGCGCGGCGCAGGAATTTCTGCAAATCCTGCAACAGGAATTTGATTCCCTACCCGAGGCAGAACAACAGGCATTTATCCACAGGCGCCATCGGCTTGAACACGGGCTGATGCTGAACGGGACTGTGTTAGCTCCACTGGCCAAACTGGGCGTCACACCCAGTTTCCATATCAATCACCTTTACTACTACGGTGACGCACTGAAAGATCAGCTGATCGGGCCGGAGCGAGCAAAAAAATTACTGCCAGTGCGCACCGCATTTTCCCTGGATATGCACCCGACACTTCATGCGGACAGCCCGATGTTCCCGGCTGAACCTTTCAGCCTTATGCAGACCGCCATCACTCGCGTATCGCGGTCCGGCACCGTGCTCGGCAACAATGAAGCTATCACACCGCTTCAAGCCCTGCGCGCCATGACCATCAATGGCGCCCGGCAGCTAGGCATGGAGAATAAAATAGGTAGCCTGGAAGTTGGGAAATGGGCTGACTTTGTGATTGTCGATCGCAACCCTCTTGATACCGCGACAGAATACTGGCGCGAAATAAACGTTCTAGGGACCTACATCGCGGGTAAAACACAATCACACCGTTTTGATCGGTAATTCAAGCCAACATCGCCTCACTCTTCGATGAAACCGCCTCCAGATCAAAAAAGCGCATGGCATTTTCGCCGAGGATGCCGCGCTTGGCGCGACTGGAAAATCCCGGCTGGCTGCGCACCAGTTCACCCACAGTCTGCTCTCCCAGAGGGAAGGGATAATCCGAACCCAGCAGCACTCGCTCCTCCCCCATGGTTTTCACCAGTAACGCCAGCGCATCGTGGCTGAATACCGCGGAATCCACATAAAAACGATCGGTATAGGACGAGGGCAGATTCGGGCAGTCCTGGCGCACGATATCCCGATGGCGCCAGGCGTTGTCGACCCGGCCCAGCTGAAACGCAAAACTGCCACCACCGTGGGCGAAGCAGATTTTCAGGTCGCGGGAAATGCGCTCGAAGGCACCGGACAGGATCAGCGACAAAATCGACAGCTGAGTTTCTGCGGGCATGGCCACCAGCCACTGCAACATGTACTTGGGCATGCGCTCGCGCCCGAGCATATCCCAGGGGTGCACCAGCACCGGGATTTTTTCCCCGGCGCAATGCTGGAGGAAAGTCACCAGGCCCTCGTCGTCGAGATTTTTTTCTTCCACGTGATTGCCGATCTGCACGCCCACATGGCCATTGTTGAATGCGCGGCTGGCTTCCGCACAAGCCGCATCGATATCCTGTAGCGGTACCTGGCACAGGGTTTTCAGGCGCGCGGGATCTTGTGCACAGATTTCCAGGGCCAGGTCATTGAACAGCTGTGCATTCTGTATCGCGTGTTGCAATGGCCGCTGGTAACCGAACAGCAGGGGCGTTGCACACATGATCTGGATATCCACACCGTCGCGGTCCATATCTTCCAGGCGCCTGGCGGAATTCCAGCAGGCTTCCTGCACTGGACGAAACTCTTTGTCTCCCAGCATCAGCATGGCGCGGCCGGCGCCGTCGTGGCGCATCCACGGCCAGTCGGCGCCACCTATTTTTTGCGACAGATCCGGCCAGGTCTCCGGCAGGAAGTGAGTGTGCATATCAACGACGGTCATATCATCCCCTCATCTTTGGGCCGCAGGAAGCCGCGGCGCACTTTCGGTGCACCGGAAAATCCAGCATTTTTTATTTATTGTGTGCGGAGCCAGCGGCTCCGGGTCAGCGGTTCGGCAACGGGTGCACGGCGCCGCAGTGATCGCACTGGCGCAGCGATTCGTCACTATAGAAAGCGTCGAACAGCGGCGGCAGGTCACGGGCGATGTTCTGCAACAACACCTCGGTGCGGTGCAGAAGCCGATTGCAGTCCTGGCAATACCACTCGAAGGCATCTTTTTCGCCGGGCGGGCGCTTGGGCTCGATCACCAGGCAGATGCTGCCCTCTTCCGGGCGCTGGGGAGAATGGCGCACATGGGCGGGCAACAGGAATATTTCCCCCTCGCGAATGTGCAATTCCTCAGGGCCATCGTCGGTCATGATGCGCAGGAAGCAGTTGCCCTTCATCTGGTAGAAGAACTCTTCTACCGGGTCGTCGTGGTAGTCGTAACGGGTGTTGGGTCCGCCCACCACCGTGACCATGAGATCGGAATCTTCCCAGATCAGTTTGTTGTTCACCGGCGGCTTCAGCAGGTGTTCGTGTTCGGCAATCCACTTCTGGAAATCGAACGCGCGCAGCTTGCCCACAGACGGTAAGGATGTTGGTTTCACCGGGACGCTCCTTTTTCCAGTTCCGATTTCTGTGCCTGAGGTTTGTAGGCAACCGCCTTGATCTCGATCAGCAGATGCGGATGTGGCAGCTGGTGTACCGCGACCGTGGTGCGCGCGGGGCCCTGCTCATCAAAGTACTCCGCATACACCCGGTTGTAGCCACCGAAGTCATTCATATTGACCAGAAAGCTGCTGATTTCCACCACATCGCTCAGATCCGCACCCGCCTGCTGCAGTATCGCGCGCATGTTTTCGATCACCGCGCGGGTCTGCGCTTCGATATCCAGTGCGGTGGTGCCGAAGCCGTCGACTTCCACACCAACAAAACTGTTGTCCGCACGGCGCGAGCTGGTGCCCGATACATAAATAAAGTCACCCGCGCGGCGGTAGTGGGGGAAGCGCCCGCGGGGTACCGCGAGGCCTTCGATGACCTGGGCGGAACTGGCCGCCGCAGCCGTGTGTGTATTGGTCATATTCGTACCCGATTTTATTGTTGCAGGCTGGTTTTACCGTGAATGGTTTGATTGACGCGTCGGGCTTACGCCGCAGTTGCGGCCGCGCGTGAATCCCGCACACGGAATTCCACATCTCCCAGGGCCTCGCACTGCAGGCGAATATAATTGCCGGCAGTCAGTGGTCGCGCGGCGGTAGCGGCGCCGGCGAGCACTGTCCAACCGGCTTTCAATACCCGGCCCCGCTCCGAGGCCAGCCGCGCCGCCGCCACCAGTGAGCGCCAGGGGTTGCCGAGAATCGCGGCACTGGAGCCGAACTCCACCGCGGCACCGTCCATTTCCAGTACCATACCCAAGTTATCCAGTTGCGTCAGATCCCGCCGCCACTGGCCAACCACAAACCCCGAGGAGGAGCAGTTGTCGGCAATCACATCGTGCAGGGAAAAGCGAAAGTCGCGGTAGCGTGAGTCGATGATTTCCAGTGCCGGCGCCACCGCTTCCACCGCGTCCATGGCCTCGGTGAACGACACCGGCCCGCACAGGTCTTTTTTCAGCAGGAAGGCAATTTCCGGTTCCACCCGCGGGTGAATAAAGTTTGCCAGATCCAGCGTACCGCCCTCTTCGATTTGCATGCCGCTGGTGAGCGGGCCCCAGATCATTTCGTTCACGCCCATCTGCTGCATCTTGGCGCGGCTGGTAAATCCCATTTTGATGCCCAGCTGATGCTCACCGCGCGCGAAGCGACGCGCTACGGAGGCGTCCTGTACCTGATAGGCGCCGTCGAGAGACAAAGTAACACCTTGGGTGGACAGCTGGGTCATCGCGCTGGCCGTATGGGCGGCCTGATCCAGGCGTTGGGCGACCATATCCAAAGTGTCGATATCCCCCGCGCTTTTTTCTGTGTGTTGTGTGTGTGTCTGTACTGTCATCACTGTACTCCGCTTGTCGTGGCAGTCGCGTTCAGCAGGTCCAGCGCCACGTCGACGATCATGTCTTCCTGACCACCGACCATTTTGCGCCGCCCCAGCTCCAGTAAAATTTCCCGGGTATCCAGCCCGTAGCGCGCCGCGGCGACTTCCGCGTGGCGCAGGAAGCTGGAATAGACCCCGGCGTAACCCAGCGACAATGTCTCCCGATCCACCTGTACCGGGCGGTCCTGCAGCGGGCGCACCAGGTCATCGGCGGCATCCATCAGTTGCAGCACATCACTGCCATGGCGGAAACCGATGCGGTTGGCCGCGGCAATAAACACTTCCAGCGGCGCATTGCCGGCGCCTGCGCCCATGCCGGCGAGGGATGCATCCACCCGGCGCACCCCCTGCTCCACCGCGGCGACGGAGTTCGCCACACCCAGGGACAGGTTGTGATGGGCGTGAATACCGATTTCGGTTTCCGGTCGCAGTTGTTCACGCAGGGCGCGCACCCGCGCACTGACATCGCGCATATTCATTGCGCCGCCGGAGTCCACTACGTACACACAGCCGGCGCCGTAGGACTCCATCAGCCGCGCCTGCTCGGCGAGACCCTGCGGGCTGTTCATATGCGACATCATCAGAAAGCCGATGGTGTCCATGCCCAGTGCGCGGGCGTATTCGATATGCTGGCGGGAGATATCCGCCTCGGTGCAATGGGTGGCCACACGCACGGAGCGCACGCCCGCGTCCCAGGCCCAGTGCAGGTCTTCCTTGGTGGCGATGCCGGGCAGAATCAGTGTGGTGAGCACCGCGTTTTCAATCACTTCTGCGGCCGCGGCGATCCACTCGCGATCGCTGTGGGCACCAAACCCGTAATTGAAACTGGAGCCGTTGAGGCCATCACCGTGGGCCACCTCGATGGCATCGACACCGGCGCGGTCGAGGGCGCGGGCGATCTGCTGTACCTGTGCAGTGCTGTACTGGTGGCGGATCGCATGCATGCCGTCGCGCAGGGTGACGTCCTGAATATACAGCTGAGGCTGCAGGTCCCGATCGTTCTGATTGCTGTTCACTGTGCTTGTCATATTCGCCTCACACCGGTTGCGGCTGCAGGGATTGTGTCGCCACCCCGTGCAGTGCCATCTGTTCCGCCGTGGCCAGCGCCGCGGATGTCATGATGTCGAGATTGCCCGCGTAGGCCGGCAGATAGTGGGCAGCGCCCTCCACCTGCAAAAACACCGTGGTTTTCAGACCACTCACGGCACCCAGCCCGGGAATATTGACCGGCGCCTCCGCAGGAATTTCTTCGAACTGCACCGCCTGCTTGAGGCGGTAGCCGGGTACATAGGTGCTCACCCGCGCGACCATATCTTCCACCGCAGCAGCAATCTTTTCGCGCTCGCCGGATTCGCTCAGCACCAGCACCGTATCGCGCATCAACATGGGCGGCTCTGCCGGATTGAGAATGATGATCGCCTTGCCGCGGCGCGCGCCACCCAGTTGCTCAATGGCCCGCGAGGTAGTCTCGGTAAATTCATCGATATTCGCGCGGGTACCCTGGCCCGCAGAACGCGAGGAAATGGACGCGACGATTTCCGCATAGTGCACCGGTACCTGGCTGGCGATTGCCGCCACCACCGGAATGGTCGCCTGGCCGCCGCAGGTCACCATATTCACATTGGGGGCCTGCAGGTTTTCCTGCATATTCACCACCGGCACGGTATAGGGGCCGACGGCCGCGGGGGTAAGGTCGACCACCCGTTTGCCGTGGGCCGTGAGTATTTCGTTGTGTTTTTTGTGCGCGCCGGCGGAAGTGGCATCGAACACGATTTTTACACGGGAAAATTCCGGCATGTTTACCAGCCCGTCGATGCCGTCACTGGTGGTGGCAACACCGAGGCGGCGGGCGCGGGCGAGACCATCGGAGTCCGGGTCGATACCCACCAACGCGGCCATCTCCAGCACCTGTGAAGTGCGCAATATCTTGATCATCAGATCGGTGCCGATATTGCCGGAGCCGATAATGGCGACGGCTATCCGCGTGCCGGGTTCGATGTTTTCTCGGTCGGTATTTGCTGAGGCATTCATGTTATTCCCCTTTTTACTACCGCGGGCCATCAGGCCGCGGCGAAGCCCACACTGACGCTGCCGAGGCCGGATACTCGCGCCTCGAAACGGTCGCCGGGGTTGACGTTGACCATGGGCCCCAGTGCGCCGGTTAACAGTACGTCGCCGGCCAGCAGCGGTTCCCCCAGTTTGACCAGGGTGCGCGCCAGCCAGGCGGCAGCACTCAGCGGGTGGCCGAGGCACGCGCGACCCACACCGGTGGACACCGGCTCACCGGCCCGGCGCAAGGTCATGCCACACAGGGAAAGATCCAGGCCGTCGAGTTTTTTCGGCGAGTTACCCAGCACATACAGGCCCGACGATGCGTTATCCGCAATGGTATCGACGATGCTGATATCCCAGTTCTGTACCCGGCTGCCCACCACTTCGATCGCCGGCAGCACAAAGGCCGTCGCGCGAATCAGATCGGTCACCGTGGGCATTTCCATGTCCAGATCGCGCTCCAGTACCAGCGCCACTTCCACTTCTACTTTGGGTTGCAGTACCGCATTTAGCGGAATCTCACCGGAATCCGCTACGCACATATCCGCAAACAACACGCCGAAATCCGGCTGATTCACGCCCAGTTGCTGTTGCACCACTGGCGACGTCAGACCGATCTTGTAGCCGCATACCCGGCGGCCACTGTCGCGTCCGTGCTGGGCGTTGATCGCCTGTACCTTGTAGGCCATTTCGATATCGCCGTCTGGCAACAGGCTGCGCACCGGTGCGCAGGGTTTGCCGCTGGCAGCGGCTTGGCGCAGCTGTTTTGCCACGATTTCGATTTTGTCGGTCTTCAACATCATGTCCGATCTCCCAATCCGATCCTCTGAATTACAACTTGATACAGATATTCATCGGTTCTGAATAAAAGCTCAGTGAGTGGGCGCCGCCCTCGCGGCCGATGCCCGACAGCTTTACGCCGCCAAACGGCGTGCGCAGATCGCGCAGGTACCAGGTGTTGACCCAGGCAATCCCCACATCCATGACGCCGGCCACCCGGTGCGCGCGCTGCAGGTTGTCGGTCCACACGGTGGCGGCGAGACCGTAGTCAGTATTATTCGCGAGTTGAATTGCCTCTTCTTCGCTGTCAAACGGTGCGATGTGGCACACCGGGCCGAAGACTTCCTTGCGCACTATGTCGGCCGTTTCCGGCAAGCCGGTGAAAATCGTCGGTTGCACAAACGCGCCGCTATCACGGGTATCGTTAAACTTTGGAATATCGCCACCGGTGATCACCTCGGCGCCGTCGGCGCGGGCACTGGAAAAAAACGACAGCACCTTGTCGCGGTGCTTGTGGGAAATCAGCGGCCCCATGTCCGTGTCCGCATCTTGCGGCCAGCCAATGTTCAGTGCCTCGGCTTTCTGTTTCAGTGCGGCCACAAACTGCGGAAATATTTTGCGCTCAACGTACACCCGTTCGGTACACAGGCACACCTGGCCGCCATTGGTAAATACCGAGCGCGCGGTGCCCTCAACCGCTGCGTCAAAATCGCAGTCGGCAAAGATCAGCGCCGCGTTTTTGCCACCCAGTTCAAAGGAAATGGGTTTCACTCCGTCGGCGGCGGCGCGCATGATCGCCGAGCCGGTTTTGGATTCGCCGGTAAAGGTGATGGCATCCACACCGCTGTGGCTGGTAATCCACTCGCCGGTGCAGCCGGGTCCGAAGCCGTGTACCAGGTTGAAGGCACCCGCCGGCACACCGGCATCGCGCATCACCTCCGCGAGCAAGGTGGCAGTGGCCGGCGTTTCTTCCGAGGGCTTGGCAATCACCGCGTTACCCGCGGCCATGGCCGGGGCCAGCTTCCAGGTCAGCAGGAGCAGTGGCAGGTTCCAGGGGGCGATCACCGCCACCACGCCCAGGGGTTTGTCTACCGCGTAGTTGAGCGCACCGCGCCCGTCGTCGGTGGCGGTGTGAAAACACTCGGTGGCGCGGGACTTCTGCAAATCGGCAAAGATGCGGAAATTGGCTGCACCGCGGGGGATATCGATGCTGCTCGCCTGCTGCAGGGATTTGCCGGTATCGGCCATTTCCGCCGCGACAAACTCATCAAAACGCGCCTCGATGCCATCGGCGACCCGGTGCAGGACGACCGCGCGCTGAGCAGCAGACATAGTGCCCCAATCGCCTTGCAGCGCCTGGCGCGCGGCGTCGACCGCGCCGTCCACGTCACTGCGGCTGGCGCGGCATACGCGATTGATTTCGCTGCCATCCACCGGGTTGATGTTGGCAAAGGTGTGCTCGCTATCGCGGAAGGCACCGCCGATAAAATTGCGCAGCCGTCCGCCGGCATGTGGTATGGCCTGGGTCATCGCTACCCCCTCTGACACTGATCCCGCTGCCGGTCCGGGCGTCTGCCGGTGGCTGCAATTTGTTATTCGATGGGACCACTTTACGAGGGCCAGACATAATAGAAAAATAATGTTTTTGTGTCTGGATATATAAAAAACGATATAGTAAATTTTTACCCGACTTCACCGTTGGCGACACCGTCGTCCTCCGAAAACAAAGAGGCCCAGCCCACCATGACGCCGGAAAAATTCGAACGCACACTGATGGCGCGGCTCAAATTCAGACACCTGAAGTTGCTGGTGACGGTCAACGAGCAGCGCAATATTTTCAAGGCCGCACAGGCACTGAACATGGCCCAGCCCGCGGCCACTAAAACCATCCGCGAGCTGGAAAAAGATCTGGAAGTAGAGCTATTTGAACGCTCCTCCCGCGGTGTTACCCCCACCCTGTATGGCGACATCCTGATCCGTCACGCCAAATTGATTCTGGCCCAGGTAAAAGGTGCCAGCGAAGAGCTCGCCTCCCTGCACGGCGGGCTCGTGGGCCGCGTAACTGTGGGCACCCTGCTCGCCGCCAGCGCCACTCTGCTGCCCATCGCCATCGCCCGTCTGAAAAAAGAGTGCCCGAACGTCTCCATCCATATTCTGGAGCGCACCTTTGACAGCCTGTCTTCTGGTTTGCGTATCGGCGATATTGATTTTGTCGTCGGCCGGCTTCCCCGCGGAGCACAGGGAGACGGGTTAAACAGTGAGGTGCTGTATCACGAGCCGGTGGTCTTCGCCGCGCGCAACGGCCATCCGCTGTCGAAGAATAAGAAAATTACCCTGCAGGACCTGCTGGACTACGAGTGGATACTGCCACCGCAAACCACCCACCTGCGTCAGGAAGTGGACGAGGCACTGCGCGAGGCCGGCATCGAATCACCGGTGCGCGCGGTGGAGTCGGTATCCATTCTCGCCAACCGCACCCTGCTGGAAGAAACCGACATGATTTCGGTGATGCCGGACCAGGTGGTGCGTTTCTATGAAAAAGACGGACTGCTGCAGCGACTGCCGGTAACCCTGAATATCAGCCCGGGGCCGATCGGCATCAGCCTGTGCGAGGGGCGCACCCTGTCGCCGGCGGCAAATTACCTGCTGGACAAACTGCGCGAGGTGGCCGCTGAACATGATTGAAATCGAATTGGTGAAAGAAAAGAGGCGGTCAGTGACCGCCTAAAACTTTCTTCAAGTTAAGAGAACAGACAAACAATAATTTTTACCATCAGAAGTGCCAGGCCCCAGTAACGCCCACGGTGCGCGGCGCCTGATAGCCCGCAAACACGGTGCCAAAAATTTCCGACACCGAGGCCACATTCAGTTCATCAGTGAGATTCTTTCCCCACAGCTTCGCGTCCCAACGCCCGTCCGCACTGAACAGCGCAATACTGCCATCCAGCGTGTATTGCGCATCGACATGGGTGAGCGGGTTGTTATCGTTGTCGAAGAAGAACTCATCCTGCCAGCGGTAATCCAGTCGCGCATTCAGTTCACCGATATTCGCCAGATCCCAGGCGTAAACCGCGCTCAGGTTATAGCTGTGCTCCGGTGAGCGCGCGGTCTTGTTGCCCTTGAGGTTTTCACCATCGATATCCAGATTGGAGGTGAACTCGGAATCCAGGTAGCCGTAGCTGCCGGACAGGGTCAGCGCCTCCAGCGGCATATACACGAATTCCAGCTCCAGGCCGCGTGCACGGGCGTCGGCATTGGCGATCTGATAACTGGGGGGCGCATTGCCCTCGCGCACCAGCTGCTGGATCTGCTGATCGTCGTACAGGGCAACAAACAGCGCGCCGTTTAACTGCAGGCGGTTGTCGAGCCAGCGGGACTTGATGCCCAGTTCGTGGTTATCGGCAAACTCTTCATCAAAGCCAATGGCCACGTCCGCCGGTGACAGCGCATTTTCACCGTTCCAGCCACCACTCTTATAGCCCTCGGAATAGGTGCCATACAGTAATACGTCTTCGGCCGGGCGGTAATTCACCGTGGCCATTTTGGTGACCGCACCGAAGCTATCCTCGGCGCTGCCCGCATTGGTTTCCACGTTACCCGGGTTCTGCCAGGGGTCCTGGAAGGGTTCGCCATTTAGTGGGATACCCCAGTGGGAAGCGGAAAAATCTTTTTCGTCCTGGCTCCAGCGCAGGCCACCGGTGAGACTCCACTGGTCATTGAAGTCGTAGGTTACCTGTGAGAAGGCTGCGGTGCTCACATTGTCGCTGGCGGAACGGTTGCCGTCTTCCCCTTCCATCACCCAGTACCACTCGGGGAAATAGAACACGAAATCCGCCAGTTCATTGCGCTCGATGGATTCCTGTAAATAGTAGAGTCCGGCCACCCAGTTGAGCTTGTCGCTGCTACCGGACAGGCGCAGCTCTTGGGAGAACTGATCGTTGACCTCGTGCTTGGTTTGCACGTAGTAATCGTCCGGGTTTTCAAATTCGGATTTGGAAAAATCGTAGAAGGTGCCCGCGGAGTTTTCCTTGAAGTAGGAATCGTTTTCCCGGTAGGCGGTGAGCGAGGTAAGCGTCAGGTTATCCCCCTGCCATTCCACCCGCAGGGAAGCACCCTTGCCATCGCCCTTCTCGACACCGTCCTCGTTGTTGGGACCCTTGCGCGGGTCGTCATTCTGGAAGGGCGCATTCCACTCGGAGACGATGCTCATATGGCGCCAGCGCGCGGTGGATTCACTGCGGTACTGGTCGAGGCTCAGCAGTGCGTTGACGCTATCGCTCAGATCCCAACTCAGCTGTGCGCGAATGGAGCTGTTATCCAGGGTTTCAATATCGTTTCCGGTATAGGTATTTTCCGCGTAGCCATCGCGCTTGCGGCCGCTGACGGAGACGCGCGCCGCTAGGTTGTCACTCAGGCCGCCGGTAACGTACCCGCGCAGCTCGGTCTGGCCGTAGGTGCCGAGGGTGGTTTCCGCCAGGGCGGAAAATTCCTGCTGTGGACGCGCGGTGACGTAGCTGATGGCCCCACCCACTACGTTCTTGCCGTAAAGCGTGCCCTGAGGGCCGCGCAGGATTTCCACCCGCTGCAGGTCAAACAAATCTGCGGTCACACCGGCGCCGCGGGAAATATACACCTCGTCTACGAACACACCGATGGCACCGGCGGCGCCGGCACTTTCAATATCGGTACCGATGCCGCGCATAAAAATATCCGGCTCGGAATTGCTGAACATATTGATCTGGAAACCGGGTACACGGCCGGCCATATCCTCGATGGACTGGACACCTTTTTCGCGCATATCGTCCGCACCCATGGCGGAGACCGCCACCGGGATGTCCTGCAGGGATTCTTCCCGTTTCCGTGCGGTTACCGTAACTTCCTCAATGCCGTAGCTCTGCGGATTTTCCGCCTGCGCAAAGACTGTCGGCGCCAGACTGCCGCTGACTGCAGCCATTGCCAGTGCAAGCGGTCGGATAGATAGAACTTCCTTCATGGAGATTGCCCTCGTCGGGTTTATTTTTATCTCTTGGGGCCCTAACTCCTGGCCCGAAACTATCGGTCGCAACGGTTGAGTCGCAACTGATGTTTTCACCTTAGGGCAGGCTTCTATCCGATAAAAATAATATTTTCCGGTCTTATTATTGTTTTATTGTTATAGCTGAATTTTCTGCGAAATCTCACGCATTCATTTCCAGCTACAATTTGCCTTGAGAAAAACACGAAAGCCGCTGGCAACAGCGGCTTTTCAATTCAGGAAGAGATGGCAACCACAAATACTGCCAATAATCCGATCGGTGTCACATAGCGCAATAGGAAGTGCCAGTAGCGGAACCCGGCCTCACTGTGCTTTTCGTCGCCGGAAAATTCATCCCGGGTCAACCACACCGGCAGACGCCAGCCAACAAACAACGCAACGAGCACGGCACACAGGGGCATGATCAGGTTCGAAACAAAATAATCGAACAGATCGAAGAAAGTTTTTCCTTCCAGAGCGGGAATAAACCCGAGGGGATGGAAATCAGCCAGCCCATTGAACGAAAGCACCGACAGGACTCCCAGCCCCCAGCTCAATCCGCCTGAGACCAGCGCGGCCTTGGCACGGGTGATCTTCAGCTTTTCCCCAAGCCAGGCCACCGAGCACTCCATCATCGAAACCGCCGAGGTCAGTGCGGCAAAAAACAGCAGCAGGAAAAACAGGCCTCCGACCAGTGCGCCTGCCGGCATCTGCCCGAACGCCTGAGGCAATGCCATAAATACCAGCCCTGGGCCTCCGCTCGGGCTCATACCACTGGCAAAAATAATCGGGAATATCGCCATACCGGCGAGCAGTGCCACAGCGGTATCCGCACTGACGATGGCCACCGACGAGCGGGGAATGGAAGCCTTGCGATTCAGGTAGGAGCCGTAAGCCATCAGGTTGGTAATGCCAACCCCGATAGAGAAAAACGCCTGCCCGATCGCATCCATCACCACCTGGCTGTTGAGCTTGGAAAAGTCCACGGTAAACAGAAATGTCCAGGCACTGCGGAAATCTCCGGTAACACCGGCGTAGATCACCATACCCAGTAACATCAGAAACAACAGCGGCATCAACAGCCGCACCAGTTTTTCAATACCGCCGGAAACACCCCGGGCGGATACCGACACGGTCAGCAACAGAAACGCACTGGCCCAGGCAAACAGTTCCCAGGCATTGGCATTGAGCCCATCAAAGGTGGCGGCAATGCCTGTAGCATCCAGCCCATGCAGGCTGCCACTGGCGGACTTGGCGACGTAACTCAGGGTCCAACCGCCCACCACGATATAGAAGGAAAAAATCAAAATCGCCGCGACAACACCGGCAAGGCCCATCCAGCGCCAGCGACTGGAAACCCCCGCCTCTTTCGCGACCCGAGCGATGGCATTGGGTGGACTCAACTGTCCGCGCCTGCCCACCAACAGTTCGGCAATCAAAACCGGCAGTACGATGGAAAAGGTGGCCACAAGATACACAAACACAAAGGCACCACCGCCGCCGCTACCGGCCGCGTAGGGGAAGCGCCAGATATTCGCCAACCCTACGGCGGACCCCACAGCGGCGAGCAGAAAGCCCATGCGTGAGCCCCACTGGTCTCTGCCTGCCGTTTGCCCGGTGGAAACCGCAGCGGTGTTACTTGCCGTCGAAGTGATGGACATGGGCTCGTACTCTTTGCGTTATTGTTGTATTTATTTTTCTGCGTATCGGGTTACGTTCGGGTTACCGGGCGCATCAGGTCACCGCATGGCGCTGCTGATACACCGGGTTCTGCCAGAGCTCGTCGCGCATGATATGGCGCAGGGCCTGCACGGTATTCCACACGTCGAGGTAGCTGACGTAGAGCGCACTGAAACCAAAACGCATCACGTCCGGCGCACGAAAATCGCCAACAATATTGCGCGCAATCAGCGCCTGCATGATGGCGTAGCCTTCAGGGTGCGCGACCGCCACCTGGCTGCCGCGGCGACTGGCATCCCGCGGGCTGATGACCTCAAAACCAAACTCTGCACACTGCTCGTCCAGCAAGCGGATAAACAGGTCGCCGAGGGCGCGGGATTTTTGCTGCACCTGTTGCAGATCGGCGCGGGTGGCAATATCCAGACCGACCTCACACAGGCCAAGGCTGACAATCGGCTGGGTGCCGCTCAGCATCTGGCGAATGTCCGCAGCCGGGCGGTAATCCCGCTCAAACGCAAAGGGTGCGGCGTGACCCCACCAGCCGGTAAGCGGCTGCTGCGTTTGCCCCTGATGGCGCTTGGCAGCAAAAATAAAACCGGGGCTACCAGGGCCGCAGTTCAGGTATTTGTAAGTGCAGCCCACCGCAAAATCCGCTGCGCAATCGTTCAGCGCCACCGGCATGGCACCGGCACTGTGGCACAGATCCCAGATGGCAAGCGCGCCACAGTTGTGCGCCTTCTCGGTAATTGCCTGCATATCCAGTACCCGGCCGGATTTGTAATGCACCTGGGTCAGGCACACCACGGCCACCCGCTCGTCGATAGCGCGGGCGATTTCCTCTTCTTCGGCAAAGACTATTTCGTGCTTGCTACCGAGCAGTTCCACCAGCCCCTGGGCGGTGTAGTTGTCCGTGGGAAAGTTGCTGCCTTCCATCACAATCCGCGTTTTCTCCGGCGCGCGCTCAGCCTGTAGTTTCAGCGCCGCGGCCAGCACCTTGAACAGGTTGATGCCGGTGGAGTCGGTCAACACCACTTCGCCGGCGTCGGCGCCGATCAGGGGCGCCAGGCGGTCTCCCAGGGTCTCCGCCATCTGGAACCAGCCGTGGGTATTCCAGCTGCGAATCAGATCCTTTCCCCATTGATCGATCACGGTGTTGCGCGCCTGGGCCAGCGCGCGGGCCGGCATGGCGCCGAGGGAATTGCCATTCAGGTAGATGGTATCTTCCGGCAATTCAAATTCCGCGCGAAAGTGGCGCAGGGGATCCCGCGCATCCATTTGCTCGCAATCGGCAAATGTTATTTCTGTAGTGATGTTCTGTGCGGTTGCAACAGTCATTTCATGTACCTCGTTAATCCCGTGGCGGCCAGGGTTTTTCCGGTGCGGCAAAGCTCGGTTCGCCCAGTACCGGGCTCGAGAGCGCATAGAAACCGTGGTTGGTGAACAGCCAGAAAATATTGCGATCGTATTCCACATACACGCTGTGGGAGAGATTGCCGCGGGCATAGCTCGCCACGCGCTCGGTATTAAACGGCGGCACAAAGTAGGCAACGATTTCCGGATTTTCCACATCACTCACGTCAAAAATCTGCAGACCGGCGTTGTAAAAGTTGAACGGCAGAATACCGTCGCGGGGCTCCCCGGGCTGGGTGTAATAGCCGGTACGCTTTGGCCCAAAACTGCCGCGGCGCTGACAGAAATCACTAAACGGTGCGTTTTCCGGCGCGGGCGGGCGCGGCAGCACGCCGATTTTTTTCGGTGCGGTAGGATCACTCACGTCAATCATGTGCACGTCTTTGTAGGGTTCCCAGCAATCCTCATTCAGCGGATAGCCACTGAAGTAAACAATGCCGGTTTTCTCCACCTGGGAGACATCGATAAAGTCGCCCTCGGTGCCGGCCACACTGGGCTCGAAATTGAGGTGGCTGACGATTTTCATCTGTGCGGGATCGGAAATATCCACCACGTAAAAGCCCAACCCGCCCATGGCGGCGTAGCCGTATTTGCCGCCCTCTTCCGGCGGTGTGGGGATAAACAGGGACATACGCGCACCCATCCAGGAAGTGCGGTTACCGGCACGGGGGTTTTGCTTGTACGCCGCTTCGTGTTCCGGGTCGAACGCAATCTGCCCCGGCACCGTCAACTGCTGCAGGAATTTCGGATTCGATGGATCGGACATATCCCAGGACTGGTAGCCCGCGGAATACAGGTCGTTGGGGTATTCCGTCAGCGCATAGCTGGCATCCGGCGCCGCCGCCACAAACATAAAGTCACCGCCAAAATAGGCCGGCAGGTCGCGCACGCCGGAACCCTGCTGCTGGCCGATGGGGGCGTCGGGATTGTTGATACCGGTGGTGCGCTCGGCAATCAGCTTCCAGTCTTCCGGCATGGGGCCGTTCATCTCGTAGACCTTAAAGCCTTTTAGGTGATTGGCGTTGCGAATGGCGGCGACCTTGTCCGGCTGGCGGCGCTTGTCTTTCAGCAGGCCGAAACGGCGGATCTCATAGCCCTGCACCATGATGTATTTGCCCAACTCGCTGTTCCACTGGATGCTGGCAGCACCGAACATCTCCCCCTCTTCCATGGGGTTCTGCGCTTTTTCATCCGGGCCATTGGCACCCCAGGTGTGGCCGCGGGTCAGCAGCAGCTGTACGTCTTTGGGGTTGGTAATATCGAAGATTTTGAGATCCCGACGCACGTACTGATACAGGTAGCGGCGGCCATCGAAGTCGACGATGTTCTGCCAGGTGTGGAAGGGCTCGACGGTGATGGGATAGTACGCCTCGACCTTCATATTCTTGATGTACTGATTGGTATCCCAGTAATCGAGAATGCCATCGAAGGGTTTGCGGTCGTGGGAATCGCGCGTGGCGACGGGATGGGTGAAGACACCGGTCTGGGTGTCCAACCCGTAGTCTGCAGGGGAGGGATCCGGCGGGGTGCGATCGGGGTTCAGGCCGTTAAGCCGTGCCACCCATTTATCATCGATGGCCAGCGGTGCGTCGTGACCACTGTGGCCGTCATCACTTCCGGTTTCTTTAGACTCCGCGCAACCGATGCCAGACAACGCCAGGCCACCAGCCACAATCAGCCAGCTCAGGTTGCGCGCACTGCGCGTGAATTTCGCCATAGTCGGTACCCGTTATTTTTCTACCAGCCTTTATTCGTTGGTTTCAGGGTCTTCCCGACCCCTGATGACCATCGATTGTAAGCACCTCAGGCATAGCCTAAAAATAACTTAACAGGGTCAAGCTATAACAAAATCCTTATATTGCTTATGTGCGAATTCTTAAACGGTTTCCACCTGCTGTAACAGGGATTTTACCCGGGATAGCAGCCGGCGGCTCACCTCTGGTGCTGCCGTCACCCCGCGCAAATGTATGTAGTGGCGGCCGGAACCGTTGCGCACCAGCGCGGTGATGTATTCGCGGGCCACAATCGCGCTGCGATGAACCCGCACAAAGCGTTCACCGAACTCCGCCTCCAGTTCTTTCAGGGATTCATCCAGCACCGTCTCACCCCCACTGTGGTGGGCGATGACGTATTTGTCTTCGGCGATAAAGCAGCGGATATCATCCACATCAATCAGCTGTACACCGCGGCGGCTCACCGCTTTGATCTGGCGGCGGCCGCTGCTGGCGGTTGGACTGTTTGATTCGGTTTGCAGTAGTTGCGGTTTGCTCAGTCTTCGCGCCTGGGCAATCGCCTGTGCCAGTTGTTCCACATTGACGGGCTTGAGCAGGTAACCCGATGGAGCAACCGCAAAGGCAGGGAGCGCAAACTCGTCGTGGGCGGTGCAGAATATGATCGCAGGCGGGTTGGGTCGGTTGGTGATTTGGGTGGCGAGTTGGAGCCCGTTTTCTCCGGGCATTTCGATATCCAGTAACAGCAGGTCCGGGTCGAGTGAATCCAGCTGTTGTAACGCGCTTTCCCCATCGGCAGCTTCTCCCAGCAGTTGGCAACCATCAATAGACTGCAACTGTCGGGCCAATCTGGCCCGCGCCAGTGGTTCGTCATCGACGATCAACACCCCCAGTGGGCGTTCGGCAGCACTCATTGGGCCACCTCTGTTTTTACGGCGTTTTTTACCGCGGCAACTGGGGTTGCTACTGGCTCAGTTGTTCTGGTTTGCGCATGGGCGCTCATGGGTAGCCGCAATTCCACACGGTACTCGTTACCGTGTTGCTCCGCGGTAAAACGGAAGCGGTCACCGTAGAACGCGCTGAGACGCTGGCGAATATTTTCCATCGCCATACCATGGCCCGTATGAACACGGTCCACATGGGCATTGCGGTACTCGTCTGTCTCAGGGTTTGCTGCAGAATCTTTAACAGGGTTATGAATCGACAATAGCAGTTCACGCGCGCTGCCGCCAATGACATTTTGACGACGTTTTAATTTATTTTGCGCTGGGACTTCGCGAATCGAAATTTCAATTTTGCCACCGGCACGCAACCGGGCTACGCCGTGCAGTACGGCATTTTCCAGCAGCGGTTGCAGTAGCATCGAAGGCAGTTGCGCCTGCGCGGGAAACTCGTCCAGATGCCACACTTGTTGCAACCGATCCCCGAGACGCAGAGATTCAATTTCCATATAACGTTTTGCCAGCGCAACTTCCTGCTCCAGCGGCACCATTTTCGAGTCCGCCAGTGATGCGCGAAACAAAGCCGACAGATCTTCTACCAGTTTTTCCGCACGCTCGGCGTCCACCGCAATCAGGCTGGCGAGACTGTTCATGCTGTTAAAAAGAAAATGTGGGCGAATGCGCGATTGTAATGCCTCGATCCGCGCACCCAGCTCCGCCTGCTGCTGGTTGTGCAACTGCTGCTGCACATAGGCGTAGCGCAGCACTACCCCTGCACAGATGGCACCTACCAGCAGATTCGCCAACAGCGCCCAGTAGTCGATGGCGGTGCCCGCCATATCCGCCGCCCACCAGTGCTGGGCAGACAGTACCGTCGCCAGCACCGCCAGTACCGTGGCAAAACTCAGCGCCGCCGCGATTTTGTGGGAGAGTCGCGCGAGAAAGGGGCGCAGGCGGCACAGGAGAGCGGCGGACGGCAGGATCACCCACTGCACCGTGAGCGACACCAGTCCCAGGCGCTGCCAGTTGAAGGGGTTCAAACCATCGGTAGCGAGTACCAGCACCAGCGCCAGCAGCTCCCCCATAAGAACCAGGGCGGCCACGCCAGTCACGCTACACAGGTCGGGGAGGAAAGGTGCGGGAGTGATGTCGCCGGCACTATCGGGCAGGCGCGCAGAATCTTTGCCATCGGGGGCAATTTCGCGAATTTGCTGCGCTATAATGCCCGCCGCTTGCGCGGGCCGGGAAGATGTCATACCACGTTATCTTTATTCTCGAGACATAGCCCGGATACCTTGATGTCCGGAGATAGTGCTTGGCATCAAAAGATACCGCCATCCCCGGTCCAGTTCCAGCGACAAACATGACCCGTTTCCCATTCAGACCCGAGGCAGCATGAGCAACGACAACTCCTCCACCGATAATGCACAAAATCCCGCCGCAAAACTCTGGGGCGGCCGCTTCAGCGAAGCCACCGATGCGTTCGTGGAGCGCTTTACCGCCTCGGTCATGTTCGACCAGCGTATGGCGCTGGAGGACATCCAGGGCTCACTGGCCCACGCACAGATGCTGTCGGAAGTGGGTGTACTGACGGGTGACGAGTTCAGCCAGATAGAGGGCGGACTCAAGGATATCGCCGAAGAGATCCAAGCCGGGGAATTCCCCTGGTCTGTAGCGCTGGAAGACGTGCACATGAATATCGAGGCGCGCCTGACCGATCGCATCGGCGCCACCGGCAAGAAGCTGCACACCGGCCGCTCGCGCAACGACCAGGTCGCTACCGACATCCGCCTGTGGCTGCGCAACCGTATCGACCTGATTGCCGGTGAGCTGACTCGCCTGCAGACCGGCCTGGTGGACCTGGCAGAGCAACAAGCCGATACGATCATGCCCGGCTTTACCCACCTGCAGAGCGCCCAGCCGGTCACCTTCGGCCATCACCTGCTGGCCTGGAACGAGATGCTGACCCGGGATTACGAGCGCCTGATGGACTGCCGCAAACGCGTCAACCGCTCCCCGCTGGGTGCCGCGGCGCTGGCTGGCACCAGCTACCCGATCAATCGCGCGCGCACCGCCGAGCTGCTGGGCTTTGACGCCCCCACCGAGAATTCCCTGGATTCCGTGAGCGACCGCGATTTCGCCATCGAATTCTGCGCCTTCTCCGCGCTGCTGCTGACCCATCTCAGCCGCGCCAGTGAGGAGCTGGTACTGTGGACCTCCAGCCAGTTCGACTTTATTGACCTGCCAGACCGTTTCTGCACCGGCTCCTCAATCATGCCACAGAAGAAAAACCCGGACGTGCCGGAGCTGGTGCGCGGCAAGACCGGTCGCGTCAACGGCCACCTGATCGCCCTGCTGACCCTGATGAAGAGCCAGCCGCTGGCCTACAACAAGGACAACCAGGAAGACAAAGAACCGCTTTACGACGCCGCCGACACCGTACTCGACTGCCTGCGCGCCTTCGCCGATATGGCCCCGGCGCTGAAGCCGAAGAAAGAAAACATGCTCGCCGCTGCCGGCAAAGGATTCTCCACCGCCACCGACCTCGCCGATTACCTGGTGCGCAAAGGCGTGGCCTTCCGCGATGCCCACGAAATTGTCGGCCAGTCCGTGGCGTTCGCGATTGAAAAGGATTGCGACCTGTCCGATCTGAGCCTGGAAGAATTACAGAAATTTTCCGATGTGATTGGCGACGATGTGTTCGATGTGCTCACCCTGGAAGGCTCCGTCGCCGCCCGCGATCATATTGGCGGTACCGCGCCGAATCAGGTGCGCGCCGCCAGTGCGCGTGCGCGCACGTTGATCGAAGCCCGATAGACGCTGCTGTCAGCGGGCCGCAGAGCCCGCTGACATTTTTCGGCCACATCAGGTTTCCTTGGAATCAGCATCCTTGTCCTGAACCTCAGTCACCACCTTTTGTACCAGCTTCACCCGCCCGGACTGCACCAGCGCATCCCGCAATACATATTCGATCTGCGCGTTCACACTGCGCAGGTCGTCGTCCGCCCAGCGTTGCATTGCGGCCAGTACCTGCTCGTTGATACGCAGGGGGAACGCTTTCTTTTTTGCCATGTTGATTAAAACAAATCAGTAAAGACTGCCACTGTTGATGACGGGTTGTGCCTGCTGCTCGCCGCAGATGACAACCATCAGGTTGTTCACCATATTCGCCTTGCGCTCTTCATCCAACTCCAGCTGGTGAGAATCTGCCAGCGTCGAAATGGCATCGGTCACCATTTCCACCGCACCCTGCACAATCAGCTTGCGTGCAGCGAGTACTGCACCGGCCTGCTGTTTGCGCAACATCGCCTGAGCGATTTCCGGTGCGTACGCCAGGTGGCTGATGCGCGCTTCAATCACCTGAATACCCGCACGCCCCAGGCGCTCCTGCACTTGATCGCGTATTTTTTCCGCGATGCTTACCGGGTCCCCGCGCAGGGAGATGGCCTCGTCGCTGTGGTTGTCGTAGGGATATTCGTTGGCCACGTTGCGCAGTGCCGCCTCACTCTGGATGGTGACAAAGCTCTCGTAGTCGTCCACTTCGAAATAGGCTTCCGCAGAATCCACCACTCTCCATACCACCACCGTGGCGATCTCGACCGGGTTGCCATTGGCGTCATTCACCTTCAGCTTGCCACTCTCGAAATTGCGCACCCGCAGGGAAATAGGCGTGCGCTTGAAAATCAGCGGGTTGGTCCAGCGCAAGCCAGTGGTGTGTTCTGTGCCTACATACTTGCCGAACAGCTGCAGAATTTTTCCCTGATTCGGGGCCACCATAAACAGCCCGTGCCAACAGAAAGCGACGATGAATATCGCTACCCCGCACCCCGCCGCGGCGCCAAATTGCTGCGCTTTCAGGCTCCACACCAGCATTGCGATGGTCAGCAATTGCAGTGCCAGCAGCACAACCAGCATGGCGTATCCACTCACCGTAAAGGCGCGTTTTTCCTTGATCATCAGAACTCCTCCTCCCACACCAATAATGACATCAATTTGATATCAAATTAGCACCATACTCGCTGGTTGCCAATGGTTTTTGAGACACGGAGCTACGCAGCTGGTCACGAGACCATCTGCAGCGCGAAAAAGCAGGGAGAGCTGGGAGGGATAACCCTGTAGGAATCTGCCTGCAGGCAGGCTCCTACAAAGGTACTGGAATCCGAGGTAGCGGGATTAAAAGTCGAGAGTAACCGGGGCGCCCTGCTGCTCGGTCAGTACCCGGTCCAGCAAGGTCGGCAGATCTTCGCCAGTGGTGGTGCATTTCCAGCCGACTTTGTTTCCGGAATCGTCAAAGCTCAGGTGATAGCCGCCAGAACGGGCAGCCACCCACAGCTCCTGCACAGCGCTCTGGCGCGACAGAATCACCTGGGTACCCTTGTCTTCCAGAGTAATCGTCAACACTGCATCCGCGCGCTCGTAATCCATATCCACCTCGCAGTTGTCGAGGGCGTCCTCGATGGCGATCAGCGTTTCTTCGATGGCGGCGTTGTAGGCGGTTTGAGAGGCGGCCTGGGTCATATTCTGGTTTCGTCTGTTACTGTGTTGCTAAAAGGCTCGGGTCGCTATACTAGCAGGCTTTTCCAGTCTTCTCGTACCGCACTTTGCGGCAGGAAAACCGATGCGCAACCCAACGACTTCCCTGGCCTGGTCCGCTGCCCTGTCAATCGCCCTCACCGGCGCTCTGGCCGGCTGCGGTCAAAAAGGTCCGCTGTATCTGCCACAGGATCCGGCCGCTCCGGCACCCTCCAGCAGCAGTTCTGCACCCCGCACGCCCACCGCCCCGCAACCGGGTGCGACCACCGAGCCGCACAGCAACAGCGACGAGAAGAATTCATCACAGCAACACACGGAAGCAGAAGCAGTCTCCAAATGAACGATTTCCACTACCAGCAGGGAAGCCTGTGGGCCGAGGGCGTGAACCTCGAGCAGATTGCCAAACAGTTCGGCACCCCCACTTATGTGTACAGCCGGGCACACTTTGAACGTCAGTACCAAGCCTATGCGGATGCACTGGGGGATCACCCCGGCCTGATCTGTTACGCCATTAAAGCCAACAGCAATCTGGGCATTCTGTCTGTGTTGGCACAACTGGGCGCGGGCTTTGATATTGTCTCTGCCGGTGAACTGGAGCGGGTGTTACTTGCGGGCGGCGATCCCGCCAAAGTGGTTTTCTCTGGCGTGGGTAAAACCGCAGAGGAAATGCGGCGTGCGCTGGAAGTCGGAGTGCACTGCTTCAACGTCGAATCCGAGTCCGAGCTGGATCGGCTGGAAGCCGTCGCGGCGGAGATCGGCACAGTGGCCCCGGTCTCCCTGCGGGTAAACCCGGACGTGGACGCCAATACCCATCCGTATATTTCGACCGGGCTCAAGGAAAACAAATTTGGGATCGCCATCGAGCGCGCCCCCGAGGTGTATCACAAAATTGCCGCGTCCAATCACCTCGACGCGGTAGGCGTGGACTGCCATATCGGCTCTCAGCTGACCGAGATCAATCCGTTCCTCGATGCACTGGACCGACTGCTGGCGCTGATCGATCAGCTCGCCGAAGATGGCACCACGTTGAAACATCTAGATCTGGGCGGCGGCCTGGGCGTGCGCTACCGCGGTGAAGAGCCCCCCGAGGTGAGTGACTATTTGGGTGCGGTAAAGGAAAAGCTGGCCGGGCGCGAGTTGGCGCTGGTGCTGGAGCCGGGCCGCTCGATTTCCGCCAACGGCGGCGCACTGCTGACCCGCGTGGAATATCTGAAGCGCACCGAAGAGCATAACTTTGCCATCGTTGACGCAGCCATGAATGACAACCTGCGCCCGGCGTTGTACCAGGCGTGGCAGGATATCGTTGCCGTCACTCCATCCAATGGCACCACCGAGAGCTGGGATATCGTCGGCCCCGTCTGCGAAACCGGTGACTTCCTCGGCAAGCACCGCCCACTGGTACTCGAACAGGGCCAATTGCTGGCGATGCTGTCTGCCGGCGCGTATGGTTTTACCATGAGCTCCAACTACAACTCGCGTACCCGCGCGGCGGAAGTGCTGGTGGACGGCGACAAAACCTATCTCGTACGCGAACGGGAAAGCCTCGCAGACCTGGTGCGCGGCGAATCCACCGTGCCCGCGAACGATTAACGGAACCGACTCATGCGGCTTAAATTCACCAAAATGCACGGCCTCGGCAACGACTTTGTCATGGTCGATGGCATCACCCAACGGGTGAAGCTGTCGCCGGAAAAAGTCCGCCAGATCGCCGATCGCCACACCGGTATCGGCTGCGACCAGCTGTTGCTGGTAGAAGCGCCGCGCAACCCGGACCTGGATTTCCGCTACCGCATCTACAATGCCGACGGCAGCGAAGTGGAAAACTGCGGTAACGGCGCGCGCTGTTTCGCCCGCTTCGTGCGCGAGCGCCGCCTGACCAGCAAGGAAAAAATCCTGGTGGAAACCGCCGCTGGCACCCTGGCGCTGAATGTCCAGGGCGCGGACCAGGTCAGCGTGGAGATGGGCGCACCGGTGCTGGAGCCCGCACAGATTCCGTTTGAAGCAGATATTCAAGCGGAGACTTATCCGCTGGTGGTCGACGGGGAAACCTACAACATTGGCGCCGTATCCATGGGCAATCCCCACGCAGTCCTGCTGGTGGAAGATGTCTTCAACGCGCCCGTCGACAGCCTCGGCCCGGCAATCGAATGCCACCCGCGCTTCCCCGCCAAGGTGAATGTGGGCTTTTTGCAGATTGAAGACCGCGGCAAAGCCCGTTTGCGGGTGTGGGAACGGGGCGTGGGCGAGACCCGCGCCTGCGGTACCGGCGCCTGTGCCGCCATGGTTTCCGCGCGCCTGCGCGGGCTGGTGGACGAGGAACTGCAGATCACCCTGCCCGGAGGCACCCTGACAATCCACTGGCCGGGGCCCGGAGAGCCGGTTACCATGACTGGATCCGCCACCGCGGTATATCACGGACAGATAGCACTCTGAGCACCAATTCTGGAAGCAGCCGAAAAGAACAATGACCGATCACAGCGACGCCC
The DNA here is from genome assembly GCF_947504145.1 of uncultured Microbulbifer sp. Taxonomy (GTDB): domain Bacteria; phylum Pseudomonadota; class Gammaproteobacteria; order Pseudomonadales; family Cellvibrionaceae; genus Microbulbifer. The sequence goes on from NZ_CANNGQ010000004.1 coordinate 310,891, forward strand.
CCCTGCTCGATAGCAACGTCGAGGCCAACCTGGACCGACAGGAAGCCGCCGACAGCGAAAACCAGCGCAACAAGAAACTACTGTCGCGACAGGTGGCCCGCTACCTGGTCCAGAACCCCAATTTTTTTGCCGACAACATGGAGCTGCTGGAAAGCATCCAGCTGCCCCGCGAATCTGGCAAGACCGTGTCGCTGATGACACACCAGACCAACCTGCTACGCGAGCGCAATATCGAGATGCGTCAGCGGCTCGACCAGCTGCTGCAGAATGCGCGTGAAAACGACCAGCTGTTTATGCACAGCCGCCGTCTGGTGCTGGCGCTGCTGGAAGCGCGCACCGTTGCCGAAGCCGGCGCGGCGCTGCTGAAAAGCTTCAAAGACGATTTCAACGTAGATGTCACCGCACTGACTCTGTTCGGTCCCCTGCCCGGCTCGGGCAAACACCTGGGCGACGTGCGCAGCAGCGCCCGCACCAGCGCCGAGACCGCCATCGGCTCCATCCTGCGCAATGGGCGCACCGTTTGTGGCACCCTGCGCCCCACGGAAACCGCATACCTGTTCGGCAAAGACGCAGACAAGGTCGCCTCCGCCGCGGTGGTACCACTGGCCGGCCAGCTGGGTATCCTTGCGGTCGGCTCCAGCGATCCCAACCACTACCGCTCCAGCCTCGGCACCCTGTTCCTGTCCTATATCGGTGAAATCCTCGAGCGGCTGTTGCCCGACCTGCTGGCGCGGAGCTGAGCCCCGTGCAGCTTGCCGCAGCAACGGATGCCTTCCTGCTGCACCTGCAGCAGAAACACCTCTCTCCGCACACCCTCGCCGCCTATCGTCGCGATCTCGACAAGCTGCAGCTCCTGGCAGATGGGGAGCAGCTGACAGATCTGCAGCGGCTCGACGAAATGCGCCTGCGCAGCTGGCTAGCCCAGCTGCACCGCGGCGGCCTCTCCCCCAAAAGCCTGCAACGCTGGCTCTCCGCCGTGCGCACTCTGCTGCGCTTCTGCGTGCGCGAGGGATGGCTGAAAGCCAATGTGGCGGAGGGGCTGCGCGCCCCAAAAGCCGCCAAAACCCTGCCCAGGCTGCTGGATGTGGATGCCGCGGCACAATATGTGGAAAGCCCGCGCGCATCAGAAACAGACACTGGCGACAGCAATGACCTGCTCACCCTGCGCGACGCCGCCATTCTCGAACTTTTTTACAGCAGCGGTCTGCGCCTGTCGGAGCTGACCGGACTGAACTGGGAAGACCTGGATCTGCGCGGTGGCGAAGTCCGGGTAACCGGCAAGGGCAACAAAACCCGCCTGCTGCCGGTAGGCCGACAGGCCCGCCGCGCACTGGAGGACTGGCGCCACCAGGCGCCTGCCACCATCGCCGATGATCAGGGAGCAGACCCGGTCTTTACCAGCGCCAAAGGCCGACGCCTCGGCAACCGCGCGGTACAACAGCGCCTGGCCCACTGGGCGCGCGCTGGCGGTGCCGATCAGCGGGTGCACCCGCACATGCTGCGCCACTCCTTCGCCAGCCATATGCTCGAATCCAGTGGCGATCTGCGCGCTGTGCAGGAGTTACTCGGGCACGCAGATATCAGCACCACACAGATTTACACCCATCTCGATTTCCAGCACCTGGCGCGGGTCTACGACAAGGCCCACCCGCGGGCGAACAAAACCGACGACGATTGATTCTGCCGGTAGGGACCGGAGGAGAGGTTGGGGATAGTGGGTAGAAAAAGGAGAGAAGGGAGAACTGGACCCCGGCCTGGGCCGGGGTGACGTCGAAACTGTCGCCATACCGGCCTAGGACCGGTATCCAGAGATTCCTGCCGTCTGAATCGCTCAGATGGGCCGACTGCCGTACTTCGGCTGCGGCTTACGCGGCGGATCCGCACTGACATCCGGTGCCACCTCATCGATGGCACCACCGCGTGCGAGGAAAGCCTCGACTTCGGCGGTCAGTTGGCTGCGGGCCCGATGGCGGGAGGAGAGTGTACGCTCTTCTGCGAAATCCTCAGTGTCTTTCGTACGAGCGCTGGACTGGTCGTCTTTCATGTCAATTTACCCTGTAACTTGATACCCCTTGTTACAGAGGGAATACCCCTGCTGCCGCGAAGTTTTTCCCGGATTACTCCGCGCGGGCTGTGCAGATCTGTATCGCAGACTCATTTTGGCAGTAGCGCCAAAGCAAAACGGCAAACCGGATCCGCCGGCCGGAAACTTTCCTGCGGCGAAATATTTATAGGCAGTGTCTGACGAGCCTGCCAGCAAAGGTTCCCCAATTCGGTAGAGTTTTTTTGTTCGATTTTTGCTCGATATATTGCGCTTGGTTATGCAATTTTTAGCGACGCACTCTGGGCGGTGTTGTGATGGCGTTAACAACATCGAGACACTTTCCGCGCCACTCGAAAAGCTTGCTCGATTTGCACAAATTTCAGCCACAAAAAAGCCCCGCAATGCGAGGCTCATAAAACACTGTGTCGGATTCTTTGATCAGACCGCTTCGCTGCCGGTTTCCCCGGTGCGGATACGGATGACTTCTTCGAGCGCAGTGATAAAGATTTTGCCGTCACCGATTTTGCCGGTCTGCGCGGCTTTGGTGATGGCTTCAACGGCGCCGTCGACCATGCTGTCGTCCACCGCCAGTTCCAGTTTTACCTTGGGCAGAAAGTCCACCACGTATTCGGCGCCGCGGTACAGCTCGGTGTGACCTTTCTGGCGACCGAAGCCTTTTACTTCAGTAACGGTCATACCCTGAACGCCAACCTCTGACAGCGCGGTGCGCACGTCGTCCAGTTTGAATGGCTTAACTACAGCCGTAATCAATTTCATTCGCTTATCCCCTGATTATGTTTCTTGCGGGCACCGGCCCGAAAACCGGTGCCGGAAGATTATGTTGCCGCCGGCGGGGACTGTTCCCTGGCACCGGCGGCCATCTTATGAGCGCTTACTTGCTCATAAATTCCGGATAAGCTTCCATTCCGCACTCGGCCAAGTCAACACCCTGTTGCTCTTCTTCTTCGGTAACACGGATACCGGTGATGAGCTTGAGGGCGAACCAGACTGCGAAGGAGGCGGAGAATACCCAAGCAAAGATGGTTGCAGCGCCGATCAGCTGGCCGCTGAAGGAGGAACCGTCGTTGGTAACCGGTACCAGCAGCAGACCCAGCAGACCAACCACACCGTGCACAGAGATGGCGCCAACAGGATCGTCGATGCGCAGCTTGTCCAGGGTGATGATGGAGAAGACCACCAGGATGCCACCCAGGGCGCCGAACAGGGTTGCCTGCAGCGGAGTCGGGGTAGAAGGCTCAGCGGTGATCGCTACCAGGCCGGCCAGTGCGCCGTTCAGCAGCATGGTCAGGTCGGCTTTGCCGAACAGAATGCGGCCGGTAATCAACGCGGCTACTGCACCACCAGCGGCGGCTGCGTTGGTGTTCAGGAATACCAGGGCCACGGAGTGTGCACTGGCAGCATCGCCCAGTTTCAGCACGGAACCGCCGTTGAAGCCGAACCAGCCCATCCACAGGATGAAGGTACCCAGAGTCGCCAGTGGCAGGTTGGCACCGGGGATGGCGTAGATTTCGCCATTCGGGCCGTATTTGCCTTTACGCGCGCCCAGCAGCAGTACGCCAGCCAGGGCTGCAGCAGCACCGGCCATGTGTACGATGCCGGAACCGGCGAAGTCGGAGAAGCCCAGGTCGCCCAGGTTGTACAGGCCGAACACATCGCCACCGCCCCAGGTCCAGTTACCTTCCAGCGGGTAGATGAAGCCGGTCAGGGCCACGGCGAATACCAGGAAGCTCCACAGCTTCATGCGCTCGGCAACCGCACCAGATACGATGGACATTGCGGTAGCAACGAACACAACCTGGAAGAAGAAGTCGGAAGCGCCGGAGTACACGGAATCACCTTCGAAACCGTTTTCGGCAGATGCCGCGAGTACGCCACCGAGGTCGAAGTCTCCGATACCGTTCAACAGCCAGCCGCCGTCGTACATGATGGCGTAGCCGCTAACCAGGTACATGGTGCTCGCAATCGCGAACAGCGCCACGTTTTTAGTAAGAATCTCGGTGGTGTTTTTAGAACGCACCAGGCCTGCTTCCAGCATGGCAAAGCCCGCTGCCATCCACATGACCAGTGCACCACACACGAGGAAATAAAATGTATCAATTGCGTACTGCAACTGAAAAATTTGATTTTCCATTTTTCGCTCCGTTTAACCCAAACTTGCCCGAGTTGCCCCGGTAGTTATTGTCTATTGATCAAAGAATCGTTCTGGCAATCTGTTCTACTAATTAGATCGCTTCCGCGCCGGTTTCCCCGGTGCGAATACGGATTGCCTGCTCAAGGTTTGCAACAAAAATCTTGCCGTCGCCGATCTTGCCGCTTTGCGCCGCAGTACCGATGGCTTCCAGCACAGCGTCTACCTGGCTGTCTTCCACGGCGATCTGCAACATGGTTTTGGGCAGAAAATCCACCACATACTCGGCTCCGCGATAGAGTTCGGTATGCCCTTTCTGCCGCCCAAAACCTTTGACTTCACTCACGGTAATGCCACTCACACCGGCCTCTGCCAATGCATCGCGCACTGCGTCGAGCTTGAAAGGTTTAATGATTGCGGTTACCAGTTTCATGGTCTCCCCCTATGATGAGAGCCCGCTCAAAGAGCAGGCTCATGTCGTTTTGGTTATTACCAGCTGTAAGATGCACCGGCGACAACCGTCGGCTCACACCAATCGGTAGCCCAACACTCGCTCTCGCTCAGATCGGTACCGATCAGGGAAGCCGAGAGACCCAGGCCACCGAATTCCTTACTCACAGACACCGTGTAATCGATGTAGCTATCGGTATCCGCAAAAAACATGTCGTCTTCTGCAAACAGGTTCAGGCCAGCGCCCAGGTCCAGGGCAATATCATTGGCCAGGCTGAAGGAATAACCGGCGCTCAGGTAGTAAAAGGCACCGGTTGAGGCCCAATAGTCATCGGAATAGGCAAAGCCTACCGACGCATCGCCAAAGCCGAGGCTGCCGTACACTTCCTGGTAATCTTCGTCCCAGTCGCTGCCGTGGTAGGCGTAGTAGATGTAACCAACGTCGTAGCTGACACCGCCGGCAGTTTCACCGGCGTAGCCGCCATAGAAATCCTGCTCATATTTAGTCTCGTCAGCGCCCCAGTTGAAGTCCACCTGGGAGGCCCAGGTGCCCAGGTAAACGCCGTTACCCATGTCCAGGTCTACACCGCCCTGTACCGCGAGGCCAGTATCGCTTTGGGAAATACCACGGAAACGGTAGTCGCTCACCACGCCGACATTTGCGCTGAAACTCGGACCGTCGGCGGCGGTTGCCGCACTGCTGATGGCCATGGCCAAAACGCTTCCGGATACGAGGGCGGCAACTTTGTTATTGAATTTGATTCCCACTGTTTGGTTCTCCTTGATCTCTGTGTGAAATGCTCGTCTTGCTTTTATGTCTGCTTTTTTATCTGCGACTTTGACTTCGCCGGGGAGACAGCACACGCCGCACTCGCCCAGGCACTTCACTTGAAGACCTATCCCCTGCCTTCATTACCAGGGCGATTCGCACAGGGGTACTTGCAGAGTTAGTGCCAACTTTGAGAACCCGCTTTGAAATCAGCGGCTTAGGTGGATTTGCGGGGGATATACCGACACAGGGAACGGGCCGGTCAGAAAATTTGCGCAAAAACAGTGCGCACCAAAATGGAACCCGCACCACCAGCGGGCATTTCTTTTGTGCAGATTCTGCAGCGCGACCCATTGCAGCGCACGGCAATCGTAGCTTGGTGGTAAAACCTCGCTGCGGTACTATTTCCCTTCGTTTTACAGCGGTTTCTTAGTGGAGAATTGCGCGTGGCCCGGGACAAATTGCAACAGTTGTTAAATGAACTGCAACAACAGGGGGCAGTAATCAGCAGTGACCTGCGCGATGCACTGGAGGTCGCAATGGGAAAACTCCCCCTGGTGAGCCAGCGGGAGTTTGACCTTCAGGCGGCAAAATTGGCGCGAGCGGAGGAAAAGCTCGCGCAGCTGGAAGAACAGGTTCGCGCGCTGGAGAGCAGACTCGAAGACTGAAACGAGTCCGTCTTTGCGGCACAGACACCCGCCGAACCTTGTTCACGGAAGACCATTTTTCAAGGAAGAGAATGAGCCTATCCATAACCTACGCCCGCGCTCAGCTGGGCATACAGGCGCCACTGGTGACGGTGGAAACCCACCTCGCCAATGGCCTGCCCGCATTCAACATCGTCGGCCTGCCTGAGGCGGCCGTGCGCGAGAGCCGCGACCGGGTGCGCAGCGCCATCGTCAACAGCCACTTTGAATTCCCTCAGCGGCGCATCACCGTCAACCTGGCCCCGGCGGATCTGCCCAAAGCCGGCGGGCGCTACGACCTCGCCATCGCCCTCGGCATCCTCGCCGCCTCCGGCCAGGTCCCTGGCGAGACTCTGGAACAGTTTGAATTTATCGGCGAACTGGCACTCTCCGGCAGCCTGCGCACCATCCCCGGTGCCCTGCCCGCGGCTATGGCCTGTCGGGACAGCGGCCGCATCCTGGTGACCGACACCGAATCGGCCCGCGAAGCCGCACTGATCGCCACCCCCATCAAGTCCGCGTCCACCCTGTTGCAGGTGTGCGCGCAACTGCACGGCCGCGAACCACTGCCGGATGCAGTGCAGGACACCGAACAGAAAGCGGCGATCTGTGCAGACCTGGCGGATGTGCGCGGGCAGCTGAAAGCGCGCCGCGCGCTGGAAGTGGCAGCCGCGGGATCTCACAACTTGCTTTTTTACGGGCCTCCCGGAACGGGAAAGACCATGCTGGCCAGCCGCCTGCCCGGCATACTGCCGCCGCTGGCAGAGGATGAGCTGATCGAAGTAGCCGCGCTCTACTCGAGTGCCGGCCTGGACCGCGTACGCCAACGACCCTTCCGCGCTCCGCACCACTCCGCCTCTCCCACGGCTCTGGTGGGTGGCGGCAGCAACCCACGTCCCGGTGAAATCAGCCTGGCCCACCGCGGTGTACTGTTTCTGGACGAAATGCCGGAATTCCCCCGCGCCGCACTGGAGATACTGCGCGAGCCTCTGGAGAACGGCGAAGTGCGCATCTCCCGCGCCCGCGCCCAGGTCACTTTCCCCGCGGATTTCCAGCTGGTCGCCGCGATGAATCCATGCCCGTGCGGTTATCTGGGCGAACCCCGCTGCCGCTGCACCCCGGACCAGATCGACCGCTACCGCAGCAAACTCTCTGGCCCACTGCTGGACCGTATCGACATGCAGGTAGAAGTCGCCAGCATGAGCGCCAGCCAGCTGCAGGATGCGCCCCACGGCGAAAGTTCAGAAACCGTGCGCGAACGCGTCCGGCGTGCGCGGGATATCCAGTTGAACAGACAGGGCAAGATCAATGGCGAGTTACAGGGCGGCGAACTGGATGAACACTGCCGGCTGGGCAAAGCGGAAAGTGCCCTGTTGCGCACCTCGGTGGAAAAACTCGGATTGTCGGCGCGCAGTTACCACCGGGTATTGAAAGTCGCGCGCACGCTGGCGGATTTATCCGGGCAGGAAAATATCGGCACCGGGCAAATTGCGGAGGCTCTGGCGTATCGCAATCTGGATCGAAAAACGGTCACGCCCGCATAAAATGTTGCTGAAACCTACAGGCTATTGAGGATTTTTCAGGCGATAGAGCAGGTGCTCCTGCATCGGGTGCCCCTGCGGCAGCCCGGGATGCAGAAAATTTTCAGCCCGGCTCATCCCCAGCTTTTCCATCACCGCGCGCGAACGAAAATTGCCGGGCACGGTAAATGAAACGATTTCCTTCAGCCCCACCTGCTCAAACCCGACCTGCAGGCTCGCTCTTGCCGCTTCAGTGGCATATCCCTTTCCCCAGGCATGAGCAGCCAATCGCCAACCAATTTCCACCGCCGGTGCGAACGGCATATCGTCGGTAACCTGTTTGATGCCGACGAAGCCGATAAATTGCTGATCGACAAGCGTCTCCACCGCCCAGAAGCCCCAGCCATATTGATGGATATGGGCAATCTGGCGATCGATACCCGCATCACTTTCGGCACGGCTCAACAGTGCAGGGAAAAATTCCATTACCGCGGGATCGGCATTCATTGCCGCAAAAGGCACACGGTCTTTCTCCTGCCACTGGCGAAGCTGGAGCCGCTCCGTTTTTGGCTCTACGAGTTTCACCGGCCACCTCTTCTCGCCTGCACCAGCCAGCGATCCAACTGATCCGCAAACGCCTTGCGCTCCTGCTGCCCAAGCGGCGGTGGACCGCCGGTGTGCACGCCGCTGGAGCGCAGTGTTTCCATAAAGTCGCGCATATTCAGACGCGCGCGGATATTCGCTTTGGAATATTTCTCGCCGCGCGGATTCAGTGCGGTGGCATCCTTGTCGATCACTTCTGATGCCAGGGGAATATCCGCGGTAATTACCAAGTCGCCGGCCTCACACTGGCGGACAATTTCGTTATCCGCCACATCGAAGCCGGAGGCAACCTGCACGGCGCGGATAAATTTTGATGGTGGCACCCGCACATATTGGTTGGCCACCAGGGTCATGTCCGTTTCCGTGCGCTCGGCGGCGCGGAACAGGATGTCTTTGATGACCGTAGGACAGGCGTCGGCATCTACCCAGATTTTCGGCATTAATCAGCTTCTCGCGGTTGTTTATCCGGCGGCGCGCCTTCATCGCACTTCTTGCACTGAAGTTCCAGACCGAGCATCTGCTGGCGCCCCTCGCGGGTCACCACCCAGGGCCGATTCTGCCAGGGGGGATCGTGGCGCACATGCTGATTGTGGCCGCAGGCCAGCTGCGCCACATAGTGGTTTTCTTCGTCGCGGTGGTAGCCGGTGATCGGTTGAAGCATAAGCGGTGGCTGCGAAACACTCATAAAAAAGGCACCTTAAAGAGGTGCCTTTATAGACAAATAAACGCGGGAGGTAAAAGCTAATCTCCCGCAGAGGCCACCTGTGAGGATTGCTCGGAAGCATCGGGCTTTTTCTGCCAGCGCGGCAGATTGCCATTGATGAAAATCAGCAGGAACACCGCAGCGGCAAGCGCGGTCCACACATCAAACATGGCCAGCATATAGCCGATCACCAGGGCACAAACCATTTCCAGCGGCTTCTTAACCAGCGGTGCGGCCACCAGGATGCAGGCAAAGGCGGTGAGTGCGAGGGTAAGCATCAGGGCGATGGCCATGATCGGTTTGATGAGGCTGATCCACGGCCAGCACAGGTAAATCAGTGGCAGGCCAAAACCGTAGTAGGAACCGATCCCGCTGTGCAAATCTGCCATCTTGCTGCGACCGGCACTCCAGGTCTGGATGATCACCGCGTGCACCCCGGTCCACAGCAGGCCCTGATAAGGGAACAGCGGCGCGAACAGTGCCGACACACCATTGCGCAGAGCGACGGCAACCTGACTGCGCTCGAAGTCCGGCTTCACCGGATCGTCTTGCCGCGCCGCCTGCGCGCTGCGAATCATCTCCGAACCCGTGACAAAATCGCCAAACAGGATCACGTACGCCACGAATGCCAGCGGCAACACCTCCAGATACATGGACAGGGGCGGCCAGCCGATGCTGAATGGCGAGACCTTGGCCAGGGTTTCCACCACCGGCGGCAGGAACAGCCCCCAGCGGATATCGAACTGGATTTCCCCAACCACAACTCCCACCGCGGCGGCGGCCACAAAACCCGGCAACAGCCCCAGGCTGGAAAGGCTGTCGAGCCATTTGGACTTGGCCCGCAGCGCCTGCATGGGCGCGGAGAAGGTAAACAGCAGAGCCACCAGCAGTGCGGAAATGGCGCTGTACGGGTGGCTCTCGAACAGGGCGATGTCTTTGACAAACACCCGGTCCAGCGCCGAAATGGCGGCGCCGAAAATGATGCCCGCTTTCAACGCCTGCGGCAGCGCGCCCATCATCCGCCGCGACAGCCCTGACAGGCTGAAAAATAGCGCGATGGCAGCGAACGTCAGTGACAGTGCAGTCATCACCTGAAAGCGCTCAGGCCCTTCGGGATAACCGCTGACAATAAACGTGAGCACCAGCGGGAAAGCGGGGGTCAGCATACCCGGCGCAAACGGCTCGCCAAACAACAGAAACGAGGCGCACAGCACGGTGTTTGCCAGCAACAACAGCGCCAGGGACTCTTCGAAGGACAACCCGAAGAACCCCATCATCACCGGCGCCATGATCAGGCTGGTGCCACTGGCCACCACCAGTCCCTGCACAAACTGGGAGGGCACGAATTTCAGGTGCAGGAACGGCACACGCAAGGTAAAGAGCCCCCAGCGCCAGCCGCTGGGTTTGCGGGGTGAAGATTCCAGGCGGCTGCCCGGGGAATTGGTCTGGTCCATCGCCTTGCGCTCGTTATCGTTTTGACGCCTTCGAGCTTAGGTGGGGCCAGACTGGGCCACCATTATTTGTCAGGTAATACTCTGACCCACGCCCTGCGCACTCAGCAGTTGGCGATACAGAAGCGGATGGTCTTCCGGCACCACCGCCAGCTCCTCATCGCTCACCACCCGCTCACCATCATCCCGGTAAATGCGCCCGATCAGCAGGCGCGGCTGCACCAGCTGCGAGGTGGACGACAGGGTATCGTTGTACACGGTGAGATTGACCACACCCTGGTCCGTATTCAGTGCCAGCGGGTAGTCGCTGGTGTGAATCAGGCGCCGCCCCAGCTGCTGCCAATTCTCCGGCAGCGCGCCGGCGGCCTGCAGTCGCTCCAGCATGGCCCAGCCGTTGGGGTTGTCGCTCTGCAGGGTCTCCATGGTCAGGTACAGGGCCAGGCCGCAGGACAGCGCCATACCGTTGTGTAAATGCGAGCGCAGGCCGGTGGGGTTCATCACCAGTTCGTACATATTCGGGTCTTCCAGCAGCGCCGGGTCCACCCGAGGCAGGAAAAATGCCAGCCAGGCCCGATTCACCGAGACCACGCGGCCGAAGTTATCCAGTGCAAACGCGGGCTCCGGCTCCGCGCGGGCCATCGCATTCTGCAGGGACTTGTTCATCCACACCGCCAGTTCCGGTGTCTCGAACACCGACTGGTCGGCAGAGAAGCCCGCTGCGGTGAGCAGATAGGCACGATCGCGGGCACTGAGGCCAAAACAATCCGCCAATGCCCCCGCCACCAGCCGCGATGGCTGGGAGCGCCCGGTCTCCAGGAAACTGATATGGCGGGTGGAGACGCCGAGATCTTCCGACAACTGCTCCTGGGAAAGGCCGAGAGTCTTGCGCCAGAAATGCATCAGGCGCCCGAAGGCACTCTCACTGCGGGATTGATCCACCAGGCTGAGCGGTGTGTTGGTCTTCATGATGCGGACCTGCGTTATCGATTGTTCTTATATTGCCTCCTCTGTACGGGAGGATTCTCGTCGTCGCGCTGGTCAATATAAATCCAATCGACAGACGCAGCCAACCCGCGACGCGACTGATAGAATCTCCCCCCTTGTGTCAGTCTCCGACTTCTCCACTACAGCTGTACCCCATGACCAAACTCAATCCGCGCCAGGCGGAAGCAGTCAAATACATCGACGGCCCCTGCCTGGTGCTGGCCGGCGCCGGCTCCGGCAAGACCAGCGTAATCACACGTAAAATCGCCTATTTGGTAGAGAAATGCGGCTATCAGGCGCGAAATATCGCCGCCCTGACGTTTACCAACAAGGCCGCGCGCGAGATGAAGGAGCGAGTGGGCAAGCTGATTACCGGCCCCGATGGCAAGAAATCCAAAGCCTCCCACGGCCTCACCGTGTCCACGTTTCACAACCTGGGGCTGAATATCCTGCGCAAGGAATACCGCGCCGCCGGCTTCAAACCCGGCTTCTCGATTTTCGACTCGGAAGACGCGCGCAGCCTGATCAAGGAACTGATGCTGCGCGATGGCGACCTGGACACCGACCTGCTGGACCGGGTGCAGAACCAGATTTCCAACTGGAAAAACGACATGCTGGCGCCAAAGCAGGCGCTGGAAAGCGCCCAGAGCCCCGGCGAGCAGGCCATGGCGGTGGCCTACGGCCGCTACTGCGACGCCCTAAAAGCCTACAACTCCGTCGACTTCGACGACCTGATCATGATCCCGGTGCAGCTGTTCGACAGCGACCCGGAGCTGCTGCACCGCTGGCAGCGCAAGATCCGCTACCTGCTGGTGGACGAGTACCAGGACACCAACAGCTCCCAGTACCTGATGGTCAAAATGCTGGTGGGCAGCCGCGGCGGCCTCACCGTGGTGGGCGACGACGACCAGTCCATCTATGCCTGGCGCGGCGCGCGCCCGGAAAACATGAGCCAGCTGAAGCAGGACTACCCCAACCTGCGCCTGATCAAACTGGAGCAGAACTACCGCTCCACCAGCCGCATCCTCAAGGTGGCCAACCACCTGATCGCCCACAACCCGCACGAATTCGACAAGGCCCTGTGGTCTGACAAGGGCCTCGGCGACGAGATCCGTATTCTCAAGGTGGCCAACGAGAATGAGGAAGCCGAGCGGGTCGCCAACGAGATCTTCCTGCAGAAATCCCGCCGCGGATGCAATTTCATGGACTTCGCCGTGCTCTACCGGGGCAACCACCAGGCGCGCCTTATCGAAATGAAGCTGCAGGAAAACCAGATTCCCTACCAGATGTCAGGCGGCACCAGTTTCTTCGCGCGCGCGGAAATCAAGGACGTGATGGCCTACCTGCGCCTGCTGGTAAACCCGGACGACGACAACGCCTTCCTGCGCATCATCAACACCCCGCGCCGCCAGATCGGCACCAGCACACTGGAAGCCCTGGGCAACTACGCCAAGGGCCGCGAGGTATCGATGCTCAGCGCCTGTACCGAGATCGGCTTCAAGGAGCACATCACCGAGGCCGGCTACGAACGCCTCAACCGTTTCGCCCACTGGCTCGAAGGCGTGGCCCGCAACTGCCGGGACAACAGCCCGGAAAGCGCCCTGCGGGAAATGCTCGACGATATCGACTACCCCGGCTGGCTGTCGCAAAACGCCAGTAGCGAAAAGGTCGCCGAGAAACGTATGGAGAACGTCTACTGGCTGCTGGATAGCCTGATGAAAACCATGGAAGGCACCGACGACGAACTGGAGCAGGATGTGCGCCTGGAGCAGGCCATCTCCAAACTGATCCTGCGCGACATGCTCGACCGCCAGGAAGAGGAAGAGGCCACCGACAAGGTCAGCCTGATGACCCTGCACGCGTCCAAGGGTCTCGAGTACCCCCACGTATTCATGATCGGCATGGAAGAAAACCTGCTGCCCCACCGCAACAGCATTGAAGACGACAACATCCAGGAAGAGCGCCGCCTCACCTATGTAGGCATCACCCGCGCCCAGCGCACCCTAACCATGACCCTGGCCGGCAAGCGCAAGATGTTCGGCGAAAACCAGGACACCACTCCCAGCCGTTTTCTTGAAGAACTGCCGGAGGAAGATTGTATTTTTGAAGGATTCGGCAAGGCCTCGCCGGAACAGAATCAGGCGAAGGGAGAGGAGACACTGGGGTCGTTGCTCAGCATGTTTGATTAAGGCCCGACGGCAAACCACTCCGGGGCCCACCCATACCAGATTCGGCCCCGCATCCAGACACAAAAAAGCCGCTCAATGAGCGGCTTTTTTATTACCGCGTAAGCAGTCGCTTACTTGCTGCCTTCCACCATATGGTCAACGGCGGCCTTCACTTCATCGTCGGAACAGGTCATACACAGACCTTTTGCCGGCATCGCGTTGAAACCGCTGATGGCGTGGGTGTAGAGGGTGTCGATACCCTTGGCTACGCGCGGGCCCCAGGCACCAGCATCACCCATCTTCGGCGCGCCAGCCGCACCAGTCGCGTGACAGGCTGCGCAGTGCGCACCGTACACATCGCTACCGCTGCGTGCACCACCGGAAGAGGCGCTGGCCGCCGGCGCTGCCGCCGCACACTCGTCGCCCTTCATACAGATCTGACCCGCCGGCGCGATGCGCTCCGCAATCTCTTCGTCCACCGACTGGGCCACAGCCATCGCCGCACCCGCCGCTACGGCCAGCGCCGCGATAAAACTTACTACACCTTTCATCCATTCCCCCTAAAGGCCCAAGCCGGCCTGTAGATTCCGGCGAATTCGCCACAAACCTCTACCAAACAGCGGCGCATTATAAGCATAGCGCCGCCCCCTGCGAAGGCCTCGACACCGAATGCGGTCCACTTGTGGTGCACAAGGCCCCAAATCCACGACTCAGCGGGTAATATTCAACGCATATTGTGAAGGGAAACTAGACTGACTTCGAACGATTACGGAATAGTCAAAGGAACGGCACAGGTACCTTCCATGATCCGCAGGCCCCCTTCTCAAAACTCGCAGCTCTATATCGCGTTTACGCTGTGCTTTGCGGTCAGCTCGCTATTATTGCCGATCCGCTCAAGCGCCACGGAGGGCGGTATCGGATACTACGTACCCGGCACGATGGCGACACTGATCGATCGCGCGCCAGTTCAAACCGGCTGGGTGTTCAAGCCCCAGTACATGCACTATAGCGGCGACTTCAGTGCTTCCGCAGACACCCCGATAGCGGGCCTGGTCGCCGCTGGGATCGATGTGAAAATAGATGCGGTGGCACCAGGACTGCTGTACACCTTTGAGAAAGACGTCCTCGGCGCAAAATACACTGTGGGGGCCTTCCCCTCCTGGGTAGACGTGACCGTAACAGGCACCATTGAAAGCAATATCGCCAATATCAGTCGGCGGGATTCGGTGTCCGGCCTCGGTGACACCACCCTGATCCCGGCCCTGATGGCCTGGCAGGAAGACTGCTGGCAATACAACTTCATGTTTGCCGTACACGCCCCCACCGGTGACTACGAGGTTGGTCGCCTGGCCAATGAAGGGCTCAACTACTGGGCGGTAAACCCGGTTGTCGGCCTCGCCTACAGCAATCAACCGGCCGGCTTTAATGCCTCGGTGTTTACCGGTGTGATGTTCAATGACGAGAACTCGGACACCGATTACCGCAGCGGCCGCACCTTCCACCTGGACGCCAGCATCCAACAGATGATCAAAGCTGGGGCGGGCTTCGTCACCCTGGGACTGAATGGATTCTGGAGCCAGCAATTTAGCCCGGACCGCAATCCCGGGCGCTTCGTCGACGAGTTCAAGATGCGCTCTTCCGGCATTGGCCCAGTGGTCGGTTATATGCTGCCCATGGGCAAAGATAATCTCCTGCTGGAACTCAGCTGGCTGCCACAGACAGATACCCGCAATACCACCGAAGGGGAATATGTCTGGCTGAAGTTGGTGTACCAGTGGCAGTAACCCCCCAAAACCCGAATCCACACTTTGCCCCGTAGGGGGGCTTCTGTATAATCCGCGTCCCACTGGCCTCGCCAGTGGCGCGTTTTCCGCCCCTAGCTCAGCTGGATAGAGCGTCGCCCTCCGGAGGCGAAGGTCAGAGGTTCGAATCCTCTGGGGCGGGCCATATATAAAAAGGCTACCCATGTGGGTGGCCTTTTTTGTATGTGGCCCGCGCCAGTGGATTTGCCCAATTCCCAGGTTCGAGCTGCAGGCGCGAAGCGTCTGAGACCAGCGACCGCAGGGGGCTGATCCTCCCGGGCGCAACTCCGCACGGGAACTCTTCACAAGATATTGCCTCTCAACAACCAAATCCCCAACCCGAAAACCCATGGCCCGCCCCAACAAACTACTACAGCGAACCGCCAAGGTGGGCCTCTGGCTCGGCCTGAGCTTCATTGCCATTACCACAGTATTGGTACTCACTCTCCGCTGGGTAAATCCGCCCTCTTCCATGGTAATCCAGCAGTGGCAACGCGAAAGCGATCGCAAAGCGGTACAGACCTGGCAGCCCCTGAGCAGAATTTCGCCAAACCTGCAGATGGCGGTTATCGCCGCCGAAGACCAGAAATTTTCACACCATCACGGCTTTGATTTTTCCTCTCTGCAAAAAGCCCTCAACGAAAACCGCAAGCGCATTCGCGGAGCCAGCACCATTACCCAGCAGACGGCGAAAAACCTGTTTTTGTGGAATGGGCGCAGCTATGTCCGCAAAGGGCTTGAGGCCTGGTTCACTCTACTGATGGAGCTGCTTTGGCCCAAGGAAAGAATTCTGGAGGCATATCTTAATATCGCCGAGTTTGGCGAGGGTATTTATGGTGCCGAGGCCGCCGCGCGCAATCATTTCGGTGTCCCGGCGCAGTCGTTAAACCGCTGGCAATCGGGACTTTTGGCGGCGGTGCTGCCCAACCCCAGGCGCATGTCGGCGCGGTACCCTTCCGAGTATGTCCGGGGGCGGGCACACGCAATCAATCGCCAGGTCAATCAGCTGGGTGGTACAGGCTATTTAAAGGCGATGTGAATATATCCCTGTCTGTGCACACGGTTATCCACAATGAAGTTCCCCACAGTTTCCCGGGGTAGACCTGTGAATATCTGCTGGATATCTCTCACCAGCCCAACGGGGTCGTCGCCATGGGCGCGGCGATCAAAATAACGCCAGCCAACTATCGTCCGACACAAGACTATTGCGAACGAATGTCATAGTTCGGTCACAGCCTCGACGCATTTGCTCTCTAACATCCGGCTTTTTGCACAGACCATAAACGCTGGAGTTACCATGAATCATCTTTTCCGGGGGAAATTTCCCGTTTCCATCCTCGCTACCCTGATCGCGGCCTCCGCCGCGCCTGCAGTGGCGCAGACCGCGCCGGAAGACATCGAGGAAGTGATCGTTACCGCGCAAAAACGTGCACAGTCCATTGTGGACGTGCCGGTAACCATCAGCAGCCTGGATGGCGATACCCTGGAAGCGCTGGGTATTGATCGTTTCGACACCCTGTCGGATATGGTGCCCGGCCTGGTGGTGCAGCAGCAGAGCGTCAACAACAACGGCTATGTGATCCGCGGTCTCACCTCGGACGACGGCAGCGCGCCGGGTGCCGCGCGGGTTTCGGTCTATCTGAACGGCACCGATGTTTCGCGCTCCCGCGCCTCCTATTTCGAAGTGTACGACCTAGAGCGTATCGAGGTGGTGAAGGGACCCCAGGCTACCCTGTTTGGCACCGCGGCCTCCATCGGCGCGATGAGCTTTATCACCGCAAAACCCCAACAGGAATTTGCCTCGTCCCTGACGGTGGCAGCGGGCAACTTCGATATGCAAAAGGTCGAGGGTATGGTGACCGGTGGTAATGACACTGTGCAGGGACGCGTAGCCTTTACCAGCCGCGAACGCGCCGGGTACGTGGAAAATGCCAGCGACGAGGCAGATCTGAACGGGTACGAACGCCAGGCATTTCGCCCGAGCCTGCGCATCACCCCCAACGATGATCTGACCATTGACCTGGTGTACAACCAAGATAAAGCCACAGATCCCGGCACGGCGTTTGTCAGCCGCGAGCTGCTGTTCACCGACAACGCGGCACTCAGTGTTCCGGACAATAACGTACTGGGCATGAACGACGTGGGTGTGGACCGCACCGTAAGTGATTTCAATGCGACGGTTAGCTGGGATCTGAACGATCATCTCGCGCTCACCTATATCGGCGCGCAGCGCGACTACGACTCTCTGGAAGCCTTCGATGCTGACGGCACCGAGTTTGAGATGCTGAACTTCTCCGAAGACGCCAGCGGTGACCAGGCCAGCCACGAACTGCGCCTGAATTTCAGCGGTGAAAAGGTCAATGGTTTTGTCGGCGCCAGCTATTTCGCAGAGAGCGCGCAGCAGTCGGTGGGTTACGCCAGCGACGAAGGTACATTCCTGAGCTGCTCCGGCGGTCTCGCCGCGGCGGGCATTGCCGGGTGTAACGCCGATACCACCGCCCTGCTCACTGGTGGCGCAGTGTCTGAGCTGCTGTATGAAAGCGAATTCACCAATACCGCCGACAACAGCAACCTCAACCTGTTCGCGGACGTCGCCTATCAGATAAGCCCGCGTCTCGAGGCCACCGCCGGCGTACGCCTGGTGCAGGAAGAACGCGAGTCCGGCTATGTCAGTACCCTGCCCAATTCCATGCTGCTCGCAGCCCTGGGTATCAACAGCGACCTTTTCTTCGGCCTGCTGCCCAACACCGGCGGCGTCCTCATTCAGGGGGATACCGACAACTCCGCCGTGCTGCCGCGCTTCAACCTGCTCTACAGCGTCAGCGACAACATGAATGTTTACGCTACTGTATCCCGCGGCGAGCGCTCTGAAATTGTGGATATGTCCTCCGGCAGTGAAAGCATTCTGCCTTCAGAGGAAATCGACAACTACGAGCTGGGTATCAAGGGGCGCCTGGGCGATACACCACTGGATTACACCCTGGCGGCTTTCTACCAGAATTACGAAAACTTCCAGGTCAACGTGGTGGATCAGGAAAGCGGCCAGAGCCGCACGGAAAATGCGGGCTCGGCGACCAACACCGGTCTGGAAGCGGAACTGCGCTGGTATCCCACAGACCAGCTGCAGGTTCTGGCCAATGCCGCCTGGATTGATGCGGGCATTGACGACGATTCCGGCAACGGCAGCTATGCCGGCAACCAGTTCCGCCTGCAGCCGGAGCTGACAGCCGCACTGG
This sequence comes from uncultured Microbulbifer sp., assembly GCF_947504145.1. Classification (GTDB taxonomy): domain Bacteria; phylum Pseudomonadota; class Gammaproteobacteria; order Pseudomonadales; family Cellvibrionaceae; genus Microbulbifer. The sequence goes on from NZ_CANNGQ010000004.1 coordinate 329,456, forward strand.
GTTACGTGTATGAAACACCGATCAACGGTGCACTGATTTTTACCAGCAGCGGCAACTGGAGCTATCGCTCTTCCGTGTACTTCGATATCGCCAATCAGTACGAAGAAGATGCGGTGGACCTGCTGAGCCTGCGCGCGGGCATTGCCGCCAGTGATCACAACTGGGCGCTTACCCTGGCGGCCAGCAATCTGCTGGACGAGGAGTACATCATGGATGCGGGCAATACCGGCGGCGCCTTCGGCTTCCCCACCTACATCGAGGGTGCACCGCGTATGATCAGTGTGGAATTCAACAAGCGTTTCGGCGCATTCTGATTCCCTGTCTGGCGGAGTCCAAACGCCAGACCACAAAAAAAGCCAGCACCCCGGTGCTGGCTTTTTTCGTTTGCGACAGAATAAATTGCCGATTGAGGAACTACACCAGTTGGTGTGTCTCCCGGTGACTATCTACTTCGGCAAACTCCGTGCTGTCGATATTGTCGATATATTTCCACTCCGCCTCGATACCATCGCGCCGGAAAGTCAGCGCCATAAACCCGCGCTGATGCAGGTTACAGTACTGCAGGTCGTCTACCAGTGCAGACATGCCGCGCGCCAGCTCCATTGCAGACTGGTGATCCAGTTTCAGGTAGCTTTCCATCCCCGGTGAGGTCACGCTGGGGGTCCCGAACTCGAGGCCCACCATTCGGCCATCATTGTCTTTCAGGTGGTTAAACCAGGCGTTGTGGGTATCACCCGCTACCACCACCAGATTTTTACCCTGCTCGCGCACTTGCTGATACAGGGTTTCCCGCTCCACCGCGTAACCGTCCCAGGCGTCGAGATTGTAAGGTACCGCGTTCTGCAGCCGCTGTTGCTGCTGTTCGGTGAGTTGTTCGCCGCGCAGGCTCGCCGCTTTCAGACCAATAAGCTCCGCAGTCAGTTTGTTGTCACCGCCCTGGTAGAAACTGGTCATCAGCTCCACCGGCAAATGCATACGCCCCATCAATACCTGCTGGCCGAGCACCTGCCAATGCCCCTTGGACTTGGCCAGCGTCTTCCGCAACCATTTGCGCTGGTCTTCTCCCAGCAGAGTACGGCTCGGGCTCGCCACGTCCAGGCTGAATGCCCGCGTATCGAAATTCCCTTCCTTGTCCATATAATTGGCAAACTGCAGTTGCTGATCACGGCCGATTACCCGGGTATCCAGCATATGCAGATCCAACAGATCACCAAACTGGAAGCTGCGGTAAATCTGTGGATTGGTCTCTCCCATAGGTGGGCGTATTGGCAGCCATTCGTAATACGCCTGCACGGCAGCCGCCCGACGAGAATAGAAATCCCCTTCATCGGCACTGTGATTTTCCGCACCGTCTGTCCAGGTGTCGTTGGTAATTTCGTGGTCGTCCCACACCGCAATAAACGGGGCGGCGGCGTGCAGCGCCTGCAAGCCAGCATCGGTACGATAGAGCGCGTAGCGTTTGCGGTAGTCGGTGAGTGTCAGGATCTCGCCGCTGTTATCTTCCGGCAGCGCGCGCCCGATCTGAGCAGAGGTTTCCGTGGCGTATCCGCCGGCACCGTATTCGTAGATGTAATCGCCCAAATGCAGCACCGCGTCCCAATCCCCTGCTTGCGCCGCAAGCTGATAGGCATTGAAGTATCCGGCCGGGTAATTAGAGCAGGAGAAAATAGCGAGCTGTACTTGTTCTACGCCTTTTTCGGGCAGCGTTTTAGTACGACCGACAGGGCTCAGCGTACTGGCGCCGGCAAACCGGTAGTAATAGCGCGTATCTGGTTGCAGCCCACGCACATCAATTTTGGCGGTGTAGTCCCGTGCGAGATCGGTTGCCACACTGCCGCGCCGCACGATCTTTTCAAACTTCCCGTCTTCGGCCAGCTCCCAGGTAACATTCACCGGCCCGGCGGGGTTGGCGTCCACAGGTGTGGCACGGGTCCACAGGATGACGGCATCCTGCAGCGGATCGCCACTGGCGACGCCGTATTCGAACGCAACCTCCGACGGCAATTGCGGGCGGGTCATGGCCTGCAGAGGAGTAGAAACGGCAATACTGCCGGTGCTGGCAAGTGCCGCCTTTAAAAAGTTGCGACGATTGAGGTTGGTCATACTGGCGGCGCCCTGTTCTGGAATCTGGCCCGCCAGCCTATCGTGGTTTTATGACAGAACAAGAACAGCCGACGGTGACAGCACACTCAATCCTCGATGTTGAGCACCACCTTGCCAATAGAGCGACCACTGCGCAGCAGTTCAATGGCCTTATGCGCCTGCTCAAATGGAAATTCGCTGTCGATATGGGGGGCGGGTAACGCCAACGCAGCGCAGCCATCCAATAATTCTTCAAACAACGCCTGCTCCTGCCATAACCAGATCAGGTTGAATGCCAGCAGGGATTTATTGCTGCTGATCATATCCATCACATCATAACGCGGCCGTTTTAAATACAGCCACGCCGCCTTGAGCCAGTTCGGTTTGTCACCGGGGGTAAATTCCGCCGCACCGAAAACGACCAGCCGACCTGTGGGAGCAAGCGCAGAAAAAGAGCGCTTTTGAATCTCGCCGCCAATGCCATCGAGTACCAGATGTAGTGGCCGGTCGTTTAACTGGGCGTGCAACTGTTCCGCAAAATTCTTTCCGCGGACAATCACTTCATCAAACCCCTGGTCGGTAAGAAACTGGCGCTTGCGCTCGGAGCTGACGGTACCAACCGGCACTGCCCCCATTTGCGATGCCATCCGCATGGCCTGCAAACCGACACCACCTGCGGCGCTCTGAATCAGTACAAGTTGCCCCGGCTTTATTGCACCCAGGGTGGTGAGCGCGTAGTACGCTGTCAGGCTCTGTGCGGGGAAGGCGGCGCCTTCGGCAAAACGCCATTGTTCAGGAAGTTTTCGGCAATGTGCCGGTGGCACATCCACTGTAGTGGCATAACCGCCAAAACGGGTGCAGCCATAGACGCGATCCCCCACCTGAAAGTTCGTCGGCATACGTTTGCCGAGCTGGGTCACAATACCGGAAAATTCCAGTCCGGGAATAAAGCTGCCCTGCGGCGTTGCGGAGTAGAGGCCCGTGAGCGCGAAGATATCGGCAAAATTGAGGCCGACGGAACGGACCTGGATACGGATATGTTCATCCGCGAGCGACGTCAGTTGTTCTTCCCGCAATTGCAGGTTACTGATCGAACCGGCTTTTTCCGTTCGCCAAACTTTGCGGGTTTCCTTCATATGCTGCTCCCCTCTACCGTAGGGTATCCGGTCGATAAAGAGGAGCAGCCTATCGGGAAGAAGTGGTGATGGCCAGTATCGACTATTCCGGCCGTGCGGTTGTGGATGAGGGTTGCGCAGTGGCAAGCGCACCGGCAGTTTTTACCAGGCGCAAAAACTCGGCGCGATCGCCACTCAGGTCTTGGCCACGGGCCAGTTGTGCCAACGCGGCTACATCGTCGTAGTCAAACTCACTCAGTGGCTCACTGCGTAGTAACAGACCAAACCCGGCAACAGCGGTGGCAAACTGCAGATCTTTCTGGGTCTCTTGCAGCGGCTTCAGCTGCGGGGCCAGATTCCATTGTTTTAGGGTGCTGTCCACTTCGCCCGGTTTTTTATAGCGCACTTTTACCGTGGCCAGCTCGTTGCTTTTAAGGATTGATGTACTGGATTCGTTCTCTGCCCCATACCGCAGCGGATCCACCTGCGGGGTATCACCTGCCAGGGTTAGTTCATAGAGGGCTACTACCGAGTGACCAGCTCCGATATCCCCGGAATCTTTGGCATCGTTGTTGAAGTCTTCCCGATTGAGGCGACGGTTTTCATAACCGAGCAGACGATATTCGGTTACTCGCGCCGGGTTAAACTCAACCTGTACTTTGGCATCTTTCGCGACGGTAAAAAGCGTGCCGGATAGCTGCTCCACCAGTACGCGGTTGGCTTCAAAGATGGTATCGATATACGCGTAACTGCCGTCGCCCACATTAGTGAGCTGCTCGACCATCTCTTCCCGATAATTACCCATACCAAAGCCCAGCGCGCTGAACTGCACCCCGCTCTTGCGGCCACGTTCAATACGCTGCTTGAGCAAATCCACGTCACTGATCCCTACATTGAAATCGCCGTCGGTAGCCAGGAGGATACGGTTAACCCCATTTTTTTTGAGGGCCTGCTGTGCCACGGAATATGCTAACTCAATCCCGCCAGCGCCGTTGGTGGAACCGCCAGACTGGAGACGGTCAATTGCCTGCAGAATTTTTGTTTTCTGATCGCCAGAGGTTGGCTCCAGTACCAGCCCGGCACTGCCGGCATAAGTGACAATGCTAACGGAGTCCTCCGCACGCAATTGTTTCACCAGGAGCCGGTAGGCCTGCTGCAACAGCGGCAACTTATTCTGCTGGGCCATAGAGCCGGAGGTGTCGATCAGAAAAACCAGGTTGACCGGCGGCACTTCTTCCATCGGCAGTTCACGCGCTTTCACACCGATGGAGAAGAGTGCGCGCCCGGTATCCCAAGGAGCGCGAGAAAGATCGAAGTGCACAGCAAAATCGTCGTCGCTCGCCGGTGTCGTATCGCTTCCGGCAAAATCGTAGTTGAAGTAGTTGATCAGCTCTTCCAGGCGAACGGCATCTTTGGGCGGCAGTTGTCCGGCCGTCAGGAAACGCCGTACATTGCTGTAACCTCCGGTGTCCACGTCAAGCGCGAACGTGGAAACTGGCTCTTCCCGGACCAGCTTTACCTGGCGCGGCTCCAGTTTCTGGTATTTTTCTTCTTGGGGGGCCGGAGCAATCGCCGGCACAGGGCTCTGTTGGACCACGTAATCCGCCGACTTAGCATGTCGCATGCGCGTGCTAGTGACCATCACTTCTTCCACTGACCCGCTGGCGACTACCACAGACTGATTCGCAGAGTCATCCGTATCCGTAGAGGTACAGGCGGCAAGCGCAAGCACCAGGGTGCTCGCAACCAGTATTGGCTTGGTGAACCGAATAGGCATGAAGATCCCTCTCTCACATTGTTGTTTTGACATTATCAGGCATTTCACAACAGGTCCAAGCGTTTACCCGCTCCGGTGGCTCTGCAGTCGCACACCGGTTTGTTCGCGCGAGCCAGATGCTGTATAACCATACAGCATCGAGTATTTTTTCAGCCCATCGCAACTTCCCCGCTAGCGCCTGATCCCTTCATGACCGACCCCATTGAACTGGCTCCGGATTACTACCTCAGCAACTTCCACGCGCTGCTGGGCTTCGTGGTGGCCCGCTATGCTGACCTGCTGTCCGATGGGGAGCGGCTGTTCTACGACCGCTTTCACGGGCTCGATGCCGACAGCCAGCGCCTGTATGTGCGACTGCTATCCCGCAAGGGGGTTCCATCGTCTTGTGGTGCGCTGTTTCGCCAGCACAAACTCGACTACGGAGAAATTGCAAAGCTGCCGTTTGCGGTGGAGCGGCTGGTGACGGTCGGCTTGCTGCAGCGCAACCCGGACCTCCCACTGCCAGAGATCCTGCCGCTGTTTACCAAAAGCGAACTCTTCGCCAACAGCCCCGAGCCACAGCCCCGATCTCTGAATCGCCCCGCGCTGGAGCAGGCCCTGCTGGAGCAAGACCGCACCCAGATTCGCCGCAGCCTTGAACGCGATGAACCGCTGCTCGCGGTGCAGTCTGCGGAGCACTTCGAGACCTTCAAGCTACTGTTTTTTGGCAACCTGAATCAGGATCTGACCGACTTTGTCCTGCGGGATCTGGGGCTGTTTCGCTATGAACAATACCCTCTGGAGCAGGATCAGCTGCCCTTCTACAGCCGCGCGCAGATCGAGCAATACCTGCGCTACTACGAATGTTTGCGCGAGGCCGAGTCCGCTCTGGTGGCCAGCGCAGACGACATTGTTGCCCTTGCCAGCGCCTTGCCCGCGGGTATCGACAGCGACAACACCCTGCACCGACGCCTGGATCGCCTGCGTCTGACGCTGGCGCGACAACTGGAACGGCTCGGCGCACTGGTGGAGGCCGACCAGCTTTATGCTCGGTGCACCCGCCCGCCGGCGCGGGAACGGCGAGCCCGGATTGCAGTGGCAAACGGGGATACCACAGCCGCGCTAGCACTGTGCTCAGAGATTCTCACCGCGCCACACCACGAGGCCGAACGCTCGTTCGCCGAGGGCTTTGGCTACCGCACCGCGAAAAAAGCCGGCACTACAGAGGGCTGGGCCGCACCGGACCGCCACAAGCCACCCACCCAGACGGTGGCATTAACCCAGGCTGCGGAGCGGGTCGAAACCATCGCGGCACACTATCTGGCCCAGCAGGCGCCGGGTAATCAGTGCTTTTATGTGGAAAACAGCCTGTTCAATGGCGTACTCGGCCTTTTTGTCTGGGACATTTTGTTTGCGCCGATTCCAGGCGCCTTCTTCAATCCGTTTCAGACGGCCCCGAGCGATTTCCGCACACCCGATTTCTTTTCCCAGCGCCGCGGGGCATTTGAGCGGCGGCTGGCAGCGATGGACACAGACGTGTTCCACACCCGGGTGTGGCAGTGCTACCGGGATAAACAGGGCATTGCCAATCCGCTGGTCCATTGGGATGCCCTGCCGGAACCGCTGTTGTCACTGGCACTGGAGCGCGTTTCCACGAATCACTGGCGAGCCCTGTTCCGCCGACTGTTGAGCGATATCGCCCACCACCGCAGCGGGCTACCGGATCTGATTCTGTTCCCGGCTGGCGGCGGTTTTGAACTGGTGGAAGTGAAAGGTCCCGGCGATCGGCTGCAGCAAAACCAACAGCGCTGGCTGGCCTATTTCGCTGAGCACACGATCCCACACCGGGTACTGCATGTGGAGTGGCAGCCTTGAGCGGAGGAAAACCAGCCTTGAGCGATACGCCCTCGCGACCGGCACTACAGGTTTCCGTCGGCGATCTGGTGGATTTTGCCTGCCGCGGTGGCGATCTTTCCGGCATCAGCGGCGGTGGCCCCACCGCGCTTGAAGGTATTCGCGCGCATCAAAAACTGCAAAAAAAGCGCCCCAAAGGCAGCGAAGCGGAATACGCTCTGCAGGTAATCATCGAGCAGGAGGGTTATCTGGTCACCCTCCGCGGCCGCGTTGATATCCTGCACCCCCAACCCGATCTGCACAGCCCGGTGCAGCTGGATGAGATCAAAACCACTTATCAATCACCGCAAAAACTGCCCGAGGCCACACGGGAGTTGCACTGGGCACAACTGAAAATCTACGGCTTCTGCTATGGACTCGAGCACGAGTATCACGCGGACGATTCTCTCGCTCTGCAGATGCTCTGGCACAATATCAAAGAGCGGAAAACCACGCCGGAATTACAGGAGTTTCGCTGGGCGGAACTGGAAACTTTTGCCCGAACCGCACTCCGCGAATACCTGCAATGGCACCGCCACTGGCAGGCACACCGGAATACTGTGCGCCATTCTGCCCGCGCGCTGTCATTCCCATTTTCCACATACCGTGCCGGGCAGCGCGATCTCGCCATTGCCGCCTATCGCTGCTTGCGCGATGGTGGCGAGCTGGTGGTGGAGGCACCCACCGGTATCGGCAAAACCATCAGTACCCTGTTCCCGGCGATCAAGGCAGTGGGGGAAACGTCCCTCGATCAACTGGTATATCTCACTGCAAAAAATTCCGGCCGTCAGGTGGTACGCGAGACCACTGCGAAGCTGCAGTCACAGGGGCTCACCCTCTCACTTCTGGAATTACAGGCACGGGAAAAAACCTGTGCCTGTAGCCTCGGCCTGTGCAGCCGCGATGAAGAGGGCATCTGCCCGCGCACCCGGGGCTTTTTCGACCGCCTGCCAGAAGCGCGCCGCGCACTACTCGGTCAACCGCTGCTGACACCAGAAACCATTGCCAGGGAAGCAGACCGGTTGCAGCTGTGTCCGTTCGAGTTGTCACTACAGATGCTGCCCTGGGCCGACCTGGTGGTATGCGACTTCAATTACGTATTCGATCCGCTGGTGCAGATGCACAGTCTCCGGCAAGCACCGCGGCAACGTGCCCTGTTGATCGACGAGGCTCACAACCTGAGCGACCGCGCACGCGCCATGCACAGCGCGAAGCTCACCCGCAGCGACGCCCGGCGCGCCGCCGCGGCATGCAAGGGCGCCCACCCAACGCTGCGCCGTGCAATCCAGTCTCTGGTGCGCGGCCTGGATAAATGGGTGGCTCAACAGCGCGCATCAGAGCAGCCGAATCTTGGGCAAACGCGCAATACCGAGTTGTGGATAGCACCTCACGAGAATACTGCCCCCGTGCCGCTCAGCAACGCGGTACAAAAAGTACTGACGGTGGTCAATCAATTGTGGGAGCAATCGCAATCGCCACCAGAGGCCATCAGTGACTGGCTCCGATCCCTGTTTCGCTACCAGGCTATTGAGCAGCTCGCCGCCGATCATCACCGCTGCATTACCCGCGCGCACACCGCCTCAGATCCCGACGGCCGCATCCGGGAACAGCAGGTTGAGCTGCTATGCATGAACGCGGCAGAATACTTACAACAGGCCTACCAATCGTTCCACGGGGTGATCGCCTTTTCCGCCACCCTGCGGCCGCAAAATTTCGTCTACCGGCAACTGGGATTCCCGCTGGACTCTCCCTACGTGGCTCTGCCCTCCCCTTTCCACAGGGATCAACAGGGCGTATTTCTATGCCCCTACGTTGATACCCGCTACCACGCCCGCCACCGCGCAACCGATACGCTGGTGGACATGATCGCGCGCACTTTTCACAGCCGCCCGGGCAATTATCTGGTGTTCTTTCCCTCCTATCGTTTTTTGCAGCAGGTGGCGGAACACTTTGCCGCGCAGTTTCCCGAGCTGGCGCTGGTACAGCAACTGGCAGGCAGTAGCGATCAGCAGCGGACAGAATTCCTCGCACATTTCCGCGAAAATCGGCGCAGTCTGGGCTTTGCGATTATGGGCGGCATCTTCGGTGAGGGCGTGGATTATGTAGGCGAGCAGCTGGTGGGGACCATTGTGGTAGGCGTGGGCCTGCCGCAAGTCAATCAGGAACAGGAACTGCTGCGCGAAGCCTGCGAGCGACAGGGCGAAAATGGCTTCGACACGGCCTATCGCTACCCGGGCCTGACCCGGGTGTTGCAGACCGCCGGACGGGTGATCCGCACCGAGACCGACCGTGGTGTGGTGATTCTCGCGGACTGTCGTTTTACCGATCCGTTTTACCGCGACCTCTACCCACAACACTGGCAGCCGCAGATCTGCGACAATGGCGACACACTGAGTAGCGCCCTCGACCAGTTCTGGAATAGCAACTAGGAACCCCCGATCACCGTGGTATTAGACCGAAAATTCTACCGCCGCAGCCCCCACCAGCGCGCACCGAGCGCCGTGGGCTTTAATGATGTGCGCAAACGTTTCGACTTTCGCGGTATCAAGATCGGGCGCTGGGTGACCGAGGCGGAAAAGGCCCGTGCGGCGGGATTGTTTTACGATGCCCTGGTAGACCTGATGGCCATTCTGCAGGGCCCCGAGCTGCTGATCTCTCTGCGCGGCACCCTGGCCTTCCAGTACGGCACCGGCGGTCGCCCGGGTATCTCCGCCCACTACGAGCCGGGCAGCCGCACCTTCGCCCTGGCCAAAAATGCCGGCCCGGGCTCCATTGCGCACGAATGGTTCCACGCCCTGGATCACTACCTCGGCGACAAAGCCTTCAGTGATGCGCCGGAGCGAATGTTCGCCTCCGAAGCCTGGCTGCGTGACGCCACCCCGATTCCCCACCCGATCAACGATCTGCTGTTCGCCTGTTTCCGTGCCGTCATGCTGGATGAAAGCGGAGAAAATCCCAGCGAATTATTTCGGGTTTCAAAAATCGCAGATAAAGCCAATGGCTGCGTTTACTACGCAGAACCGGCAGAAATGTGCGCGCGAGCATTTGAAGCCTTTGTACAGGACGCCGGGATTTCCAATAATTTTTTGGTGGCCGGCACCAAGGCAACGGAAGAGGCTAAGATGGGGCTCTACCCCAATGGCGTACAGCGGGAGCGGATCAACGCGACCTTTCACCGCTATTTTTCCGCCCTGGGGCACGCACTTATCCAATCCGTATAGAAGGCACTAGTTTTTTCCACTGTGAAAATAACTGCTTCGTCAAAGGCCTTCAAACATAAGCGAACGGTTCGCATGTGCAGCAAAGCGGTTGCGTCGCCGGCCGCCATCCAATAGCAGCACTTTTCGGTGCCCACGCGCCAGTTGCATGGCCGGACTTTTAGCCCGGTGGGAGAGAGTTCAGAGCATCCGCCACGGTCTGAACTTCGCCCATGACCCGCATCAGGTTTCCGCTCCACAACAGACCGATTTCGTCTTCGCTGTAATCGCGCTTTATCAGCTCTTCTGTCACCGCCGCGGTCTCGGAAGCATCGTTCCAACCGGCAACACCACCGCCGCCGTCGAAATCGGAACTGATCCCCACATGTTCGATACCGATCTTCTGCACCAGATAATCAATATGGTCGACAAAGTCCTGCACATTCACCGGCGGGGTTATCGGATCTACTTCCGCCTCGACCAGTGGCGCAACCTGCGCGCGCAGCTTCATAAAACCGTGCATATATTCGTGGCGGGCATCGTGGTCCAGCTGCGCGACCTCCTTCCATTCCAGCAGGTTGAAACCGGTCTTGTGCGCTTCCCTGGCCATGACCGCGAAGGCCTTGTCTTTCCAGGCATCGTATTTTTTGCCGTTGACGTAGGCCCCAAAGGCAACTGTCTGCACTACGCCGCCATTCTTCTTGATCGCCATCAGCTCTTCGTCGTCAAGGTTGCGGCTGTGGTCACTGATGGTACGCGCGGAAGAGTGCGACGCAATGACCGGTGCCTTGGTGAGAGCCAAGGTCTGCATATTGGCGGTTTTGGACGGGTGCGACAGGTCGATGATGATGCCGACCCGGTTCATTTCCTGTACCAGCTCCCGCCCGAGATCGCTGAGGCCGTTGTGCAGCCAGACACCATCACGTTCACCGGTATTGGAGTCGGCAAACTGGCTGTGGCCATTGTGTGCCAGCGACATGTAGCGCGCGCCGCGATCATAGAAATCCTGCACCAGGCTGAGGTCGGTACCCAGTGGGTAAGCATTTTCAACACCGATTAATGCAACCAGCTTGCCTTGATCAATCAGCGTGTTTACCTCTTCCGGAGTGGTGGCAAACCCGATACGCTGCGGGGCAATTTCTTCCGTGAGGCGATGGACCGCCTCGAATTTGGCGATGGCATTTTCCAGCGCTGCGGCATACCCGGCCTCGTTCAGTTCGCCCTGTCCGGTGTAGACACTGAACCAGATCGCATCGAGACCACCTTCTTCCAATTTTCCAAGGTCTACCTGTGTTTGCAGTGTCTGGGTGTAATTGCGCTCGGCAGTAAAGTTACTCACATCCAGGTCCACATGAGTATCCATAGTGAGCAGGCGCTGGTGTAGTGCGTGTAGATCGTCAACCGACGGTTCGGCAGACCCGGCGGTATCCAACGGCGCGCTTGCCACCGGATCCGGTTGAAGGTCGACGGCTTTACTGGCTTTCGATGTGTCGTTATCCGGCGTACAGCCGGCGAGCAATACACCGGCTATACACAACGCAAGATTGATTTTTTTATACATAAGGTTTCCGTTGTTTTTCCGTTTGTGACGTTCGTCAGAAATTGTACGAAACGGTGCCCTGGAAAGTGCGCGGGCTCAGCGGGCGGTAATACGGCGAGCCCGCATAGACAAATGACATCACTTCGGTATTGAATACATTGTCGAGATTCAGGCGCAAACTGGCATTTTCAAGACCGACGGATTCACCGCTGATATCCACATAGGCACTCGCCGTGGTGTAATCCTCCATCTCAAACATTTCCGCGTAATCCGCGTAACGCTTACCAGTGTATTTGACCGAAAAGTTGGCAACCACCCAGTCGGAAGGCTCCCAGGTCACACCGCCGGTCACCAGCCACTCCGGACTATCCGCCAGCGTGCTACCCCCGGGGTTGCTTCCAAACCCATCGCTCAACTCCGCATTGTTGTAACTTAGATTAGCATTGAAGTAGAGCGAATCGTTAAACAGTGATGGCATATAAACACCGGACAGCTCCACACCCCAGGCCGTGGTTTCACCGGCATTGACATAGAAGGCTTCCGGCTCACCAGTCGCCGGGTTCAGCACGTTGCCCGCCACCAGGCGATTGTCGAAACTGGTGTAATACATGGACACGGCGCCATTGTACTGGGAGCGGCTGGTGCGGACACCGATTTCAATATTTTCTGCGGTCTCGCCTTCCGGAGCCGGTGCATCGAAACTGGTGGCTACAGAGAAAATATCATCGGCACCTTTCGGCAGAGCAAAATTTTCCGATACGGAGCCAAACAGCTGATCGGTATCATTCAGGTTGTATACCGCCCCGAGCATGGGCATGAAGTTGTCCGAGTATTTCGCACCAACCGTTTGGGGGCCAAACCCCGGCATGCTGTCGATCTCATAGTCGGCGTAATCCCGATACCCCTTCAGGGTGTAATCAATCGTGAGTGCTTTTGCGCCCACCTCGACGTTCAGTCGATCGTCCATCAGGGTAATGGTGTCTTTCACATAGAGCTGTACGGTTTCGCGGGTACTTGTGTAGTCCCGGCGGTAGTAAGCCACTTCATCCCTGATCACTGAGCCATCGGCGCTGCCGCCGGTTTTGTTGTAACGCAGCTGAGTTCGATTGTAGGTTTCATCCTCGAACCAGCCGCCGAATTCCAGCAGGTGCTGACCCAGTTGCCACTCAATGCCGCTAACCAGACCCTGCCGCTCACCACCAACCCCGGAATAGCCGTACTGAACGCCGCGGGGATGCACCACATCCAAACCAGCCGCGGTCTGGCGTTCGTAGATGGACAGCGAGTTGCCGTAGCTGTCTGGTGACACGCCATACCCGGCTTTATCTTCGTAATACCAGGTAGCGTTCAGATAGACATCTGTCGCAAGGTCAGAGCCGAAAGAGACGGAGTAGAGTTTGTCGTCGCGAATATTGATACGGTCTTCGTAGTACTGGGTACAGTTACTTCCGGTGTTCACCGGCGTAAAATCCTGATCATCAATATTGCCATCACCGTTGAAGTCATAGACTCCGGGCATGGGATTGTCGCACCCCTCCGGCGTCGCATTCAGATACGCGTAGTAGTAGTCGGCATCGAAGGTGCTTTCAGTGCCGGATGGGGAATCATAATCATAGAAATCGTTGCTGATAAAGCTGGCCTTCACATAGGTGTCTTCATCAAAATCGTATTTTGCTTTCCCCTCGATATGTTCGCGGTCAATGGAACCGGGTCCCCGCCAGAGATCGCTGTCGGTTTTCGAGCGGCTGACATACGCAGAAAATCCGCCGATTTTTCCGGTTTCCAAACGCACGAAACTTCGCAGCAGATTGTCATCGCCGGCGGTCATCGAGATGGCACCGCCCATCTCGTCCGCCGGATCCATGGAGCTGTATGCGACGATGGGGCCGAGCGAAGAATAACTGGGCATCGATACGTCGCCGGCACCGGGCGAGGCCAGTACCGAAGCCAGATTTTCGTTGTCTACATAGCGGAAAATCGGGCTGCCCCCGAAGGCATCTGAGCGCCCCATAGGCACGCCATCCAGCACAAAACCAACCTGCGCCAGGCTGAATGCCCGCACCTGTACCGAGTTGCCAAATTCATATAAACCCAGGGCACCATCGGTCTGCACATTAAACCCCGGGAGACTTTCGAGCATTTTCAATCCGGAGATGCCCGCTGGTGCGGACAACAGTTCATCCCTGGTGACGCCTACGGTATTACTGACCTGATCTTCGCCAATTGCGAGGTCCGCCTGGGAAGTGCGCTTGGCCTGCACCACCACCTCTTCCATTTCGCCAGCCTGAGATTGTTCTTCCGCTGCGATCGCAGGATAGGCGGTAAACGCCCCGGAAATTGCCAACAGGTATGCCACTGATTTGGTATTGCTCGCCATGTGCCCTTCCTTTTTTAACAGTTGACTGCGGCGATGCGCAGCATCCCGGAAGCGGGGCAATCTGTACCAGCATTGATCCCGGCAGTGGGACTATCAGTAGAAAAGCAACATGCATGCCACAAGACAGACGGGCGTCAAATATGGTGGATGGGAGTGCGGTAAAGCGAGATCGGGGTTCGATAGGCTGAATTTTCCCGGCGCCTGCTAAGTTCAAAAGGCGCCGGGAAAAGCATTTTATTTTTTGTACTGGAGGATAAAACGATTCAGTTGCTGCTCCAGCATTAACATCGGCAACGCACCGTTTGCGAGCACGGCATCGTGGAATGCACGCAGATCAAACTGATCGCCCAGCTCTTCTTCGGCTTTTTTGCGCAGCTCACGAATTTTGATTTCGCCCATTTTGTAAGACAGTGCCTGTCCGGGCCAGGAAATGTAACGGTCCACTTCGGCACGGACGTTACCTTCCGACAGGGATGTATTGTCCGAGAGAAAATCCAGTGCCTGCTGGCGCGTCCAGCCCTGGGAGTGGATGCCGGTATCAATTACCAGGCGAGCGGCACGCCACATTTCATAGCTCAGGCGACCAAAGCGCTGGAAGTCGGTTTCATACACACCCATTTCTTCACCGAGACGCTCGGTGTACAGGGCCCAGCCTTCGCCGTAGGCACTGAGATACAGGTTGCGGCGAAACTTGGGCACGTTTTCCAGCTCCAGAGACAGGGCGCCCTGCAGGTGATGCCCGGGCACGGCTTCGTGCAGGGTCAGGGCCACCAGTTCGTACAGGGGGCGCTGATCCAAGGCGTGGGTGTTCAGCCAGTAGGCGCCGCCGCGGGTACCACCGATGGCCGCGGGGTTGTAGGACGCGGTAGTGTAGTTGGGGGCGATTTCATCCGGAACAGGCACCACGCCGTAGGGGAGTCGCGGCAGTTTGCCGAAGAATTCCGGCAGGCGATAATCGATACGCTTGGCGATATACGAGGCTTCTTTCAGCAGATCTTTTGGCGTTTTTGCGTAGAACTGGGGATCGGTGCGGAGGAATTCGGTAAACGCTTCAAAGTTGCCGTCGAATCCGGTCTTTTCGATCAGCGCGTCCATTTCCGCACGAATGCGCTTCACCTCGGCAAGGCCAATTTTGTGGATCTCATCCGGGTCCATTGCGATGGTCACATAGGTCTGGATACCGTGACGGTAGTAGGCCTCGCCACCGGGCAGGTCCTGCGCGGCCAGGGAATCGGTCGCGGAAGTCAGATAATCTTCTTCGAGGAAGGTGGCAACACGGTCGAACGCGGGGATCGCATCGTCCTGGATCGCCGCCTTGCCTGCCGCCTGCAGGCGTAGGCGCTCCGCTGCTGAAAAAGTTTCCGGGAAATTCTCAAAGGGTTCGTACAGGCTGCTCTCGGTCGGATCCGTTTTCACCTGCGC
This sequence comes from uncultured Microbulbifer sp., assembly GCF_947504145.1. Lineage (GTDB taxonomy): Bacteria > Pseudomonadota > Gammaproteobacteria > Pseudomonadales > Cellvibrionaceae > Microbulbifer. The sequence goes on from NZ_CANNGQ010000004.1 coordinate 344,838, forward strand.
GCGCACTGTAGGCGCCACGCCTTCAACCACGATTTTCGGCAAAACAAAGCCGTCTTTGATACCGACGCGCATATTGGCGATATTCTCGTCAAAGTAGCGACCGATATCCTCGATGCGGGCGATATAGGCTTCGTAATCGGAAACCTTGGGCATACTCAGCCCCTTGCTGGCGCTGAGGGCGGCATTCCAGAAACTGTAAAAGGTATTTACGGGTATCCGGTCGAGAAACAGTTCGTTGCTCTCGATATCGTTCTTCAAAACCCACATCAGCAGATCCCGGTTGACCTGATCGGATTCACTCAGCGCTGACACATCGATTTTATCCAGTCGCGCGACAAAGGTCTTCATCGCCTTGAGACGCCGCGCCCGGTCTTTTTCCGACACACCAGGCAACCGATTGCTGTAGCCCTTTTCCCCCATACGACTGGCGGTAATCGGGTTCTCCCGTAAGCTGAACGCCCAGTGATCGTCAATTACCGACTGCAGTTGCTCTGTGGGAGTGTTCGCGCTGGCCAATTGCGCGAAAAAAATTAGAGTGAGAAATAGAAACGCTCGTACGTTCAAGCGTGGTAGAAGGGCCGTACCGGGCATACTGGAGCTCTCCGTGAAGTTTTGGCCGTACTTTCATAGCACTTGGGCCGGATATCCACAACTGTACCACGGCCAGCCTCCAGCCTTCCCGACACCACCCTTATACCCGTCTAACTCATGCCCACAATCGGACCCCGATCAACCCATAGCCGAGCAGGTATACAGCGAACACAAGGTTCAGGAAAATCAGCAGTGTTGCGTGTCCATGCCAGAATCCAGCCGTTGCCTCACCACGTTGGCGATACCAGACGTGCAGGCTCCCCAGTGCACCGGCTAGAAATACCAGTGTGCCAAGAAATATCAGCATAGAGGACATGGAGACGGTGACAGATAACGCATAAGGCTCACTGCTGCGGCTGTTCATCACTGCACCCGCAGCCGCCATCAAAATGCCGATCAACGGTAGTAATGACCAGCGACGGATACACGCATCGGCCTTCGACAGACTTCCGCCGAACACCTTCCTGACCAGCCAGAACAGTAGCTGAAACACCCCGACAGCAATTGAAGCCAGCCAGACCGCCAGCAGTACGGCCGGCACCAATGCGATTACTGCATTTGTTTTCTGCAACGTCATAGGGCCGTAATGTACGACCTTACCGACGAGCGGATCATCCACTTGCACCAGAGCTACCCGCCCCGAGTACGGTTGCAGGTACTGACCGGACTCCGACACCGCAAGATTGCGCGACGCCCCTCCCACGAGCGGCGACAACTTAACACCTGAATCGGCGATGGATATCTTCCAGGGCAGCAGGCTATGGGCAATGCGAAAACGCTCGGCCACCGGGCTAATCACGCGATAAAAACCGGCCAGCGAGGAGTCCGGTTTGCCGCGGTAATCTGATGCCGGAATCGGGCTCGCCTCCTGTTGCGTGGCGCGGTGCTCTGCCAGCAATTTATGGATTTGCCCTGCCGCTGGACTGTCACCATTGGTCAGTATCACATGCCCAGCATTATTATTCGGTTGATACGCCACCAGCGCCCGCGCTCCGGGCAGAGCGCCCTCGTGTCCATACCACACCTCCCCCTCATGATGAAATGACGTAAGCCCAAAGCCCCAACCGATCTGCAACCCGGCATCTGTAGCGCTCGTCCCATTGGGCTCTTCCATCATCCGGACGAACTTGCCGGGAAGCACGCTTGGTATCTCGCCCCCATCAGGATTTTGCAGGAAGGCAAGCAGCTGGATCATGTCATCCAGACTGCTGTGCATCCCCCCTGCGGCGCGATTGGGGAGATGCCAATATGACAACTTTTCACTTCCACGATACAAATCCGCCGAGTGCGACCGGTACCGGTCGTCAAAGAAATAACCGCTATCAGTCATACCCAACGGATCAAAAAAATGCGCCTGCACATATTTTTCAAACCGTTTTCCGGTCAGTTTCTCTACCAGGTAGGCGGCCACCAGCGGCCCGGTATTGTTGTAGGCAGTGCGGCTTCCGGGTATCCAACGGGACTCGCGCGAATGCGGATGCAGCGCCAGCACTTCGGCAATAGTCGGCGGTTCACCACTCTGCGCTACCAGTTCTGGCGCGTGGGGGGCATCCCAACCACTGGTATGGTTCAGTAGATGAACCACACGCACCGGGTGTTGATCCTCCCACGGATTGTAAAACTCAACTTCTGGCGCGACTTCGGCCAGACGGTCCTGCAGCGATAGCCCCCCCTCAGCAACCAGCTTCATGACCGCCAGGCTGACGAATATTTTCGACACAGAGCCCACACGAAAAATAGTGCTCGGATCGACCGGCTCGTTATGTGCGATATTTTTAAAGCCGGTGGTGTAACGCCATACGGACCCGCCCGGTTCGATCAGCGCAATGGCGGCACCCGGGGTTCGGGTTTGCTGCAATATGCGGTCTACTTCTTCGGCCAGTTGGCTGTACTCTTGTGGTGGTGACGACACTGCGGCACCTAAATGACAGTGCATCATTAACATTAGCGCTAGCGCCGCTCTGAAAACTGAGGCCATTCAGCAGTTCCTCCTTAAGGGTATATAAAGCCACAAACGCCGGGGCCACCCCGGTCACAGTGACTGTGTTTTAATAACCAATAAGTAACGAGCGCGGTGCTGTGACGACAAAGGAACCATTGTGAATGTCTGTGACCAGGCGCCTGCAGGCGACAGTCACATGTATTCACATGATCATAACTGTTTGATTTATAAGAGAATTGGGGTTTTGGCCGGTGAACAAGGCGTATCACATAGGCGACTTTTTATACGACCATGGGCGCGGTGTATTAAGCCGCGGGAGTGAGCAAAGAAAACTCGAGCCACAGGTCAATACACTACTGGCGCTGTTGGCAGACCATGCAGGTGAAACAGTAAGCCGCGACATCATCAGCGCCCATATTTGGTCCGGGCGCGTGGTGAGTGACGATGCGCTGCGGGCGATGGTCAGAAAGTTGCGCGATGCACTCGGAGACGACGCCAGGAACCCCTCCTATATTCGCACCGAACCTTTAAAGGGATATTCGCTGATTGCGGAGACCTCCCCCCAACTGCACGTGGTGGAGCCAGATCGACGGCCCAGCTGGCAATTCGTTCTCGCAGCTGCTGTATGTTCTATCGCCCTTTGTATTATTACCCTCAGTGTTTTGATCCGTGACGATTCATCAGACACACAATCACCCCTGGTGGAACCGCTGACCCGAATGAGTGGATCGGAAGTCAGCCCGGATTTCAATCCGGTAACAAACCGGTTGATCTTTTCCCACCGGGCCAACAAAGATGACTTTCTGCAACTGTATGTAAAGGATCTCGATACTCAGCAAGTACAGCGGCTGACTTGGGACCCAGCCGATTACGCAAATACACTCTGGTCGCCCGATGGGAAAGAGCTGGTGTACTCGCGCAGTCTTGGTGACTCATTGCAGCACTATGTTGCGCGATTTGAGCCGGAGAAAGGTATTGTCGATGCAAAAAGGCTTCTTCCAAATAACGACACCAGGCGCTATCTCGCCGCCTGGTCGAACACGGAAAGAGCCGTGTATTTTAAAGACAGTGCGACAGCAGCTAGCCCGGCGGGGATCACCAAGCTGAATCTAGACTCGGGTCAACTGCTCGATATCACTGCGCCGAGTGTACGTGGACGCGGTGACTATTTCGCTCGCGAATCCATCGATGGAAAGATGTTAGCTATCTTGCGCGAGGTGGAACAAGATAAGCTGGAACTGCTCGTGCTCGATATTGCCACCAACAGTCTTCTTCACGCACGAATCCTATCGAGACCGGCGAGTCGACTTGCCTGGGCCCCAGACAACCACAGCCTTACCCTCACCAGTTTCACCGGCGTCATTCAAACCTTCGACCTCAAGGAAAACCGACTAACGATACGTGACGGTACTGCAGAGGGCATCAACGATGTGTTCTACCTATGCGGCAACCACTGCCTGTTTATGCGTCAACACAATGGCAACTTTCTCGACCTTCAGGAGCAGCCCAACCCCTTCCTGACCCGCCCTCTTATGGCTTCCCAGGTTCTGGACCTGCCCGGCGCGGAAGATTTTCCTGTTTTTTCTAAAAATCAGCAGGAAATTTTCTTTGTATCTCTAGGAAGATCACACATTTCAATAATGCATCAGTCTACGAACGGTACAGCGAAGACAATCCAAGAATTGCCGCTGGATTCCAGATTAGGATCGTTGCAAGTGAGTCCGGATGGACACTACCTTTCGGGGTTGCTGAATGGCCGTGTATTCCTGCTCGATATTGACCAGGAAAAACTGGAATACCTTACCGGCGGGGCTGATCTATCGGGATTCCCCATTTGGTCAAAAGATGGGAACAGTTTGGTATTCCCAAAAACAGAAAAAGGGACACTGATTCTGTACCGCCTCCATCTTGACGGCCGAACCCAAGAAGCCATAACACTGGGGTATTCCAGCGCGGTAGAGATCGACCAAAACCGTTCCATTCGGATCGACACCGACCGTACTGCATGGCTATTTCGCGGCGAGGAAAAACTTCACAAGATCACATACTTACCCTCTACTTCACCGAACCGCTGGCAAGTTCAGGGGGACTGGCTGTACTACACTGCCCATGAAGGCAACACGGCATTGATGAAGCGTACCAATATGAACACGGGCGTAACGGAGACCAGAGAGCTGGCGAGAAACCGTTTCCGATTGAATTTCGACCTGGATGTAAATGGTGAGCGCGGTGTTTTTGTCAAATCTCTATTGGCCGAGAGTAATCTTGTGAAAGTATCCATGCGAAATTAAATGATCAAACGATTCCCCAATGCGCTCCATCGAACAATCGATATACCAAGGAGGACCAGTATTGATTTGTTGTACGAAACAATTTTCAAACAATACTTTTGATCAGGCCCCCTTCCGCCTTGATACTGGCACCATTGATCGCTGAACTGCGAGGTGAGGCGATAAACGCAACAACCGAGGCAATTTCCTCCGGCTCAATAAACCGCTGTAAAAGAGAGTCCGGCTCGGTCTCTTTAAAAAATTCACGGACAAATTGCGCTTCGGTTTTACCCTGTACCTGAGCACTTTCTGCCAACCAGTTACTCACCCCAGCGGTCATGGTGGGGCCGGGCAACACGGAGTTGACGGTTATATCGGCACCACTGCCTTTGGTAAGGTTTGCCAAGCCACGACCCAATACAATCTGAGCCCCCTTACTCACCGAGTAGTGCACCATGCTCTCCAGACCGCGCATGCCCGCTTCACTGGATATATTGATAATTCGGCCGAAATCTCTTTCGAGCATTTTCGGGAAAAAGTGTCGGCACAAGCGCACGCTACTGAGCACGTTCACATCAAAAAAGTAGCGCCACTCGTCGTCGGATATATCCGCAAAGGGATGGGGATTGAAAATCCCCATATTGTTCACCAACACATCCAGCTCGCCGTGGGAGTCAATTTCGGTGCAGATACGCTCCGCCTCTTCCGGCCGCGCCAGATCGCCCTCGATGGCGATGACTTCACCCGGGCCTGACATTTCACTGGCCACAGTCGCGGTATCGGAACGGCCATTGATAATCACCCTGGCGCCCTCTTGCAGAACTACCTCGGCAATGGCACGACCAATACCCTTCGTGGAGCCACTGATAAACACCAGTTTACCGTCCAATTTAAGATCCATAGTCCTGTCCGGAATTGTGTTAATTTCCGGCAATACTAGTACGCTTTAACACTGACGGTAGAGTCAACCGATCAACCAGGTTTGCGTCCAACGTATGTCAGACGCAATACTGAGGTGCAGTCACAGAATTTTCGGAGTCCCAGGTGAGAAACTTTTGTATCAGCGCGATCCAGATGGTCAGCGGAAGCGATGTCGCCGAAAACCTGGCGCAGGCGCGGGCGCTGACGGAAGAAGCCGCAGGCGCCGGCGCCCATCTGGTATTGCTACCGGAGTATTTCGCCCACCTGGCCGAGGGCGGCAGCCGCGCGGTGGCAGAGCCCTTCACCAGGAATGCTGCGGCCAGTGAACACAGACACCCGATTCAGTGGAACCTGCAAAACTGGGCGCGAGAACTGGATATCTGGATTGCCGCTGGCGCGATGCCATTGCAAGACAGGCCGGATGGACACCCGGTGGAGGGCCAGCGTACCCGCTCCGCATTTCTGTTGTACGACCAGCAGGGAGTACTGCGCGCACGTTACGACAAAATGCACCTGTTTGATGTGGAGGTGGACGACGCCGCCGGTCGCTATCGGGAGTCGAACAGTATCGAACCGGGAGACGCACCCTGCGTCGTATCCACCCCCTGGGCAAAGCTAGGGCTCAGTATCTGCTTCGACCTGCGCTTCCCGGAGTTGTATCGCCAACTGGCCATAAACGGAGCCGAGGTATTGATGGTACCCGCGGCGTTCACCCACACCACCGGCCAGGCACACTGGAAAACTCTGCTGCAGGCCCGCGCCATCGAGAACGGCTGCTTTGTGATTGCGGCCAACCAGGGCGGGCAACACTCGGAAAAAAGGCGTACCTGGGGTCACTCGGTTATTATTGATCCCTGGGGCGAGATTCTCGCGGAGGCCGGAGAGGGAGAAGCGGTGATAACAGCGACGCTCGACGCCAGTAAACTCGAAAAAGTTAGAAAAAATATGCCCGTTCTTTCCATGCGCAGACTGTAACCCCGGCACCAACAAAAGCTCACGCAATAAAAAAGGTCGCTATGTAGCGACCTTTTTTTGTTTTTACAAAGAGCTATATCTTCTCTACTTGCTGCTCGATACGCCCAAAGATCGACCGGCCGGTATCATCCAGCATTTCGATTGCAATACGATCCCCGAACTGCATAAAGGCCGTTGTGGGCTTGCCGTTCTGGATGGTTTCGATCATTCGGATCTCGGCAATGCAGCTGTAGCCAACGCCGCCTTCCTTTACCGGCTTGCCGGGGCCACCGTCGAGTTTGTTGGAGACGGTGCCGGAGCCGATGATGGTGCCCGCGCCGAGGGGGCGGGTTTTAGCGGCGTGGGCAATTAGCTGACCGAAGTGGAAGGTCATGTCGATACCCGCGTTGGGCTCTCCGAATTTATCGCCGTTCAGCTCGGAAACCAGCGGCAAGCTGAGCTTGCCCTCGTTCCAGTTTTTGCCCAGTTGCTCGGGGGTGACGCACACCGGGGAAAAAGCGCTGGAAGGCTTGGACTGGTAAAAACCGAAGCCTTTACCCAATTCATTCGGAATCAAACCACGCAGGGAGACATCGTTGACCAGCATTACCAGCTTGATGTGCGTGAGTGCTTTCTCAGCAGAAACTCCCATGGGGACGTCGTCGGTAATTACGGCGATCTCAGCTTCAAAGTCGATACCGAAACCGTCGCTCTGTGGCATTTTTACCGGCTCGCGTGGCGCCAGAAAAGTATCGGAACCACCCTGATACATCAGCGGGTCAGTCCAGAAACTTTCGGGCATTTCTGCGTTGCGCGCTTTGCGCACCAGCTCTACATGGTTTACGTAAGCGGAGCCGTCGGCCCAGTGGTATGCGCGGGGCAGTGGGGAGTGGCACTTGCTCTGGTCGAAAGCCTCGCCTTCGATTTCGCCGCGGTTGAGTTTTTGTTGCAGCGCTTCGAGCTGCACAGATTTTTCCGCCCAATCGTCGAGCGCGTTTTGCAACGTGGGGGCAATTTCTGCGGCGGAGGCCATACGGGTGAGATCGTCACTGACCACCACAAGCAGGCCGTCACGGCCGGATTTCAGGCTGGCTAACTTCACTGTGCCTTCCTCTTGAATAAGTAATATCGAATAAATTAATCAGTTTATGGGTCGAGAGCTTTGAACTCTTCCTCACCGTGCATCCACGCGGCGTGGCGTGGCGCTTTCTTGGTGCGGGACCACTCTTCCAGCATGTCTTCGGCAACCCGCTTCAGCTCTTTGTGCATACCGGGTTTTGCGGTATTGGCGGCGAGCTCGATGCGGTGACCATTGGGGTCGAAGAAATAGATGGACTTGAAGATGGTATGGTCGGTAGGGCCAAGGACGTCGACACCGGCATCTTCCAGTTTCTGTTTCATGGACAATAACTCGTCCATGCTCTCTACTTCCATCGCAATATGCTGTACCCATTGCGGGGTGTTTTCATCGCGGCCCATATCCGGGGAATTGGGCAGCTCGAAAAACGCCAGTACATTGCCCTGCCCCGCATCTAAGAATACGTGCATGTATGGGTCCGGCGCGCCGGTAGACGGCACCCGGTCTTCAGCGATGGCGAGCTGGAAGTCCATCCCCAGAAGATCGCGGTAAAACGCCACGGTCTCCTTGGCATCGCGGCATCGGTAGGCCACGTGGTGGATACGTTGTATTGCCATATTTGGCCTCCGGGCCGTTTCCAGGCTTTGCAAAAGTCGCCGCGGATTACGCGGCGTCTTCTTTACCTTTGTCGCCAATCACACCGCGCTTGAGCTGATCGCGCTCGATGGATTGGAACAGGGCCTTGAAGTTACCTTCGCCGAAGCCTTCGTCTTGCTTGCGCTGGATAAATTCGAAAAACACCGGGCCAAGCATGTTGGCCGAGAAAATTTGCAGCAGCAGGCGCGGTTCGCCGTCTTCGGTAGTGCCGTCCAGTAGCAGCCCGCGTTTTTTCAGTTCGTCGGTTGGCTCACCATGCCCGGGTAGGCGCTCTTCCAGCATGTCGTAGTAGGTTGCTGGCGGTGGAGTCATGAACTCCATGCCCTGGGCCTTCAGGCGGTCCCAGCAGGCAAGCAGGTCGTCACAGGCAAAGGCGATATGCTGGATACCTTCGCCGTTGTACTTCATCAGGAATTCTTCAATCTGGCCGCCGCCACCGGCGGCTTCTTCGTTCAACGGGATACGGATTTTGCCATCTGGCGCAGTCATCGCCTTGGACAACAGACCGGTATATTCACCCTTGATGTCGAAGTAACGGATCTCGCGGAAGTTGAACAGGTCTTCATAGTAGCTGGCCCAGTAATCCATGCGGCCGCGATACACATTGTGGGTCAGGTGATCCAGGGTATGAAAGCCGCAGCCTTCCGGGTGCTTGTCGACGCCTTCCAGCCAATGGAAGTCAATATCGTAGATGGCTTCGTTTTCTTTGTAGCGGTCGATCAGGTACAGAGTGGCGCCGCCAATGCCCTTGATGGCAGGCAGGCGCAACTCCATAGGGCCGGTTTCCACTTCCACCGGCTGTGCGCCTTTCTTCAGCGCTTCGTTATAGGCGAAGGTGGCATCTTTTACACGAAATGCCAGGCCACAGGCAGAGGGGCCGTGCTCGCGGGCATAGTAGTCGGCGTGGCTACCTTTCTCGTAATTGGTGATGAAGTTGATATCACCCTGGCGCCACAGTTCCACGTCTTTGGTGCGGTGGCGAGCAACCTTGGTGAAGCCCATGGCCGTGAATACGGTTTCCAGGATGCCCTTTTCCGGCGCGGTGAATTCGACGAACTCGAAGCCATCGAGGCCCATTGGGTTTTCAAAAAGATCGGCCATGTGATCCTCCTTATACAGTGGATGCATTATCGGGGCCCTCGACGCGGCTTGTGGCTGCGGAGGCCCGAGTGGTTTCAGGTGCAACGAATTTAGTTACGCGTGTAACCAATGTCAAGGGTCGTGAAGGACAGCGCCCCGGATAACAGCAGTAATAGGCCCCGGAGGGGGCTGCTGGTGGGAATTTGATGACTGAGGTAAAGATTCTGGTATCCACTTTCCCAGCGACATGACTGCGAAAATCCGACTTCCAGTGAATAAGGGACGAAACGAGCGGGATCTAGGTGAGAAACTCAGGTATCCGGCCCATTGCGGATCGGATACCTGTTTCGGTGTCTTCAGAGTGGTTTTCTAGCAGAACGTCTCAGTGAGGTTTAGAGCTCCGGCTCAACTACCTTACTCAGATCACCCACACCGGCCTCTTTCAGCAGGGAGTCCACCAGTGGCGCCATGGCGCGGTGCTTGAGTGCGCTACCGACAAGTGCTTCTGGCAGGCTCTGGCTCTGTGTTTCGCCATCGCTGTCCACGATACCACCGCTGGTGCGGCCGCCGACGCCGTTCAGACCTTCCACGGAGATAATCTTCATACCGTCGATCTTCTCCAGCGGGCGTACGCTCTCGCGCACAATACCCGGCAGGCTCTCGTGCAGGCTGAGCACGCGCTTCAGTGCAATCTGCGCATCGCTGAGGCTGTTCATCGCTTCGTTCATCAGGCGCTGGCCTTCGGCGTCCACCGCGTATTTCTCGCGGTCGGCTTCCACCTTGATACGCACTGCTTCGGCTTCTGCAGACGCCTGCAGGCGCAGCGCTTCGGCCTTGTCTTCCGCGGCTGCCTTTTCCGCTTCAGCGGCAACCTTGATGGAAGTGGCCTGACGTTCCGCTTCTTTCTGCGCCTCAATGATTTCAATGCGCTTGTCACGTTCCGCGACCTCTACATCCTTGGCGGTACGCACCTGCTCTTCGGCCTTCACCGCTTCGGCGCGGGCCACGTTTGCCTGCTGATCCGCCAGCGACTGCTCTTTAGATTTTTCCGCGACCGCAATGGCCCGCTCCTGCTCGGCAATTTCTACGGATTTCGTCTTGGAGATACGCTGCTCGTCCAGCACGCGTTCACGTTCGATTTCCTGCTCCTGCAGGCGTTTTTCTTTTTCAATTTCCAGCAGGCGGGTGGCCTGTTCGGCGGCGATCCGCGACTGATCGACTTCGCGCTCGGCTTCAATGGTCGCCTGGCGAGCGGCACGCTCCTGTGCAGCGGTTTCTTTCGCCATATCCGCTTTCTGAGCGGCTTCGCGATTTTCAAGCTCACGCTGCTGCTCGAGGTGGGCATAACGTTTTTCTTTCTCGATTTCGAGACGCTGACGTTCGGCTTCGAGGTTTTTGGTCTCGATTTGCACACGAGTATCCTGCTCCACGTCGTTCACTTCTTTACGACGGGCCTCGATAGAGCGGGTCATGCTGGCAAGACCTTCCGCATCGAATACATTGTCTTGGTTGAAGAATTCTTTGCCGGTCTGATCCAGCCCGGTGAGAGACACTGACTCCAGTTCGAGACCATTTTTCAACAGGTCCTCAGAAACCACCTGTTGTACTTTCTGTACGAACTGACTGCGTTGCTCGTGCAGTTCGGCCATTTCCATTTCTGCAGCCACCGAGCGCAGAGCATCGACAAACTTGCCTTCGATCATTTCTTTCAGCGCTTCCGGATCCAGAGTGCGCACACCCAGTGTCTGCGCTGCATTGGCGATCGCATCGGTATCCGGCTTCACGCGCAGGTAAAACTCGGCAAGTACATCCACACGCATGCGATCTTTGGTGATCAGTGCCTGATGTTCCTTGCGAGATACCGCCAGGCGAAGGGTATTCATGTTGACCGGAATGATTTCATGCAACACCGGCAGCACCAACGCGCCACCGTTCATAATGACTTTCTGGCCGCCCATACCGGTGCGCACAAAGGAGCGTTCTTTCGATGCACGGGTATACAGCCGCGCAAAAATGGTGCCGATAATAATCAGGCCAACCAGTACTGCCCCGGCCATAATCGCAATGCTATGCAAATTTTGAATCACGGTTTATTTCTCCCAAATATTTTTAATGTTTTTTGCGGTTTGGTTGTTCGAACTTGTTAGCATGATTGCCATTGAGCCCCCCACACAATCCACAGGTAGTTAGCCGGCCGGGCGAATAGCCCGGAAGCTGGCTCCCTGCTCTTCCACCAGCACCACTTGCTGTCCCTGAGAAAATAGCTCGCCCTCATCGTAAGGCTCCACCATGACATAGTGCGTAGTGCCGAATTCATCTTTAAAGCGCGCTTCCGCCGGCGAGCCGACCGCCGCTTCGCCAATGGTGATTACTGCCTGTCGGCCCGCAAACGAGTTGCGTTCCACTGCCTGTGTTTCATCCCCCAGGGCAAAGTAGCGCAGCATCCGGCCAAACAGGCGCACCTGCGGCAATGCAAGAAACAGCACCGGTATTACCAGTATCCAGGTCGGAATAAGTGCACCGAGCAGCCCCTCGGCCACCATTTGGATCAGCAGCCCGGTAATTCCGAAGCTGACCAGAAACGCCACCAACAGGATCAACGCCGGCACTTCGCCAAAGCGCAGCCAACCAAGCAGTTTCGTCAAACCAGCGCTGGGGCCGCTATCGGGCATCCCTCCATTGAGGTCGATGTCTGGCAAAAGGTTGTCGAGTAGATCGGAAAGGCCGACACCGATCAGCATCATCACCCCTTCGAGTAGGGCAATCATCAACATCAATACCAGAGCGCCGGTAAATAGCTGGTTACCATCTTGTAGAAAGAATTCCATCAAACCTCCTGAAGCCAATATCAGTACTGCAGTAAATTTTTAACGCGCTGCTTAATCGTTTCCGCTACATCCTGGTCAACAAGTCGCGGCTCATCCTGTACCGATAACAACAGCATTTTTTCCAAAAAAGATTCGATGGCCGGCAGCGCTCTGCGCTCCAGGGCAGGAGCCAATCTTTTCTCTTCAGTGCATACCTGGATAGCTGCAGCGCTTTCCGATACTAGCTCCAGCAATGACTCCACGAGTAAGCTTCGGTGGTTTTCTTCCAAATAGCGGCTTTTAATTGGCAACATGGATTCACCGGCGGCCAAATAGGATTGGGCGTAGCGACTCACACCCACAGACTCCCTTGCCATGGCAATCAACTCACGCACTTTTTCGCTCTGCGTAAACGCACCATTTCGATCGATTGACATCAGGTAGGCATAATCATCTGGAGACAGACGCACGGATATAGACTGTGTTTTATTTAGCATGGTGCTCCCAAGCAAAAACCGTGTATACAAAAGTACACACATGCTCTCACAGCGTCAATTACACCGCATTACATCAAATGGAGATGATGACCAAACAGCAAAATGGTTGAATATTAGCCACAACCCAGCCCGCCTGTTTAGTTTTCGTCCATAAAAAAACCACCCGGGGGTGGTTATCATGTGTTTCGTCGCTCTTCATGGACTAAGCCACTGGTATTAATAATGTCCGTGCGCGTCCTCTGTGGTCTAATTCTTGTTCAGCCGAACATTGTTTGCTCTTACGCCTCACCTGGATGAGGTCACAAAGCGGTCACCCACGATCTTTGCAGGGTTATCACGCACCATCTCCCAAGCCCGCTTTTCACCTACTATTTTCTCCGCCGCACGACGGCCCTCAGCAAGATTTGGTGGCCGCCGCTGAATATGATGGGTATCCGTAGCCAGTACAGTGGCCAACCCCTTCTTCAGGATCTCGGTGGCGCGGACACGTGCCGGCTCGCCGAACTGGCCAACCAACGCACCTGCCGTTACCTGAAATAAACACCCGGCCTGTACCAAAGGGTCGATTTGATGCAAATCCCGCATAATGTCTTTGTTGCGTTCTGGGTGCGCAATCAACGGCCGGATATTCTGACGAGCGAGCCAACCGAGCAGCTTTGGCAAGCCTGCCGGGATGTGACTATGGGGCATTTCCAGCAATACCAGGAGATCTCCCTCCCAGTAACCCAGTGCCGGAAGTGTATTGGTCGAGGCGAGGTAAATTAGCTCATCTGACACACGCACCTCTGCGGCAAGCGCAAATTTGATACTGAGGTCTTTGTAGGAGGGTAAATTACCAAGGAACTCGCGAAAAGCGTGTTCTATGGAGCGAGAGGTGTTTGAGTAGCGCCCCGGGTGGATATGTGGGGTTGCCACCATATGAGTGATACCGTTAGCAGCCGCCGCCCGGATAAGCGCCACGCTTTGCTCTAATGTCCGGGGACCATCGTCAATCCCGGGCAGAATATGGCAGTGCAGATCAATCATTGGCGTATATTATCGCATTTATTGCGCATTTGTCCGCCGTCGAGTATGCGCTCTGAACCCGTTTACCTTCACTTAGTGAAGGAATGTCCTTGAACGACTTGGGTCCTATCCAGAATATTCCGGGTAATAACCGTAGTATTGATCGGAATAAGCGCTCCGTTTCTGCATCGAGACGCAGTTCAGGATGACGCCATCAGGTCTCACACCGATGCTTGCCAGACGAGAAATTCCCGCACGGATAACGCCTACTCTTGTATCTTCTGCACGCACCACATAAAGCAGCGAACCGACCAACTTGGAAATGACCAGCACATCGCTAACCGCCTGCACCGGCGGAGTATCAATAATAATGCGGTCGTACTTTGTCCTGAGCTCTTTCAGCATATTCTGAAACTGTACCGACCCCAGTAACCTCTGAGGATCCTCTGGACGGATTCCGGACGGCATCAAATCAATGCCACTTTTTTTATCCCCTACAATACACTCATTGATGGCAAACCTGCCGGATAGGAGGTCGGCCAGACCAGGCCGATTCGGCGCTATACCAAATTTTCTCGCGATAGAGGGGCACCGCATATCGGCATCAATTAACAATACTTTTTCCAGCTGCCCGAGGGAGAAGGATAGATTGATGGATATTGACGTCTTTCCTTCTTCTGGAGCCGACGAGGTCACACAGATTACATCGGCTTTATTGTCTAACCTTGAAAGTACAACGCCGGTTCGCAACGATCTGATAGCCTCAGAGAACTGCCTGTCCTCTCCATCAAAGTAGTTATACAGCGGCAGATCGCCAGAGGACTCTAGGGGTACCATACCCATCATTGGCTGGCCAAGCTTCCTGCTAATGTCCTGAGGGTCCCGGATTCCATTTTTCAGAAAGTCCAGAAGAACCACTAGAGCCACGCCCAAGCCCGCGCTTGCGACAAATGCAAACAAAACCAGAAGTCTCTTTTTGGACGCCAGTGGCCGTCTGGGTGTGACCGCCGGATCTGCTAGGCGGGCCGCCGCGGATTCATATCCCGATACTTCACGGGTTTCCTTAAATCTCGTCAGGAATGTATTGTAAAGCTGACTGTTTATCTGGACTTCCCGCTTTAGCTCGTCATAACGAACCTCTTTTTGTGCTACCGCTTGCAAATCAGATTTTGCCGTCGCCAGCTCTCGCTCAAGAGTCCGCACCTTTTCCCTTGCCTGCTCGAAGTCCACCTCAATACTTGCCACGAGGTTCGCTATCTCACTCCGGAGTTGGGCGCGTGCGCTGTCAAGCTCGTCTTGCGCTGCCTGCATGGTCGGATGCTTCGGGCCATAACGGCGAGCCAACTCGGTGACGCCGAGCTGGGCAGACGTTTCTGCCTGCCTCGCAGCCTGAATCAAGGGGTGATTCAGAACCTCAGGCTGGCTTAGCAATGACTCTGCTTCGCTATTTTTCCGCCGGACCTGATTGTAAATCGCCTCGACGACTTTAAGCTCCCGCCTCGCCTCCAGCAGCTGATTCATGGTTTCATTTAGCTCTTGAGAAGCAAGCCCCCGCACTCCTTGCAGGTCTACCAAATCCTCCCGCTGCTGAAACTCGTTTAGCGCGTGCTCGGAGTCTTCCAGTTTGACGCGAAGACCTTCCAGCCTCTCACTCAGCCAGCTGGTGGCCTTTTCAGTGACATCGGTACGAACACTTTGCTGCTCTTCGATATAAGCTTGCGCTACCGCATTCGGTATAGCCGCTGCCAACTGCGCTGAGTAGCTTTCATAAGACAACTTGATCAGCTGCGTAGTTCTGACCGGTTGTACATTTATTCTGTCCACAATCTGATTTACGATCTGTTCGCGCTTGCGGCGGGATAACGCGGCGGGATCCAGTGAAGGAGCTTCATCCTCCATACCAAGCCAATGCTTTACCTTTGAAGAAAGTGAGGGCTTGGGTGGTCGATTGAACTCTTCATGGTTTTCTAGATTAACCGCATCAACGACGCGCTCGGCAATTGCACGCGACCGCAACATTTCAACTTGCGTCATCAGAAACTCACGACGTTGTGCACCGGCCTCATACACATCTCGGATAGAAACCAGATTGGCCTGGTTAGTAGACAACAGTAGTGTCGCAGTTGCCTGGTATCTATCGCGAATACTTTGAACGGAAAAATATGCAGCTGTGGTGACAATCAGAGCAAACGCAGCGATATACCATTTCTTTTCATAAACGGCAAAAAAAAGGGCAATTAGATCTATATTACCCAGAGGCGAAGAGTTCGGCTCCTCGTCGATATGATTGTGATTCTCCATACTCGTGTCAGAAAAACCCCTGCTCTATGGTTACTACGTCGCCTGGCCGTAGCTTGGTAGACATGTCTACGCGCGTTCGCTCTTCTTCAGATCCACCCTCTCTAATGAGATATATCCTGCTTTCCGACCCCCGCTCCGTGATACCCTGCGCAAGTGCTGTTGCCTTCCCGACCGTTAAGCCCGGCTGATAGCTATACCCGCCCGGCGCCTGTACCTCGCCGTAGATAAATACCGGACGATATTGGGTAATTGTTACAGTCACACTTGGATTAATCAGATAGTCACCCTTAAGGCCTTTTACAATGATCGCCTCAAGCTGCTCCGGCGTAAGGTCAACGACCCTAATCTCGCCGAGAAATGGATAAGTAATATTTCCGGAATCGCCGAGCATAGCCTCATGATTCAGGTCATTTTCGCCATACACCCGTATTGAAATCCTGTCACCGGCATTTAGACGATATTCCGAAAAACTCTCTGCCACCAGCTTGAGCGGAACCATGGTTAAGCCAATCAGCGCGATAAGTAGTGACGAAGCCTTAAGGGCATACATGTAAAAAATCCTTTTTGAATACGACCTTTTAAAGCGGCGCCTCTATACCCAGAAGAAACCGATTATTGTCCAAGTCCGTGCCATTGACGGTGGTGCTATTTTCAAGGCTGGAAACACCAAATCGAACAATTATCCACTCGACAGGTAGGTATCGAATTAAAAAACTTGAGCGCATTACTCTGTCCAATCTATCTGCGCCGATGAACTCCCCTTCCGTCTGACTATACGACAGTGTACTACTCAAATTCTGACCCCACTGGTGCGACCAGGAAAAGACTTTACTGTCGACGTCCACATAACTCGCAACACCCAGGGATTCCTGTACATTTTCACCCAATGAAAAGGAGAGCGTACTGTATGTTTTTGGGCTCCAGGTAATGGTCGCGTCCCAGCGTGGCCCTTCGAAATCCGCTCTGACCCCGCGAGTAAATTCCTTTTTAAGCTCCCCCCCCCGTAGCTGGATATTTGTTTTCGGCAATCTAATCTCTGCCGTCGCCATCGCCAGCATTTCATTACTGTCCCGATCCGGTATTTCGGCGAATTCTGCATACTCCAGATCCGTATCCACCAACTGAATACCCACCAGAAGTAGACTATTCAATTCATACGTTGTGCTAACGCCAGAATATACGGCCGTAGAATCGCGGATCGAATCGT
Organism: uncultured Microbulbifer sp.; assembly: GCF_947504145.1. Classification (GTDB taxonomy): domain Bacteria; phylum Pseudomonadota; class Gammaproteobacteria; order Pseudomonadales; family Cellvibrionaceae; genus Microbulbifer. The sequence goes on from NZ_CANNGQ010000004.1 coordinate 362,148, forward strand.
CAAACTCGCTTTTTCTTATTCCGTGTCGAATCAACCCCTGGAGCCTGCCTCCCTGGCGCCCCAGGGCAATGCCGATTTCACCACTCGGCCGACGCGTCCTCTCAGCCTCAATCAAGATCGGGGCTAGACCACCATCCAGATTGCCGTTAACGGACTGGGCAACGTCCGCGTAACTTGCCGACGTGCGCACCTCTACCATTGCAGCCGCGCGCCATTGCCAACCAAGATCCGCTGCGTAGTCAGTAACATTTTCCCTCGTTCCATTCAGGTAGTGCCCACGCGTAACGGTAAAGCTACTGCTAAGGTTTGTAACCTGCCCCTCTCTCGACAATTCGATTGACGGAGACACGCGGGTAACCCAGTCACCCTGACGGTTCTGTGTGGTCAGGAAAACATTATCGTCATATTGCACCTCCAGACCGGCAGAACCGACCAACTCGAACTCTGCCGGCAGGTCTATGGTAACGGCGTGTGCGGTTGAGGCTATTCCCGCCAAACTACAAAATAAGGCGCTCTGTCGCCAGGTGCGATTAACGGGTCCTCGCGGGAAGAGCGCCGTGGCGCAGTCGAATCTTGGCTTCATATCAATTTCCGCTCTCATTCACCGGACTATAAACCGGGATTGACGGCTTAATAAGCGTTCTTGTGGTAAAAACCACGGTAGATGGTCAGAAATATGATTCGAAGATCAAGCAGTATCGACCAGCGGCGAATATACTCGAGATCGTATTCGACACGACGACTCATCTTGTAAAGGGTGTCCGTCTCGCCCCGAAAGCCTTTTATTTGTGCCAGGCCGGTAATACCTGGCTTTACTTTATGCCGGAGCATATAGCCATTGACCTGACTTCGATATTCTTCGTTATGCGCAACGGCATGTGGCCTAGGGCCTACGATAGACATGGTCCCCTGAAGCACATTGAAGAACTGAGGTAGCTCATCAAGAGAAGTTCGGCGCAAAATTCTTCCTAAAGGAGTAATGCGCTGGTCGCCCTCTTTCGCCTGCTCTACTTTTTCGCCATCATCCATGACGGTCATACTACGGAATTTCCATACGTAAATAGTGCGGCCATCCAGCCCGTAGCGTCGCTGCTTGAAGATAACCGGTCCCGGCGACGAAAATTTTACAGCTGCGGCAACCACCAGGAAAACCGGTGAAATTAGCGTGAGGATAACTGAAGCCAGGGCCAGATCCTCAAGTCGCTTCAACCACCCGTCAAAGCCCTGAATCGGTGTATCAAAGACGCTTAACAGGCTGCTACTTCCCACCTGATGCCACCGCGCGTGAAGCATCTTCGCCACAAAGAAATTGGGAAGAATATGGACCGTGGCAGTAGTGTCCGAGAATTTGTCCAGCGCCTCGCTAATGAACTGCTCCGCGCGCATCGGTAAAGCAATAAATACGACATCGAGCTCGCCTGCACGGCCCTTTTTGATGGCCTCATCAACAGTACCGAGTATTGGAAACCTGCTCTCATCACCAATGCAGGCGGTGTGCTCTTGAAATTCAGGCACCTCATAGAATCCACTGATATGAATTCCCAGCTGAGGGTTTTCTGCGAGGTCTTTAGCGAGCTTGTAACCGGATTCCGTGCAGCCGATGATGACCGCCCTGCGTGAATTCCCCCCGTTTAGGCGAATGCAAAACAGCAGCTGACGCAAGCAAAAGCGCCAGAAAGCGAGAGCAAATAAAGTAAATACCAACCATGCCGCCACCGCCGGCCGCATATAGTCAGCGCCAAAGGCGTTAAAAGAATAAGCGAGAAGGATAAGGAAGGCACACACCGCAACCCAAGCCGTTGTCACGGTACCAAAAATCCTTTTGTACGTTTCGCCGCGCCAAGACCGGTAAAGTTCAACTGACTCAGCAATGAACGCAAAACTGACGGCGGCCAAAAGGCCTGCAATCAACCAATCTTTGCCAGGCGTGACTTCAAAGTAAGCGAGACTAGCGTAAAGTACGCCCTGGATAAGCAGCACATCAAATAATCGATAAAGCGCAGTTATCCCGCCCTGCCTACTGCGGATCCATCCTTGTTCCACAAGCACCCCTCCTTTAGGTAAGGCTACATAGCCTCAAACTATTCCCTGTTATTGTTTCGCTTCGGCTATTGGGCCGGTGGCACTGGCGCGAAGCCAAATACATTACTGTACTACTTGCGTATGACATCCCTGCAACCACGACGCCTAATTATGCCAATGCATAAATCGGGCCGAATTCCATTAAACCTGAGAGATTTTGTCAGTGGCCACTTTCTAGTGGCGGTGCATGCCAGCGAACAATGATTATCCGCCTAAATTGTGATGGGACTCAACTAATTTTGGCGCAAAACCAAACCAGGGCACTAGAAGAGTGAAAATTGGCGCGCAAAATCACGTGCCGAGCCGTATTGTGCGACACACCTAAAAGAATATCGCGCCACGTCACCAATAAAAAAGAAAGTCCCGCCAAGATAGGCGTGCATTTCGCACAAATTTATAATCGAGCGCAGATCCGAGAGACATTTTTGTGCGCAAGTTCGCAGCAATTTCCGGTTGACATTATTTTGATCGCTGCCATATTAGCGTCCATTAGCTGCGATTATTGTGGTTGAAAAACAGATTGGGGGGAGACAAGGAATGTCTAGAGTCAGTAGAGTTGACCATATTGCCTATGCAGTGGCGGAAGGGATGATCGAAAAGTGGGCGTGGTACCACATAGAAGTTGAAGGTGGAAAGCTCACCAAGCGGGTGGATGATGTCCGTCCCGACGATCCGGATAGCAGCATGAAACTCTGGTGTATCGACTTCGAATCTTTCGGTGTGGTGCTCGTAGAAGGGATAGATCGCAAGAAGAAAAGCCAGGTCACCGCCTTTGCCGATTGCCATGGTGACCACAGCGTACAGCACATAGCCTTCGACACTGAAAATCTCGAGCAGTTTGTCTCCAGGGCCATATCTAAAGGCGTCAACCTTCGCGGACAACAGCTCGTCAGCAATGATGGGTTCGGCGAACTCAAACAACTGTTCGGCAAGGGATATGCGAAGCAGAACGCCGCGGAAATGTCCTTCCCTGAGTACGTCGAGCGCCCCAAACACGGCGCCCAGATGAGCACAAGCGTGCCTCAGAATACCGGTAAGAACTTTTATCAACGTATTGAGCATGCCCGCAACACCGGCGATACGTCGACGCTGATCAATTTCTCGCTTATGCCTTCCGACTGGGCTCCAGATTCCTCCGGTAAGAGAGCCTCACCCAGTGCCACACAGCCCGCCGAACAGCAAGAGCCTGCGGGGGCCTAATGCGTGACGCTCTCCTGCAGTACGGATAATGAGCATTTCCTGGCGTCACCAAGCCTCAGGCGACGCAAGGGAAAGCTGAGTTCAAGCTGCAAGCGATAGCCAGGCTTCAGCATCACCCAAGAAAACCAATGGACGAGTACAGCTTGGAAGGTACATCCATATTGAACACGCGCCGCGGAGACAACCTTGATGTACCGCTTGTCACCGCTACCGTATCTCCATACGACGTCGGTGTTCCGGTAATCCGCCAGATAGAACGCAATGGCCAACGCCACGCTGACAAGGTCGCCGTTACATATAAAGATGAGGAGTTGACCTATAGCCGCTTGATGTCGTCCGCACGGCAATTGGCTGCAGGCTTACAAGCAAGAAGGGTTAGCTCAAACTCACGTGTAGCGGTATTAATGGATCCTTGCCCTGAGTTGGTAACCACTCTGCTTGCGACACACCTGCTAGGCGCGACTTATGTGCCGATAGATCCTAAGTTTCCTCCCGCGAGGATTGGGATGATTCTGGAAGACGTTGCACCAGCCATTATTGTATATGACGCCATAAGCCCAACTGAAAAATACAATAAAATACTGAACGATTCTTCTGCAAAGCTTCAAAGCTATCAGTCTATTTCCGACCTTGGCGGTCGGCAGATCCAATCGTTCCAAGCGTACCCGGTAACGCTGCTAAATGAATCGCATATTTTTTTCACATCCGGAACTACCGGACGCCCGAAAGGCGCGGTTTCTTCACAATTGAATCTCGCGCACGGTATGTCGTCTTCGGCTTTCTGTTTCGAGCTCACGAGCGCTCACAGCATCCTATCCGTAGCTGGCTCCTCCTTTAGTATCAGTACATTTGAGCTTCTTTCACTACTTGCTCTCGGCGGCTCCATCACTATCGCCGAACGATCGGATATCCTCGAAGTGGAGCGGCTTTTTTCTATAGCATCACGGGTATCTGTCTGGCACTTCGTTCCCACTCTTCTCGGCAGGCTTATCGAATTCGTAGAGTCAGAGCCGCATAGAATCGCGTCACTTAAGCACCTCGAGCGAATTCTCACCGGCGGTGACAACGTACCCCCCAGTCTTCTTTGCAAGATCCGGAGAATATTGCCACGAGTTCAGCTGTATGTGAATTATGGCGCAAGCGAAACCAATTGCATGGTCACTTATTGGCCGGTCACCGCGACGGAGCTTACTAAGACAAAAATTGGTAAGCCTCAGAAAAATGTAAAGCTCGCAGTTCTCGATAAGGACCACACGGTAGTTACAGATGGCGAGATTGGAGAATTATTTGTCTCTAGCCCAGGTGTTATACCCGGATACATGCATCGTACGGACCTGAATCACGAAAAATTCGTTGAACTGAATAGCCTACGTTATTTCGCAACCGGCGACATGGTGCGAAAGGATAGCGATGGCCTCTACGAAATGCTCGGCCGAGAAGACTTTCAGATTCAGCTCAATGGGAACAGGATTGAGCTATTGGAGGTAGAGAGCATACTAAAGCGAGCTCCCGGGATGAAAGACTGCGTGATCGCAGCAAAATATCTCAACGATGATGACTCTTCAGCAACGCTCATCGCATACGTAGTGCCGGAAGCGACAGGCATGGTATCCGTTAGAGATGTAAAATCCTTCGCTAAAGATTTCATTCCTTCGTATATGATTCCGTCACTGTATCTACAGGTCGCATCGATCCCCACCAACAACAATGGCAAAGTCGATCGTATAAATTTGCCGGCACCACAAAATTGCCGGGCATTACAGTCAGACCGGGAAGAACCGCTTGCAACTCCAATGGAACACAGCATCACCGCTGTGTGGCGTGAACTTCTTGGCGACCGATCCATTCACGCTAACAGTGATTTTTTTGAGCTTGGTGGAGACTCAATATCTGCGGTACGCCTAGTTGCCAAGCTATCTACTGAGCTGTGCGCCAGTCTTTCAATTGGTGATTTAATACACAACCCAACGGTGCGGCAACAGTCAGCTCTGATCTCCAGTCGTTTAACAGCCGAAGTAAGATCAGAAGATGGCGGTGCCAACAACGACTCGGGATACCTTTTACTTAAGCCGGGGCGTAAAAATACTCCGCCCCTGCTATTGATTAACGGAGTTGTTGAGTATCTAGAGCTCGCGAAGACCCTGGCCACAGAACGCTCAGTATATGCCGTATACCTTCCTGAAGAATTGGATCTCATCACACGCGGGGCCGATTCGAGGGCAGCCACAACAACAGACTCCATAGGAGGGATTACACAACTATATCTGTCTGTGATCCTCACGCTACAGCCAAATGGGCCATATTATCTCGCCGGCAAATCCTTTGGTGGGATCATTGCTATTGAAGTCGGGCGAGAGCTCGAAAAGCTGGGCCACGAGGTAGCATTCACGGGGTTGCTTGATACTGTAACCCCAGACGCCTTCACTGCACACCGAAGGCTTTCATTCCGCGCACAACAACATATTAAACACATATTTACCCACGGTCCTGGGTATCTCATGTCGCGGGTAAAACAAAGGTATTCGCAATTTACCAGGAAGAGTCGAGCACAGCATGCGGACTGTGCCAGAAAAACAGATGATGCGAACAACATACGAATACGACATCAAGTCCGTAAGAATGCAATTTTTACCACTCGCTTATCTCGCATCTATCGGCCGATCGTCTTAATCAAAGCACGTGACCGAAGGCGCCTGTATGGAGAACAGCCCTCCAAAGACCTTGGATGGGGAAAGTATTGTGAAAATCTTACGACCTACGAGGTGCCAGGTGATCACCATTCCATTTTGAAGGCTGAGTACGTCGGGCAAGTCGCCAATAAAATTGAGTGTTTTATATAGATGCCATATCGATTCAACAGCACTGCTTGCCTATAATAATCGTTAGCAATATTATCCGCCACATCTGAAATCGCGAATTTATTTTCTTCATTAGAATTTTTATTTTCTTCGAGAAAGCTAATTTACCATCGAAGTTCTGATTGCAAAATAAATGAATATATACCTCTAATAATTGACGACATAATTTAACCAGTAAAAATCTTTTTACTAAAAGAGAGAATTTTTATGGCTTGTCTTTTCCTGCTTATTTTTTTTGCTACTGAATAGAGAGGCGTCGCATGAGGAAGATTGGATATCTAAGGGAAGTACAAGGTCTAAGGATATATGCGGCACTTCTAGTCGCCGTTTACCACATCTGGTTTCAGCGTGTATCCGGCGGCGTTGATGCATTTTTCGTGATCGCGGGCTTTTTTATCTACTCCTCACTTTTCAAAAATGGTGCTCCAGACTGGCCTAACCTATTAGCTTATTACAAGAAGACTTTGGCTCGTGTTGTACCAAGTACAAGTATTGTAATTCTATGCACCTGTGCAAGCTTCTTTTTGATTGGCATGGAGAGCAAATGGAACTCTCAAATTAAAGATGCCATAGCATCCATTTTCTTTTTAGAAAACTGGTGGCTATTTTTATCCGGAACCAATTATTTGGCGAGAGGTGAAATAGCCAGCCCTTTCCAGCACATGTGGGCTTTGTCTGTACAGATGCAGGTTTACGTTGCTCTCCCAATAATCTTCATTGCTTTAAGCTTTATTTTTCGGGGATCTAAATATTTTTATCGAGACATTAGGCTCGCATTAGCATGCTTTTTATTTTTGGGGTTCGCCTATGCCATTTTAGTAACTGAAATGAATCAGGCGTCTGCATACTTTAATACTTGGGCACGATTTTGGGAATTTTTGTCTGGCGCGTTATTTGCATCGGTCGTTCATAAACTGAATTTGTCGAGAGTTTGGTCTTGGTTTATTGGTTATGGATGTTTGTTGATATTAACATTTTACGCAGCACTCATATCCGTGGGAAGCCACTTCCCAGGTGTTGCTGCCGTTGTTCCTGTAGTCGCTACCGTTGGCATTATTTTGGCGGCAAACAATGGAGCAAATTTGCGCCTCTTAAATAACAGATTGACTCAGCGACTCGGTGACATTTCCTTCACCTTTTATCTGTGGCACTGGCCTATACTCATTGGTTACTTGCAGACCACAGGAGTTGAGGCTGTTAGTTTTTTTGCAGGCGTCCTAATAATCACTGCATCTCTGATTCTCGCATGCATTACCTACTTTTTCTTTGAAGTTCCATTCCGTAAATCTTCGATAATTAATAGAAGCTTCGCACACACAACAGCTGCGAGTGTGTTAGTAATGCTCCCAGCTATCGGAACCGTAGGCTTTTGGGGAGTGAACTATATTTCGGCTAAAGAACGTGCAAATCACGACGTTGAAATACTATTAAGTGGCGGGAATCCGGTCGGAGTGGTGCCAGCACCTGTTATAGCCAAGTGGGATAAATCGGAAAGCCTAGACAAATCCTGCAGTCAGCGATGGGATAAAGCTGAATTGATCGAGTGCACATTCGGAAATATGGAAGGGGAAAAGGTGGTTATGTTGGTAGGCGGCTCACATTCGGCCCATTGGCTACCCGCCCTTCAGACAATTGCTTCGACGGACAGATCTCTAAAAATTTTGAATATCACCAAAGCAGGATGCCCTCTTACATTGTCTAGCTTGGATCTCAATCTTGGCGCAGAGAAGGCTTGCCTGAGCTGGTCAAAAGACGTAATCAAAAGAATTAATGAAATCAAACCACGAGCTGTTTTTACGCTACTCACCTCTACTCGGACGAGCTCTGAGCAAGCTGGCGATTTTATACCCCAAGGATTTCTCGAAGCTTGGCGGCTCATACCTGATATTCCTATAATTTCAATTAGAGATACTCCCAGAGCAGATTTTGATGTCGCACTTTGCGTTGACCGTTTTGGCCCAGATTCAGAAAATTGCTCTATCGATAGAAAAAAGAATCTGAATCCTTATTTGAGCGATATTTTATCGAACGGGGAAATTGATAGTTTGAATTTGCCAAGCAATGTTTTTCCTATAGATGTTTCGGACCTGCTATGTGGCGAAAGTATATGCTCAGCAGTGACCGGGAACGTTTTAAAATTTAGAGACCAGGACCATTTTACAGCAACTTATGCTCGAGTTTTGGCTCCCGAAATTCATTCCAGAGTTAAGGAATATGGGATTTTCATAGATTGAGAGCACAGCTTTTTTCGAATCATCTTGAGATTTGCGTGAAATTTTCAAGCTAGAGCTTAGGTTTTAACGGATTAAACTCTATCTATTTTAATCAAATTTGGATATCTAACTTCTCGAAACCCAAGAAGCACTTCTATTCTGACGCTCGTATTCACTGCTACCGAGTAGCATATGACCTTAACACCACCGATGTCGCGTTACAGAAAGAGTTGAGGGTAGGTGGTGTGAAGGAAATCTAACTTGACAATGTAATAGACTGCCATGTTTATGTAGTGCGCATTAAACTATTCCGTAAACGTTCGCCGGCTTCCGAAAATCAAAGCAATTTTACCAACTACCTGACTCAGAGTGCCGACGCCTAGCCGAATACTTGGATCGACTGTCACAGGCTTGTTCAAGAAATATCTGCGGACAATTATCCAAATTGCCTGGAAACAAAGGGAAAATCTTAGCGTGGTATTTTTCCCTAATGGAAGATCGCCTAGTAGAACATCCGGATGGGGTTTTAAGGCCTCCGCAATATTAGCTGGATAACGAATTGGACTCGCTGTGTACCTAAATCCTTTCTGAGCGCAATCTATAATATGTGGTTCATTGGCAACGCCAAAATTTTCACCGAGCGGAAAAACATTTATTTCTTGTTTGGGCTTTTCTGGATTAGGGTAACCAAGTATTTCGAGAGCATCACAACATATAAGCGATGCTGCTCTCGCGATTTTGTTATCCATATTTAACTTCCAACCGAAGACATTATCGTCATTTATTTTCTTGTCGATATCATTCTTCCAGGTTTCCGAAGCTACTCGAACATGCTCAGCACCAGACCGATCAAGCATAGATGATTCGAAATTCTCTCCCAAGAACTTGCAGATTTCCCGCACTTTTTGGCTGGGATCTTGTACCAGATCCTCATACCTAACAGTGATACTATTTAAATCATTCTCAAAAAACGAATGGCTTATTGTGAATACAGTCATCCACCGGTAGAACTCTCCTATAAGCGAAGTAGAAAGCCCAATATTTTTTATTACCGAGGGAATTGAATCTCTTGGATCACGGACAATTCGGATGATTTTGGCTTCAGGATAAAGTTTGCGAATAGTCTCAACGTACAATATATGTCGGGGTGTTTTTTCCGCCCAACGTGCTTTTCCCTGAGCTTTAGCAAAGGCAGCGGGGACTGCTGAATAAACTGCCTTTGGTGACGGTTCTTGTGTAGACAGGTAATCTCTTACCGATTCCTTTGTCAGCCCAAAATGACTAATCAGGCTTCTTCCATCTGGGTATAATATACATTCGAGTCGCTCGGTGACTTGCTCTACCCATTTTGGCCCCGATATGATGCGGCTGGCATCTTCCTGTGGCACGCACTTAAACAGGTCTGTCTCCGGCCCGCACGCTATTCTGCTGTGACTCCCCATTATAGCCGACAAAAGCGATGTGCCCGACCTAGGCGGCCCGACGATAAAAATAGGGGGCGATGAATCTCGTATTATTTTAGACATGGCAAATGGAATAATAGTGAAGGCCATAGAATCCGATAATCGGAACCGCTTTCGAAGCCCAACATTGTACGACAGTTAGCCGACTAATTGACTTCAAAAAATAAAATTAGCGGCCAAAGTGTGTGAGCGTAGATAGCCTACGCTCACCTTCGTAAAGGCTCATTCCTTACCCAAGGTTACGACGAGCACCCCAGCCAGACTTCAACCTTCACTTTTCTACAAATGCACGCTCGATCACATACTCGTGAGGCACCCCCGCACGCGTTTCGCGGAATCCCCAGTCATCAAGAATAGAGGTGAGATCTTTCAGCATGGCTGGAGAGCCACACAACATGAATCGGTCCTCATCCACATTCGGCTGGGGCAGGTCAAGATCTTTAAAGATTTTTCCAGACAGCATCAGATCGGTGAGACGCCCATTGTTGCGATATGCTTCACGAGTTACTGTCGGATAATAAAGTAGCCCCTCACGAACCATTTCTCCGAAGTACTCGTGCTCAGGCAGCTCTTTTTCAATGTGATCCTGGTAGGCGAGCTCAGAGGTAAACCGTACACCGTGGGCGAGAATGACATGGTCAAAACGCTCATAAACATCTGGGTCCTTGATGATGCTCATAAAAGGCGCCAAGCCCGTTCCTGTGGATAGTAACCATAACCGCTTACCTGGCAACAGATGGTCCGCTACCAGAGTACCCGTCGGCTTGCGGCTTACAAAAATTTCGTCGCCCGGCTTTATTTTCTGCAGCTGCGACGTCAATGGGCCATCTGGAACTTTGATACTGAAAAATTCCAGCTCATCTTCGTAGTTAGCACTCGCAATGGAGTAAGCACGCAAAAGCGGTCGGCCGTTCGGTTGCTCGAGCCCAATCATGGTGAAGTGACCGTTCTCGAAACGGAACCCCGGGTCGCGACTGGTTTTAAAGCTGAACAGGGTTTCATTCCAATGATGGACTTCGAGTACCGTTTCTTTATTCAGATTTGACATATGTTTAGAACCACTAACTACCTTAGATAATACGTGTATTCTACCTTTAGCCACATTATTCGACTAACAGAACAATCTGATGATATATATCTATTAAGCAGATATACAGTTGCAGGTCAACACTCGCACTTGTTGGCCTGACTATACGTCGAGCACCCTCTACCTAAACTGATTCCGAAGTTTCATCAGTAACGGAAACCGTCTTAATCTCGATTTAACCCATATAGGTAGCGGGAAGGCCTTGTTGGCAGCAGGGTAAGCATGGCTACCGCCTTTTATACCCAGGAAATCTTCCAGCAGGGTCATTTTGGAATCGGACCCAATTGGGAGCACAAGTAAGTCACTATCTCGGTCGCGAAAGTAGTCAAGGACGTCATCTACGTGATTAGAGTACGCCGATCGGAAACGCTCTCTATTAAAAACCGAACTACCGTAAAGCGCCTTATGCAATTGCTTCTCAGCCTCAGAACTGGTTAGAACATCATTAAAATGATTCTCACACGACTTCAGCCAGCCATTGACATCTCTTGTTGTGAGGATAAATTTCGACCCCGGGTAACGCCTGTCCAGTTGTTTGTAGTAGTAGGCAATTTCAATATCGGTAGCGGAATCGACATCATCGAGCTGTGAATAGTCAAAGGTTAGTCCTTTTGGGTCACGGAAGGATAACCACTGAGAGGGATTGTGTATTGAATTTTTATACCCGAGTATCTTCAGCGCTTTTGTTAAGCTGCTTGTTCCTGTCTTGGACAAGCCAATTCCAAAAATCTTCATAATCATCCTGATTTAGTATCGGAGTTTACAGGCTATCCGGCGAGGCCACGCACAACTGTTACTAAAGCAAAGTCATTCCGCATTGATTTTCACCAAAACATCCTTTGAAAATTGGCATCACATATAGGATTAGATGCCTTTGAGAATAAAAAATATTTACTGGCAGTGATGGCTTCCAGGAAAGCTATCGCACTTGGTACAATGAGCATATCGTAATATCTGATACAGCTGAATCCCTATCTGCGTAAGGGTGCCAACAATCTATTCTTGACGAACGCAGTTGATGCTGGCGAGTTGCAACAACCTGAGGCCATCACGCTTACATAAAGTCAGTATCAGAACGTATTCCAGCTACTAACTAGTAAACACCAGGGGAATTCTCTACCTTTCATTCCACGACCATTCACTTGTGTATACTCGGCGGGACTGCCTTCTGCCAAAAAATTGACGTCATTCGGACGCCGCCTCTCTCGTTTACAAGGGTATTATTTGCATGAGGCGACGCTGCACGCTGGTGAAGAGCTGCGCTACCAGTTAACATTGCGTTAACACTGCAAATTTTTGAACGGCGGCACCAGCGGCTTTTTATCTGTAAATCTTGTGCCATATTGTTGAGTATTTTGCTAACCAAGTTTTTTATTCGCTAGCAAACATTTTAAAATTGAAGTTTGCATTCATGGAAGAAATATACAGGCTGGAGCTTCAACATTGAGAATCTGTTTCCTGCACCCCGAACCTAACTATTCGGGTGGATGTCGCGTAGTCGCGATTTACGCGGAGGGCCTCGCAGCTCTAGGGCACGAGGTCTTAATAGTCTGCGCGTTCGGACGCCCCCGATCTAGAAACCCGATAAAGTGGCTAAAGAACATCGCACAGAAAAAAAGTGACCGAGAACATCTTGAGAAGTCACACTTTTCGGGCTTATCGAATGTCGGTATTAAGCTGTTTCCGGGAAAGAAGGTACTTAAGGACGGCGATATTCCAGATTCTGACGTCGTTATAGCGACCTGGTGGAAAACCGCAAGCTGGGTCAATCGTCTCCGTGAAAGCAAAGGAAAGAAGTTCTACTTTGTCCAACATCACGAAATACATCCACACTTCCCCATTAGAGAAGTCGAGGCCAGCTATCGCTACCCTATGGAGAAAATCGTCATCGCCAACTGGTTGGCTAAGGTTATGGCTGAAAAGTATGGGGATACAAACGTTAAGCTGGTGCCAAATGCTGTCGATAAATCCATGTTTTATTCAGATAAGCAGCCAGATAGTAGCAGTACAGTTTTTTGTACGATGTACTCGAAACGGAAGTTTAAAGGTTTCGACGTAACAATATCTGCATTTCTTCATGCGAAAAAGATACATCCGAACATTCAGCTCATAATATTCGGCCGCGAAGACATAGTTAGGAACGCATCTATAGATGGAGTAACAATACTGGAGAACCCAAGCCAATCTCAAATACGGGAAACTTATGCCAGGTCAGATGGTTATATTTTTAGCAGCCGTACAGAAGGTTTTGGTCTGCCAATTCTTGAGGCTCTCGCCTGTGGGTGTCCAGTAATCGCAACCAAGGCCGGCTGTGCCGTAGATTACATTCAGCCTGGCAAAAATGGTTATCTTTCCGATGTAGATGATGTGTTGAGCCAATCAACTTCTATTCAAAAAATAACTGCTATGACAAACGCTGAGAGGCTGATAATGCGAAATCACTCTATTAGTTCTGTTACTAACGTATCTTGGGAAAATTCGATTGTGCTTTTTGAAAATGCGCTTATAGGCTAGCATCCGAAAGTTAATACGGAAGTTCTGGTTTGTCAGACTCCCCAAGTACCCAGGAGTATATTCTTAGAGTATTTTCAGCCTTTGAACTCCAAGTGAATTTTTCTTTCACTTTCAATATCCCGTGTTTACTTTTCTCACTTAAATCGTCTGGGTTATCTATAATTCTATTAATCAATACTTTCAGCCTGGCTTCAATCTCTTGTTGGTTACCCAACTCAATCAGATAACCGCAGCTATCATCCACAAGCTCAGAAGGACCGGCATAATCAACAACAATTGGGACGATTCCGCATGCCATTGCCTCCAAAATAACTCCGCCACCGAACTCTCTGATGCTTGGGAAAATAAGCACATCAATATCTTTTAGGTATGCGGTTAACTCAGAATGCTGCACATTGCCATGCAGCGTGATGCTTTTTTCCAGCCCTAATGACTCGATTTGGCCTCGTAACTTCGACATTTCTGGCCCAGCGCCAAAAATGTCATAATAAATTTCACCCTTTAAAGCCGCATGCTCAATGGCGTTAATCGCCATATCAACGCCCTTGTACGGAACAAGGCGGCCTATAAATGCTGCCCTCAAGGGGTGTTTGACGTGAGACTTCCTGATACCTAATTCAAATCTTTGTGTATCTATCCCGTTTTCGGGCATATAGAGCACTTGTTTATTTGTATATTCCGGCAACTGCTGCTGGACCGCTCGAGACCCCGCTAAAATTGCCGAGCTTGTTTTCCGCATTGATTTATAGCCTGGCAGGAATTTATATGCTTGCCGGAATTTTGTCAGCCACTCTTTTTCTTGTTTTTTACGGTCGCTGAACTGCACTGGCCAGTCAACCCCTCCATTCATAGGGCCTACGACAAACGGAACACCGATCGATTTCAATTTTTTAGCGAGATAGCTCGGCGCTGTCGGGCTCACCGGGGTAACTCTGTGTACTACGTCGAATTCCCCTGACTTCAACCGGTGAGAGAACGTTTTCCAGCACTTGTACTCGAAATAGGGGTATATAAAGGACTGAAAGGCCGTGGCCACGGTCCAGGCCAGCTTATCTCCACCGCGGATGATACGGGAGAGAATATTTATTGGCTTAGCAATAAACTCTGTATTTAGCGCAGTGAATTCCCTGCCTTCAGTCCAGCCGTGCCGCTCAATAGCCTCTTTATTTCTTATTTGTGTTACGAGATGAATGTCGCATACACGTCCTATCGCCTCCGTATAAGACCAACCAATCAGAGGTACGCTAGTCCACTCTGGATTCGCTGCCTCAGCCAAAATAAGGACCTTATATTTTTTCACGCCCATATGTATATCTGCCAATAATTAACTACTTATTAAGGACGAGCTTTTCCTGCATCGAGCAGAATTTTTGAACACTGTTTTGCATGTTCGCGTTCAGCAGTGTTCCTATTGAATATACTCCACGAATAATCCCCCTAAATCTCGGGAATAGTGGGTCCCGATAATATACGTCTTTTGCAGCTTCGATCATCGAGCGCCGTAATAAAAACTTCCACAGTCGAAACTTTGAGCTTTTGAGGTCAGGGCTATTGATTCTGTGCAAAAACACAAGATTTATCGCGGTTAGTGCGGTCGTGGTATAAGTACTCAAGCGCCCGCCGGGAGAGCCTATGTGATGAAGTTTCGCATCCAGCGACTTTAACAGTAATCCAGACCTTGAGGCTCTGTAGGTAATATCGCTGTCTTCTTCGGCGGAATACCTGAGCAACCTGTTATCGAATTTTTCTCTCGTGGCAATGCTTCTGCGCATCGTCAATGAGAATCCAGGCAATGTGCGACAGAATGCAACATTGAAGTCTGTTAAAAACTGGGGAACGTCGTGGCTGGGAAATTTGTCTTCGTAGGGCAAAAACCGATCGTTCGCTTTTAAAACAGAACGCGCCGCCTTTTTTAGTACCCCTCCCCCGGGGCTCGAAGATAGGGGAGTCGCCTCACTTGAGCTGGAGCAATTCAGCGGGCTTTCGGCCACGTTTGCTCCGGCAACAGCTGCAATCATTTTATTTTTATCGGCGTTATAGACCTCCATGATCCGCTCGGCGCAATCTGGATACATTAATGTATCATCGTCGATAAAAAACAATACCTCCGCAGTGCAACGGTCAGCGGCCTGGTTGCGTTGTGCCGCAGCGGAGCGCACTAGTGCCTCTTCATATACAAGTTTTATAGCAGGTACGCTTTGCAGAAGCGACTCCACCGCCACCATGTTTTCGTGCCAAAGCCGACTGCCATCAACAATTACAATTTCCTTTGGGAGGAAAGTTTGAGCAAGCACACAGCGAACGCATTGTTCAAGTACTTCCCTGCGTTCATAAGTTGCCAAAGCCAAAGACCAACTCATCATGTTATCGTTCCCTGAAAGCGTGAGTAGAAGGTGAGATACGGCACTGTTTATTAGGATTCATTCTAACATTAATGGGGTGTAAACAGCGACGGATAGGGCAGCCAGAACTGTCGCCAATATCATCTTTTTGGCGTGCCAGATCCAGAGTTTGACAATAGCGAAGAAGTGGAGATGGGCCGATAAAAAAAGCCCCGATTGTGGGTCGGGGCTTTGAGGGATCAGTCGATAAGGAAGCCTTCTCTTAGATAGTCATTAATGGCTGGCGCTGAATATCTTGCGTCCCAGGACTGTAATGGGCGCTCTTTCACCACATCCATAAAGGCGTCGAAGCTTCTCTCGCCTCCCAGATAAGCGTTGTAGTCCGCTAACGTACGCTCAGGATCTCGATAGCCGGCGCTCGCTTCATTGCCGTCTTCGAACTTGTACTCGATATTCCCAGACATTTGAACATTGCTACTTACTGCGAAGCCCTTGATGTTCAATGTTGAGTAGTCTTGAGTTTCGTTGGGGCTGCGCTTGGAAACAATATTGTTCTGTGCAACGAAATCAGCCAGCTCACCACCGAGGTTGATTCCGTAAAGCGCACCGGTACAGAGATTGTTACCTGAGCAGGCATCGATGCCCTTGTGCATGCTCTGTCCTTCAGAAACTACATTGTCATAGGCGTACGCACGAGTTCCTGCCGGAATATCAATGACGTTATAGCCTATGAGCAAGCCAATCGCATTGCGAGCAAAGAAGTTGTTTTCAGCGAGGCCCCCTGACCGCATTTGTACACCATGACTTGATGCCCTTACGGAAATATTTCCCTTAAACAGAAGTTTGTTCCCGTTTGAGCCGGCTTGGAGGTAGACATTGTGGTTAAACATATTTGCGCCGGCGCCAGCGACGTCCGGATTCCATCCGCCATAGTCGAGCACGTTTTCTTCGATGGTCAATTGCTCGACACCTTTAGCAAATATATTTGATGGCCGATGTGACCTGCTGGTGCTAGTCCCGGAAATGTAGGCACCGGTAAAGATATTGCGCCTCACGGTAAAGGCACCGACTTTGCTGCCCTCCCACTCTTGAATTACGATTTCGGTGTGATCGATAAGGCAGTCTTCGATCAAAATATCATGATTGGGCCCCATAAATGACAGCGTATCGTCGTCTACAGGGTCAAATCCTGAGTTTGATCTGTCTTTTTTGTACGCGTAAAAATGCAGACCAATATAGCTGATGTATTTAGAGTCACCGTGGATGTGCCGCAGGTGGCTGCCGGATGAGATGATTTTTGGGCGTGGTCCATCGCCATAGAAAGCCATCACGGCCGGCTCATCTGCCGACTTGCCGTTAGGTATCTTGATGTTTCCAGTGTTCCAGCTGTCTCCTCGCTTGAGATAGATATGATCCGGGTAGCCCACACGCATCTTTTCAATACCCGCCTGGATAGTCTTACACGGCGAACTCTCGGAAAGGCAACTGTTAGTATTGCTACCAGACGAGTTACTCACATAGATCACCCGCGAGTCAGTCGAGGGCATGATCATTGTGAAGCCTTCGCTCGTGTACTGCGGGGGGTTACCAGCACTGATCGGGTCAGTCACTTCGATTGAAACTGTTGCTTTCGCGACCTCCGATTCTTGGCGAATCTCATACACGAATTGATCCGTCCCTGTAAACTCAGGATTGGGCTGATACAAGAACATCCCTGTAGCATCCATTTCTATGCTCCCAGATTTAGGTTCCACAGATACTGTGAATGTCGCGCTATTCCGATCAACAGTGTCGTTATTGAAGACAGCATTGCGCTCTGATGTTTCGAGTGTGCCGCCCATTTGCATCTGATAGAAATCGTTAGCAGCGAAGATCGCAGATTCGCTAAATCCGACGATACTAAACTCGAGTACAAACGGCTTGCCGGCTTCACCCTCTTTATTTTTCTCTGAATAGGGCGTAACCGTCAGCACATAGTCGCCGGATGGCAGGACTGATGAGCTGACACTTAAGTGCTCACCGCCATGGGCAGCAGTGTATGCCAGTGTATTTTCATAGCGATCTATTATTAAGTCGTTCAGGCCTTTTTCACGGAGGGTAAACGCAACACTTCTGGTGAGCTCATCATTGACTGGCTCGGCCACGAAATTATATAGGTCTGAAGAAAGCGTGTTTAAGTCTATTACGTCGCCATTAGAAAGCCTTGATTCAAACACCAAAATGTTATCTTCACTATCAACAGTGACAAAGTCAATCGCAGCGATTGCTGGCACCGTTAACTGAGGCCCGCCATCTTCCCCATCTATAACGGTAAAATTGATTATTTGACTATTCCCCTCCTCCCCGGTTTTGTCTGGGCCGGCATAGGGAGTCACGGCAAGACTGTAGGCACCGGGGGGAAACTCGCCATTATCGATTTGTAGATTGTCACTTTCAATCGCCATGGTATAGATGGCCACGTTTTCGTGACGATCGATGGACACGGGTCCATCCAGGAGAAAGTGAACACTGCCCGTCTTCGACTCGTCCTCCGACGTCGCTATCACATTTAGCTGATTTGTTGGAGCTTTCGAAAGGTCGACTACTGCCCCCTCTGCCAATTGGGTCAACTCGCTGTACCCAGCGTCAGAAAATGCAACTACGGATAGACTGTCAATAGGAGGCACATTAGTAGTTTCCGGAAGGGGATCTCCGGAATCTGACTCATTGACCACACGCACAGCCCGTGTTTTTTCAGCAGAAAGCCCCCCTGAATCTGTAACTCGATAAGTGACTGTATAGTTACCTACTTTATCGGTGTCCAAGTCACTTTCGGTTACTACCTGGTCAGTCAACCCACCATCTTCTTTATCCGAGGCGCTAAAGCCGGGCTCTACAAAGTTGCCACCGACACTCAGTGACACCTCAGAGGCTCCTGCCAGGGAGATTCTGGGCGCGGAGTTTTCTTCACCTTTGCCTTTCCCGCCGCCGCCGCCGCCGCCGCCGCCGCAGCCTACTGCCACACTGGAAATCAATATATAAAGCGTTAAATTTCGGAGCCTTCGTAACATGGTTTTACCTCTACCTCGGGTAACTCGGAGCTGCGCATCTGTTCAATTAACATGGCGCAAGAGTGTTTACAGGTGTTCCTGAACTGGTCTAATCCTATGGGATTCAACCGCGACGCCACACATTTTGTGTTGTGGCCGAATAGCTTCAATGTTTGACTAGATACAGAGAAAAAGTCACGCAGTGCTGCGGCGCCCGTTCAGTTTGATACACGGGTACGCTCATCATGAGGGATAAGAGGACTAAACACTGCCGGTGTGACCTAGTATGCGTAACCTAGATGCTTTATCCGCTTACTCACATAGTTAAAGCATTACGATTTCTAGAACTAAACCCGCACGTTTTGTGCCAGTTCACTTAAGATGTGTAAAAATTACCCTGTTTCGCAGTAAATATCAGGAAGCAATTCATATTTTTGCTAACGATAAGTTTGCTCTATTTTGATGACTTACCCGATAGCCGAAGCACTATCTACGTCTAACTGGTTCAGCAATTCACAAGGCTATTTTTAATGGTTTGACCGAATACCCATTGGTCAATCAAATAGGCGCCAAACGTGATCACTAGCTCTGACCGTTAAATTTGTGGCAGGAAGCAATTCACGGATTTTTGACTTAGTGATGCGGAATGGTCATAAGTGCGGCGAGTGTAAATAACTGCCTCGCCGATGATACCCGTGGAAGGGGTAGGAAACTTGATACTGCTAAAACATATTGAGAATACCTTTGAACGCCTATTGCCCGCGACGAATAATGAAAATATCAAGCACGCTCAAATACCTGAGGTTTTTTACTTTTTACCACGGAGTCTTTTTTAATGGCGGTTTTTAATGGGACAAACAAGCCGATTGCACAACCATAAATAAATAAAACCCAACTGTCTTGAGAAGCATTAGGAATCTGATCAACCATCATCAGGCAAATAATTACGCAATATGCGGCGGCTACTCGCTGACCAACTCTATTATTTACTTTTTTGAGGACGCGAGCTCCGCTTAACACAGCCAGCAGGGGGAGGCCAAGCAATACCGCGTAGCTGGCGAGCCCATATTTGCTCAAGACGATGATCCAATATCCGTCTGTAACTGAACCAAACACCCGATTTCTGTTCCACCCACCCCAACCGAACATAAATTTCTCAAGACTATGCTCGAGCATCATCTGCTCATGGTGGAATCTGAATGCCAGGCTTAGTGCCCTATCCGGCCAAATTCCACTCACGGTCTCGACGAGCCACTCCCTAGGTACGAAGCCAAAAATAGACATTATGGGATATAAGAATATAAAGAGCGCCATTGCAGATACTATTCGAACCGCCATTTTTGAGCTGGTGAATATCAATATTGCAGCACCAAGTATTCCGAGAATCCAGGCGCCCACGGTTTTACAGACAACTAAAATAAGCGCCAAATAAAACACGAAGAAAATGCTCGGAAAATAAAGAACTCTTTGCTTTGCTTTCCAAAGCCCCACCGCGGCGACCAGAACAATTGCTGCGAAATTAGCGACAAGAAGACCATGCCCCATAAAGACAACTGGCCTATAGCCTCCAAAACGTATTTGTTGCGCGAATGAGTGCGGGAAAAATCCATATATCCACGTATGTAGTTGAGGGCTCAGAACAACCTCGATAATGATAAATGGCGAGTAGATTACTCCCGCCAAAACGACGTGCCTCAGCACTGTGATACCGTCGTTGAGGTTCCGTACAAGAAGCGCGCCAAGCAAAAGTGGGATAAGGAGTATGTATCGATTTAAAGTCAGAGTAATGACTTCTTTAAAAGGCATTGCCGGGATATAGAATTCCCCGTTGAATGCCGGCTCTCTGTTGGTTAAAACCGTCGCAATGGGAAACAACAGGCCCGCGACAAGCAATATTTTCGCCCATGTGCTCTGAGGTAGCTGATTTATCCGTATCTTTCCAACCAGGACACATCCCATCAATGCGCTAATCGCAGAAATCGATTCTTTGTTCAGGCTTGGAACCAAAGGAAGCTCAAAACTGACTTTTACGGGTAGAAATAGATATCCACCGACAATTGTCCAAAAGGTAGCAACCAAAGGACTGAGTCGCTTAAATAACAGAAATGCTATTAGCGGCCAAATGAGTAAACTTAGCTGGGCGAATATATTTGGCACGACGTGGTCACGCTCGATATTTTAACTGACCTGACTTCCAGACCTTTAAAAATTGCCAGTCTGCGAGTATTGTCACTCAACTTAAATTCAGATCTTATGAGAGCTTCAGCACTGTCCAGTCTATCTATAATATTTTTTTCACTATCGTTTAAAAAATGAGAAATTGTGTTCGCTAGAGATTGGGGGTCGGGATTCGCAATCAGACCTGTTTCACAATCTCGGACTAATTCAGGAATCCCTGAGACACTCGTCGAGATGACGGGCACTCGCCGCATCATTGCCTCCATCAGCACAACGGGAATTCCATCCATGTCCCCGTTAGAGTCTTTCTTCGCAGGTAACACAAAAACATCAATTTCATCATACCAGGAGGCCACTTGGTCGTGAGATATTTCCCCCAAAAAATCAGTCTCCTGCCAAACATCTTTACCTTTCGCCAGCTCCTTTAACTGTGAATCAAGCGGACCTGACCCGGCGATAACCAGCTGAAAAGGTATGCGTTTTTTCTTAATTATACTGGCCGCTTCAATCAAAAGATCAATGCCTTTCTTTTCCACAAGCCGCGCCAGGCAACCGATTCTTGGCACTTTTGGCAAAGGTTTATAAGGACGAGGAGAGAATGCCGTATCATCCACTCCACATCGCACCAACCTTATCTTTTCGGGGCTAATACCCAGTTTTTCAAGAAACTTGATGTTGTATTCCGAGATCGTTGCGATAAAACTCGCTCTTTCAGATTTTTCACGCAAGAGGTAACCGTGCTCAAATAGGTCATTTGCGTGGGCTGTAATACTAAATTTGCCACTATTTATTGTAGATGCATACATAGCGACATCCGCTGCAATGTGGGAAAAATGGCAATGGATGTCACCGACCTGTTGGCTGGCCAGGAGATTGGCGAATCTCGCGCCGACGAGAAAGCGATAAACCATTCCCGCTGCACGGCGGGGTTGCCTAGCAAGACGGGATATATCCGTGGCTAATAGTTTAAGTGCCCTTAGGTATCCGAGTGGTCTCCTGGCTACACAGGAAAATTGGGCGATTAAAAGTTCAACCAACCCTCGCTCATACAAATAGATACAGTTACTTGCTATGCGCTTGACTTCTATAGATTCACTGGAATTTGTGACCGAATGGAGGGAGTATGGCACTACTTCGATACCCATTTCCTCAAGCCCCAGAATCTCATTGTATACAAATGTACTTGAAAGCCCGGGTATTTCTGGAGCCAAGTAAGCTATTCTCGGCTGTCTCACAGCTACCATTTCAAGAGTCCAATTTTAACTGCTGATTTTTTAAAAGATGCTGTGAGCCGATACTGGTATCCTCCGGATTCCAACTCAGTAAGTTTTTTTTCTCCATGTGGTTCCTCGCTCTTCGTTTTCCGAAGAACAATGCATGCCACTGGTATTCCCGTATTTGTTTTATCAATTCCGCATCAGCATATCTTCTCTTGCGTTGAAACATGGCACGGAGATATCCCCAAAACATCGCGGCACCGCCAGCTAATAATGGATACTCCACAGCACGGAACAGACAGGTAGCGAACATATAGACAATGCCTGTACCCATGAAATATTGCCCATAGCCATGTCGCTGACGACCGGTAATTACCCCATGCTGACTTGAGCCCATTACCCGAAGATGGAGGAAATTAAGGTCGGGATGATCCCAGCTTCTCGCCTTCCAACCGAGCTGTCTACATTTATGACAATCGATTGCATCCCACATTACCTCCCGTACAAAGCCGCCTATCTGCTGAAAACATTTCGTGCGGAAAAATTTTGTCATACCTACAGACATTTCATCGCCTCTCCGCTCACTGATGTACTTGCCGCCTATCAGGTTATACGGTTTACCACTACAAGTACCCAATCGTCGGTTACTTTCCATGCGCTCAATCAGAGTCTCGAAGTACTTTGGTGGTAATTCCAAGTCGAGGTCAAGCTTGCATAAATATTGGTAAGCGCCTGGATTTATTTCTTCGTAACCGCAGTAGAATGCATCGACAACACCTGGGCCGACATTACGATAGCCTCGGTTTCTACGCGTTATTACTTTGATAAAGGAATATTGGGCGGCATAATCCGCAAGTATCTCTGGCGACCCGTCAGTGGACCCGTCATCGACTATGACCCATAGGCTTGGTTTTACTGTTTGCGAAACCACACTTTCAATCGTGCGCGTCATATACTCGGACTCGTCTCGACAAGGCGAGATAAGCACGTAACTACGGTTAGTTTCAGACATCTTCCCTCCCTGGGGTCCGATTTACCTACAAGCGCCTTAAAGCTGAATGGCTCGCCAACATTTTGTGGATGGAAGGCAGGCTGATAGCGTTCTTCCAGTATCTTTTACCTAACCGAACTGGACTCTGCGACATTCGATACAGCCATTCCAACCTGAGCCTCTGTAGCCATTCGGGAGCCCGTTGCTCCATGCCGGCCAGAAATAGCATCGATGCGCCTACGCATAGGGCAACTCCTTTATAAGCCTTTTTCGCAGAGAGAATGTCCGCCATATATTCCTGCTGCGGCGAGCCAACAGCTAAAAAAACATAGTTCGGCTTAACGCCACGTACAACCTCCACAACCTTTTGTATTTCTTCCTGGTTCTTGATAAAACCCATCCCCGGGTTGTAGTGATATATATCGAGCTTTGGATATCGCTCGCGAATTATTTCCATCACCCGCTCTTCTCCCCCGAGGATGAAGATACGATCCTCATGAGTAAGCACCTGATCAAATAGCACCTGTGTAAGCCCGCTGCCAGTGATTACCTCACTAATACGGTAACCATTTATATTTAATAGGGCCTCAAGAATCCGGCTATCGCATAACGAAAGGCTTGCGCCGCGATATACCTTCTCCAGTCGATCCCTCTCGGGACTGATCAATAAACGCTGCAAATGATCAATGTTCGGCGTAACCACATAGTGCGGAATATCATCCGCACTAAAGTCCTTTATTACTTTTTTTACCGACTCGAGTGATATATCATTCAGCACACAACAGCCGATATCAAATTCAGAATCCTGAATATTACCTGACAATATACTTGATTTTTTCATTTTATTTATATTCGATAATCCTGGATTCTGATCTATGGACACGCCTATAGATGAACTGTAATACACCAGAAAACTGGGCAAACTTCCCAACGGTTGTCAGCAGGCCATAATAAAACGCTGCGTATATATCTTTATATTTCCTGTATTTTGCGAGGGAAATCTTTACGGCTAATATCAAGTAGATTAGCACAAGAGCCACAGCGAATTTAAAGCTGAATATGCTCGTGAGTATAATAATCAACGGCAGAATCGCTCCCAAGACGATAATACTTACCACGGGCCGTACGCAATATGGGGAGCTCCTTGTCGCGTGTATTGTGCAGCGTTCTACGTAAGCGTGCCCTGATCGTTTGCTTCTCAGCCAGAATTGCCGAAACTTGTCAATTGCGGCATCGTGAGCAGTCATTGCGCAATTTATTCGGTATATCTTCCAGCCTTTGTCGGCAAGGCGGTAGCACATTTCCGGTTCTTCACCGGCAATAAGTTCTTCGCAAAATGCGCCCACACTTTCGAGGGCATCCCTCCGCGCGAGAAAATCGCCTCCGCAGGCATTAGTCTCCCCAACAGGGGTATCCCATTCCATATCACAAAGAAGGTTGTAGATACTTTTTTCCGGAAACAGCTCTCTACGGCGACCACAGACAACCGCCGCATCATGCTGCTCGGAAATAGAATCGAGAGCCGTAGATAACCAATTTTTCTCCAGCGTACAGTCGCCATCGATAAACTGTACAAATTTCGTTACTGGTTTTTTTTGAAGTAAATGCTTAAAACCAGCGTTACGCGCCCGAGCCGCCGTAAAAGGAATTGTTGAATCGAGACAAACTACAAGGCAGCCAAGGTTTCGGGCAAATTCAACGCTGCCATCATGGGAACCTGAATCAACATAAACAATTGAATTTTCGAGGTGGCATTCTCCTAACGATCTGCCAGCATCTACAATTGAACGAAGGCAGTTTTTAAGTCGATCGCCCTCATTTCTTCCAATTACTACAAAACCCAGTCTTAATGGGTCCTCAGCGAGCTCTTTCTTTTGCATGAAATTTTGACTCACATAAGTACCGCTTTATTGGTTCTTTTGAGCTCTGGACTATAACTTTGGCAGCTCCATTCCAGCTGCCGTGATGTCACCATCTCGACATAATTTTCGACATTCAGATCGACACCAAGCGCACTGCCAATGCTCATTAGTTCTCGATCAAAAATTTCTGTAAGCCGGATTAGGGAGTCATCACTGAGTCTTGGTCGCTCATTCATTTGGAGCGTTTTTTTAACCAAGTTTCTTACTACTTTCGGGACCAGTGTCCGCCGCAAGTTAGACATAAATTTGTTTTGCAGTATGAATTCATAGAATGGGAAACGCCGGATTCTTTCTTTCGATATATTTTTTGGTGCAATTTCGTTGTGCCAGCATACAGACTCTGGATACCCTATGAATTTAGCCACTCTATCCAGTTCTTTTTGTGGTTCGGATTTAAGTCTCTCAAAAAATACAGGCAAAACATTGTCAGCCCCAAAAGCTTCGAGATATGGTTGCAGCTGATAGCTGTATCGGCTGTAGGCTATCAGCTCAGGGTGTCGTTTCAAGGCCTCGTCGAGACCAACTCTGATATTCCCACAGCTCCATTCATGAATGTACTGAGATACAAGACGATCGATTGGATGACGCATGACATATATCAATCTGACGCCGGGCAATAATTTTCGTATTCTCTGTATTGTCTCCGGGTACGTCGGAAACTTCGTATAGTGTGTACTTGCTTCACCAACAAGATCGCCCGCTCGCGCACCAGAGAAAATTTCTTCGTACCATTGCACGCCACGGCTGTACTGCTCATCGTCACTAAAAAAATTTGGCTCTTTTAGTGCCGGCATAAAAATGCCCGACTGCTGGTTCAGCTGATCATACAGTGTGGTCGTTGCGCATTTCATGGCGCCAATGATGATGAAATCCGGTTTTTTTCTCTCGGCATCTACGGCGACGTCAGCTGATATATTCATACGCTTACTGCCTCGTTCGCGGGCTTGGCACGAGGCTGTAATACTGGTCTATGATTTCTAAATACACCTGTCCAGATATCCGCCCACTCACGGGGTATCGAATGTATTGGTCTTCGGCTTTTGAGAAGTTTGGTAAACCTGAGTATTCGCCCGCCTAGCCATGCAAGGTTCGCCGCGAGGAAAGTGAGCTTTGAGCCTAATAGACAAAAATAACGCGTGCGCGATTGATAAAAGTATTTTGGCAGTCTCTTACACTTTGCGTTGTTCGCTTTTACAGGTGACGTCCCACCCCTTAGGTGCACTACTCTGGCATCAGTCGTTTGAGCAATTTTGTATCCAGCGGCGCTGAGCCTATTGCAGTATTCGATGTCTTCAAAGTACATGAAGAATTCTTCATCCATGAAACCGACACGCGCTACCGCTTCCGCACGAAGTATCACACAAGCAAAGCTAACCCAGTCAATTTTCGATTGAGCATCTGTCAGAGGAACAGATACATCCTTGTGAGAAAACAGTTTTTTGACTACGTTGAGTTGTGCTCCACGAATAAATTCACTGGTTACACCACACTTCCGGAATGCACTTATCTGCGCAGTGCCATCGAGGTATTCCAGTCGTGGGCCTACCGCGCCTACGTCCAGATTCTCTCCCATGTACTGCAACAGTGTATTTATAGCGCCGGGTCGCACAAGCGTGTCGCTATTTAGTAAAAGATAGTATTCTGGCTTTACTATCCGCATACCTAGATTATTACCAGCTGAAAAACCACCGTTTACCTCTGATTGCACCAGGCTTGTTATTTCGCGATACGAAGTCTTTTGTACCGAAAGCCATTCCGCTATTTTTTCAAGCGATTTATCACCAGACGCATTATCGACAACGATAACGCGGGCATTCTGTCGATCAACCTCAGGGAGCAGGGATTCTAGACAGTCTTTTACTAATTCGGGCGTTCGGTAGTTTACGATGATTACGGCCAATTGATTGGCTACCGGCGTATCCATTCGTGTGAGCTCCCCGATTACTTTAACAATGAACGATCAATAGTATTGGTTTTATGTTTCACATATTCGATCCACTGGCGAACTCCTGTACGCCGAGATAGAACATGTTGAATCCACAAAATAAATCCCCACTTTTTAATGTTGTAGCTGACTCGATAGACTCTGTTTTGAATTTTTATTGCGATTTTTTCTTTTAGTGTTAGCGGGTCAGAGTTTTCTACCACTGGTTGATAGCCCTGCACCAGCATCTGCTCAGCGGCTTGCAATTCTATCCAGCGTATTTCCCGTTTGGATAATTTTGATTTCCACTGTTCAGCATACTTTTTTGATGGGCAACTGTAGGTAGTGTCGCGCTCTAGTTGGAGCATGCCTGCCTCGAAAGGCTGGGAAAGGAATTCACAGAGTCTTGACAGTTCCTTTACAGGATTTTCTACAAGTTTTTCGTAAGAAACGCCGATGGCCTTGCCAGGCTGCTCCCGCGACCTCAACAGTTCACGTCGCCTTTCAAATTCACACCATATTTTCGCGCCCTCGTAGACATTCCCTACCCACCCCATCCCAATACACGAGCGGGCGACATCTCTTGGGTCGCGGTAAAGGTGTATGTACCGCGCGTTAGGCCAGAGCCGAGGTAACAGATCAACACGCGAGTGGATCGATGCACCAATCACAGGTTGGGGATTTCTGAGGTAAAGTTGTCTTAGAAAGTCTTCGATTAATGCCGGGTAATCCAATGCATGGTTGATCTGCAGGTGCATGGCACCTGTTTGCCGGTCAGTTTTGACAAAACGCCAGTAGTCTTCAAGATCCGGCCATTGATCACCGCGAGCCTGAGAAACAGCACCCTCAAACTCCCCAAACATGTGAATGTTGGGGTGGTGATCAAGGAGCAATCGAAGGAGTGTAGATCCGGAGCGCAGCGGGCCAATGACAAATACTGGCGAATCCAGTGTAAGGCTCGCCTGTGGCTCAAAATCTGTTCTGGGCTGATGAGACATATCCCTGTTCTCGCACAAAAAGTTCTCCAGTGGCTGGTGAACCCTCTTCAGTAAATCCATTTACTTGGCTCATTCAGCCGCACGGCTGCTGTGAGCTATGCCGTCTCGTGGTGCTGAGGTTTAAGCTACGCACCATTTCGAGACAGGCCGATTTTCGGCAATGCCGCCAAAACTAAAAACACGTCCTCGGTGGGACGAACTTCACACTTTACCAATTTACTAGGACAAAATAAAAGATTGTTCTACATTTAATGAATTTGGCATCAAATTCATCCACGAGCTCAGCAATGCCCTTTTGCCGCGCGTCTGCTTTTTCACTGCACAAACTGTGCCCGAAAGCTGTTAGTTGTGATAATAAATAACGTCCTCTTGGCATACTTATGCAGAGTTCTGCGCGCGCGTTCTGATATCCAGCGGGTGCCGCCTGGCCCCATTTTGACTAAGCGGACAGTGGCTGAGGTTTTCTCTCCTCAGTCGTTCCCCACAAGGGGCGGATCAACGCATTTGCTGTTCCTCTACATTAATTGGAGAATGCATAAAACGCAGCGCTTAGTCTGTGGTAAATATCGTTTCGAGTAATTCCATGCGCTATTCCTTGCGTCAACTAGAAGTCTTCCTCGCGTGCGCGCACTTCCAAAACGTGAGCCGTGCTGCGGAAAGTCTCAACATGTCACAGTCTGCGGCTTCTACCGCACTAAAAGAATTCGAACAGCAGTTTGACCTGCGACTGTTTGAGCGTACCGGTAAACGCCTGCGCTTGAATGAGCTAGGGCGGCAACTTTGGCCGAGAGCTGAAGAACTGCTCGAGCGCGCAAGGGAACTGGAGGTCAGTCTGCAGGCACACGGGGACCTCGGGCGCTTGAAGATTGGCGCCACCCTGACCATCGGCAATTACCTCGCTGCCGATATCATGGCCCGCTACATGGAGGAGCAACCCGGCGCACGGGTTGAGCTGGAAGTGGCCAATACCGCAGCCATTGCCCAACGGGTCCTGAACTTCGAACTGGACCTTGGGCTGATCGAGGGGGAGCTCAATCATCCGGATCTGGAAATGATTCCCTGGCGGGACGATGAACAGGTGGTGTTCTGTGCACCGGATCACGCCCTGGCCAAACGCGCGCAACTGAGCGATGAAGACCTGCGCGAAGCCACCTGGATCCTGCGGGAAACAGGCTCCGGCACCCGCCAGACCTTCGAACGTGCGCTGGCGGGCCTTCTGCCGGAGCTGAACATCCGACTTGAACTGCAGCACACTGAGGCCATCAAGCGTGCCGTAGAAGCGGGCCTCGGGATCAGCTGCCTTTCCCGGGTATCGTTGACAGACGCCTTCCGCCGAGGCGCACTGGTGGAGCTACCGGTGCCACAGCGGGATTTCAGCCGCGAGTTCTACTTTGTGCTGCACCGGCAGAAGTACCGCAGCAAGGGTATCGAGCGCTGGCTGGAGTTGTGCCGGCAGGCGCCCTGATTCCGCGCTGCCAGGAGCCTGCCTTGTCTCGGTC
The DNA here is from genome assembly GCF_947504145.1 of uncultured Microbulbifer sp. Classification (GTDB taxonomy): domain Bacteria; phylum Pseudomonadota; class Gammaproteobacteria; order Pseudomonadales; family Cellvibrionaceae; genus Microbulbifer. The sequence continues at coordinate 391,665 of NZ_CANNGQ010000004.1, forward strand.
TATTGCTGACCCGCCTTGCGCGCGTCCAGCCGACGAATAAATTCCTGCAGAATCAAGCGATACAATTCCTTGCCGAGATATTTGTCTTCCACCCCACTGTCGATAGATGGGTTGTCGTTCACCTCAATCACATACCCCTTACCTGCCGACTCCTTCACATCCACCCCGTAGAATCCGCGGCCGATCGGTTTTGTCGCCTTCAGAGCGGCCTGCAATACCGGCTTCGGCACTTCAAACGTCGGCAACGTGGTAAAGCCACCGCTGACGGTTTTCTTGTTGCCGTGGTTGTAGATCTGCCAGTGGTTCTTCGCCATGTAATAGCGGCACGCATATAGTGGTTTGTTGTCCAGCACACCGATACGCCAATCGAACTCGGTGTACAAAAATTCCTGAGCGAGCAGAAGACTGGACTCCGCGAACAGCTCTTCGAGCTTATCGTGCAGCTCCGCTTCCGAGGTCACTTTCACTACACCACGGGAGAAGGATCCGTCCGGAATCTTCACCACCATTGGCAAGCCAAGCTCCGCTACCGCTTCCTGCAGCCCCGCCTCATCGCCACGGCGCAGAATGCGCGTGCGCGGTGCCGGTACTTTGTGGGTATTGAACAGGTCCGCCAGATAGATCTTGTTGGTACAACGCAGAATACTGGTGGGATCATCCAGGACCACGAGCCCCTCTGCCTCTGCCTTTTTGGCGAAGCGATACGTGTGATGATCAATCGCAGTAGTCTCACGGATAAACAGCCCGTCGAATTCCGACAGCCGCATGAAATCCTCCGGGCCGATCAGCTCAACAGACAACCCAAGTTCACGCCCGGCGCCGACAAACTTTTTGATGGCGGCACTATCGGAAGGAGGCAGCTTTTCCTCCGGGTTTACCAGAATCGCAAGATCGTAGCGGGTATTGCTCGGCTTCTTATGCTGGCGCCACACCTTGTTGCTGAAGTTATCCAGAGCTTCGGCAAATTCTGTTTCCTCAACCTCGTTGAGATCCCGGTGTGAACAAATTTTCAATTCCGCCACTTCCCAGCGGGGATTGGCTTGCAGACGGATCTCCAGTACCGGGCAGGCAAAACGATCAAACAGCACCCGTGCCAGCGGCTGCAGCGCAGATTCAGAGCAACGGCCGAAGTAGGACTTGATCACCCACTCTCCACCCGGCACCGGTGGTGGCAGCTTCGCGAACGATGGCATGGCCTGCGCCAGCTGCAATTTGTACAGCTGCGGCAGGGACAAATCATTCAGCGTTCGCACACTCGGGAGCACATTGTGGCTGCGCGCCTCGGCCAACAGGGAACAGTAGTAGCCCTCGCTTCGATAGTCGTAGTTGGCGCACAGGTTGATCACCCGCACCCGCTGCTGAGCACGGGCCGGCAAGGCCAGATAATCGGCAAAGGTAATAACCCGCTCGCTCGGGTAGTAGGGAGCCCAATCGTCGGGCTCGTCGATCACAATCAGGACCTGGGACATGGATAGATGATGCGCCTCAGTGGTTGCCGGATGGCAATGAAGGGAAGGTTGAGACTAAAACACAGGGTGTACGGACGGTCAGACCTGGCCATCGGATTGGCGAAAGATAGAAGAGTTTTCGCCTGCTGCCTATTATTTTTTCCTGTGCAATGCTGGTTTTTTTCAAGCGGTTTGCTAACGTGCACTGGCCGCACTTTCGCGGTGCCCTGCCCCGGTGATTCCACCCGCCATGCCCAACCCCGCTCCCTTCGATTTTCAGATACGTAACGCCGTAGAATGCGACGTCGATGCACTGTTTTCCCTCGAGCAACAAAGCTTTGCCGGAGACCGCCTCAGTCGCCGCCGTCTGCGCCACTGGGTACGCGCAGAAAACCGGGTATTCCTCGTGGCCGAGGCAACTGACCAGTTGCTTGGCTACGCCCTGGTGCTGCTGCGCAGAGGAACTCGGCTTGCCCGGCTCTACTCCATCGCCGTTGGCCCCGCCGGCCGCGGCAAGGGCATTGGCAAAGCCCTGTTAAGTGCTGCGGAGGATGCCAGCAGCCGCAGTGGTCGGCTGTATATGCGCCTGGAGGTGGCGGAAGCCAACCGTGCCGCCATCGCCCTGTATCAGCAGCTGGGGTACCGCACCTTTGGCAGCTACGCCAATTACTATGAAGATGCCGGCAATGCCCTGCGTATGCAAAAACGCATCCGCTACCGGCCAGAAAACCTGCACACACTGGAAGTCCCCTGGTACGGCCAGCGCACCGATTTTACCTGTGGCCCGGCCGCCGCAATGATGGCCATGGCGGGGCTGGACGCCCGCTACGAACCCAACGCCACCGATGAACTGGCGCTGTGGCGGGAAGCCACCACCATCTTTATGACGTCCGGTACCGGTGGCTGTCATCCCATTGGGCTGGCGCTCGCCATGCAGAAGCGGGGCTTCGATTGTGCCGTCTACGTCAACCAGAGCGGACCGCTGTTTATACACAGTGTGCGCAGCGCGAGGAAGAAGTCGGTGATCGAACAGGTCGATGCAGACTATCGTCAACAAGCCGCGCTATCGGGCCTGCCGGTGGTGACGGAAGACTTTAGCCAGGAGCAGTGCCAGCAGTGGCTGGAAGACGGAGCACTGGTCATCATGCTGATCAGTACCTACCGGCTTGATGGTAAAAAAGTACCCCACTGGGTCACGCTGACAGGGGTGGACGATGAGTGCTTTTATCTGCACGACCCAGACGTGGATGACGAAGATAACCCGCTGGATAGCCAGTACCTTCCTATCGCTCGCGATGATATAACCCGAATGTCCATATTTGGGGGGGAGAAGTTACGCACGTCAGTGGTTGTCCGGCAACCAGATAGACCGTAAATCATACAGATCAGTTCTCGACTGATACCTCTCAACCAGAAGCTGTTTTTTACGCGGGACTTTTGTCAAACTTACTGGTTCTACCAATAAAAATCAGGAGACATCCGGATGTTCCGTTGCTTCAAACTGTTGTTTGTTTTTTCTTCAATCTGGCTCGCGGCCTGTGCCGGCAGCCCCATGGTCACCAGCACCAACCAGACTCTAACCGCACCGGACCCGAGCAAGGCGCAGGTTGTTTTCATGCGCTCTTCCTTCGTCGGCTCCGCAATCAATGCGTCCCTATTCGAAGTGACCGAAAACGGTAACGAGTTCATCGGCATCATGGCCAATGGCACCAAGGTTTCCCGCGAGGTTGAGCCCGGTGAGCACACCTTTATGGTGGTGTCCGAAGCCGCAGATTTCATGCGCGCCGACCTGGAAGCAGGCAAAACTTACTACGCCATGGTCACCCCGCGTATGGGCGCCTGGAAAGCCCGTTTCAGCTTCCAGCCGGTACGTAAAGATGGCGAAGGCAAATTCAGCACGGCTTCTGATGAGTTCGGCGGCTGGGTTACGGGTACCAAACTGGTGGAAAATTCCCAGCAGTCGATTCTTTGGGCGGAAAATAATGCGGCGAGCGTGAACAAGAAGAAAGACGCTTACTACACCAAGTGGCAGGCTAAAGACGCCGAAGAGCAAGAACGTCAGAGCCTGAAGGCCACCGATGGTATTTGATCAGTCCGGAGGTTATATGAAGAAGTTGCGCAACTTGTTGGTGATTGGCGGTATCTCTGCGGTTTTGGCCGCATGTACCAGCCATCCACTAATGAATGTATATGATAGACCGGTGCCCGACCGTCTGGACGGCCAACCGCAGTCCGCTCAAACCGTCGCTAACGCAATCCAGGCCGGTTGTATCGACAAGGGCTGGGTTTGCCGCGAGGTGAAGCCCGGTGAAATTGATGCTTCCATCGCCGTGCGCAAGCACCGCGCCACGGCGGTAATCAATTACAGTGCCGAGCGTTATAGCATCGCGTATAAAGACAGCTATCTGCTGGATTACAACAGTGGCCGCAATACCATTCACAGGAACTACAACCGCTGGGTCAACAACCTTGACCATGCGATTGCGAAGAACCTGGTGAGATAATTTTTATCTCCGGCCCATCAAAAAAGCCCCGCATTGTTTCAATGCGGGGCTTTTTTGATGGGCCGGTAGGAAGCTAAAAATTCAGGCCCACGTTGATCACAAACGGCATATCAATACCGTCGTTGTCGCTGAACAGGTTGGCGTTGGAGAAGTGCTTCCAGGAGACCATCACCACCAGATCCTCGCGGGACTGCCAGTTGATGCGGGCGGCGTAGCCGACCTGGGCCTGAAAGGCGAAGTTGTTGTCCTGGTGGCGATTGCCCAGCTGGTTGCTGCTGATATAGCTGGGGCCGAGGGCGCGCACAAAAAAGTAGGGCTGGCCCCAGCTCTGTTTGCGCGGGTAGAGATTCAGCTGTGGATAAATGGAAACCGCGTGAAAGGATTTGTGCTCGTCCGCATCGGTTTCCACGCGGGTGTAGCTCACCCCCAGGTGGATATGCTGACGGTGGCTTTTTTCGAATTTTTTGAAGGAGTAATCGATGCCGTAGGTTCGGTTGGTCTGCGGGGAGTCCGGCTGCGGACCGCCGCCGGCGCTGATCAACAATTCGTTGGCTGCCGCCTGCTGGAAAAATAATACTGAAACTACAAATGCAAGCAGACGGAAAACCAATTTCATCACCTTTATTAGTCTAGTTTTCTGAAAATTAGCGAGGTATTGATACCGCCGAAGGCAAAGTTATTACTCATCACATACTCGGTATCAATCGCGCGCCCATCCCCCTGAATGTAGTCCAGATCCGCGCATTCCGGATCGACTTCCTGCAGGTTGATGGTGGGGTGGAACCAGCCACCGTGCATCATCTGGATACTCGCCCAGGCTTCCAGCGCACCGCAGGCGCCGAGGGTGTGGCCGGTGTAGCTTTTCATGGAGCTGATGGGCACGGCGCGGCCGAGTGCTTCGCGGGTGGCGCGGGTCTCGGCCACGTCGCCGCGGTCGGTGGCGGTGCCGTGAGCGCTTACGTAACCGATGGCGCTGCCGTCGATGCCGGCCTGGTCCATGGCCTGCTCCAGGGCGATCTGCATGGTGGGCGCCTGGGGCTGGGTGACGTGACGGCCGTCGGAGTTGGTGCCGAAGCCGACGATTTCCGCATAGATGCGCGCGCCGCGGGCCTTGGCGTGTTCGTACTCTTCCAAGATCAGGGTACCAGCACCTTCGCCGATCACCAGACCGTCGCGGTTCTTGTCGAAGGGACGCGGGGTGGTGCCGGGAGCGTCGTTATTGGTGGAGGTGGCAAACAGGGTGTCGAACACCGCCGCCTCGGTAGCGCACAGCTCTTCCGCACCGCCGGCCACCATCACCGTCTGGCTGCCGCAGCGAATGGCGTCATAGGCGTAGCCAATGCCCTGGCTGCCGGAGGTGCAGGCGGAGCTGGTGGTGTACACGCGGCCGCACATGCCGAAGAAGACGCCGATGTTCACCGGCGCGGTGTGCGCCATCATTTTGATATAGCTGGTGGCGTTCAGGCCATCGGTGCGATGGTTGATCAGCATGTTGCCGAAATCGCCGATGGCGGACGGGGTACCGGCAGAGGAGCCGTAGGAAACACCCGCCTGGCCGCTGTTGATGATGGTGTCATTCAGCAGGCCCGCATCTTCCAGGGCCAGTTCGGTGGCACGCACCGCCAGCAGGGAAACCCGGCCCATGCTGCGCACCCGCTTGCGGTTGTAGTGCGCGGGCTTTTCAAAGCCTTTTACCGGGGCACCCAGGCGGGTATTCAGCCCTTCGTATTTGTCCCAGTCATCCATATAGACCACACCGGACTGGCGCCCGCGCAGGGATGCTTCGATGGAGGCCCAATCCTGACCGATCGGCGACAGTCCGGCCATGCCGGTAACCACTACCCGTTTCATCAGCAGAGCCCACCGTTGACCGAGATCACCTGGCGGGTGATGTAGCCGGCGTGTTCGCCCATCAGGAAGGAGACGGTGGCAGCCACCTCTTCCGGTTTGCCCAGGCGGCGGGCGGGAATCATCTTCATGATTTCATCCATCGGCAGGTCGTCGTTGACCATATCGGTATCGATCAAGCCGGGAGCGACGCAATTGACGGTGATCTTGCGCTTGGCCAGCTCCAGCGCCAGCGCCTTGCTGGCGCCGATCAGGCCGGCTTTGGAGGCGGAGTAGTTCACCTGGCCGCGGTTGCCGGCGATGCCGGACACGGAGGTCATCACCACAATGCGGCCACCACTGCGGCGGCGCACCATGGGCATGGTGAGCGGGTGCAGCACGTTGTAGAAACCGTCGAGATTGGTGTGTACTACGCGGTCCCAGTCTTCCGCGGGCATTGCCGGGAAGGCGTTGTCGGCGGTGAGGCCGGCGTTGCACACCACACCATAATAGGCGCCGTGGGCTTCCACATCCGCCTCCAGAGCGGCGCGGGCGGCATCGCGATCGAGAATATCAAACTGCAGAATGCGGCTTTCGCGACCCAGCGCCACGATCTCGCTACCCACCTGCTCCGCCTCTTCGCGGCGGCTGCGGCAGTGCAGCACAATATTGAATCCATCGTTGGCCAGGCACAGGGCGATGGCGCGCCCGATGCCACGGCTGGAGCCGGTTACCAGTACCCAATCAGACATTCAGCGTTTTTCCTTCAGGTATTCTTCGATGTTATCCGGCTGATACACGTTCAGCCGCGCGGTCTGTTCGATGCCTTTGCCGCTAAGGCGGCACTCGAACGTCGCCATGCCGTTTTCCGCCTGCAACAGGCGCTCCACGGTAATCTGCAGTTGGCTGCCGCACTCAAACCAGGCCACGTTGCTGGCGAAGCGGCGGGTGCCGAGCAGGAACCCCAACTGCACCGGTTTACCGGCTTGGCGTGCGTGGTAGCCGGAAAAGGTGGCCACGGACTGTGCCATATATTCGATCCCCACATAGGCGGGTACGCGCCGGTTGCGGCTGAAGATGCCGTCGTCGCGCACGGTGAGCTGAGCGCGCAGGGTTTCTTCCTGCACCTCCAGCACCTCGTCCACCAGCGACATATCGCCGCTGTGGGGTACCAGTTCCTCAGCACTATAGGGCTGGGCCGGGGATGATGGATTCTGTTCCATTAGTTTCCCAGTATCAGTGAGCAGTTACTCCCGCCGAAGGCAAAGGAGTTACTCATTACATAGCGCGGTGCGACCGAGCCGTTGCTCGCGCGCACCAGATTCAGTGACGGCAGTGCCGGGTCGCGGTCGCCACCGTTACAGTGGGGTGGCAGCTGGCCGCGGGTCAGTGCCAGCCAGCTGAATGCCGCCTCCAGTGCGCCCGCCGCCCCCAGAGTGTGCCCGGTCATGGGCTTGGTGGACGAACAGGGTGTCGCCTCGCCCAGCAGCCGACTCACCGCGCGGCCTTCCATACTGTCGTTCTGCGGTGTGCCGGTACCGTGCAGATTGAGATAACCGATATCCGCGGGCTGCAGACCGGCATCTTGCAATGCGCCCGCCATGGCCGCCTCGGCACCGCAACCCTCGGGATCGGGGGCCGACATATGGTGCGCATCGGAGCTCGCCGCCACCCCACATAGACGCACCGGGCCGGGCTCGCGGCTCATGATAAACACGGCCCCGGCCTCCCCCAAATTGATGCCATCGCGGTCGGCGCTGAACGGGCGGGTATGCCCCGCGCTCAGGGCACCGAGGCCGTTGAACCCGGTCACGGTCATCCCGCACAGGGTATCCACGCCGCCGACCACCACCGCATCACATACGTCCATGGCCAACAGCCGGCGCGCACTGGCGAAGGCATTGGCGCTGGACGAGCAGGCAGTGGACACCGTCAGGCGCGGGCCGTCCAGCTGCAGATAGCGGGCGACGTATTCTGCCAGCGCAGCCATCTGTTGTTGATAGCGGTAGCGATAATTTTTCTGGCCCGGATCTGCGAGGTGCTGCTCGCCGCTGGCAATCCCCGAGGTGGAGGTGCCCATCACCACGCCAATGCGCGATGCACCCACACGCTCGATGAGGTGCTCCAGTGGCTGCTGCAGGCCGGACACCACCTGCTGTGCCAGGCGATTGTTGCGGCAGTCGTATTCCGCCAGGTGCGCGGGCACTTGCGGCAATGCCAACTCCACGGCACCGAAGCGGCTGTGCTCTGGGCCGAGCCAGGGGCTGCCCTGGCGCATGCCGTCGATGTCGCCGCGGAACAGACGCTCGGCGAGTGCGTCGGCATCCCCGTCGGTGGCGGTACCCAGAGCGCAGGTCAGGCTCATATGGTTCAGATAATAATCGGGCATATCTCTGTTCGTTCTCAGTCCCGGGCACAGATTTCCGCGAGGGTGCGCAGGCGGCGCCCGGCGCTGGCCACATAGGGATTGTTGGTATCCCAGGCGTAACCGGCGAGGATCGAGCAGATCATGCGCTTGATCTCCGGCTGCGGGTTGGGATGAAAGATTACATCCTGGAAAGTCCCTTCATACCAGGCGGTGACGTATACCTTGAACACATCGACACCCGCTTTTAGCGGCGCGGCAAATTCGGCCTGCCAGTCCACGGTCTCCCCACGCAGCTCCCGGTCCAGGCAATCGCTGGCGAGCTGGGCGGATTTCATGGCGATGGTGACGCCGGAGGAGAACACCGGATCGAGGAATTCCCCCGCGTTGCCCAGCAGGGCAAAGCCCGGACCGGTGAGGGATTTTACATCGCTGGCGTAACCGGTAATGCGCTGCACCGGAGTATCGAACTCGGCGTTCTCCAGGGTCGTGGCCAGATTGGGGGAGCCGGCCACCGCCGCGCGCAGGATTTCTTCCGGGGTTTTCCCCAGTGCCTCGATCTGTTCCTGCTTGCCCACCACGCCGAGGGACGCGCGGCCACCGGCGAAGGGGATCAGCCAGTACCAGATATCCCGCTGTTCCGGATGTACGGTAATCAGGATCTTGTCGCGGTCGAAACCGGGCTCATCGATGTTGTCCTGCACATGGGTGAACACGGACTGGCGCACCGGGAAATCCGATGGCCGGTTCAGGTCCAGCAGGCGCGGCAGCACGCGGCCGAAACCACTGGCATCCAGCACAAACTTGCCGGTGAAGGCCACCTGCTCGCCATCGCACTCGGCGATCAGCCGTGCATTACCCGGCTCGATTTCTGCGGACACGATGGTGTGGCGGTAATGGATTTCCGCCCCCTGTTTTTCTGCCTCATCCGCCAGCAACTTGTCGAAGTTGCCGCGCTGTACCTGAAAAGTGGTGCCGTGACCGGGGGAAAATTTGTCGGGAAAATCGAACGCGGTGCGCGCGCCAGCCCATTCGAAGGCGGCGCCGTTTTTAAACTGAAAACCGGCGGCGTTGACCGCGTCCAGCATGCCCGCCTGTTCGATAAATTCCATGCACTGGGGCAGCAGGCTTTCGCCAATAGAGAAGCGCGGAAATTCCTGCCGCTCGATTACCGCCACCTTCCAGCCCTTGCGCACCAACAGCGCACTGGCAATGGCCCCGGACGGACCGGCACCAATTACCAAAACATCAGCCTGGCATTCCTTCACCTGTTACCTCCGAAAAATCCCGTTGAAAACACCAGGGCGGCCAGGGTCAGTGTTGCCACCGTGCCCACCGCCAGGGTAAAACCAAAATCCGCAATGGCCGGCGTCTGCGACAGCGCCAGCAATCCGAAACCCAGTAGCGTGGTAATGCCCGCGAGCAGAATAGCCAGCAGCGTATAACTGGCCTCTTTGCGGTGACTGAAATAACCGAACACCGCGTAATCCACACCGATACCGAATACCAGCAGCAGCGCCGCCACATGAAAAAGATTGATCCCCGCGCTGAAAAGCGACGCAGCGGCAAACGCACAGGACACCGCCGCCAGTGGTAGCGCTGCAATCGCCAGCGCGCCGCGCCAGCCCGCGCGCAGTGCGATCACCAGGGTGGCGATCAGCAGAATCAGCGGCAGCAGCATTAACAGTTGATCGCGCTGCTTTTCCAGCACCGCGGCGATGGTGGCCGGAGGATTCTGGAAACTTACCCCGGGCAGATTTTTGCTGAGCGCGTTCCCATCAAATTCCGGCTTCACACCAAAAATACGCACCAGTGACAGGCACTCCCCCGCCTGACAGCCGAGCCACAACTGGCGGTGGGTTTGCGGTAACTGCGATTGCCACTGGGAAACCGGTACCTGCTGGAACGGACGCTGCAGCCCCTGCACCAGTGCTGCAGTTTCCTCACCGGTGTATCCCAGCTGCTGATAAAAATTTGAAACGGTCGCGGAGCGATAAAAACCGGCGAGCAGCGCGTGGTTTTGCTGCTGCACGGATTCTGCCGGCAGCAAGGCAGACAGTGCGGAATAGCCCTTGATCGTTTGACTTGTCGCCGCATCGAGCCACGCGGTCAGCGCCGCTTCCCGCTCCAGCAAGGTGTTTTCATCGCTGCCGCGCACCAGAAAATAGGCCGAGGCCGGGCGCACCGGCAGCAGCGCGTTGATACGCTGTTCTTCCGCTTTCAACTGTTGCGGCGGCTGATAGAACAGGCCCAGGTCGTTGGCCGGTTTGGCAATGGCAATGCCACCGATACCCGCAGCGACCATCAGCGCGATGGCAGAGGGATAGACCCAGCGGGGCAGGCGGGAAAAGATCGCGGAAAAATCGACGGGCCGCGGGCGCACTTTCAGCAGCGCGGGAAACAGCAACACGACCGTCAGCCAAGCGCCCAGCAAGCCAAAGCCCACAAATACACCCATCTGCTGCAGCAGTGGGAAAGGTGTGAGCGCCAGGGCAAAGAAGGCCAGACAGCTGGACAGTAATCCCAGTACCAGGCCGGGCATGATATCCCGGTCTTTTTTATGACTATTTTCATTCGCCGGCCCCGCATCCGGGCGCAAGCGGTTGCAGATAAAGTGGAAGGCATAATCGATGGCGAGGCCGGTGACCGTGGTGCCGAACACAAACGCAAGGATGTGCATGCTCCCCAACAACGCGATCACCGCCGCGGTGCCCGTGGCGATACCGCAGCCGATGGCGAACAGGCACAGCAGCAGCGGGCGCAGGGAGCGGAAGGTCACGATGCACAACAGCAGAATCGCCACTATGGAAAAGCCGCCGATCAGACGGATTTCACGCTGGGCACCGGCAGCGGCATATTCGGAATGCAGCGGTGCGCCGGCCACCAGCAATTGCAGGTTCTGCCCTGCGGCCCATTGCTGCAGTTCGTCCCGCAGTTTCAGGGTCGGAGTGTGCACACTGCCGCGTAATTCCAGCGGCTTGCCCTGGCTACGCACCAGGGTAAACAGGGTGTTGCCCTGCTGATAGATGGGAATATTGTCGATCAGTGCGGCAACACTGTTGCTGACCGCGCTGTTCTCCGCGGTAACAAAATGCTGAAAGGTGAAAAACGGATCCCGCTCCAGATCCAGCTGGGTGCCGGCGCTCTGGGGGCTGAAAATAAACTGCAGTTGTTGCCGGGTAACGGCTTCAGGGTTTTGCTGCAGTTGTGCGCGGACGGTGTGGCTCAGCAGCTGCCCGCGCAGGGGAAACAGGAATTGCCAGAGGTCGGCCCGCTCGCGGTCGGCGCCCCAGCGGAAGGTGGACTCGGTGACCGCGCTGCTGGCCTGCAGCTGTTCGCCGAGGGTGGCGGTGGCAGCGACCAGTTTTTGCGTCGCCGAAGGATCACCCTCGCCGTCTTCTGCGGCCAGCAGCCAGATCAGACTCTGCTGGAACTGCTGGTTGGCACGCTTGACCGCGCTTGCGGTGCTCTCGTCCAGGCCTGCGGCCAACTCGTCTTCTGCCAGTGCGACGATATCGGTCTGCAGCCAGCCGTCACTGAAGCGCAGCGCGGTGACCAGAGCCAACACACCACTGAGCAGTAACCACAGAGCCAGTCGCCGTTTCATGCGCCGCCTCAGTCCGAATCAAATTCGGCGAGAAACTGCGCGTCCTGCGCGGTGACCGGCTGCAGATTGAGAAATTCAATATCAGTGACCGACTGATTGCCTTCCAGCAGACGGATGCGTTGCACCGAGTCGTTGCCAAAAATTTCGATGGCATTCAGATATTTTTGCAGGCGCGCGTTGCGCGGACGCAGAGACATTTTCCAGCTGTCGCCGGCCTCGGCGGTTGCCGGGTCTTTTTCGTAACCGGCATCCACGTAAAACATCTGCTCCAGTGCGGCAAAATCGCCGTGCAGGATATGCATCATGGGCTCGGCCATCTGCCGGGAAAAGGCGCTGGAAGATCCGCCCTTACCTTCCCCGCCCATCACAATATGCGAGGCCACCGGCTGCAGGGTGCGCCAGCTGATGCCGTGCTGCTGGGACAGGGAAATCTTGCCCTCGGACTGCAGCGGGCGCGGCAGATTGGGCAGGGTTTTCTGCTGGCGAAATTCTCCCCGCATCTGTGCTGGCTGATGCAGCTGCCGGGAAATTTTCTCCAGGGCTTCCACGGTAACCTGCCGGGTCGCATCCGCATTAACCTGCTGCGCCTGTTGTGCATGCTGCGCATGTGCGCCCAGGCTGCCAAACAGCAAGCCGGCCACCGCGGTTGCGACAATGAACCCAAAAGATGTTCGACGTTGCTGTTTCATATTCAAGCCCCGGTGGTTTCCACTGCGACCAAGGACTCTTGTGCAGTCTTTGCCACACCCAGTTTTTCCAGCAGGATCGTTGGTGAAGCGAACTGCATTTCTTCCGTGCGCATATCCACCGCCACCTGCATGGTATGGCCCTTGGTCAAGCGCTCACCGCTGTCGCGGTCAAAGACCTGGTAGCTGACCTTGAGCCGGTTTTCGTATTCCGCAATCTGCGCGCGCACACGCACCACCTGGCCAAAGCGCAGGGGTTTGACGTAGCGCACGTGCAGGTCGATCACCGGCCAGGCGTAGCCGGAATCCCGCATCTGGCGGTAGTTGTAATCCAGTTGATCGAACAGCGCGCAGCGGGCGATTTCAAAATATTTGACGTAGTGGCCGTGCCAGGCGATTTCCATCATATCCACATCGTGGAAAGGCACTTCCAGTTCGATCTCTGCCCACCAGTGATCGGGGACGTGTTTTTTACTGGTCACCGTACAACCTCCAGTGACGCTGCTGGATCAGGTCAATAAATTTGCGCAGGTCTGGCTCCAGCTCGCGATCCTGTTCCAAAAATTCAAACGTCGCCGCCACCTGTTGCAGGGTGGCCTGCACACCGCCGGACAGGCTGTCTTCGCGCACCTGGTCGGCGCGCAATCGCAGCTGCACGCCCTGCCAGGACATGATCAGAGCGGCGGCGGTGACCTGTTCGGTGAGCTGCAGTACGCGCACGCAATCCCGTGCGGCGATGGTGCCCATGCTCACCTTGTCCTGGTTGTGGCACTCGGTGGAGCGGGAGAAAACACTCGCCGGCATGGTCTGCTTCAGCGCTTCCGCGGTCCAGGCACTTGCGCCGATCTGCACCGCCTTGAAACCGTGATTCAGCGGGCGGCGCTCGCCGGTGGCGCCGGTGAGGTTGGCCGGCAGGCCGTTGTTGAATTTGATATCCGCAAGCTGGGCGATCTGCCGGTCCAGCAGGTCCGCCAAGTTGGCCACGGCATTTTTCAGGCTGTCCATAGCGAAGGCGATGTGGCCGCCGTAGAAATGGCCACCGTGCAGTACCTGCTCGTGTTCGCCATCGATAATCGGATTGTCGTTGGCGCTGTTCAGTTCGGTCTCGATAAACTGGCGCAGCCACGGCAGGGAATCCTGCAGTACACCGATGACATGGGGCGCGCAGCGCAGGGAGTAGCGATCCTGCAGGCGGCTGCACTGGCGCGGCGCGTCGCCCACGTTCAGGTCGTCGTGAATCCAGCGCGCGATCTGGTTTTGCCCGGGGTGGGGTTTGACCGCGAACAGCGCATTGTCGAAGTGGTAGGCATTGCCCTGCAGGGCCACGCTCATCAGCGCGGTAATACGCGCGCTCAGCTGACACAGGTATTCCGCGCGACTGTAGGCGAGGCACGCGAGGCCGGTCATCGCCGCGGTGCCGTTCATGATCGCCAGGCCCTCTTTCGGGCGCAGTTTCAGCGGCGCTATGCCCTGCTCGGCAAAAACCTCGGCGGTCTTGTGCTGTTCGCCGCGGAACCACACCTTGCGCTCACCGGCCAGCACCGCGGCCACATAGGACAGCGGGGTCAGGTCGCCACTGGCGCCGACGCTGCCCTCCTGGGGAATCACCGGAATAATGTCTTTCTGCAGCAACAGTTCCAGCTGTTGCAGCAGTTCATAGCGCACCCCGGAGCTGCCGCGGGCGAGGCTCGCCATGCGCGCGCCGACAATCGCGCGGCTCTGTTCCAGGGTAAACATATCCCCCAGGCCGCAGCCGTGGAAGGTGTACAGGTGCCGCGGCAGCTCTTCCACCAGGTCACCGAGAATATTCACCGTGCAGGAATCGCCGTAACCGGTGGTCACCCCGTAGATCACCCCTTCCTGCTGCCACAGCTGGTCGAGAAACTGGACGCCCTTTTCGATGCGCGCAATAAATTGCTCGTCGGTGGAGAGTTTCACATCCGCTTTGCCGCGCGCGATCGCGTTGATCTGCTCGACACTCAACGGGCTACCGTCAAAGAGCACCGGGGTACGCTGCATGACTGCGCTGTTCATAAGGCTTGATTCCAGAAGGGATAAAAGTTGTACCACTGCAGGGGCGCCTTTTGGCAATACTGCTCCAGGCGGGCTGCGTAGGTCGCGATCAGTTCGCGAATATGGGCTTCGCGATTGCCCCGCTCCATGACCACCTTGTCGCAGAGCTTGTCCAGATGAATGTCGTAGCCCGCATCGGTGCGCAGGCAGAACAGGGTGTACACCGGGCAACGCAACAGCGCACCGAGAATATACGGCCCCTGGGGGAAAGGCGCTTTGCGGCCGAGAAATTCCGCCTCACAGGTGCGGCCGATAGAATCCACCGGCGTGCGGTCACCAACAATCACCACAAATTCACCGCGCTCTACGGACTCGGACAACTGCATCGCCAGCGCCGGGGAAATTTCCGTCACCTGGGTCAGGCGCAGCTGGCTGCTGGGGTTGAGCAGCTTCATCATGCGGTTGAATTTTTTCGCATGCTTGGTGTGCACCAGCACGTTCACTTTCATGCTGGAGTGGAAGCTGCCCAGTGCGCGACACACCTCCAGGTTGCCGAGATGGGAGCCAATCAGAATACCGCCCTGGCCCTGCTCCGCCAGACTGTGCAGATACGCCTGATTGGGGAAGTTCATGCAGCTGCGCGGAATGCCCACAAACCAGGCTTCGAGCTTTTCCCGCGCGCTGTCGGCAAAATTCAGAAAAATACGGAATGCGGTGTACCAAGTGGAGCGCACACCGGACTCAGGAAAGCGCCGGGAAAAGAGGCCCAGGTATTCGCGAATGGCGCGGCGGCCGGCGCCGTTTTTCAGGAAATAACACAGAACCACCGGGTACACCGCGATCTTGAACGCGATGGGACCGAGGCGGTGGTGCAGCAGAAACAGGAATTTGATCCCAAGGAAAAAACCCTGCTCGCGGTAACGGGACCAGTGCAGCGCGCTCATAACACCACCCGCTTAGCGGGGCGGCGGAACAAACGCGCCAACATGCCGAAGAACAGCCGCGTGTGCATGGCGGAGATCAGCCAGTTGTCGTGGAAGCCGCGGAAGTGGGAAACGCCGTCCACCGGATAGCAGACCTTTACCGGCAACTGCACCAGGCCGTAGCGGCGCCAGTGCCAGCGCACCAACACTTCCGGGTCGAAGTCCATGCGGTCGCCGGTGTATTCCTCGTCGATAAGGGTCACCGTCTGTGCCAGTGGATAACTGCGCAGACCACACATGGAATCTTTGATTTCCAGGGAGCGAGAATTGATCCACACCCACACGTGAGTGAGGTAGCGGGCGATAAACCGGCCCAGGGGTACGCTCTCGTCGTACACCGGGTAGCCGCACACCAGCGCACCGGGCTGCTCGCCGCTGTGCTGAATAAACTGGGGAATATCCGCCGGGTTGTGCTGGCCATCGGCATCGACCTGGATGCCGTGGCTGTAGCCAAGTTCGAGTGCCGCGCGCAGGCCAGATTTTACCGCCGCGCCCTTGCCGCCATTTTTCTCGCGCACCACAAGGTGCACCCAATCTGGATTTTCAGCGGCGAGTGTTTGCAATACTTCGCGGCAAGGGGCATGGCTGCCGTCGTCCACCAGTACGCAGGGCAGCTGGAATGCCCGCAGGGATTCCACGGTGGGGGGGATGGCGCCCTCGTGGTTGTACACTGGGATGACAAAGCAGAACCTAGGCATGCTGGAAACTCAGTTTGCCGCTGCTGAATTCATCGCTTTCCCAGAAAAAGCGGTAGCTGAGTTTTTGCTTCTCGGTATCGAAGGACAGCTCCAGCTCTGCTTGTTCAAAGGGCACCAGCAACTGCTTGAACTTAATATTTTCCATACCGGCGAATTCGCCGGGAATCTGCAGCAACTGCTTGCCGAAGTGCACCGCCCAGTCGATCTGCACCACGCCGGGCACCACCGGTGCGGTATCAAAGTGCCCCGGCAGGCATGGTAAATCCGCGGGGATACGCAGCATCGCGCGCGCACGTTTTGGCTGTGCATTGTCATCGCGATTGTCGTCGCGATCGATTTCGGTGGCTTCTACCTGCGGCAGCATCGCCGCCGGCACGGAAAATTCGTGGTCGTTTTCAAACGCTTGCATCAACAGCTCTCTCGGGCTTTTGCCCTGTTGATTGACCGGGATTTCGCGCACAAACCGCCAGGAGCGCGGCAGTGCCACGCCGTCCAGGTCTGGCGCCAGCCAGGCGCGCAGTTTGCGCATCAGTGCAGACTTGCCCTGCTGGCTTAATTCAAGTGCGCCTACGCGCGTTGGCACCACCAGCGCACCCAGTAGATCGCGGCTGCGCTCCGCATTTTTAGGCAGCACCAGTACCTTCGCACTGGCCACCAGTGGTGACGCCGATAGCAGTTGTTCCACCTGAGTAAGGGAAATGCGCTTTTCTTCAATCTTGGCGATGGCATCGGCGCGGCCGCGCAGTTCAAAGCGCTCGCCCACAAACGCCACGCAGTCCTGGGTGGCAAAGCCGGATTCAACCCACGGGGACTGCACGTGCAAAAGCGGCGTTTGCGATTCCGCAGTTTGATAGGTATCCAGCGCCACGCCGGCCAGGAGTGTCCACAGGATGTTGCCATCCTGCTGTTGCCGCCAGGCGATACCGCCGGTTTCGGTGCTGCCGTAAATCTCCAGCGGCCAGTGCCCGCTCAGCGCGGCAATCGCGGCGGCGTCGTCCACGGCCAGTGGTCCGCCGGAAGAAAATATACCGCTGAGATGTTCCGCCTTGTGCCAGGGCCAGGCGTCGTTACGGCGGCTCAGTTGTGCGGGGCTTGCCACCCACAGTGCCGGTGTCAGGCGCTCGGCATCGTCCAGCAGTGCCGCCACATCCACATAGGTTTTCCCCGCAAACGGGCGACCGCTGGCAAGTGGCCACAACAGGCGGAACAGTAAACCGTAAATATGCTGGTGGCTGACGGTAGCGAGCACCGTGCAACCGGCGGTGATGGCCTGCCACTGCTGCTGTTGCGCGCTGATTTCTGCCATCAGCTGCGGCAGGGTTTTATCGATGCGCTGCGGCTCGCCACTGCTGCCCGAGGTAAACAGTTGCAGGGTGCCGGTAAACGCCTGCGGCAGCGCGCCTTGCGGTGCGTCCGCCAGCGCCGGAGTCGCAACAGCGGCTTCCTGCGCGGGCCATTCGCCCAACCACAGGTCGATGCCGTCAATTGCGTTGGCAAGCGCCGACGCGGTCGCGCGCTTGTTGTTGGCGGGAATCACCAGCTGCAGATCGCAGCCGAGGCCGGCGAACAGCCACACGCAGAATACGTAGGTATCGGTACAGTAAAGTGCAGCGCGCTTCAGTGTCGACGACTGTTTAGATTCGCTTAATTCGCTTAAATAGGCACTGGCATCGGCCAGGTCGCGTTTGAATTCCGCGAAGGAAATGGCGCGGCCGTCGGCGCCGATACAGAAGATCGCATCGTCTGTGGAATAGCCAAATATTTCTTGCCACTGCATCGCGCGCTCCATAAAACCACCGCTCGCTCAGGAGGCCGCGGCTTGACGGCGCACGCGACCGCGCACCAGCCACTCAACCGCAAGCAACAGGCCCATCAGCAGATAGGAAAGCAGGCCGTTGTAGAGGGCCCACAGGTCCAGGTCACCGTGCAGTACGGTGGCCGTGGCAATCAGGCCATTGACCAGGAAAAATCCGCACCACACCTGGGTGACCCGGCGGGTGTAGGCTACACCGCTCTCCGGCAGATCCGGTTCGCGAATCCGCGCCAGCCGCTCGATAACACTCTGCGACTGGAACAGCAGGCTGTGGGCAAAAATGCCCAGCATCAACAGGTTGCAGAATACCGGGTACCACAGCAGACCTGCGCTATCGCCGCGCAACCAGCTGGTGGCAGCGAGCACTGCAAGAATGGCTGCCAGTGCACCGGCGCCGATGCGCCCGCCGGCACTGTCTTTGGCGTTGCCGCGCAGCATAAATACCAGGCGCAGCCCTGCCACTGCCAGCAACAGTGCCAGCAGGTAGCCGAGGGACAGGTACTGGATACCGAAGTAGACCGCGAAGGGATACGCGGTTACCACGAGTACCAGAACAGCCTGCGCCAGCCGCGACATTACTCGGCCACGACCTTTTCGATCGCGGTGACCACGTCACCGACGGTGCGCACGCTCTTGAATTCTTCCGGCGCAATTTTTTTGCCGGTGAGTTCTTTGAGACGCACGATCAGGTCGACCGCGTCGATGCTGTCGATATCCAGGTCGTCGGACAGATGCGCGTCTTCGCTGACATCGTCCGGCTCCACTTCAAACATCTCAACCAGGATGTCCTTCAGCTGGGTAAAAATGGCTTCTCTGTTTTCAAACATCTTTTTTTCTCTGTTTTCCGGTGCCCGATGCGGATCAGGCGCCCTGGCTTTCCGCCACAAATTTCGCCAGGTTGTTCACACTGGCAAAGTGGGTTTTGGTGTTTTCGTTTTCCGCATCGATACTGATGTTGTATTTCTTCTGCAGGGCCAGGCCCAGCTCGAGGGCGTCGATGGAATCGAGACCGAGGCCTTCGCCAAACAGCGGCTCATCCGCCTGGATGTCTGCCGGGGTTACGTCTTCCAGGTTCAGCACGTCGATAATCAGAACCTTGAGTTCCTCAACCAGATTGCTCACGCCGCTTGCTCCTCAGTGAAATACACTTTTAATTGGTTGGTAATTTTTCTCGCCGCGAGCGGCGTTTCGTCCAGTTCCCGAACCGGAATCAGCTGCTCGCCATCGGTAATATCAAATTCAAAATGCGGCCGGGACTTGGGAATGCTGTACCAGGGCACATTCTTCATCAGCATCGGCGGATTGCAGCGAATGGTCACCAGGGTCGGTGTCACACCGGCGCGCAGGGCCATATAAGCGGCGCCCCGCTGCAGCCGCAGCGCCTTGCCCGGCACCGTGCGGGTGCCCTCGGGGAACAGCACCACGCTCTCACCGCGCCGCAGGGATTCCGCGGCCATGGCGATGATTTTTTCCGGATCGTCGTTGGGGATATAACCCGCGGTGGTCACCGCGCCGCGCATAAACGGGTTGCGGAACAGGCTGGCTTTCACAATGCAGTTGGCATTGGGCGTGCGCGAAATCAGAAACACCACATCGATCAGCGACGGGTGATTGGCCAGCACCAAGCGGCCGGGCTCGCGCAGCTTTTCCTCGCCGTGCATGCGGTAGGTATAGATACCGGTGACATGCATAAAGCCGATAAAAGATTTGAAAGCCCACTGCACCATGCTGCGCGCCTTGCGCTGGCGCACGGCCTGATCGCGATAAACCAGCTTTAGCGGCGGGAACAGCACAAACCGCAACACCAGGCCGCCGAGCCCAAACAGGCTGAACGCGGTGGCGGTGGCCAGCAGGCGCAACCAGTAGCGGTCGCGACGCCGATTGCCGGGCATCTTGATATGCGTTGTGGCAGAAGTGGTATTGGCCGATTCAGACATTGGTCGCTCCGCGATCTTCATTCCGCGCCAGTTCCAGCGTCCAGCCCTGCCCCAGGGGCAAATTCCCCGCGCCATCCACCAGCGCGGCGATCAGCGGCAGCTGGTACTCCGGCTGAGAAAAGGCGGATTCTGCCGCTTGCGGTGATCCATTTTTCAAACGCGCCGTATATCCACCCTCACTACCTGCGCCGGCCTTGAGAAGCAGGCTGGTGGCGCAGATGCGCGCGGGGCTGACGGTGTTGTGCAGGTAAAGCTCCGGCAGCGGCTCTTCGTAAAATTGCAGCAGCAATTCATCGGTGCCCGCTATGCCTTCCGCCAGCATGCCGGCGGCTTCCAGCAGTCCGCTGAGCAGCGGGTAGTCACCACCGGCCAGTGCCAGGGCCGGCGCATGAACGCCGAGGGAAATGGAGAGCTGGCCGACGATGGCGTTGTGTACCGAGAGGCCGAAGGCCGTGGGCGACAGCGGTTCACCGGCGGCCACATCCTGTAACAGGGCGTAGGTGCGTTTGGCCTCACCGTGCACGGAGCAGCAGAGCACCGGCATATCCCGCCCGTTCAGCAGCGGGTGTGCGGTGGCCATGGCGGCCTTGGACAGGAGGCTCAGGCGACGGCGCTGCATGGCCGGCAGGAAGCTGGCGTCGGGGATTGCCTGTTCGGCGAAGTCTAACTCGCCGTTGCGCCAGCGCTGCCAATCGGTGGCATCGCTGACCCCTGGCGCCCAGGCGCGCCATGCGGATATTGTGAATTCAGACACCAGTTTTTCAATGGAGCCGAGCCCCACCCCTCAAAAAAGCCAGATGCCGGCACGAGCCCTGGTTACCGGCATTGGGAAAATGTTCAAATTGCCTGGCGGATAAAACAACCTCGGCCGCCGACGCGGCCCAGAATGGTACACAAACTGACCAATTTCTACCAGCTGCACATAGTGCATTTGAACCAATTCCGACCAAAACGCTTCAGTCAGTCCTTATATCCATGTGCCACATGGGTTGTTGTGAGCCGCCTCAGTCGCCTCGCGCGTAAAGCGCCCCAAAAAAATCTCCCCGCTTCCAGCGCGGCTTTTTATCCCCGTCCGTCACTTCCCGCGCAATTGCATAGTTCACTTCGGCAAATTGCTGAGCGGCGATGTAGTTGACCTGTTCGTCGGCCTTGTCACCAGGCTGGTGGTAGCGGGTTTGGAGAAATTCGACCTGGGCTTCGGTGCCGTTGATGTTCTTGTCGATGGCTTCGCGGCCGGTGATCAGGTAGATCGCGGGTACCCCCTGACGCACGAAGCTGTAGTGGTCACTGCGCACGAAAATCACCTGCTCCGGCATCGGGTCCGGGCTCAGTTTCAGGCCGGTGCGCTCGGCGGCGCGGGCGGCGGTTTTACCCAGGCTTGAGTGCTCAGCGCCAAAGGCGATCACATCTCTGAACGGATACAGCAACATGGGCATATCCAGGTTGATGTTCGCCACCATGGATTTTGGTGGCACCGGCGGGTGCTGGGCGAAGTAATCGGAGCCCAGCAGGCCTTCTTCTTCGGCGGTCACCGCGACGAATAGAATCGAGCGGCGCGGGGCGCGGCCGGATTCCGTAAACAGCCGCGCGACTTCCAGCATTACGGCGATGCCCGCGGCATTGTCCTGGGCACCGTTATTAATGGCGTCTTCGCCACCCCCACTGGGGCCGATATGGTCCAGGTGTGCGGAAAAAATCACATACTCGTCTTTCAAGGTTGGATCGCTGCCGGGCAGCAGGCCCACCACGTTGGGGCTGATGATCTTGCGGTGCTCGGCACTGCTGGTGAGCGTGGCGCTGTAGGGCAGCGGGAATCCCTTGGGCACGACACCGTTTTTCATTTCGGTGTACACAGTGTCGAGGCTGCGCGGTGCGCCCATAAACAGCTGTTTGGCGGCGGGCATGTCCAGCACGACGCCCGGGTGCATGCCGGGAATGGCATTGCCGGGAATGTCGTCCGCACGCAGCCAGTCGAAGCTGGGGTCGTTCAGGTGGTCGACAGAACGTGCGAAGGGGCGGCGCGCCTCGCGGGTCGGTGTATTCAGGCTGATATAACCCACGGCGCCGCGACGGGCGGCCGTGTCGCGCTTGGTGCGACCGGAGGCGTAGTGGGCACCCACTTCGTTCGGCAACTGGAGCGGTCGGCCATCCAACACCACGACGATTTTTCCCTGTACATCCAGCCCGGCGTAATCGTCGAGGCCGTAGTCCGGCGCTTCGATACCGTACCCCACAAATACCAGGCCTGCGGAAGTGGCTGTGTCTTCGCCGATCGACGGTGGGGAGGCAAGAAAATCTTCGCCCAACTCAAACGTGATGTCGCCGTCGCGGCCGTGCAACATCAGGGTCGCCCTGCTATCGCCCCAGTGGGCCTCGCGGAAAGGCACGGGTTGGAAGTAGTCATCGCCGGTGATGGAATGCAGGCCGAGTGCCCTGAACCGGGCGGCCACGTGGTCGGCCGCCTGTTGATAACCGGCGCTGCCAGTCTGGCGCCCCGCCAGTGCGTCCGCAGACAGGTACTCCACATCTGCGCGCATTTTCTCCATATCCGCGCTGGGGATGGGCAGAAGCCCGCGCACGCTGTTACAGGAGCTGATGCCCACGCCAATCAGCGCGGCCAGAATACCCACCGCAACAGTGCGGCCGGCAAGTCGTTTTATTCTCATGCGGGGCTCGTCGGAGTCATTCTTGAACTTATGGAATGAACCGGAGCTTATCACGTCCCCTATGGCCGACACCGGCGATTGGCGGACATCAATGGCGTGGGGCAAGTCTCATAAAGCTGCTGGCCACGGCGTTTTCGGCAAGTTCGTGCGCGCGATCTGCACAGAAATCACCGTGGCCGCCGAGCAGGTGGTAGAAAGGGAGATTCAGCAGGCGCTGGAAATCCGCCGCCAGCCAGCGCTGGTTGTTCTCGTGTTCGGGGGTCGCACGCCGGCACCAGCCAGGGGCCACCTGCATACCCTGGTGTACACCGCTCATGCGCAACATCCACTTGCCGGCCCAGCTGCAGCCGGTCCAGCCGCTCCAGAATTGCAGTGCATCGCAGGTGAGCAGCAGGCCGCCCGCCTGAGGGATCAGTAGTGCCGCTTCCGGTACCCGGCTGTTGCTGAATTCAAACACCCGCCCACCGGTTACCGGGCAGGTGCCACCGTCGGTGAGAAACTGGTCGGCGGGGGGCAGCGGGTAGTGATCTGAGTGCGCCTGGCGCCAGAAGAAGACATTGAAGCGATCGCGATAGTAGAGATCGTCACAGCCGTGGTAGTAACCGAGCCGCACCGCCTGGCGCACGCGTCCGAGCTCGCACAGGCGCTCTTCTTCCAGGCGCCGCAGGCGTATTGGATTCACCAGTAACAGATCGTCGCCGTTGCGCAGGATGCCCATATTGCGATTGACCACCACCCGCGGTGCGATCCGGGCGGTGCCGCGCACCACAAAAAAATCCGGCAATACCTGATGGATATGGCCGTGCGGCAGCGGTGCTGGGTAAGCGATATGCATGGTCTCGACAAGCTCCTCATCGGCGCTCCCTGCCGGACATCGGGTTTTCTGCGTCGTTTACCGCGGAACGAACTCGCCAGCTAGCTGTACTGCAGGCGATTGCTGATGCCGTAAACGATCTGCATGGCCTGAGCGGCATCGGGCTCGCTCACCAGCAGGTGCTCGTGGTGACGCGCAGACACCACATTGGCCTGGATACCGGCATCCGCCAGTTCGCGCACAATGATGCCGGTGAGACCCGGCACCTGCAGACAGGCGGAATACTGCAGGGTGATCTGCCGGTATCCGCCCTCGTCGGGCAGGGATTCGCGCTCGGCCACTGCTTTTGGCAACAGCGCACACAGGCCTTCCCGCTCGCGGAATACGCACAGGCAATCCTGGAGCAACCCCTGCAACTGCGTCTCATCCAGCTGGCACATCACCAGCGGCTCGCGGTTCAGGATCGGGGTCAGGCGCTGTAGCAGCTGGTCGATTTTTACCTGGGCATTCACGATGTTTTCCTCTCCCGTGGGTTGCGGTATTGGGTTCACTGGATAGGGTCAGTTGGGCCGTCGCTGTTGCGGCTTTGCGGATTTGTCTTTCACCCGGGCTTTTGCGGTGCTCTTGCGCTGCCCCGGTGCCTTGGCCTTTGCGTCCTGCGGGGCCGGGCCAAACTCCTCCCCTTCGAATTCGGGCTCCCCCTCCACCGGTGAGGTATCCACCAGCTCCTCCGTCACTTCCTCTTCCATTTCCCAGCGGTCCAGTGCCATGTCGATATCTTTTTCGACATCCATGCGCGGGAATTTCGGGCAGGGCGCATCTTTTTCCGGGTTGTGCCAGCCGGACAGCGGCGCCACAAATACCACCAGGGATTTGTGCAGGTAGTTCCGGCCGATACTGGCTTCGGTCCAGGTGGTCTGCCAGGCGTATTTCCCTTTGACCGCGTAATCGCTTTCGTAAGATTTGAGGGTGAGGAAATAGGGGTACAGGCGACCGCCGCGGCACACAATTCGGCGCTCGGTTTTAATGTTGGCCATCTGGGTAAACGGGTCGAAGTACCAGCGGATATCGTAGCCGTAGGAAAACTTCATTTTCTCGCCGCTGCGGCTGAACGCGTAGGAGCGGCCGGTGCCGTCTTTGTTCAGGCTCCACACGTGCTGGGCCTCGCCATCCCGGGAAATCAGCCAGTTACCTACCCACTGGGTGGCCTTCAGGCGGGATTCTGCATCCCAGCCGGGATACTGGGCATCTTTTGACGGCTGCTGTGAAGAGGATTGCTGTGTGGCCTGGGGCCCGCCGCTCTCGGCATCCGCGCCGTTGAGGGAGTCGTCCTGGGCCTGGGTATGCAGGCAGTATCCGATCGCCGCGGTGGCCAGCGCCCACAACACCGGGCGCAGTAGTCGGGGCTCTCTCGAAACTTGTCTCGAAACTTGTCTCGATGAACGCCGCGATGGAATAAAGCGTTGCTGCTTCACAGCCTGCCTCCGCTTGCGCTTTATTCGTCCCTGAAAGATTGGCCACCCAATGGTGTTGCCGCTATGGCCACCGGCAGATCGATCCTGACCCGCCCGGCAGCTCGGCGCTGGATTGTGCACTCTGGTGTTCACGCCCCGATCCCTGCCTCAGTTGGCGGTCGAGGCGGTCTGCTGGGTTTCCTTGCCTTCGCCCTGGTAAAGATTCGGGCACTCGGCACCGTGGTTGGGGGTTTCCCAGTCCGGCAGGCGACGCTGGAAGGCCAGAATACCGCCGTTGTGCTGGCGCCAGTGGCGGCCGTCGATCACGTTGAAGTCTAAGGTGACGGGGCTCCAACCGGTAAATTGCGCGTAGACCATGCCGCTGTTGCAATGCAGGGTCCCGCCGGTGCGGATACGCACGATGTCTCCCTCAATACGCCAGGAGATTGCAAAGCCGTGGGTGAGCTGGCCGTCCTTGCGGAAGCCGTGCGCAAACCCGGTGCCATCGGACTTGAGCTGCCACACAAGCTGCTCGTCGCCCTGCCCGACCACAAGCCAGTTGCCGGCCCACTGGCGGGCATTGGATTGATCGGGGGTCTGCTCTTGGGCGGAGGCGACCATGGGAACAAGAAAAAACACCACAAGCACAAGGACATAGGCCTGCAGCAGGGACAGGAGGACGGGACGGAAGGACAACTGACGCAACAACTTCATGCGGCACTCTTCTCTGTTGGGTTCAACGACTGGCGGTTTTTTGATCAACCTAATTAAAAGCCTAGTCGTTAATCTCAACAGTGGCAGCAGATGCGACAAATTTCTTTGATTCGGCGCCAGACCACGCTAAGTGGACGCGCGCCATATGAAAAAGAGTGCGGTTTTTATTTTCGCGGCCGGCGCAGCCCGTACCACAACAAGGCACCCACCCCCAGGGCGACCAGGAAGAGCAGCGCAGCCCAGCCGTAGATGGCGCCGCCGGAAGACGGCTGCAATTGCTCCCGCGCGCGCACCACATTGGCCTGCAGGCGCTGGAACTTGTCGATGACCTCGTTGCTGGGGGCGCGGTCGAGGATGGACTGGCGGAGCTCCTGCCACTGCTGGTCGAGCTGTGCAGCCAGCGCCGGGTTCTTGTGGACGAGCTGGGGGCGCGCCTGGGCGTAGCCTTCGCGCAGGCCGAGCATCAACTGGTGGTAGGCGCTGGCGGTGTCGCCGCCGCGGTAGGCCGTCTGCGCCAGGTACAGCAGCCCGGCGGCGCGCGCCAGCGGGTGTTGCAGATGCGCGGTTTCCCGGGGGTGAGCGCGCCACCACATCAGCGCAGTGCGAGCATCCGCGGGCAATTCTGCGGGACGCAGTACCGCCATCCCCGGCAATCCCACCAGGGCGGGATATTCCTGGGCGCGCTTGTGCGCGGGGGCGTTCTCGGGCGCAGCAAAGCCCGCCACCATCACCGCCAGTGCCCAGCGCTCGCGGCTGCTAAGGTCGCCGTCTACAGCGTTGTCGTGGGCATCGTTACGGGTGGGTTCGAGCACGTTGTAAAAGTCGTACAGGCTCAGATTGGCCATACGCGCCGGGTCATTCAGATTGCGTTCGGCCTGGTGGGCATCACCCCGCTCACCGTGGCAGTGCTGGCAGCGATCCTGATAGAGCGCGCGCGCCTCACTGGCGGGTGGCAGCGGCTCCGCCGGCGATCGCGGCAATTGATACAGTGCGGCAAACCGGTCGGCGGCGCCATTGGCGCGCTGGCGCACAACCGCCGCGGGGGCGCGATTGTCGATAGCATCGGACAGGGCGCGCAGGTTGTCCTGCAGCTGGGTGCGCCCGGGCTTGTCCGGGAGGCGCTCCAGCAGGTCGGTCGCCACCCGTACGTTGCCCTGTTGCTGGCGATACAGGCTGCGGTCGCGGATAGCCCCGTCCGCCACGGCTTCCGGGTAATCCACACCGATAAACGACAACAGGCTGACCGCGCGCGCGGCGGTGTCGCGATTTTCCTGATCTGCGGCAGGCTGCGCGCAGGCCCATGTCCCCACCAACCACAGGGCGAGGGAAAGCAGACGGAGCTGGCGCGGGCGGTTTCTGGGCATGATCGTAGTGGCGTACATTTTTTTGGAACCCTGTTTTAGCCTAGCAGCACCGTGGAGTACAACGTCCGCATGCGCCTGCACCCTTAAAGCGGGGGGTAAAAAAAACAGGTATAAAAAAACCCCGCGCGAGCGGGGTTTTGTGCGGTCGGGCTCGAGTAATCAGCCCTTTTCGGCGCGCTCTTTCTCGATCAGGAAGTCCACTACGTCCAGCATCAGCTGCTGGCCATTGGATTTACCTTTCAGGCCCGGCAGCGAAGTGCTGATGCGGTATTTGCCCGCAACCACCATTTCGGGCGTACCGGTGAGGTTGTACGCGCGCTGTTTGGCCTGGCCCTGCTTGATTTTGCTGTTGATGGCAAAGGAGTTGAGCAGTTTGACCGCTTTCTCACCATCGGCGCCATTGTCGGTAAAGATCGCGGCAATGGCGGCATCGTCTGGCTTCCAGTTGCGGCCGTCGCGGTTGGCGAACATTTTACGCTGCTGGGCGATGGCGGCAAAAATCGGATCGTGGACCTTGTCCATCACACCCATGGCTTCGGCGACGTAGAACATGCGCGCATGGACTTCCATCACCGGCTGCCAGATGGCCGGAATCTTCTTCAGCGCGACATCGGCGGGCATGGTTTTCTGCCACTTCTTCAGCGGCGCCTCGAAGTGGTAGCAGTGGCCACAGCCGTACCAGAACAGCTCGGTGACTTCGACTTTGCTGTTGTCATCCTGAGCTACAGCGGTGGGCAGCACTTCGTAGTGCTGGCCGGCCTTGAATTTACCCGGGGTATCCTGGGCGCAGGCCGCGAGGCTCAGCAGCATGGTGAACAGGGCGACAACAGTTCTCATTGGGACTTACTCCAAACATTTATTCTGGGTGGCGGGGGCAGTATGGTCTTGAATACCTGACGCCCGGCTGAATATAGACCGCCGGAATTATTGAAGTTCCCGCTGCCGGGTGCAACCCGGGTGCGGCAGCCAGAAACAAAAAGGCCGGTCACAGACCGGCCTTTTGTGAACTCGCTCCCGTACCGACGGTGCAACCGAGCGGTTCTTACTCGGTCAGGCCTGCAACAAAGTTGGCCACCGCCTTGATCTCGGCGTCAGACAACTGCTTGGCCACGGTACGCATGGTGCGCGCGTCGCCATCGTTGGCGCGGGTACCGGCGCGGAAGGCTTTCAGCTGCTTTTCCACATATTCGGCGTACTGACCAGACAAGCGCGGATAGCCGGCCGGGGCATTACCCTGACCTGTGGGAGAGTGGCAACCCATGCAGGCGGGCACGCCGCTGGCGGTATTGCCGGCGCGATAGATCTTGCTACCCAGCTCCAGGCCATCCACATTGTCGCCGTTGTTCAGCATTACCGAGAAGGCCTCGGAACCGGAGATCTGGATATTCTGCGAGGCAAAAAACGCCGCCACGTCTTCCAGATCCTGGTCGCTCATATTGTCGAGCATACCGGTCATTTCCGGGACTGCACGGTCACCGCTCTTGATGTCGTGCATCTGCTTGAGCAGGTACTTCTCACCGAGGCCGGCGATTTTCGGGAAGGTGGGTGCCGGGCTGTTGCCATCCGGACCGTGGCAGGCAACACACAGAGCCGCCTTGGATTGCCCCGCACTGGCGTCACCGGCGGCGTAGCCGACCTGGGTAAACGCTACCATCCCCAAAGCCAGAGCGGCCTTTTTTATAATGCTGTTCATACGTCGTCCTGTTGCGCGCTGAAATTGTGCATCCTACGTTGCTGGCGGCTTACCATACGCCCGGCAGCCATCAGCGACGTTAAAACCGCGGCATTATATACTTGCGCGCCATCTGAGTGTACCGGGAAGACTCATGTCCGAATCCAATGTAGAACGAATCAATTTCCGCCGAGCGGAATTTCTTATCAGCGCGCCCACCCTGGCGGAGTGCCCGGAGGACTCCGGCGCCGAGGTAGCCTTTGCCGGCCGCTCCAATGCCGGCAAATCCAGCGCCATCAATGCGCTGACCGACAACGGCAAGCTGGCGCGCACCTCCAAGACACCGGGGCGCACCCAGCTGATCAACTTTTTCCGCCTGAGCGAGCAGCAGCGGCTGGTGGACCTCCCGGGGTACGGCTACGCCAAGGTAGCGCGCTCCATGAAAGATGAGTGGCAGCGGCACCTGGCGTTCTACCTGGAGCAGCGCAAGTGCCTGAAAGGACTGGTGTTAATGATGGATATCCGCCAGCCGCTGAAGGAATTCGACCTGCAGATGCTCACCTGGGCGGTGAATGCCGGTATGCCGGCGCATATCCTGCTGACCAAGGCGGACAAACTGAAAAACGGCCCCGCCAACAATACCCGCTTCGCCGTAGAAAAGGAGCTGAAGGAGCTGGGACTGGACAACAACGTCAGCGTGCAGATCTTCTCCTCACCCAAACGCAAGGGGCTGGACAAGCTCGAGGCGCGCCTGAATCAGTGGCTGTCACTGGCGCCGGGTGACAGCGAAGGCGATACAGCGGAGTAATATCCAGCGGCAAGGGCCCTGGCGACCAGTAAGCGCTCACATACGTAAAACCCCGGACCATCGCGACGTTAATGGCTGCCGGCCAGCCCCTCTTCCTTGAGGCTGTCCAGCAGAATACGTCGCAGCGCGCGGCGCGCAGTCGGCGTCAGGCCGCGTAGCTGCTCTGCCGTGAGATGACGTTCAGCAATCAGAGACGCGAGGGCCTCCCGGCTGATCTGAACTTTAAGAAATCGATCCGCGGACGCCATGGTGAATTGCGCTCCTGGTTCAATGTGATGTGGGTTCGCGCCAATCAATGCAGCCGCGGGGGCCCACCCGCAGCCGGCGACAACTCTCCTGGCAACTGCCCACCCCAGGCTTCGGGCACTCTGGTGTCCTCCGTATAGAGGGTACGGATACAGTCGGCGGTAAGTTGGTAGTGGGCTTTGGTTGCCAGTTCCCGCGACAGGCGCGAGCTGGCCCCCACAAGGATATAATTGCCATGCCCGGTATCGCCGGTCTGGCGATACGCTTCCATGAGCTGACGAGCACTGTCGGTAAAGCGCATTGCCGCCACGGCGTAGCCCGGGGCTCGCTCACTGAGAAGGAAATCGGCCAACTCATATGCGCAACCGAGAAACGGTACCGCCTGCCGATACTGCCCCTCTTCACACAAAAGCGCTCCCCGCTCGGTCCACTCCAGCCACGACTGCTCCGCACGCCGGGCATCGCTCATCAACCACTGGCGATGGTTGGCACACAAAAACTTCAAATTCACAAAAATTCCCCATGCAATTCGGGTTGATACATCCCTGTTCCATGTCCCTCCCGGTGATTTCCAGCTCGGCGGTTGAGCAAAGGGGGCACACTCAATACACCGTAATACGAAATATTATCATTTGCAATTGTGAGGAAGGTAATCTCTGCGGGTGATGTGAAATAGACCGCCAGATTTCTACTAAACTGAAATAGCAGGCAAAAAAAAGCCGGCAGATTGCAGCTGCCGGCCAGGGGTCAGTGCCCTTGGGGATGGGCACTGTGGGGAACGCGCCCAGGGGGACGGGCACGCTCTTGGGTTCTCACCCAAATTCCACTGCATCCGATGCGTTTCCTTCAATACAAAGACTAAGCTGGGCCGCGGTTGTTCCCCACTCAATTTTCTCTGCGTTGCTCTCCGGTATTCGGATACAGGAAATGTATCCCACAACCACGCCTGCTGGGGATATTAAATTCTTATATTGAGACTTTATTCTCCACCACTGGCTAAATTTTCCATTTTCGTGCAATTCGCAATCAACCATCTACCAGCCCTGTTCGTTTCTCGATCAGTGTATTTTTTGTGCGCGGACAAATTTTGGGCAAAAAAAAGCCCCGATGGGGGTAGCTTCGGGGCGAGGGGCTTCTGACTAAGCTTTGGGGGATGATGTTCAAATCAACGATCTTGCTTAGTTAGAGGGGCTGTTTCCGGTGGAGTTCCACCGGAAACAAAAAAATTTCAAAAAATTTGAAAGTTCTCAGTGCGCCTCGTCCCAGTTGGCTCCTTCTCCCAGGTCCGCAATCAGCGGTACATCCAGTTCCGCTGCGGCCTGCATCAGTTCCGGAATCCGTTTCACAATCACATCCCGCTCGTCGGCGGGGACTTCCAGTACCAGTTCATCGTGCACCTGCATGATCAGCCGGGTTTTCAGTTTTTCGTCGCGCAACCAGGCGGCCACGGCGATCATCGCGCGCTTGATGATATCTGCCGCAGTGCCCTGCATGGGCGCGTTGATGGCGGTGCGCTCGGCAGCCTGGCGTTGCATGCCGTTGCGGGAATTGATTTCCGGCAGATACAGGCGGCGGCCAAACAGGGTTTCCACATAACCCTTGTCTGCAGCCTGCTTGCGGGTGTTCTCCATGTATTCGAGCACACCCGGATAACGCTCGAAGTAGCGGTCGATATAGGTTTGTGCATCTGCGCGGGGAATATCCAGCTGCTTGGCGAGGCCGAAGGCACTCATGCCGTAAATCAGGCCGAAGTTGATTGCCTTGGCGCGGCGGCGCTGCTCATCGCTCACCTCGTCTGCCGGCACTTCGAACACTTCCGCGGCGGTAGCCCGATGAATGTCGGCGCCCGCGGCGAAGGCATCCAGCAGCCCCTTGTCGCCAGACAGATGCGCCATGATCCGCAGTTCAATCTGGGAATAGTCCGCGGCCACAATCACACTGCCGCCGTTAATGTTTGGGTCCGCCACAAAGGCCTGGCGGATACGGCGACCTTCTTCGCTGCGGATGGGAATGTTCTGCAGGTTGGGATCGGAGGACGACAGACGCCCGGTGGCAGCCACGGCCTGATGGTAAGACGTGTGTACACGTCCGGTGGCCGGGTCGATCATCTGCGGCAGCTTGTCGGTGTAGGTATTTTTCAGTTTGGCCATGCCCCGGTACTGCATGATGATGGCCGGCAACTTGTGGCTCAGGGCCAGCTCCTGCAGAACGGCCTCTGCGGTGGACGGCGCTCCTTTCGGGGTTTTCTTGATCACCGGAATTTCCAGTTTTTCAAACAGGATGGTGCCCAGCTGTTTGGTGGAGCCGAGATTGAATTCTTCCCCGGCTTCTGCAAACGCCTGCTGCTCAAGATCGCGCATTTTTTCTTCGAGCTCGCCGGACTGCTTTTTCAGCATGGCGGCGTCGATGTAGGCCCCGTTGCGCTCGATATGGGTCAGCACCGGCACCAGCGGCATTTCGATTTCGTCGAGCACTTTTTCCAGGCTCGGCTCTTTCGCCAGACGACCGCTCAGTTCCTGATGCAGGCGCAGGGTGATGTCGGCATCTTCCGCGGCGTAGGGGCCCGCCTTGTCCAGTTCGATCTGGTTGAAGGTGAGCTGCTTGGCGCCCTTGCCGGCAATGTCCTCAAACTTGATGGTGGTCTCGCCCAGATATTTCAGTGCGAGGGTATCCATATCGTGGCGGCTGCCAGTGCTGTTGAGCACATAGGATTCAAGCATGGTGTCGCGGGCGATACCGCGCAGTTCGATATCGTAGTTGGCAAGAATGTGGCTGTCGTACTTGAGGTTCTGGCCGACTTTTTTGTATTGCTCGTCTTCGAGAATCGGCTTCAGTTTGGCCAGCGCCTGATCAAAATCGATCTGCGCGGGGGCCCCCATGTAATCGTGGGCTAACGGCAAATAGGCGGCCTCGCCCGCTTCCACGGCGAAGCTCACCCCCACTAGCTTGGCCTGCATGTAATTGAGGCTGGTGGTTTCGGTATCGAAAGCGAAGACGTCGGCGCTTTTGAGCTTTTCCAGCCAGCTATCCAGGTCTTTCTCATCCAGCAGAATGCTGTAATTCCGCTCTACGGTCAGCGCATCGGCGGCGGACTCAGGGTCACCGCCGCCCTCCTCGCTCAGTTCCTCCACCCAGCTGCGGAACTCCATTTCGGCAAACAGTGCGCGCAGCTTGTCGGTATCCGGCTCTCCGTTGGCCAGTTCCTGGGGCTCGCAGTCCATTTCCACATCGGTCTTGATGGTGGCGAGCACGTAGGACATGTCCGCGGCGTCTTTGTGTTCGGCCATTTTCTTGGCCAGGGTTTTGGAGCCGCGGAAACCCAGGGGCGCGATGGCGTCGAGGTCGGCGTAGATGTCTTTCAGGCTGCCGAGCCCCTGCAATAGCGCAAGTGCGGTCTTCTCGCCCACACCGGGCACGCCGGGAATGTTGTCGGACTTGTCGCCCATCAGGGCAAGGAAATCGATGATCAGCTCCGGGCCGACACCAAATTTGTCTTTTACCCCATCCACATCCATCACGGTGTTGGACATCGTATTTACCAGGGTGACACCGGGGCGCACCAGCTGGGCCATGTCCTTGTCACCGGTGGAAATGATCACGTCCAGGCCCTGCTCCGCGCCCTGCAGTGCCAGGGTGCCGATCACGTCGTCCGCTTCCACTCCGTCGATGACCAGGCGCGGCAGGCCCATGGCGTCGATGATGTCGTGGATCGGCTGGATCTGTGCGCGCAGGTCGTCCGGCATGGGTGGACGGTGGGACTTGTACTCTTCGAACAGTTCGTCGCGGAAGGTCTTACCCTTGGCGTCGAACACCACCACGACCGGGCTGTCCGGGTGCTCCTTCAGGTGTTTACGCAGCATGGAGATGACCCCGCGCACGGCGCCGGTGGGTTGACCATTACTGGTGGCCAGCGGCGGCAGCGCGTGGAAGGCGCGGTACAGGTAGGAGGAGCCATCAACCAGGATCAGAGGCGCGGAAGCAGTCTTGTCTTTACTCATATACAGGTGGGAAACCAGTTTTTCATTGCGGAGATATCAGTGGGCGACAGGATACCCGCGATCGCATCTTTTCGCTCCCCTCGCAGAGAGCTTTCGCTCCACCGATACCGCCGCGCGAGTCATCGCACTGTCACCCACGTCTCGCCAGTAGCTTCTAGGCTTGGTATAGGGAAATTAAGGAGAGGTATTTGCAATGGAACCCCGCATTATTCTTCCGGGGCTGCTGGCCTGCGCGCTGTCCTGCGCAGCCTTTGCCGCGGAACAGACTGACCTCGAGGCCAGGACTGACCTGACGACTGGCGTGACGACTGAAACGCAATCGGAAGCCATCGAGCATGTGGAAGCGGTCGCCTACCCGGTGCCCGAGGTCACAACCACCGAAAACGAAACAGACAGGCGCCTGCTGGACGAACAGTTTCGTGAAAAAATCCGCCAGGAAATACGCCGCGCACCCAATCGTCAGGCGCTGATCAACAGTGTGCAGAAACAGCAGAAGCAGTTGCTGGAAGCCTTACGCACAGCGGGTGAGCGCCAGATTAGTGAAGAAGTGGTGCAAGAGACAGCGGCCGAGCTTCGGGAAAAGCCACTGCTGGATACGGAGCAGCCCAGACACCTGCCCCTGCAACCGCTGGAGCCGGCGGCGCTGACAACAGATGCCGATGTGGATCAGGAAGAGGAGGCGGCCGCGAGCGAGCCGGCACAGGAAAGTCCGGTAAAAGAAGATGCGCCTCAGGAACCTACCTGAAACAGACCCGGCCGAGTTGAGCACCGCCCCGGCCCCTCATTCGCTTCGGTTGGGGCCAGTTTCGGGATCGGTTTCGACTTCGGCACCGGAAGCAGCGTCCAGAGCCGTATCGGGAATAGTCCCCAGACATTTACGCGCATCCGCCAGGAGTTTCGCCATCAGCGCGGTGTAATCCGCGTTTGGCGGCAGTCCGACTCCCAGCGGATCCAGCGCTACATAGCCTAGATTCAGGTGCGCCGCCGTCTGCCGATCCCGCTCATTCTCCGGCACTTCACCAAACAGGCAACCGCGCGCCTGTCCATCTTCTGCCGCTTTGTGCTTTTCCAGCATGGTGCGGGCACCGTGCTGGTGGCTGGCAGAAGAGCCGAGACTCTCGGTTTTCACCCCCGCCGGACCGAAGAACTGGCTGTACGCCGTGTGGGTGGATACCACGGGGACACCACGATAGGCCCACAGCGCCCGATCCTGTACTTTCTGCAGGTTTGCCATGGCGCGGGAAAAATTGCGCGCCCGGGTGCGAAACACATCCGCTTGTTCCGGGTTCAGTGCCGCCAGGCGCGTGGCGATCAGGGCGGCCATCACCGCGGCATTGCGCGGGCGCAGCCAGATATGAGGGTCACCCGAGTCGGCCCCCTCAAATTCATAGTCGCCAGCGGCAAGCAAACCTAGCTGCCGATCCGCAGGCAGCAGTGACATCTGTCGAGCCAACACCGATTCCATCGCCGGGCCCAGCCAGACCACCAGCTGTGCCGACTCCATCGCTACCCGGTCGGTAACCTTGGGGGCATAGTGGTGTGGGTCGCCATTGCGGATCAGCGTCCGCACTTCCATGTCATCGCCCACCACTTCCCGCGCAATCATCGCCACCGGGCCGATACTCGCCAGCAGCAGTGGTGTGGCACCGCTGCCGCTGTCACGCTCGTCACCCAAATTCTTGGTGTCACAGCCCGCAAGCAAAACCGCAAGTGACGCAACAAGCAGAAAGAGAATGGTTGGGAGTGGTTGTTTGGACATGAATAGACAGCCTGACCGGTACAAATTGGCGCGTTGATAACCCTTTAAAGGCACGTTTAGGCACGAGATATGGCCGTGAGTAATCGCGGGAAAGCCCTGAGCTCAAAACATTGCAGCGCAATGTCCGATACCACCACCTTGAAAGGGGGTGCGATATAATCACACCCGGCATACACTCGCCAGCCTAATCCGCCTATCTAAATGATCTAATAACCGACAGTCAGCCGAAATTGGAGTACCTCCTGAGCTCTTCTGCACCGCTCATCCGCGCCCACAACCTCAACCTGGAAATCTCCGGGCGGCAACTGCTGCGGGATATTTCTCTCGAACTGCACCCGGCGGAAATCGTGACCGTCATCGGCCCCAACGGCGCGGGTAAAACTACCCTGCTGCGACTGCTGCTGGGCCTCAGCCGCCCCACCAGTGGTGGCGTCGAGCGGCGGCCCGGACTGCGCCTCGGCTACATGCCCCAACGGCTGCAGATCGACGCCACCATGCCGATGACGGTGGGGCGTTTTCTGCAGTTGGGGATCGACAACGTAAATGTAGAACAGGCACTGGCCCGCGTGGCCGCCCCACACCTGGCCACCGCGCGGCTCGCAGATTTGTCGGGCGGGGAGATGCAACGGGTGCTGCTGGCCCGCGCCGCGGCGCGCAAGCCACAGCTGCTGGTACTGGACGAACCGACGCAAGGTGTCGACCTGGGGGGGCAGAGCGAGGTTTACCAGTTGATCGCGCAACTGCGCGACGAGCTTCAGTGCGGGGTATTACTGGTTTCCCATGACCTGCACCTGGTGATGGCGGCAACAGACCGGGTGCTCTGCCTGAATCAGCATATCTGCTGTCACGGTCATCCCGAGCAGGTCAGTAAAGATCCTATCTACCTGGAGATGTTTGGCGACAAACTGGCGCCCTATACCCATCACCACAACCACCACCACGACCTGAATGGGGAAGTGGTGGATGAGCACTGCGATCACGACCACGACCACGCCGTGACTCCACCACCATCTCGATCCGCACCCCGGGATTCCGGAGGGCAACACTGATGGACTGGTCGCAACTCCTGCACTCGACGTTTCTCTGGTACGCCCTTGGCGCTGGCCTGCTGGTGGCGCTGGTGAGCGGCCCACTGGGTTGCTTTGCGGTATGGCGCCGCATGGCCTATTTCGGCGATACCCTGGCCCACTCGGCACTGCTGGGCGTGACCCTCGGCTTCGTACTGCATATCCAACCCACCCTGGCTGTGGTGGTAAGCAGTTGCCTGCTGGCCCTGCTGCTGGTGTATTTCCACCGTCGCCAGAACCTTTCGGTGGACACCCTGCTGGGCATTCTGTCCCACTCCATGCTCGCCCTCGGCATCGTTACCATCAGCCTGCTGGATATCAACGTGGATCTGCTGTCTCTGTTACTCGGCGACCTGCTGGCAGTCTCCACCCGGGATCTGGTACTGATGGCCATCGCCGCACTGGTGATCGCGGTACTGCTGTACTTCCTTTGGTCGAAGCTACTGGCATTTACCCTCCACGAAGAACTGGCGGCGGTAGAGGGGATAAAAACAGAAAGGGTGCGACTGGCGCTGATGCTGATGCTGGCACTGCTGATCGCCATCGCCATGAAGGTAGTGGGCGTACTGCTGATTACCGCCCTGCTAATCATCCCCGCGGCCACCGCACGGCGCATCTCCACCACTCCGGAACAAATGGCCGGCTATGCGTCGCTGATCGGCTGCGTCTCCGTCCTGCTCGGACTCATCGCCTCGGTGCTGTGGGACAGCCCGGCGGGGCCATCGATTGTGTTGGCGGCGGGGCTGATATTTTTGCTGGGGCAGTTCTGGTCAAAAAAAGAGTCGTAATACAAGGGAGAGTACCCAGTCAAACCAAACTGGTGGAGACCTACTCGCCGCCTATCCCGAAATAGAAGCCCAATTCAGCCGCGTACGCTTCAGACGTCGGAAGCGGTTTGAAGCTCACACTGTGCTCTACATTTTCATTTGAACTTGCCGCCTGACTGGGTAAGCCTACATCAAAGGCGGCCCCCAGAGACAAGCCACGCTGATTCATCGTCATATCGACTATAGCGCTCAACGGGGCCTTGAGTTGATAGTCCTGTTTAGCGTTGTCTGCAATCTGTTTAATGCGATTCAGGGATGCATCAAATTCCTTACGGTCCAAATGTTTCATTCTGTAAGTGACCGACATGTTGTACATATCGCAGAACTTTTGCTCAACTTTCATCGAGTCCTGATTCTGAAACAAAATGGTATAGGTATAAACCGGCTCGTCACTATTCGGATCTACCGACTCCCGCTTTTCCACCAATTTCCCATCCAGGGGAATAGCGATGTCCTCGATAACACGGTCGGTGTACTTGCAATCAAGGGCTTCATTATTTTGTGCGCAGGCACTATTGACCACCACGAGCAGAGCTGCCAGTACTAACTTATGCATGCCATCACCCTTCAGAAACGTATTTAATTGGTTTTAGAATCGAACCCTTTGCATACTCTTGCAGGGGCTTTTTATTTGGCTTTATCTCTATGTGCCAACATGAATTCGATTTCCCAGTTTCATCGATCAATTTTTCGATATAGCCTTCACTCACCAGGTCATTCAAACAAGATGTAAATTTTTTGATATTGAACCCCTTACATACTGCCCTTGTTGAATTCACACCTATATCAAAGATATTCAGCTTTTTGTATTCCTCTGTTCCGACGCAATGTTTGGAGACACGCTGTCCGGACTGTCCCAACCGAACAATTGCATTCTTCATCAGCTCGACAATTTCGTCGTCACTCTTTGATTTATTATCTGCGTACACCCGCAGCACCTTATCGCCATTAGCGCCGTATAACCGAAACTGGGCTTTCAGATCCTTTTTCCCATTTTTTAACATAATTCGCGCTTGCTGATCAGGTGTACGGAACGTTGAGGTGATCACAGCGCGATTCATTCCGGACTCTTTCAGTGCCAGCTTGATGACTTCTATACTGTATGGATCAACAATTCGTCGCTCTGACGCAATGTCACCATAGCTGACGATCAGGTTGTTTAGCCCGGCTTTCGCGTTTACTGTTTCGTTTGAAACTGGCTCTGGTTGATTCTTGGGCGAAGCCCCCACCAACACTTGTTCAACTGCATTCTGTTCGACTTCGCTGAAATACATCGTTAGATATCGAAATGTCTTCCCTTCCGGGTCCACTCGACCATCGGGGTATCGCATACCAACTGCATTTCTCTGGAAGTGTTTGATCGCTGCGATGGTTTTTGTTCCGATCAAACCATCTTCATCTAGTAGTGCTAAGGGTGCAAAGCTTCCCGCAAATGAATTCAGGTACATCTGTACCAACCTCACATCCCTTACATCATTCGTGCCAGAGACACCCACAGGCCTCAGTAGTCCTTTTGGCATGGAAAATTCCTTTCGTCGCTACATCAGGTCTCAACCCGGATATTTCAAAAGCACCATATGCAAAACATTCACCCCGGAGTGAGTAAACACACAGGCCCAGAAGCTACCGCGCAGTTGCCAAACAAGTGCGTAGCCAAGCCCGGCAACGCCCACCAGTATTAGCATCGTGATGGATGCCGCCCAGCCTGTATGTAAATAGGTAAACAGCAGGGTTACCAGGATCGTGGCGATCCAGGGCCAGCGGTTTAGCCATTGACCCAGCCCGCGCTGAATAACCCAGCGGAAAAAACCTTCCTCGGCAATACACACGACCAATAGATTCAGCAGCGCGGCGAGTGCGATGGTGGCGGTGAGTTTGGGTTGGAATTCGAGAAACAGGGCTCCGATCAGTATCGGGGTGACGATGGCTATTGCCATCACCGGAAGGTCTCTGCCCTTCAGGGGCTGCGGGCGCACCAGCATGAACAGCACCACGGTGAGGGCGATGATCGCCTTGGCCGGGCGGAAGCTCGGATATATCTCACTGCCGCTCTCAAGATAGGGATCCATCAACAGGATGTGGTCATTTCCCGGAATAAGTCCACTGGTCACCACCAGCATCAGCAAACCGGTAATTACATAGCTCGCGGCTTTTTTCCAGCCCTGGGTGGTTTCCATTGCCACCAGACCGAGCCAGATCGCCGGCGCGAACACCCCGATCCAGCCAAATGGAATTGCCAGCAGACAAAGAAAGGCAGCGGGAAGCCAGAGTGATTTGCTATTGAAGGGCTCGGCGGCACGGATCACCGGCTCGCCCTCTTGGACATTGAGTGAAAACATAGAAAATCCATTTTCAGTTTGATCAGACGAGAACAGGCGCCATTCTAGCGCCTGTGGGGGTTTATTTCAGTGACGAGGGTCTGCCTAGCCGTTGTACGTGGCTCGCATGGAACGGTAGGTAAGCTTCATTTTTGCCGGGTCCAGCGGGGCCTTGAAGAAGCCGTGGTAGTGCCCCCGGGGGTTGATCAGTACTACCTGGGAACCGTGATCCACGGTGTAGTTGCCATCTTCCAGCGGCACCTTGTTGAAAGGTACATTGAGCTGATTGGCAAAACGCTTGAGATTCAGAAACTCGCCGGTTACGCCGTAAAAATCCGGATTGAAGTAACGCACATAGTCGTGCAACTGCTCCGGCTTGTCCCGCTGAGGATCAACGGACACCAGTAGCACATCGGTGTCACTGCGGGTGTCGTCGTCCAGGGTCTGATAAAAATTGTTCAGTGTGGACAACGTCGTCGGGCATACATCCGGGCAGTGGGTGAAACCGAAAAATACCAGCGTCCAGCGACCTTCCAGCTCCGTGGTTTTAAACACACTCCCGGTATCGGCGACCAGATCGAACTCATCAAGAATCCGCGGCCGCTCCAGTTTTATCGCACCATTGGCACGCAGCTCGCTCTCGGTAATCACCCGCGGCTGATTCATCTTGTTCAGAAAACCCGCGATGACCGCGATCATGAACAACACCATTATTGCGACGGTGATTAATATTCCGCGCTTCTGTTCTGGTGAATGTTGTGCATTTTCTCCCATCTTCAGACTCCACTGGTGGGCAGTGCCACCAGGTAGTGATCCAGTAGCATGATGCAGAAAAGTGCCATCAGATAGATGATGGAATACTTGAAGGTTTCCATTCCGGCGTTCGGTTTTTTATCCCGCAGCATTTCGATGGCCCAGTACAGAAAGCCGATACCCAGCACGACCGCGCCGAGCAGATACAACCAGCCAAGCATTGCCGTAGCAAAAGGGAGCAGGCTGACGACAAACAGGATAATGGTATACAGCAGGATATGGATTTTTGTGTAACCCACACCGTGAGTGATGGGCAGCATGGGAATTTCGGCTTTTGCGTAATCGTCCCGGCGGTGCACGGCGAGGGCCCAGAAATGCGGTGGCGTCCAGGCAAAAATAATCAGCGCGAGCAGCAGGCCGTGGCCATGTACTTCGCCGGTCACCGCGACCCAACCTAGTAGCGGTGGCGCTGCGCCAGCGAGACCGCCGATGACGATATTCTGCGGTGTGGCGCGCTTGAGGAACATGGTATAGACGACGGCATAGCCCAGCAGGGACAGCAGTGTCAGCCAGGCAGTCAGTGCGTTGATAAAAGCGAGCAGGATTGCCATACCAGTGCAACCCAATACCAGCGCGAACAGCAAGGCTTTTTGCGGTTCCACTCGCCCCCGCGCCACCGGCCGATTGGTGGTGCGCGCCATTTTGATATCCACATGCCGGTCCACCAGGTGATTGACCGCAGCGGCTCCGCCTGCGCACAAGGCAATACCGATATTTCCCAGAATCAAGACGTCCAGCGGCACCATACCGGGTACGGCCAGCAACATGCCGATCACCGAAGTGAGGATCATCAGCATCACCACCCGCGGCTTGGTGAGCTCATAGTAATCGCGCCAGCCGGCACTTTGAACGTTTACTGCCTGGGTACTCATGGTTACCACCTCGTTGTCATTATTATCTGAGGTACTACTCAATCCTCTGGACCAAACATCATTCCTGATCAATCACTTCACGTTTTACGAAAAATTCTTCATCGCCGGTTGTACCGTATTGATGCGGTAACAGAACGTCAGCAAGCTCAGTAATAACAGTGCTGCGCCAGCATTGTGCGCCACCGCAATCGACAGCGGCAGGGACATCACTACATTCGCAATTCCCAATCCCACTTGCAAGCACAGCACCGCGAACAGTCCCTGAGCCCAACGCCGGGAGCCAGCCCGCCACGCCAACAGTGCAAGCAGGCCAACCAGCAGCGAGACGATTATTGCGCCAATACGGTGGGTAAGGTGGATGGCCGTGCGCGCATCCCCCTCCAGCGCACCGCCCAGATAATTCGGCCCTATCTGTTGCGCAACATTAAAACCCTGACTGAAATCTGTTTCCGGCCACCACTGGTTGTGACAGGTCGGGAAATCCGGGCAGGCGAGCGCGGCATAATTGGAACTGGTCCATCCGCCCAGGGTAATTTGCAACACCACAACAATCACCGCGGCCACAGCCAGCGGACGCAATTTTTGCAGCGCGGTAAATTCGTGCGGCGGCACCAGCCGTTTCCGGTAGCGCAGCCGTTCGGCCAGCATCCACAACACGGAGAGCGTGGCCATCCCACCGAGCAAATGCGCAGTCACGACTTGTGGCCACAGCTTCAGGGTCACGGTCCACATGCCGAATGCAGCCTGCAGGATAATCAGCCCAAGCAGGATATGGCTCTGGATAAAACCGCGGTGGCCGCGACGGCGCCAGAACATGTACGTCAGCCCCGCCACCAATAGCAGTAACATGCCGGCAAAATAGCGGTGCACCATTTCCGGCCAGGTTTTATCGGTCTCGACAGGTGTGTCGGGGAAGGCCAGGTTAGCCGCAGCAATTTCATGCCCATCATTCGGCCACAAAAGATGACCATAACAACCGGGCCAGTCCGGGCAGCCCAACCCGGCATGGGATAAACGGGTGAACGCGCCCAGAACCACCACCACCAGGGCCAGTCCGGTGCCGATCATGGCCAGGCGAAAACGCCAGTCTTTCTTGTAGTTTTTTCGCAGTTCGGTGATGTCGGATTCCACATCCATTTCGCTCTCTCCCGAGTCAATAGGGCCGCTACTTTTCGTAGGAGTACTTCAGCAGTCGTTTGATATCTTTGAGCAACTGGTTACCACTGTGACCGTTGTCGTAAACCATCATGGCAAAACCATTCTGATCCACCAGCAGTGCGCTGGGTCGCGGCAGTTGTGCGTAATTACTGTCTGCCAGCCACTGCTCAACCTGTTGCTGATCAGCGGTGGCAAAGCGGAGCAGCGGGTGCAGGCCGGCCAGGTGGCTGTGGCGCGCTTCGGCCAGCGCATCGCTGGTCACCAGTAAACGCTCTACCCGCGGCGCCTTGTCACTGAGACGGATATGGACCTGGCGAGTTGTGTACAGAAGCTTTTCGCACGCTTCCGCGCACTGTGCATCGCTCAGGATCAGGTAGCGCCACCTGGGCTCTTCCTCGGCGAGAATAATAGGTTTTCCACCGCGCTCAATCAGGTCCATTTCGGCTACCTGTTGCGCGGGCTTGAGGAGTTCTCCCTGATTGACGGTGGCTGTGGGTATGCCAACGCCGGTATAGAACACGATGTAGGCGGCCACAATAGGGAGAGCCACAGATGCGAAGACGATAAACCCGGACAGGCGGCCGAGCCCCCTGGACTTCGTCTGTTCGCCGCGCCCGACATCACTTCCGATAGGTGCAGTTTGCGTCTGCGTATGCTCTGTCACGATCTGTACCTCGCTGTTGCGCCGCGGTGTACCAGCTCCTCATTGTGGTGCTCGGGTGGATAACCTGCGGTAGCTCGTTATTGTTATCGGTTGATTATGTCTGTTCTGGCGATTTTTTAAACCACTTTTCTCGCACGATACGCCGCATATTGGTCGCCGCAAGCAGCCAGAGTACCAACAGTGCCGCAGCCATGGTAAACCACTGAACCGCGTACCCCCGGTGTTTCTGTGGGTTTGTGGTGATCAATTGCCAGTCTGTCAGCAGTGCGGTATCGGAATCGGCACTCAGGCGAATATGCCATGCAGGCTGCTGCAGCCGTAGCTGGCCGCTACTCAATGGCTGCAGAGACTGGATTCGACTGTGGGAAGACACCGCAGTTTGCTCGTCCACCGCTGTATCACCATTCGGGTACAGAAACCCGGTGATAACCTTGGCGGCCAGTGGATAAGCAATATCTGGCAGCCGGTTTCGGTCACTGCTGGCAGGCAGCCAGCCGCGGTTGATCAGCCAGCGGGCTTTTCCAGATTTGCTGTTGCCGGTTTCAAACACCTGCAGTATTTCGTAGCCGACACGGCCATTGCGGGTGCGGTTATCGAGATAAAAATATTCATCGGTATAGAAGCCGAGCAACCGAACAGGTGTGTAGACCTTTGGTTTTATCAGCTCGGAAATTTTTTGCGGTTGTGATGATAGGCGGGCATCCACTTTATCCAGAATCTGTTGCTTCTCTTCGCCCCGCTGTAATTGCCAGCTGCCCAGACCAATCAGCAGTGGAAAGAAACACAGGCACAGGATGCTGAGAGGCCAATTGCGGATAAATGCTACACTGGCGGCTCGCGATGGTTCTCCCGCTTCCGTGGAGAGTGTTTGGGTCCCGGTGGTAAATGCATTGTCGTCAGGGTGTGACGACTTATTCGGAACTGTCATGCCAACAATACTTCTGTTTACTTCTATGGGTGGCGCTAAATTATGTGGCTAAAAGCAATTATCGTGTTGCTGTTTCTCGCCGTGCTGGCCAGTTTGACCAGCGCTCTGCTATTTATGTTGCGCGATATGGGCGCGCCGCAATCTAAGCGTACCCTCTATACGCTGGGCATTCGCATAACCCTGGCGGCATTGCTGCTTATTGCCATCTGGTATGGCTTTCACAGCGGGATGCTTTCCAACACGGCACCCTGGGCGAACAAATATTAATGTTTAAATCTATGGTGGATGCACATCGCACCCACCATTGCCGGTCTGGTTACGCACCGAGTACGTAAACAAAGATAAACAATCCTACCCACACCACGTCCACAAAGTGCCAGTACCAACTGGCAGCTTCAAAGCCGAAGTGATCATCAGGCTTGAAGTGATGTGCAATCACCGAGCGCAGCAGCATGATCAATAGCATGATGGTGCCCAAGGTAACGTGCGCGCCGTGGAAACCAGTCAGCATGAAGAAGGTCGTTCCGTAAATACCGGATTCCAGTGTCAACCCCAACTGCTGGTAGGCTTCCAGATATTCTTCCACTTGGAAGAACAGGAAAGTGAAGCCCAATACCACGGTGGCACCAAGCCACAGGTTGAAACCCTGGCGCTTGCCTTTTTTCAGGTAGACGTGGGCGATGTGCACGGTAACGCTCGAGGCCAGTAGCAATACGGTGTTCAGCAACGGCAGGTGCCAGGGGTCGATAATGCCCTTGGGCCCAACCACTTTGGCCGAATCACCGGCTACTGCCTGTTCTGGGGTGACCATAAGCGGCCAGGTATTCTGGAAGCCATCCCACAGCATATTGGAAGAGCCGCGGTCACCTTCGCCTCCAAGCCATGGCAATGCGA
This sequence comes from uncultured Microbulbifer sp., assembly GCF_947504145.1. Taxonomy (GTDB): domain Bacteria; phylum Pseudomonadota; class Gammaproteobacteria; order Pseudomonadales; family Cellvibrionaceae; genus Microbulbifer. The sequence goes on from NZ_CANNGQ010000004.1 coordinate 436,582, forward strand.
AGGTGCGAATGTAATACAGCGCGCCAAAGAACGCTGCGAAGAACATCACTTCCGAGAAAATGAACCAGCCCATACCCCACACATAAGAGCGCTTGAGCTGATCACTGTTGAGCCCCTGCATATTTTCCTTGATCACCGTGGCAAACCAGAACCACAGTACCGTGGCCATGGACAGCGCACCGGCGAAGAAAATATAGGAGCTCCCGCCATTGATCCAGCTGGCGGCACCGAAGGCCGTCAGAAAAAGGCCGATGGTGGCGAAGATAGGCAGCCGGGACTGCTCGGGAACATAGTAGCTGCTTTCAGTGGCCATAGTTTTTTATCCCTCTCGCTCGGGGTCGGAATTTTTGTTGTTCGCTTGTTTGGCAACTCTTTCCGTGACATCAAACAGCGTGTAGGAAAGGGTGATGGTGTTTACGCCGGGAGGCAGGTCGGGATCGACAATAAATCGTAACCCCAGCTCTGCAGTTTCTCCGGCAGCGAGTGCCTGCTGATTGAAGCAGAAGCACTCGGTCTTATGAAAATAGCTGGCGGCCTTAAAAGGTACCAGGCTCGGGATCGCCTGACCGACCATGTCGTGCTCGGTGGGATTACGGGCAACAAAAACCGTGTCCACAGCCTCACCGGGATGCACGCGCAATTCCACCGTGCCCGGTTTGAATTCCCACGGCATATTTTCGTTGTTACTGGCAACGAACTGCACTTTCACCGTGCGCTCGGTATCCACCGCGGCGGGCACCGCTTCATAACGTCCGCCGGTCTTGCCATTGAGTCCGGTAATTTCGCAGAAGGCATCGTACAGCGGCGGCATGATGAACAGCGCAAAGCCGAGCATGCTGACCGCGAGGGTCAGCAGCTTGGCCGTGGTTTTAGCGTTTGCACTCAGCGACATAATGGCTGCCCGTTAACTCAGTGATTAACGCACGACCGGCGGTGTGCTGAAGGTATGGTATGGCGCCGGTGAAGGCACACTCCATTCCAGCCCTTCTGGATTTTCCCAAACTTCATCGGTGGCTTTTTTGCCGCCCTGTACGGTGCGAATCACGTTGAACAGAAACACGATCTGCGCAGCGCCGAACAGGAAGGCACCCACACTGGCAATCTGGTTGAAATCAGCAAACTGCAGGGCGTAATCCGGTATGCGACGTGGCATACCGGCGAGGCCGACGAAGTGCATGGGGAAGAAGGTTACGTTCAGGCCGACAAACGCCATCCAGAAATGCACCTTGCCCATGGTCTCGTTGTACATATTCCCGGTCCACTTGGGCAGCCAGTAATAGACGCCGGCGGTGATCGAGAAGATCGCGCCAGGTACCAGCACATAGTGGAAATGCGCCACCACGAAATAGGTATCGTGATACTGGAAGTCCGCCGGCGCGATGGCGAGCATCAGCCCGGAGAAGCCACCCAGGGTAAACAGGATTACGAAGGCGATGGAGAACAGCATCGGAGTCTCGAAGGTCATCGAGCCCCGGAACATGGTGGACACCCAGTTGAACACCTTCACCCCGGTAGGCACGGCAATCAGCATGGTGGCGTACATGAAGAACAGCTCACCGGCAATCGGCATTCCCACGGTAAACATGTGGTGCGCCCACACGATAAAGCTGAGGAAGGCGATGGATGCGGTGGCGTACACCATGGAGCTGTAGCCGAACAGCGGCTTGCGCGCGAAGGTGGGGATGATCGCCGACACGATACCAAACGCCGGCAGAATCATGATGTACACCTCGGGGTGGCCGAAGAACCAGAACACATGCTGGAACAGTACCGGGTCACCGCCGCCGGCCGCGCTGAAGAAGCTGGTGCCGAAGTGGATATCCATCAGCATCATGGTCACTACACCGGCCAGTACCGGCATGACCGCAATCAGCAGGTAGGCAGTAATCAGCCAGGTCCACACGAACAATGGCATCTTCATCAGGGTCATGCCCGGCGCGCGCATGTTCAGGATGGTGGCGACGATGTTGATCGCCCCCATGATCGATGACGCACCCATGATATGCACGGCGAAGATGAAGAAGGTTACGCTCGGCGGTGCGTATTCGGTGGACAGCGGTGCGTAGAAGGTCCAACCAAAGTTGGGCGCGCCACCCTCCATAAACAGAGTGGAGGTCAACATCGCAAACGCGAAGGGAAGAATCCAGAAGCTCCAGTTGTTCATGCGCGGCAGCGCCATGTCCGGAGCGCCGATCATCATCGGCACCATCCAGTTGGCGAGGCCAACGAAGGCCGGCATCACCGCACCGAATACCATGATCAGACCGTGCATGGTGGTCATCTGATTAAAAAATTCCGGCTGCACTATCTGCAGGCCGGGTTGGAACAATTCGGCGCGGATAACCAGCGCCATACAGCCGCCCAGCAGGAACATCGCAAAACTGAACCACAGATACATCGAGCCGATGTCTTTGTGGTTAGTGGTGTAGAGCCAGCGGGTAAATCCGGGTTTGGGACCGTGTGCCATAACTAAACTCCTCTCGGCTCCTGCTTACTTATTCTTGAAATTGAGAATGTCGATGGGCTGCACGGTGTCGCCCATATTGTTGCCGAAGGCATTGCGCTGGTAGGTGATGACCGCAGCGAGATCCACTTCATTCAACTGTGCACCGAAGGCCTGCATCGCCGGATTATTCGGCGAGCCGTTCACTACCATACTCAGGTGGCTATCCATTCCACCGGTAGCAACCTGGGAGCCGGCGATCGCCGGGAAGGCCCCGGGCACACCCTGGCCATTGGGCTGGTGACAGGCGGCACAGGCACTGTTGTAAACTTTTTTGCCGCGCTCGTAGAGCTCGTCGAAGGTGAAGGTTTTATTCGTCAGCTCCTTGATCAGTGCAGCCTGTTCGGCGCGCTCGCTCAACCAGGAGTGGTACTCGTCTTCCGGCACGGCCTTAACCACAATCGGCATAAAGCCGTGGTCTTTACCGCAGAGCTCGGCGCACTGGCCGCGGTAGATTCCCGGCTCATCGATACGGGTCCAGGACTCGTTGACGAAGCCGGGGATCGCATCTTTTTTCACGGCAAGGTCCGGCACCCACCAGGCGTGAATCACGTCGTTGGCGGTAATCAGGAAGCGGATCTTTTTATTGATCGGCACCACCATCGGCTCATCCACTTCCAGCAGGTAGTTTTCGGTTTTCGCCTGCTGGTTGTTGATCTGCGTGAGGGGGGTGGAAAGATTGGAGAAGAAGGAGACATCGGAACCCAGGTAATCGTATTTCCACTTCCACTGGTAGCCGGTGATCATGATATCGAGATCGGCTTCCTTGGTATCGTAGATATCGTACAGGGTTTTAGTGGCCGGAAAGGCCATGCCGACGAGAATCAGGGTGGGAACGATGGTCCAGGCCAGCTCCACCAGTGTGCTCTCGTGAAATTGAGCCGCCTTGTAACCCTTGCTTTTGCGGTGACGCCACATGCTGTAGAACATCACCCCAAACACCACAACGCCGATTGCCACGCAGATCCAGAAAATCAGCATGTGCAGATCGTAAGTGGTACGGGAAACTTCGGTTACCCCCTGGGTCATATTGACCCCCCAGCGCTGAACGCCCTCCTGTGCTTTTTCTGCCGCTTCTTGAGCGAAAGCACCGGGAGCGAGAGCCGAAAGGGTCAGAAAGGCGAACAGCCGTTTTAAGCCCATCAACATCGCCTGCAGATCTCCATGTTTGTTATTCTCGCGAGCCGCTTTCCTGCGGTCACAGCACTGCGAGCCGGCACACTGAAATTGCGTGCGCAGTCGCGGTATTGAAAACCACAAAATAGCAAAACCCTGTAACAGCGGTTGGCCGTTCGGAGGACTGGAGTCTGCCCCCGATCCACAGATCGGGGTATGTTCCACACATCATCATGTGGACATGCTGTAGTAAACCAAGACTACATACACTGGTTCGCACACCGGGCGAGGACCTCGACTGCGCGATACTGCTTGTCAGTGCAACTTGTTATTTTTACTTCAGATGTCGTCGCCCGGAAGGTACAACCAACAACCTGTGTCTTTTTGTCGCATCTAGCACGTTCAAAAGAAACACATTGCCAGAAGAAAGTCAATTAAACCGCCAACTTACATGAAAAATTCACAGGCGCGCCGAAGTGCCATTTCGCGCCGATTTTCCGCGCCCTACGTGCGGGTATGGCAGCTCGCCTGGCCCATGATCCTGAGCAACATTACTGTGCCTCTGCTGGGTGCCGTAGACACTGCCGTGCTCGGGCACCTGCCTAGCCCGGAATACCTTTCCGGCGTTGCCATTGGCGCCAGTGTGATTTCGATGCTGCTGTGGGCGTTCGGTTTTTTGCGTATGGGAACCACCGGGCTGGTTGCGCGCGCCGGCGACGATCGTGCCGGTGTCGCCTGGCTGCTGCGCGCCCTGTGCCTGGCGGCACTACTGGGATTTATGCTGCTGTTGCTAGCGTCACCACTGCTACCGCTAATCACCCAGTGGATGAACGCCAGCGCCGAGGCCAGCCCCCACGCGCAGGATTATCTGCAGATAAGGTTACTGAGCGCGCCGCTGGTACTGGCCAATTTCGCGCTGCTCGGGTTTTTCATCGGTCGCCAGGACAGCCGCGCGCCGCTGGCGATTCTGGTGACCGCCAACCTGCTGAATATCCTGCTGGACCTGCTGCTGATCCTCGGCCTGGACATGGGTGCGCGCGGCGCGGCCTGGGCCTCGGTGAGTGCGGACGTCTGCAGTTTTACACTGGGGTTTTGGTTGCTCGGCAAACGTCACCGGCCTGCACTGGTGGAATTGCGCAGGGTGCTGAAGAGCGTGGACTTCTGGCCGTGGCAAAATACTGGCCCCTGGAGAGAGCTGCTGCGGATCAACACCGACCTGTTTATCCGCACCTGCCTGCTGCTGTTCACCCTGACATTTTTCACTGCCCAGGGCGCCGCACAGGGAGATACGGTGCTGGCGGCCAACGCGATACTGCTGCAACTGCTGATGATGACTTCCTACGCGCTGGACGGCTTCGCCCACGCCACCGAGTCCCTGGTTGGTCACGCAGTAAGCCGCGGCTCCATGGCCCAGTTCAAGCGCACCAATACCGCTGCCGGGGTCTGGGCGCTGGCATCCGCGATGTTGATCACGCTGGTCCTGGTCGTCGGAGAAAGCTGGATATTGGCGATGTTCACCAATATTCCTGACGTTTTAGACGCAGCTGCGGTCTTTTATCCATGGCTGTGCGCATTGCCACTGGTGGCGGTTTGGAGTTATCAGCTTGACGGGGTTTTCATCGGGGCGGGAAAAAGCAGACAGATGCGTGACACCATGTTCATTGCAACTGTGATGGTGTTTTTGCCCTGCTGGTGGTTTACGCGCCAGTGGGACAACACTGGCATCTGGTTCAGCCTTTTTTTGTGGTTTGTCGCACGTTCCGCCGGATTAATGGTCTACTTTTACAACTACACTAAGAACAATTATTGGCTGTAACTGGAGCTACGGTACCGATTCCACGTCCAACGTTAAGCAGTCTTGTCCGCACACTTTTTTAGCCTATGGATAGGCTATGCAGAGTCAGGAATACTCTGGGGAGGGGCATGCGAACAAAGAAACGGGGAGGCGGTTTCGCCGTTTTCGTTTTGATGTATGTCTGACCATTACCAATTAATTCAGGACTGTATCGACCGTGCGGTCGCCGCCGAACAGGCGCGCGGGCGTTTTCGCCGTTCGCTGCACGATACCCTGCCGAACCTGCACCGCAGCATTCATCTGCCACAGCGGGACGCGCCCCTGCACATCACCTGTTTTGTGATTCGCTATATCCAGGCGATACCCACCTGGCTAAAGCGGCTGGACCAGATGTGTGATGCCGGCGGCCTGAATTTCCACCCGGTGCGGGAGCTGATTCTGCACAGTTTCAGTGAAATCCCCGAGCGCCAACCCCACGAGCACGGCCTGGGCTCGATTCTCGATGAGGCCTATCTGGCCCACCGCACCATGGAAGAAATCAACGATATGCTGCAGCCCCTGTGCGGCACACCGCTGCTGCCGATGGACCCGATGGTGGCCAACCTGGTGGTGCGGGAGTTACTGGGAGAAACGCTGGCGTGCCAGCTGGACGACCTCGCCGAAGTATTGCTGCAGCGCTTTGAGCCGGCGGAGCTGGATCCGGCACGGCTGGTTTCCATGATCCTGCACAAGCAGCGCTACGATGACGCGCCGGGCGAATGGCCGGACTTTGCCCAGCATATGCAGATCGAATTACGCACGCCAACCCTTACCCGCCACATGGATCTGTCGCACTGACGGAGACTGGCACCGGCGAACCGTTGTAACCGCTTACTGCTCTACAATCTGGCGCCAGTTACTAAAGAAATCCACTTCACCCTGCAGTAGAGACCGGTTCAGGTCATCTGCCCTGCGGTGCATTTTTTTATTGTAAAAATACAGACTGCCGCCGCGCAGGGTAAAACCTTTCGGGTTGTCTGTGAGCAATTGGTAAAACTCTTTCTGACGCTCCAGATATTGCAGAACCCGCCGCTTGCTGAAGCGTCCCCTGTGATATTTCTTGAAAATATTTTCCTGCAGCTGCTGCTGTGTCAGCGCCTGCGCCTCGGGAGAAATCCGGCTGACATCCAGCAATCGATTCACATCGGCACTCAGATCATCCAGATAACGGTCCGCCGCTTCCGCGGCAACTTTGGTGCGATAGATCGCTTTTTTGCGCCGCTCCTGAAACTGTTCACTTTTCGCCGTTTGCAGACTCCACATTTCCTTTTTCGCCATCTCCGTCAGCGGCCGGAAAATGGTTTTGTGCTGGCGATTGGAATTTACCGTAAGGCGATCACAGACTTCCAGCGCGCCCTGCCAGTCAGAAAATGGCTTGCCGTCGTACACTGCATTTGGCAATGTCGCCACACGCTGTTTGAGGCGTTTTTCTTCCGCATTTAACTGCCCGGGATTTTCCGCCCAGTCATTCGCCTGCAAAGTAAATAGAGATAGCAGTCCCTGATTAACGCAACGGGTTATTAGATGCGCGGTATGAGTCTGCTGTAGCGCGCGCACCTCACGGTAATGCTCGAGGCCATAAAAAGCAGCAATCGTCAGTACAATTGCCAGTGCAATCAGGGGATAGATTTTTTTCAAGGGAACACTGTTTGTGGATTATTTTTTACCGGCCGGCCCGGCGGGTGGTTGCAGTATTTTTACCGCGGTTTCTTCCACTTCCCTGTCTTCGGTCTGATTCACGCGGGTATCCAGTTCCCGCGGCGATGCCTGTAGGCGGATCTCGTCTTTGAAACCACAGGCCACGCATTCGCGATAGTTTTTATCGCCCAGTTTGTAATTGACGATCTTGTCCATTTCGCTGCAGCGCGGACAGACCGCGCCGGCAATAAACCGGCGCTTCATGGGTTTTTCAAATTCGTCGCTCAAAGCTTACCTCTTTAAAACCATTTCGCTTAAAAACGTCACTCAATGCCCGAGTGGCGCAGCAACGCGTCTATTGTAGGGGCGCGACCGCGAAATTCCGTGAACAGGTCCTGCGCGTCGCGGCTGCCCCCCTGCTCCAGCACGGTGGTCAGGAATCGGTTGCCTGTGGCCGGGTCGAAAATCCCCGTCTCTTCAAACAGCGAAAACGCATCCGCACTCAGCACTTCCGCCCACTTGTAGCTGTAGTATCCCGCCGCGTAACCGCCGGCAAAAATATGACTGAAACTGTTCTGGAAGCGGTTGTCCGGGGATACCGGCACCACCGAAACCCGAGCGCGCACGTCATTGATCAACCGCTGGATTTCATCCGCATTGGCGCCTTCCGGGCGCGAGTGCAGCAGGAAATCGAACAGGGCAAACTCCAGTTGGCGCACAGTGAACATCGCGGACTGGAAGTTTTTCGCGGCGAGCATTTTATCCAATAACGCCTGCGGCAGGGGCTCTCCGGTCTCAAAGTGCCCGGAAATCATCGCCAGAGCCTCCGGCTCCCAGCACCAGTTCTCCAGGAACTGGCTGGGCAACTCTACCGCATCCCAGGCCACACCGTTAATCCCGGATACCGCCGCCACATCCACCTGGGTGAGCATATGGTGCAGACCGTGGCCGAATTCGTGAAACAGGGTGGTGACCTCGTAGTGGGTCAGCAGGGCTGGTTTGTCTTTAGACGGGCTAGAAAAGTTACAAACCAGGTAGGCGACGGGCAGCTGCAGCCCCGCCACCGTCTGGCGGCGCACCCGCGCGTCGTCCATCCAGGCACCGCCGCGCTTCTTCTCACGGGCATAAGGATCGAGATAAAAACCGGCGATCGGCTCGCCGCCGCGCTTCAGCCAGTAGAAGTGCACGTCTTTGTGGTAGCTGGCCACGCTGTCGTCCCGCTCCGCCACCACCCCAAACAGCTTCTCCGCCACCGCAAACAGGCCGGACAGCACCTTCGGGTAGGGGAAATAGGGGCGCAGATCTTCCTGGCTTACCGCGTAGCGGGATTGCTTGAGCTTCTCCGCCGCCCAGGCCACATCCCAGGGCTGCAACTTGTCGAGGCCCAGTTCGTCGGCGGCAAACGCCTGCAGTTCGGCAAACTCCTTCACGGCGGCGGGCTTGGCGCGCTTGGCCAGATCCCACAGGAAGGTCTCCACCTCTTCCGGCGATCCGGCCATTTTGCTGGCCAGGGAGCGCTCGGCGTAATGCTTCATGCCCAGCAGATGCGCCTGTTCCGCGCGCAGAGACAGGATTTCCGCCATCACATTGGCGTTATCAAACTCACCGGCATTGGGGCCCACGCTGGAGGCGCGGGTGATAAACGCGTAGTGCATCTTGTGGCGCAGCTCGCGGCTTTCCGCGTGGGTCATCACCGCGAGGAAACAGGGCCCATCGAGAGTCAGTCGCCAACCCTGTTCGCCTTTTGATTCCGCCGCGGCGCGGGCGGCGGCCAGTGCGGACTCGGGGATCCCCGCCAGTTCAGCCTCGTCGGTGACCGTCAGGCTCCAGGCATTGGTGGCATCCAGTACATTGTTGGCGAACTGACTTTTCAGCTCCGCCAGACGCTTGCTGATGGTGGCGTAGCGCGCGCGCTTCTCGCCTTCCAGAGCCACACCGCCGAGATGCATATCCCGCAACCCGTGGCGCACTGCCTGCTTGCGCGCCTGGGGCCAGCCGGCAAACTCCTCGGACTTGGCCAGCGCGCGGTACACTGCAAACAGTTCCGGGTTCTGCCCCAGCTCGGTCCAGTATTCCGTCACCTGCGCCAGACACGCCTCGTAGGGCGCGCGCCAGTCGCCACTCAACACACTGTTCAGGTGCGAGACCGGCGAAAATGCCTTGCTCAACAGATCCTGCGCCTCCTCCAGGGGTGCCATGGTCTCATTCCAACTGGGGCCATCTTCCCGGTGTTTCAGGCAGGATTGCAGCTGTTCGCGGCAGTTGGCGATAAGCTCCTTAATGGCGGGCTCCGCGTGCTGGGGCTGGATGGTATCGAAGGGCGGCAGCAGCGGGGCAGTCAGCAACGGGTTGACGGAGGAAGAATCTGACATCGGAATTCCTTGTCGATGGGCGACCGGCAGCGGGGCGCGGATCGCGGGGACGGGTTAACATATGCCCAATATTCTAGTGGATTGCACTCGCTCGTTGCACACTAACACCTTGCTCGAAAGCCCGGAGGTCAGCTTTACCCATGTCCGAATTACCCCAACCTACCCTGCGCGCGCACCGCGGCCACAGCCCGAAACTGGGTGAGCGCGTATTTATCGACCCCCAGAGCACGGTAGTCGGCGACGTGGAACTGGGCGACGACTGCTCCGTATGGCCCATGACCGTCATCCGCGGCGACATGCACCGGGTGCGCATCGGCGCCCGCACCAGCGTGCAGGACGGCTCGGTACTGCATATCACCCACGCCAGCGACTTCAACGAAGGCGGCTGGCCGCTCACCATCGGCGAAGACGTCACCATCGGCCACAAGGCGTGCCTGCACGGTTGTACAGTGGGCAGCCGCGTATTGATTGGCATCGGTGCGATAGTGCTGGATGGCGCGGTGATCGAAGATGAAGTGGTACTGGCCGCCGGCGCGCTGGTGCCGCCGGGCAAGCGGCTGGAAAGTGGTTATCTGTATGTGGGTTCGCCGGCAAAGCAGGCGCGGCCGCTGTCGGAAAAGGAAAAGAAATTCTTCACTTATACCGCAGGCAACTACGTAAAGCTGAAAGACGAATACCTCGCCGGTTAATCCTGCAGTAACTGCATTTAGCGCGCGCTGATTCCGCAGGATCACCGCGCGGAGCGATCGAGATCAACAATCAGAAGTTCTGCCTCGCGGCACAATGGTTCCAGCATCTGTACTAAACCTGATGTACAGAATGTAAGTACGCATAACAACTTCTGATTGTGGACAACTCGATGACCGACAACCGCCAACTGCGTATTAACGGCCAGCGCCTGTGGGACTCCCTGATGGAGATGGCGCAGATCGGCGCCACCGACAAGGGCGGCTGCAACCGCCAGGCCCTTACCGACCTGGACAAGCAGGGCCGTGACCTGTTCGTAGAGTGGTGCGAAGACGCCGGCTGTACCGTCACCATCGACGATGTGGGCAATATCTTCGCCCAGCGTCCGGGAAAGAATCCCGACCTGCCTCCGGTGCTCACCGGCTCCCACCTCGATACCCAGCCCACCGGCGGCAAGTTTGACGGTGTTTACGGCGTACTCTCCGGCCTTGAAGTCATTCGCTCTCTCAATGACGCCAATGTGGAAACCGACGCCCCTGTTGAAGTCGCCGTATGGACCAACGAAGAGGGCGCCCGCTTCTCCCCCGCCATGATCGGCTCCGGCGTCTGGGCCGGCGAGTTCGACCTCCATTACGCCTACGCCCGCGAGGACAAGGAAGGCAAAACTTTCGGCGAAGAACTCGCACGCATTGGCTACAAAGGTGACATCCCGGCCAAGCCGCGCCCCCTCGCCGCCGCTTTTGAGGTGCACATCGAACAGGGCCCCATCTTAGAGGCCGAAGAAAAAACCATCGGCGTATTGAGCGGAGTCCAGGGCATGAACTGGTACGACCTCACCCTCATCGGCCAGCCCTGCCACGCCGGCCCCAGCCCCATGGAAACCCGCCGCGATCCGTTTATGGGGCTGCACCGCGTACTCGACGAACTCTACAAACTCGCCGAAGAACACGCCCCCTGGGCCCGCGCCACCTTCGGCGACATCCGCGTCGAACCCGGCAGCCGCAACACCGTGCCAGAAAAACTCGTCCTCGCCGTCGACCTGCGCCACCCGAACCAGAAAATCCTCGACAGCATGGACCAGCGCTTCCGCGAAATCGCCGCCCGCGTGGCCGACGACATCGGCCTCGAACAGCAGATCCGCGAAGAGTGGCGCTCCCCCGCCGTCGCCTTCGATTCCAAATGTGTGGAAGCCGTGCGCAGCTCTGTAGCCGAGCTGGGTTACAGCAACAAGGAAATGGTCTCCGGTGCCGGTCACGACTCCGTGTATATCTCCCGCGTCGCGCCCACCAGCATGATCTTTGTGCCCTGTGAAAAAGGATTGAGTCATAACGAAGCGGAAAATGCGGAACCGAAGGATCTGGAGGCGGGAGCGAATGTGCTGCTGCACGCGATGCTGAAGATGGCAAACAAAAAAGGCTAACGAAGCTAATTACCTAGATGCGAAGCGGCTGCTGCCGGTACCGATTCGCCAGACCTTCCGCGAGAGGGACCTCGCGGAAGAGCCCCCAGGGATGGGTTCACGGCGTGTCTGGCGAATCGGTACCGGCAGTGGCCGCGCCAACAGAGCTAGAACAAAGCTCCGAAAAAGATTCGAGAAAAAAACCATGACCGAATTTACTTACAAACACCGCAACGACAACGGCAACACCGCGCCGCTGAAAAACTGGGGCATCGACTCCGAATACGGCGTGCTCACCGACCTGCTCGTCGGCCCCATCGACAACTACACCTGGCAAATGGGCAACGCCGCCAGCCGCCGCTCCGTACGTCTCGGCCGCCAGTTCGACGCCACCGTCGCCAAACAACAGCATCGGGAAATGCTCGACGCCTACAAACAGGCCGGCGTCACCACCCACCTGCTCCCCGCCGACAGCAACCTCCCCTACCAGCTCTACGCCCGCGACAGCAGCGTCATGACACCCTGGGGGCCCATCGTTACGCAGATGTACTCCCCCTGGCGCCGCGGCGAATGGGTCGACGTGGTAAAGACTTACCAAAAGCTGAATATTCCGATTTACGACATCATCACCGCCGGCAGCCTAGAGGGCGGCGACTTTATGGTGCTCGAGCCCGGCGTCATCCTGTGCGGCTACAGCGGCGAGCGCACCTCACCGCAAGGCTTCAACCAGATGAAAGGCTGGATCGAAAAAGAAGGCTGGGAAGTGAAAGGTTACGAATTTGACCCCTACTTCCTGCATATCGACGTACTGGTAGCGGCGCTCGCAGAAAAGCTCGTCGCCGTGTGTGTGGATGCGGTAGAGCCAGAACTGATTCAGTGGTTCAAAGCCCGCAACTTTGAAATCATCGACATCTCCTACCCGCAGGTGATGGAGCTCGGCGTCAACGTCGTCGCCCTCGGTAACGACCGCGTCATGCTCCCCGCCGACAACACCGAACTGAAAGAAAAGTGCCGTGCCCACGGACTGGAAGTGATTGACCCGGATATCTCCATGATCACCGCCGGCGGCGGTGGCGTGCACTGCATGTGTCAGCCACTCGCACGGCAAGTTGCCACCAAATAATGTGGCGCAAACAAAAATGGCGACCGGTGGTCGCCATTTTTGTATCTGATTTACTTCCCCTGAGCCCGCAACCACCCCGACCCGGCGATCCCGCCTGCCGCGCAGGCCAGAATAATCACCAGCGGTGTCAGCGTCCCCAGCGCCAGCGCGCCAATACCCAGACCGCGCATCGGCAGCAATACCAGCAACAGAATCCCCGCCGGTATCAGCGAAAGCAGAAAGCCGCGGGTAATCCAGCTCTTGCGCCAGGGCAGCAGGAAAATCAGCCCGCAGATACCGCCCCACACAACCCGCTGATAAATGTACGCATTGGAAAGGTGCGGCGCGATGTCGACCGACAGCGCGCGGGTAAACCCGTAGTGGCCCAGCGCCCACAGGCCGAGTGCGTAACCGAGCCCGGCGATACCGCCGGCGGCAAAACAGATAGAAAGGTTTTTTATAAATTCGCGCATAAACATCCCCCGATTCTTCACGCCCCCGTCAGGAAATTTCCTAACGGGGTAATTGGGGAAAGTATGCCAGAACTAACAGAAAAGACCGCTAACGGGTTTGAATATCAGGCGGGGCGTTTGCTGGGGCCGTAGAGTTCTTCCAGCATCGCATCGATATGTTCGGCCAGTGCTTCCTGGGTATCGTCCAGCAAGATCACATGGCCCATCTTGCGACCCGGGCGCAGCTCCTTGCCGTAGGACCAGACACCGTCATTTTGCAGCGTAGGTTTTTTGTCCACACCCAGCATATTGATCATCACTGCCGGGCGCTCTGCAGTAGTAGCGCCCAGTTCCATGCCGAGAATCGCACGTACATGGTTGGCAAACTGGCTGGTCTTGGCACCGGCTAACGTCCAGTGGCCACTGTTGTGTACCCGCGGTGCCAGCTCGTTGATCAGCAGGCCGTCGTCGGTGACGAAACACTCCATCGCCAGCACACCCACGTAATCCCAGGCATTCATGAGAGTGGACAGATATTCTTGCGCGGTAGTCTGCAGCTTTTCATCCACATGCGGCGCCGGTGCAGTAGAGACCAGCAGAGTGCCGTTGTAGTGATCGTTCTCCGCCAGCGGGTACGTCACTACGTTTCCATCGGCGGTGCGGGCGCCGATTAAAGAAACTTCGCGGGAGAAGTTGATGCCTTTCTCTACCACGTATTCCTGCGCGGGTACCTGGTCGGCGATTGCGGCGAGGTCTTCGTCGCTGTTCACCCGCCACTGGTTCTTGCCGTCGTAGCCGTTTTCACAGCTTTTAATAAACGAGGGGTAACCCAGCTCTTTGACCGCCGCACAGATCTCGTCGTAATTGTTGGCGGGGCGGAAAGGGGCCACCGGCAGGCCGGCATCGGTGATCGCGGTTTTTTCGCGCACCCGGTGTTGGGTTTTTTCAAACGCATCCGGGCGCGGGTACACCGGGCAGAATTTTTCCAGTGCGCGCAACAGGCCTGCATCCACACCTTCGCGCTCGGCAGTGATGACTTCCGGGCTGCCCATCGCCTTGTACAACGTTTCGATATCTGAGCCATCGCCGGCGTCCACGATGGTACCCAGCCCTTCCACGCAGGTGGTGTTCTCACCACCCTCGGCGAGAAAACTGAATTCGATACCCAGCGGGCGGGCCTCCTGGGCCATCATCTGCGCCAGCTGACCACAACCGACTATACCTACACGTCTGGCTGTCATTTCCGCTATACCTCGTAATCGTTCACTAGTCGCCAAGCAATTTATTCAACTTCGAAGGGCACACCGGCGGTCTGCTTCTCGCGCCAGGCGATCAGGCGCTTTTGCAGTTCTGGATCCGTCAGGGACAGTATCTGTGCTGCCATCAGGCCCGCATTGAATGCGCCGGAGGCACCCACGGCCTGGGTCGCCACGGCCACGCCTTTGGGCATCTGGACAATGGACAGCAGGCTGTCCATACCGGTCATGAATTTGCTCGCCACCGGCACACCAATCACGGGCAGCGGGGTCATGGCCGCGATCATGCCCGGCAGGTGCGCGGAGCCGCCGGCGCCGGCGATGATCACCTCGGTACCGCGCTCATGGGCGGTGGTAGCAAACTCAGTCATGCGCTGGGGGGTGCGGTGGGCAGAAACCACGGCGGTGGCGAAAGGCACACCCAGATCGGTGAGGGGCTTGGTGGCCATTTCCATGGTCGGCCAGTCAGACTGGGATCCCATCACGATGGTGACTTTTTCGAAGGGAAGCTCATTCACTTTCGCATAACTCCAGGATTTCGCGGGCACGGGCCCCAAAAAATTAGGGGCGGAAGGATACCAAAACTCCGCCAGAAAAGTACGCCATACGGCGCTTTCCGCTGTGTTTCCGTCGCGATTGGGGTGAAATCTTACCGGCGAGGGCCCTATTCGGGGCCCCGGCGATGCTTTCACACTGCCAAAATCCCTACGATAGCGTCCGATAGGGTGTTCTGGTGGTCACTAGTCGATCCCGTGACCATCAGGTATTGGAAGGTTTTCGAACACTAGAGGCTGTTATTTAGCGGTGTCTGCGAGCTTTTTGCGCAGCGCATCCCGCAGCATCGCCAGTACAGGCTCTACAGCAGGCCGGACGCCGCGCCACACATAGAATGCCTCCGCGGCCTGCCCCACCAGCATCCCCAGACCATCAGCCGTGCGCGCGCCCAGAGGTTCCGCCCAGCGCATAAGCGCCGTGGGCTCGGCGCTGTACACCATGTCATAGACGCAACAATCCGGCCCCACCACCGACTCGTCGATCTGTGGCCGCTCACCGGAAAGCCCCGCCGCACTGGCGTTGATGATCAACTCAAATCCCGCCGGAATCCGATCCAGGCCGCCGGCCGTCACAGCCCCATAGGCCGCAAAATCCTCGGCCAACTGCTCTGCCTTGGACGCGGTGCGGTTGGCGATATGCAATTGCGCCGGCTGCTCTTTCAGTAGCGGCAGCAAGGTCCCCCGCGTCGCGCCACCGGCACCGAGCACCAGCACCTTCTTGCCCTGAATCATCCAGCCCAGATGATCGCGAATATCTGACACCAGCCCGGGGCCGTCGGTGTTGTCGCCGAGCAAAGAGCCATCGTCTTGCAGCGCCAGCGTATTCACCGCACCGGCTGTGCGCGCGCGCTCGGTGAGCGTATTGGCATAGGCAAATGCATCCAGCTTGAACGGGGCCGTCACATTCAGCCCTTTGGCGCCATCGGCAAAGAATGCGTCCACCACCGGTTTGAAACCATCCGGTTCTGCAAACAGTTTGCCGTACTCCAACGCCTGCCCGGTCTCCTGCGCGAAAGCGCTGTGGATCACCGGGGACATGGATTGTTTGATTGGATTGCCAATTACCGCGTACTTATCCATGTTCTCTCTGGTCCGTTATTTTTGTAATGCCTGTTTCAGCTGACTGGTTTCGTTCACACCAATCAAGCCGTCAATTTTCAAGTCGCCTTCATACTCACACACCATGTAGCGGGTGACCGCGCTGTAAATCTGTTTTGGTTTTTCGCCACTGCCATCCAGCAACACCCAATTCAGGGTGGCGAGGCTGGTGTTTTCATTCAGCTCGATCACATCAGTCACCGCACCGACGATCTGGCTTACGCCCAATTTCTCATAAAACTTCAGCAGCTTGTTTACCCGCCCGATGAAATATTCCCGGGAGAGCTGGGATTTTTTACCATTGGAGAAATAGTAGTGGAGCGGAAAACGATAGAAGTCCGCGATCTGTTCTGCATCGCGGGCTTCAAACAGGCGACGGTATTCCAGGAACAGTTTGTTAATATCTTCCAGGCGGGCCTTGTGCATACCTATTTCCTTTAGAAAAATCCCACAATACTGAGTTAAACCCAATCCCGGTGCGGCAAAAAATCTGTATACAGCTTTTCTTCCGGGGTGCCGGCTTCGGGATGCCAGTTGTAGCGCCAGCGCACTTCAGAGGGCAGTGACATCAGAATGGATTCGGTACGGCCACCGCTTTGCAGGCCAAACAGGGTACCGCGGTCGAATACCAGATTGAATTCCACATAGCGGCCGCGTCGGTAAAGCTGGAAGTCCCGCTCGCGCTCGCCGTATTCGGTATCCTTGCGTTTATTCAGAATTGGCAAATAGGCGTCCACATAGGAGTCGCCCACCGCCTGCATAAAAGCGAAGGCATTATCGAAACTGCCCTCGCTAAAATCATCAAAAAACAACCCGCCTACACCGCGCGCTTCATCGCGATGTTTCAGATAAAAATATTCATCGCACCACTTTTTAAAACGGGGATAGATATCTTCGCCAAAAGGCACGCAGGCATTTTTCGCGGTCTGGTGCCAGTGCACCACATCTTCTTCAAAGCCGTAATAAGGCGTCAGGTCGTAACCGCCGCCGAACCACCAAACCGGCTCCGCACCTTCTTTTTCCGCCACAAAAAAACGCACATTCGCATGACTTGTCGGCGCGTAGGGATTTTTCGGGTGAATGACCAGACTCACACCCATGGCCTGAAACGAGCGGCCGGCCAGTTCCGGACGCGCCGCGGTGGCCGAGGGTGGCAGCTTGTCTCCGAAGACGTGAGAAAAATTCACCCCACCCTTCTCTATCACGTTACCGTTTTCCAGCACCCGGGTGCGGCCACCGCCACCACCTTCGCGCTTCCAGGCGTCTTCGAAAAATTCGTTACCGTCCACCGCAACCAGCTCGGCACAGATCCGGTCCTGCAGTTGGAGCAAATAATTTTTGACAGCCTGGATATCGATCGTACTCATATCAATCTCAGTAAAGGTTCAAGCGTTGCGGGCGCAGCAAGGGGCATTCAGCCTGCGCGCACGATGCGGCCACTGGACGCATCGCGGATCTCGCTGGGCGCGGCACGACCGCCGGTGCTGCCGCCGCCGACAAAGTCCAGATCGGCACCAAAATAGCGTAGTACCTGAAATTTTTGCCGCGCCGGCTGGCAGCCCGCCGGATTGGCGGAGGTGGATACGATGGCACCACCAAATGCCCGTGTCAGTGCCGCAGTAAACGGGTGGTCGGTATGGCGCAGGGCCACACTGTGATGCACACCACTGACCCAGGGTGGCACCTGATCAAAGTGTGGCACCAGCCAGGTCACCGGGCCGGGCCAGGTGGCGTCGATGCGCGCGCGCTGATCGCCGGAAAGATTGTGCAGTAGACCGGAAAAGTCGCCCACATCACCGGAAACCAGAATCAATCCTTTCTCAAGCGGGCGATTTTTCAGCGCCACAAGGCGCGCCACTGCATCGGGGTTGCCGGGATCGCAGGCGAGCCCCCATACGGATTCTGTGGGATGAGCAATCACGCCGCCGGCGGCCAGGGCGCGTGCGGCGCAGGCCAGAGTCAGACGTTGGCTGAAGGTGGTTGGGCAATTCTCGGAGGACAAGGGCAGGAACTCTTTGGGAATGCTTTAGGGTCTCGTTCGGGGCGCTTCATGCCTCGAGCCTGGGATTAACCAGCGCGGCAATTTAGCGAATAGTACCAGCCTAGACAAGGCAGGTGCGGACTGACGCATTTTTTACTCGCGCCACAAACGAAAAGGCCAGCACTAAGGCTGGCCGTCATCCCGTGAGGATGAAAAGGGGTGGCGCGTTTCGCGGGCAATCCAGCCGTTGCGGATTGCGCTTTAATTTCCGTGTCAGCTATTCAGCTCACCCCACGCCTTCGAGTAAATGCAATCCGTACTGCGCGGCTCAAAGTCATTCGCCCGACTATTCACCCGTATAGGTAACACGATAGATTGCGCCGGCGTAGTCGTCCGATATCAGCAAAGCGCCGTCTGGCATCACCAGTACGTCCACCGGGCGGCCCCAGCGTTCTTCGCCCTGTAGCCAGCCGTCGATAAACGGTTCGTAAGACGTGGCTTCGCCCTTCTCGTTCAGGCTCACCCGGGTCACCCGGTATCCGATCTTGTTGCTGCGGTTCCAGGAGCCGTGTTCAGCAATCAGTATCTGGTTTTTGTAGTCTTCCGGAAACTGTTCCCCGGTATAGAACTTTACACCCAGTGCGGCCACGTGGGGGCCGAGCTTCTGTACCGGCGGCACATAGTCACTGCACTGTTTGCCGTATCCGCCCTCTGCTCCTCCAAACTCGGGATCGAGGATGTCGCCAGCATGACAGTAGGGATAGCCAAAGTGCAGACCTTGTTTCGGTGCCCTGTTCAGCTCATCCGGTGGCATATTGTCGCCGAGCATGTCGCGGCCATTGTCGGTAAACCAGAGTTCGCTGGTCTCCGGGTGCCAGGTAAAGCCGACCGTATTGCGCACCCCTTGGGCCCAGGTTTCGGTTTTTGCCACCTTGTCGCCCTCGATTTTGAGGCGCTGGATGTTGGCGTAGCCTTTCTCGTCACAGATATTGCAGGGGGCGCCGATGGGAACATACAGCCAGCCGTCCGGACCGAAGGCGATGTATTTCCAGCCGTGGTGCTTATCGGGAAACTGCTCGGTGATGGTGACGGGCTTGGGTGGGTTGTCCAGGTTCGCCTCGATGTCGTCGAACCGGAGAATACTGGTGGTGGCGCTCACATAGAGGTCGCCATCTTTGAGGGCAACACCGGTGGGATGCTTGAGCCCCTCCGCAATGACCTTTACTTCATCCGCCTTGTTGTCGCCATCTTTATCCAGCACCGCATACACCTTGCCCTCCCCTCGCGAGCCCACAAACAGGGTGCCGCTGTCACTCAGTGCCATATGGCGGGCATTGGGAACATCTTCGGCGTACACCTCGATTTTGAAACCTTCCGGCAGGTTCAGCTTGTCGAGATGAATATCGCCTTTGGCGGCGAATGCGGTGGCGGTAAACGAAAAGGCCACTGCCGTACCGGCAATGGTAACTGCGCGGCGGGGCATGTGATTGCGGAACAGGCTGGTTAGCAGACCCATGGTTTTGGACTCCCTGATATTTTCAGGGATGACCGTAACGGCTTTTTGGTTATTCGGCCAGTGCCACCTCAATCTTCTGCCAATGCCAGTAGTGCTTTGCTGCCGCTGCCGGTGAGCTGGTAGCCCCCGGGAAGCTGCTCCACTAGCCCCTCCAGTTCCAGATGCAGCAGGCAAGCCATTAGTGCACCGGTATCGCCGTCGGTGTCCCGCGCCAGCTGTTCGATACTGCGGGGATCGGTGCCCAGCGCACGCATGACATCGCGCTGCTCACTGGGAAGCGACACGGAAATCGCGGGTGCCGGCTCGAACAGTCCCGGCTGCGTCGCCATTCCCGACAAAAGACCGCCCAGGTGCTGAACGATATCCGCGCTGGTTTCTACCAGATGTGCGCCATGTTTGATCATGTGGTGGCAGCCCCGCGCCATCGGATTGTGGATGGAGCCGGGGATGGCAAATACCTCGCGATTCTGCTCCAGGGCCAGTCGTGCGGTAATCAGCGAGCCGGAACGCACCGCGGCCTCCACCAGCAGGGTACCGAGGCTCAGGCCAGAAATAATGCGATTGCGGCGGGGAAAGTTGCCCGCTTCCGGGGCAGTGCCGAGAGGCATTTCACTGACGATGGCGCCGTCGGCGGCGAGGATCTGCTCGGCCAGCGCCGCATTGCGCCGCGGATACACCCGGTTAACCCCGGTGCCCAATACTGCGATGGTACGCCCCTCGCCCTGCAGTGCGCCCGCATGTGCGGCGGCATCCACACCCAGGGCGAGACCGGAGGTGATAGCAAAGCCGGCGGCGGCGAGATCGGCCGAGAAGGCCTGGGCGTTGTCGAGCCCGGCGCGACTGGATCGACGCGCGCCGACGACTGCCACCTGGGGCAACGACAACACATTCGGATTGCCACGAACATACAGTACCGGTGGCGGACGGGAGATTTCTTTCAGCAGCGCGGGGTAGTTTTCATCATCCCGATGCACGAGATAAATGCATTCCTCCGCACAGCGCTGGCGCTCGGCCAAGGCCCACTGGCCCAGTTCGCTGTCCATCTCCAGGCGCTGATATTCCGCCAACTGTGCGCGGGCACGATCGGGGAGTTTGCGGGAGAGTTGTTCGGGGGGGAGCTGCAGTGCGGCGAGAGCGGAGCCGAAACGCTCCACCAGTTGCCAGTAGCTGCTGGGGCCTATGCCCTCAAGCCGCAGAAGAGAAAGAGAAGCGGTCAGCGCATCCATGCGCGAGTACCTCCGGGGATTGTCTTTTATCTGAGTGCGGCACACGGCCGCACTCGATGCCCCTGCTCAGGGGTTTCTTACCAGATCCATAACGGCGAGTGGCTTGTCGGCTTCCAGCACCAGGCCAAGGCTCATTTTTTCGAAGCTGCGGAATACCATCAGTACACCGGCGCGCTCGTCCGGCAGTTTCACGCTCTCGCGGGCCAGCTGGTCGCGCACGGTGGCACCGCGCTTGTAGATGGCGAGGACGTGGCCGGGCTGCAGGCCTTCGCGCAAGCCGCGGTTGAGAGCAACCACATCGTATTTGGCAACCTGAGTCACACCCTCTTCCACACCAAGAATGACGCCATCGACGGGAACCGACGGAGCACCGGGCTGGAACAGCGCGGCGATCGCGCGCTCCTCAACCGGCAGCAGGCGGTCCTGCAAGCGGATGTCGCGGCTGGTGCGGGTCACGTCCATAGTGGCCACGGCGTATTCGGTGTTGGCGTTGTCGGTGTCCAACTGACGCAGGTCTACGGAGCCAATATCCAGGGCCTGCTGCCCCAGTTCTTCACCGGTATAGGGGTCGGCGTAGACCGGGCCCGGGCGGTAAATGCCGTAGGAGGACAGGGGCTCGCGGAAGTCGCCGCGGGCGTATATTTTTTCACCGGCGCCCATGAGGATGCGCTGGTCCTGTCCGGAAATCACGTAGGGTACGCCCTGGAAGGCGCCCGGGCCGACGATGCGGGTGCGGGACAGGAAGGCGTTGATTGCATCCAGCGGGATCGCCGGGATGGCACTACCAATGGGCTCGCGACGCACGGACGGGCCCAGGCGGTTGTTGCTGGTGGGGCTCAGCTTGTAGGCCGTGGGCGCACGCTCCAGCTCCAGGCGGGGCTGACCGTCGATATAGACGAGGTTCAGGCGGTCGCCGGGGTAAATCAGGTGCGGGTTCTCAACCTGGGGGTTTACCTGCCAGATTTCCGGCCAGTACCAGGGCTGGGAGAGGAAGGTGCCGGAGATATCCCAGAGGGTGTCGCCTTTCTGCACAACGTAGGTGTCCGGATGGTCGGGCTTGAGGCGCGAATCTTGCGCCTGCAGGCCAATGGTCACCAGCAGGGTTGCGGCGGCGGCCAGGATTATTTTTTTCATGGAAGCATTCCTATGCTTTTTTTGTCGCTAGCGCTGAGGCCTTGTAGTTTGCTGAAAGTGCTTGCTGAATCCCGGGGTGCGCCCGGGCGGCTATCACTGAGGGTTTATATCGCTATAATCTCACAGCGCTGAACCGGTGGCGGCTGACGTCGCCGGGGTGGGGAGTAAAAGAACGCCATCTGGCCCGTCGGCCAGTGCGCGGATACCACTCCCAATTCAGCAAATTTCAAGCGCGATCATTATGTTATCAGCGCAAGTTCCACTAAGACTAGAAGTTTGTCACAGGTGTTATGGCCAAACTGGAAATCCTCGAATTCCCCGATCCCCGTCTGCGCAAGGTGGCGGAACCCGTCACTGAGGTGACAGACACTCATCGCACGCTGATCGATGACATGTTTGAAACGATGTATGAAGCGCCGGGTGTGGGCCTGGCGGCGACGCAGATCAATGTGCACGAGCGCATTGTGGTGATTGATGTGTCAGAAGATCAGAGTGAGCCGCTGGTGCTGATCAACCCGGAGGTTGAGGTGCTGGATCCGGAGATTCACAAGTACGATGAGGGCTGCCTGTCTGTTCCCGGTTTCTATGAAACGGTGCAGCGGCCGCGCAAAATCCGCCTGAAGGCGCTGGATCGCAACGGCGAGACCTATGCGCTGGAGGCCGAGGGGCTGCTGGCGGTGTGCATCCAGCACGAGATCGATCACCTCGATGGCAAGCTGTTCGTGGATTACATCTCGCCGCTCAAGCGCAATCGTATTCGTTCCAAGCTTGAGAAGGCGCATCGCCAGAGAGCTTGATCCCCTAGGCCGGCGCCTTGAAGCCGGTCTTTGGGCGGCAAGGCACCGGGGAGTTGCTTTCAGAACCGCTGTGTATACATCCCTGTACGCTGCGGCGGCGACGTCCCTGTCGCCGACGCTTCTGAAAGCAACTCCCCGGCACCCTGCCTTCGCATCCTAGTTTTAAGCTTCGTCGTCGAGCCCACTCCTTCTTTTCTGAAAGCATTTTCCATGACCCTGAACATCATTTTTGCCGGCACCCCCGACTTTGCCGCCGTACACCTGCAAACCCTGCTCGACAGCGAACACAACGTCATGGCGGTCTACAGCCAGCCCGACCGCCCCGCCGGGCGCGGCAAAAAGCTGCTGGCGAGCCCGGTGAAGCAGCTGGCACTGGAGCACGGTATTCCGGTATATCAGCCGCTGTCCCTGCGAGATGAAGAAGCGCAGAAGGAGCTGGCGGCGCTGGACGCGGACCTGATGGTGGTGGTGGCCTACGGGCTGATTTTGCCGCAGGTGGTGCTGGATACCCCGCATCTGGGCTGTGTGAATGTGCATGCCTCCTTATTACCGCGCTGGCGCGGCGCGGCGCCGATTCAGCGCGCGGTGGAGATGGGTGATGCCGAGAGCGGCGTAGCAATCATGCAGATGGAGGCGGGGCTGGATACCGGGCCGGTGCTGGTCGAGGCGCGCACGCCCATCGCGGCGGGCGAGACCGGTGGCAGCCTGCACGACAAGCTGGCGCAGCTGGGCGGGCCGGCGCTACTGGAGGCACTGAAACTGCTGGAAAGCGGTACCGCGCAGCCGCAGACTCAGGACGACGCGCAAGCCAATTACGCGGGCAAGATATCTAAAGAAGAAGCCCGACTGGACTGGAGCCGGCCGGCGACAGAGCTGGAACGGCTGGTACGCGCGTTCAACCCCTTCCCGGTGTGCTGGACGGAGTATGTGGATAACAAGGGCAAACCGCAGCGGTTGAGGGTGTATGCGGCAAAGCTCGAGCAGGGTTGCCACACCGATGTGCCCGGGACAATTCTTTCCGCTGACGATGAAGGTATCCTGGTGGCCTGCGGGCGTGAGGCGTTGCGCCTGACTCAACTACAATTGCCGGGCAAGAAGGCGTTGCCGGTAGCGGAAATCCTCAAGGGGTACCGCGAGCTTTTCCAACCCGGTACCCAGTTAGGCCAGAGCCATGAGTGATTCCCCCAAGCAAGCAGCAAAAAGTACAGGAAAAGGCGCCCGCGCCCTTGCGGCTCTCGTGATCGCCCGCCTGTATCAGGACCGCGGCTCATTGCAGCGGCTGCTGCCCTGGGCGGAGAAACAGATCGATGACGCGCAAGGAAACGGAAAAGATCGCGCGCTGCTGCGCGAGCTCTGCTACGGCACAGCGCGCTTTGCGCCGCGACTGGAGCTGATCCTCGGCAAACTGTCGAAAAAAACCATCAAAGATGAAGAGCTCGCCGCGCTAATGCTGGTGGGCCTGTACCAGCTCGAATATACCCGCATCCCCGACCACGCCGCCATCGGTGCCACGGTCGAGGCCGCCCGCGCGCTCAAACTCGGTCACGCCACTGGCGTGGTCAATGGTGTGCTGCGTAATGCACTGCGTAATAAGGAAGCGCTTACTCGCAAACTCTCCGGCAACCCGCAGTTCAGCTCCGCGCATCCGGAGTGGCTGCAACAGGCAATCAAGGCCGCCTGGGGCACTGAAGCGAAAACGGTATTCACCGCCAACAACGAAAACCCGCCTATGACGCTGCGGGTGAATCTTTCCCGCAACAGCCGCGACGAATATCTCGCGCAACTTAAAGATGCTGGTATCCCGGCACAGCCCTGCGAATTTTCCGAAGCCGGCCTGGTACTCGAAAGCCCCGTCGCCGTCACCCGCTTACCCGGTTTCGAAGACGGCCTCATCAGCGTCCAGGACCAGTCTGCACAGCTGGCCGCCGGGCTGCTCGACCCGCAACCCGGTGAAAAAATCCTCGACGCCTGCGCTGCCCCCGGTGGTAAAACCTGCCACCTGCTGGAGCTTCAGCCGGATCTCGACCTCAGTGCCCTGGATATCGAAGAAGAGCGTCTCGACCGCGTGATCGAAAACCTCGAGCGCCTCGGCGTCGGTGCACAGCTGATATGCGCGGATGCGTCGGAGCCCGAGCACTGGTGGGATGGCGAACCCTTCGACCGCATCCTGCTCGATGCCCCCTGCTCCGCCACCGGCGTCATCCGCCGCAATCCGGACATCAAACTGCTGCGCCGGCCCGAAGATATTCCCGAACTCGCCGAGCTGCAGGGCAAAATCCTGCGCGCAATGTGGCGCCTGTTGAAACCCGGCGGCACTCTGCTCTACGCCACCTGTTCCATACTCCCCGAAGAAAACAGCGCTCAGGTGGCGCGCTTCATTGCGGAGACACCGGATGCGAGGGACAATACGCCGCAATTGCTGAATGAGCAGCCCTGGGGGCTGCCGCAGGATGCCGGAATACAGCTGCTACCGGGTATTCATGCGGGCGACGGGTTTTATTACGCGATGCTTGTGAAAGCCCCGAAAGCATGATGCTTTGGTGGACACGCGTAGGCTTATCCACACTGCGGCTGAGCCTTTGCTCACAGCTTACGAAGAACAGAAGTAAGAACTGAAGTCGGTACTCCGACGCCACCGCGCCAGCTTTAAAAGAGCACTGCGGAACAGGCTCAAAAATCTAATATGAAAATTATTATTCTCGGCGCCGGCCAGGTCGGTGGATCACTGGCAGAAAGCCTGGCATCGGAACGCAACGATATCGTTCTGGTAGACAGCGACGAGAAAACCCTGCGCGAACTGCGCGACCGCATCGATATCGGTGTGGTTGTGGGACACGCCTCGCACCCGGACATCCTGCAGGAAGCCGGCATCGAGGACGCGGACATACTGGTAGCCGTCACCAACAATGACGAAACCAACATGGCCGCCTGTCAAATCGCCCACTCCCTGTTCCGGGTCACCACCAAAATTGCCCGCGTTCGCGCCTCTGCATATTTGCAATACCCCGAACTCTTCTCCACTGAATCGATTCCCATCGACGTTCTCATCAGCCCCGAGCAGATCGTCTCCGAATACATCGCCCGGCTGATCGAACACCCCGGCGCCCTGCAGGTGCTGGATTTCGCCGACGGCCGCGTCCAGCTTGTCGCCGTGCGCGCCGTACAAGGTGGCCCACTGGTAGGCCACCAGTTGCGCTACCTGCGCGAACACATGCCCAAGGTCGACACCCGCGTCGCCGCCATCTATCGCCGCAACAGCCCCATTATTCCGCAGGGCTCCACCGTGATAGAGGCCGGCGACGAAGTCTTCTTTATTGCCGCCAAGCAGGACATTCGCGCCGTAATGAGCGAACTGCGCCGGCTGGAGCAGGGTTATAAACGCATAACCATCGCCGGCGGCGGCAATATCGGTTTACGCCTCGCGCACAAACTCGAAAACCGTTACTCGGTAAAAATCATCGAACAAGATCACGACCGCTGTATCTTTTTATCCGAAGAGCTCAGCAACAGTATCGTGTTGCACGGCAGCGCCTCTGACCAGGATCTGCTGCTGGAAGAAAACATCGAAGATACCGATGTATTCCTCGCGTTAACCAACGACGACGAAGCCAACATCATGTCGTCCCTGCTGGCCAAGCGATTGGGCACCCGCAAGGTGATGACGCTGATCAACAACCGCGCCTATGTGGACCTTGTTCAAGGCGGCGAAATTGATATCGCCATCTCACCGCAGCAGAACACCATCGGCAGCCTGCTCACCCACGTGCGGCGCGGCGATATGGTGAATGTGCACCAGCTGCGCCGCGGCGCTGCCGAGGCCATCGAGGTGATCGCCCACGGCGACAAACGCACCTCGAAAGTCGTCGGGCGCAAAATTGAAGACATCGACCTGCCCGAAGGTGCCAGTATCGGCGCCATCGTGCGCGAACGTGAGGGTGAAAGTCAGGTGCTGATCGCCCATGACAACATCATTGTTGAGTCCGACGATCACGTGATCGTGTTCCTCGTCGACCGCCGCCATACCCGACACGTGGAGCAATTGTTCCAGGTCGGCTTCAGCTTTTTCTGACCGCGGGAACTGGATAAATGCGATTTGCGGTCATAGCGCGGGTATTCGGCATTCTGTTGACGGTGTTCAGCCTGACCCTGCTGCCGCCCATTGGTGTCTCCCTGTGGTACGAAGACGGCACCCATATCGCATTTACTGTGGCCTTCGCCATCACCCTGCTGACCGGTCTGTTTATGTGGCTGCCGGTACACGACCTGAAACAGGATTTACGCACCCGCGACGGCTTTGTGGTGACTTCCCTGTTCTGGCTGATTCTCGGCAGTTTCGGTGCGCTGCCTTTTATCATCAGCCCGCAGCCGGACTTGAGCGTGGTGGATTCCATTTTTGAATCCATCTCCGGCCTCACCACTACCGGTGCCACCACCATTACCGGCCTCGACACCCTGCCCCCCGCGATTCTCTACTACCGCCAGCAGCTGCAGTGGTTTGGCGGTATCGGTGTAATTGTTATCGCACTGGCGATTCTTCCCATGCTGGGTATCGGGGGGATGCAGTTGTACAAGGCGGAAATGCCCGGGCCGGTAAAAGATACCAAGCTGACCCCGCGTATTGCGGAAACTGCACGCGCACTTTTCGTGATTTATATCGTGCTCACTATTCTTTGTGGCATCGGCTACTGGTGGGCGGGTATGACGGTATTTGATGCGGTGGGCCACGCGTTTTCCACCGTGGCCAACGGCGGCTTCTCCACCCACGATGCGAGCATGGGATTTTATGCCCACAACAACGCGATCATGGCGATCGCGATCATTTTCATGCTCACTGCAGCGATCAACTTCGGGCTGCATTTTGTGGCGCTCAGCAACCGCTCCGTGCGGCACTACTGGAAAGACTCCGAATTCCGCTTTTATGTAATGGTCACCATCGGCGCCAGCGCAATCATCATCGGCTACCTGTATATGTCCGGTACCTTTGATATGCGCGGTAGTATCCTGCACGGGATTTTCCAGGTGGTTTCCATCGGCACCACCGCAGGCTTCGGCTCAGAGACCTTCGCCATTTGGCCGGCCTTCCTGCCCTACATTCTGCTGCTGCTCGGCATCATGGGCGCCTGTGCAGGCTCCACATCGGGTGGCATCAAGGCCGTGCGGGTAATGCTGATTGTGAAATCCGGGTTGCGGGAATTGAACCGCCTGGTACACCCCAATGCGGTGGTGCCAATCAAGGTCAACCGGAAAATTGTTCCGACCCGGGTTACCGATGCAGTGTGGGGATTTTTCGCGATTTATATTCTGTCGTTCTTTGTGCTCACCATTGTAGTAATGGCGACCGGAGAAGATTTTGTAACCTCGTTTTCCACTGTGGCCTCCTGCCTGAGCAATATCGGCCCGGCACTGGGAGATGCGGCGGCGCACTATGGCGAAGTCAATGAAGTGGCAAAGAGCTTTCTGATTCTTGCAATGCTGATGGGACGCCTGGAAATTTTTACCTTGCTGGTGCTACTCACCCCGGCTTTCTGGCGACACTGATCCGGTTATTCAAACGTATCGTGTTTGTCGCGAAGCACTTGCCAGTAACGGGGAACGAACCTGTAGAGAATGACCAATTCAAACAGACAGCCGAGAAACGTCAGTGCATGCAATGTGCGCTGAAAAACTTTATCGGCTGCCGTACTTTTATCGAAGTACTCGATCACCACCAGGTCGGCAAACCCCAACCCCAACACCAAGAATACCAGCATCGCAGCGAATCTCGTGACCCAGTCCGGTGCAACCCTGAAGGGTTTTTTCAGCCACAGTAGTAACACGGGCAAAATACTCAACTGAATCGCGTAGCGGACTACCACAAGAATGGTATACGCCGTTCCGATCGCACTGAAATACCACAGCAACGGAATCAGGCAGAGTACAAAAACTCGATCCGCGATCGGGTCCAGCAAGGAACCCAAATGGGACTGCCAGTTGTATCGCCGCGCCAGAAAGCCATCGAGCAGATCACTGACCACCGCCACACCAAATACCACCAGTGCCCACAGGTGTTGTTGGGCCAATGACAGCCAAATAATCGGCAGAATCAATACGACTCTCGAGATTGAGAGCACATTGGGCAGGTGGCGCCAGCGGGAAGGTGGTACCGGGCTCGCATCCGTAGTGCTGGACCCTTTTTTACTGGTCATGATGCTGGTCGTGGTGTTGGCGGCTAGTTTTTTTAAAGGCTTAGAGCACGCGCGATGCGAACTCTTACAAACATAGACCATCACCTCCCGGCAGAGTGGGTGCCGCACAAATCGGTGGAGCTATTTGCGGTAGATCCCGCTTTTCCCCTCGGGAATCCGGCGGAAGCGCTTGTATTCCCACTGATACTGTTCGGGCGCCTCGGCAATGCAGGATTCGACGCCGCGGTTGAGTGCCGCCAGAGACACCTTGACCTCGTCGCTATAGATCGCCTGCTCTGCAGGCAGCAGGACCAGCTCGAACCCGTCAGCAACGCGCTTGCCAAAACCGAATACCACCTTGCAGCCGGTGCGCTGAATCAGGTTGTACGCCAGGGTCATGGTGAGCGTGGGATGTCCGAAAAACGGCGCAAAATCACCGCCAGAAAGATCCGGCTCCTGGTCCGGCAAGACACCGACGATACCCCCGCCCTTCAGCGCTTTAAGCAATGCGCGGACGCCGCGCACGTTGGTGGGCACCAGCGTTGCGCCGGTGCTTTCCCGACCATCGCGGATCAATGGGTCCAGGGCTTCGATTTTGGGCGGCGCGTACAGGCTGGTGGTCGGCCCTACCGTCGCCAGGTACTGGCCAAAAATCTCCCAGTTGCCGATATGCGGTACCAGTACGAGCACGCCACGGCCGGCTTCCACGCCGTCGGTGAGCAACTGCTGGTTGCGTATGCGGGTAATCTGGTCTTCCGCATGATTCCAGGGCTTGCGCCACAGAGTTGCCATTTCAAATCCGGTGGCCACGGTATTCACCACGCTGGTTCTGGCCAGCTTTTCCCGCTCTTTTTCCGACATTTCCGGAAAACAGCGCGCCAGGTTGATTCTGCTGATACGCAGGCTGTC
This sequence comes from uncultured Microbulbifer sp., assembly GCF_947504145.1. Taxonomy (GTDB): domain Bacteria; phylum Pseudomonadota; class Gammaproteobacteria; order Pseudomonadales; family Cellvibrionaceae; genus Microbulbifer. The sequence goes on from NZ_CANNGQ010000004.1 coordinate 466,320, forward strand.
GCCCCGGGTGGCGACTGTGCCATAACCCGCCAGCTTCCCCAGACGTCGCGACCAGCCCAGTGGCAGGCTGCCGATCAGCTTCAGCGCCGCCACCGAAAATTGCCCTTTTATATCCAAACGATACATCCTTCTGTGTGGGCCCCATGCCCCGAAAGCTCATCGGAAACCAATCCAAATCGGCACAAATCGCCGCGAGCTTCAATTTCTTAGCAGTATGGCCGTTTTATGGCCATCAATTTACCCTCAATACCGCGCGCGCTGTTTAGCGCGCAACCCGCTGCCGCTATAATTGCGCCCCTTGTATTTTCACCCAGCTGAAACCGGAGATTGTGGTGTCCGAGCAAAAAACCAGCGGATCTAGCCCCGCGCAGGACCTGAGCACCTTCCAGGGACTGATTTTTACCCTGCAGGAATACTGGGCGCGCCAAGGGTGCGTCATTCTACAGCCTCTGGATATGGAAGTGGGCGCCGGTACTTTTCACCCCGCCACCTTCCTGCGCGCCATCGGCCCGGAAACCTGGAACGCCGCCTATGTGCAGCCCTGCCGCCGCCCCACCGACGGCCGCTACGGTGAAAACCCCAACCGGCTGCAGCACTACTACCAATACCAGGTAGTAATGAAGCCTTCCCCGAGCAATATCCAGGAACTGTACCTGGACAGCCTGCGCGCCCTGGGCATCGACCCGGCGGTGCACGATATCCGCTTTGTGGAAGACAACTGGGAATCCCCCACCCTGGGTGCCTGGGGCCTCGGCTGGGAAGTGTGGCTGAACGGCATGGAAGTGACTCAGTTCACCTACTTCCAGCAGGTGGGCGGAATCGAATGCTACCCGGTCACCGGTGAGATCACCTACGGTATCGAGCGCATCGCCATGTACCTGCAGGGTGTGGAATCTATCTACGACCTGGTGTGGACCCGCAACGCCGACGGCACCCCGGTGACCTACGGCGATGTGTTCCACCAGAACGAAGTGGAAATGTCCCACTACAACTTTGAACACGCCGATGTGGAATTCCTGTTTGCCACCTTCGATCACTGCGAACGCGACAGCCAGCGCCTGATCGAGCTGGGCCTGCCGCTGCCCGCCTACGAGCAGGTTATGAAGGCATCCCACGCCTTCAACCTGCTGGACGCACGCCACGCCATTTCCGTGACGGAGCGCCAGCGCTTCATCCTGCGTGTGCGCACCCTGGCACGTGCGGTGGCACAGGCGTATTTCGATGCACGCAAATCCCTCGGCTTCCCGATGGCCGACGAGAAAATCCGCAATGAGGTAATGGCTCAGGCAGAAAAAGCCGAAGCCAAGGGCAAAGCGAAGAAGGAGAAGAAGTAATGGCTCAGGATTTTCTGGTTGAGCTGGGCACCGAAGAGCTGCCCCCCAAAGCCCTGCACACACTGATGCAGGCCTTCGCCGACGGGATCGAACAGGGGCTGAAAGACGCCGAGCTCGCCTATGGCGCCGTCAAGGCCTACGCGAGCCCCCGCCGCCTTGCGGTTGCGGTCAGTGATCTGGCTGAACAACAACAGGATAAGCAGATTGAAAAGCACGGCCCTGCAGTGGCTGCGGCTTTTGATAAAGACGGCAACCCCACCAAAGCTGCCCAGGGTTTTGCCCGCGGCGCCGGTGTCAGTGTTGATGAACTGGCACGCGTACAAACCGACAAGGGTGAGCGCCTCGCATTTGTGAGTGAGCAGAAAGGTGAAGCGACCAAAAACCTGCTGGGCGATATTGTCGCCGCATCACTGGCACAGCTGCCAATCCCAAAACGTATGCGCTGGGGCGCGCGCAAAGAAGAGTTTGTACGTCCGGTGCACTGGTTGCTGATGCTGTTGGGTACCGATGTAGTCGAAGCCGAAGTCCTCGGCCTGCAATCCGGCAACACTACCCGCGGCCACCGTTTCCACTGCAATCGCGAATTGCCCGTAGCCTCCGCCAAAGACTACGCTCAGAAGCTGCTGGATCCCGGATACGTAGTCGTGGATTTTGCCGAGCGTCGCGAGATGATTCGTGAACAGGTACAGGCCGAAGCCAATAATGTTAACGGCGAAGCTGTGATCGACGACGATCTTCTGAACGAGGTGACCGCACTGGTGGAGTGGCCAGTGGCGCTGACCGGCCGCTTTGAGAAGCGCTTCCTGGATGTGCCCGCGGAAGCCCTGATCTCTTCCATGAAAGAGCACCAGAAATATTTCCACGTGGTAGACGAAGACGGCAAGTTAATGCCCTTCTTCATCACCGTTTCGAACATTGAAAGTACCGACGCAAAACAGGTCATTGAAGGCAACGAGCGGGTGATTCGCCCGCGCCTGTCCGATGCGGCCTTCTTTTTCGATACCGATAAAAAAACCAGTCTCGAAGCGCGACGGGAAAAACTCAAGTCCATCGTGTTTCAGCAAAAGCTGGGCACCGTGTACGACAAGACCGAACGTCTCGCCAAATTGGCCGCCGCGATCGCCGAAAAAATCGACGGCGATACCGCGCTGGCACAACGCGCTGCGCAACTGTGTAAATCCGATCTGGTTACCGAAATGGTATTCGAGTTTGCGGACCTACAGGGCATTGCCGGTTACTACTATGCGGAAAATGACGGTGAACCACTGGACGTGGCCAAGGCCATGTACGAGCAATACATGCCGAAATTTGCCGGCGATGAACTGCCGGTAAGCGAAACGGGCACCATCATCGCACTGGCGGATCGCATTGATACGCTGGTGGGTATTTTCGGTATTGGCCAGCCACCCAGTGGCTCCCGCGATCCTTTTGCACTGCGCCGCGCCAGCCTCGGGGTACTGCGACTGCTGGTCGAGAAAAATATTGATCTGGACCTGCGCGAACTGCTGACGCTGGCGCGCGACGGCTATCCGCGCACCGCACTGGCGGAGCATGACACCGTGGTGGAACAGACGCTTGCGTATATGATCGAGCGTTTCCGTGCGCGCTTTGAGGATGCCGGTATCAAGGCAGAAGTATTCCTCGCGGTATCCGCGCGCAAACTGTCCCGTCCGCTGGATATCGACAATCGCGTAAAGGCCGTGCACAGCTTCAGCCAACTGCCGGAAGCAGAAGCGTTGGCCGCCGCCAACAAACGCGTATCCAATATTCTGGCAAAACTGGATGGCCCGGCACCGAGCGAGGTAGACCAATCCCTGCTGCAGGAAGATGCGGAAAAAGCCCTGTATCTGGCCATTCGCGATGCCGAAGAAGCGGTGGCTCCGCTGTACGCGGAAGCCCGCTTTGAAGAGGGCCTCGCCGGTCTTTCCGGCCTGCGCGAAACCGTGGACAACTTCTTCGACAGTGTGATGGTGATGGCGGACGACGAGCAGCTGCGCAACAATCGCCTGGCGTTACTGGCGCAGTTGCGTGCCCTGTTCCTGGAAGCCGCTGACATTTCTATGCTGGCGCCAGCCAAGTAACTGGGCATTCGCCATGGCTATTATCGTTCTCGACCGCGATGGTGTGATCAACGAGCACCGCGACGATCATGTAAAAAACGCCGACGAGTGGATACCCATTTCCGGCAGCATCGATGCCATGGCTCGCCTCAGCCAGGCCGGCCATCAGCTGGTGGTCGCCACCAATCAATGCGGGCTCGCTCACGGCCACTTTGACCTCGACGATCTCGAAGCCATGCACGCAAAACTGCGCGCACTGGTGGAAGACGCCGGCGGCGAGGTGGCCGGAGTTTTCTACTGCCCGCACCGCAAAGAAGACGAGTGCCGGTGCCGCAAACCAAAAGCCGGCCTGCTGGATGTGATCGAAGCGGAATTCGATACCAGCCTGCACGATTGTTACTTTGTGGGCGACCGTATCAGCGACCTTCAGTGTGCTGTCGCCAAAGGTTGCAAGCCGGTATTAGTGAAAACCGGATGTGGTGGACAGACCCTGCTGTCATTGATAGAAAACCCCGATCCCCAATTAATATCTACTGCAGTATTTGACGATCTGTCGGGCTTTGCGGATTTCGCTTTGCAATAAACCGTACAGACGTACCAGTCTTTTCTCGGGATTCGCGATTAGTTTTGCGACAGTATTGTGAATTCCCCGACTTTTTTCTCACTAAATAATCCGATTCACGCCAGCGTATTGCCTCACCGAGTTGGTTTCCGTAGAAACCATATAGAGGGATCCTGTGCCGCGTTCTTCACGGAAGAAAAACAACAACGCGCCACGCTCCTTTCTTGAAGGAAAGAGAGGATCAGAGGTTACGGAACGACCTTATTACTCGGGCTTCGCTGTACTGGTTACCACCAGCAGAATGCTCTTCCGGTTCGCTCCGTCTCGATCTTTTCCGCCTATCTTACGGAACCACTGGCCACCATTTGCCAAAAGCAAACCGGGTGCCGGTCTATTTTTTACGGGGCAACTCTATGAGTTTTTTGCGTACATCCAGGTCTCGCGCGAGACGTCTGGGGGGAAAACCTGTTGGCGCTATTTTCGGTGCCACACTCTCGGCAATACTTTCCACTCTTCTATGCACTACTTCCATATCCGCATTGGCAGATAGCGAGAGTTCACTACCTGCGCCGGCCGAAAAAAAGAAGAAAACCTACATCGTTCAGCTGGCAGACAAACCCTTGATCGCCTACGAGGGAAATATTCAGGGCCTCGCAGCCACCAAACCATCGCGCAACACCAGACTGGATTTTTCCAGCGGTGCGATAAAAAACTACCGTGCATTTCTCTCCGAGCGCCGACAGCAGGCGCTGGACGCGATCCCCGGAGCGCGCAAGGTGCACGATTATCAGGTAGCGTTCAACGGTTTCGCCGCGCAGATGACCGCCAAGCAGGCGGAGTTGCTGCGCGATCGCAAAGATGTGCTCGGTGTTTGGGAGGATCAGCTGATGAAGCCCCAGACCAATTCGACTTACAGCTACCTCGGGCTCGACAGAACGCCCGGACCCTGGCTGCTGGGAGCCACCGGTGAAGATGTGGTGATCGGCGTGATTGACTCCGGTATTTATCCAGAGCACCCGAGCCTCGAAAATACTCGCACGCCGAAGCGCGGTCATCGCGGCCGTCGGATTATTTACGACGAGGTGCCGGAAAGTTTTACCGGCACTGGCTGTGAATTTGGCAATACCGAATTCAATGCCGCCGACCTCCCGTTTGACTGCAACAACAAACTCGTCAAGGCGCAGGCGTTTTCCGACGGCTTTCTTTCCGTGAACACGCTGGCCGACTATGAATTCCTTTCTGCGCGGGATGCAGACGGCCACGGCACCCATACCGCCACCACGGCGGCGGGGAACTACGGTGTTGAAGGCATGATGAACGGCGAAGCCACCGGCACCCTGAGTGGTGTTGCACCGCGCGCGCGTGTTGCCGTGTACAAGGTGTGTTGGGATGCACCCAACCCCGACGACAGCGGCTGTTTCTCATCGGACTCCATGGCGGCCATCGATCAAGCCGTTGCCGACGGTGTGGATGTGATCAACTTCTCCGTAGGCGGTGCCAGCACCCTGTTCAACGGTCCGGATGATATTGCCTTCCTGTTTGCCGCCGACGCCGGTGTCTTTGTCGCAACGTCTGCGGGCAACTCCGGCCCGGGCAGTGAAACGATCGGCACACCATCCGGTGTACCCTGGATTACTGCCGTCGGTGCCGCCGAAGACAACCAGAGTTTTGGTACCGGTCTTGAAGTGTCGGCACCGTCCGAACTCGCCGGTATTCTGGAAGGCCTGCAAGGCTCTGGCCCGGTGCAGCTTTCTGATACCGGCGCGATTGCGTCGGACGTGGTGAATGCCGAACCCCTCGACGGATGTACGCCACTCACCAACGCCGCTGCCATGGAAGGGAAAATTGCGCTGGTGATTCGCGGTGCCTGTGCGTTTAGCGACAAGTACAACCAGGCGGCTGCCGCCGGTGCCCGCGCGATCGTGGTGTTCAATGACGGCACGGCGCCGGATCGCATCGACCCGATCACTATGTCAGCACCGGACACTACCATCCCCGGGATCATGATCCGTCACCCGGATGGCGCGGCACTGGCAGCGGCGAGCGATACAGCCGGCAGTCTGAGCCCGGATATTCAGGTTCCTCGCGACAATCGCACCGCCGGTTTTTCTTCCCGCGGCGCCAACGCTGGTGCACCAGACATCATCAAGCCCGATATCACTGCACCTGGGGTCGGGATTATTGCCGGCATTTCCCCAGTGGGCAGCGGCGAGACCTTTGGCGCCCTGAGTGGCACCTCCATGTCCAGCCCGCACATTGCCGGAGTGATGGCATTGCTGAAGCAGGTGCACCCGGACTGGACACCAGCCATGGCACGCTCAGCGCTGATGACCACCGCGCGTCAGGATATGAAGAAGTCCTTTGGTGATGAAGCGGCGGACCCGTTTGATATCGGCGCTGGCATGGTTCAACCGGCCAATGCCTTCTTCCCCGGTCTGGTCTATGACGCTGGCCTGCTGGATTACTTTGCCTTCCTGTGCGGTGCAGAACTGCAGCCGACGCTGTTGCCTGCATCGGACTGTGACGCCCTGGAAGGTCTGGGCTATTCCACCGATTCGTCGGACCTGAACCTACCATCCATCGGGATCGCCGAACTGGTAGGCAGTCAGACGATTACCCGCCGCGTGACCAGCGTAGAGAAAGGTACTCGCTGGTACTGGGCCCAAGTGGAAGCGCCGGCGGGAATCGACGTTCAGGTGTCGCCGCGTATTCTGCGCTTGAAAGAAGGCGAGTCGGCAAGCTACCAGGTAACCTTTACCGCAACTTCGGAAGCGGCCACGGATCAGTGGGCATTTGGTGCACTGAGCTGGTCTCAGGGCTTCCGCAAAGTACGCAGCCCCATCGCGGTGAAACCGGTAGCGATTTCTGTTGCGTCTTCCATGAGCGCAGCAGGCACTGCGGGCAGCCTGGAGATTCCACTCGCGTTTGGCTATGACGGTAACTACAGCGCATCCATCAATGGTGTAGCGGAGGGATTGCCTTTCGGTGGTGCCGTTGAAGATGGTGCCGACGACCTCATCTTTTTTGAGGTGCCCGAGGGAACCAGCTTCAGTCGCGTCGCACTTTTCGATGCGGACGTGGGCGCTGGGGACGGCTCCGACGATCTGGACCTGCAGGTGCTCGGACCGGATGTGGCAGGTTTCCCATTAGTCGGGTCCAGCGGCACACCGACGTCTGCGGAGCAGGTGGATATGGTGAACCCGGCACCCGGCCTCTATGCGGTGTTCGTTGTGGACTACGCATCGGCACCCGGACCGACCCCCTACACCCTGTTTAACTTCAACCTCCAGGGTGACAGTGGCAACACACAACTGGATGGCCCCGCCAATGCCACCGTTGGCGGTGATGGAGTCTTGCATCTCGAATGGATGGGGCTGAGTGGCGGCACTCGCGCGCTCGGCATCGTGCAGCACGAGAGTGACTCGGGTGTAATTGGCACCACGGAAGTGTCTATCAATACGCGTTAATCTCCGCAAATATTGAGTTCGCTAAGCCCGGTGGCGTTTCGCTACCGGGCTTTTTTGTTGCCGTATTCGCTATGGTTAACTGGTTGGTGGATCGATGGTTTCACACATTCTGTTTTTGCTTGTATTCCACGCATCAGATACCAACAATGGCGCCCCGAAATACATTCTCAGCAATACCTCAGTCAATCTGGAGCCGGACCGTGCAACAACTCATCCTGAACCCCCGCGCCGAGCGGCGCCTCAAGCTCGGCCACCTGTGGATTTACAGCAACGAGGTGGATACCGGCCGCAGTCCGCTCAAAGGTATCGAGCCCGGTAGCCAGTGCGAAATTCTCGACAGCAAAGGGAAAAGCCTGGGCTACGCGCTGACCAATCCCAACCAGCTTATTTGCGCCCGCCTGGTATCGCGCAAGAGTCCATTCACCACCAAGATGCTGAAGCGCAGGCTGGAATCGGCACTGGCACTGCGCGAGCGCTACTTTCCCCACCCCAGTTACCGGATGGTGTATGGCGATTCGGATGGGCTGCCCGGTCTGGTGGTAGATCGTTTCGGCGACTATCTGGTGGTACAGATCAGCAGCTGGGGCATGGAAAACCTGGTACAGGAAATCGTCGATACGCTGATCGCACTGGTACAACCCGCCGGTGTTCTGCTGCGCAACGACCACCAGGGCCGCAAGGTGGAAGAACTTCCAGAAGTGTGCGAAGTCGCCCACGGTGAGGTTCCGCAGATGGCGCCCTTTCAAGAGAACGGCGTGGCACTGCTGGCGCCGGTTTACGAGGGACAGAAAACCGGTTGGTTCTACGATCACCGGGACAATCGCGCACGCCTGAATCAATGGGTCAAAGGTCACAAGGTGCTGGATCTGTTCTCCTATGCCGGCGGCTGGGGTGTGCAAGCACTCGCTCACGGAGCCAGTGAGGTGACCTGCGTGGATGCCTCCGCACAAGCGCTGGACTGGTGCGAGGAGAATGCCGCACTGAATAACCGTCAGAGTGACCTGGTTACTATTCAGGGCAAGGCGGTCGATGCGATGAAAGAATTGATCGCTGAGGGACACCGGTACGACGCCATCGTGCTGGACCCACCGGCGTTTATCAAACGGCGCAAAGACCAGAAATCTGGCGAGTCAGCCTACCGCCATATCAACGAACTGGCATTGCGCCTGTTAGAGAAAAACGGCCTGTTAGTAAGTGCTTCCTGCTCCATGCACCTGGAATCAGATACTCTGCTGGAGATCTTGCGCGGTGCGGGTCGGCACCTGGAAAAACCCATCAGCATCATCGGCAGTGGCGGCCAGGGTGCGGATCACCCTATTCACCCGGCGATACCGGAAACCCGTTATTTGAAGGCGCACTTTGTGCACCTCAGTGCGTAAACCGGCATAAAAAACCCGGCAAATTGCCGGGTTTTTTATGTGCTTCTTAGAAGCGGTAAGTCACGCCCACAGACGCCGTGCGCGGTCGATTGGCTCGGGCGCCGTCCGGCGCGCGGTTGATAATGGCCTGCTCGTCCAGAAGATTATCCACTTTCAGATAGCCAGCGAGATCGCCGCTGAAATCGTAGTGGGCGGCGGCATCCATTACCCACAGGGAGTCGGTACGGCTGAACAGATCGGGGGCACCGCGGTTGCAACTGTTATCCACACACATGTCGTCCTGATAGGCGGCAGTGAGATTGACGCGCCACTCGGCGCCACTGTCAATTCCAGTGGTTACCGCAAAGACGCTCTCAGGCAAATAGGCAAAATTGTCGCCTTTCGCCAGGCCATCCACGCCGCCGGAACTGACAAACTCGAGGCTGTCTTTACTGATTTCCGCATCCGTGTAGGTGTAGCTTGCCTGCAATGGAATCAGCCAGCCGTTGGCCAGTGCCCACTGGCCGGCAAGCGTTGCTTCCAACCCCTGAATTTCAGATTCTCCCAGTGCGTAGCTGCCACTGTCGTCACCATTGGCACAGGGAACAGCAACGGAGCAGTTCTGCACGGTGCTTTCGTAGTCGCTGTAGAAGCCAATCAGTTCCAGTTGCAGGTCGCCGTTGTCGAAGCGCACACCACCTTCGTAGTTGGTGGAAAGATCGCCGGCTTCGCCATCGGAAGATCCGCTGCCGGGAGGCGCAAAGCCGCGGTGCACACCGGCGAGCAGGGTAATTGATTCACTGATCGTATAGGTGGCGCCCAGACCGGGCAGCCACTCACTCAGCGAGTTGCCGCGATTGCTGCCTTTTTCGGTACGATCTACATCGTTGTAGCGCTGCTGACGGGTTTCCATATCCTCGTAACGCAGGGTGGCGGTCAGTGCCAGGGCGTCGGAGAACTGGATCTGGTCGTATACAAACAGGGATGTGGCATCGGCTTCGCCAATGCGGTTGTCACTGGAACCGGGATCACTGATGCCCTGAAACACCAGTTCGCCGTCGATCTGGCTGTAGTTCTCTACCGGCTGGAAGCGGTCGATTTCGTCGTAGTGGCTGCGCACACCGAATTCCAGATCGTGATCGATGGTGCCGGTCTGAAATTGCCAGTTAGCGCTTACTTGCACGCCGCGCGAGACATAGTTGCGATCGTTGTGCTTGATACCAAAGTCATGGTCCACGGTGCCGTCGAGGATACCCTGGGCATTCGCATCACCGTCGTTGGCATCGGCAATCAGCCCACCGAGACTTACCTTGAACCAGTCGCGTTTGAACTTGTTGTAGTAGGCCTGTGTGTTCAGGCTAAAACTGTCACTCAGCGCAATGCTGTGGTTCAACTGAACGGTGCTGTGGCGATTCTCCATTTCATCCAGCGCGCTGATGCCGTATCGACGGTTCGGGTCTGCCGCGAAATCAGCATCGGTGAGCCCGAGGTAGCTCATACCGGATTCTTCTTCGGAGTACTGCAGTTTGATATCCAGCTGCTGTGGGTACTTGGTGCCTTCCGGAGAGTTCACTCGTCCCTTTACCAGATAGTCTTCCTTGGCAATATCTGCACTGCCGGCGCGGTCGATATCACGGAAGCCGTCCGCTTGCTGTTGGTGCGTTTCCACCAACCAGCCCATCGTTTCGGTGCTGTCGCCATAGTAGGTGTGCAGGCGGTTTTCGCCGTACTGACCGGCCTCGAGCTGTACGCTACCAGCGGTAGTTTCCGGGATCGGGGTACTGATCATGTTCACTGCACCGCCGACCGTAAACGGGCCGTATTTCAGGGTCGCCGGGCCTTTCAGCACTTCGATACTGTTCAGGCGGCCGGCGGTGGGGAAATAGTAGGCTTCCGGCGCGGAATAAGGTGCCGGGGCAACCAGTACACCGTCCTCCATCAAAGATATCTTGCCTGAACGGCCGCCGTCTGCACCGCGAATACCGATGTTGGGACGCAGCCCGTAACCATCCTCTTCACGCAGATACACACCGGGGACCGCGCGCATCATCCGGTTGATGTCGACAAACTCAAACTTCTCCAGATCTTCAGCACTGACCAGATGTGCAGAACCCGGCAATTTGCGGATTTCCTCGCTATTACCCAGCACCGAGATGGTCTCCAGTGACTCTGCTTTGTCGGCGGCGACGGCGTTGCCGCTCAGGCCGGCGATCAACGCCAGGGAAAGTGGAGTGAGGTGAAAACGGGCCATTGGCTCTCCTTAGTCCAATCCTATAATTAATATTTGTAATGAGAACGATTGTATTTTATTTAGCGTTCTTTGTCAGTAAATGACTGGACTTTTAGTTGTACGTATGTACAAGAAATAATTATCGAGAGGTTTTGATTTCTGCGGCAACTAGCCTCACCAGTGTCTGTCTTGGTCTTCTCGCGGTACGGTTTGAGATGACATCGGCCGAGCCTACTATGGGCCGTTACATCCGTTGTCATTCGGAGCCTAGAACTATGCTGAGACCGCTTCAGGAATCCGACATTGAACGCCTTTCTCAACTCTGGCTGCACCTGGCCTGCAGCAGCCATCCCAGCTTGCCGGTACGATTCTGGATGGGACAGGCCAAGGACCTCCGCCGTCAGCTCACGGCACAGCTCCGTGCCCGTGGGGCAAATCCCTCAGGTGAGAACCACTGGGTCTATACGCGGCCGGGCAGTGACTTTGCGGAGGGACTGGTGACCATCAGCGACAATTTGCGGGTGGAGACGATTTTCGTTTCCCCTGGGGAGCAGGGTCGCGGTGTGGGTAGCGAGCTAATGGAGCAGGCTAAATTCGGCCGTATCCAGCTTGAGACCTGTGTACTGGAAGAGAACCTGCGCGGGCGCTATTTCCTGCAGCAGCACGGGTTTTCGGAGAGCGAACGCACCTTCAATCAGGCAGCGAATCAGGATGAGATTGTAATGAACTGCCGGGTAGCCTGATTGCTGGCTGCAAGATTAATATTGGCCAGGAAGAAATAGACGTAAAAATCTGTATTCGATCGCACCTGTAAAAAAGCCCGGGACGCGTCGCGTCCCGGGCTGTTTCTAGTGCAATGTTATTGCCAAATCAAACGTCGAGATTTTCGACCGACAGCGCATTGCTTTCGATAAACTCCCGGCGGGGCTCCACCTGGTCTCCCATCAGGGTGGTAAAGATCTGGTCTGCGGCAATGGCGTCTTCCACTGTTACCTGCAACATTCGGCGGGACTCCGGATTCATGGTGGTATCCCACAGCTGCTCCGGGTTCATCTCACCCAGACCTTTATAGCGTTGGATGCTGTAGCCGCGACGGCTCTCGTTCATCAGCCAGCTCAGCGCTTCCGGGAAACTGTTCACCGGCTGCTGTTTCTCACCGCGCTGAATGTACGCGCCCTCTTCCAGCAGGTCCTGCATCTTCTCACCCAGCTGGCAGATGGAGCGATATTCGGCGGACTCGAAGAACTCGTGGCTGACGGTATAACGGCTGCTGACACCGTGGGCCACAATATCAATGGTCGGCAGATACAGGTTGCGCTCGGTATCTTCGGTAATGGAAACCCGGTGGCGACGGCCGCCGCCCTCTCCCTGCTGCTCGAGCAGATCCTGAAGCTTGGTCGTCCATTTGGTCAAAGCTTCTTCAGATTGCAGGTCTTCCGGTTTGACGCTTGGCAGGTACACCATGCTCTGCAGGACTTCTTCCGGGTACAGGCGCGACAGACGGTCGATGGTGGCCATCACCGCGCGGTACTCTTTCACCAGAGACTCCAGTGCAGTACCCGACAACCCTGGTGCCTCGGGGTTTACGTACAGTGTGGCGCTTTCCAGAGCAGCATTGGTCAGGAACTGGGTCAGTGCCGCTTCGTCCTTCAGGTACTGCTCCTGCTTGCCCTTGCCGATCTTGTACAGCGGCGGCTGGGCGATAAAGATATGGCCGCGCTCGATGAGCTCCGGCATCTGGCGGAAGAAGAAGGTCAACAGCAGGGTGCGAATGTGCGCACCATCCACGTCCGCATCCGTCATGATGATGATGGAGTGATAGCGCAGCTTGTCCGGGTTGAACTCGCTCTTGCCGATACCGCAGCCCAGTGCGGTAATCAGGGTGCCCACTTCTGCGCTGGACAGCATCTTGTCAAAACGGGCCTTTTCTACGTTCAGAATCTTACCCTTCAGCGGCAGGATCGCCTGGGTGCGGCGATCCCGCCCCTGTTTGGCTGAGCCGCCGGCGGAGTCACCCTCCACCAGGTAAATTTCGGAAAGCGCCGGGTCTTTCTGCTGGCAGTCCGCCAGTTTGCCGGGCAGGCCCGCGATATCCAGGGCACCCTTACGACGGGTCATTTCCCGGGCCTTGCGCGCCGCTTCACGAGCGCGTGCGGCGTCGATCATCTTGCCCACAACGGCTTTGGCTTCCTGTGGGTTCTCCAGCAGGTAGTCGTTGAACGAGATACCCATCTCCTGCTCAACGGCAGGTTTCACTTCCGAGGAAACCAGCTTGTCTTTGGTCTGGGAGGAGAATTTCGGGTCCGGCACTTTCACCGAAATTATCGCGGTCAGGCCTTCGCGGGCGTCGTCACCGGTGGTGCTGACCTTGTCTTTTTTGCCGACCCCTTCTTTCTCAATGTAGTTGTTCAGCCCCCGGGTCAGGGCAGCGCGGAAACCGGCCAGATGGGTACCACCGTCGCGCTGGGGGATATTGTTGGTGTAGCAGTAGATATTCTCCTGGAAGGAGTCATTCCACTGCAGGGCTACTTCCACGGCAATACCGTCTTCCCGCTGGTTCTGGAAGTGCAGAACCTTGTTAATCGGCGTCTTGTTCTGGTTCAGGAACTCGACAAAAGCGCGCAGACCACCCTCGTATTCATAGATTTCCTCTTTGCCACTGCGCTCGTCCCGCAGCACGATACGCACACCGGAATTAAGGAACGACAGTTCGCGCAGACGCTTGGCCAGCTGCTCAAAGTGGAATTCAATATTGGTGAAAGTGTCTGCGGAGGGCTTGAAGTGGACTGCGGTACCGGTGGTTTCGGAGTCTCCCACAACAGTCAGTGGCGCGTCGGGCACACCGTGGCGATAAACCTGTTCGTGGATCTTGCCACCGCGGCGAATGGTGAGTTTAAGCTCTTCTGACAGAGCATTTACCACGGATACGCCCACGCCGTGGAGGCCGCCGGATACCTTGTAAGTGTTGTCATCGAATTTACCGCCGGCGTGGAGCACGGTCATGATCACCTCGGCAGCAGACACGCCCTCTTCCGAGTGTATTTCGGTAGGAATACCGCGGCCGTTATCCGAAACACTGATGGACTCATCCGGGTGGATGGACACGCGAATTTCGTCGCAGTGACCGGCGAGCGCTTCGTCAATAGAGTTATCTACTACCTCGAACACCATATGGTGGAGGCCAGTGCCGTCGTCCGTATCGCCGATATACATCCCCGGGCGCTTGCGCACCGCATCCAGGCCTTTTAGTACCTTGATGCTACTGGAATCGTAGTTATTCTCTTCCGACATTCTGTTGCTCCATTAACGCCGACTGTCGCCTGGCCTTATTCTCTGAGTTTTGAATTCTTTCCGGCACTACGCCCAGCGCCTGGCTGGTTGTCAGGCCTCGGCGGCTATTGCTCAATAGCCACTGGGCTCACAGTGCCATGTTCCACGTGGAACAATCTTGGCTCACTCCACGGATGTGGTAGCTGTAACCACGGACGAGCCGTCATCTGATGATCTATACCAGTAACCAGTACCTGACTGGCACAATCGCTGACCCAGCGCGCAAACTGCTCCTGGTTACCCTCGTCCAGCTCAGACGGAAGATCGTCTACCAGAAAGATGGGACGCTGCCGCTGTGCTTCAGCCACCGCCGCCGCCATCGCGGTACGTAACGCACATACCGCCATTTTCTGCTGCCCACGTGATAAAACCGCGTGGGCAGGCTGCCCGTGTATCACGAACCGTATATCCGCTCTATGCGGGCCAACACGGGTAAAGCCCTGTGCGACATCGGCTTCCAGCGCTGTCTGAAGGGCTTCAGCAAGACTAGATTCCTTTTTCCAACCGCTGCGATAGTGGATATCGAGCGCACCAAATACCGCCTCAGGTAACTCTTGCAACCGAGCCTTGAAAAGACCGTATAGCCGCTCAAATACCTTCCTACGAAGCGTATCGACTATCTGGCCGCTGGCTGCCAACTGCTGATCCCACGGCAACAGTAAATTAGGGTCGATTTTACCACGACGGAGCAGTGCATTGCGCTGCTTCAATGCACCTTGATAGGCCTTCCAGTGCGTGCTGTAGGAATGTTCCACGTGGAACACGGTCCAGTCCAGCAGCTGTCGCCTGATACCAGGTCCGCCATCCAGCGCAGCAAAGCTTTCGCTGTTAATCACCTGCAGTGGCAAGCAGGATGCCAGTTGAGAGCTACTTTCAGCGGGCGACTGGTTGATACGAATACGCCCCTGACCGTCACGGCGCTTCTCCACCCCGAGCGTGTTGCCGCCCTCAAGCCGCGCGAACGCAGTCAGCGCTTCCTGTTCATACTGAATCACGGTCTGGCTTTGCCGAGAGCGGAAGGATCGCCCGGTACCCAGCATGTGTACCGCCTCCAGCAATGAGGTTTTACCACTGCCATTCGCACCGCAGAATAAATTCACTGCCGGCGCCAACTGAAGGTCCGCGCTCGATATATTGCGAAAACTGGCGAGGGCCAGCCTGGTCACAGCCATAGAGATCCACCGGCAAAAACCGCATACCCCATACGAAAAGACCGCCACCCTTCCGAGGTAGCGGTCTCAACGAGGCCAAACAGGCCGTTAACGTAGCAAATCAAGATACGAAATCCCGTTGCCAATCCCCACAAACAGGCGAGCCATCAAAGACGCATCGGCATAATGACATACACCGCGTCGCCCTCCTCAGGCTGCTGCAACAGTGCACTACTGTTGGCATCACCAAGGCCCACACGAATCTGGTCACTGTGAATCGCGGCAGTCACGTCGAGCAGATAACCCACGTTGAACCCGATCTCGAGCGGATCGCCGTGGTAATCCACCGCCAGCTGCTCTTCCGCCTCTTCCTGTTCCGGGTTGTTTGCCACAATCTGCAACATGCCCTCGGAAAGCTGCAGGCGCACACCGCGATATTTTTCATTGGAAAGAATGGCCGCCCGCTGGAACGCCTGGCGCAGCGCAACCCGGTCCGCAAAAATTTCATTGCCGGTACCGCGCGGCAGAACACGCTCGTAATCCGGGAACTTGCCGTCAACCAGCTTGGAAGTGAAGGTAAAAGGCCCACTATTTACGCGAATATGGTTGTTGCCGAGCACCACCTCGGCGCTCGCATCGGTATCTTCCAGCAGGCGACCCAGCTCGAGAACGCCCTTGCGCGGCACAATAGCCTGAATCGGCGACTCTACATTAAGCCCTGGTGCGTCGCGATCGCACAGCGCAAGACGGTGCCCGTCAGTCGCCACCGCGCGCAGCTGCTGCGGGCGACACTCCAACAACAGCCCGTTCAGGTAATACCGCACATCCTGCTGCGCCATGGCGAAGCCTGTGGCCTCGATCAGACGGCGAATTTCCCGCTGAGAAATCGTAAAACGGCTCTGCGCGCTGGTCTCCTCCTGGTTCGGGAAATCACTGGCAGGCAGCGTGGACAGCTGGAACCGGCTGCGACCACTGCGCAAAATCAGGCGCTCGCCATCTCGCTCAAACTTCAATTCCGATCCATCGGGCAGCGAGCGGCAGATATCCAGCAACTTGCGAGCGGGAACCGTAACTTCCCCCTCCATTTCTGCGGGCTGATCCAGTTGCAGGCGGCCGATAATCTCAACCTCGAGATCGGTACCAGTCAGGGACAGCTCCTGCCCCTGTAGCTGCAGTAGCACGTTCGCCAACACCGGCAGGGTCTGACGCTTTTCTACCACGCCCGCTACCAGCTGCAGCGGTTTTACCAGGGCATCGCGGCTTACGCTGAATTTCATAGTTATCGCCTTGATCTCAGTTAGGTCTTTCTGGTTCTTCCAGCGCAAACAAAACACACCGTTCGCGCAAAAATTCGTTAGTTATCAAACTCTTATTAATGATCACGTAGTCAGGGAGCGGGTGAGCAGACGCACATCCTCGCGAATATCCCCATCGGACTCCTGCAGCTCGCGGATCTTGCGGCAGGCGTGGAGCACCGTTGTGTGATCCCGGCCGCCGAACGCGTCGCCAATCTCCGGCAGACTGTGATTGGTCAGCTCCTTGGCCAGAGACATAGCCACCTGGCGCGGACGCGCTACGGAACGGCTGCGGCGCTTGGAAAGCAGGTCCGCCACCTTGATCTTGTAATACTCCGCAACCACCCGCTGGATATTATCCACACTCACCAGCCGATCCTGTAGCGCCAGCAGATCTTTCAGTGCCTCGCGCACCAGAATATCGTCAATGGCGCGGCCGGTGAACTGCGCGTTGGCAATCACCCTACGCAGCGCCCCTTCGAGCTCCCGCACATTGGAGCGAATGCGCTGGGCGATAAAAAATGCGGAATCGTGGGGAAGGTCCACACCCACCTGCTCCGCTTTTTTCATCAAAATCGCCACGCGGGTTTCGAGCTCCGGGGGTTCTACCGCCACGGTCAGCCCCCAACCAAAACGGGATTTGAGGCGCTCTTCGAGACCGTCGATTTCCTTGGGATAGCGATCGCAAGTGAGAATGATCTGCTGGCCGCCTTCCAACAGCGCATTGAAGGTGTGGAAGAACTCCTCCTGGGAGCGCTCCTTACCGGCAAAGAACTGGATATCATCAATCAGAAGCGCGTCCACGGAGCGGTAGTAGCGCTTGAAATCGCTGATCGCGTTCAGCTGCAGGGCTTTCACCATGTCCGCCACAAACCGCTCAGAGTGCAGATACACCACTTTCGCGTTGGGGTTGCGATCTACCAGGGCGTTACCTACGGCGTGCATAAGGTGAGTCTTACCCAGACCAACACCGCCGTATATAAAGAGTGGGTTGTATGCGCCGCCGGGGTTGTCGGAGATCTGTTGAGCCGCAGCCAGCCCCAACTGGTTTGACTTACCCTCAACGAACGACGCAAAAGTGAAACCGCGATTAAGGGCACTGCCGTGCTTGATTGCGCCCTCCACTTCAACCTTGCGCTGCCCGCCAGCGCCGTTGTTTGGCACCGGGGGAGCCGAAGAGTGCAAGTCGGCAGGAAGCCTCTCCGCGGGCGTCAGGGCATCAACACCCGCCTCTTCTGCCGCGAGATGCTGTACATCCTGTGGTACACGAGCGTGAGACGTGTTGGAGGAGCGAGAATGAACGCCACCCCCGTCGCCAAAGCTACCGCCCGGCATCACCCCGGCATTGGTATTGGAATGGGAACTGCCGCCGGCACTGTGCGCCGCAGGCACCGGAGACCTGGAGCTGGCACCGGGATAGTCCCCAGGGCCACCAAACCCACCACCGGAACCGGGCTGAGCAGAGCCGGCTGACGAATGACGCTGATACCCCACCGACTGCGGCGCGGGTTCAGTACCACCGAAACTGCGGCGGAAGCGGGAGGTGCGGCGATCCAGCGCCACCACTTCCACCGGCAGTGAACGACCGGCAAACTGTTGCACCAACTCGCGAATACGATCGAGAAACTTGTCGCTTACCCAGTTGAGAATAAAGCGATTGGGCGCCACCAGACGCAGTTCCCCTTCGGAACTGTCGTCACTGACGCGCAGCGGCCGAATCCAGGTACTGAACTGCTGCGGCGGCAGCTCATCCTGCAAACAAGCGGCGCACTGCTTCCAAACGGAATCAGACAAGGAACCCCCTAAAAGACGGATCGAGGTGCGACTGCGCCCGAGTAAGCCTGCCAGCAAGCTGCTGCCCCAAAGGCCCCGGACTACACCCCAAAAGAAGGCGGCTAGTATATCCGTTGCACTGGGGGTTATCCACAAATAACCCTGAATTGGGGACAACTTTCTGAAAGGAAAGCCTTGTAATATCAAACACTTGTGCAGAAATTAATCGAGGGAAGCGCACTGAGAAACCCCAGTTATCCACAGAGACCTGTGGATACCTTGGGGTAAACCGGTGCACTTTCGCGATTACTCCTGACAATACAATGGCTTGAGAAAATGGCGCCCGCTCCCACCGCAGTAGTGCGCGGTTACGCCAACCCACCACCCCTCCCGCACCTAATAAAGGAAGGTGGCAGGCCGGCGGGATGACAACAGCCTGCCCCCACAAAAAATACCGGGTTCCCGGGCGGAGAAGCGCACGATATCGTTGCTTTGGCTGGTTTCTTTCTATACAATCCGCCGCCTTCGCAGCGCATAGCCCGCTCCGAAATCAGCCCAAATGGGCAAGCCGCAACGGGCTATTGCCGCAAGCGGTACCGAATCAGGCAAGCTCCAGGACATAACTCCCGGACATAACTCCAGGTAGTAACACCATGAAACGTACATTTCAGCCCAGCAACTTGAAGCGCAAGCGCAACCACGGCTTCCGTGCCCGTATGGCCACCAAAAACGGTCGTAAAATTCTGGCTCGTCGCCGCGCCAAGGGCCGTAAGGTTCTGTGCGCCTAAGATTGCCGCATTGCGAGCAACCTTATATTTGCCACTGAATTATTATGCAGTGCCCACGCAGCGACTTCGCATTCGCAAAGCCGCTGCGGCTGCTCAAAGCGGCGCAGTATCGCGCCGTTTTTGATTCTGCGCCGGTTCGCGCCGCGCAGCCCCAATTCCTGATCCTCGCCCGCCCGAACGAGCTGGAACACCCCAGGCTCGGTCTCGTCATTGCCAAAAAACACGTCCGCAACGCCACCGACCGCAATCGCATAAAGCGCATTGCCCGGGAAACCTTTCGCCTGCGACAACACGAGCTGTTTCCGCTGGACGCGCTGGTGCTTGCCCGCGGGGGCGCCGGCGATCTGGACAATGCCGCACTGACCAAGATTTTCAACAAGCTGTGGCGGAAACTGGATCAGCGGGCGCGCAACCCGCAAGCGGACGATCGTGGATCAGAGCGGCCACGCAATCCGCGCCGCGGAAAAAAAAGAAGTGGTAACGAAAGCAAACCGGGAGCAGCGAAAGCGCCGGGGGGGACCCCGTGACCTGGCTCGCGATCAAGCTGATCCATCTGTACCGTTTGATCGCCAGCCCCTGGGTAGGCAACCAATGCCGTTTCTACCCCACCTGCTCCCGTTATGCAGAAGATGCATTAAAAACCCACGGATTCTGGAAAGGGGGTTATTTAACCCTGCGCCGCCTTATAAAATGCCATCCTTGGCATCCCGGCGGTCTGGATCACGTTCCCCCCGTTCGCGCACAATTAAAAACTCCGGCGGTCGACGAGACTCCGCCACCGCAATAAGGCTATCGACATAATGGATTGGCAACGCTACACGCTGGTCGGCGGCATCGCCGCGGTCCTACTGGCCCTGGTTTACCAGTGGAATGCTTTCGAAGAGCAGCACACCCCCGCCCTCGATCAGAAAACCGTGGTGCACAGCCAGTCCGCAGACTCGGAAACGCTGCCGAGCAGCGACACCCAGGCGAGCAGCAACGGCAGCCACAGTGGGAGTCAGAATGGCAATGAACTTCCCGAAGGTGCCATTCCCGAGGTTGGAGCCACCAGCCAGCCGAAACTGATCAGTGTAAAAACCGACACCCTGAGCGTGCTGATCGACCCCAACGGCGGTGACATCGTCAAGGTCGCACTGCGCGAGTTTTACGAGAAAATCGACACCCCGGATCGCCCGCTGATTCTGCTCAACCGCACTCGCAGCCACACCTATGTCGCCAAGAGCGGCCTCGTGGGTGGCCAGGGCAACTGCTCCGCCGGTCGCCCGGCATTCTCCAGCGACGCCAGTGAATACGCCCTGCAGGAAGGAAGCGACACGCTGACCGTCGACCTGAAGCAGAGCCAGAACGACATCGGCTTTACCAAGCGCTTCACTTTCACCCGCGGCAACTACCTGGTCAAAGTATCCTACCTGGTGGACAACGGTCGCAGTAAACCGCTGCTCGCCGGCATCTGTGGCGAGATAGTACGCGACAGCCTGGAGCCACCGGTCGACGTGGGCCTGGGCATGGCCCCGTTCCTCGGCGCAGCCCTGCACACCAGTGAAGAGAATTACTTCAAACAGGATTTCGAGGATATCGCCAAAAAGCCCACCAGCGAGACGATCGAAGGTGGCTGGGTTGCGATGGTGCAGCACTATTTCCTGAGTGCCTGGGTACCCAATCAGCAGGAGCGCAATACGTTCAACCTGCAGCCCATCGGCAACGGCCTGTACAGCATGGGCTTTACCAGTCCACAACTGCGTATCGAGCCGGGCCAGCAGGGCACTGTTGAAGCGCAATTTTACGCGGGCCCCAAAGACGTGTTCAGCCTGGAGAA
The DNA here is from genome assembly GCF_947504145.1 of uncultured Microbulbifer sp. GTDB lineage: Bacteria > Pseudomonadota > Gammaproteobacteria > Pseudomonadales > Cellvibrionaceae > Microbulbifer. Next base: position 487,484 of record NZ_CANNGQ010000004.1, read on the forward strand.
AATCTCCCCCTACCTCGACCTGACGGTAGATTACGGCTGGCTGTGGTGGCTGGCGAAGCCCATGTTCCGGGTATTGAACTGGATCCACGAACACCTGGTGGACAACTGGGGCTGGTCGATCATCCTGCTGACCGTATTCATCAAAGCGCTACTGTACCCACTGTCTGCCGCGGGCCTGAAGTCCATGGCGCGCATGCGCAAATTCGCCCCGCAGATGAAGAAGCTGCAGGAGCAGTACAAAGACAACCGTCAGAAGCTGGCGGAAGAAACCATGAAGCTGTACCGCCGGGAGAAAATCAATCCGGTGGGGGGCTGTCTGCCTATCCTGTTGCAGATGCCGGTGTTTATCGGCCTCTACTGGATGCTGATGGAGACCGTGGAATTACGCCACGCGCCGTGGATTCTGTGGATCCACGACCTTTCGGTAAAAGATCCCTACTTTATTCTGCCGGTGATCATGGGTGCCTCCATGTGGTTAATGCAGAAGCTGCAGCCACAGCCCACCGATCCAACTCAGGCGAAGATCATGCAGCTGATGCCAATCATGATGACCTTCTTCTTCCTGTGGTTCCCGGCCGGCCTGGTACTCTACTGGATTGCGAACAACCTGATCTCCATCGCCCAGACCTGGTTTATCAACAAACAGGTCGAGGCTGCGAGCAAGTAGCTTTAAGGTTGTTTAACACCTGCAAACCCAAGGGCCGCACTACGCGGCCCTTCCTTTATCTGACTTTTGGATAAACTCAAAGCATGTCCCAGCAAAGCCCGAGCAAAGACACCATTGTTGCTGTCGCCACGCCACCCGGTCGCGGCGGCATCGGCGTTATCCGCCTGTCCGGCCCAAAGGCCCGGGAGATTGGTGAGCGCCTCAGCGGCAAGCCACTCAAACCGCGCTTTGCCCACTATTGCGATTTCACCCACAAAGAGAAATTGCTGGACCAGGGGCTGGCGTTGTTTTTCCCCGGCCCCAACTCGTTTACCGGCGAAGACGTGGTGGAGCTACAGGGCCACGGCGGCCCGGTGATCCTGGATACGCTGTTGTCTGCGCTGCTGGAACTGGGGGCTCACCAGGCGCGACCGGGAGAGTTTTCCGAGCGCGCATTCCTGAATGACAAGATGGATCTGGCGCAAGCAGAAGCGATTGCGGACCTTATCGATGCCGGAAGTGCACAAGCCGCACAGAATGCACTGCGCTCACTGCAGGGTGTTTTTTCCGAAAAAATCGAAGAGTTGTCCACGAAACTTATACATTTACGTATCTATGTCGAAGCATCGATCGATTTTCCAGAAGAAGAAATCGATTTTCTTGCCGACGGCAAAGTAGCGGCGGATGTTGATGCCCTCCTCACTCAACTGGACGCGGTGGAGGCCCAGGCACGCCAGGGAACCATCATGCGCGAGGGCATGCAGGTGGCCATCGCCGGAAAACCCAATGCCGGCAAGTCCAGCCTGCTGAATGCACTGGCGGGAAAAGATACTGCGATTGTCACTGACATCGCTGGCACCACCCGGGACGTGCTACGGGAACATATTCATATCGACGGTATGCCCCTGCACATTGCCGACACTGCGGGGCTCAGAGACTCCCCGGATCAGGTGGAGCAGATCGGGATGCAGCGCGCCTGGAGTGAGATACGCAGTGCCGACCGCGTACTGCTGGTCGTCGATGCCGCCGAGCTCACCAGCCTCGACCCGGAGCAGGCGTGGCCGGACTTTACCCGCCAGCTGCCGGATCCAGAAAAGCTCACATTGGTGGTCAACAAGATCGACCTCACGGACTACACCGCCGGATTACAGGCACACAGTGATGGCGTGCCGATTGTGGCGATCAGCGCGGTGACCGGTGCCGGTATCGAAACACTGCAGCAGCACCTGAAACAGTGCATGGGGTATCAGGCTGGAAACGAAGGGACTTTCAGTGCTCGGCGCCGCCACCTGGATGCACTGGCGCGAGCGCGCGCGTTTATCGTGGAAGGTCAGGCACAGCTGAATGCGAGTGGCGCCGGTGAACTGCTGGCGGAGGATCTGCGACAGGCCCAGCAGGCACTGGGGGAGATCACCGGTGCCATGACCGCCGATGAGCTACTTGGCAAGATTTTTGGCAGCTTCTGTATCGGCAAATAACCGTACAAACCGATTCTGGCGTGAGGCCGAGCTGTTGACCGACGCCGCCCGATCCCGCCTACCCGATGGCCATCTTGCGGTCGCGCCCGGCCAAGGCGCCGCAGATCGCCATCAGCAGTGTTACCGCGATCCCCGCCAACAGCGGCGCCTGCCAACTCCCCCAGCGCTCCTGCAGACCACCGGCCAGTGTGGGGCCGGATGCCGCCAGCAAATATCCGAGAAACTGCGCCATCCCCGAAAGGCTCGCCGCCTGCCCGCTACTGTGGGTGCGAAACGCCATAAACATGATGGCCAGCAAAAAGCAGCCGCTGGAGCCAAAACCAAACACCGCCACCCACAGTGCCGCCCACTCCGGGTGGACCAGCAATCCCAACAGCGCACCGGTCATCAATAGCGCCATCAGTACTGCCATCAGCTTCTGATCGCTAAAACGGGCGATCACCGGCCCCAGAAACAGCCCCGGCAGCGCCGATGCCAACTGCATCTCCCCGTGTAAGGTTCCCGCCGCAACCGGCGAAAAGCCCGCATCGGCAAGAATCGCCGGCAACCAGCTGGCCATGGAATAGAACATCAGGGAATTGAACCCCATATAAAGAGTAATCTGCCACGCCAGCGGAGATCGCCAGAGAGCGCCACCGGTCCGCTCCGCCGTGTTCGCCGCACCCCGGGGCGCAGCCCGCAACGACCAGACACCGATAGCGGCCAGCGGCACCAAGACGATGGCCGCCAAACCCAGCTGCCACCCCAACCACATCGCCAGGGGTACCACGCAAACGGACGCGAGCGCCCCCACGGTGCCCATAGAAATACCACTGAGGCTGGTCGCTCGGGACACGTTCTGGGGAAAGTCCGATTTCACCAGGCTGGGCAACAGCACATTACCCAGAGCAATACCGGCGCCGATGACGGCGGTGCCGGCAAACAATGCCACCACCGATCCCGCCGAGCGCAGCAGGATACCGGCCGCAATCGCCAGCAAAGCGCCAAAAATGGTTGCCCGCAGCCCCCAGCGGCGCGCCATGGCAGCCGCACACAGAGAACCTGCACTGAACATCAGCAGTGGCAAGGTTGTAAGAAGTCCCGCCGTGGACGCGCTCAGGCCCAGCTCCAGCTGCAAGGTCCCGATAAGAGGCCCGACCCCGGTAACCGGCGCGCGCAGACAGGCCGCCATCAGCACCAAACCACCGTAAAGCACCCAGGGGTTTACCGGCTGAGATTGACTGTTCGATACCACAGAAAAAAGGCTCCCGGACAAAAGATTCTTCCGGCGATCCTCCCGGAAAACAGACCGAGAGAACAAGAAGTAGGCAGGAAAGACAGGTTGATGCGCGGCATTCTATGTTGGCTCGATAAATTTATCGAGCCGCAACCCGGCCTGCCATAGGACTTTCTGGCTCCGTTTCCGCCAGCCCACATCCATCTAACGCGAACGAAACACAGCCCGCCCCCACCCAGACCACAAGAGTTGCCCACAATAATCCACAAGGTTATCCAGATGGACCACCTATCCAACACTGGTGCACAGCAATTTATCCCGCCAACCCACAGGTTTATTCACAATTTAGAGCGAACGCTCCTGTTGTTGCGGCGCATGTGGACAAACCTATGGGGAAATGGTCATCAAAACCGGTACGGAAACGGGGACAAGTCGGGAGTCGCGATGAAACAGCCAAAGTTATCCCGTCTGTCCACAGCGGTGTACCGCGCTTATACCCTCGTAAAAGCAGGGGTTGAAGGGGTACTTATCATTGCCGTAAGTTACTGTTTTATAAGGGATTTATGCACCTATACATAAAAACCACCCCCTCTAATAATTACTATAAATATAAACACATACATATACGTACAATATGTATAACTTTAATCATGTCGTTAAAAAGCAGCGAAAAATGATTTTTCAAATGCCGCTTTTTTGCACAGCTCTTGGGCCCTATAATGTGCGGCCGAATTTTCCCCGCTGCGGTTTGCCACGACCAACCGCAGCACTTTCGGCTTCACCACCACAACACGCCAACGGCCCCTGAGCGCAACCCTATGGATTACCCAACGCAATATGATGTGATCGTGATCGGCGGCGGACACGCCGGTACCGAAGCGTGTCTCGCCGCAGCGCGTATGGGGAGCCGCACGCTGTTGCTGACCCACAACATCGAAACCCTGGGGCAGATGTCCTGCAATCCGGCCATTGGCGGCATCGGCAAGAGCCATCTGGTCAAAGAAGTCGATGCGTTGGGTGGTGCCATGGCTACCGCCACCGATCTCGGTGGCATCCAGTTTCGTGTGCTGAACGCGCGCAAGGGGCCTGCCGTGCGCGCAACTCGCGCCCAGGCGGACCGGGCCCTGTACAAGGCGGCCATCCGCAATATCCTGGAGAATCAGCCCAATCTGGATATCTTCCAGCAAGCCGCCGATGACCTGATCGTCGAGAACGAGCGGGTTACCGGTGTCGTGACCAACGCCGGGCTGCGCTTCCTCGGCAAGACTGTCGTGATTACTGCCGGCACCTTCCTCGGCGGTCGCATCCATATCGGCATGGATAACCACTCCGGTGGTCGCGCTGGCGACCCCCCGTCGATCGCCCTCGCCGAGCGTCTGCGTGCACTGCCATTCCGGGTGGAGCGCCTGAAAACCGGTACCCCGCCGCGCATCGACGCGCGCTCGGTGGATTTCTCCGGGTTGGAGGAGCAGTGGGGTGATCAGCCACTGCCGGTGATGTCCTATCTCGGCAGCCGCGAGCAGCACCCACAACAGGTGTGCTGCTGGATCACCCATACCAACGAGCAGACCCACGACATCATCCGCGGCGGCCTCGACCGCTCGCCCATGTACTCCGGGGTTATCGAGGGTATTGGCCCGCGCTATTGCCCGTCGATCGAGGACAAGGTGCACCGCTTTGCGGACAAAAACAGCCACCAGATTTTTATCGAGCCGGAAGGTCTGACCACCAACGAGCTCTACCCCAATGGGATCTCCACCAGCCTGCCGTTCGATGTGCAGATGAACCTGGTGCGATCGATCAAGGGGTTTGAAAACGCACATATCACCCGTCCGGGCTACGCCATCGAATACGATTTTTTCGACCCGCGGGATCTGCTGCCGTCGCTGGAAACCAAATTTATCGGCGGGCTGTTTTTCGCCGGCCAGATCAACGGCACCACCGGCTACGAAGAGGCTGCCGCACAGGGGCTGCTGGCTGGGGCCAACGCCGCCCTGTCGGCCCAGGACAAAGACCCCTGGGCTCCGCGCCGCGACCAGGCCTATCTGGGCGTGCTGGTGGACGACCTGATCACCAGCGGCACCAAAGAGCCCTACCGCATGTTCACCAGCCGCGCGGAATACCGCCTGCTGTTGCGGGAAGACAATGCGGACCTGCGCCTGACCGAGGCCGGCCGAGAGCTGGGGCTGGTAGATGACCACCGCTGGGCGGCCTTCTGCGAAAAGCGCGAATCCATCGAGCGCGAACAACAGCGATTGAAAGAAACCTGGGTACAGCCTGGGACGGAGGCGGCGAAAACCGTGGAGCAGAAGCTGCCGCAGCCGCTGGCGCGAGAGTACAGCCTGCAGGACCTGCTCAAGCGTCCGGAGCTGGAGTACGTTGATATCGCCGGCCTCAGCGGAGAACCGGTGCGCGATGAGTGGGTTGCCGAACAGGTAGAGATTTCAGCCAAGTACGCCGGTTATATCGACCGTCAGCGCGACGAAATTGAACGCCTGCAGGCCTACGAAGACACCCCTCTGCCGGTAGACTTCGATTATGCCGCGGTCTCCGGACTGTCCAACGAAGTGATCCAGAAGTTGAGCGACGCCCGCCCGGATACCCTGGCTCGGGCCGGCCGTGTACCCGGTGTCACACCGGCGGCGGTGTCCCTACTGCTGATTCAGTTGAAAAAGCGCGGCCTGCTGAGCCGCAAAAAGGCGGTTTGAGCCGATGGAGCAATTCCGCCCCCGCCTGCAGAAGGCCGCTGAGCAGCTGGATCTGAACCTCACTGACGAACAGCAAGACAAGCTGTTGGCGTACCTCGACCTGTTTGCCCGTTGGAACAGCGCGTACAACCTCTCTGCGGTGCGCGACCCGGCGGAGATGCTCGAGCGTCATATCATCGACAGCCTGAGCGTGGTAAACCTGTGCGGCACCAGTGATGAAGACCGCTCGCCGCTGATCGATGTGGGGTCTGGTGGTGGACTGCCGGGCATCCCGCTGGCCATCATCCACCCCGAGCGCCCCATCAGCCTGCTGGACAGCAATGGCAAAAAGTCCCGCTTCCAGTTTCAGGTGGCCAGCCAGCTGAAGCTTGCGAATATCAACGTGGTCAATCAGCGGGTGGAGGCCTATCAGCCGGACACCCGCTATGCCGGGGTCGTGTCCAGGGCGTTTGCGTCCCTTGCCGACATGGTTTCTGGAAGTGAGCACTTGCTAGCTCCGGGTGGCCGATTCTATGCGATGAAAGGCAAGATTCCGGAAGATGAGTTGAGTGCATTGCCAAAAGGCATTAAGGTCGAACAACTGCACGCCCTGCGAGTGCCGGGCTGTGACGCAGAGCGCCATCTGATCGTCCTCACTCGCGCGGTGTAAACCGCCAGTCTGCCGGCCAGCGAGCCGAGATGGTCACCGCGAAAGCACCATCTGGCGCCACCAGATACTGAATTGAAATTCGCCACCAGCGCACCGGGCCAATGCTTCGCGAGTGCGCTTTTGCTGCCGCGCCTCCCGGAGAAACCGGCCTAGCGGCGAGCCCGGCAGGCCACAGGAAAATGCGCCACCGGGAACAACAGGACCAGAACCTTGAGCAAGATTTTTGCGGTAGCCAACCAGAAAGGTGGAGTCGGCAAGACCACCACCTGCGTCAACCTCTCCGCGTCCCTCGTGGCCAACAAGAAGCGGGTGCTTCTGATCGACCTGGACCCTCAGGGCAATGCCACCATGGGCAGCGGTGTAGACAAGAGCGAGTTGCAGTTGTCCAGTTACGACGTACTGGCCAGTCTGCTGCCGCCGCGCAAGGCCATCGTGCCCACGGCCAGCGGTTTCGACCTGATGCCGGCGAATATCGACCTGTCCGCCGCCGAAGTGGAACTGCTGGAAATGGACGGCCGCGAATCCCGTCTGCGCCTGGCGCTGGCCGATATCAGCGAAGATTACGACTACATCATCATCGACTGCCCGCCGTCTCTGAACATGCTCACGGTCAACGCTCTGTGTGCCGCTGGCGGCGTATTGATCCCGATGCAGTGTGAGTACTACGCACTGGAAGGTTTGTCCTCCCTGATCGACACCATCACCCAGGTGCAGCAGGCGGCCAATCCGAACCTCAAGATCGAAGGCATCCTGCGTACCATGTACGACCCGCGCAACAGCCTTACCAGCGATGTGTCCGATCAGCTCAATGAATACTTTGGCGACCGCCTGTACCGCACCTGCATCCCTCGCAATGTGCGCTTGGCGGAAGCCCCCAGCTTTGGCCAGCCGGCACTGGAGTACGACCGCAGCTCCAAGGGCGCCATCGCCTACCTGGCCCTCGCCGGTGAAATCACCCGCCGCCACGCCGCGGCCAACCAGAACAACAGCAATCCAAACAGTGGCCCCCGCCCAGTAGCGGAAGCGGTTTAATACTGAGGTAGTACACCTATGGCCGGGAAACGTAAAGGCCTCGGGAAAGGGCTTTCCCATCTGATCAGCAACAACGCCAGCGACGCCATCGCCGTGGCCACCGGTGAGCGCAACGGCGATATCGTCGAGCGTGTCGACGGCGAGCTCAAAGAGCTGCCCATCGAATTTTTGCAGCGCGGCCGTTACCAGCCCCGCCGCGACTTCCCACAGGAATCCCTGCAGGAACTGGCCGACTCCATTCGCGCCCAGGGGATCATGCAGCCCATCGTGGTGCGGCCCATCGGTGAGCGCAAATACGAAATCATCGCCGGTGAGCGCCGCTGGCGTGCCGCCCAGCTGGCTGAGTTGGAAAAGGTCCCGGCACTGATCCGCGATGTGACCGATGAAGCCGCCATCGCCATGGCGCTGATTGAAAACATCCAGCGGGAAGACCTGAATCCGGTCGAAGAGGCCAACGCTCTCAAGCGCCTGCAGGACGAATTCGAGCTGACCCAGCAACAGGTGGCGGAGGCGGTGGGTAAATCCCGTACCGCGGTAACCAACCTGCTGCGCCTGCTCAGTCTGACCGATGAGGTTCGCACCTTCCTCGAGCGCGGCGATATCGAAACCGGTCACGCCAAGGCGTTGCTCGGTCTTTCCGGTGACGGTCAGCGCGAGACCGCCCGCCAGGTCGTCGATCGCGGTCTCACCGTGCGTCAGACCGAAGCCCTGGTGCGCAAGATTCAGGAGCAGGCGGGCAAGCCCAAGCCGAAAAAACCGGGGTTGGATCCGAATATCCGCCGCCTGAGCGACCGGTTGGCCGAAAAAATTGGCGTGCCTGTCACGATTGACCACGGTGACAAGGGCGCCGGCAAACTGGTGCTCAAGTACACCAGCCTGGATGAGCTGGACGGCATTCTCGCTCATATGGGCTACAGCGAAGATTGAGCTGGAGCCGCCCCACCCCCTCTGAAACCGTTACTATTGCAACGTTTCTGTAAAATTCGCGCCAAAACAGTGCGCTGTTTTGGCGCGTTTTTGTTTCTGAATGAGGTCATCAGGCAGGTAGATGTGAGTGCTCACTATCACGCTATCGTGTAGTGAAAGAGCGCGAACGCCATAGCAACTGACGAGATTTGCCAGTTGAACCGGCAGGCTGGTTCAGACATAATTCGCACGCCCAAAAATTGGGCGGAGAAGAAACTTTGGCCGGCCTGTTCCCGCCTATGCGTAATCCCCCAGTAGTAAAGATTTCGCTGATCCAGCTGGCTGTTGTTGTGCTGGCTGCGCTGGCGCTCGAATTCACGCTGGGACGTGTAATTGCGCTCTCCGCCCTGCTCGGCGGCACTCTGAGTGTGCTGCCCAATCTGTATTTCGGCCTGCGCGCCTTTGAGCTTTTGGGACCGAACCGCGGCAAAGTCCGCGGTGCGCGCGCAAGCCAGCGCGTGGTAGGAAGCTTCTACCGCGCCGAAACCGGCAAGTTCGTGATGACCCTGGTGGGGTTCGCGGTGGTGTTTGCCAGCGTCAAAACGCTGAACCCCGCGGCGCTGTTTATCAGCTACGGCTTGTGCGTGATTTTGCACTGGATTCTCGTGGCCCGACTGCATACAACGAAGTAGCAGAGGCCGGGGAGCCTCCGATTGGATCTGCGCTGATTGAGTGAGCCGAAAAATAGACGGCCGCGCAGAGGAGAGGTTCCGCGAAACAGATTTTTTATCTTAAAACGTGTTGAGGAACTATGGCTGCCGAACAAACCGCGACGGGTTATATCCAGCACCACCTGCAAAATCTTGCGTACGGTAAACTTCCCGCGGGTTACACCCGTGCCGATGGAACCGTATTGTCTGACTCCACCTGGACGATTGCGCACAGTAGTCAGGAAGCCGCCGATATGGGCTTCTGGGCCGTGCACCTGGATACCCTGGGTTGGTCCATCGGACTTGGTGTGATCTTCTGTCTACTGTTCGCGCGCGCCGCGAAGAAAGCGACTGCCGGTGTCCCGTCCGGCTTCCAGAGCTTTGTCGAGGTGATTGTCGACTTTATCGACAAAACCGTGAAAGACACCTTCCCTCACCGCAACAGTATGGTCGCCCCCATGGCGCTCACCATCTTCGTGTGGGTGTTCCTGATGAACCTGATGGATCTGATCCCGGTTGACTGGCTGCCGCTGGCATTTGCCCACGGCACTTCTGCTCTGACCGGTGCTGATCCGCACCACGTTTACTTCAAGGTGGTCCCGACCACTGACCTGAATGCCACTCTGGGTATGGCCTTCGCCGTGTTTGCGCTGATGATCTTCTTCAGCGTGAAACAGAAAGGTCTGGTCGGCTTTTTGAAGGAGCTGACCCTGCACCCCTTCCATTCCGGCAAGTGGTACATCGATATTTTCCTGATCCCGTTCAACTTCCTGTTGGAAGCGGTTTCCCTGATCGCCAAGCCCGTGTCTCTCGGCCTGCGTCTGTTCGGTAACCTCTACGCCGGGGAAATGATTTTTATCCTGATTGCCATTGTGTTTGGTGTTGGCGCTCTGGGCTTTATCGGTGCCGGTCTGCTGCAGATGGGCTGGGCCATTTTCCACATCCTGGTAATTACCCTGCAGGCCTTTGTATTCATGGTGCTGACCACCGTGTACATGGCCATGGCGCACGACCGGGAAGATGAGCATGCGCACGACCAGTAAGGTCGTGCTTGTGCCTCGCGGTAGATAGATTTCGTTCGTTAATTAACTTTTTTCATTCACTTTCAACTTCAACAACTCTTAACTTACTTTTGGAGAAAACAATGGAAGCATTAGGTCTGGTTTACGTAGCTGCTGCACTGCTGATCGGTCTGGGCGCACTGGGTACTGCAATCGGTTTCGGCACCCTGGGTGGCAAACTGCTGGAAGGTTCTGCGCGTCAGCCTGAACAGGCTCCGGCTCTGCAGGGCAAAATGTTCCTGATGGCTGGTCTGCTCGACGCCGTACCGATGATCGGTGTTGGTATCGCTATGTACCTGATTTTCGCGGTTGCTCCTGGTCTGGCTGGTTAATCCCATCGTTCCAATTGCCCTTTAACCCATTTTTGAAAGAGCAAGAGGTGTCGGTGTGAATATCAACCTGACTCTGATCGGCCAATCGATCACCTTTTTCGCGTTTGTATGGTTCTGCTGGAAGTATGTCTGGCCGGCCCTGCTGGGTGTTATGCAAGAGCGTGAGCAAAAAATTGCTACCGGTCTGCAAGAAGCCGAGCGCGCGGGAAAAGATCTCGAACTGGCACAACGTAAAGCTGTCGAGCAACTGAAAGAAGCCAAGGCTCAAGCTGCTGAAATCATCGATGGCGCCAACAAGCGCGCCAACCAGATCGTTGATGAAGCCAAAGAAGCCGCGCGCAGTGAAGGCGATCGCCTGAAAGCTGCCGCACAGGCGGAAATCGAACAGGAAGTAAACCGTGCGAAAGAACAGCTTCGCTCGCGTATCGCTACCCTGTCTGTTGCCGGCGCCGAGAAAATTCTCTCGGTCAACATCGACGCAAAAGCGCACGATGACATGATCGAGAAACTGGCAGCCGAGCTGTAAGCGAGGAACCCATGGCGGAACTCAGCACTCTGGCCCGGCCCTACGCAAAAGCGGCCTTTGCCCACGCCCAGCAAGCCTCCGACCTTTCCGGTTGGAGTGTGGCGTTGGCAACCGCAGCGGCGGTCAGTCAGAACGAAAAAGTTGGCGAGCTGCTGGATAACCCGCAGCTGACCAGTGAAGTGCGCGCGGATAAATTTCTGACAGTGTGTGGCGACTTTGATGGAGGCCAACAGAACTTCATCAGACTGCTGGCGGAAAATCACCGCCTGCCACTGTTGCCGGAAATTTCCGAACTGTTCGAAGACCTGAAGGCCCAGGCAGAAGCCACTCTCGAAGTGGAAGTTCTTTCTGCCCGCCCGCTCAGCGACGAACAGTCCCAGCGTCTCACCCAGGCTCTCAGCAAGAAGTTCTCCCGCGAGGTGCACCTGCACAGCGCGGTGGATGAAAACCTGCTGGGCGGCGCGATCATTCGCGCCGGCGACACGGTGATCGACGGTACCGTGCGCGGTCGGCTGGCCAAACTCGCCGAGGCGATGAACTCCTAAATTATCGACCCCTCTACTGCGACCGTGGTGGAAGGGAATTCGAGGAACAGAGCATGCAGCAACTGAATCCCTCTGAGATCAGTGAAATTATCAAGAGCCGCATCGACAATCTCGATGTGAGCACCGAAGCCCAGAACGAGGGCACCATTGTTTCCGTATCCGACGGTATCATCCGCATCCACGGCCTGGCCGACGTGATGTACGGTGAGATGATCGAATTCGAGGGCGGCGTCTACGGTATGGCGCTGAACCTGGAGCGCGATTCCGTTGGTGCCATCGTTCTCGGTGACTACAAGTCCCTGGCCGAAGGCCAGAAGTGCCGTTGTACCGGCCGCATCCTGGAAGCCCCGGTTGGTCCGGAGCTGCTGGGTCGCGTGGTAGACGCACTGGGTAACCCGATCGACGGTAAAGGTCCGCTGAACAACAAGCTGACCGACGCGGTTGAGAAAGTCGCCCCCGGCGTAATCGCCCGTCAGTCCGTTGATCAGCCGGTACAGACCGGTCTGAAAGCGGTCGACACCATGATCCCGATCGGTCGTGGCCAGCGTGAGCTGATCATCGGCGACCGCCAGATTGGTAAGACTGCGGTTGCGATCGATGCGATCATCAACCAGAAAGGCACCGGCATTAAGTGTATCTACGTTGCCGTAGGCCAGAAGCAGTCCTCTATTGCCAACGTTGTACGCAAGCTGGAAGAGCACGGTGCAATGGACCACACCATTGTGGTTGCCGCTGGCGCTGCTGACCCGGCTGCCATGCAGTTCCTGGCACCTTACGTCGGCTGCACCATGGGCGAGTACTTCCGCGATCGCGGTGAAGACGCCCTGATCATTTACGATGACCTGACCAAGCAGGCCTGGGCCTACCGTCAGATCTCCCTGCTGCTGAAGCGTCCCCCGGGCCGTGAAGCTTACCCGGGTGACGTTTTCTACTTGCACTCCCGTCTGCTGGAGCGCGCCGCGCGTGTAAACGCCGAGTACGTAGAACAGTTCACCAACGGTGAAGTGAAAGGCAAGACCGGCTCTCTGACCGCACTGCCGATCATTGAGACTCAGGCGGGTGACGTTTCTGCGTTCGTACCGACCAACGTAATCTCCATTACCGATGGTCAGATCTTCCTGGAAACCGACCTGTTCAACTCCGGTGTGCGTCCGGCGATCAACCCGGGTATCTCCGTATCCCGTGTTGGTGGTTCCGCCCAGACCAAGATCATCAAGAAACTGTCTGGTGGTATCCGTACCGCTTTGGCCCAGTATCGCGAGCTTGCGGCTTTCTCCCAGTTCGCTTCCGATCTGGACGAAGCCACCAAAGCCCAGCTGGACCACGGTGAGCGCGTAACCGAGCTGATGAAGCAGAAGCAGTACTCTCCGCTGTCTATCGCGGATATGGCTGTTTCCGTTTACGCCGCCGACAAGGGTTACCTGAACGACGTAGAAGTTAACAAAGTGCTGGACTTCGAATCCGCCCTGCTCGCTTACATGAATAGCGAACACGCAGAGCTGATGGCGCAAGTAAACAGCACCGGTAATTACAACGACGAAATCGACAGCGCCTTTAAGGCCGCGGTCGAGAAGTTCGTTGCTACCGGTAGCTGGTAAGTAACCCGCTGTAGGAGCCTGCTTGCAGGCGAAACGTTCGCGAGCAGGCTCGCTCCTACAAGTTAACTTCCGGCAAAAAGGTAACTGACTATGGCAGGCGGAAAAGAAGTACGCACAAAAATTGCCAGCATCAAGAGCACGCAGAAGATCACTTCAGCCATGGAAATGGTTGCGGCGAGCAAGATGCGTAAAGCTCAAGATCGCATGGCACTGGGGCGCCCTTACGCAAGCCGCATTCGCGCGGTGATTGGCCACGTCGCCAACGCCTCGGCGGAATATCAGCACACCTACATGCAGGAGCGCGAAGCCAAGCGTGTGGGTTACATTCTGGTATCCACCGATCGCGGTCTCTGCGGTGGCCTGAACATCAACGTGTTCAAGGCGGCTATCCGCGATATGCAGTCCTGGGATCAACAGGGCGTGGGCGTGGATATCTGTGCAGTCGGCAACAAGGCGGCCAGCTTTTTCAATAACGTCGGCGGCAACGTCGTTGCTGCAGTGCGCGACCTGGGCGACCAGCCTCAGGCCAAGCAACTGATCGGCTCGGTCAAAGTGATGCTCGATCGTTTCGCCGATGGCGACATCGATCGTCTGTTCCTGGTGTCCAACGAATTTGTGAACACCATGACCCAGAAGCCGAAGGTTGAGCAGCTGCTTCCGTTGAAAAAAGACGAAGACGAGCAACTGCAGCACGAGTGGGATTATCTGTACGAGCCAGAGCCGGTCGAGCTACTCGACGGTCTGCTGACCCGTTACATCGAATCCCAGGTGTATCAAGCGGTAGTTGAAAACAAGGCCTGTGAACAAGCGGCACGTATGATTGCGATGAAGAGCGCCACCGACAACGCCGGTGAGCTGATCGACGCACTGCAGCTGGTTTACAACAAGGCGCGCCAGGCAGCAATTACCCAAGAGCTGTCTGAGATTTGTGGCGGCGCCGCGGCGGTCTGACAACTGTCAGCAACCCGCAGAAAGATTTGAACTTTGAGGATCGGGAAATGAGTAACGGGCAAATTGTGCAAGTTATCGGCGCGGTCATCGACGTGGAATTCCCGCGCGACGCCGTACCGAATGTATACGATGCACTGGTGGTTGAGGACAAGAACCTCACCATGGAAGTGCAGCAGCAGCTGGGCGACGGCATTGTGCGTGCCATCGCAATGGGTTCTTCCGAGGGTATCTCCCGCGGTCTGCCAGTAAAGAACACCGGCGCGCCGGTTTCTGTACCGGTTGGCACCGAGACCCTGGGTCGCATCATGGATGTTCTGGGCAACCCCATCGACGAGTGTGGCCCTATCGGTGAGAAAGAGCGCGCCTCTATTCACCGTGCCGCTCCGACCTATGAAGAGCAGGCAAACTCCACCGACCTGCTGGAGACCGGCATCAAGGTTATCGACCTGGTATGTCCGTTCGCCAAGGGTGGTAAAGTGGGCCTGTTCGGTGGTGCCGGTGTTGGTAAAACCGTAAACATGATGGAGCTCATCAACAACATCGCTACCGAGCACAGTGGTCTGTCCGTGTTCGCGGGTGTGGGTGAGCGTACTCGTGAAGGTAACGACTTCTACCACGAGATGCAGGAAGCCGGCGTTGTAAACGTTGAAGAGTTCGCCAAGTCGAAAGTGGCGATGGTTTACGGCCAGATGAATGAGCCGCCCGGCAACCGTCTGCGTGTAGCACTGACCGGCCTGACCATGGCCGAGAAATTCCGTGACGAAGGTCGTGACGTACTGTTGTTCGTCGACAACATCTACCGTTACACCCTGGCCGGTACCGAAGTATCCGCACTGCTCGGCCGTATGCCGTCTGCGGTAGGTTACCAGCCGACCCTGGCGGAAGAGATGGGCGTTCTGCAGGAGCGTATTACCTCCACCAAGACCGGCTCCATCACTTCTATCCAGGCGGTATACGTACCGGCGGATGACTTGACCGACCCGTCTCCCGCGACCACCTTCGCGCACCTGGACTCCACTGTTGTACTGAGCCGTGATATCGCGTCCAAGGGTATCTACCCGGCCGTTGATCCGCTGGACTCCACCTCCCGTCAGCTGGATCCGCTGGTGATCGGTCAGGAGCATTACGACTGTGCTCGCGGCGTGCAGTCTGTACTGCAGCGCTACAAGGAACTGAAGGACATCATCGCGATTCTGGGTATGGACGAGCTGTCTGAAGAAGACAAGCAGATCGTAGCCCGCGCGCGTAAGATCGAACGTTTCCTGTCTCAGCCGTTCCACGTTGCCGAAGTATTTACCGGTGCACCGGGCAAATACGTTTCCCTGAAAGAAACCATCCGCGGTTTCCAGGGTATTCTGAATGGCGACTATGACCAGCTGCCGGAGCAGGCCTTCTACATGGTCGGCACCATCGACGAAGCGGTCGAGAAAGCCAACAAGTAAAAGGCACGCGTGTAGCGCCTGAAAATTTCGGGCGCTACGAGGCAAACAGCTGAGAATGAGGTAGCCTTATGGCTATGACAGTACATTGCGACATTGTTAGCGCAGAGGAATCCCTCTTCTCGGGTCTGGTGAAGATGGTGATTGTCAGCGGCGTCGAAGGGGAGATTGGAGTCTCCTACGGTCACGCGCAGCTGCTCACCGCGCTCAAACCCGGCCCGGTACGCATCATCAAAGACAATGGTGATGAAGAGGTGCTGTTCCTGAGCGGCGGCTACGCCGAAATCCAGCCGAATATGGTGACCATCCTTGCCGACCTCGCCGAGCGCGAGATCGACGAAGATGCCGCCAAGAAGGCCCGCGAAGAGGCGGAACACGCCCTGCGCAGTGCCCCGGCAGATATCGACTACGCCCGTATCTCCGCACAACTTGCCGAAGCCGAAGCCCGTCTGCGCACCATGCAGGCGATTCGCAGAGCCGCTGGCAAGTAACCTACTTTGTAGGAGCCGGTGACCGCCATGGATGGCGGAAATGCAGATTTTGCAGGAGCAAAAATCTGCCCGGCGAACCAAAAAAAGCAGCTTCGGCTGCTTTTTTTGTGCCCGCGATTTAAATTTTCATCGCAACGGCCCATTATTGGTACAAACCTTGATGCAGTACGGCAAACTATGAACAGGCAGATCGGCACCAACGGAAAACCCCGCATTGGCCTGGCGCTCGGCAGCGGCGCTGCCAAGGGCTTTGCGCACATTGGTGTGTTGAAAGCGCTGGACGAAATGGGCGTACGCCCGGACGTCATCGTCGGCACTTCCATGGGCGCCTTCGTCGGCGCCGCCTATGCGGCAGGAAAACTCGACAGGCTCGAGGAGTGGGTGCGCCTGCTGGACAACTGGAAGGTGTTCTCGCTACTGGATATCAACTGGTCCCTGAGCGGCGGTGTGATCGGTGGCATCAAACCGTTTCGAGAATTCTTTGACGGCTTCGAGTACGAAAACATCGAGGATCTGCCATTGCCCTTCACCGCTGTTGCCACCGACCTGCACAGCGGCCAGGAAATCTGGCTGCAACAAGGAAACCTGCAGGATGCGGTCAGCGCCTCCTGCTCGATTCCCGGCCTGCTCTCGCCGAAATCGCTCTCCGGCCGCTGGCTGGTGGATGGCGCCGTGGTCAATCCGGTACCGGTGGATGTGTGCCGCGCCATGGGTGCTACCACCGTCATTGCCGTAGATGTGACCGAAGATGCTCCCCCTTTACTCGATCGCGAGCACGGCGAGGTGCGCAGCGTTATCAGCGAAAAGTCTTCGCCGGTGGACCAGCCAATACTGGCAGCCGAAAAGGAGCAAATCGAGGACCACGATGCCGAACCTGAAGCGACGGACAAAGCCGCAGAGAATGGCGTCGCTGCCGGTTTTTCCCGACTGATGGAACAGGGCCGTGAACACCTGAATCACCTGCGCAAAAATCGTGAAGCGCGCGCCACTCCCCCCGGCATGTTCGACACCATGCGTCAGGCCATGGAAATTCTGGAGCGCCGCCACAAGCGCGTCCGCATGATGGGCGCCCCCCCGGATGTGCTGATTCTCCCCAAGGTGGGCGATATCGGCGGCAATGAATACGCCCGTGCAGCAGAAGCCATCGAGCTTGGCGAAAAGGAAACCCGCCGTCTGCGCACCTGGATCGAAGATATGGTGGCACAGAAATAACGAAGGGTTTGGCTGATGGCGATAGAGGTTCCAGTATGCTCCGTACATGGCTGATATTGCTTACCGCATGGTTGATGCTCGGGAGCATCAGTAGTGCCGCTGCCGAGTGGTATGAATACCAGTCGGAAAACTTCACTGTGTACACCGATGTCCCCGAGCGCCGCGTCAATGCATTGATGCGCGATCTGGAACGCTTTCGCCGCACTGCCCTGTCCTTCACCGGCCAGGAAGAAATCCCGGAAAACAAAAAGTTGCGGGTTTTTCATTTCCGCAATTCCCGAGAGTTCGAAAAATTTACCGGCGACCGCAAGATCGCCGGGCTGTATCGCGAAACCTGGGAAGGCCCAATTATCTTCTCCCGCGATGGCGACCACGGTATTACCGGCTCCGCGCTGATCTTCCACGAATACGTCCACCACCTGATGCGCGAGCGCAGCGGTATGACCTACCCGCGCTGGTACTCCGAGGGCTTTGCCGAACTGCTCGCCAGCGCCGAACTGGGTAAAAAATCGGTGCTTGTCGGTGGCCTGCCCGAGTGGCGATTGAGCGCCTGGGCCGAAGATGAGCCGCTTACCATCGAGCAACTACTGAGCCCGCCCGCGCTTGTTTCGCAGAGTGGCGAAGACAACAACCGCTACTGGAACAATTACTATGCCAGCGCCTGGTTGCTTACCCACTACCTGCAATTTGGGCACCATGCCGGGCACCCGGACTACCGTGCTGCCACCACAAACTATCTGAAATCGGTGGCCGCGGGCGAAAACCCGTTCGAGGTATTTGAAGAGCATTTCGGGAAAACGATCGAAGAAATCCAGCGAGAAATGCGCGCTTATATGCGCGACGATATTCACCGATATAAACTAGATATTCCCGAATACACCTACTCCATTCCCCGTCGCGAACTCAGCGAAAACGAACATCTGTTCCTGCTCGCCAGTGAGGCGATGGATTTCGATAAGCCTGATCTTGCGATGGCGTACCTGAAACGCAGTGAGCAGCAAGGCCTCGGCTGGCAGGAAAACCTGACCGCGATGGCCGTGATTGAAGCGGAGAAAGAGAATTACAAACTGGGTAAAAAAGTGGTTGAGGAAATCGGTGAGTACGGCCAGATCAGCCACCTTACCGCCGCCAATCTCGCCCGCTACTATCTGCTGCGTTTGCAGGCCCTGACGCTCACCCGAGAGTGGGATGATGATTTCTATGAAGCGGCGGTAAAGTACGGAAAAATCGCCGTGCAGACCGGCCCCGATTACCTGCCCGGCTACCGAAGTTTATGGACCGCCTATCAATTGAAAGGCAAAAGTGAAGAAGCGCTGCAGATCATGCGGAGCGCCTACCACCAGGAACCCAACCATTTAAACCTGAATGCCACTGTGGGTTTTTATCTCGCGCACCTGGGGGAGGATGCACTGGCTCGCGAATATCTGGAGCGGGTGGTGGCGTGGAGCCATTCGGAAGCTCTTCGCGCGCGTGCGGAGGTATTGCTTGAGGGGCGAAAATAAAAAAAGCCCGCCGTTTTAGCGGCGGGCTTTTTGTTCGAAAAACCGATCAGAAAAATCAGTGCACCCAGTGGTGCCGCTGCTGTTTCTCCTGAATCGCTTCCGCTGTCGGTGTCGGCATAGCGCTGACCGGCAGACGCTCGTGGAAGAAGGCCAGACGTTCATCCCCTTCCACCTCGTTCATGGTGGCCGCGTCAAACACCTTGCCGTTGATCACGGTGTACTTCACTTTCTCCGACAGTCGCAGGTCTTCCAGCGGGTTGCCGTCCACCACAATGATGTCCGCCAGCTTGCCCGGCTCCAGGCTGCCGATGTCGTTATCCATACCCAGATAGCGGGCGCCATCGATGGTGCCGGCGCGGAAGGCTTCCCATGGGGTAAAACCGCCCTGCCCCATCATCCACAGCTCCCAGTGGGCACCCAGCCCTTCGCGCTGCCCGTGGGCACCGATGTGTACCGTCACCCCCTTCTCGCGCAACTGTTTCGCATGGTGAGCCACATTCACGTGGTTGTAGTGATGGTCCGGCGCGGTGGGGCGACGGATGGAGCGCGGATTGACGATAAAGTCCGGTGTAAAGCGGGTCAGACGCTCGTGGTTCCACACCTCGGTGCGGTCGTACCAGTATGTCTCACCGGACAGGCCGCCGTAGGCCACAACAAACGTCGGTGTATAACCCACGCTGGTCTGGCCCCACAGTTGCTCCACGTCGGAATAGATATTTGCGATCGGCAGTGAGTGTTCAACTCCGGTGTGTCCATCCACAATCATATTCATATTGTGCTGGTACTTACCGCCACCCTCGGGCACCACCATGATGCCGTGCTTGCGGCCGGCTTCCAGTACCTGTTGGCGCTGTTCGCGGCGGGGCTGGTTGTAGCTTTTTACCGAGATAGCGCCCATTTCTTTCAGGCGGCCCACATGGAACTCCGCGTCGTCCAGGCTGTTGATCTTCGCCTTGTAGCCGGGGCCCTTGGCGCCGTACAGGATGGTGCCGGTGGAGAAGATGCGCGGGCCATTGATGATGCCGGCCTTCTGCATTTCCGCCGCGGAGAAGATCTCGCTGCTGTCATTGGACGGGTCGTGGATCGTGGTCACGCCGAACGCCAGGCTGGAATAGAGGTTCCAGTTCTGCTGCGGGATGATCTCCTCACGGCCCTGGGCGCCGTGGGCGTGGGCATCTACCAGACCCGGCAGCACGGTCTTGCCGGTTACGTCGATGCGCTGGGCGCCTGCGGGGATTTCCACCTCGCCTTGGCTACCGACGGCAACGATACGATTGCCGCGAAATACCACCACACCATTTTCGATCACTTCCTGCGCCAATTCCGCATCGCGCATGGTCACCACGGTGCCGCCGGTGAGCGCCACCAGTTTGTCGCTATTGTTGAATTGCTGTTTGAAGCTGAGGTCGATGCCCTCGCTGACAGGCTCCGGCAGTTGTTCCGGGGCGCCGGCAACAAAATCAAACGCATCTTTCAATTCGCGCTCATACAGCTTCGGGCCGTGGGCCCAGCCCAGGGTCTGGCTGTCGCCGGACCAGTGCAGGTGTTCGCCGGCGCGCTTGGACACCTGGGTGACTTTCACGGCAGTGGCGTTGGGGCCGATGGATTCGGATTTGCCGGTGTGCATGAACGGCGCAGCGAAGGCTTTGAAGTCTTGAGTGAAGGCTACCCAGCGACCATCCGGAGACAAGCGGAAGGAGGTGATCTCGGCACCGTGCAAGTGCTCGCGCTCGTCCTTGCCGTTGGTGTCCACGCTCTTGAATACTCGCTTGCCACCGTCGCCGTAGATGTACTCAGAGAAATAGATACGCTCACCGTCTGCACCAAAGTGCGGCTCGTAGCCGGACTTGGCGATGCGGCGTTGCCAGTCACCATCGGCGTCCGCCAGATAGATACCGGGCTCAAGGGAGTATTCAGGAGACAGCAGGTAACCACCGGTAAAGCGGCGGAAGGCGACTTGTTCGCCGTCTGGGGAAAAGCTCGGCTCTACATACAAGCCTGGTTCGCGGGTGATGGTCTTGCCCCGGCCATTGCGCGCCGATACCACGCGTACCTGCCCGAGTTTCTCATCGTCCCAGGTTACATAGGTGATCTGCTTGCCGTCGCGGGACCAGCTGGGATAGAACTCAAAGTATTCATCCTGACGGGTCAATCGACGACGTTCACCGCTATTCACGTCCTGAACGTAGATTTTACCCAGGGCCTGGAAGGCGATCTGTTTGCCGTCCGGAGACTTTTGCGCCCAGCGGATCATCTTCACGTCGAACTGTTCAGGAGCTACATCCACCGGGAAGCGCACCGCATCGGCAACCTGCTTTTCGGTTTTGATATGCGCGACGATTTCCCGCGCGCCGTCTTCCAGGCTGCTGCCGTCGGCATTGATACGCAGGAATTTACCGCCAGTCCAGACGATCAGGGACTCGCCATCGGGCATCCAGTCGTAGTGCACATAATTGCCGTGGGAACCAAAGGTCTCCTGCAGGTCGCGCTCCAGACCGCTGAAAATCGGTTTCTCCAGGCCGCTGTCCAGGTCTTTCACAAACAGAGAGGTCTGGTCGTCCTGGCGGCGGATAAACGCGAGTTTTTCACCGTCCGGAGACGGCATCGGGGCGATGGAGCCGCCAGGCCCGGAAACAAAGGTTTCTTCTTTGCCGTCCTGCAGGTCGTAGCGGTTGATGGCGAAGATCTGTTGGGTGGAGTTTTTGTTGTACTCCCACACGGTGCCCGGGGTGGTGTCGATGGCGTAATAGATGTAGCGGCCATCCGGGGAGAAAACCGCATCGGAAATATTCTTCTGCGCGATGTCGCCGCCGATGCGCGCCTTGATCTGGCGCCCTTCACCGCCGCCGTGGTGGTACATCCAGATTTCCCCGGCGGGGATACTGCGACCACTCATGAAACCTTTGCGCGCCACCAGGTGCTGGCCGTCGGGGCTGAAACTGGGGGCGTGTACCAGGTTTTCTTTCTCGGTGGTGAGCTGGCGCAGGTTGCCGCCGTTGCGGTCCATGATCCAGATATTGTCGGCGCCGTCGCGGTCGCTGACGAACACGATGGACTTGCCGTCGGGGCTGAAGCGCGGCTGGATATTCCACGCAATTTCGCTGGTGATCGCCTTGGCTTCGCCGCCGTTGACCGACATTTCATAGATGTCACCCAGCATATCGAAGACGATGGTCCCGCCGTCCGGGCTGATGTCCAGGTTACTCCAGGTGGTTTCGCGGGTGTCCAGGGGGATGGATTTGAATTCGAACGGCGGCTTGTTCACCTCCCATTTGTCCGCCTCTTTTTTGGCCTCTTCTGCCGCAGCGGCCAGGGGCAGGCTCAGTGCAAGGCTGGCGCCGCCGATCAGGCGCGCAAGTTTGCGCATTCTCGTTTTTATCATGTGGGCTCCCGGGGTAATTGGAGTTACTGGAGTGGAGGTAAATGTCGGTCGCCGCCCGGGTAGAGCGGTGCCGATCAAAAGCTGCCACTCAAATTACCGAAATATGGCCGATTGGCAATAAAACTGCGCCGAACGGGAGAAAACTCGGGATATACAGTGATCACCGGATTATTGTCTGTGGACGGGTGCATCGGCGTGGCAAGGCACCGCCGCAGGCTCTGGCTAGACTGGAAGAATTGGTGCCCTTTCGGCACAAGTTGCCAGCGGCGGAGCCCTCAATGAGTCACAGCAAGGAACACGACAAGCCCAAGAGTGATCGCCAGATCCTCTCGGAGCAGATGGATGAGAGCCTGAGAGAGTACAACCGCAATAACCGTTCGCTGTTGCTGTCGTCTGTGGCCGCGGGGTTGGAAATCGGCTTCAGCGTATTCCTGATCGCCGCCTTCTACAGCCATTTCAGCAGCAGTATCTCTCACCAGCTGATGTACTTTCTGGTGGCGCTCAGCTATCCGGTGGGGTTTCTGCTGGTGATTATTGGCCGCTCCGACCTGTTTACCGAGCACACCACCCTGGCGATCCTGCCGGTGCTGGATGGTCGAAAGTCCTTTGCACAGTTGCTGCGGGTATGGGGGCTCATCTATGCCGGCAACATGCTCGGCGCCATGGTATTCAGCGCGCTGTTCGTGCAGTTCGTGGGCATGACCGATCGTTTCGACGAAAATGTATTCGCCTACTACGGAGAGAAAATGCTCGCTGATGGTATCGGTGGGCAGTTCCTGGGCGCCATTTTCGCCGGGTGGCTGATGGGCCAGTTGGCGTGGATGGTGACCTCGTCCGCCGAAACCATCAGCCGTATTACCGTGGTCGCGATCATCACCTTTGTGATCGGCCTCGGTGGCCTGCCGCACTGTATTGCCGGCGCCGTGGGGATGTTCTGTGCCTGGTTTGCGAAGAACACCACCGTCGGGCTCTTGGATGTACTGCAGTTCCTCGCCATTGCCACCGCGGGCAATATCATCGGCGGCTCAATATTTGTCGGGCGGGTTAAATACAGCTCCATCCGCCATAGCCATTGAGCTGACAGGCCAGACCCCTTGCGGGTTGCGATAAGCAGTGCAACTCGGGACAATCCGCCCCCCGATCAAAAGAACTGTCAGCTCACCAGGTATTCCCATGACCATCGATGTCGTTATCCTCGCCGCCGGCAAAGGCACCCGCATGCGCTCCGATCTGCCCAAAGTTTTGCACCCTATCGGCGGCGTGCCGATGTTGGGACGGGTGATCGACAGTGCCAAGCGGCTGGGGGATGTGGCGATCACCGTGGTAGTCGGCCACGGTGCGGAGCTGGTGCGCGAGCGCTTTGCCGATAGCGGCGTGCAGTTTGTGGAGCAGACCGAGCAGCTGGGTACCGGCCACGCAGTGGCCCAGGCCATCCCCAATTTCCGTGAAGGCGCCACGGTGCTGGTGCTGTACGGCGATGTGCCGTTGGTAAAAACCGCCACCCTGCAGGACCTGCTGAAAGCCTCGGAAATTGGCCCTGCCCTGCTGTCCGTGATCATGGACGACCCCTCCGGCTACGGCCGTATCGTGCGCGATGGTAATCAACAGGTACAGTCCATCGTCGAACAGAAAGACGCCGATGCCGAGACGCTGAAGATCACCGAAATCAATTCCGGCATTCTCGCCGCCCCGGGCAAACTGCTGGCCCAGTGGCTTCCGGAACTCTCCAACGACAACGCCCAGGGCGAGTATTACCTCACTGATGTGATCGCGCGTTCAGTCAGCGAGAAGATTGCCGTTACCGGCGTGATTGCCGACGATCCCTATGAAGTCGCCGGCGTAAACAGCCGCGCGCAACAGGCGGAACTGGAGCGCGCCCTGCAGCGTGACCAGGCCGAAGCCCTGATGGCCGCCGGTGTCACCCTGCTGGACCCGTCCCGCACCGACGTGCGCGGCGCCCTTACCTGCGGTAATGATGTCACTATCGATATCAACTGTGTGTTTGACGGCAACGTCACCCTCGGCGACCGGGTCCAGATCGGCCCCAACTGCCTGCTGAAAAACTGCCAGCTGGCGGCGGGTACCGTGGTGGAAGCCAACTCGATTATCGAAGACGCCACCGTCGGCGAAGCCTGCACTATCGGTCCGTTTGCGCGTCTGCGACCGGGTACGGAGCTGGCCAACGGTGCCAAGGTGGGAAATTTCGTCGAAACCAAAAAGGCCAGGATCGGCCTCGGCAGCAAGGTAAACCACCTGTCCTATATCGGTGATGCGGAAGTGGGCGAAGGCGTGAACATTGGCGCTGGCACCATCACCTGTAACTACGACGGCGTGAATAAATCCAAAACCGTGATCGGCGACGGCGCCTTTATCGGCTCCAACTCCGCGCTGGTCGCCCCGGTAGAAATCGGCGCCGGTGCCACCATTGGCGCGGGCTCAACCATCACCCGCGAAGTGAGCGCTGACGAACTGGCCGTGGCCCGCGGTAAGCAGCGCAATATCAGTGGCTGGCAGCGGCCTACCAAGAAATCCTAACCACCGGTGGTATTCACTTTTCCTACTTTCAGTGGCGGCAAAGCACCGGGTGTCAGTTTTCGAAACCGCTGTGAATACATCCATGTACGCTGCGTCGGCGACGTCCCTGTCGCCGACGCTTTCGAAAACTGACACCCGGCACTTTGCCTTCGCATTTGACTCGTTTACTTCGTTAGCGACGTTTGATCGAAGTAGGTTTTGTGATGCGAAGGTGGAATGCTGGGGTGGGGGTTTCAGGAGCGTCGCAAACAGGATGTTTGCGCCGCAGCGCCCAGGGATGGGTTCACAGCGGTCCTGAAACCCCCACCCCAGCAGTCCACCGCCACAGAACGAAAATAAAACGAACCCCATAACCTCCCGTCAGCAAAAGAACCCCCAACTACACTAAAAGCATCGGAATCCAAGGAACCCAGCCGATGCACAAACCCCGCCTGCAGCTCCAGGCTTCCTTCGATATCGCCTACCTCCAGTATCTGGACAAACAGGGTCAGGCCACCCAGCCCCTGCCCGACTTCGCCACCCCGGACTGGCTCAGCCACTGCCATCGTCAGATGCAACTGGCCCGGCTGGTGGACGATCGCGCGGTCAAACTGCAGCGCACCGGCCGCCTCGGTACCTACCCCTCTACCCTCGGTCAGGAAGCCATCGGCATCGCCACCGGCAACGCCCTTATGGCCGAAGACGTCTACTGCCCCTACTACCGGGAAACCGGCGCCCTGCTCGAGCGCGGTGTCGAAATTGAAGAAATTCTCGCCATCTGGGGCGGCGACGAGCGCGGGCAGAACTTCCAGCGTGCCCCCAAAGATTTGCCCATCTGCGTCCCCATCGCTACCCAGATGCTGCACGCCGCCGGGGTTGCCTTCGCGCTCAAGTACCGTCACCAACAGAGTAATCAACCGCTGCAGGTCAGTGTCGCCAGCTCTGGTGAAGGCGCCACATCCAAGGGTGACTTTTACGAAGCCATGAATCTCGCCGGCGTGTGGAAACTGCCCATGGTATTTGTGGTGAACAACAACCAATGGGCTATCTCCGTGCCAAGAAGTGCGCAGACCGCCACCCAGACCATTGCCCAGAAAGCCATCGCCGCCGGTATTCCTGCGCTGCAGGTCGATGGAAACGATATCGTCGCGGTGGCCTGGGCGGTGCGCGATGCCATGGCCCGGGCGCGGCGCGGCGAGGGCCCCGCACTGATCGAGGCCATCAGCTATCGCCTGTGCGACCACACCACCGCCGACGATGCCAGCCGCTACCGAAGTGCCGAAGATCTGCAGCAGGCCTGGCAGTGGGAGCCGATCCAACGGCTGGACGTCTACCTGCGCGAACAGGGCTTGTGGAGCGATGCCAAGCAACAGGATCTGGACCGGGAATTGGCACAGACCATGGAGGCCGCATTGAACAACTGGGAGTCCCGCGCACCGGAACCCGCCACCGCCATCTTCGATCACCTCTACGCGCAGCT
Organism: uncultured Microbulbifer sp.; assembly: GCF_947504145.1. GTDB lineage: Bacteria > Pseudomonadota > Gammaproteobacteria > Pseudomonadales > Cellvibrionaceae > Microbulbifer. The sequence goes on from NZ_CANNGQ010000004.1 coordinate 513,862, forward strand.
GCCGGCGGCATTTTACGAGCAGTACGACCAGTTGCGGGACGAACAGGGTGGAGGCGGATAAATAGATGGCAGATGACAAGCAAAAAGCGGCGGAAACCCAGCCGATCACCCTGGTGGAAGCGGTGACCCAGGCCCTCAGCTACGAGCTGGAAAACAATCCGGAAGTGGTGGTATTTGGGCAGGATATAGGTGCGAATGGCGGCGTATTTCGGGCAACGGACGGGTTACAGCAACGTTTCGGCACTGACCGGGTGCTGGACACGCCGTTGGCAGAAACCATGATCGCGGGTATTGCCGTGGGCATGGCCACCCAGGGGCTTCGCCCGGTAGCGGAGTTCCAGTTTATGGGGTTTATCTATCCCGGCCTCGACCACATCCTCAGCCACGCCGCGCGTATGCGCAATCGTACCCGCGGTCGCCTCGGTTGCCCTATCGTCTACCGCGCCCCCTATGGTGGCGGTATTCACGCCCCGGAACACCATAGTGAAAGCACTGAGGCGATGTTCGCGCATATTCCCGGGCTGCGCGTGGTAGTTCCGTCTTCCCCGGCCCGTGCCTATGGACTGCTGCTGGCCGCCATCCGCGACCCCGATCCGGTATTGTTCCTCGAGCCCAAACGCATCTATCGCGCCGCCAAGCAGCCGGTACCGGACAATGGCGAAGCGCTACCCCTGGACAGCGCGTTTGTGCTGCGCGAAGGCAGTGACCTGACACTGATCGCCTGGGGTGCCAGCGTAAAAGAAACCCTCGCCGCCGCCGAACAGCTGTCCCGGCAAGGCATCGAGGCGGAGGTCATTGACCCCGCCACGCTCAAGCCGCTGGATATCCACAGCGTGATCGACTCCCTGGAGAAAACACGCCGCTGCGTCGTGGTACACGAGGCCGCGCGCTTCGGTGGCTTGGGTGCGGAAATTGCCGCACAGATTCAGGAGTATGCCTTCGACCTGCTCGATGCCCCGGTGCAGCGGGTCACCGGTTACGACACAGTGATGCCCTACTACCAGCTGGAAAATACCTATTTGCCGGATGTCGAGCGGATACTCGCCGGCGCCCATGCTGCGCTGGACTATTCCCGCAAACCGGAACGGGAGGGCGGACGGTGAAGGTCTTCAAACTGCCGGATCTGGGTGAAGGATTGCCGGACGCGGTGATTCGCGAATGGCATATCGATGAGGGAGATAGTGTTAATGCCGATCAGGTGATCGTCACCGTGGAAACCGCGAAAGCCCTGGTGGAAGTGCCCTCGCCTTTCACCGGCACGGTGGAAAAGTGTTTCGCAGATGAGGGCGAGACCCTGCAAACCGGGCAGCCGTTAATCGGGTTTGTCGGCGATGATGCCCACAGCGAGCCGATGCCCGAACCGAAACAAACGGAGCGCGCAGCATCCAGTGCGGATTCCGGCACCGTGGTCGGCAAGATCGAACAGGGTAGCGAGGCCCTGGCCGTAGAGCAGCGCCCGGTGACCAATCGCCCCCGCAATGCCACACCCGCCGTCCGGGCCCTTGCCCGCCACCTGGATGTCGACTTGCAAAGTCTGCACCCGTCCGGCGCACGCTTTACCGAAGCGGAGGTGCGCGCCGCTGCCCGTGGCGAAGCTATCCCAAGGTGGACCGATAAACCCGCTAAAAGCACTGAAATTCAGCAAAAACAACAAAAAAGCGAATCATCGGCGTCCCATTCGGTTGAAGCGAACCCCGCGCGCCGCGCCATGGCGGCCGCCATGAACCGCGCCCGCGATCAGGTCTGCCCCATGACCCTGTTTGACGAGGTGGATATCTCGGACTGGCCCAAAGGCACCTCCGCCACCCTGCGTCTGCTCAAGGCCATCGCTCGGGCCGCCGCCGAGGAACCTAACATCAACGCCCATTTCGACAACGAAGTGCTGGAACCGAAAACCCCGGTAAACGTGGGCCTGGCCGTGGACGCCCCCAAAGGCCTGTTCGTGCCGGTGCTGCAAGACGTCGGCGCCCAGTCCGAGGAAGCGCTGCTGGAAACTATCGCCCGCTTCAAACAACAGACCAGCGAGGGCGTCATCCCGCAGAAAGACCTGCAGGGTGCCACCATTCATCTTTCCAATTTCGGCAGCCTCGCCGGCCGCTTCGCCACCCCGGTGGTGGTGCCACCGCTGGTGTGTATCGTCGGCGCCGGCCGCGCCCACAAGGCCGTATTGCCCCACAAAGGTAAAGCGCGGGTGCGCAAACTGCTGCCCCTGTCCATTACCGCCGACCACCGCGCCGTCACCGGCGGTGAACTGGCCCGCTTCCTCAAAGCCCTGAAAGAACATCTGGCCTGATTCTTGGGTGTGATCTTATGTTTCGGTTTGCTATGCTTAACTTACGAATCGAAAGTTATTGCAGCATGTCCAAGCGTCCATGTCCAAACGTAATACACAACAGCGCCGCCACCTGATCCTTAGCCAGATCAACGAAGTCGGCGAAGCCAGTGTCGAAGAACTGGCGCGCCAGTTCGAAACTTCCGAAGTTACGATCCGAAAGGATCTGGCAGCCATGGAAGAAAACGGCCTGCTGCTGCGCCGCCACGGCGGCGCCATCCCCCTGCCCCGGGAACTGGTGGCCGAAGACCCCCTGTCCCAGACTAAGCGCGCCATCGGCCGCGCCGCCGCCGAACTCATCCGCGACCACAACCGCATCGTCATCGACTACGGCCGCACCACCACCGGCCTCATCCCCGAGCTCAACCACAAGCGCGGCCTCGTCGTCATGACCAACTCCCTGCACGTTGCCAACCAGCTGCGGGAACTGGAAAACGAACCCACGCTGCTGATGACCGGTGGCACCTGGGACCCTCACTTCGAAGCCTTCCAGGGTCAGGTCGCCGAACAGGTCCTGCGCGGCTACGACTTCGACCAGGCGTTTATCGGCGCCGACGGCATCGACCTCGAGCGCGGCACCTGCACCTTCAATGAGCAGATCGGTCTGTCTCGCGTCATGGCCGACGTCGCCCGCGAAGTGGTAGTAATGGCGGAATCGAGCAAGGTGGGCAGAAGAATTCCGAATCTTGAATTGAGCTGGGAAAAATTCGGCACCTTGGTGACCGATAGCTGCATCGAAGACAAAGTTTGCGCGCAACTGGAAAGCAGAGGCCTGCGCGTTATCTGCGCAGAAGTGAATTAAAGAACGAAACAGAGTGCAACAAACACCCTGAACCATGACGAGCAGGTGTCGATACCGGGTACACCTTTGTGAGACCGTCTGCGGCCAGGACGGCCGCAGACGAGCCCCCATGGATGGGTTCACGGCGTGTCTCACAAAGGTGTACCCGGTAGCGGCACCGCCACTAAACCTGAAAAGTGGCACAAGACCAAAATACCGAGGTAAGAAAAATGTGTGGAATCGTAGGCGCCCTGGGCCAAAGAAACGTAACCGAAATCCTGCTTGAAGGCCTGCGCCGACTGGAATACCGCGGCTATGACTCCGCCGGTGTATGCCTCGTCAATGGCGACGGCAAACTGCAGCTGCGCAAAACCCAGGGCAAAGTTGCCGATCTCGAATCCGCCCTCGACGACAGCCCCACCGCCGGCCAGCTCGGCATCGCCCACACCCGCTGGGCCACCCACGGCGTCCCGTCGGACAAAAACTCCCACCCGCACGCCTCCGGCAACTTCGCCCTGGTGCACAACGGCATCATCGAAAACTACCAGGCACTGCGCGATGAGCTGATCGAAAAAGGCTACGAATTCCAGTCCGAAACCGACACCGAAGTCGTCGTCCACCTGATCCACGACCTCGCCAAAGAAAACCGCGATTTGCTGCAAGCGGTCTCCGCCGCCACCGAAAAACTCCACGGCGCCTACGCCCTCGGCGTTGTCTGCTCCACCGAACCCGAGCGGCTGGTCTGTGCACGCCTCGGCAGCCCCCTGGTCATCGGCGTCGGCATCGAAGAAAACTTCATCGCCTCCGACCCCATGGCCCTGCAACAGGTCACCGACCGTTTCATCTTTTTAGAGGAAGGTGACATTGCCGAAGTCACCCGCGACGGTATCGCCATCTGGGATAAAACCGGCGAAGAAGTCAGCCGCCCGGTCAACAAACTGCAGGGCGGTCACGACGCCGCCGACAAAGGCCGCTACCGCCACTACATGCAGAAGGAAATCTTCGAGCAACCCAAAGTAGTCGAAGCCACCATGGCCGGCCGCATCGGCGAACACTCGGTGCTGTCCCAAGCCCTCGGCACCGCTGCCAACGAAATCCTGCCCAAGGTAAAACAGGTACAGATCGTCGCCTGCGGTACCAGCTATCACGCCGGCCTCGTCGCCCGCTACTGGATCGAAGACTGGGCCGGCGTGCCCTGCTCCGTCGAAGTCGCCAGCGAAATCCGCTACCGAAAAACCGCTGTGCGCCCGGGCACCCTGTTTGTCACCATCTCTCAATCCGGCGAAACCGCTGACACCCTCGCCGCATTGCGCCAGGCCAAAGAGCTCGGCTACCTCGCCTCCATGACCATCTGCAACGTGCCCAACAGCTCCCTGGTGCGCGAGTCTGAACTGCACCTGATGACCGAAGCCGGCCCGGAAATCGGCGTCGCCTCCACCAAAGCCTTCACCACCCAGCTGGTCGCCCTGCAGATATTCTGTATCGCGCTGGCCAAAGCCAACGGCATGAGCGGCGAGCGCGAAGCGGAACTCATCGACGCCCTGCACCAGTTACCCAAACTGATGGAAAAATTCACCGGCCTCGACGCCCTGGTAAAAGCCACCAGTGAAGCCTTCGCAGAGAAAAATCACGCACTCTTTTTGGGCCGCGGCGTGGAATATCCGATTGCACTGGAAGGCGCACTCAAACTAAAAGAAATCTCCTACATACACGCCGAAGCCTACCCCGCCGGTGAACTCAAACACGGGCCACTGGCACTGGTGGATGCCGATATGCCAGTGATCGTGGTTGCTCCCAACGATGAGCTGCTGGAAAAGCTGAAATCGAACCTGCAGGAAGTGCGCGCCCGCGGCGGCGAGCTGTTTGTATTTGCCAGTCCACAGGCGGGTTTCATGAGTGAAGAGGGGCTTACCGTAGTGGAAGTGCCAGATGCGCCGGAAAGCCTGCAGCCGATTCTTTACACCGTGCCGCTGCAGCTATTGAGTTATCACGTAGCATTGCTTAAAGGTACCGATGTAGACCAGCCTCGGAATCTGGCCAAGTCAGTGACCGTTGAATAAATTTAGATATTAAATATTTTTTCATCGGGCCGAATTTGTCGCCCGATGAAAATTTATAATTAAAAAACACCTTGAAAGTAAGTACACCTGTACCACTTAATATGTAATCTCCTGTAATTTTTCCCTATAAATTACGGCTTAAAATCACTCAGACGAAATTAGCGCCAATAAAATAAGTTATTGGTTATTTTCGTGGGTGCCTAACTTTCTGCGTGGCGCAAAATTCTGTTAAGGTCGCCGCCTATTTTGTATTACTCGAAATTGGGTACCGCCAAAATACCCTAAATAATCGGGCCAGGAGCCCGGGCGTCATCTACATGGAGAGTGCTATGCCGCGCGCTTTGTTCTTATTCCTCATTCTGTTCACCACGGCTCAATTTTCCTGGGCGGCCGACGGCCGTGCAGATTTCGACCTGGACGACGACGGTTTGATCGAGATCGATGACTGGTCCGATCTGGATGAAATTCGCAACAACCTGGATGGCACATCGCTTTACGGCAGTAACGAAGGCTGCCCTGCAGCTGGGTGTATTGGATTCGAGCTCACCACGGATCTGGATTTTGATACCAGTGGGGATGGGGTGCTCGATGCGGAGGATGCTTATTGGAATGAGGGTGGGGGTTGGGAGTCGATTGGGAATGTATCAACCCCCTACACCGGTGTATTTGCTGGCAATGGCCATATAATCCGCAACCTGATGATCAATCGACCTAGTTCAGATTCCCAGGGACTGTTCAGATATATCAGCGACGCGAACATCAAAGAGCTGGGCTTAACTGGCCCCTTGATGGCTATTGAGGGAGATTCTTTCGTCGGTGGCATTTCGGGTTATGCGATTCGCAGTGAAATTACAGCGGTATACGTCAGCGGCTCTGTGGTCGGTACGGGCATTAAAATCGGTGGTTTAGTCGGCGATATGATTTACTCAGAGATCACCAACAGCTACACGACAGGCTCCGTAACCGGCGATGGTTATGTTGGTGGCTTGGCTGGCTATGTGTCGCGCAGCCAAGTTACTGACAGCCTGTCCACTGCACACGTTTCAGCAAGCATTTCCGGAGGCGGGTTGATCGAGGGTGTGTTCGGAAATTCTGTCAGCGCGAGCTATTGGGCGGAAGACGTATCAGGAATAACGAACAGTTCTCGCGGTGGGTCGACTACCACTCTGGCACAACTGCAGTGCCCGACCGGAGCAGACAACACGACATGCGCCGAAGTCACTCTATTTGAGGGGTGGGCCAATGCAACAGGTGCTGCGGGTAATGCCTATTGGGATTTCGGCACGGAAACAGAGCTTCCAGGGTTGGTTCTAAATGGAACCCTCTATCGCGATGGTGATGGCGATGGAGCCTTGGATGCTGACGACGAATTCCCCACGCTATTTGCCGCAAGCCGTGATAGTGATGGCGACGGCGCCATTGACCGCTGGACGATCGGATGTGATGTTGAGTGTCGGGCTGCCAGTGGCCTGGTGTTGGATCACTTCCCCGATAATGCAGCGGCTATTGTTGATACGGACTGGGACGGGTTACCCGATCAATGGAATAACGGTTGCGATAGTGCCTGTCAATCCGATTCCGGTTTAACACTGGACAGCTTCCCCAACGACACAGACAACGATGGTATTGCCAACCACATCGACGATGACGATAACAATGACGGTATCGTCGATGCGGATGCGAACTCCAATGGTTTGATTGAAGTGGCTACTTGGGCAGAGCTGGATGCCATTCGCTACAGCCTTGACGGTGCCGGCAAGAAACTATCTGTAGACGGCGAACTGGATACTTCAGGTTGCCCTAAAACCCTGGTGAGGGGCCTGTTACAAGAGCGCTGCTTGGGGTACGAGCTTGTTGCTGACCTGGATTTTGATACCAACGGCGATGGTCTCCTGGATAGCAATGATGCTTATTGGAATGAAGGTGAAGGCTGGCACCCCATTGGTACCAATAGTTCAATATTCTTCTCCGGCGTGTTTCACGGTAATGGCCATATAATCCGCAATCTGATGATCAACCGACCCAGTTCGAATTACCAGGGACTGTTCGGATATATAAACGAAGCGAGCGTCAGAGAGCTGGGATTAACCGGCCCCCTGATGGCGATTGAAGGGAATGTTCACGTTGGTGGTATTTCGGGTCGTGCACGCAACAGTAAATTAGCGGCGGTATACGCCAGCGGTTCTGTGGTCGGTAAGGACGATGATATCGGTGGTTTAGTCGGTTCTACCTATTACACGGAAATCACCGACAGCTACGCGACAGGTTCTGTAACCGGCGATAACGATGTTGGTGGCCTGGTTGGCAATGCGGAGGACAGCCAAGTTACTGACAGCCTGTCTACCGCACACATCTCCGCGCGTCTGTCCGCAGGCGGGTTGATCGGGTATGGGTATGGGTACGAAACTTCTGTCAGCGCGAGCTATTGGGCGGAAGACGCGTCAGGTACAACGTTCAGCTCACGCGGTGGATCGAGTACTACCCTCGCGCAACTGCAGTGCCCGACTGGAGCAGACAACACGACATGCGCTGAAGTCACTCTATTTGAGGCGTGGGCCGATGCAACAGATGCAGCGGGTAATGCCTATTGGGATTTCGGCACGGAAACTGAGCTTCCAGGGCTAGTTTTAAATGGAACCGTCTATCGCGATAGTGACGGTGACGGCGCTCAAGCAGAGGATGACGCCTTTCCCGAACACTATGCTGCCAGTGTCGATAGCGATGGTGACGGCGCACCGGATTTCTGGAGAGTGAATTGTGAAACGGACTGTCGCTTGGCCAGCGGTCTGGTTCTCGATAAGTTCCCAGAAAGTGCCGCCGCCGCGGTTGATACCGACGGGGATGGCCTGCCAGATAGGTGGAACGACGGTTGCGACAGCGCCTGTCAGTCTGCTTCAGGACTGGCACTGGACGACGACAATGACAATGACGGTATAGTCAATGTGCAAGACGCCTTTCCTGTGGATGCCGCGGCCTCTGTCGATACCGACGGTGATGGCAAGCCCGATGCTTGGCTCGAGGGTTGCGATAGCACCTGCCAGTCTAATACCGGCCTGACGTTGGACGAGGACAACGACAACGATGGCATTACCAACAGCGATGATGCCTTCCCGTTGAATGCTGCCGCAGCGGCTGATACCGACAGTGACGGCCAACCGGATAATTGGCTTGCCAGTTGCGACAGCGCCTGCCAGTCCGCCTCTGGCCTGACGCTGGATGACGATATCGACAACGATGGTATCGCCAACAGCGAAGATGCTTACCCGGCAGATTCCACGCGATTCATTGATGAGGATCCACCGGAAATGCTGCAGACGCCCGAGCCCATCAGCATCTCTGCAACCGGCGCATCCACTCTGGTAACCCTTAATATTACGCAAGTTCAGGCAGTTGATAATTTCGATAATGCGCTCGATTTCCAGGTGGAGCTGGATGGCGCTGTTCTGGCGCGCAATGAAGAGGAGCAGGTATCTCTACCCAGTGGCGCACTGCCGTTGCAGTGGATTGCGGTAGACGATGTGGGTAACCGATCGGAGCCTATGGCACAGCTGGTTAAGGTCTATCCGCAGGTGCGCTTTACCCAGGCCGAATCCTTAAGTGGTGAAGACCGAATAGCATCGGTGGGTGTCAACCTGTCGGGTCCCTCGCCGGAATATCCAGTTACGGTCCTGGTCGACTGGATTGCGTCAGATAGTGATGCGACGGTAGAAGATGTGGTTACCGACGGCGACACCGGTGTCGATCTGAATGCATTGATGCTGACCATTACTTCTGCTGAAGCAGCAAACGATGCCGCACTACAGCTTCCCATTGCTGCGGATGATCTGGTTGAGTCAGACGAGCGTTTTACTCTCGAACTGGCGTCTGCTGGCGCCGGTGATAACGAACTGGTTGCCATGCCGATCGATAAAGATAACCAGCGTCACAGTGTCACCATCACCGACACTAATGTCGCACCGGAAGTGATACTCATTGCCACGCAAGCGGATGAACAAGGTACAGTCTTCAGCGCTGACGCCGGCAACATAACCCTGAGCGCAGAGATAACCGACGTAAATGGTGCTGATAGCCACAGCATTCAGTGGTACACCAGCGATCTGCCGGTAACCCCGAACGATCAGGCAAGCTTCACCTTCGATCCACAATCGATGGCGCCCGGTGAATACAGTTTGAGTGTTGTAGTTACTGACAACGGCACCCCGGTGTTGTCTTCGGAAGAAGTGACCTTTGTTTTTGTCCTCGAAGGAGAAGATACTTCCGATGGCGGAAACAGCGGCGGTGGTGATACCGGCAGTCAAACCCCGACAAATCCCGGGAGCAGCAGCTCCGGCGGATCCAACGGCGGTAGTGTTGGCCTGTGGTTGCTCTGTCTGTTGGCCTTGAGCGGCCTCTGGCGCAGAAAGTTTACGATGTGAATCCAAGCTGTTAAAACAAAAAATCCGGTGGTAATCCCACTGGATTTTTGTTCCATGTGTGGTGACTTGTCTAAATAGGTTGGCAGTGACTTGTTTAAGTTAGTCTCCAGCCTATTATTTCAGTCCCCTGGAAAAGCTTTAGAGAGTCGCTAGCAACTGAAACGATAGTGCCAGTATGAATATCGTGGTTGTGTTCGACGTTTTCCCTACGCTGGAATTTTTCTCCCAAAACCTTGCCGTCAATAACTTTTGATATCCCCTTTTTGGAAGCTTACCGGTTATTGGCTGAATTACGCTAATAACGAAATGGATATTCGTGCATTGGCCCTCGTAAACAGGGAGTTAGGTCATGCAACTATTACGCAGTATTACGTTTTATCTCGTCACTATTGGAGCCGTACTTCATAGCAATTTTGCAGCGTCCGCTGCGCAAGATCACCCGCCGATCAATCGGTTTCCCGGATCAACCATCAATAAACATGGATTTTCTGAGTACGAAGAGGTCAACTTAATACTTTCACCCACACTGACATAATGGGAACGGCAGTACCAATTTATATTTGGTACTGTCGTTTTATTTGTATTTAAAAATTTTTAGCCAGATATTATTCAAGCCTCTAATCCAAATAATTTCTTTAAGTTTCCTTATTTCTTTCCCCAATTAGTGACGTAATACATTTGCACACTCAAAGGATTTGCTAAGGTCGCCGCCTGTTTTGTGTTCCCACAATTGAAAACTAATTGATCCCCTCAATTTGTTCGTGGGGCGAATACCCAAGCGTCACTTACATGGAGAGTGTTATGCCGCGTGCTTTATTCCTATTTTTTATTTTGCTTGTTTCAGCGCAGTATTCCTGGGCGGCCGATGGCCGTGCGGATTACGATCTGGATGATGATGGTCTGATCGAAATTGACGACTGGTTCGACCTTAATGAAATCCGCAACAACCTGGATGGGTCAAGCCTGTATGGAAGCAGCGCCGGCTGTCCTGCGGATGGCTGTTTTGGTTTTGAACTCACCACAGATCTGGATTTTGATACAAATGGGGATGGTGAGCTGAATAGTAGTGATACCTACTGGAATGAAGGAGAGGGCTGGGAGCCGATTGGCATCCGTCCGGATTTTGGGTTCAGTGGCGTATTTCATGGTAATGGCCATCTTATTCTCAACCTGATGACGGCGCGCCCCGAAGAGGCTTTTCAGGGGTTGTTCGGCTATACGGAAAATGCTGTTCTCAGGGAGCTTGGTTTAACCGGACCCTTAATGAAAATCGAGGGCAACAATTCAGTGGCCGGCCTTGTAGGCTGGGCACAGGCAACAGAGATTATCGCAACTTTTGTTAGCGGAGTAGTTGAAGGTAACAGCGGGGGTGTTGGTGGTCTGGTGGGCTATAACTTTGGTTCTCCGATTGTCGCCAGTTATGCTACGGGAATGGTGAGCTCGCCAGGAGCAAATCACACAGGTGGGCTGGCTGGTTATGTAGTGGGTGCCGATGTCATCGCCAGTATGTCCACTGCCTATGTTTTGAGTGGTGATGCCGGCGGCCTGCTGGGTTACGGAACCGATCTTGATACAGGGGAGGTCATCGAAAGTTACTGGACACTGGATACAGCGGGAAAGATCAGCAGTTACGGAGGAACCAGGTCAGCACTGGCGGACCTTCAATGTCCTACCGCTGCGGACAACACCACCTGTGCACAGTACAGTATCTTTAACGGCTGGTCCGACAACACCGATGCGCTGGGCAATCCATATTGGGACTTCGGTACCGATAGTGAGTTACCCGGATTGCGTATGCAGGGACGTTTGCACCGCGACGGTGATGGCGATGGCACCTTGGATGAATACGATGCGTTCCCCACACAATATGCCGCAAGTACCGATCGTGATGGGGACGGAGCACCGGATGCCTGGAAAATCGGTGGTTTTCCCTATTTCCGCATAGTAAGTGGTCTGGTTCTGGATCAGTTTCCCGATAACATCGCCGCGGCGATGGATACCGATTTGGATGGCCTGCCCGATCAGTGGAATAGCGACTGTGCCAGTGCCTGCCAGTCTTCGTCGGGCCTGACCCTTGATGACGACAATGACAATGATGGTATCGCCAACAGTGACGATGCCTTCCCGGCCAACCGTGCCGCCTCTACGGATGCCGATGGCGATGGCCACCCAGACGCTTGGCTTGCCGCGTGTGACAGTGAGTGCCAGACCGATTCAGGTCTCACACTGGATACTCTCCTGAATGATACGGATAACGATGGTGTCGACAACGACAATGATGCGTTTGTCGACAATGCTGCTGCGGCAGTCGATGCCGATGGCGATGGCCTCCCGGATGCCTGGCTCGACGGCTGCGATAGCGACTGCCAGCTTGCCTCAGGCCTGACACTGGATAGCTCTCTGAATGACACCGACAACGACGGTGTGGTGAACGAAGAGGATGCGTTTGTAACCAACAGTGCTGCATCTGTGGATGCTGATACGGATGGCTTACCGGATACCTGGCATGACGATTGTAATAGCGATTGCCAGGCCGGGTCGGGGCTGACACTGGATGAATCGCTGAACGATACCGACAACGACGGTGTGGTAAACAATGAGGATCCCTACCCGTCCGATCCGGGTCGCACTGAAGATGAAGACGCACCGCAAATGGAGCAGGCACCGCAAACCATCAGCGTTGCCGCCACCGGTGATTCCACTCTGGTTACCCTCGATGTCAGTCAAGCCCAGGCAACCGATAACTTCGACAACGAACTGGATTTCCAGGTGGAGCTGGACGGCGTTGTACTGGCAATAAATGAAGAGCAACAGGTTTCACTGCCCAGCGGTGCCCTGACCCTGCACTGGATTGCGGTAGACGACGCGGGCAACCGCTCCGAGCCCATGGCACAACTGGTCAACGTATACCCCCGGGTGCGCTTTACCCAGGCCGAGTCTATTACCGGCGAAGATCGGGTCGCATTGATTAGTGTCAGCCTGTCGGGCCCGTCGCCGGAGTATCCTGTTACTGTACTGGCCAACTGGGTATCCTCCGACAGTGACGCCACTGCCGAAGACGTGGTTACCGAAGGCGATGCCGGTGTCGATCTGAGTGCGTTGACCCTGACGATTGCCTCCGCAGAGGCGGCGAACGATGCTGCGCTGGAACTTCCAATTGCCGCAGACGATCTGGTTGAGCCGGACGAGCGCTTCATTCTTGAGTTGGCCTCCGCTGGCGCAGGTACAGATACACTATTTGCGATGTCCATCGATGCGGAGCATCAACGCCATCAATTGATGATTACGGAAACCAACGTTGCCCCAGAGGTAAGCGTGAGTGCCGCACAGGCTGGCGAGGTTGCTACGGTGTTCGATCTCGGCGCGGGCGACATCACACTGAGCACTGAAGTTACCGATGTAAATGGCGGCGATAGTCATAGCTACCAGTGGTACACCAGCGAGCTGCCGGTCACTCCGGGCGATGAGGCCAGCTTCACCTTCGACCCACAGTTTATGGCTCCCGGCGAATACAGCCTCAGCATCGTGGTCACTGATGACGGCAATCCCATTCAGTCTTCGGAAGAAGTGACTTTCGTCTTTACCCTTGAAGAAGATACTTCTGATGGCGATGGCGATGGCGATGGCGATGGCGATGGCGATGGCGATGGCGATGGCGATGGCGATGGCGACAATAACGACGGTATTGATACCGGCGGTGAAACCCCGACGAACCCTGGTAACAGTAGCTCCGGCGGGTCCAGCGGTGGCAGCGTTGGTCTCTGGTTGCTCTGTCTCTTGGCCCTGGGCGGACTGTGGCGCAGGAGGCTGGCGATTTGATTCCAGGGTATTAGAAACAATAAAGCCGGTGGTAATTCCACCGGCTTTATTGTTTCACGTGTGGTGACTGATCTAACTAGGTTGGCAGCGAGCTGTTTAAGCTAGTTTCCAGCCTATTATTTCAGTCCACCTCGGGAAAGCTTTAGGGAATCGCCAACAACTGAAACGATAGTGCCAGCATGATTATCTTGGTTGTATTCGACGTTTTTCCTACGCTAGAATTTTTTTCCCAAAAACCTTGCCGTCAATAACTTTTGATATCACCTTTTTGGAAGCTTACCGGTTATTGGCCGAATTACGCTAATAACGAAATGGATATTCGTGGATTGGACCTCGCAAACAGGGAGTTAGGTCATGCAACTATTACGCAGTATTACGTTTTATCTCGTCACTATTGGCGCCGTACTTCATAGCAATTCTGCAGCGTCCGCTGCACAAGATCACCCTCTGATCAATCGGTTTCCCGGATCAACCATCAATAAACATGGATTTGCCGAGTACGAAGAGGTCAACTTACTACTTAGCACACCTTATAAAGACACGAAGAATAGAAAATGGACAGCGGATAAAATCAAGCCGTTGGCCGGAAAAGTTTCATATCTCCACTATGAATTTCCGAAACGCAATACACCATTACAGGTATTCAGGAACTACCAGAAAGCCATAAAAAAACAAGGTATGGAAATCCTTTTTAATTGTGAACGCGTTTGTGCCGATGTGAACTATGGGCACCTCGATGACTTGATCAACAATGCGCAAAATTACTACCTGAATTATCAGTTCAATCAATATATCGCCGCAAAAAAAGGAAACACCTACCTATCATTGGTGGTAAACAAAGGTGGCGTTTGGCAATTCGTCATCGAAGAGGAATCACTGAATGACGATCTGATATCGCCTATTGCAAAAACACTGTCTGAAACAGGGAGAATCGATCTATACGGATTTTACTTCGACTCTGGAAAATATGAATTGAAAAGCGGTTCCGAAATGGAGTTGAAGCAACTGTCGGATGTTCTGAGTCAATATCCCGAGTTAAAGATCCGGATAATTGGGCATACTGATAGCGTTGGAGAAAAATACAGTAACCAGAAACTCTCCGCCGCAAGGGCCGACGCGGTGTCCATCGCACTACAAAGCCAATACATGATAGACCGGCCTCGCCTGATTACGGCCGGAATGGGTGAATCTCAACCGATCGCAGATAACAGCACGGAAACTGGCAGAGAAAAAAATCGTCGTGTTGAAGTAATTGCTATTAACCCGGAAGTCATCAACTCCGGCAAAGATTACGCCGATGTTTCGGAGAAACAGCGGGGACGTGGACAAGAAGATAGCGAACCGCTTCTCAATCAGGCGAAGGAAAAAATGAAAAAAGCGGAAGATGCCAAGGATTTGGCAAAACGGCTAAAAAGGTTTTTCTAAACCTATCATAGCTTCAAAAAAATCGGCAATCAGAAACTCTGCAGCTTGTAAAGAGTGGCCCGCTTGGGCCACCCATCCCGAATGTAGTTATCTCAGTACAATCGACGAAAAACTCGCCTGAGCGTAATGTCCCTGCGCCTTGTCCTGCTCCCAGTTGCCTGTGCCACCACAACCGGCATACCACATACCATCCTGGTTTTTGGTGCTGCACTGATTGTAGGTACCGGCTTTAAAGTAGAACCAATCACCGAGGTAACCACGGGGGTTATCCAACGGGTCTACTTCTCCGAGCGGATTGATGTTACTCGCCAGATTTACCGAGTACTCGACGCGGGGTTTGTTCGGAGATTTAAATGTCAGATGCATCATGTCGCCGTCCACATCGACGGTGTAGCTGAATTCTTCGTTCAGCTTAATACCCTGTTCACCGGGATCTTCCATGGATTCCCAGGTATTTCCCCAAACCGGGTAGGCAATATCAGTGCGGTTCGGATCATTTTTCTCCAGGTTGCGTTCGTAGGTCCAGAATACTGAGCCGTGTTCGTGATGCGGCCACTTTTTGTAGTAGATCTTCAGTGGTTCATTGCCGTAACCAAAACCACTGTCGAGAATACTTTCATCTTTACCTGCGTGAATCTGGCCAATGACTACGGAATACGCGGGTACTCTGTCCGGATTTTCTGCCTCAACGGCCACGTGATTGACCCTCAGGGTCGCCGACAGCCAGCCACCAATCGCGCCGTAGCGTTTCGCCTTGGGGTGGGAAGCCAGCGCAAAATTGTTGCCAGAGGATCGGGTTTTGGAGTTTTCCGGGTCGATCATCTGCCGCAGCTCGCTGCGGGTATTGGACGAGCTAATGGTGGTGATGGCTTTGTTGGGCGCAGTAAACACCACCTCACCATTTTCATTGCCATAGAAAAAGCGCGGATCGTACAAGCGGGAAACCTGCGGTGGTTCTACTTCATCGATTTTCCCATCGCGGTTGCTGTCCGTGGGTAGGGTAATTTTCCAATGGCTCAGGTCCATGAGGGCGCCCGGCACAATGGCGGGTGCACGATCAGCACTTGCAACCTCTTCTGATTGCGTTTCCGCCCCACTCTGGCACGCAGATAACAACATGCAGGCACCGGCAATAGCGGTGCTCCGGGCAATAAAAGCGAGTGGTTTTTTAGAGTGTAGAATTTTTCTCATAACATCATTCCTGCAATTAACGATGGGCGGTTTAACAAGGCTAACGAACTGTGTCGTTTTTTAGTGGGTTAAGTAGAGAAAACGGGCTTCTTGTGAAAAAGCCCGCTTTCCGCGTTCATTTCATCAGATATTTATGGGCGATAGTTCATGGGCCCCACATCGCTACCGGTCAGGGGGCGAATGGTGATTGCCGTACTACTGGCTTCATCTGCTCCCGCGTCCGGCAAGCTGTCCCGCGGCTGCCCGTCCATATCCACGTCGATGGAGGGGAAGTTGCCCTGGGTGGCGAAGCTGTAGACACCGCCATCGACTGCCGGGCTGTTGCCCGATGGGCGGTAAACGCCGTCGCTGTCTCTGGACAACTGCGCATCCACAAAGGAGATGCCGTTGACGTTGCTCAGGTCGCTGTCGGAATAGGCTTCACCGTGGAAGTAGTTGCCCGCGATTACTGAATCCACTGGCATACCGTCTGCGGACTGAACCAGTACCGGCCCCACGGCGTTGGCGATGATGTTGTTCACCAGAGTAACCGATTCCGGGTTGCGCGATTTTTTGCCGCCGTCAATGTTGAGGCTATTCACGCAGTCCACGATGGTGTTGTGGGCAATCATCACGTTTTCAAACTGCTGATAGCCGTTGGTGTCGTTGCCATCCGCGCCCATCATCACGATACCGCCGTGGTGGGTGGTGTTGGCGAAATTGCAGTCTTCGATGTAGTTGTTCACCACCACATGCCCATCGTCGACGATGCGGATACCGGCGGAGAGCGGGTAGCCGTCACCGAAGATAAAGTTGTGTGCGATGGTGGCACTGGTGCCGTGGCGGGTGGTGATGGAGCCGTAGCTGTGGCGAATGGTGTTGTGCTGTATCACATTGTGCCCGGCTTTATTGGAAATGATTTCCGCTTCGCCCTGGATATCTTCGAAATAGTTGTACTCCACGCGGGAGTAGGAACTGATCGTGTGGGTGGCGCTGTCACCAATACGCACAGCTTCCAGTTCGTTGTCGCTGGCATCGGGGAATTCCTTGCCATCCAGCGGTGGGCGGTTGCCGAAGTAGTTGTGGTCGATCTGCGCCCGGTCGGGATCGGCATCGGTTTCTTCGCGGTTGATCAATAGCAGTGGGCCGCGATTGATTTTGCCGCTGAACCAGCTGTGGTCGATGCGGTTGTTGGTGCCGTAAATATTCAGCCACTTGTTGCTGCCGTCGAAGGCGTGATCCCAGTCGATGATGGCCAGTTCCGTCATGCGGCAATAGTGACAGGGAGCGCTGCCCGTTCCACGGGTCTGGATCAGGTCACTGCTGGACGAATTACCATTTTTGAAGGTGATGCCCTGCAGCACCAGATACTCACCACCCATGCGCACCTGGGCTTCACCGCCAAATAGGACCTTGCCGGGGTTCTGTGCAGCAACGGTAATCGGGGCGCTTTCGCTGCCGATACCGCCCATGTTCAGCTCCACATCGTTATAGGTGCCGTCGGTCAGGCATACGGTGGTGCCCGCGGTCATGCTCCAGCCAGTTGCCGATTCCAGTTCTGATGGGCTGGAGACAAACTGGGTGCAGTTGATCTCCGGAACGGAATTCAGCTCGCTCACCGGCAGGCCGCCGCTACCACCGGAACTGCTGGAAGAGCTGCTGGAGGAGCCGCCGGAAGAACTGCTGGAAGAACTACTGGAGCTGCTACTTGAACTACCACCTGAACTGCTGCCGGAGCTACTACCAGAACCGTCGCCAACAATACCCACCAATGCCACTTCGGTAATGCTGTTCCAGCTGTTGGCGCTGTTGCCGTAGCCCACCACACGAACAAACTGGCCGTCAGTGTCGGTTACGTCGATGGGCTGTAGTTCGTCGGTCGCGGTCGGCTGGGTGCCGCTCCACACAGTCTGCCAGTTGTTCTGGTCGGTGGAGACCTCGATGTCGAACGTGGCCGCGCGCTGGTCGCCTTTATAGAAAGCGAGTTGGACTTCGGTCAGGGTGGCGGTGTCGCCCAGGTCGTACTGAATCCAGGCACCTTCGCCATCGGCAGACCAGCGCGTAGAGAGATGCCCATCCAGGGTATTTTCTGGCACGTTGCCGTCGTGGTCGCTGGCGGCAACACCGTCGATGGAGAGCATCCCTATGCTTGGCTCACCACCTCCGCTACTACTACTGCTACTACCACCGCTGCTACCACTGCCGCCGCCGCTGCTGTTTCCGGCGCTTTCCACAAACTCCACTTCCGTGAGGCTATTCCAGTCGTTGCTGGTGTTGCCGCCGCCTACGATTTTCACATAGCGAGCGTTGTAGTCGCCAAGGCCGTAGCTTTCCAGCTCGCTGGTCTGCCCGGAGCTGGCACCATCGACAATCAGGGCCCAGTTGGCGTTGTCGTCAGAGAGGTAAACGCTGAAATACGTCTGGCGGGAGTCGCCGTTGTAAAAGGCAATATCGATCGCGGAAAGCGCGGTGACCGCGCCCAGGTCGTAGGTGATCCATTGGCCGGCACCCTGGGCAGACCAGCGGGTATTCAGGTCTTTGTCGAGGGTGTTGGCGGGGAGGTTGCCATCGTTGTCACTGGCGGTGACAGATAGCGGTTCAAGCGCAGCGGAACCGGACGCAAGCGTCAGGCCGAGCAATGGTGTTGCTATGGTCGATAGCAAAAATTTCTGTTTACTGGACATGAAGTAATTTCTCTCAAATCAACGTTGCCAGGGCGCACCGGGGTGCGCCGATAAGCGAACGACAAGCGGGCATATACTTCACGCAAGGGTCATCATCGCTGAGTAAAAGTTTTGTACTTTTTTATGTGTTTTCGGGCCGGGTAGCTGTGCCGACCCGGCGATGAGCGTTGCGTATTATTGACTTATTATTCGCGCTGTATGACCAGTAAAGCTGGCACCTGAGTACCGAATTGACTGTAGCGGCTTCACTGGTTTCGGTTTGCTGTGAGCGGATGCGCTACTGATCTGGATCAGCAGGGGACAGGCACACACGGCGGAAAAACCTTAACCGAAACCCTATATCTGGTATACAAACTGGATGCCCAATTTATGTGAACCAGTCTGACAGAACCGCCAGAAAAATGAAATATTGGCGCAAAATTCGATTTCTTGCACCAAATATCGCGCGATTCTGATCGTATTGGTCGACCAATTTTCGGGTGAGGTGTGCGTTAAAGGATGGAAGGCTACAGGATATGTTGAAGGATATGGGTTGGTTGATTAACTGGTTGACCAGTTGCGCCGGTTGTATCCGCACTGGAGGTTACAGTGGGTATCGAATCGAAATCGCGATTTCTTAAGACGCGGGGAACGGGCAGAGAAAACTCTGCCCGCAGTGACGATACGACGGGTGGGTGTTTAGAAGTCGACGGTGGCCGACAGGGACGCGGTGCGCGGTGCGCCGATCCAGGCGCCGTTGGCAACCACGGTGCCCAGATAATCTTCGTCGAACAGGTTGTTTACCACCAGGTTCAGGTTGATGTTGCTCAGTGCCGGGCTCAGGTCATACAGATTTACACCCAGATATGCATCGGCCACCAAATAGGATTCCGCTACCCAGGTATTGGCGACGTCCACATAACGGTCTCCGGTCATTTTTGCCGAGAAGCCCGCGTAAAGGGAGTCTGAAGTCCAGTCGAGACCAGCCGCCAGCAACCGGTCGGCAACGCCTACCACCTGATTGCCCGGTGCCAGCCCGAGGGATTGATCCACGGCCGGGTCGCCCGAGCCGAGGTAATTCGCATCCAGCTGGGTGTAAGAGGCGAACAGGCTGAACGCCTCGCTCAGGTTGTAATTCACTAGCAATTCAATCCCGTCCGATTCCACACCACCGGCATTGAAGTAGCTGCCGTTGGTGCCGATGGGATAGTTGGGTCCGGTGGACGTATTGTTGTCGATAAAGATGATGCGGTTGTCGAACTCGTTGCTGAAAAATGTGGCGGTTGCCGCGATGTTGTCTGCGTCATAGCGCACGCCGAGCTCGATGGTTTCTGACGTTTCCGGCGCGATGTTGTTCAGGTCGGACTCCGGGCGCTCCAGTACCTCGTCGCTGATTGCGCGGAAGTTTTCTGCATAACCGGCGAACACCTCGGCCCCCTGCACCGGCGTCTGCCACACAAGACCGGCAGACAGCAGGATATCGGAATCGGAATCGATCTCCGTGTCCGGGGACTGGTTGAACAGGTCTTCCCGCGCAATATCCACCATAAACTGCTTTGCACCCAGGCTCAGGGTGACGTCAGAAACCGTGACGGCGTCCTGCAGATACCACTTGGTGGTTTCCTGTGGGTAGCTGCGGTCGTATTGCACCCAGTAGGGCGTCGCATCAAATGCGTGGCCAGTGGTGGCGTCGCTGATTTTGTGCCAATCGCGATGTTCATCGCGGGTGGCGTCTTCGACCCAGAGCCCGCCGCGCAGTTCGTTCTGCAGACCGGCGAATTCACCGTTGTGGGTAAAGTCCAGGGTGAAGCCGTTGCGCTCTTTTTTGTAGTGGGTGTGACGATACGACATGGCGGGAATGGCACCGGCTTCGTAACAGGCCGGATCGTACTCGGGGCCGGCCTGGCCATAGATGGTGACCACAGAGGATTCGCAATCTGCGCGCGGCGTCAGCGCCTGGCCATTTGCATCCACGTAATAGATGGTGCCGCTACCGTTGGCAACAGTGGCCGTGGTGCCGCCGTTGAATTCCGAGTGGCCGTCGGCACCGTCGTCGGTAACGTCGACCAGATACGGGGGCAGCCAGTCGCCGCGGCCCTCATTGCTGTGGTAGTAGACTCCGGCGTTCAGTTGCAGGGATTCGGTCACGTCAAAGGCAAGTTGCCCATAGGCCAGCAGGTTTTCCCGCAGGGTGGACCAGCCGCGGCGGTAGAGTTGGTCGACATTCGGGATACCGCTCCATTCACCGTTCAGGAAATCGGATTCCGGGTACTGGGCAAATTGCTCAGCGCTGTACACGCGCTGGTAGTTGTCTTCGTGTGTGTCGTCCCAAGAGAGGTAGCCTTTAAACTCGGCCCGGTCGAAATTCGTCACGAGTTTGGCTGCGATATGTTCGCGTTCGTTCTGCGCGGTTTCGGTAACCCAGTCCGTGGCTTCCTGGCTGGAATAGGAAATCCAGGCTTTGCTGTTGCCGGCGAAAGTACCGGTATCGTGGCGCAGGTAAAAACGCTGGGCGTCGAACTCGCCGAGGGAAACTTCCGTGCGGGTGCGGCTGCTATCCATGGGGTCTGAGGTTCTGAAATCCACAGTGCCGCCGAGAGCCTCATGGGAGCGTGTGGCGATATCCGCAGTGCCCTGGGTCACCTCGGCGCCGCCCATATTGCCCGGGTCGATAAACCGGTTGGCCTTGGAGCCACCGCCGTAGCCGGAGCCACCATTGGGAATGCCGTCGATGGTGGTACCCACCTGCTGTTCGTTCAGGCTGGTGGTGAAGCCGCGCACGGTGATGTTGGTGGACCAGTCATCAAAACCGTAGGTGTCGCCCTCGTTGATAGAAACCCCCGGAAGATTGTCGATCACCGCGTTGACGCTGGTGATGCTCGACTGCTGGCGGCGCATGGGCTCGGTGACCTCACTGCTGTTGAACGTGCTGCCGGTGCCGACAACGGTCACTTCTTCCAGTTTGTCTTCGGTGTTTTTTGCCGCGCTGGTTGGCTCTGTCGCTGCTACAGCGTATGGCGCGGACAGGGATAGCACGGCTATCGCGACTGCCAGAGTATTTCTGGCGAGGAGTGGGTTGTTGGCCTGCATGAGTCATCCTTGTGGTTTATCAATTTTTGTCGCGCGACTGCTTTGTCCGGGAGTCAGCCCGAACCGAAAAGCCGGAATCACTGGATAGATTCGCGCGCCAACAAGATGACCAACGGTGATGAACCGCTTTTTACGTTTGGGTGAAATTAAGATGAATGGGGATGGTTTTGCAGGGGGGGGCAGGGAAAGTTTGCAGGGAACAGGTTTGCGGAGGTGGCTTCACAGGGTGCGGAATGCACGAAGGAATGCGGAAATAAAAAGGTCCGGAAAAACCGGACCTGTCAGGGAGGTGGGGCCTAGCGTCAGCTGTTTACCAGGGGCAGCACTTCGCTCTCGGTTTGCTCGGCTTTACTCAGGTTCTCTCCCAGCACTCGCGCAATCCATGCCGCGACACCGGCACCGATCAACAGCGCAGTCTGCATGCCGACCACCTGATGGAAACCGTTCTGCCACATTTCTGTCATGCGATCGCCGAACATAATCCAGTCGGCAAGTACCGTGGCGACAAACAGTGCGGCGGTGGCCCACAGGGTAAGCCGCAGGAAGTGGCGCTTGTGCGGCACCACGAAGGCGGCAATCACTGTCAGCGCCAGCAGTGCGCCGAAGCTGTATGCGAGCCAGTCGCCGCGGGCGGCGAGCCCCAGCGGCAGGATGCGCTCCAGCAGGAAGCCGCCGGCTGTTGCCAGCACCACACCTGCGCAGCCGCCGAGGGTAAGGTTGGCTACCAGGCGGAGACTGCGGGGGCTGACGTTTTTCTGTAGCGCCCGTTTATCCAACCACAGCAGGTTGCCCACCACGATCATGCCGGCGACGGCGAGACCAAGCAGCAAGTAGAGAATGCGCAGATCGACACCGGCAAAATTGCCGAAGTGCAGGGCCACCACGGTATCCAGACCGCTGCGCACCGCATTTTTGTTTTCGCTGTCCAGTTGCCCGATCAGGCTGCCATCGCGTACCTGATAGTAGTGTTCCACCACCTGGGCAAAGCGGCTTTCGTCCGCAGCGTAAGTCTGCATCACCGCATTTTCATCGCCGTAATTGTAAAAGCGCATCATCATTACCGGCGCGCCGGTGCGTTCGCCGAGCGTGCGTGCGTAATCGTAGGCGGGTTGCATGTCCAGCGGATTGCCGGATGGTTTTTCGGTGACCATGGTGTAGCCGGCATCTTTCAGCATGGCGTTCTGGTCGCCCTCATACTGGAACACCGCGAACGCGATCTGGAACACCAGGGAAATATTGAAGATCACCCCGGTAATTGCGTACATCAATCCGAACGGTAGGCTCATTACCCCGATCACGTTGTGCATATCGAGTTTTTTGTTGCGCTTGCTGTCGTTGCGATACAGGAAGAAGTTACCAATCAGTTTGCGCGCGTGAATGTAGACCCCGGTAAACATCAGCACCAGGAAAATCAGCGTGACCACGCCCACCAGATACATGCCTCCGGGCAGGCGCAGGTCGTAGTGTAGGTGCAGCAGAAAATCGGCGAGATAAAAATCACCCGGTTGCGCCAGGGTTTCTCCGGTTTTCGGATTCACCAGCAACTGCGCGTATTCTTCCGGCCCGGTATACCCTTCCGCGGGTTTCAGGTCGATATAAATCTGGTGGTAGGGATGATGGTCGTCAGCCAGAACTACTGTGAGGTGCTCTTCGTTATTGAGCTCGTACTTTTCCAGCTTCTGCGCAACGATGTTTTCAATGGGAATATCCGGTGCGTCCTTGTCGATGGCGAAGTGCGGCACCTGCGCCCAGGCCTGGATCTCGTGGTGGAACAGCACCACCGAACCGGCCCAGAACACGATAAACAGCGCGACGGAAATGATCACACCGAGCCAGCTGTGGGCTTCGATCAGATTTTTGACACCGGCGTTCTTGTCACTCATGGGTTGTGTATCTCTAAAAGGGTTCTCACGGCGGGCGGTCAGATGCCGGTGTACAGCACAACACCGTTCAGCGCGGCGGAAACCGCCAGCAGCTTGAGACAGTTCAGGCTGGCGCGCTTCACCGAGCTTTCGTAGTAGAAGTAGGTCATGGCGGCGGCCCACAACACAAAGGCCAGTAGAAGGCCGGTCAGCAGGCGCGTATCCACAGCCATTGGCAGCAATTTCAGGTTCAGCACCAGGCTGGTGGAAACGAGCAGTCCGAGAAAAAATCCCGCGAGTGATTTAGGCCACATTTATCCAGTCACCATGATGAGGGAAAAAAGAACCAGGCCCACAGAGCCCACCAGAACAGGTCGCCCGGCCAGATGTGCAGAAGCCAGCACCAGGCCGATCCAAAGACACATCACCAGCGTCAGCACCAGCAATACTGCGGAAACCGCGGGGTAAACACCCGCCAGAAGCACACACGCCAGTACCTGGCTGCTGGCAAACAGGGCCCAGGCGGGTTTGCGCGGAACCGGGTTACCCAGCAGGCGCTGTCGCGCCGAGGCCAGATAGGTGATCAGGCAGCCACTAAAAATCAGTGTGGCGGCGAGAAGTTTGATCAGGGAGTCAGTCATGGTGCTGCCTGCAAATAAACTTTGCGAATCATTCTCATTCGATTTATCAAATGATACCATTGTGCCGGTTTCTCCCCAACAACTAGGCAGAAAAACTTTTAACTTCGGCGAAATGGCGATAAATCGCACAACCCAGCCAGCCCGAAGTTAAACACAACGTCAGTCCTCCAAGAATAATGTCCCCTGTTGTTGCGGTTTATTGGTTTCTGGTTCTAAGAAAATACGATTGGAGTTAATGATGTCAGCAAGGAAATTTGTTCGTCACCCGCTGTGCCGCGCGGTGGCGTTGAGCGCCGCGTCCGGTGTTGTCTTTTCCGCTTCCTCGTTCGCCCAGAGCGACGCGCCGGAAACCGTCGGTCTCGAAGAGGTTTTGGTGGTGGGCCAGAAAACCGAGCGCTCACTGCAGGATACGGTCACCAGTGTAAAGGTGGTGACGGCAACGGATATCAAAGAGCAGAACATCAACGGCTTGTACGATGTTCTGGAGCGTACCCCTAACGTCACCAGCACCCCCGGCCGCGGCTTTACCATTCGCGGTATCGATGCGTTCAACGTGTCCGGCGGTGGCAACAGCTTCCTTACCAGTGTGTATTCCGACGGCGCGGTACTGCCGTATCGCATGATTCAGAAAGGCGGTTTCTCCACCTGGGATGTACAGCAGGTGGAAGTTCTGCGCGGACCCCAGTCCACCTTGCAGGGGCGCAACGCGCTGGCCGGTGCTGTGGTGATGAATACTGTCGACCCGACCTACGACTGGACCTTCCGCGGCCGCCTCGGTGTGGGTGAAGAGGGCCGACAGGAATCCGCGGTCGCCTTCGGTGGCGCGATCATTGAAGACCAGCTGGCGTTCCGACTCGCCGCGGAAGACCGCAGCTTCGACGGCTATATCCCCAACATCACCCGCGGTGAAAACAGCAACTACGAAAATGATCAGACCCTGCGCCTGAAGTTGCTGTACGAGCCCGCCGCCCTGCCGGACCTGAGCGCCCTTCTCACCCTGACCACTGGCGAAACCGAGCAGGGGGTAAAATGGATCAACCCGTCGGAAGATCCGTTTGAAAACCAGCAGACCACCTTCAACGACCCGACCTTCGAGTACACCGATACGGATATGGCGGTCCTGAAGCTGACCTACGAGCTGAACCCGCACTGGAGCATCACCTCCAGTACCGCCTACAGCGATTCCAATTACGGCTATGAATGGGATGGCGATGCCTCCGAGGTCGCCGGTGCGACCCAGTACGATGATCGCGTCGATCAGACCCTGAGCCAGGAAGTGCTGTTCAATTTTGACTACGAGCGCGTTACCGGTGTGATTGGTGGTTATTACTCGGACCTCGAAGTGCGCGACGTCTACGAAGGCAACCGCCTGCTGTCGTTCCTCGAACTGGGGATTACCCCGGAAATCATTGCCGCGCAGTTCGGTGTACCGGTGGAGTCCGCCGCTGGACTCCTGTCTCTGTACGGCAACTTCAACCCGGCCCAGGTCAACAGTGACGGCTTTCTGGATCAGTACGTTGAGAGCGCGGCGATATTTGCCGACGTGACCTATTCTGTCACCGACCAGCTCGACCTGACTGCCGGTCTGCGCTATGACCGCGAGACCCAGGCCAACGAAGGCGAAGACCTGTTCACCATCGTCAACACTGACGCTATGCCGAACCCCGCCGACTTTGATCCAGTCACCGGTTTTTATGTAGATACCTTCAACAATTACATCCTCGGCTTTGCGGCTGCTGCGTCCGGCGTCGAACCCCGTGTCGAGCGCGAGTTTGAAGAAGTGCTGCCGAAAGTCGGTGCCACCTGGCACTGGACCCCGGATATGTCCACCAACTTTACCGTGCAAAAGGGTTACCGCTCCGGTGGGGTCGGCACCAACGTGGCGCGCGGCGAAACCTTTGTGTACGACGCCGAATACACCTGGAACTACGAACTGGCTTTCCGCTCCCTGTGGCTCGACGGCCGCCTGTTGGCCAACGCCAACCTGTACCAGGTGGATTGGCAAGACCAGCAGGTAGCCTCTCAGCTGAGCACCAACCAGTTTGACAGTGAAACCGTGAATAGCGGCGAATCCAGCGTGCGCGGTTTCGAGGTCGAGCTGGCCTATCAGATCACTCCGCAGTGGCAGGGCTTTGCCGGTGTTGGTATCAGTGATACCGAATTCACCGAGTTCGAAATCGTACAGCCCGGCCAGACCTTCGACCTGTCCGGCCGCGCCTTCGCCGGCGCCCCGGACTCCACCGCCAACCTCGGCGTCACCTATCGCGGCGACCAGGGTATCGTGTTCAATGCCAACGCCAATTACCAGGGTGAGGCCCAGGCGGTGGTGAATCCCTATGTGCGAAACCTGCCGGAAGATGACCCCCGCTACGATCCGAAAAGCGATGCGCGTTGGGTTGTAAACCTGCGCGGCGGATATGAATGGGAAAACTTCGCCACCTACCTGACGGTGACCAACCTGTTCGATGAAGAATACATCGTGCAACCGGACGACGGCGGTTACTCCACCACCCTCGGCCAACCGCGTCTGGCCACTCTGCGTATGGAAGCGAATTTCTAACGCGGTTTCCCAAGACCAAAAAAAGCCCGGCAGGCGTAAACCTGCCGGGCTTTTTTGTGGTTGGATCAGCAACGATTCAGAACATGTACTGAAGAGTCACGTTGGCATAATCGAGGTCGGTGTCGAGCTCGTCGATTTCCGCTGCTGCGCCAATTTCATCGGTTTCAAACTGAACCTTGTAACGGCTGTACTCCAGGCGCAGATCCACATTCTGGGTCAGTGCCATTTTCGCGCCGGCGCCGTAGAAGAGTTCGTTGCCATTGGCATCGTCTCCTGCTCCCAATACGTTGTAGTTTGAGTCCCACCACATCTGCCCGGCGCGGGCGTAGAGACCGAAAGTTTCAGTGACGGGCAGCGTCAGGTTGACGCCGAGGGTATAGCCATCGGTTTTGGCGCTGGCGAAATCACCACCATATTTTCCGAAATCGATATAGCCGCCCTCGATACCGACAAATTTGTTCAGCTGGGCGCCGACCAGCAGTCTGCTGATGTCGTTTTCATCGTTAAACTCTTCTGCATCTCTCGCCTTCATGTAGCCATAAGAAGCACCGACATACAGCCCGCGGTCGTCGTTTGATGCCGCTTGTGCGGAGATTGCGCTGCCCAGTAACAGGCTGGTGATAGCACTGATTGAAATGGATTTCTTCATGACGTACTCCTCTGTTGTTTCTTACCGGCGACAAGGGCCGGCGAAACATCCTGTGTAAAAACCTGTGAGACGTTGTCCGATGTTTTCCTGACTGCGGAAATCATTGGCTATGCTCCCAAGACAGGAGTCTCGCGTATCGAGTTCAATCGGATGTGGCAGGGTTTGAAAAGCGCCGCGTTTCAGAAATTTTTTCAGGTTTTTTGCAACATTTGTTTTTTTATCCAGTACATAAATCTGTATCCGTTAAACGACCGTATGAATACCAAACAAGAGATGGTGAAAGTGGTGGAGGTGATGCGTGTTTAACCATTTTTTGCAATACCTGCGGATGTATCTGGTGACCGGCGCATCGCTGCTGATCGCCGGTTGCACCGGCATACCCGAAGGTGTTGATCCGGTGGACAACTTTCAACTCGATCGTTACCTCGGCAAATGGTATGAAATCGCGCGCCTCGATCATTCCTTTGAGCGTGGTTTGAGCCGGGTGACGGCGGAATACACCCTGCGCGAGGACGGCGGGGTGAAAGTATTGAACCGGGGCTTTGAGGCGGAGAAAGCCGAGTGGCAGGACGCCGAGGGTAAGGCCTATTTTGTCGGCGCGCCCGATGTGGGCCACCTCAAGGTATCTTTCTTCGGGCCTTTTTACGGCTCCTACATCATCTTCGAGCTGGACGACGATTACCGCTACTCAATGATTTCGGGCCCGGACAGGTCCTACCTGTGGCTGTTGTCGCGTACACCCACGGTGAGTGCGGCAGTGAAGGAGCGGTTTTTGAAGCGTGCCAGCGAACTGGGCTTCCCTACCGACCAGTTGATTTTCGTGGAGCAGTCCGCGCTCGATGGGGGTAGCGATGCGCGCAACAGTGGCCCGAGCCCAAGTGGTTCGAATGGTAGAGATTGATCACGCCGGAACGGTTTTGGGGGTCACAAGCCTTTCGAGTTGCTCTCGGGTAGATGCGGCCTGGTGACAGAGCCATTGGACGAAAACCTGCACGGGTTTTCTGCCGCTGGATTGCGGGCGAAGCTGAAGGTGGTAGCCGTAATGGCTCCAGCGACCTTTTTCCGCGGCAAAGGGCAGCTCGATCTTGCCGGATTCCATTTCGTCGATCAGTAAGCTGACGCCGCCGAGCAGAACGCCCGCGTGGGAATGCACCCCTTGCAGTCCATGAGTAAGCCGACTGTAGCGCACCCCCCGCTCGGCACCGCTGCTGCGGCCGCCAAACTGCTTTACCCACCCCGGCCAATTCAGCAACTTGGGGTCTCCACTGGCTTCCAGCAGATGCAGCAGCGGGAAGCCATCCAGTTTTTCCGATTCGGCGATGTGCTGAATGCGCGCCTTATTTTCCGGTGAGATCAGCGGCAGCTGGTATTCCCTGAACAGCAGTGTATCTGCCTCACCCTCACAGAATTCCACAGTGAGGTCAGGCTCATTGAGGCCGCTCGGGTCACTTGGCGGGTTGCCGGCGACAAACAATTCGATTTCCGGGTGTTGCTGTGTGAAATATTGTATCCGGGGCCGCAGCCAGAGGTCCTGCCAATCCGCGTTGCCGGCCACGGTCACCCGGTTGGAATGGGGAATGCGCAGGGTCTCCGCGGCCTGCTGCAAACAGGCAAACCCCTGTGCCAGCTGCGCCTCGGCCTCCCGTAATTCACTCGATGCAACCAGGCCACTGCTATCGCGAGTTAGCAGCGGGCGGCCGATATATTCCTCCAGGGTGCGGATGCGCTGGCCGACCGCCGCCGCGGAGATATTCAGTTCCCGCGCGGCCTTTTTCAGGGAGCCGCAG
Organism: uncultured Microbulbifer sp.; assembly: GCF_947504145.1. GTDB lineage: Bacteria > Pseudomonadota > Gammaproteobacteria > Pseudomonadales > Cellvibrionaceae > Microbulbifer. The sequence goes on from NZ_CANNGQ010000004.1 coordinate 543,116, forward strand.
CGAATTGCCGCTTCCAGGGCTTGCAGGCTGTTGAGGTGAGATAGTCGCGTCATGGAAAAACAATAAAGAAAATCTTTAGAGGGGTAAAGATTTTACCGCTTGTGGGATGCACGGCGGAGTTCAACAATAAACCTGCAGCTGCACTTTGAAACGGTCAAAACCCCTCAACCAGTTCAACAGGTGAAACATGAAAAAATTCATTATCGAACGCGAAATCCCCGGCATTGGTGCCATGTCGTTAACCGAATTGTGCGGCGCAGCGCGGGCTTCCAACGGTGCGCTGGCGCAACTGGCCCCGCGCATCCAGTGGCAGCACAGCTATGTGGCGGGTGATAAAACCTTTTGCATTTATCTGGCGGATGATGAGTCGGTTATCCGCGATCACGCGGAATTGAGTGGCATCCCCGTTTCCACCATTACCGAAGTGAGCCAGGTGATCGATCCCACCACCGCGAACAACTGAGCCCCAATGGTCGGTGCGGGCTGGCGCAAGGCGTCAATTACTCAGACTCACCGGGGGCCCGCCCGACGAACAGTTTCCTAACAAATTTCCCATAGAGGTTATCCGCGTCCTCACCATGCGTCCCAAACAGCGTTTCCTATACTGCCTGTAGCTGATGGATTTATAGGCGGGAGGCGCCGTGGGCTCGAGAAATTACAGTGGCGGTCGGCGCCGGTTTCTGCGTACACAGCTGGTGCTGGGAGGTGGGCTGGCGGTATGCCCGGTGGCGCTGCTACACGCGACACCGGAGCAGGTAAAGGACGCGGAGCAGCGCCTCGGCAAGTTCTTCAGTGTCTCCCAGAAACTCCTGAGCCCCCTCCCCCTGAACACCCGGTTAGACGAACGGGTAGCGATACGCCTGTTGGCGGCTCTCAATAGCGAGTATCCAAGTTTCCCGCAGCAGCTGGACCTGTTCCCGGACAACCCAGGCCCTGGGGAAATGGACTCGCCAGTGGCGTTGCTCATTGTGTCTGCCTGGTATCTCGGTGTGGTCGGCAAGCAACTGGTGACCTATGAGCGCGCGCTGATGTACCGGTTGACCGCCGATGTGCTGGTGCCGCGATCCTATTGCGATGGCAAGCCTGGCGCCTGGGCCAGCGCGCCAAAACCGAACCTTGGGAGGGTGTAACCGGTGGCAGGCAAGGAAGCCCAATTTGTCGTGATTGGCTCCGGTGTGGCCGGGGCGCTGGTGGCCAATGCGCTGGCTCGGGCGGGAAAATCGGTGATCATCCTGGAGGCTGGGCCGCGGGTGCCGCGCTGGCAGACGGTGGAGCGTTTCCGCAATCAGGCCGACAAGATGGATTTTATGGCGGCATACCGCTCCGCGCCCTGGGCACCCCATCCCGAGTACGGTGAATTTGCCAATGACTACCTGATTTTAAAGGGCACGCATAAATTCAACTCCCAATATATTCGCGCTGTGGGTGGTACCACCTGGCATTGGGCCGCTTCGTGCTGGCGTTTTCTGCCGAGCGATTTCAAGCTGAAAAGCCTGTATGGGATCGGCCGCGACTGGCCAATTGAATACGACGACCTCGAGCCCTGGTATGGTCGCGCGGAACAGGAGCTCGGGGTCTGGGGACCGCAAGACGAAGAGCTGGGGTCACCGCGCACTGTACCCTACCCCATGCAACCACTGCCGCTTTCCTATAACGAAGCGCAGGTCAAAGCGCGGATGAACCGCCACAACCCGGCGTGGAAGGTCGTGACTGAACCGGTGGCGCGCAACAGCCGGCCGTACGACGGTCGGCCCACCTGTTGCGGCAACAATAATTGCATGCCCATCTGCCCGATAGGAGCCATGTACAGCGGTATTGTGCATGTGGAGAAAGCGGAATCGAGCGGTGCAGAATTGATTCATAGCGCGGTGGTCAATCGTCTGGTCAGTGAGGGCGATCGTATCGTCGCGGCAGAATACAAAGACCCGGCGGGCAACAATCACCGCGTCTCTGGCGGCACCTTCATTCTTGCCGCCAACGGCATCGAAACCCCGAAACTGATGTTGATGTCTCGCGGCCGCCACAACCCTACCGGCGTGGGCAACAGTTCGGACATGGTCGGGCGCAACCTGATGGACCACCCGGGCACCGGCGTACAATTTTACGCCGACGAGCCCCTGTGGCCGGGGCGCGGCCCCCAGGAAATGACCTCGGTGATTGGCTATCGCGATGGGGATTTCCGCGCGCGGTACGCCGGCAAAAAATTACACCTGTCGAATATATCCGCGGTGGAAAAAAATACCCGTGCTGTGCTCCGCGAGCGCGAAGCCATCAACATACCCGAACTCACCGCACGTATTCGGGATCGTGCTGCGCGCTACGTCGAATTCAACAGTTTCCACGAGATACTGCCGCAACCGCAAAACCGTATCCAACCGAGTACATCTGAAAAAGATGCCAGTGGTATTCCCCGACCAGAAATTACTTACTCGATCGACGACTATGTGGTGAAAAGTGCGGCGCACACCCGTGAAACCTATGCAGAGATCGCCAGGGTGATGGGTGGTACAGAGGTCACTTTTACCGACGACTTTGCCCCCAATAACCACATCACTGGCACCACCATCATGGGTGACAAGTCTGAAGACTCTGTGGTGGACAAGAACTGCCGTGTCTTCGACCACCCCAACCTGTTTATCGCCGGTAGTTCCGTCATGCCCACCGTGGGCACGGTCAACGTTACCCTCACAATCGCCGCTCTGGCCCTGCGCCTGGCGGATACCCTGCTGCAGGAAGCGTGATCGTGAAGTGGACCCTGCCCGCCTTATTTCTACTGCTGTTCGTTGGTTACACCTGGGCGCAGGAAGTCTGGGACCACGCTGCTGCGGAAGAGGTCAACCGGGAGCTAAACAAACCTGAATTGATTGAAAAGGGGCGCTATCTCGCGGTGCTGGGTGACTGTAAGGCCTGCCACACTGCGCCAGGCGGCTCGGTGTTTGCCGGAGGGCGGCCGATGCCGATACACAAGCTCGGCACCATTTACACCAGCAACATCACGCCAGATATCCACACGGGAATCGGCACTTGGCAGCTCGAGGAATTTGAGCGTGCCTTGCGCCATGGCATCGGCAAGGATGGCCGGAATCTCTACCCGGCGATGCCCTACGACGCCTACGCAAAAATCACCGATGAAGATATCCGGGCGCTCTATGCCTACTTTCTGTTTGGCGTAGCACCAGTCCATCAGGCGACACCCGAAAATAAAATTCGCCGTGCCTTGAGTGCGCGCTGGCCGCTCAAAGTCTGGAACTATCTGTTCGTACCCGACGAGCCGTTCGAAGCAGATCCTGAACAGAGTGCAGCCTGGAACCGCGGTGCCTATCTGGTCCAGGGCCTGGCTCACTGTGGCGAGTGCCACTCTCCCCGTGGCCTGGCTTTTCAGGACAAGGCCTACGACCAAACCGAAAAAGGATTCCTTGGCGGCGGCCCAATACTGGACGGTTGGCAGGCCTACAACATTACCCCGGACCCGGATAGCGGTATTGGACTGTGGAGCGAAGAGCAGTTAACGCAATACCTGACCACCGGTCACGTCAACCGGTTGGCGCAAGCGGGTGGTCCTATGGCAGAAGTCATTGAAAACAGTCTTTCACAGATGAAAGACAGCGATGTTGCGGCAATGGTCACCTACCTGCGCACGATACCGCCGGTAAAAGGCCCCGACCGGGCTCCCCGACAAAAGCGGGGTACACCGGCGACGGACGTCGTCATCAAACGAGGTAACTTGATCCGGCGGGATGCGGAGCCCATGAATCTCAACGCAGCATCCGATGGCGCACGTTTGTACCTGGGGATGTGCGCCACTTGCCACGGTGTGGATGGTACCGGCAGCAAAGACGGCTATTACCCGTCACTGGTGCATAACTCTACCGTGGGGGCGGAAAGTGACCACAACCTGCGGCAGGCGATTCTCCAGGGGGTGCGCCGCACGGTGGATGGCGAAGAAAAAATGATGCCGGGATTCTCCCGTGAACTGGATCAGGAGCAATTGCAGAAACTACTCGGATATCTGCGCAGGCAGTTTGGAACAAACTCTAAAAACCAAAGCTGAGGGGCTTTACCCAAGACCAGCACGCTGTGTCAGAGCGTGATTCTGCCGAAGGGTTCCCGCCTGCTACCGCTCGAGGATTGGCGATTACAGGCCGGGTTTTACCCCCGGTTCCCCGCTGTCTTTCGCCTTTTCGCCGGTGTCCCAATGGTGGTCCAGGTGTAGGTCCGGGTCTCTCCGGTCTTCCTGCAGGGCCTGCAGCAACTGCTCCCGGTAGATTTTGGTTTTTGCCGCGTGCTGGGATTCGTTGCGCCAGTAGGGGAACAGGGATTCCAGCATGCGCTGGTCGTGCTGTTTGAATTTGCGTGCGGCGCGATGGGCCTGATGGTAGGACAGGCCGAGTAGCTGCAGCGCGCCGGCACCGATTTCCAGGGCGCTGTCGATGGTTTCCCGGTAGATATACTTTACGCCCGCTTCCATCAACGCATACTGATGCATGCGGTTGCGCGCACGGGCCAGGATAGTGAGGTGCGGGAAGTATTTCTGGATGCGGCTGACGATCTCCAGCGACGCGGCCTGATCGCTGAGCGTCAGGATCACGATTTTCGCGTTGTCTGCACCCGCTGCGTGCAGCAGGTCTTCCCGGGAGGCATCGCCATAGTAGGCCTTGATGCCGTAGCGGCGCACCAACTCTAGCTGTTCGGCGTTGTGCTCCAGCAGGGTGGTTTCGAAACCGCAGGCGTTCAACAGGCGACCGGAAATCTGTCCGTAGCGGCCGTAGCCGATGATGATCACCGGTGAGCCGTCATCCTGGGGCGCGCTGTCGGTAATATCCGGTTGCCGCGGGCCGCTGAAAAAGCGCGGTTGAATCAGTTGTTCGTAGGCCAGCAGCAACAGCGGCGTAAACGCCATGGACAGCGCGATCAGGGCAATCAACACGCTGGATACTTCTGCGGGCAGCACGTGATTTTGGCTGGCGTAGGCCAGCAGCACAAAGCCGAACTCTCCCGCCTGCGCCAGCGATAACGCAAACAACCAGTCCTCGCCTTTTGCCATGCCGCGCACCCGCGCCAGCGCAAACAGAATGCCGAATTTCACCAGCACCAGTAACGCCAGTAAACCGAGCAACAGCAGCGGTTTTTGCATTACCAGTGCCAGGTCCAGTGTGGCGCCGACGGCGAGGAAAAAGAGCCCCAACAGCAAACCTTTAAACGGCTCGATATCCGCTTCCAGTTCGTGGCGAAATTCGCTTTCTGCCAGAACCACACCGGCTATAAAGGTGCCCAGTGCCGGCGACAATTCCAACCAGCTCATCAGTGCCGCGGCACTCAGCACGATCAGCAGTGAGCACGCGGTAAACAGCTCGCGGGTGCGGGTGCCCACCACAATGCGCAGCAGCGGGGTGAGCAAGTAGCGCCCCGCCAGAATCAGAGCCATGATCGAACCGAGGACCGCCAGTGCGTAGGCCCAGCCCTGCAGGTCGTCCGGGTCTGTGGCGACTTCCACGGTGGCCAGCAGTGGCAGCAGCGCGAGAATCGGAATCACCGCAATATCCTGAAACAGCAATACACTGAACGCATTGCGCCCGCCCTCGGTTTTGAGCAGGTTTTTTTCCGACAGGGACTGCAGCACGATGGCGGTGGAAGACAGGGCGAGAATCAGGCCTACCGCAGTGGCGGTGCGCCAGCTGAAGTCGAACAATGCGATTGCCAGCCCGCATACGGCGCCGGCGGTCAACAACACCTGCGCGCCGCCGGTGCCGAAGATGGCGCCCCGGAGAGCCCAGAGCTTTTTAGGCTGCAGTTCCAGGCCGATCAGAAACAGCATCAGCGCCACGCCGAATTCCGCAAAGTGCAGTTCGTCGCTGGTGTCTCCTACCAGGCCGAAGGCGTGGGGGCCGATCAGTACCCCCGCCACCAGATAGCCGAGTACTGAGCCAAATCCCAGGCGCTTGGCCAGGGGGACGGAAATAACGGCAGCGGCGAGAAATATGACCGTCTGAAGTAGAAAGTTGTCGTGGGGCATGGCCTGGTCTTGTGCTTCTGTTCTTGTGCTCTGGTCGAGCTTATTGGTCAGGGGAGCGCGCGTGATTCAGCGCGCTCAATCCGTCTGCGGGCTGGGCTCGGACGTTTCCGGGCAGCTGGCGGCGCGGCTGCGCCGGATTAACGGACCGATGGTGGAGCCCTGCACCACGATAGAGAAGACTACCACGCCGTAGGTCATCACCACCCACAGATGTCGCAGGTCGTGACTGCTGTTGTCTGCAATGCCACTGATGGCATAGCCCCCGGGTATCGACATGGCCAGCGCCAGTGCCAGGCCGCCGCGCAGCCCGCCCCATATCAGAATCCGCTCCGTATACGGATGGTATTTGCGGCGGCGCTTGAGAAAAACAAAGGGCACACTTACAGCGAGGGTGCGGCCCAGCAGTACGATGACGATGGCCGCCAGGATCAAGACGTAATCGATGGGTTTGAAGTCGATGGTGATCAGGAACAGCCCCACCAGCAGGAACAGAATGCCGTTGAGGAATTCTTCGGTGATGGTCCAGAAATTGTCCAGCTCGTGTTGGCTCACCCGCGAGAACCCTTTCTCCCGCGTGAAGTTGCCGATGATGATCCCCGCAACCACCATCGCCAGGGCGCCGGATACGCCGAGCATATTGGCGGCGGCAAAACCCGCGGTGGGAATCACCAGGGTCAGCAGCAGTTCCAGGCTGTGGTCGTTGGTGGAGCAGATCAGCCAGTGGAACAGGCCGCCGATGGCGAGCCCCAGGGCAATACCGCCGAGTGCTTCCACCATAAACAGGTGGCTGATGGCCGGCAATGTGGGCTCGGTGCCCTCAAACGCCAGCGCGTAGATCACCGCAAACACCACCATGCCGAAGCCGTCGTTGAACAGCGATTCCCCTTCCACTTGAATCGAAATCTGCTCCGGCGCTTTCAGGCTCTTGATGATGGCGAGCACCGCGATGGGGTCAGTGGGGGAAATTAGCGCGCCGAACAGCAGGCAGTACACCAAGTCTACGGGCATACCGATCACGCTGAGGAATCCGTACAGCATATAACCCACGGCGAAGGTGGAGATCAAGGTGCCGAAAATCGCCAGCACGGTGATTTCCACTTTCTGGTTGCGCAGCATTAACAGGTCGATATGCAGGCTGCCGGCAAACAGCAGGAAGCCGAGCATGCCTTTCAGCAGCAGGTCTTGCAGGTTCATCAGCGGCAGCAGTTGGGAGACCCAATCGCGCAGCTCGACAATTTCCAGCTTGCCGAGGCCGGTGACGATCAGCGACAGCGCCAGGGAGCCCGCGGTAATGGCGATGGTGGTCTGGGTGCGCAATACATATTGATTGAGGAATCCGAGGAACACGGAGATGGCAGCGAGAAAGCAGAAGATGTAATAGACGTCCATGTGGCGGGAATTCTCCGGTGCCGGGGTTACCTCTAACCGTAGGAGCCTGCCCTGCCGGCAGGCTCGTACAAGTGCGGTGCACGCTGAAACGTTACTCGGTGAGTGTGCCGTTATTGTAGTCGCGCAGGGTTTGTTCGATTTGCTCGCGGGTGTTCATGACGAAGGGGCCGTAATGCACCACCGGCTCATTGAGCGGTTGCCCGTGCAGTACCAGCATGCCAGCTCCCGGTGTTTCCCCCGGGCCCTGTTCTGGTGCATCCTTGGGCGCGCGCAATTGTAGCGATTCGCCGCCGCCAAACAACACCAGATTACCGCGGGAAATAGTGCCCCGATCGGTTTCGAGTGCACCGCGGTAGATATACACCAGCGCCGAGTGTTCTGCCGGCAGCGGCAGGATCGTCTCTGCCCCCGGCGCGAGGCGCAGATCCGCCACCGACGCATCCGCCGCTGTATCCAATAGAGGCGCGCACTGGGGCTCACCGGCGATCTGCCACTGGCCCGCGATCAGCCGAATCAGAGAGCCGCGATCGTCCAATGCCAATTCCCGCACCTGTTCCGGCTGAATATCGCGCCAGTCCGGCTTATTCATCTTGTCTGCGGCCGCCATGTTGATCCACAGCTGGAAACCGTGCATGCCCGCATTTCCCTGGGACGGCATTTCCGAATGGATAATGCCGCGGCCGGCGCGCATCCACTGTGCACCGCCCTGATGAATGGCGCCGCGATTGCCCAGATGATCCTGGTGTTCGAATTCGCCGCTCAACATATAGGTCAGGGTTTCGATACCGCGATGCGGGTGCGGCGGGAAGCCAGCGATATAGTCATCCCGGTTTTCCGAGCGGATTTCATCGATCATCAGAAACGGGCTGAAGTCCTGTGACTGGAAGCCCGCCACCCGGTGAATCTTCACCCCCGCGCCATCGGCGGATGGATGGCCCGCCACGACCCGTGCTGGTGCCCGCGCGCCGGCGCCGAATGCATTGTTTGATGTGACTTTAGACATGGTTCTGTTCCTCCATTTCCGGCAGTATAGGCCGATAAAATCGCCAGAAAATGGCAAATAATCGCAACTAATATTCGAGCAGTTCGACAGATCCGGTTTTCAAACCGTTCTCTCAGTCAAAACAGACAACCAATAAAGACAAAGGACAGTCCATGGCCAAGGTAACACTGGAACAGTGGCGCATGTTTCAGGCGGTGGTGGAACACGGCGGCTTTTCCCAGGCCGCGGAGGCGGTGCACAAGAGCCAGTCTTCCATCAATCACGCGGTACACAAACTGCAGGAGAGCCTCGGCGTGGCCCTGCTGGAAGTGCGCGGACGCAAGGCGGAGCTCACCGACGCCGGGCGGGTCATGCTGAACCGCGCTGGCGGTCTTCTGGATGAAGCCGAGGCGCTGGAGTCCGTCGCGGCCAGCCTCGCCGCGGGCACCGAGGCGCAGCTACGGCTTGCGGTGGATGTGCTGTTTGATTACGAGGCACTGCTCAATGCGGTGGAGCGTTTCGCAGCGGAGTACCCCCACACCCGCCTGGAGATCCGCGAGACGGTGCTGTCCGGTGCTGAAGAGTTGCTGTTGCAGCAGGACGTGGATTTTATTCTCACCGCGCGGGTGCCCCAGGGGTTTGTGGGTGTGCCGGTGTCGCGGGTAAAGTTTCTACCTGTCGCCCACCCGGACCACCCGCTGCATCACCTGGGCCGCCCGGTGAACCGGGAAGACCTCAAGGCAAGCCGCCAGATCGTGATGCGCGATTCCGCCCTGAAAAATCGCCAGGATGCCGGCTGGCTGGGCTCCGACCAGCGTATCACGGTCACTAACGTGCATACGTCCATTGAGCTCATCGAGCGCGGCCTGGGTTTCGCCTGGCTGCCACAGACCCGCATTCGCGACTCCCTGTCTGCCGACCGTCTGCTGCCACTGCGCACCGAAGCGCCCTGGGAGCGGGACGTGACCATGTATCTGGTGTACGCCGACCAGGATCGCGCCGGCCCTGCCGCCTGCCAATTGCTGCGGGCATTGCGCGACAGTTTGCCGCCGCTGGAATGACGGCGGTGACGATAAGCGCAGAGCATTCACACTCAACCTCTAAATTCAGGAAGTACCCGATGAACCGACACGGCGACGCAATCAATTGGGGCATTATCGGCTGCGGCGATGTTACGGAAGTCAAAAGTGGCCCCGCGTTCAACAAGGTCGCGGGTTCGCACCTGCTCGCGGTGATGCGCCGGGATCGGGAGAAGTTGCGGGATTACGCCGCCCGCCACGGCGTACCCAAAACCTACGCAAGCGCCGACGAACTGATTCAGGACCCGGAAATCGATGCGATATATGTGGCCACACCACCCGGTAGCCATCGCGAGTACGCGCTCAAGTGTGCGAGCGCTAACAAGCACTGCTGCCTGGAAAAGCCCATGGCGCTCGATTTTGACCAGTGCCGGGAAATTGCCACCGCCTTCGAGGACAAAGATGCACAGCTGTTTGTTGCTTATTACCGCCGTTCCCTGCCCCGCTTCAATCGGGTGAAAGCGTGGATTGATGGCGGAAAAATCGGCACTCTGCGTCATATCAACTGGAGTTATTCCCGCGCGCCCTCGCCTGTGGATCTGTCACCGGAATATAACTGGCGCACCGATTCGGCGGTCTCCGGCGGCGGTCACTTTGTCGATCTCGCCTGCCATGGACTGGACCTGTTTATCCATCTGGCTGGGGATATCCGTGACGCCAAAGGCATCGCCGTCAACCAGCAGAACCTGTACGACGCCGAGGATGCGGTATCGGCCTGTTGGGTGTTTGATAGCGGCGCTACCGGTGCGGGCTTCTGGAATTTTGGCGCCAGCGAATACGCTGACGATGTAGTGATTCACGGCAGCCGCGGCAGCATCCGCTTTTCCGTATTTGCCGACAGGCCACTGGTGCTCGAGTGCGAGGACGGCTCTGAAGTGGTGGAAATCGCCCATCCGGAAAACATCCAGTACTTCCATATCGAGAATATGGTCAAACACCTGAATGGCGAGAGCCGCCATCCGGTTGCCGGCGCCGAGGGCGGCAAGGTGTCCCGGGTGATGGATCAGATACTGACGGATTTTCGCTAGGGTACTCCTTTCCCACCTCCCTCTCCTTCCCGTTTCACGTGGCCCTGCCGGGGCCGATTTCCCACCTAAAAATTCGATATTTAGACCCGAAAATCTGCGATTTTCCTTTCTAAAAACCGAATTACACTGAACAGCGTTGTCACGCCATACACTTACTTTTTCAGAAGTCAGACATGAGGGCTGAATCATGAACAATGGTGTGATTTGCGATTTCACCAAGCTGGTGGCGCGTATTCTGATGTCGGTGATGTTTATCGTCGCTGGTTACAGCAAGATCGGCGCCTACGCCGGTACCCAGGAATATATGGCGGCCGCCGGCGTGCCCGGTTTCCTGTTGCCACTGGTGATCTTACTGGAGCTGGGCGGTGGCCTGGCGATACTGTTCGGCTTTTTTACCCGCTGGGTAGCGCTCGCCTTCGCCGCCTTCTGCCTGATCAGCGCGTGGATGTTTCACAATGTGCCGGGCGATCAGATGCAACAGATCATGTTTATGAAAAACATCACTATCGCCGGCGGTTTCCTGATACTGGCCTGTGCTGGTGCGGGTAAATTCAGTTTCGATCATGCGATGGCGAACGTAAGAAGCCGCTAAAAAGAGATTGAGGAGACATCAATGGGATTGCTGGTAAACGGCGAGTGGAAAGACCAGTGGTACGACACCAATAAAAGCGGCGGTGCATTTGAGCGGGAGGCGGCGCAGCTGCGCAACTGGATTACTGCCGATGGCAGTGCCGGCCCCAGTGGTGAGGGCGGATTTGCGGCGGAGAAAGGCCGCTACCATCTGTACGTCTCGCTCGCCTGCCCCTGGGCGCACCGCACACTGATCTTCCGCAAATTGAAAGGACTGACGGAATACATCACCGTGTCGGTGGTCAGCCCCTATATGCTGGAAAATGGCTGGACCTTCGATAAAGACGAGGGCAGTAGCGGCGACGACCTGTACGGCAGCGAATTTCTGCACCAGATCTACACCCGCAACCGCAGTGATTACTCCGGTCGCGTCACCGTGCCCATCTTGTGGGACAAACAGCAGCAGCGGATCGTCAGTAACGAGTCGGCGGAAATCATCCGCATGTTCAACTCTGCGTTTAACAATCTCACCGGCGACGAGCAGGATTTTTATCCACAGGATCTGCGCGGGGATATCGATGCCACCAACGACCTCGTTTACCAGAACGTCAATAACGGCGTGTACCGTGCGGGTTTCGCTACCAGTAAAGAGGCCTACGAGACGGCGTACCACCGATTGTTTGAAGTGTTGGAGCACCTGGAACAACGGCTTGAGGACAACCGCTACCTCACCGGTGACCGTATTACCGAGGCGGACTGGCGGTTATTCACTACACTGATCCGGTTCGATGCGGTGTATCACGGCCACTTCAAGTGCAACAAGCAACGGCTGGCGGATTATTCCAACCTGTGGGGCTATGTGCGCGAGCTGTATCAGTGGCCCGGCGTGGCGGAGACCGTGGATTTCCACCACATCAAGACCCACTACTACGCCAGCCACAAGAACATTAACCCCACCGGTATCGTGCCGGTGGGCCCGGAGCTGGATTACGCCGCACCCCACGGGCGCGGCTGACAAATCAATGGTTTAAACCAACAACCCACTAAGGACTTGTCATGAAACTGTTTTACGCCCCCGGCGCCTGTTCTTTGTCCCCGCATATCGTGGCCTGCGAGGCGGGTATCGACCTGGCGCTGTGCAAGGTCAATCTGAAAACCAAGGAAACCGAAAGCGGCGGTGACTACACCGAGGTGAACCCCAAGGGCTACGTGCCGGCGCTCCAGCTGGAAGGGGGCGAATTGCTGACGGAAGGACCGGCCATTGTGCAGTTTCTGGCGGAGCAGAAACCGGAGAAAAAACTGGCCCCTGAGTACGGCTCCCTGGACCACTACCGGGTGCTGGAGTGGTTGAACTTCATTTCCACCGAAATACACAAAACCTTCGGGCCATTGTTCTGGGGCGGAAGCGACGATGAAAAGGCCGCCGCCAAAGAGAAGCTCGCCAAGCGCTTCCAGTATGTGGAAGACCATATGGGCGGCGATTACCTGATGGGCAGCGACTTCTGTATCGCCGACGCCTACCTGTTTACCGTGTACAACTGGTGCAGCAAGGTGGACGTGGACACCGGCAGCTGGCCTAAACTCAAGGCCTTTGCCGAGCGTATGTCCGAGCGCGAAGGGGTGCAGAAAGCCATGAAAGCGGAGGGGCTTATTTAACCCGCTCTTCCACACTTATCGGCCGCCGCGCCCGGGCCACAAACAGTACCAGGCACAGCGCGGCGGCCGAGCAACACAGCATACCCACCGCGATCGGCACCAGGGTACCGGTGTGCACCGCATTGACCGCACCGCCCAGAACCCCACCAAAAATAAACAGCGATGCACCGTAGAGTGCATTGGCGGTACCACTGATATTGGGGAAAAACTCCAGATAGCAGGCGGCAGAGTTGGGCGCGATGATGCCGACGGAGCCCATCGCCATCACCAGCGGAATCATCCACGCCAGCAATGGCTGCGCATTGCCGTAATAAAGAGTGCTCGCCAGCAACAGCACGCAGGAGATCACCTGCAGGCTGATCCCCACCAGCAGAATCTGCCGCGGCTCGAACACCTTCAGCAGGCGGATATTCAACTGCACCAGCAGTACCAGCCCCAGCACACAGCTGCCGAACAGAATGGGGAAAGTCTCCGAACTGACCCCGAAGTGCTCCATAAACACAAATGGCGCGGTGGTGATGTAAATAAACATGCAGCCGCTGACAAACGCCTGGCCAAACAGAAAGCCCAGCGCCCGCCGGCAGCGGAAAATCTGCGCGTAGCCCCCGATCATGCTGCGGCGCGGCAGGCGCTGACGCTTGGCGCGGCGGAAGCGGGACACGGTCTCCGGCAGAATGCCGCGCACCAGAATCATCATCAGCAGGCCGTACACCAGCAGGAAAATGAAAATCGCGTGCCAGTCGCCGAATGTGAGTAAGGTGGAGCCGATCACCGGCGCCACCATGGGTGCGATCAGCATCATGGTGGCGATCATCGACATGATCCGCGCCGCCTCGCGGCCGTGGTACAGGTCGCGCACAATCGCCCCACAGATCACCGTGGCAAAACCGCCCCCCACCGCCTGAAAGAAGCGCAGAGCCACCAGCACTTCCACGTTGTTGGTGAACAGGATCAGGGTGGTGCTGACGATAAAAATACACAGGCCGATGGTGCCGACGAGAATGCGCCCCCAGCGATCCGACAGCGGCCCGCCAAAGATCTGCCCCACCGCAAAGCCCAGCAGGTAGCTGGATACCGAGTGCTGCACCTGCGCCACTTCCACGCCCAGCGCTGCCGCCATGGCCGGAATGGCCGGCAGATAGGTGTCAATGGCAAAGGGGGTCAGCGCCACCAGTGCGGCGAGGCATGGGGCTAGCCAGCGGGGCGGATTGCCGTTGGCATCGTAAAAATTCGGGGGCATAAAAACTCAGGTGAAAAGAAGCTCGGGTACAGCGTTGGATTGGGGCGCGAGCGGATACTGGGACAAGCATAGTCAGCACCGGGCGCGGGCATGGTAGCCGTCGCGCCCTGTGGTTTCCATGACAGTTGCGGAATTAGCGGTCAGCTGTCTATTGGGTCGGGTCGAACAGCGGTTCATCGTTCAGGTACAGCGCTTGCCAGCGGGGCGGGCGCAGGCTGAATTTGCCGCTGGCGACGGCCTGCTTTAAAGATTCAGGGTCTTCTTTTATCTCCCGGCTGTTCCTGTGGATAACACGCCACAGTCCGTCTACCTCGCCATAGAGGGTGATTTCCAGTAGATAGTGATTATTGCGGTGCTCCGCGCGCTCTACCGAATGGGCGAAGAGTAGATATTCATCGCTGCCATCGCCGTCCATGTCCTGTACCAGCCAGAAACACTGGCGATGCTCGGTATCCAGGCAGCCGTGATAGCGGCTATCGAATGTGAATGATTCACCCAGGCTTGCGCCCTCTGGCAATACAGCCAGGTCCTTCAGGGTACCCTGCCGTTGCTTTTCTTTTAGAGGGTTCTCGCGGAAGGGCGCATGGCGCTCGGTATTGGCCAGAATTTTGTCGATATATTCGGCAACAGCTTCATTTTGCTGTACCACTGGCAGCGATTTGGCCTGTTGCAATGCCTCCAGGCCGGGCCGCCCCAACTTGTGGCGCAGGAAATCAAAATCCGCCAGCTCAATGCGCCCCTCTTGCAGCCGCGCAAGCTGGCTGCCGGCGCTGATCTTCCAGAAATTCGCGAGCGGTGATTGCGTCACCAGGCACACCGCCAGTACCCACAGCGCCAGCCCGGTATTGATGCGCGGTAACCACTCCGCCCAGTGTCCGCCGCGGCGCAAAATGGAAATGCTGTAGCAGACGGCCAGCAGCGTCAGCGTCAGCGCCACCACAAAGCCCCACAGCCGCTCCGGCGTCCAGCCGTACTGCTGCACCCGCAGGAAGATTCCGTAGAGGGCAAACCCCGCGTAAACCGGCGCTACAACCAGTGCCAGCAACAGCAGACGGTTGATCCACTTGGGGTAGCGGGCAAAAGGGAACTCGTCCTGAATCACCCCATTGGTGAAGAACAGCAGCAGTGCCAGCAACCACAACAGCAAGGCGCTGCCGTGGCCGGTATCCCAGATGGGTTGCAGACCAGTAAACGGCAGGGTGGCGAGGAACATCACGGTGAGCACCGCCAGCAGCGGCAACAGCGCCACCAACATGGTGCGCAGCAGGCGCTTGAGCGTGAGAACGAAGCTCTGCTGGGAGCGGAATAGAATGGCACCGCAGCCGGCCACCAGCCAGGTGACCGGGTAGAAAAACCAGTCCTTCTCAAACAGCTCCCGGAAGAAATCCACGCCCACCAGCTTGAACAGGGACTGCCACAAAAACAGGATCATCCAGAAGATGCCCGTGAACACGAGGGTCAGACCGGCAGTGAGCGCAACATCCCAGGAGTAGTGGAACTGCGCGGGATAACTCGGGCGCTGCAGCCGGTCGCTCTTTGTGGTGCTGGTGGTGGCACTGGCGCGCAGCAGGAAGACGACAATAAAGGCCGCGATCACCATGGCAATCGCGTAGTCCTTGGGCCAGCCGCAGTGGATGGTATCGGCGGGCGTACATTGATAACCGCGATAGCTGGCCAGCAGCGCCAGCAACAGGGTAAAACCGCCAATCACCCACCAGTATCCCCGCGCCAGTCGCGGTGCGACGGACAGGATGACCAGCGGGGGAATGGCGATGACCACGGTGTACCCGAGGTACTGCCACACCGGCGACCAGTCCGCGACGGCGTCAAAGAATTTGAGTGCGTAGAGTGCGAGGCCCTGGGTCAGGGCTGCAATCAGGATCAGGCGTTTTTCGGAGACGCCGAGATCCTGATGTTCGGAGGGGTTTTCTGCCGGTTGGTCGCTGCTTCCGTGCATATCGCGTCCTGCTCGGGATTTTTTCCGAAATTTTGCGGGATTTAGTGTTTTTCTTCCCGCAAATTATAGAGGCCTTTTTTCAGCTTCAGCAGATGCTCCTGCAACTGCGGCCCCTTGCGCTGGGCCACGCCGATGGCGAGCACGTCGATAACGACGAGGTGGGCGATACGGGAGGAGAGCGGGGTGTACAGCTCGATGTCCTCTTCCACATCCACCTCCAGCGGAATACTGGATTGGCGTGTCATCGGCGAGCCACTGGGGCCGAGGCCGATCACCGTGGCGCCCTGTGCCTTGGCCATTTCCATGGAGCGCAGCAGGGACGAAGTGCGGCCGCTCTGGGAGATGGCGACCACCACGTCGCCGGGCTTCATGCTCATGGCGGACATGCTCTGCATATGGTGGTCGGAGTGGGCGGCGGTGGCCATCTGCAGGCGGAAAAATTTGTGCTGAGCGTCGGCGGCTACGGCACCAGAGGCGCCAAAACCGAAGAATTCCACCCGTTTTGAGGCGGCGATGGCGGCGACGGCGGCTTCCAGCGCGCGCCCGTCGATCTTGTCGCGCACATTGAGCAGAGTATCGACGGTGGAGTCGAACACCTTGCGTTTGTATTCGGCGATGGTGTCGGTTTCAGTAACCGCGATCTGGCCGAAGCTGGGGCTGGAAGCCAGCTGTTGCGCCAGATTCAGTTTGAACTCCTGGAAGCCGGAACAGCCCACCGCGCGGCAGAAGCGCACCACCGTGGGCTCGCTCACCTGTGCTTCGGTGGCGAGATCGACGATACGCATATGAATGATTTCGCCCGGGTTGGCGAGGATATATTCCGCAACCTTGCGCTCTGATTTGCGCATGGAACTCAGCTGTTCGCTGATTTTCTGCGTGACTTCCGCTGGCTTCACGACAACACCTTCTCTGGTTCAAGTTGTGCAGTTTAGCGGCATGGCCCGGTGCTGGCGAGCCTTCCATTGGCCAGAGCCCGGTATCAGGGCCCTGGCATCGACCATTGCCAATCCGAAAAACCTGTTCATATAAACAGGTGAAAAGCTCGTCCTCTGATACAATCCGCTCCCATGGACGTATCTGAACTCTTAGACCCCCTCAACGACCCCCAACGCGAGGCTGTGGCCGCGCCGCCGGGCCACCAACTGGTACTGGCTGGCGCTGGCTCCGGCAAGACCCGCGTGCTGGTGCACCGTATCGCCTGGCTGATGCAGGTGGAGGGGGCATCGCCCTACTCCATTATGGCGGTGACCTTTACCAATAAAGCCGCGCGCGAGATGCGCGGGCGTATCGAGGAACTGCTGGGGGTAAATACCTTTGGCATGTGGGTGGGCACCTTTCACGGTCTCGCCCACCGCCTGCTGCGGGCTCACTGGGCCGAGGCCAAACTGCCGCAGAATTTCCAGATTCTCGATTCTGATGACCAGCTGCGCCTGATCAAGCGGGTGCAGAACGAGCTGGCGCTGGATGACAAGAAATGGTCCCCGCGGGAAACCCAGTGGTGGATCGGCGCTCAGAAAGATGAGGGCATTCGGCCGCAATATATCCAGCTCACCGGCGACCCCTGGCTGCAGACCATGGTGCGGATCTACAGTGCCTATGAAGAGGCCTGCCAGCGCGCCGGCGTGGTGGACTTCGGTGAGCTGCTGCTGCGCGCCCACGAATTGCTGCTGAATAACGACAGCATTCTGGCCCACTACCGCCGCCGCTTCCCTTTCATTCTGGTGGACGAGTTCCAGGATACCAACACCATCCAATATGCCTGGCTGCGCCTGCTCGCCGGCGACCAGTGTGCGATCACTGCGGTGGGCGACGACGATCAGTCCATTTACGGCTGGCGCGGCGCCAAGATCGAGAATATCCAGCACTTTGAAGCGGACCTGAAAGGCGTACAGACCGTGCGTCTCGAGCAGAACTACCGCTCCACCAGCACCATCCTTAATGCCGCCAACGCGGTGATCGGTCACAACGCCGGTCGACTCGGCAAAGAGCTGTGGACCGAGGGCGAAAAGGGCGAGCCCATCTCCCTCTATTCCTCTTATAACGAGCAGGACGAAGCGCGCTTTATTGTCGAGCGTATCCAGGACTGGGTGCGCGACGGCAATCGACGCGACAGTATCGCCATCCTGTATCGCTCCAACGCCCAGTCGCGAGTGCTGGAAGAAGGCCTATTGCGGGAACAGGTGCCCTACCGCATCTACGGTGGCCAGCGCTTCTACGAACGTCTGGAGATCAAGAACGCATTGTCTTATATGCGCCTGATCACCAACCGCCATGACGATACTTCCTTCGAGCGCGTGGTGAACACCCCGACTCGCGGCATCGGCGCGCGCACCGTGGATCTGGTGCGGCAGTTTGCCCGCGAGCACGGTTGCTCCCTGTGGGACGCCGCCGCCAAAATGCTGCAGCAGAAAGTGCTCGCCGCCCGCGCCGGCAATGCCCTGGGCAACTTCCTCAGCCTGATCGACGCGCTGGACGAAGAGAGCACCGACAAAACCCTGGATCATATTGCCGAGCTGGCCATCGAACAGAGCGGCCTGATCGACTTCCACGGCAAGGAAAAAGGCGAGAAGGGCCAGACCCGGGTGGAAAACCTGCAGGAACTAGTCAGCGCCTGTCGCAGCTTCGACGGACTCCCCACCGTCGACCCGGACGGCGAAGCAGTGGACGAAGAAGAAATTCCGCTGATTAACGAGTTCCTCGACAGCGCCGCCCTGGATGCCGGCGAAGGTCAGGCGGACGAGTTCGAAGATGCGGTGCAACTGATGACTCTGCACTCGGCCAAGGGGCTGGAATTCCCCCTGGTATTTATGGCCGGTGTGGAAGAAAACCTCTTCCCGCACAAGATGTCCGCTCAGGAACCCGGGCGCATGGAAGAGGAGCGCCGCCTCTGCTACGTGGGTATCACTCGCGCCATGCGAAAGCTGTATATCACCTACGCTGAATGCCGCCGGCTGTTTGGCAGCGAGACTTACAACAAGCCTTCGCGGTTTGTTAGTGAAATCCCGGTGGAGTACATTCACGAGGTACGCCTGAAAACCGAGGTTTCCAAGCCGCTGTTTCAACCCAAATCTTTTGGAAAATATGGCGGCGGCATCAATCCTTACTCCGACGCCGCCCCCGACTTCGACGACGATCTGCCACCTCTGGCGCTGGGTGGACGCGTCGACCACGCCAAATTCGGCGAAGGCACCGTGACGCAGTTCGAAGGCAACGGCGCGCGCGCGCGGGTACAGGTGAACTTCGACGACGCCGGCAGCAAATGGCTGGTAGTATCCATGGCCAAATTACAGCCGCTGTAATCCAATTTGGTCCAGAGCCTGTAGCAGTCTGCCTGCAGGCGAACCCCGCCCGAACCCGGGCGGGAAAAACAATAAAAATGCGAACGAGATGAAAAAAACAAATTGGTACCCCCCCGTTATCCTGGGCCTGCTCGCCCTGCTGGTGCTCACTTTTGGCGCTCTGGTTGTCTCCCGCTCTGAGCAGCAGCAGACGGTAAATTCCATCGAAGATGCCCACCTGAAAAACTCGGGCCAGCAAACCTTCCAGTGGAAACTCGTCACTACCTGGCCAAAAAATTTCCCCGGCCTCGGCAGCGCTCCAGAACGCTTCGCCAAAAACGTGGAAGCGATGTCTAACGGTCGGTTAAAAATCAAAGTCTTCGGCGCCGGCGAACTGGTCCCCGCCATGGGCGTCTTCGGTGCAGTCTCCAGCGGTGCCGCACAGGTGGGCCACGGTGCTGCCTATTACTGGAAAGGCAAAGTGCCGGCCGCGCAGTTTTTTACCGCGGTACCATTTGGATTAAACGCGCAGGAAATGAATGGCTGGTTGCACTACGGCGGCGGCCTCGAGTTGTGGGAAGAACTCTATGCACCGTTTGACCTGATTCCCATGGCCGGTGGCTCCACCGGCGTGCAGATGGCTGGCTGGTTCAATAAAGAAATCAATTCCGTCGACGACCTCAAAGGTCTCAAGATGCGTATCCCGGGCCTCGGTGGCGAAGTGCTGAACCGCGCCGGCGGCACCGCCGTGACCATCCCCGGTGGCGAACTCTACACCGCGCTCCAGACCGGCGTGATCGATGCCACCGAATGGGTGGGCCCCTACAACGACCTCGCCTTCGGTTTCCACCAGATCGCTCAGTACTACTATTATCCCGGCTGGCACGAGCCCGGTTCTATCCTCGAAATCATCATCAACAAAACGGCCTTCGAGAAACTCCCCGACGACCTGCAGGCCATCGTCCGCACCGCCGCCCGCGATGCCAACCAGGACATGCTCGATGAGTACACCGCGCGCAACAACCGCGCTCTGAAAGAGCTGGTGAATGAGCACGGCGTCGAGTTGCGCAAACTGCCGGACGAGGTCATCGCCCACCTGAAAGAAATTAACCAGGGCATCATGCAGGAAACCGCAGCGAAAGATCCGCAATTCAATCGCGTGTACAAAGCCTTCCGGGAATTTGAATCCCAGGTGATCCCTTATCACCGGATTAGTGAAGAGGCCTACTATAAGACCAGAGAGTTTGACGTCAGGGAGCTGGAACCTCAGTAAGCTATATTCTGGTCACCAGAAATAAAGACAAGGGAATGTCTGCATCGTGGAAACCACCGCCGAACTAGCTGTGATTCGTGAAGTGGAGCGCATCCTGCGTGTGGATCACGCCGGAGAATACGGCGCAATCCATATTTATAAAGCCCAGCGCTTTATTGCTCGGCGCCTGTATCCGGATATCGTCTCGGAGTTTGATGAGATGCTCGCCCATGAGCGTGAGCACTTCCGCAGGTTTGATGAAATTCTCCAGCGAAGATCCATCCGCCATTGCTATGCGTTCAGGTTGTGGGCGCTTGGTGGCCTGTTGCTCGGCGGTTTCACCGCACTGTTAGGACGCAATGCGATCTGGGTCTGTACCTACTCCATCGAATCTACCGTGCTGCACCATCTGGAGTGGCAGCTGGCGTATCTCGACCGGCACGACCGGGAAGTATTTGACGCGGTTCAGAGTATTCAGGCTGACGAAGAGGAACACCGGGACAAAGGTTTAAAATATGGAACCAGCCCGAATGCCCATCGATGCATATTCTGGGTAGTGCGCAGGGCCACGGAGGTGGCTATCTGGCTGTCTACCAAACTGTGACAGCCGATAATTGTGCCTGTTAGACGTTTCTCTGTCAGAAGGGAAAACGGAGCGCGTTTTCAGGTTTCCGTATCTTTTTCCGGAAGTGGAATAAACCGCACCAGAAAAAATTTATACAGCAACGCAGCACCAATCATCAAATAGAATAAGTAACGTCCAGCCAGTTCAATTGTCATCAAGTCTGCTTCAAAAAGCCCCGGTATAATCCCAAACAGTAAAATAGTAAAAATCACCGCTCCTACACGGATAGTGACTCTCGCCCACCGTTTTTTCGCTCTGCGAGCAATCGCGAGACCGATAAAAAACGCAAGGGTTAAGATAGAGGCAATAGCGAGTGCAGTTATCATCACGTTCGAAATCCTTATCCGGTTCTGTATCCAACATGCATACTATTCGGATATTCGGTTAAACAAAACTAATAGAGGGTAGATTTTAAAAACTTTTCTGAGTGAGTACGCTTGTTCCACAAATTACCCTTTCCGTTTAATATTTGTTGATCTGAATTCAACGAATAAGTGCAATGGAGCGAAGTGTATTGCCAGGTTCGTGAAGTCACCGAAGACTGGGCGGCTAAACACCAAATGAAAACCGGATATCCCCCACCTAACTTGTACACCAGTATCTAATAGATTAAAAAAGAGTTACACCATCGTATCAACTAGAAACTTTTCGTTGATATTGTTCAATCAGAATAAAAAAATGTGACATCGCGCACACCTGAACAGCATCCAGTTCTCTAAGTTCGCTGGCTCTTTATCACAGGCTTTGGTCTGAGCCAGCCTTCCAGTTAGAAACACAAGGATGTGTTTGTGCGTAATCGCTCTTCGTCGTCAAAAGGGTTCCGTTTCTCTTTTCGTAAAATTCGCGGTGCCGCCCTCGCGGAATACCTGCCCATAATATCCATCGGTCTTCTTGTGGGGACGGTCGGGGTACAGGAGTATGGCGGGGTTGTCCGGGAGCATATTGCCGAGTTCTCGGAGCAGATCGCATCCAATTATTACAAGGGCTGGTTTTATCCGGACGAAGACGAGTACATATCTTCGCACGGCGGTGGTACGGGCAATCCCAGTACCGGGGGGCCAACCGATCCCGGTGATCCGTCCGATCCGCAACCGGGTGACCCCACCGATCCCGGCAATTCACCGAATCCAGGGGAAGACCCGCCCCCGGTATTTAACCCTCTGCCCTCGGACCCAGTTGGCGGTGGCCCCATGTGTCCCGATGGTGGGGCGAGTGGAGGAGCAGCCCCCAGCGCCGCCCCCATCAATACTTTTGCCGGTAACCCGATCAACTTCGGCAATGGCAACAAGCACCAGGCCGAACACGATTACCGTCACTACCTGGATAACCCGCTGGTATTTACCCGCTATTACAACAGCCTCCAGCAGGATCAGTCCCGCACACTGGGCTACGGCTGGCAACACAGCTACCAGCGGCACCTGCGTATCGAGCAACAGGAGTCGGATGCGCAACGGATACATGTCTTTCGGGATGACGGCGCCTATTACCGCTTCAACCATGAGGACGAGCGCTGGTTCGCGGACGGCGTGGTCGATCGGCTGACCCAAACCGACAACGGCTGGCGCTACACCACCGTGCAGGGTGCGATTGAAACCTACGATGCAGACGGTCGCCTCCAGTCCATTCAATACACAGGCGGTACAACACACACGCTTACCTACCGGGATACACGGCTACAACGTGTCGAAGACAGCCGCGGCCCCGCCCTGAAATTCGAGTACAACGCTTCCGGCACTCTCGAGCAGGTCACCCTACCCGGCAATCTGGCCCTGCACTTTGACTATGACACCCACGGTAACCTGAGCGGCTACCAGAAAACCGACCGCAGCGCCTGGCAATCCGTCTCCCGAATCCTGAGTGCCAGTGATGCGACGTATCACTACGAACACACAAAGTTCCCCCACGCCCTCACCGGTATCACCGATGCCGATGACAAACGCTTCGCCACCTGGGATTACGACGCGCTCGGCCGCGCAATTCTCAGTCGCCACGGTGGCAAAACCGACCAGATTAAAATTGCCTACAACAAAGACGGCACCGTCACCACCACCAACGCCATGGGCCTGCACACTACCTACCACCTGGAGCAGGCCCGCCCCGGCTACCGACGCTTGGTGCGTGTCGAAGGCCAGGCAACCCCCACCTGTCCCAACGTGCGGGAACAGCACGAGTACGATGACAACGGCTTCCTCGCCCTCGCCGTGGATGGAGAAAACAACGCCCTGCGCATGCAGCGCAACGCCCGCGGCCTGATCGAGCGGGAAGAAGACGGTCTCACCCACCAACAGGGGCAGTGGCTACCAGTGGAAGGTAGCAGCCTCATCGAGCGCCAGTGGCATACCGACCTGCCATTGATCACCGAAGAAACCCACAGCCGTTACCACCAGGGACAATGGCAGAGCTACCGTAAAATTGACCATCGCTACGACCCGGCGGGTCGGCGCACCAGCACCATCCACACCGATCTCAGCCAGCAGAGCTTCCCCTACAGCAGCTACGGCGACACCCGCACCTGGACCTATAGCTACACCGAAAACCCGAGCCTGCCCGGCGTGCTCGAGAGCCTGTCCATCAACGGCCCCAGAGCCGCGGCTGAAGACGGCAGTGATGATACCTACCACTACACCTTCAACGATCAGGGCCAGATCGCCCGCATCACCAATCCCCTTGGTCACACCACAGAGATCGATAGCTACGATACCCAGGGCAACCCCACCGCCGCCCGGCTCGCCAATAGCCTGAGCATCAAGCTCCGCTACGACGTGCATGGCCGGATGCAAAGCCTTACCCGGCAGAGCGCAGAAAAAGAAATCCGCACCCAGTTCGAACACAACCCCAACGGCACGCTCAAGCAGATCTCCTTCGCCGACGACAGCTGGCAGCGCTACACCTACAACGACGCCCGCCAGCTTATTGCGGTACACAACAACTGGGGAGAAATCCTCTACATCACCCCCGGTGACATCAGCGGCAACTGGGCCACCCAGGAGGTCTACAACGCACAGGGTCAACTGGTCCGCAAATCCCACCGCATCCTCGACAGCCTCGGCCGCATCCATCAGCTGATCGGCAACCACGGCCAACAAACAAAAATCGACTACACCCGTACCGGCCAGCTCAAGACCATCACCCAGCAAGGCATCGACAACCCCAGCCAGCGCCACTACGACAGCCTCGATCGCCTTGTCACCAGCATTGACGCACTGCAGGGCAAAACCCAGATCGACTACAGCCTGCAGGGCCCCGTCGCCCAGGTCACCGACGCCGAAGGCAGTAAAACCCGCTACATCCACAACGGCTTCGGGGAAATCATCTGGCGCGGCAGCGACGCCAACGGCGAAAGCACCTACTGGCGCGACCCCGCCGGCAACATTGTGCGCCAACAAAGCGGCGAAAACCCGAATCAAACCCAGTGGCACTACGACCACCTCAACCGACTCGCCAAAGCCGACTACCCCGGTGAAACCGAAGACAGCCTCTACCAGTACGACCAGACCGATGACATCCACGGGAATGGCATTGGCAAACTCACCGCGCTGATCGACCACCACAGCCGCACCGACTACCAGTACAGCGACCTTGGGCAGGTCACCGCAGAAATCCGCAGCTTTAACAGCGCAAGCAAAAAAAACAGTAAAAAACAAAACGCCACCGCCAGCGACACCCAGATACTCCGCTACGGCTACAACGACCATGGTGCTCTGGCTTACATCCAATACAACAACGGCGCCCAGGCCCGCTACCACTACAACAAAGACCGAATCGAAAGTGTCAACTACATCGACAATACAGGCATCAAACACCCCATCCTCGACGACATCGAATACCAGGCCTTCGCCGGCCCCAGCGCCTGGCAGACCGGCAATGGCCTCGACTATCGCAGAGAAAGCGACCTTGACGGACGTATCACCAATATCCAGCTAACCAACAACGGCGAAACCGTCTGGCAGCAGCAGTACGAACACGACGCCACCAATAACATCACTGGTATCGAAAAGATCGAGCAGGGTCAAAGCCAGCAAACCAGCTACAGCTACAGCTACGATGACCTGCACCGCCTCACAGGCGAGCAACGCAGCGCAACAGAAAGCATCGATAGCTACACCACCAGTTACACCTACGACGGCGTGGGCAATCGCCTGTCCAAAGTCCACAACAGCCAGAAAACTACCTACGAATATGCCAAAGGCAACCGGCTAATCAGCTGGGAAATCCCGCAGTCAGAAAAGCCAAATAATCCAATAAATCAAGGATTGAATCAGACTAAAGAAAGCCGGGGGCTGCCAATTCAGACAGCCCAGCAACCCCAAAGAAGCCTGCAAATCACGGGAGATGGTGACCTGGAAGGGCGCATCCACAACCAGAAAAATCGTCTGGTAGCCTACTTCAAGAACGGCAAACGGCTAGCTGAATACCGCTACACCGGTAATGGCCAGCGTATAGAAAAGCAGCTGCAAGCAAAGCGCACCCGCTATCAATATCTACTCACCACCCAGTTGGCGCAGGAAACAGAAAAAGACAAAGCTCAGCCGCAGAAAACAATAGAAACCCACTACCTGTGGCTGGGCTCAACGCCGATAGCCCTTATCAAAAGTAATACCGGAAAGCAGGTGATTGTCTACCTCCACGCCGACCACCTAAATACGCCAAAAGCGGGCACAGGCAAGGCAGGAGAAATTAATTGGCGCTGGGAAAGTAATGCATTCGGTATGTCGCTGGAAAATCCAACTGTCAGCTTAAAAGACCAAGTCACAATTAACTTGAGATTTCCGGGTCAATATTATGACCAGGAATCCGGCCTACATTACAACTACTTTAGGGATTACGACCCGGTATTAGGGCGTTATATACAGAGCGATCCGATAGGGCTGAGAGGGGGGATAAATTTACATAATTACGTAAAAGGAAATCCCGTAAGGCTGGTAGATAAATTGGGTTTAATGGTAACTGCAGTGCTAGATACTTCCTTGAACCAATTATCAGTATACGACAATGATACCGGGGATAAATATATAGTGGCTGCGTTTACTGGGGGGCATATCGATCCTGAAACTGGCGCGATTATTTCACCTGGGACAGGGAAGGAACAGCCGGCACCGAAAGGCAACTACTATATTGTGGATAATCCAAATCCGATTGCGGGCAGAGAAGATTGGTTTGGGTTGTTCTATATTGACGAAAGAGTTGATGACTATTTAATAGATGGTGGAGAGGATCGAAGCGGAATTCGATTGCATGGTGGTGGTATTAGCCACGGCTGTGTGACAGTAAATAATTATACTGCGAATAAAGCTGAACATTGGAATAATGTTCATTCATTGATACACAGTACGAAGACTGAAACCCTAGAGTTCATTCAGGGGCCGCACTTTTGGAATCCCAAGGGTGAGACGAATTTTTATGGTGTCTTAACGATTAAATAATATGATGAAAAAATTGTTCTGGATTCTATTGCTTTCTTTCGCTGTTGGTATGGCGCTATTTTATTTTTTAATAGAGAGTAAAGTTCAGAGGTTTTCAGAAAGTGTAAGGCCTGGCTTGCGATCTGTGCTTGTTGAAATATATAAGTCGAAATTGTTTGGCGGATACTGGGAAAACCAGCTTATATTACAAATTGAAAGGGCTAAATCGCTTGCTCCATGGAATAGGGCTGAATTTTATGGTGCGATAATTATTTATTCTGATTTGGATACATCAAGGGCGTACTTGTTTGTCACTACAGTTGGGAGAGATAGTGCTGCGATTGAGATAATGTCGAGCGATAAATATATCAGTTCGATAGAAATGGAAGATTATGAAAGGCATGAGTTTAATGAATGGTTTCAAGAGATAAATAGGGTGCGTTCGCTTTTTGAGCTTGACAAGCTGAATGGTAGTGATTCATCCCTGCCGTAAATTTCTGAGCGTGATTTAGTTTACTTCGAACGTGACAAATTACTCAAAATATGCGTCTTCCTTATAGCCCCATAGATTGATTTTTTCTGCGCGCCCCGGGAAGTGAGTAGTTAGATATGGCGTCGTGAGATTTGATTCAAAATAATCCAGTTAAGTCATTTGGGAAAATGGACAGTCTCGCTTTATGAGTATGAAACATAAGGCTATAAAAGTGGAAATGAGATGTTTCATCTATATGCCTCGATGGAAATTAAACTTAGTGAAGAAAATTTCTATGACCCTCGGGAAGATGCAATTTTGAATAAATTTCTTCGTGAGCAGGGACTCCCATAAATACCGGTTTATTTAAAAGAGCGGGGAGCGGGAAATCGTGAGAGAATTCTCGACAATGTATCAGAAAAACCGGAAGTTATACTGCCCTGAGAGTATTTCAAAAGACCTTGCTTAGGAAGCGATGGCTAAAAATCAGTGTTGTTGTGGCCTGACGTTGTTCAGGATTCTGTGTCAGCGATACGCGGCATCATCAATTAATGCCTGGTAGCTCAAACTGATTGCGTGTGGTTTTTCTGGGTGTAAGTAAATATATAGCAACGGCAGAGAGTGTGGGATGGGTGAAGAGGAAATTTCCACGTTGCTACATTGTTTGGCAATCTGGCTTAGAGCTATATTGATTATAGGTTCTGGCATACTTGCAAAACGAAAAAATAGATCCATAGTTCTATGGGTTTTTCTTTCATCAATCAGCGGATTTCCTGCGTTTGTGGTAATCGCATTACTACCTGCACGCTGCTTCAACTGTAAGAATAGTTTGGGAAGACTTGAAGGGTATACCTGTGGGAAATGTGGGGCGGTGGTCGTGCTAAATACACAGCAGAGTAAAGGGCTACTATAAAAATACCGCTTGATACCAGCGTTGCGGCCGTCTGGGCCGCGCCACTCTCAGCCGCCACGGGCAAAAAACCGATTGCCTATAACCAAGACGGCACCGTCACCACCACCAACGCCATGGGGCTGCACACCACCTACCACCTGGAGCAGGCTCGCCCCAGCTACCGACGCTTGGTGCTTGTCGAAGGCCAGGCAACCCCCACCTGTCCTAACGTGCGGGAGCAGCACGAGTACGATGACAACGGCTTCCTCGCCCTCGCCCTCGCCCTCGCCCTCGCCCTCGCCGTCGATGGAGAAAACAAGGCCCTGCGCATGCAGCGCAACGCCCGCGGCCTGATCGAGCGGGAAGAAGACGGTCTCACCCACCAACAGGGGCAGTGGCTACCAGTGGAAGGTAGCAGCCTCATCGAGCGCCAGTGGCATACCGACCTGCCATTGATCACCGAAGAAACCCACAGCCGTTACCACCTGGGGCAATGGCAGAGCTACCGTAAAATTGATCATCGCTACGACCCGGCGGGCCGGCGCACCAGCACCACCGACACTGACCTCAGCCAGCAGAGCTTCCCCTACAGCACCTACGGCGACACGCGCACCTGGACCTATAGCTACACCGACAACCCGAACCTCCCGGGCGTCCCCGCCACCATTACCCTCAACGGCCGCAGAGCCGTGGGCGAAGACGGCAGCGACGACATCTACCAGTACGACTTCAATAATGAGGGGCAGATCAACAGCATCACCAACCCCCTTGGCCACCGCACCGTCATCGAGGGCTACGACCAACAGGGCAACCCCACCAATGCACAGCTGGCCAACGGCCTGCACCTCACGCTCAGTTACGATGCCCAGGGCCGCCTGAACAGCCTCAGCAAACAGGCAGAGAGTGCAGATACCTCTATCACCACCCACTTCGAACACAACCCCAACGGTACGCTCAAGCAGATCACCTTCGCCGACGGCAGCTGGCAGCGCTACGAATACAACGACGCTCGCCAACTCACCGAGGTTCACTACAACTGGGGGGAAACCCTCTACATCACCCCCGGCGACATCAGCGGCAACTGGGCCACCCAGGAGGTCTACAACGCACAGGGACAACTGGTACGCAAATCCCACCGCATCCTCGACAGCCTCGGCCGCATCCACCAGCTGATCGGTAACAATGGCCAGCAGACAAAAATCGACTACACCCGCACCGGTCAACTCAAAAGCATCATTCAGCAGGGCATCGACAACCCCAGTGAGCGCCACTACGACAGCCTCGATCGCCTCGTCACCAGCATCGACGCCTTACAGGGCAAAACCCAGATCGACTACAGCCTGCAGGGCCCCGTGGCCCGGGTCACCGACGCCGAAGGCAGCAAAACCCGCTACATCCACAACGGCTTCGGCGAAGTCATCTGGCGCGGCAGTGACGCCACCGGCGAAAGCACCTACTGGCGCGACCCCGCCGGCAACATCGTGCGCCAGCACAGCGGTGAAAACCCGAATCAAACCCACTGGCACTACGACCACCTCAACCGCCTCACCCTCGCCGACTACCCCGGTGAAACCGAAGACAGCCTTTATCAGTACGACCAGACCGACGATATCCACGGCAATGGTGTTGGCAAACTCACCGCACTGATCGACCACCACAGCCGCACCGACTACCAGTACAGCGGCTTCGGCCAGGTCACCGCGGAAATCCGCAGCTTCAACAGCGCAAGCAACAAAGACAATAAAAAACAAAACAACACCGCGAGCGACACCCAGATACTCCGCTACGGCTACAACGATCATGGTGCACTGGCCTACATCCAGTACAACAACGGCGCTCAGGCCCGCTACCACTACAACAAAGACCGTATCGAAAGCGTCGATTACATCGACCGCAACGGCAACAAACACCCCATCCTCGACGACATCGAATACCAGGCCTTCGCCGGCCCCAGTGCCTGGCAGACTGGCAATGGCCTCGATTACCGAAGAGAAAGCGATCTCGACGGACGCATTACCAATATCCAACTAACCAATGACAACGAAACAGTCTGGCAGCAGCAATACGAGCACGACACCACCGACAACATTACTCAAATAGAAAGAACGGAACAGGGTAAAAGAAACCTGACCAATTACGGCTACGATGCCCTGCACCGCCTAATCGGCGAACAACACAGTGCAACAGAAACCACCGACAGTTACACCACCAGTTACACCTACGACGGTGTGGGCAACCGCCTGTCCAAAGTCCACAATAGCCAGAAGGCCATCTATGAATACGCCAAAGGCAATCGCCTAGTCCACTGGAAAGCGCCATACTCAACAAGCGCAGAAAGCTCGTTAATCGGGATGTCAAATCAGACCAAAGAGAGACAGGGCCTGCCAACCCGCACAGCCCAAAAACCCCAAAGCGGTGTGCAAATCACTGAAGAAGGCGATCTGGAGGAACGTATCCACAACCAGAAGAACCGTTTGGTTACCTACTTCAAAAATGGCAAACAGATAGCTGAATATCACTATGCCGGCAACGGACAGCGCATAGAAAAGCAGTTGCATACCAAACGTACCCGCTTCCAGTACCTGCTAACCACCCAATTGGCACAAGAGATTTCACAGGCTAAGGGCGACAAAGCCGAAAAAATGAAAGTAAATGAGCGAAAAGAAGTCCACTACCTGTGGCTGGGCTCTACCCCGGTAGCGCACGTTAGAAATAGCGGGAATCAACCGGTAATCACCTACCTCCACAGTGACCACATAAATAGCCCCAGAGCGGGGACGAGTAAAGAAAAACAAATCAGCTGGCGATGGGAAAGTGATGCGTTTGGTATGTCTATTGAAAATTCAAACGCCAGTGCAGCAAGGAAAGTCACGATCAACCTTAAGTTCCCTGGGCAATACTACGATCAGGAATCTGGGCTTCACTACAACTATTTTAGAGATTATAACCCGGCATTGGAGCGTTATATTCAAAGTGATCCGATTGGACTAATCGGCGGCGCCAACGCATTTATTTATGTAGGCGGAAATCCAGTACAAGGCTATGATCCCTTGGGGCTATACGATAAGGCCGTACATTATTATATGACGTATTTTTTAGCGATCACTGCTGGGCTAAGTGAGAGCCAAGCTAGTATTATGACTACGGCAACACAATACGTTGATGACAATCCTTTAACAAATCCTATTCCAGCGGGTGCAGAGTGGTTCAATTTTGCTAACGTTGCCGGTGGAATGAAAGAAGCAGCTGAAACCTACAATGCTTTGCAGAGTTACCACTTCACCTTGGACTATGATAATGGTGCTGGGGGAGATTCATTGCTTAAAACAATAAATGAGAGCGAAGACGACTACGCGCGCAGAAGATTCAGTGATCCCGAAAGTGGACAGCTAGCCTTGCTTCGAGATGCAGCGATGGGATACTCCAACGTATGTCGAATGCCCGGCGATGCGACGCCTGAGGACACGAAAGCTCAGCTGTATGGTGAATATTTGCATGCTTTTGAAGATACGTTTGCACACAGGAATGCATTAAATGTCCCTTTGGAGATATTCAACGCTGAAGGAGTAATAGGGCATATGATGTATGGACATAGCCCAGACCATACATACAACCAAATTACGATTACAAACCCACACCCAACGCAGCCGGGGTCCGATCCAACCTGGTCTAAACTTTGGAGGTATAATGAGTTAAGAACTCTCCAAATGGAGAAAGAAGTATTCGAGAATATACGCAGAGACTTTGGTGTAACCTCAGAAGTTTCATGGAAAGATTTAGCGGGTGACGGCAACGCCAATATCGGGGTTAACAGTGGTCAGTGCGATGACTGCTGGACGAATGGAGTTGCACCAGATTATGAGCTTGCATCGGGCAGCGTTGGTATTCTTCAACAATTCAATAGCTTCATAGATGAAGGTACAGATGAAGGAATTTTGGCGAAGAAAGCTATTTTGGATGAATGGTTAGATGCAAATGGCTTTGATCCTATTCCTAATTACGATGACAACTTGGGCGAACAAAATAGAGGACAAATCCTTAGTAATGTTACGGAAAAACCAGGACTAATACTGCCGTGAAGACTTTATTTGATAGCTTAAGTCACAAGCTATGGGTAAAGTTCATTATTATTGCGATTATCTTCCTTCCGTGGATCCTGTCTCTTAACTTAGTACCAAAATACGGATATATACTCTACTCAAAAACTGACAGCCCTGTAAAAGGCGCTCATATACTTGTAAGGCATTCAAGAGACTACCGCTGGACTTTAGGAATGGAAAAGCTAAGTGGCCAATGCACTTTATTGAACTATACGGTTAGCAGCAGTGATGGAAGATACGGGATCGGTAGAGTGCCCATTTCACGGCAGGATATTATCAGTTTAAGAAAGGTCTTAAGCTACAAGGGCGCAGTATATATTCCACTTGAATATAATCCTGAAAACGGCATAATCGAAAAAATATATGAGGCCCACTGGCCACCAAAGGTGGTAACAGGTAGGCCTCCAACACTAAAAGTTTATGAAAAGAATTTCAATATTGTTTCCCGTATACAACGTATAAGTGATTTCCTTTTTCTTTTAACTGATACATGTCAGTTGAGTGAAGCTCAACTGACAGAGCTGAAAAACGAAATATATAAACTCGTTGCTCCAGAAGTTAGATTGTTGTTTCCCCTTTGGCTCGCATACCTCTCAAATAACCCCTACCCAGAATCCACATCTGGCATGCCCTACGATCCATTAAAAATTAAAGTGGATGTGCTATTTATTCGTGTAATGGGAGACTCTGTGAGATCGAAGTTAAACGCTGCCTCCTATCCGAACGCGACCGAAAAATGCCCGTATCTCTATAGAGGCATAGAAAAACCCCAAAATATTACTTTGGACAAAGATGCATGTTTTCGTTGATCTTGAATAAATTCCCTACAGAATATTTCCATATTTAAGCAGTGGACCCAAAGATGTCATTTCGTTGGACTTTACTGATATTTTTGCTGATAAGCCCCTTTACAAAAGCTGTTGATCTGCACATACAGTGGCCTGATGGTTGGCAGTATAAAGTGGTTGACCGCAGCGATATCTACTTGCAGTTAGTCGCGATAAACAAGGGTGATTCCGGCCGAATAAACCAGTCTCTCGACATCCAAGCGATACAGCTTCGCCCTTTCGATAGAAAACCTGTGCAGCGTCCTAATGCCATGGACATCAAGAATTTAACAGAGTCTTTACGCGAACAAAGCATGTCCTTAACGGAAGAGAAAACGCTTAGAATAAAGACGCTACAAAAAAACTGGGTTACTATTTTATATTCACTCACAGAAAGTCATCAGCATCGACAAATAAGCGTCAACAGATGGAGGTGGTTTTTTCCAGAAAAGATCAATGGTAACAATAACAGCAACTATTGAAGCCGAGGGTGAAAGCTCCTTCCTGCCGATACTTGCGCTAGTGGACGGAATGCAAGTTGATTAAGTAGTTACGCTTAATTGGATAAGGTGATGAAAATTGGGGTCAGAGTAACATTAAGAAGTGAAATGCTGCTCCCTAATCCCGACCTGTATCAGGATAAGGCGGCCCGGCTATAAGGGGCGCGAGTCTTAACATAATACATTAAAACTCCGGCACATTGCCTTGCTAGTTTTGTTGTTATCTGTATGGCGCGCCTTCAAGAGCGCCAGGCGGTGAGGCATGGGCGGAAGTCTTTCAACAGGTTTTTTAGATACTAGGAATCAATATGCTGCTAGATATTTACGGTCAAAAAGGGATGGATGAATTTAATGATAATTTGTTGGTTCTTGATAGGCTGCTAGAGAGCAAGAATTTTCTTACAGGGATTTCTCCTTCGTTTGATATGACTGCTATTGATGTTGAGGCGTTGAGTAGCTTTACTGTAATTAATAAATGTTCCTGGGCAATTGAGATGCTGGATTTAGATGGCATGCAAGAAAAGCAATGCCCTTACACATATCAATACTATGCTGGAATGCATAATATTTCTTTTCTAAAAACCGGAAATAAAAAAGAATTTTCTAAACAAAAAGAAATAATGGATAGAATTAATAGTTGTAGGAAAAATGAAGATGATTATTTTTATGTTCAAAGAAAGGTTGAAAATCGTTTTGGTGCGCTAGGAATATCGAATTTCCTGGCTGAAAATTATTGCACCCTAGGCTGTCAGCAGAAGAGGTAAAATATAATATTTCTGAGAGGTTGTATATGCAGGTTCAAGACGACTTCGACCTTATGGTCCATGCCTGCTATTTTGGCGCTATTGAGGAAGATCCATGCAGTCAACGTTTATTTCAGGCTTATCAAACCGGTGGGATGCCGTGTGGTTGGCTTGGTTTAGTAGACTATCAAGATGGAGCAGATCCGAAAGAATGTATCGCGCTCTTTCATATGCATGCATAGAATAAAAAATCCTCATAATTCTATATCAATGATAACCAGCGCTGCATCTACGGTACTTGGGTGAAGATTGACCAAATCAATTAAGACCGATATGCACTCGTAGCAACACTTCGAGTAATAGTTTCCCCCAATCACATAATTGGGCCCGCCCCAAATTGCATGAAAACCGGCTGCCCAGAAAGTCTACTAAGAATCCAGTAAACTAATATCACGACGGATTGCGCTATGATCGATAAGGACATGATCTTGTTGCTAAATATAATATCAATCTGGCTTAGGGTAGCTATCTATTTGAGTTGCGGCATTCTTGCAAAACGTAAAAACAGGTCTGTACTGCTCTGGATTCTTTCTTCGCTATTTGGAGGAATGCTCACATTTTTTGTGATTGCGCTGATGCCGAAGCTTTGTCACGGATGTAAAAAGAGCTTAAGAAAGCACGATGGCGACTGCTGTAGTAAATGCGGTGCCGCTATTTTCATTAATGAATCGAGACCGATCATAAACTGATATAGACAGGCGAAAGGCTATATTTCTCTGCAATCGAAATCTTCGGAGAAACCACCAACGAAGTCGAAAATCGTGATCCATACTGCGGATTGTTTATAGTAAACTAGTTGGTGGTTTCTATTTTACAAAGACATTCACCCTTCTATGCATTGAATCCGGAGCGGTTGACTCCGGATCATCTACTTCACCATAGCCGTACGTAGTGATGTTTAGCGTTGAAAGCTCTGAATAATTTTTGAGAGCATTACCAAGTGCGTCAGCGCGTCTGGTTGCGAGTAATTTATTGTACCAATGCGGGCCATTTCGATCCGCGTAGCCGGTGATCAGAATACTTTCCGCGTTGCTTTCCTGGATTTTGTCGACGACTCTGCTGACCAGGTCACTACTGTTTTCCGGCAACTCAGCACGATCGAAATCAAAATAAATCGCCTCTATTTCTCCTGTGAGTAGCCTTAGATTTTCAGCGTTCGGAACCGTGTTCTGATTAGTTCTGAAGACAATATCCAGGTCAGGTATCCTGTCTGCTTCAATCAATCTCAATACGGTTCTTGGTTCTTTGTCGAGATCAATCACGTAAAACTGCACGAACCATTGTTTTCCGTCGTTGTCTTGTCTGCGGGAAAGAATATACTTTTGACTGAATTCGTTTCCCGCTATATCCGCGGAAAGAAATAGCTGCCAGCCAGTGAGGTCACCACAACCAATTCCTTCGCAATTGTAAAGTGTCTCGAAATTGCTCTCGGAGAGAGATGCGAGAAATTCTTTATAGAGATACTCACTCGTATGCCGGCTACTAAAGTCGTGAACATAGCGCGAGGAACGACCCGCTACCGTAAGTAACTTTTCTGAGTAATAGCCTTCGTCATCACCTTTACTATTCCTATACGAAATTGCATCTGCGGGCAGCGCAATTTCAGCATGGTGATGCCGATCTGATTTGAAAAGATTGGCATTGGGGAACCGTTCCAATAGCGTGTGGTCGACGGCGGAGGAATCTACAGATAAAGTGCAGCAGAATGAAAATAGTAGAGTTATATAGTAATGCATTTTAATCCATAACGCCTTTTCGAATAAGATCGCAATCTAGTATTGTATTAATAAGCTGGGATTGGCTATGTACGTGGCCTGCGATCAGTACCGGGAACAGGACATGATCTTTATCCTGAAGATACTGACCCAAAATGTTTTTGAATTCCGCCAGATCATTTGCACGGTAATGATCGATCTTTTGCTGGCATCGAGAAGGACTGTTAATGGCCATTTTTGAGAGTATCTTCTCTTTAAATTCGATTGCACCTTGCATAAGTGCATGGGCTTGTTGGCGAACCGATTCGTTTCGGTAGTCGAGACGATATTGTGGATCAGCCATTACCTTCTCAAACTCTTGCTGCACGTGATCTCGCATCAAGTCGTTGATATCAGCTAATGTATCGTAGTAGGTTTTCTCTTGCTGCTTGAATTCGTCCGACTCCAAAATTTCCGACGCCCATGCGTCAGGTGTTGAGAGCGATGCCAATAATAGGCACAGGAGTATGTAAGTTTTATTGGATGTTTTCACAGTTAATACCTTGTTGGTTGTCGCCCTCACAACGAACGCCAGATTGCATGCGAACGATGCTGTAACTTCTGAGAGGGATTAAATATCTGGAATTCCCATAGGTCTGACGAAGGCTTTCACAGACTTGCCAGTCTGGGTCTGAAAACTGACCCGCGCGCAATGTGCGCCAGATAATAAAATTTGCAACCGGCACCTCCAGGTCATAACAATATCTGGACTTGATCCTGAGAAGGTTGGCATCCTGCAGGTCGACACTATCGCCATCAATGGATTGCACGGTCTGTATACGGGCGTCGAGATTTTCGAATGGTATTTGCCAAACGCTGGTATTGCTGACACGAAACTCGCCACCAAAGGCTGAGAACGGACAGTTGCCCCCGGAGCAGCTTTCGAGGTCGCGGTAGCGTACCGCAAAGTGGTCAAATACCTGTTTTGTGGGCCACTCGATCTCTATGGGCTCATAGAGATGTGATGCTTCGACAGCAGTCCGCATCGCGCCGAGGCCAATTAGGTCCGGCGCATTGTAGAGATTTTGTGTGGTGCTCGATTTTGTGTGGTCTGCCACATGTCCGAGTGCCGCCATTCTATCGAAAAAAGTAGACCGCATTGGCGAAATATGCGCGTTGTTAAGTGCGCCTGCCCTTGCTGCCTGGAACGTCGCATTATTGAGGGTTGCCTTACCACGATAGAGCAGGGAAATTTGAATCACGCCCATAACGAGAATCACCACAATCGGAAATGCAATGAGCATTTCCGGTAGTGCCTGACCTTTTTGCTGACGCAGAATCCCGAGCATCACTCTTTACCAGTAATCGCGGTGATAAGCCCTTCTCGCAGCATCACGAATTGGTGGGAGTAGTTTCCATCCGTGAGCGCGGTTTTGCGATGGCCCTGCTCTGATACTGCGATGGCCTGTTTCACACGGAGAAGAGAAAGGTTGTACCAGCCTTTGGGTTCCTCCGGGTTGAGGTCTATGCATTTTTGGTACATGGCTTCTGCAGCGGGAAACTGGCCAGTCCTCACATAGATGTTGCCAAGGCGAAAATAGATGTCGTAGTTATCGGGCATTGCCGCTTTGAGGCTCAATAGCACTCGCTCTGCTTCACTATAGATCGCTCTGTTATAAAAATGCTCCGCCAGTTTCATATCTTCAGTGACGGATTTCGGCGTGTTTTGGGCGCAGGCAGTGCAAAGGGTCGTAATGAGAAGAATGGTTAGGATCTTATACATGGATGGTATCTCCGACTTTCCAGCTCGGCTGGTAGTTCTGTAAATATATTTCGACCGTGGAGGTTGCACCGAAACATACGGCGACTCGATTCTTCTTCATGGGAGTGATTGATTTCAAAATCTTGTTGTTGCTATCGAGAAAATAGACAGCGATTGCATGGGGGAATCCAAAGGTATGGACTGACCAGCAGGGCTTTATCCATATTCCATCGTGTTGTCTGGCGGATTTGCTGAACAACCCCTTTAATCGTCTAATGAACGTATTGGCGGGGTACAAATCGGGCGCCGCGCCGCGGTTCGGTACTGCCATGCTAGAGCGCCTCCATGAGCTTCATCGCGATTGGAAAGAATATGACGATAAAGGTTGTGGGGAAGATAAATGCAACCAGTGGAAAAATGAGTTTTACAGGGGCTTGCATAGCCAGTTTTTCCGCCTTCTGAAACCGCTCCATCCGACGTTGATCCGACTGGATTTTGAGCGTGTTTCCGACCGATGCACCGGTCTTCTCTGCCTGAATAACAGCGGAAACAAATGCGTTAATCTCAGAAATATCCAGGCGATCTGCCATCGTTCTCAAGCCATCATCGCGTGACATGCCCGCCCGTAAATCCCGCAGGTACTTTCTGAACTCGATTTTCATGGGC
Organism: uncultured Microbulbifer sp.; assembly: GCF_947504145.1. Taxonomy (GTDB): domain Bacteria; phylum Pseudomonadota; class Gammaproteobacteria; order Pseudomonadales; family Cellvibrionaceae; genus Microbulbifer. The sequence goes on from NZ_CANNGQ010000004.1 coordinate 581,303, forward strand.
GATTCTGGACCTTTATCGACCGATTGCATGATAGCGCCCGTAATGTTCAAGCCTGCCTGTGTGGACATGGTGAGAAAATCCAGATAGATGGGAAGGGAGCGAACTAACGCCTGTTCTCGCCGGGTACGTATATCTCTTACACTCATCATGGGCATGAAGTAGCCAACGCCAGCACCTACCAGAGCGTAGAGATAGTCAAATGCGCCCAGCATTACGGATAGGCAAGAAGCGATGGCAGCCATGAGGACAGCGGACGTGATTTGCAGGCTGAAATACTGTGCTGGTGACATCACGTAATTCAGCCCGGCTTTGATCAGGGACTTCTGATACCGAACCAACCATTCAACCGGTAGCCGTTCCCCGATATAAAAGGAAACCAGATTGACCAGCGGCCAGATCTTCTTGAGCTGCGAAGGAACAGGATCAAGGTACTCCCGTTCTTCTGTTGGTACCTCTTCTTTGATGCCCTTGACGGACGTATACAGTAGGACTACGGAAACGGGGATCAGCAGCAGTACCCAGTACTTGTATAACTCTAGGTTCATGATTCACACATCGATGGTGACAATTTTTTTGATGAATTTGTAGCCGGCAAATTCAAGCAGAACAACCGCCGCGCACGCGATCCAACCGCGCCAGTCGGTAAACAGCAGCGACATGGTCTCAGGTTCGATGCCGTAGATCGCAAGCCCGACGGCAATGGGTAGAAGTGTCATCACCCATCCCTGTAATACGCCCATGGCGGTTAGACTCTTTATCTTCCCTTCCATTTCAATGCGTTTTCTGATGGTGTCCGCCAGGCGCTCAAGTACATCGGCGAGACTACCGCCTACTTCGCGGGATATTTTCATGCCTGCGACCACGAGCTCCAGATCGGGTATGGGTACACGTTGATACATTTCATCCAACGCTTCTTCGAAATTCCTGCCCATTGTCAGTTCGCTTAGAAGCATGCCGAACTCCTGGCTTAGAGGGCCGCGAGTCTCTTTTACTACCAGATCTAGCGCACCGGCCAGGTTTAGTCCGGAGCGAAGCATATTTGACATGGACAACAAGGCGTCGGGAAGGTCTTTGCTGAATTTCTGGTAGCGAAGTTTGCGGAGTAGCGAAACGACGATCCCGGGAAGAAAGTAAACCACTGACCCAAGAGCCAGAGATAACAATATGGATTCCGTAAGAAGAAACGAAATCAATACGATCGAGACAAATGCGCCCAGGCTTATAAGCTTGAGTCTTTTGTCATCAATGAAAATAAACATCTCTGCCAGTGAATTGCTGGCCGTATGCTTTATCTCCTTGTTGTACTGATTTACCGCCGTTTTGGTAGACCCAAAAACCGCATACCCAAGCGCGGCGACAGCGCCAATACCAAGAATACTGACAAGGAAAAGCGGGTTCACTGGTTGACACCTTCCCGTCTGAAGATTGACAGGTCTACGGGAATACCGCGCAAAGAGAGTTTTTCATAAAACTCAGGCACATTTCCGGTTGCTTCAAAGTGCCCTCTGGTTTTTCCATTCGCATCGAAACCAAGCTCCCGGTAGCGGAAGATCTCTGAAATTTGTACGGTGGTCCCTTCTACGCCGGTAATTTCAGAAATACTGGTAATTTTTCGGGCGCCGCAGGCGAACCGAGACTGCTGAACAACAAGGTGTACCGCTGATGATATCTGCTCTCTAATAGCGGTAACCGGGAGGTCCATGCCGGACATCATCACCAGTACCTCAAGGCGGGAAATACAATCACGTGGCGAGTTGGAATGAACGGTAGTCAGTGAGCCGTCGTGGCCGGTGTTCATGGCCTGTAACATATCCAGTGCTTCGCCACTCCGGCATTCACCGACCACGATACGGTCCGGCCGCATACGCAGACAGTTTTTCACAAGGTCGCGGATCGTGACTGCGCCAGAACCCTCCTGGTTTGGCGGGCGCGCCTCAAGCGAGACGACATGTGGTTTGTTGAGCTTGAGTTCTGCGGCATCTTCTACTGTGATGATACGTTCGCTGTCAGGTATGAAATTCGACAGAGCATTCAACAGGGTTGTTTTACCCGACCCTGTTCCGCCAGAAATGATGATGTTCAAGTGCTGTGTGACGGCCATCTGAAGAAAGTCGATCATCGGGCGGCTAACCGAACCGAAATTTAGCAGGTGCTCCATGGTGAGCTTTTCCTGCATAAATTTCCGTATGGTGAGGGACGGGCCACGTATGGCAAGTGGTGGAATAATCGCATTGACACGGGAGCCGTCGCGTAGGCGGGCATCGACCATGGGTGAACTTTCATCGATTCGCCGTCCAAGGGGCGAGACGATACGGTCTATCGCACTGAGTACCGCTCTGTCGTCGGAGAAGCAGATGTCTGATTTTTGTAGTGAACCTGACTTCTCAAAATAGATTTCATCGTATGAGTTGACCATGACTTCACTGATGTCGGGATCTGCCAGCAAGTCTTCCAGTGGACCGAGTCCCACCGCTTCTTCCAGCACCTGCTTGAGTATGTCATTCCGGTCGAGCCCCGTCGTAGGAAAGTCTGGCTCAGTGTCAATGACTTCGCTCAGTATCCCTGCAGACAAATCTCGCAATTCATCAATGGAGAGGTTGGAGATGTTGGTCCTTCGCAGATCCATGGTTTTGATCAATCCGGCATGGAGCTTGAGCTTCCATTCTCTCGCCAGCTGAACCTTTGCACTATCCGGTACTGCCGCAGTTGCAGCATCAAGCGCTACTAGCTGGGGTTCCTTCTGTTGCGCGTATTCTTGGTCTGGCATGCCAGGCGCGGAGCTTTCCACCGGCGCACGATCAGCCTCCAGGAGGCGGCCATCTTCTATAGTCAGCAGGTAGTCGCCGATTGAGATGGTTTCGCCATCTTTTAGAGGGCCATATTTTCGGTCAATCTTGATGCTGTTGACCTGAACTTCCGCCCGTTTATCGCCGGATTCAATGAAGATCTGGTTTCCAGAAGTGGAGACAATGGCGTGTTGCCTGGAAATTCGCCAACCGGCAAGATCGATGAGCGCATCTCGACCCTTGCCGATCACAAAACGATCGTTCTCACTAAAATACCGCCCTACCGGGGTACCCTTGCGGGTTTCAACGGTGATTTTCATCATTATTCCTTGAGCGCGGCATCAATCGTCAGGTTAGCCTGATGTTCAGTGATCATTTCCCGTGCAAAGTCACTGAGGAAGACGTCTTCTGCGTCTCCGGGTGTGATGATTTTTGGCGTCAGGAGTACAACAACTTGCCGGTCTTCAATATCGCTGTCTTCAACACCAAATAGATATTTCAGGACGGGCATCTGGCTTAAATAGGCGATACCGCTATTCGCTTCTGAGTCTGCGGTCGAGAACAATCCCGAAATGGCAACCGTCTGGTTATGTTTGAGCTGGATAACGGTTTCAGTACGTCGGTTTTTGGTGCCAGGAACGCCGTTAACCGATACGGAAGGGTCGATATCACTGAGGTCAACGGATACTTCCAGGTTGATATCGTCCCCGAAAATCGTTGGCAGGACCTCGAGGATCACCCCGTAGTCTTCACGCTGTACACTGGCTGCGCCAATGGCATTGATGACGGGAATGGGGAAGCTGCCCCCCACGTGAAACACAGCGGGTTCGCCACTGGTGGACGTCAGCTTGGGTGAAGTCAAAATTCGCGCGCGCCCTGCACTCTCGAGAAAATTGATGGTAGACAGTAGGTGCGAGGTGATACCGAAATACTGGAAAAAGCTGGTATCGCCGATAGGGACAGTTTCAACGATCTGTCGATTGATGTCGTCGGGATCAGATTCGTAAATGATGAAGTCGCCGGGTGTTATGGTCTTGTGAAAACCCCACGCCGGACCTGACATGGAGGTATTCCAATCAATACCGAGCTTGGATACATCGTTGCTGCCAATTTCAACCAGTAATGCATCGACCCGGATCAACGGCTTCTTTGCGAAAGGACGTTCACGGACCAGGAACACTGCATTTGGCACCATGGTGCGAATGGCATCCACTACGGGCACATCGCCCTGGTCAATCTCTCCTTCTACCACGAGCCGGTGGTCCAATGAGTAAGCGCGAAGATTGGGCATATTTTTGGAAAGCATCTGAGCAATGCGGACGTCATCAGACACATAGCGTTCTTCTACATCCACCCAATAGCGGACTTCACGGCCACCGTTGCGCCACAGATGTAAACTAGTACTGCCAGCCTTTCCCCCAATGATCATGACCTGGCCATTGTCCAGGGTTTTATAACTGATCACGTCAGGTTTGCCGATGGCAACCCGGGTGATCCCTTCAATGTTCAGTACGTGCACTTCTCCCGAGTGTAGAGAGAGTGCGTTGGCTCCATTTTTTGCGTAGGTGACAGAGCACAGCAAGCTCAATACCAGTACACCAACCAGATAAATACGTTTACAACCTTTCATCAACTACCCTTGTATGCATGTCTTCCTGCGGCTCATCGCTTGCGGAGAGCGTCATTTCACGCGCGATTCGAGCTAGCCTTCCCTTGGCATTTCGTATGGCCACACGGTGAGATTGTTGGGAGGTGCTCAGAGATAAACTTTCCAGCTTTGGAACCAGCACACCATCTTTTGCGTTGCCAGCCTGATAGACCGCAACGGTATTGACGTTACTGTCATTCAGTTCGTAGCGCGGGTTTATCTCATCCCGCCGGTTGCGCAACAGGAATACCAGGTCACCTGCTCCATCGGCCTCAAATACATCGCGCACCGTTTCGCTGGGCACGCCGAGGGTAATGGTTGGGTACTGCGCGGTTTTGTACATCCCTGGGAATTTGGCGTCGGCAGTGGTGAACTTGCCTGTGGAAAGGACCTTTACCCGCTCAAGTAGCAAGTCAAGTTTTTGACCTTTGTCGGTACGGACCCCCAAGTCAATAAAGTCACCGGACTCGATCATGTGCTCAATGCTCGAAACGCCGTCCACTTCGAGCGTGATGGCACGCTCACCTTCGCTGAGCAAATCCGAGAATCGAGCGATACGTGATACCCCTTCAACGAACTGCCTGAGAAGTGGTTTGCCTGCGCTCATCGGATCGCGCAGTTGCTTAAACTCAACGGCCGAATATTGATCGGGGACGATCGCACCATCTGGAACATACTCAAATGGAATGCTCTTGATGGTCATGTTCTCCAGGTTGATCGGGTCACCGATCGACAGATTACGTTTTGCAACCACAACATTGGTTAGCTGTTGTTCCTTCCGTATCTGGTCGCGAAGCTGCTGCTCTTTCTGGTCGAAATAGAATTTGGTCAAATAGATTGCACCTGCGATACACGCCACTGCGAAAATCATCGCGATTGGATATCGAAATCGAAAAAATAACCCCACTTGGCCTACTCCTGCTATTCGTCTGTGGGCTGAGAAACCGCGTATTCATACGCGCGGTAATTCTTTTTAAACGCTTCAACCAGGTAGCCAACAATCGACTTGTCGTCTAGTGGCGGAAGTGGGGTGAAGCATGCCGCGCCGACGATCAGTACGCCGACAAGATATTCCGGGAAAGATTGGCCGCTGTTTTTATTGATCACCGGCTTCCCTTCCTTGAAATCGTTGCGATTACCCTGGTCTTGTCGTCGATGTTGAATGCATCCATTCGGATACTCTGCGAATTGTTCTCCGCAGTGAACATTGCGGCTTCTGTATTTCTACTGGCCTGGTCGACTACACGCTTCTTATTGATCTGATAGTGGTGCTTTGCGTAATAGGCGGTGTAATAGTCGAGGGTACGTTCAACGCTGTCACCCGATTCCAACCAATAGGAATCGAATACATCGCCATTGGATCGCGAAGTTACTACGGAAACAATATCCGCTCGGCCCAGTGCAGGAAGTTCATGGCGTACTACAGATTTCACGCCTTTTTCTAGATATTCCGGCAAGGGAGAAATTCCTACCAGAACCTGGGATCCCGACAGACCTCGCGGACCGACCTGCACGGTAATATTGTGGCCTTCCTCTAGACGCGAAAGTACCTTCCATTCCCCAATTATTGTTTCAAGATAAGGCTGGTCTGTATCTGCGTCATCAACGTTGTGGGTCCAGTACTCGCGATAAAACGACAGAGCTTCGCTGCCGTCATCTGGAGATGCAAATTCGTATGCGACCAGTGGCAGTCCATTGACCTCCATTTGCTCGCTGACGATATTCACCTGCGCGTCATCGGGAAAGACCATTTCAAGCGCGTGTACCGGTGTCGCGACTAGTGCGATAAGGAAAGGTACCGCAAACGCATTAAATACGCTTAAAGGCCATCTATTCACACGCGGACTCCCGGTTACTGCCGCCATTGAAAACCCGGCTACAAGGCACGACATCCCGCTCGACGATTCCTGGTTTGAAATCGTCCCACTCTTCAAATCCCACAGTTGACGCCAGATTGGCCAGTTGATCGAAAACACCGTTGTTAAATGCACGCTCACCAAGTACAGCGCCGTCGAGAGTGGATTTTATGTCGTTAGATGTCAGTCGTCGCCAGCTCTGGGTATAGAGTGCATTGTTGGCACGCGGGGAAAGTGATCCAATTTGTGCAAGGTTGCGTTCGGTGGCCAGTTGATAGTTGATTGTGGCGTTAACGAGGCCATTTTGTGGCAGGTCAAAATCTATCAGTGCGTTGTTGAGAAAATTGTCTCTTGCACTATATGCACTTCCATCTGGTGTGCTATTGGTATGGGTGTGTTGTGCAAACTGTCCATTATTGATCAGAAGTAGTGGAGCGTAGTCGCCGTTCTGATCCGTATGGAAATAGAGAGGAGATACTTTGGCATTCTGGGTGCCGGATGCAGTGCGATCGCGAACGCTATCAAAACCGACAAATTCCTGCGAAATAAGTCGACGATTGAGTTCGTAGCTGATTTCGGTGGGAGTTTTATCTGTTTTTGCTGTCTCCCATGCGGCATAGCGGGCACTTTCGTAGGCGCGGTGCCGGACATCACCGGTTTTACCGAGATAGGCGATCATAAACACCAAAGGTACTAACACGAAGCTGGCGACAATCAGAAATTCCAGCATGGCCTGGCCGCGGTATTTGTGCATATCAACCTCCTACCAGGGCTGTCAATGTCAGCTTCTGTTCGTCCGTCATACTCGAGAGCCGTGGTTCCCAGAACGGGTTGTACGCATTGCCAAACTCCACTCTTCCGTCTAGCCGGCGAGTATTTACGCGCATCCAGCTATCACTCTGACGGCGAAAAAAAACAGCGGAACCGGCCGCTCCATGGTATGCGTTGTCGGCGGCTCCGGCGTATTCGCCCAACGCGTGGGAGTCGCTTACATTTCCTGAGATATCTGCAGCACTGGCCACGTGACCGGTGGATTTTCTTAGATAAATGAAAGCCGGGCTCTGTTTTTCTACATAGCCTTCCTGGCGGAGATTTCTGAACGGTTGTAGGCCTGTGCTGTCGGACGTGTTGAGGCTGTCGGAGTAGTCATTCGCGAGATCGTTACAGTCCAGTGCGATGACATCCATCAGGATGAAGCCACCGTGATTGCGCGCCCGATTTCTGTTTGCGTACTCTACATCTGTGCAGGAAGAACCCCGCGGATTTACTTCCCAGTGGGAGCGATCTTCATGAATGATGTGGTGGCCTTCATCATTTTCCGGCCCGGTATAGGCGTGGCCGACACCGAGCTTCACGCGCTCGCGATGTCGGGTGGTTCGGGTGCCCCTAAACAGTCGCCAATATCGGGTTGAGGAGTGAAGGGAAATGGTGTCGACGGCACTCCAGGAGGTGAAGGGTGCACGTCGATTCACGGAGTTGGTGTCCCCCCCCAGAACGGTTTCACCCGCGCGCTCAATAGACAGCCGGGAGAATAACGGAATGCCACTTACGCTTTCCGCAGGAATACCGGGCAGCGTGATCCTGCTTGGCATACCCGGAAAGCTGAATCGGTATGTTCTCGCTTCGGAGAAGCCATCTCTCGACTCCATGGTGACATTTCTGAACTGTCTGCAGCGGGCCGCTGTTTCATTCTGGTTGGAGTGATAGTTTCCGCTATTGCGAACACTATCCGATATCTCCAGGCAGTCGTTGGGCCCATGAAACTCTTCCAGGTGTGCAGTGGTCGCCGCAGCCACCGAGACTTCGGCGGCCGAATAGTTTACGTCGGGGTCATTTGCTCTGACGACATCAGAGAGTATCTCCTGAGCGATCAGGCTGACCATCGGGGTGGCGAATTCTTGCTGCCGGGAAACCGCATCCGAATAGGCTGCGACAACTTGCGCAATTCCTGGCGTTGCGGATTCGATACCGGATTGAATACTGTTGGAAACACTCTCGATATAGCCCGTTACGGTATTTACGTACGGTATCCATGTACCAATATCATCGATTGTCTGGGCGAAGGTGTTCAGCATTCGTGACCAGGATGTCATGGTGACCACCTGCGCCATAGTGATCTGATTGGCTACCAATGCCCGGTTCGATAGTGCAACAAAGTTATGATTTTGCGCATAGACATTGGCGACGCTATAAGCTGCGGCGTCGGCCGTATTCTGTAGGCGTGTAGAGGCATTGGTGATCTGATAGGCGTTGAATACATACTGGGCGGAGAGTAATACGCTCAGCATCAGCGCCAGCAGATAGGGGATTACATTCCCTTTCTGGCGATTCATTTGAAATCCATTTCAAAATATCGGCGACAAGTGTCTGTTATTCGGCGGGTTCGGCAGAGTCGAATCCTGGAATTGCATTTGAGGGCAATCAGCCGGCAGATAGGTAATTCCTGCCGGCCAATAGTGTCTGGCAGTGCTTAGTTGCCGCCAGTCTGGTTGCCGGAAGAGTAGTTGGACAGGTCCTTGTCCGTATTGGCCTCGTCAACCGCGTCATCTGCAGATGTTTGTGCCGCGGTAATTTGGGCGTCTCCAGATTGTCCGGACATTTCCTGAGCAAGGCCGCCCATCTGATTGCGCAAGGTATCCCCAAACAGTCGGAATACGCCGATTGCGGCGACGGCAATCAGGGCGACAATGATGATGTACTCGGTCATTCCCTGGCCGAGCTGCTTTTTGTGGCCATTCAAGTATTTCGGTTTCTTTGTGCGGATTAACATTAGATCCCTCTCAATTATTTCGAGTTGACGTGTGCAACTCATTTAATTCCATTAAATATTGGGCCGCTTCGCAAGCGACGGCGGGAAACTAGCTAGTTGTGCAAGTGTTCGCAATGAAAAATTTTACGTTTGTGATCTGATTCACTTTTTATTTTTTTGTATAACTGGTTTGTTTGTACCATGTAATTACGTCTCAGTTGTTCCTGGGTTACTGGACGCTGTTACCAATTACGGGCACTGGCGCAGGCTATTTCGTTTTGTGGAACACTTGTGCCAAGTTTTAGTTCTCGTAATTGTATGTAAGGCCAATGTAATTTATTTACGCCATTTGCTGGTTGGAACATCAATATTCCAATGAAACTGACAAATGTATATGATCGCCGCTAGAAAGACCTGATCGGTTTACCTTAAAAAATGTTGGATCGGAACAAGCGCATGGATAGCTTTTCAATAGGTTTTTTATTGGGCAGGCTGGTTTTTTGTTACCTGTTTGTCTGGGTGATTTGTCTGTGTCTGACGAAATTTCGTTACAAGAACTCGGTAAGCAAGCTTCATGGGCGCTGGGGATTACTGAGCGTAATCTTTTTGACAGTATTGCCTTTGGTGTACCGATCGGTTAATTGAGAGCTCTATTCCCGTGATGATTAGAGGGTTCTGTCGGCGAAAACCATGCCGTTTGCTCTACTTGGTTTTTGGTTGGATCGGTAGTGGCGTTTTTTTGTGCTTTTTAGATGTATGCGTAGCTTCGGCGCCAATACAATCGAGGCAGCTGCAATTAATTCAAGTGGGAAATTCATACCAGATAGGTGTAGATACAGATCCCCAATGGAGCTGGAAAATCGCTAGCGGGAATAGCGCACCTGTGTTTATTGCAGTTTCTCCGGAGCACTATTATCCACCCACAATAGTTACCTTTAGTTATTACACAAAGACGAAACTGCCCGGGACAAATCAAGCGTTAAAAGGTGCTGCATTGGAGGCAATAGTTCGGTCTGCCAGAAACTTTGGTTTCGACATCAAGTCGCAGGATGTTGTGCTACAGCCTGTTAAATATAGAAATTTTTCAGGTTTCAGCTCGGCATTTACCGCTGAGCATCAAAAAACTTTGCAAGACGTAGAAGTTCACGTTGGTAGGGCGGTTTCCGGTCATCCGGTTTCCATGACGGTAATCACCAGGCCCGCAAAACTACCGCATCTGTCTCATCTCATTTCTCGGATCGGAAATAGTTTCGCTCCGATTAATGATACGAATTAGAACCACGCTGAGCCAAGGATTGGTTCTGTTAAGGCAATAAAGGATGTCCACAACAATAAAGTCTGTGTTTTCCCGACAGATAGGCTCTGCACTTACCGAGTATCTACCAATACTTGTTATTGTTCTTTCAGTCGGCATGCAGGTCGCATGGCGCACTTTTGGTGATGAAATCCGGGCGCAGGGTGGCAATGTTTCCAAAGAAATTGCCGGAGTTCCGCAATCCGCGGTACCCAGCTCCGGTAGCGGCGGCCATAATCCTGGCGGCACAGGCGGCGGCACAGGCGGCGGCACAGGCGGCGGCACAGGCGGCGGCACAGGCGGCGGCACAGGCGGCGG
>NZ_CANNGQ010000005.1 GCF_947504145.1 uncultured Microbulbifer sp.
CACAGCTCTGTCCAAGGTTTCTGTGTGTAACACGCCTGTGAATAACTAAAAAAACCGTATTTAAATCAATCCACAAGTAACTCGAGAATCCAGCCGGGGATCACCTGGGCGGTTTAACGGAAAAAGTTACTCACGACTGCATACAGAAAGCACTGGAAATAGAAAGCTCAAACAATTAGATTGTGCGCAATCTAATTGTGAAAAACATACTTATCCAGGAGATGCATCGATGACAGACCTCTACACCATTCCCGTACCGACCAATGACGGACAGCAGGCCACACTGGAAGATTACAAAGGGAAAGTTGCACTGATCGTAAACACTGCGAGCAAGTGCGGTTTCACGCCGCAATACAAGGGGCTGGAAGAGCTGTATCGAAAGTACAAAGAGCGCGGTCTGGTGATACTGGGGTTTCCGTGTAATCAGTTTGGCCAGCAGGAACCGGGAAGTGACAGCGAAATACAGGAGTTCTGTACCTTGAACTATGGGGTGAGTTTTCCCGTTTACGGGAAGTTGGAGGTTAATGGCTCTAACGCTCACCCGCTATTCTCGCACCTGAAGCAGGCTGCGCCGGGTATCCTTGGTACGGAGGGTATCAAATGGAACTTCACCAAGTTCCTGGTAAATCGCGACGGCGAGGTGGTAAATCGCTATGCGCCGAAAGACAAGCCGCAAGACCTGGAAGCGGATATCGAGAAGCTGCTTTGAGCCACCCGACAAACAAATCTCCAGATTCTGGTGGGGCATCGTTGAACCTGGATAGGCAGCTCTGCTTTGCCCTCTATGCGACATCCCGGGCAATGACCCGGGCCTACCAACCCATGCTGCGTACCCTCGGTATCACCTACCCTCAGTACCTTGTGTTGCTGGTTTTGTGGCAGTGGGATAACGAGCAGAGAGATCCCGGGCAAAGTACAGTGAGTGCCCTTGGTGACCAGCTCATGCTGGACTCGGGTACTCTGACACCATTGCTGAAGCGCATGGAGCTGCAGGGGCTTGTGGCCCGGGAGCGGGGGACTCTGGATGAGCGGGTGACACTCATCCGGCTCAAGGATGAGGGGCGGCAGCTCCAGTCGTTGGCGAGGTCCTGGCGGGCTGCTGCGCTGGATCAGCTCGCCGTGCCGAAGGAGCGGTTGGTGGCTTTGCAAAAGGAGCTGTGGACACTGCTGGATACACTTCAGTCTACAGGTGGGAAATAGGATGAGTATCTTGATAATCCTTTGGATTTGTTAATGTTTTGTGTAAATGTGTTATTGTGCCTTTAATATTAGGATGGATCTTGATGTTGGCTGCCCGGTCGTCTTATAGTTCACCGCTCTGGTAGCTGGGTACTGTCCCAGGTGCCGGTAGCGTGGACATGAAGATAATCCACCACAACTTTGGGTAACTGTTCAAAAGACAGTTCAAACCAAGTTGCTCCATAACCAGGACACTGAAAACAGCAGCCATGAACTCCGTAGCCCCCGTCGACCCGATATCTCCGGTCGTGAGGCCTCAGGCCTCATCTCTTTTCGTCAATTATTTCCTTTCCGGCCTGGCGAATTCCTGCGCCCAGCCGGCTGCTGCCTTCCTGCTACTAGCAAGCCTGCTACGACTGCCGCACCGCGGCATATAATTTTATTCCCCTATCGTTCTACAGAATTCCGAACTTAATTCGAGCAGTGCATAGACAGCGGCGTTTCCGCTGTTTAGCCTCGGGCCAGACTAGGAGATGAGCCCTGATGAACACTAAAAAAGATAAGTTAGTCATTTTCGATACCACATTGCGCGATGGCGAGCAGAGCCCCGGCGCATCCATGACCAAAGATGAAAAGGTACGCATTGCCGGTATGCTGGAACGTATGCGTGTCGATGTGATCGAGGCGGGCTTTGCGATTGCCAGCCAGGGTGATTTTGAAGCGGTGCAGGCGGTTGCGGAAACCGTAAAAGATTCTACCGTGTGCAGCCTCGCCAGAGCCGTAAAGGCGGATATCCTGCGCGCCGCCGAGTCGCTGAAGAAAGCGAACTCCTCCCGCATTCACACCTTTATCGCCACCTCTCCGATCCACATGAAGTACAAGCTGCAGATGGATCCCGAGGACGTACTCCGTCAGGCGGTGGATGCGGTCAAGCTTGCCCGTCAGCACACCGACGATGTGGAGTTTTCCCTGGAAGACGGCAGCCGTTCCGAGCCGGATTTCATGTACCGCATTATTGAAGCGGTGATCAAGGCGGGTGCCGGCACGATCAATATTCCAGATACCGTGGGCTACGGCGAGCCTGGAGAGTACGGAGCCATGTTCCGGCGGGTGATCGAGAACGTCCCCAACGCTGATAAAGCGATCTTCTCCACGCATTGCCACAATGATCTTGGGTTGGCAGTGGCCAATTCCCTGTCTGCCGTGATGAACGGGGTTCGTCAGGTAGAGTGCACCATCAACGGCCTGGGGGAGCGCGCTGGTAATGCCTCTCTGGAAGAAATTGTGATGGCAGTGCGTACGCGCCAGGATCTCTACCCGGTAGAGACTGGCCTGGATGCCACGCATATTGTGCCGACCTCCCGTCTTGTGTCATCGATTACCGGATTTCCGGTGCAACCGAACAAGGCCATTGTTGGTGCCAATGCCTTTGCCCACGAATCTGGTATTCACCAGGACGGCGTGCTCAAGCATCGCGAGACTTATGAGATCATGCGCGCAGAAGATGTGGGCTGGGGTCAGAATCGCCTGGTGCTCGGCAAACACTCTGGCCGCGCTGCGGTAAAGGCGCGCTATGAAGAGCTGGGTGTGACCTTCGCGGATCCGGCCGAGTTCAATGTGCTGTTTCAGCGCTTCAAGGACCTTGCGGATAAAAAGCACGAGATTTTTGATGAAGACCTGCAGTCCTTGATCTCCGGTGCCGCTGACCCGGTGGAACACTACCAGCTGGCGGACCTCGAAGTGCGCAGTAAAAGCGGAAGCTACCCCCAGGCACACCTGGTGCTGGTCATCGACGGTGAAAAGAAAACCTGCAGCGCGGACGGCAGTGGCCCGGTGGATGCCACCTTCAAGGCGATCGAATCGGTTGTCGGCAGTAATGCCGATCTGAAGCTTTACTCTGTCAATGCGGTCACCCAGGGAACTGACTCCCAGGGCAGTGTGACGGTTCGTCTGGAGCGGGATGGCAAGCTGGTCAACGGTGTCGGTGCGGATACGGATATTTTGGTGGCGTCCGCCAAAGCCTACCTGGATGCGTTAAACTTGCTGGCCAGCAAAAGCGCCAAACCCCAGGGCGTCTGAGCGCTAACCATACCGGGATTCAATGTGAACGAACTGCAGCGGACGGAATATCTCACGGCACTGGGCGTCACCAGTTATATGCCGCGCTTCTGTCTGCCGCTGGCACCGGAGCCGTTACAGGCGCTCCTGCCACCTCCGCTCGATGAATCCCCGGTGACGGTAGCCCCGGCAGCCGCGGCCATGGCGGCTGCCGGGGTCGCTGTAGCAACGGCTACTACGTCCAGCGAAGCGACTGCCGCGGCAGATAGTACGCCTGCCGCGCCTTCGCCGGATGTGGGGCGAGTAATCGGCAGTATTGCCGCAGAGGTTCGCGTAACCTCTGCCGCTGCGCAGCAGGCAACGCCGGTTGCGCCCCCGCAACGGCAGGTAGCCCCCTTTGTGTTGAGTTGCTGGCGGCTGGGTGACGAGGTGCTGGCGGTGGATAGCCGGGAACCTGGGACAGCACTACCGATTGAATCCCTGTTTGGAAATATTGTTCGTGCGCTTGGGTGGCAACAGCTGGAATCCGAGCGCAATAAATTGCGTTGGCCACTGGCAGAAAACCCGTTTGCAGCAGCAGCGGGTGCTGATGATGCCAAAGATACCTGTAGCAGCTGGCTGGAAGCGGCGTGTCTGCGCAACCCGGTGAAATCTATCTGGTTGCTCGGGCAGCAGGCCCAGGAATTTTGCGCGCCTGTTCCTCTGGAGGTAGGCGAACCAGTGAATGACTGGCAGGGCATAAGCATCCTCTCTATGCCCAGCCTGACCGAGTTGTTACAGGAGCCCGCGCGCAAGCGTGAAGTGTGGAATCTGCTGCGCAAACTCTATCCCGAACAGACCCGGCGTTAGTGGTCCATGCGGAAAGTTGCGTAACTGTTCGCTTCGCCAAAGCGTCCAGCTCTGCGTTGAGAAAGTTTGAAATAGAACCACTATTCCTGCGCTTTCTCGCCTTAATCTGAACGCTTTGGCTGTGCTCCTTAGTAACCGAACTTCCCGCATGGACCACTAAACGTTTCAACACCAAGTGCCCAGTGCCGATCACGGAAGCCGCTCCAGTGAACCCTCCCTCCTCCAAACCTCGCTCCAGCACCACATCTCCCGAGACAACTTCTCTGGCACCCGACGAGGGCTTATGCCTCGGGAAGGCAAATAATTCAGACTGTGACGCTCTGGCGGCCTTGGCTCGCAGCGCCCACAGCCACCCGTGGAGTGCATCGCAATACCGAGACAGTCTCGCTTCCGGGCATACTTGCTGGGTGTTGCGTGCCGCTGATGATGAGGTGGGCGGCCGGGAAATTGCCGCCTGCTGCGTGGTCAGCCGACTGTTTGACGAGGTGGAAATTCTGGATGTCGCAGTAGCGCCGCAGTGGCGTCGCCAGGGCGTCGGCGGCCGCTTGCTGGAGGATATTTTTTCGCAGCTACCGGAAGACATCGCGCGGATATTACTGGAAGTGCGTGCGTCCAACCGTCCCGCCCGTGCGCTGTATCGCAAGCTTGGGTTTTCTGAAGACGGGCGCCGCAAAAACTACTATCCAAAACCGGATGGTAGCCGGGAAGACGCGCTGCTGATGAGTCTGGTATTGTAGGCTTCAGCCGTGGGGCCCGCGACGCCAGTGTATGTATCACGGTGCCAGCCGCCCGCTTCTATTTCCGGAATTACCATGCCGACCAATCGTACCCATCCGTCACTGCTCGAAGGACCGGTCGCAGGTCACTTGCGCCGCCTCGCGTTACCTATGGTGTGGGGCATTCTTGCCACCATGTCATTCAATGTGGTGGACACCTACTTTGTCGCGCAGCTGGGCGATGCGCCCCTGGCGGCGATGAGTTTTACTTTTCCGGTTGTGATGGTGATCAATGCCCTGGCCATTGGCCTGGGGGCGGGCACCTCATCGGCGGTGGCGCGTGCCTACGGGATCGGAGATATGGCTCGCGTGCGCCAACTGGTGAGCGACGCCACTTTGCTCGCGCTGCTGATTGCCCTGGTTGTGGGTGCAGTGGGGCTGTTGACCATTGAACCGCTGTTCCGTCTACTCGGTGCCGAGCCGCGTTTGTTACCGCTGATTGCGGAATACATGGTGCCCTGGTATCTGGGGGCGGTATTTGCAGTCGTTCCCATGGTTTCCCTGTCGGCGTTGCGAGCCATCGGCAATAGCGCGATTACCGGCAAGATCCTGATGGCGGTTGCACTGTTCAATTTGATTCTTGATCCGCTACTGATATTCGGTTTGTATGGCTTTCCCCGGTTGGAATTGCAGGGGGCGGCAGTAGCGACGGTGATCGCCCGTGGATTGAGTTTTCTGATCGCGCTGTATGTGCTGGTGAAGCGTGAACAGATTCTGGTAATGCCCAGCTGGCAATGGCCTGTACTGCGGAGCTCCTGGAGTGCACTGCTCGCAGTGGGGCTGCCCGCAATTGCCACCAATGTGATTATTCCCATGTCTGGTGGTGTGGTGGTCGCGCTGGTTGCCAGCCACGGGGTGGATGCGGTGGCGGGGCTGGGTGTTGCGTTGCGTATTGAGCCTGTAGCCCTGATCGTGTTTTACGCACTGTCGTCTGTGGTGGGTCCCTTTATGGGGCAGAACGCCGGAGCGGGACAGTTCGACCGTTTGTCCGAGACACTGGTAGTGCTGGCAAAATTTTGCCTGTTGTCAGGCATGGGGCTGGCGATTGTGCTCTGGGTGATCGGCGGTCCAGTGGTATCCCTGTTTAGTGATTCGCCGCAAGTGATTGCAGTGGCGGTGGCTTATCTGAGCCTGGTGCCGTTCAGTTACGCGGGATACGGCTTCGTGATGTCGGCTAACGCAGCGTTTAATGGCCTCGGCCACCCGCTGCCCGGCACCTTTATTTCATTTTTACGCGTGCTCGGGATTTACCTGCCTTTGGCCTGGCTGGGTAACCAGTTTTGGGGGATTCAGGGGCTATTTGTGGCCACGCTGATTTCCAACCTGCTGTTGGGCGTATTGGCCTGGTGGTGGTTGCGTCGGTATTTACAATCCCATAGCACGGAACTTCGTCGTGCGGTGCCGGAACAACCCGCTGGCATGTCGGGCCAGGCTAATTCGGACCGGGCTGTTTCCAAGTAGGTGCCGCCTCACTTTCCTGCTCTGTGCCTCCCTATATCATTCTCTTTCGATGGGCTGGGTGGCCGTGGTCAGCCAGTTCTGGGTGCGAGCATTTACCAGGGGGGCCAGTGTCTCGCGAACTTTCTGGTGGTACCGGTTCAGCCATTCCAGCTCGTCGTCGGTCAGTAATGTCGGCTCGATCAACTGGCGTTCGATGGGCGCGAGGGTCAGCTCTTCGAATTCAAGAAAGCCCGAAAAATCATCACAGGGTTTTACAAAAATAAGATTCTCGATACGAATGCCATACTCACCGGTGCGATAAAACCCCGGTTCGTTGGACACAATCATCCCTGCTTCCAGGGGGACATTGGAATTTGCCTTGCCGATGCGCTGCGGGCCCTCGTGCACACTCAGAAAACTGCCCACACCGTGTCCGGTGCCGTGGGCGTAATCCAGTCCCACACTCCACAGTGACTGTCGCGCGAATGCATCGATTTGCTCACCGCAGGTCCCTTCGGGAAAGCGCAAGGTGGCAAGGGCGATATGTCCCTTGAGCACGCGGGTGAAGTGGTCTTTTGCCTCGGCGTGAAAAGGCCCAAGGGCGACGGTGCGGGTGACGTCTGTGGTGCCGTCCGGGTATTGACCGCCGGAGTCGATAAGATAAATCCCCTCAGCCTGCATCGGCAAATTGGATTCTGCATCGACCCGGTAGTGCACGATGGCGCCGTTGCCGCGATATCCGGAGATGGAATCGAAGCTGTCGTCGGTAAAACCTTCACGCATTTCCCGCTTGCTTCTCAACAGCTTTACCGCTTCTAGTTCGCCGAAATTTTCTTGCTGCACGGCGTCCGGCAGCTCGGCGAGAAATTCACACAGCGCTGCGCCATCGCGTATATGGGCGGCGCGGCTGCCGTCCAGTTCCACTGAATTTTTCACGGCCTTTGCCCGGGTGATCGGATCGCGTTCCCGCAGGACGTCGATCGTCCGGCTGCGCAACTGCTCCAGTGTCCAGCTGTTGGTCAACTGCGGATCTGCCCACACCGATTGCAAGTGCCGACCTTCCGCTGCAGAAAACAGATCCATTTTCTGATGGACGATTTCGATGTCATTGCCCAGGTGGTGGCGCAGCGTATTGCTGACTGCGGATTCCGCGAGATACAGGGTTGCCGTGCCATCCCGGTAAAGGAGCCCCATGCACAAAGGCACTGGAAGGTGGGGGATATCGCTGCCGCGGATATTGAACAGCCAGGCGCAGACTTCCGGATTGGCCAGCCACAGCGCGTCCTGATTTTTTTCCGCAATCAGTCGGGCGATACGGTCGCGCTTGCTGGCACTGTTCTCGCCGGTGAATGTCTGGGGGTGTGGACGAGCGGGGTTGGATGGGGGATCCGGACGGTCCAGCCAAAGCCCATCAAGGGGGTTGTCATCCAGTGGCTGCAGGGAAATTCCGCGCTCGCTCAAACGGTTCTTCAGTGGGGCCAGACCCGGCGCGGTGTGCAGGCGCGGGTCGTAGCCCAGTACATCGCCTTGCTGCAGGGTTTCGCACAGCCAGTCGGCGATATCGTTTGCGGTGAGGTTTTTCTGTGCCAGTGGCTGGCTGCCAATCTGCTGCTGTGCCTGCAGGGTATAGCGTCCGTCGACAAACAGCGCCGAACCGCGCGTCGTCACCGCCGCGAGTCCGGCAGAGCCGGTAAAACCGGTGAGCCAGGCGAGGCGCTCGTCGGTAGCGGGCACATATTCGTTTTGATATTCGTCGCCGCGGGGAATGAGGAAGCCGTGCAATTGCCGTTTGCCCAGGGCTTTCTGCAGTGCCTGGATTTTTGCGTCGCTCATGGTGGCTCCTGTTGTTTGCTTGTGCTGCTGTGGCAGTACCGCCATCGCGGCCATTTCTAGCTTAGAGGTTGCGGCGGGCAATTTCGATGGCGGAGCCTAGCGCATTTGCGGAGGTATCAAAAACCATAAACGGAGGCGGGGGTGTCTTGGGAGGATAGAAAATGCGCCTGCTAAGGAAAATCATTCCCGAATGCTATTGATTTATAGTTGCTAATCATTATCATTTGCGCGTCGCGATCGGGGGATGGCGGCGAATGTTCAGAGCGCAACTACTTGATCAACAACGTAATCAACTGCGCACTGTATAAAAATGGGGCAAAAGGGATATGGAAAGGGATATGAACGTTTCAGGTTTTTACCGGCAGGGACTGGCGGCCGCAATCGCCATACTGGCCACCGCAGCACACGCGGAAGAGTTGAGCAAAAAGGAAAGCACAGCCGAAGCAATGGAGACCGTGGTTGTGACGGCCACCGGTTTCGAGCAGAAGCTTACCGATGCGCCGGCCAGCATTTCCGTGATCAGCCAGGACGAGCTCAAGTCCCGCCCTTTTACCACACTGCTCGATGCTGTGAAGTATCAGGAAGGCGTGGATATCGGCAGCAGCCGCGACAAGACCGGGCAGGGTTCCATCAGTATGCGCGGCCTCACTGGTGAGTACACTCTGGTACTGATCGATGGCAAGCGTCAGAACAACCACGGGGATATTTACCCGAACAACTTTGGTGGCAACCAGTTCAATCATGTTCCGCCCCAGGAAGCCATCGAGCAGATCGAGGTCATCCGCGGCCCCGCCTCCACCCTGTACGGCGCCGATGCACTGGGTGGTGTGATCAACGTGATCACCAAGCGCCATTCAGACGAGTGGAGCGGCGGTATGAGCTATGGCCGCAGCCTCCAGACTAATGAAGATTTCGGTGATGACATCACCACCGATTTCAGTGTGCTTGGCCCGGTGATCCCCGGTGTACTGAGCCTGGGTCTGCACGGCAGTGTATATGAGCGCCTTGCTTCCAACCCGGAATTCCAGCCGGCCGTGGATCCTAGCGGCGACGTGCATGTGCGCTCCATGGGCTTCGGCAGCGGTGGTCGTACGGTCGACAACACCAGTGAACAGTACGGCGTCAGCTTCTCCTGGAACGCCAGTGACAACCAGTTTGTGCGCTTCAACTACGACACTTCCGAGCAGGTGTACGACAACACGCCGAGCTTCGATATCAACACCGGTGAAATCACCTATCCGCTGGGTACCAAAGACAATATCGAATCCGTATGGCGTGAGAGTGGTGGTCAGGTGAACCCGCGCACCGGTTACGCCGCGGACCAGATGTTTACCCGCGACTGGTGGTCACTGTCACACGAGGGCGACTGGGGCTTTGCCAGTAGCAGCGTCTCTCTGAGCTATGTGGATACCAACAACGAAGGCCGTACCCTGCCGTTTACCGTAGCCCAGCGTCTGCAGCTACAGGACATGTACGACGGTATTGGTGACTATGCAGGCATGGACGAAGAGGCCCGCAAGGCGCTGGCGGAGGAGACCTTCCTGCCCCGTCCACAGCGCACACTCGCCAGCAACCAGTACACCCTGGACGCGCGTATGGATGTACCCCTGAGCAACGCTCTGGGTGAGCACATGCTGGTGATCGGCGGTCAGGTGATCGACGGTGAGCTGGAAGACGATGTGTTCGGCATGGAAGACAATGCCGCCGGCGGTATTCAGGAACAGCAGATGTATTCCCTGTTTGTGGAAGACAACTGGACCCCGGTGGGCGACATGACCCTGACCGCGGGCGTGCGCTATGACAACCACGACACGTTCGGCAGTCAGGTGTCTCCGCGTCTCTACAGCGTGTATGCACTGACCGATAGCTGGACCGTAAAAGGCGGTGTGAGCACAGGCTACAAAACGCCGCTGACCACCGACCTGTACGATGGTATTACCGGTTTTGGCGGCCAGGGAACCTCCCCGTTTGCCGGCAACCCGGATCTGCAGCCGGAAACCAGTGTAAACAGTGAAGTCGCGGTTTACTGGACTGCACCCTCTGGACAGCACAACTTCAATGCCACTCTGTTCCAGACGGACTTCAAAGATAAAATCGCCAGTGGCGATACCATCTTTAGCTGTGAGCGCACCGGTGGCGAGCGCCCCTGTGTGAACCTAGGTGCCTATGACTCTCTCGGCTATGACACCTACAGCCAGAAGATCAACGTCGATGAGGTGGAAATCACCGGTCTCGAACTGGCGGGGCAGGTAGCACTGGCCGAAGCCTGGTCCCTGCAGGCCAACTACACCTGGACCGACAGCGAGCAGCTCAGTGGCCCGGAAGAGGGGCAGCCGCTCACCAACACCGCCGAGCACATGGCCAATGCCACTCTGGACTGGCAGGCCACCGGCGACCTGGAGGTGTACCTGCAGGCTGAGCTTCGCTCTGACCGCTATCGTTCGTGGGACAATGTGTTGGATAAGCCCCTGTACTTCGAGAACTACCAGGTTCTGAACCTGGGTGCGCGCCTGACCATCAACGAGTACGTATCGGTCAATGGCCGTATCAACAACCTGCTGGACGAGGACTTCACCTCCTACAGCACGGACTACACCGACCTCAACGGCGACGGTGTCTACGAGTACGCCTCCGGCCGCGGCGCGGTTAGTGAGGTAGTGTTCACAGACGACTACAACGTCAAGGACAAGGCCCGCAGCTTCTGGGTCGGCGTCAACGTTTCTTTCTGATTCTCCCTCCTTATCCAGGATTCCGCCGGCCCCACCGGGGCCGGCTTTTTTGCCTTCGGCGATCCCTTCTATCCACCTCTCTGGTCAGGTGCCAACCGCGATGCACCACGGCTTTTTGCCGATGCCGCCTCCTGTGGCCCTCCATCTCCTGTATAATGCGCGCCTGTTTTTTATCCAGCCGTATACAAGGTCCTTATGGGTCAATCTTCCTCTCTGGCGGGCATCAACGGCCGCCGCACCTTTGCCATCATTTCCCACCCGGACGCCGGTAAAACCACGGTGACCGAGAAGTTACTGCTGTTCGGGAATGCCATTCAGCTGGCGGGCTCGGTCAAAGGTAAGAAGGGCCCCCACGCCCGCTCGGACTGGATGGCCATGGAGCAGGAGCGGGGTATCTCCGTGACCTCCTCGGTGATGCAGTTCCCCTATAAAGAGCGGGTGGTGAACCTGCTGGATACCCCGGGGCACGAGGACTTCTCGGAAGATACCTACCGGGTGCTGACCGCAGTGGACTCCGCACTGATGGTGATTGACGGCGCCAAGGGCGTCGAGGACCGCACTGTCAAACTGATGAATGTGTGTCGTCTGCGCACAACCCCCATCCTGTCATTCATCAACAAGCTGGACCGGGATATCCGCGATCCCATCGAAGTGATGGACGAGATCGAGGAAGTGCTGAATATCCAGGCGGCGCCCATCAACTGGCCGCTGGGTTCCGGCAAGCTGTTCAAGGGCGTGTACAACCTCTATACCGACACCATTCATGTGTTTAAACAGGGGCAGGGCCATACCATCCCGGAGGACATCCAGATCAAAGGGCTGGACTCCGACGAAGCGACCGAGTTGCTGGGCGAATACGCCGAAGAAATCCGTGATGAGATCGAGCTGGTACGGGGTGCCACCCACGAATTTGACCTGGAAGCCTACCGCGCCGGTAAACTGACACCGGTGTTCTTCGGCACCGCACTGGGCAACTTCGGTGTGCGTGAAATGTTGGACGGCTTTGTAGAGTGGGCGCCAGGCCCCCAGTCCCGCGCCACCAACGATCGCGAAGTGCAGCCGGCCGAGGAGAAGTTCTCCGGCTTCGTGTTTAAGATCCAGGCGAATATGGATCCCAAGCACCGGGACCGCATCGCTTTTATGCGGGTCTGTTCCGGCACCTATAGTCGCGGCATGAAAATGAAGCACGTGCGGCTGGGCAAGGATGTAAAAATTGCCGACGCAGTGACCTTTATGGCCGGCGATCGCACCCATGTGGAAGAAGCCATTGCTGGCGATATCATCGGCCTGCACAACCATGGGACCATTCAGATTGGCGATACGTTTACCGAGGGCGAGAGCCTGAAATTTACCGGTATTCCGAACTTTGCCCCGGAACTGTTCCGCCGTATCCGCCTGAAAGACCCACTCAAGTTAAAGCAGTTGCAGAAAGGCCTGCAGCAGCTGTCAGAAGAGGGCTCCACCCAGGTATTTTTCCCCCTCGACAATAACGACATTGTTGTCGGCGCGGTGGGGGTGTTGCAGTTTGAAGTGGTGGCCTATCGCCTGAAAGATGAGTACAAGGTGGAAGCCATTTACGAAAATGTGAATGTAAGCACCGCGCGCTGGGTCGACAGCGAAAGTGCCAAGGAGCTGGAAAACTTCAAGCGCAAGGCGAGCATCAACCTGGCCGTGGACGGCTCCGGACACCTGACTTACCTGGCGCCTACCCGGGTAAACCTGCAGCTTGCCGAAGAGCGCTACCCGGATGTGCGCTTCTACGCGACCCGTGAGCACTGACCCGGACATTGAATCCGCAAAACCTGAAGAGATTGTTGCAGTGACTGCCGTAAAGAAAACAACGATTCCCACACCATTGCCTGAAGAAATGCCGCGCAGTGGTAACTGGTTGACCCAGGGCATTGGCCTGCTGATCGTAAAGGCGCTGGGGTGGCGTTTCGACGGTGAATTCCCGCCGGAGAAAAAATTGATGGTGGCACTGGCCCCGCACACTTCCAACTGGGACTTTGTAGTGGCCATGCCATTTATCATGGCGCTGAAGCTGAAGGCTTCCTGGCTGATGAAAAAGGAAGCGTTTTTCTTTCCCTTCAAGGGCCTGTTCCAGTGGTTGGGCGGTATCCCCACGGACCGGTCTGCAGCGGGCGGCATGGCCAAACAGGTGGCCAGCCAGTTCAAAAAGAACGAAAAAATGTGGGTGGCCATTACCCCGGAAGGTACTCGCAAAAAAGCCACCAAGTGGAAGAATGGCTTCCTGCGTATCGCTCACGCTTCCAACGTTCCTATATTGCTGGTTGCCTGGGACTTTCCTACCAAGCGGATCTGTATCGACTCCGTGTATAAAACTACCGGCAACCTGGAAGTGGATATGCACGAAATACAGCGGCGCTTTAGCAAATACCGCGGCCGCAACCCGGAAAATCAAACCGACTTTGTGGATGCGGGCTGATTGCTGATCTGATGGCAGTTGTTACTGTCCCCGTGTCCCGAACCCGGAAATCGAGGAGGGATTTGCGATGACGATCGTCTTGACTGTGTGCATAGCCTTTTGTGTGTTTGCACTGATCGTGTGGGGGCTGATGCATATGCGTACCCCGCGTTTTCGCATGGAAAGGGACCAATTCCAGCGCGGGCTGGAAGACGTCATCGCCGGGCAGGCCGACGACAACGAGTGGCGGGTTCTGGTCAGTTATCCGATGCGTCACGACCCGCCACTGGAAAAGCTGCGCCTGGAATGCCAGCAGATTGAAGAAGACGAATACACCGGTAAACTACCGTATCTGTTTACCGAGGCCGGCCTGAGCAGGCTGCGTGACCTGCGCGCGCGCCTGCTGGCCCTGCCATCGCAGGACGAAACCGACTGAAAGCCGGTCGCTACAACCCGATACGTACAAATCGACAACTACAACCCGATAACAATCCTAACGCTGTAACTGGAGAAATCATGTTGAAACCTCTGATGCGCATTACCGGTGGCTTTGCTGCCGTACTGCTGGCGATGACGGCGCAGGCCGCACCCCTGAAGCAGGAAGACCTGTCTGTGGCGGAAGTGCTGCGTGACCGCGCACTGGAGTCCTCCGATGCCTACAGTCTGGTGGAGTCTCTTACCGTGGAAGTCGGGCCGCGTCGCGCCGGCACCAAAGGGGATGAGCGCGCAGTGGCGTGGGCACAGGAAAAAATGAAAGCCCTGGGTTTCGATCGTGTATACACCGAGCAGATTGACGTTAAACGCTGGGCCCGCGGCCACGCTCATGCGGAAGTCACTGCGCCTTTTCCGCAGCCACTGGTTGTGACCTCACTCGGTTACGGCGCCTCCACTCCGGAAGGTGGCCTGACTGCGGAGATCGTCGAGTTCGCCGACGTGGAAGCCCTGATGAAAGCTCCGGCACGCAAGGTCAAAGGCAAAATCGCGTTTATCAACAAGCGTATGGAGCGCGCGCGCACCGGTGAAGGCTACGGCCCGGCCGTGCAGGGGCGCAGCAAAGGTATGCGCGCTGCGGCGGAAAAGGGTGCGGCGGCCATGCTGCTGCGCTCCGTGGGTACCGACTCCGACCGCTTCCCCCACACGGGCATGATGTCCATTGATGGTGTGGAAAACCCGGTGCCGGCCCTGGCCCTGTCCGCCCCGGACGCCAACCTGCTGGAAGCCATGCTGGAGCGCGGTAAGCCGGTAGAAGTCAAGCTGGACGTACACAATCAACCACTGGCCGATGGTCCGTCGTTCAATGTGATCGGCGAAGTGGTCGGCCGTGAAAAGCCCGAAGAAGTTGTGCTGATCGGCGCGCACCTGGACAGCTGGGACGAAGGAACCGGTGCCCTGGATGACGGCGCCGGCGTTGCCATTGTGATGGAAACTGCGCGCCTGATCGCAGAGCTGCCGCAGCGTCCCCGCCGCACCCTGCGGGTCGTGTTGTTTGGTGCGGAAGAGATTGGCCTGGTTGGTGCCCGCCAGTATGTGGATGCGCACAAGGATGAGCTGGACAAGATCATCATGGTTTCTGAATCTGATTTCGGCGCCGGCAAGGTGTGGCGTTTTGATACCCGCATCCCGGAAGGCAAGTTCGCCATCGCCGATCAGATGATGCAGCTGCTGGCCCCGCTGGGTATCGAGCGCGGTAACAACAAGTCATCCGGTGGCCCGGACAGCAGTGTCTTTGTAGCTCGTGGCGTTCCGGCCATGGGGTTGTATCAAGACGGCACCGACTACTTTGACTACCACCACACGCCGAACGATACCCTGGACAAGGTTGACCCGGAAAACCTCAAGCAGAACGTGGCGGCCTGGGTTGTCATGTCTTTCCTGGCGACAGAAATGGAAGGGACCTTTGGCCGGGTACCGGCGGAGCACTAAGTTCCACCTCTGATTCTCTATTAAAAGCCCCGCAATTTGTGGGGCTTTTTTACTGCCAGCACATTACCCGCCATCTGATTGACAATGTCATATCCCGTCGTCATGCTGCCTCCACTTTCATCAGGCAAGTCAAGGAATACGCAATGGCCAATATCACCCTGAAAGGAAATCCCATCACCACCGTTGGTGAGCTGCCCGCAGCTGGCAGCGAGGCACCGGCATTTACCCTGGTGCAGGGAGATCTGTCGGAACTTACCCTGCAGGACCTGGCGGGAAAACGTGTGGTGCTGAACATTTTCCCATCCGTAGACACCCCGACCTGCGCCACCTCTGTACGCACGTTCAACGAAAAAGTGGCGTCTCTGGATAATACTGTGGTGGTGTGTGTGTCTGCGGATTTACCCTTCGCCATGACGCGTTTCTGCGGTGCCGAAGGTATCGACAATGTGAAGCTGGGCTCCGCATTCCGTGCAAGCTTTGGTGGCGACTACGGAGTGGCCTTTGAAACCGGCCCATTGAAAGGCCTGCTGTCTCGCGCGGTGGTGGTTATCGACGAGAGCGGTAAAGTGGTTTACACCGAGCAGGTGTCAGAAACCGCTGATGAGCCAAGTTACGAAGGGGCGATCGGCGCGCTGTAATTCATGCCCGCTGATGGTCGCTTTAAGAAAACGCCGCGGAATTTCCGCGGCGTTTTTGTTTGTGGGACGTGCCGGCAGCGTCACGTTCTTTCGTTGAATATCTTTTGCTTTAACGACGCTCGCCGCGCAAATCCAATACGGTTTCCTGCAGCGCTTCAGCTTTGACCTCTGCTGCGGCGAGTGGGTGACCTGCCACCACGCACACGCGTGACCAGAAGCGACGAGGCAGGGTGCTGAACGCGCGCCCATCCTTATGGCTGAAGAAGCTGCCCCACAGGCCACGCAATGCCATGGGGATCACCGGTACCGGCGTGCTCTGCAGGATTTTTTCTATGCCCGCCTTGAATGGTTGCAGTTCACCATCTTTGGTCAGCTGCCCCTCCGGGAAAATGCACAGCAGATCGCCGTCCCTCAGACCCTGCTCGATTTCCTCAAATGCCTTTGCGTACCCTGCAGGGTCTTGCTGTCGGGAGCAGATGGGAATGGCGCGGCTGGTTTTAAAAATGAAGTGTAAAACCGGAATCTCGTATATGGGCTTGTACATGATAAAGCGGATGGGGCGACGCACTGCGCCGGCCAGAAGCAGGGCGTCTACATAGCTTACATGGTTGCAGGCAATTATCGCCGGGCCTTCCGCTGGGATTTTTTCCAGTCCCTGGTGTTTTACCCGGTACATGGTGTGCGACAGCAGCCAGATCAGCAGCCGCATGGCAAATTCTGGAACCCGGTTGAATACGAATATGGCGACTGCCGCATTCATCAGTGCGATGATCAGGAAAAACTGCGGAATGGTTGCCTTGAGAATGTTCAGGAATACAATCCCCAGTACCGCTGCCACCACCATAAACAGGGCGTTGAGCACATTGTTTACCGCAATGATTCGTGCGCGAATTTCTGGATCGGAGCGCTCCTGCATCATGGAATAGAGCGGGACGATAAAGAAACCGCCGAAAATACCGATCAGGGTCAGGTTGACGAGGATTCCCAGGGCGCCATCGTTGGCCCAGAAGGCTGCAACCGTGGTTTCCGCCGGAGGCTGATAATCACCGGTGGCAGATGCCAATAAAATGCCCACAACGGTCAGCCCTGCCGCACCAATCGGCACCAGCCCCAGCTCCACTCGTCCGCCAGAAAGGCGCCCGCACAGTAGCGAGCCAATTGCCACACCGATGGTAAAGCAGCACAAAAGCAGGGTGACCAGCGACTCGCTGCCGCCGAGTACATGGCGGGTGAGGCTGGGAATCTGCGTCAGGTAGGCTGCACCAAGCAGCCAGAACCAGGAAATACCGATGATTGCGTAAAACACCGACGGCTTTTTTGCAGCCTCTTTGAGGATGCGGCCGGTCTGGGTGATGGGATTGAAGTTGATTTTGAGGTCTGGTGCCGGCGGAATGGCCTCGGGAATTGCACGGCTCACCAGGTAACCGGTAGTGGAGGCGGCCAGAAGCACCGCGGAGATCCACAGCAGACCAGACTCACCCTCGCCGGTAAAGCCTGCGAGCAGGCCGCCCACGATGGTGCCCGTGAGAATGGATACAAAGGTCCCCATCTCCACCAACGCGTTGCCACCTACGAGCTCCGTTTTTTGCAGGTGCTGCGGCAGGATCGCGTATTTCACCGGCCCGAAGAAGGCCGACTGCACGCCGAGCAGAAACAGCACGCCGAGGCAGAGATAATTATTGCCGGTGTAGAGGGCGCCGATACCCAGTAGCGCTATGCCTATTTCCGCCAGTTTGATGCGGCGGATCAGCACGCTTTTATCCAGCTTGTCGGCTACCTGGCCGGCGGTGGCAGAGAACAGGAAAAACGGCAGGATAAACAGGCCGGCGGCCAGGTTGATCAGGAAGTTCGCCTCGCTGGTGGCCAGGCGAAACGCAATCATGACAATCAGTGCGTTCTTGAACACATTGTCATTGAACGCACCCAGAGACTGGGTACAGAAGAACGGTAAAAAGCGGCGGCTACCCAGCAGTTGGAACTGGTTCTTATGGGCCATATTGGTCTCCCCAAAGTCCTTTGCGAGCTATGGTAAGCCATTCAGCACGGGAGGGGCAGGATCAATAAGAAAAGTTCGGTGAAGAAGGGTGGTCTGTTGAAATGATCAAGCCGGAGAGAAGGTGGCGATGCCGGGTATTGCTTTGTGAGACCTTCACCGCCATGGATGGCGGTGCAGAGCCCCCAGGGATGGGTGCACGGCGTGTCTCACAAAGCAATACCCGGCAGCGACACCGCCAGCACACAAGAACCGTGTACTGGCGGAGTGGAGTAACGGGCGTTACCAGATAACCACCCGCTCCTCTTCAGGCAGATACATACCATCGCCTTCTTTCACGTCAAACGCGGAGTAGAAGGCTTCAATATTCGGCACTACGCCCTGCACCCGGTATTCCGCCGGTGAGTGCGGGTCGGTTTTCAGGCGCTCGCTAAGGGCTTCGTCGCGCATCTTGCTGCGCCATACCTGTGCCCAGCCAAGGAACACACGCTGATCACCGGTGAAGCCGTCGATCTTCGGTGCCTGCTCGCCGTTCAGGGACATTTTATAGGCCTTGTAGGCAATGCCGAGGCCGGACAGGTCGCCGATATTCTCGCCCAGAGTCAGCTCGCCGTTCACATGCTCGCCTTCCAGCGGCTCAAAGCCGTTGTACTGGGAAACCAGCTTGCCGGTGAGGTGCTCGAAGTTGTCGCGGTCGGAATCGGTCCACCAGTTATTCAGGTAGCCCTTGCCGTCAAACTTGGAGCCTTTGTCGTCGAAGCCGTGGCCGATTTCATGGCCGATCACGCCGCCGATACCGCCGTAGTTCACGGCATCGTCCGCATTCATATTGAAGAAAGGCGGCTGCAGGATGGCGGCGGGGAATACGATCTCATTCATTGCCGGATTGTAGTAGGCGTTGACGGTCTGCGGGCTCATGCCCCACTCACCGCGGTCCAGTGGTTTGCCCAGTTTGTTGCGTTCGTGCAGGGTTTCAAACAGTGTGGCGGCCACGGCGTTGCCCACCAGATCGTCGGTGCTGACCTGGAGTGCACTGTAGTCGCGCCACGTGTCCGGGTACCCGATTTTGGTGGTGAAGTTGGCCAGCTTGGTCAGCGCTTCCTGCTTGGTGTCTTCACTCATCCAGGTGAGGGATTCGATGGACTCTTTGTAGGCGGCCTTCAGGTTGTTCACCAGCTCGACCATGCGCGCCTTGGCTTCCGGCGGGAAGTATTTTTCCACATAGCGCTGGCCCACCAGTTCACCGACAGAGCCGTTTACGAACTGCACGGCGCGTTTCCAGCGGGGCTCCATTTCTTTGGTGCCACGGATGGTGGTGCCGTAAAAGTCGAAGTTGGCCTGGGCGATTTCGCTATGCATATACGGTGCATTGGCGGCGAGCACCTTGAGTTTCAGGTAGCGCTTCCAGGTCTTGAGATCGGTGTCAGTGATAATCTGGTTGACCGCTTCCAGGTACTCCGGCTGGCCCACCATAAAGCTTTCGGCTTTTTCGAGGTGTGCTTTGCTCAGGTAGCTTTCCAGGTCTACTGCGGGAATGCGTTCCTGAAGCTCTGCCAGGCTCAATTTGTTGTAGTACTTGTCCGGATCGCGGTTGTCGACGCGGGTGCGGTGGTGCTCTGCCAGGCTTTTTTCCAGTTGGAAAATGGCATCGGCATTTTGCTCGGGGTTATCAAGGCCGGCAATATTCTGCATCTTGGCGAGGTAGGCCAGGTATGCCTGTTGCAAGGTCTGGCCCTTCTCGGAGTCGTCAAAGTAATAATCGCGATCGGGCAGACCGAGGCCTGCTTGCCAGATGACGGTGATGTAGTTTTCAACCTGCTTCAGGTCTTGCCAGATGCCGGCACCAAAGGGTGTGCTGTAACCGACGGTATCGGCGTAGGCGAAGAAGTCGGTCAGGTCTTTGGTGGACTGGATGGCGTCTACCTTGGCCAGTTCGCCGGCGATTGCGTCAAGGCCTTTTTTCTCGATCAGCTCTTCGTTCATGTAGCTGTTGTACAGATCACCGATCTGCTTGGCACCGGCGCTGTTGGCGTGCTCTCCGGCCTCCATGATCAGTGCTTTTACTTCTTCGGTGGCTTTGTCACGCAATATGCTGAAACCGCCCCAGCGGGATTTGTCCGCGGGGATCTCGGTGTTCTTCATCCAGTTGCCGTTGACGTAGGTGTAGAAGTCGTCCTGCGGGCGGACGCTGGTGTCCATGGCGGTGAGGTCGATACCGGAGCCGAGTTCGGCAACCTGTGCGGCAGAAGCATCGGTGGCTGAAGCGGTATTCTGGGGGCTGTCCGCGCTGGGGTTTTCAGACTGTGAGCAGCCAGTCAGGGAAGTTCCGGCGATGGCGCCGGCAATTGCCAGAGGTAGAAGCAGTTTTTTCATGGATGGCCTTTTGGGCTTGTTATCGTTGCCGGTCACCAGACCGGATGACAGTGGTAACAGCCCTCTAGTATGCACCGGGGTGGCGAGAGGGCAAACCGGCATGCGGTCAGTTGTAGGGCAAGAGCGATGGATTCCGGCCAATAAAAAACCCCGCAGAGCGGGGTTTTGAGGGTGAATACGTCTTGATGCGACTAAGCGCGAATCAGTCCGGCAGGCGGAAGGTGATCGGTACAGAGAATCGGTATTCGTCGATTTTCAGCTGCGCTGGCGTGGCCGGGTAGGGGCCCGCACGTTCAACGGCCTCCAGGGCCTCACGGTTGAGGCTGGAGTAGCGGGATTCCTGCAGTGTACTCACGTTTTTCACTTTGCCCTGATTGTCGATGGTCACATTCAGGCGGACACTGCCTTCCTGGCCACGCTCCTGGGCGCGTTTGGGGTAGCGAATGTGCTTGAAGGTGTGGCGCAGCAGCATGGAGTGATAGATCTGGCGAGCCAGAATCATATCGGCAGTCAGCGGTGCTTCCTCTTCTTCCTCCAGCTCCTCTTCCTCCATCGGTGTGGCGGGGCGGGTAGTGGTGGGCTTCAGGGGTTTGGGCTGAGAGGCCGGCGCCTGTACCGCAGCGCTTTCCGCTTTGGGCTCAGCGCTTGCTGGCACCGGCGGCGCAACGGTGGGCGCGCCGATGGCGGCCAGGGTCGGCGCTGGGATATTGGCCTTGAGCTCAGGTTTGGGCTGGCTGGTGGCCGCGACCTGGACCGGCTCGGGCTTTGGCTCGGCTTTCGGCGCTGCCGCCTGCTCTTCCTGTTCCTGTGCGGCTTCCTGCTGGTCGATCATTGCGGCGATCTGGGCCACGCGGTCTGCGCCCGGCTGCAGGGATTCATAGGTGGCCAGCATGCCGGAATCAACCTGGCCGGACCCCATGAGACCGTCACGGAAGTCGGTGGATGGTGGCACCGGGCCAACCCAGGCGCGCAGCAGCGTGTTGAAAAATTCACGGTCCTCGATCATGCCGATCATGATGTCGTTCAGGGATACCGAGGTGGTGCCGGTGTCTGCGGCGAAATCGATGCGCAGCTGATCTCCGGTCGTCAGTCGGCCTTTGAACAGATTGGCGAAGGTGACCATGTTCTCGGCCTGGCCTGTCAGCACATTGCCGGGATTGTTGATGGCGATGCCTTCCATCCACTGGTTGCGGAAGCGGCGGGCGGAGAGCCGGTCGGCGATGATGCGGACCTCCAGGCTGCGTGGCATGTTATTGTCGAGCAGCGCGCTGGCCTCACCGGAGAGCCGTTCCGAGTAGACGGCAGCGATGTATTGATCTTTATTGAATTGTTGTTCCAGAGCGAGACCGTTCAGCAGCGGCGCTGCCTTTGCAGCCAGGGCCGTAGCGAACAACAGCAGGGCAATGACGAGGTTGGTCGTTTTCATTTTTGCTTTGGTATCTGATTGAAAGCCGGATGGGCAGAACCCGGCAGATAAAGCGCTGAAAAATCAATCAAAATACCCCAGACAAATTTCCAGCCGCTTCGATCGCACCCTCCCCCCGAAAGGTACGGGCCCCGTGTTAATCTGCCAGAAATCGAGCGGATATTTTTTATCCAGTATTTGGCTGAAATTAACCGAGGCTCTGCTCAACTCTACTGTAACTGCAATGGAGTTCAACCCTGAAATGGGTAAAATGTCTCGTTTTTTCAAATCCGGGGAATGGCAGGGCAGACAGCCGTCACTTTCCGCCTAGAATGCAGCAGCAGATGGTGCGTGCCGAGTCAGGCAGAATTGGCCGTCGCAACCTCACAGCAAACACACACAAGAACGGTTCGATCAAGCAATCGACTAAGCCAAGAGTTTCATGGATTACAAACCGCTCAGTGATTACCCGCGGGATGCGGTAGATCGCCTCCTGAATGTCATACATCTCTTTCGCGATATTCGTGCTACCAGCGAGTGGCAGTACGACGTGCTGCTGAAGCGTTCGCGGCTGTCGACGCTGTCTCCCGGTGAGGCACTGTTGCACGCTGGGGATGTGGACCAGTGGGTGTACTTTCTGTTGCGCGGTGAACTGCACGTGCATGTGGACAATGAGGCTGCGGCCCGTGAAGAGCGCCCGCTGGCGGTGATTCGTCCGGGCGAGGTATTTGGTGATCTGTCCATGCTGCTGGCCGAGCCGCGCAGCGCGACCATTGTCGCCGCGCCGGTCGGACAGGATATTCAGGTGCTGGCGGTCGACTGTACCCTGTTTGGCGACCTCGAAGACTTCTCCCTGTTGCACCTGCCTACCAAGCTGGTGTTCTACCGCAATATGGTGCACTCGTTACGCTGGAAGCTCGAAGTGTACCGTTCGAAGTATCCCACCCACGAACTCGCCAATAGCCACCGCCGCCTGAAGCTCTATACCGGGCCGAAAAACAGTAAAGAGGAGCTGGTGGCTCTGGCCGGTCAGGCAAAAGATCTTGCGCGGATTCTGCTGGACTGGAATGCGGAGTTTGGCAGTGGCCAACTGGTTGCCGAAGAGTCCGATATGACAGATTTTCTCGAGTCGATCCTCTCCTGAGTTTTCTCTGGCCCGGCCGGTGCAGTCGGGCCTGTGTTTGCCACTCTCGTCCTTTCTTTTATTACCTCCTTTATTGACGCTTCGATATCGTGGCTTTGTAGTCAGTCCCCGTACTAATCTCTCCTGTCTTTCTGAGATATCTCAAAATTCGCCGACAGGCCTGAATTCCCCGATGGATTTCGCAATTGGGCAGCTTTCGCCACTGCACGGTGATCGCTTTGCGCATAAAATGCGTACACTTCGAGACTGCCCAACAGGTCACGTCGACCTCAAATCGAACATCTTCCTAATACACAGGAATACTGCAGGTATGAACTTTCTGTTTTCTCTCTGGCGGCAACGCAACTATCGAATCGCTGCGATCGTCGCGATTCTTGCTGTCGTGTGGCTGCTGAGTGGCCTTCTTTCTGGTGCCAACGACGGTGCGTCCGAGCCTGTGCCGGGTGCCAGTGCCAAGCGGCCAGTTGCCGAAGAGATCACCGTCAAGGCGCGCCGACTGGATGCGCAGCCTTATGTCACTCGGGTGGTGGTGAACAGTCGTACTGAAGCCAATCGCAGCGTACAGGTGCGGGCCGAGCTGGATGGTGTCATCGCGGCACTGCCAGTGGAGGAAGGCCAGCGGGTGGCTGCGGGGGATGTGATCTGTGAAATTGCCGCGGAGGACCGGCCGGAGCGGCTGGAGCAGGCGCGCGCGACACTGCGCAAGGCCGAGCTGGATTTCGCCGGTGCCAAGAAGCTGGAGGGCCGCGGGTTGCAGTCCGGAACCGCCATGGCCCAGCAGGAAGTGGCACTGGCCAGTGCCCGCGCAGAATTGAAGCGCGCCCAGGTGGATGTCAAGAATCTCAAGATCCGAGCCCCCTATGACGGCCTGGTCAATAGCCGGGCGGTGGAGCTGGGGGACTTTATTCGTCGCGGCGAAGAGTGTGCGACGGTGCTGGACCTGGATCCCATGCTGATTGTCGGAGAGGTATCCGAGTCCCACGTCGGTAACCTCAATGTCGGAGGCTCGGCCAGCGCGCAGCTGCAGCAGGGGCAGTTGGTCGAGGGGCGCTTGCGCTACGTGAGTCAGCAGGCGCATCCGAATACCCGTGCCTATCGCGTGGAAGTTGCGGTGCCTAACGCCGACGGTGCTCTGCGCAGCGGCATCAGCGCGCGCATGGCGCTGCCCACTGGTGAGGTGCTCGCTCATCGCATCAATGCCTCCCTGTTAACACTGGATGATCGCGGACAACTGGGGGTGCGCACCCTGGATGAGGACCACCGGGTCCGCTTTATGACGGTGCAGCTTGTCAGTGATGAAAACGCAGGCGTCTGGGTCGCTGGCCTGCCTGCACGCCCGCTGTTGATCACGGTGGGGCAGGAGTATGTAAGTGAAGGTGAGCAGGTTGCGGTGGAGCTTGAAGAATCTGGCGGCGATCTGCCGGCGCCCCTGTCCAGTTCAGGTGCAGCCCAGGAGGGTGGAGCGGCTGTTGGCCAGCCCCTGATTGATTCCACCTCGGGTGTGGCAGTGCAGCAGTCTGAAACTCGTGACCAGAATCAGGAGCCCCAGCAATGAAGCTGCTGGATAGTGCGGTAAACCGTTTTCGCAGCAGCATCAGCCTGATGCTGTTGGTCGTGATCATGGGCATCGCTGCGCGCGGCGCCATGACGGTGGAATCCAGCCCCGAAGTCAATCCGCCCATCGTGATCGTGCAGGTGATGCACGAAGGCATTTCGCCTGAAGATGGTGTGCGCTTGCTGGTCCGCCCGATGGAGCAGGAAATTCGCGCGCTGGAAGGTGTCGAGGAAGTGATCGCCACGGCCCGCGAAGGGCTGGTGTACCTGGTGATCGAGTTTGACTCGGCACTGGATATCGACCTGGCGGTGGACGAGGTGCGCAATGCAGTAGACCGCGCGAAAGCGGAATTGCCGCGGGATGCAGAAGAACCGATTGTCGAGGAGGCCTCCGCGCAGCCCTTCCCGGCGATTGTGGTGACGCTGGCAGGTGAGGGGGTCCGTGAGCGCGAGATGCTGCGCAGTGCCCAGCTGTTGAAGCGTA
Source organism: uncultured Microbulbifer sp. (assembly GCF_947504145.1). GTDB lineage: Bacteria > Pseudomonadota > Gammaproteobacteria > Pseudomonadales > Cellvibrionaceae > Microbulbifer. The sequence continues at coordinate 24,804 of NZ_CANNGQ010000005.1, forward strand.
AGATCGAAAACATCAGCGAAGTACTGAGTGCGGATATCAACGGCAACCGGGAAGAAGTAGTCGAGGCGACTATCGACCCGGTGCGGCTGGAGCACTATCAGATTACCAGCGGTGAGCTGATCAATGCGGTACTGGGAAACAACCTGCTGATTCCCGCGGGAGAAATGGATGTCAGCAAGGGGCGCTTCTCGGTCAAGGTGCCGGGCCTGATTGAAACCGCTGAAGATGTGTATCAGATTCCGCTGAAACAGTCGGAGCACGGCGTGGTGACCCTGGGGCAGGTGACGGATATCCGTCGCACCTTCAAGGATGCTACCAGCTATACCAGCGTCAATGGCCGCCCGGGGCTCGCGATCAATGTGGAAAAGCGCACCGGTGCCAGTGCGGTAGACCTGGCAGACACCGTGCGTGCGGTAGTCAATGCCGAACGCGAGTACCTGCCGCGCGGAGTGACGGTAGATTTTGTATTCGATCAGTCTGAAGTTGCGCGGGATATGGTCAGCGAGATGGAGGGGAATATCCTCACTGCCATGTTGCTGGTGATGATCATCGTGGTGGCGGCACTGGGGTTTCGTTCCGGCCTACTGGTAGGGTTTGGGATTCCCTTTTCCCTGCTGTTTGGTTCCATCATTACCTGGTATCTGGGCTACTCGTTCAACTTTATGGTGATGTTCGGCATGTTGCTGGCCCTCGGCATGTTGATCGACGGCTCCATCGTGATTACCGAATTTGCCGACCGCAAAATGGCGGAGGGGCTGTCGGCGCGAGTGGCTTACTCCATTTCGGTCAGACGGATGTTCTGGCCAGTGATTGCCTCCACCGGAACCACCCTGGCTGCGTTCCTGCCCATCATCTTCTGGCCCGGTGTGGTGGGGGATTTCATGCGCTATCTGCCGGTTACCGTATTTTCTGTACTGGCGGGCTCCCTGGTGTATGCGCTCTTCTTTGCGCCGGTACTGGGCTCGGTATTTGGCAAAAGCAATACGGATCTGAAGAGCCAGCAATATTTGAAGCAGCTGGAGTCTGGTGACCCGAGTGGGTTACCCGGGATTACCGGCCTGTATGCGCGCCTGTTGGGTCCGGTCGTGCGCCGCCCATTTGTTTCCTTCGGCGCCACCATTCTGGTGTTGATTGGTATTTTTGCTGCATTCAGTACATTCAATCCGGGAGTGGAGTTTTTTACCGAGACGGAAGAGCAGTACGGCAACGTGGAGGTGCGGGCGCAGGGCAACCTTTCCGTCGAAGAGAAAAAAGAGCTGGTGGCGCAGGTGGAAGCCGCGGTGATGGGCGTCCCTGAAGTGCGGGTGGTCTATTCGGCCATTGGCTCCGGTGGTATTTCCGGCAATTCGGAAAAATCCCCGGACCAGATTGCCAACCTGCTGGTGGAGCTGCTGCCGTCAATGGAGCGCGAGCGCAAGAGCAAAGAGGTATTTGCGGATATTCGCAAACGCACGGCCAATTTTGCCGGTATCAAAACCAGTGCCAATGCCTTTGAAGGCGGCCCGCCGGTGGGTAAAGATATTGTTCTGGAGTTGCGCAGCCGCGATTACGACCAGCTGCTCGCGGAAACCTGGCGCCTGCACCGCGCCATGGTGAGTGAGTTCGGTGGCCTGCGGGACGTGGTCAATACCGCACCGCTGCCGGGTATTGAATGGGAAGTGAAGGTCGATAGAGCCAAGGCGGCTCTCTATGGTGCCGACCTCACCGGTGTGGGGCGTGCGGTGCAGCTGGTGACCAACGGCGTATTGATGGCTGAGTACCGGCCGGATGATTCTGATGAGGAAGTGGATATCCGCATTCGCTACCCGGATTACGCGCGCGGCATCACCGCCCTCGACGAATTGAAGGTGAATACCCCCAATGGTGCGGTGCCAGTGAGCAGTTTTGTTTCCACCGAGCCGGGTGCAAAGGTCGACAAGATCGAGCGAATCGATGGCATTACCCGTATGCAGGTCAAAGCGGATGTGGAGGATGGTGTACTGGCCGACGACAAGGTGCGGGAAATCCGCAAGTGGCTGGCGGATAACCCGATGGATGGCCAGGTGGAACTGCTGTTCCGCGGTGCGGACGAGGATCAGAACGAGTCCCTGGTATTCCTTCAGGTGGCCTTTTCCCTGTCGTTGTTCCTGATGTTTATTCTGCTGGTGACCCAGTTCAACAGCTTTTATCAGTCTGCACTGATTCTTTCCTCGGTAATCATGTCCACCGCCGGAGTTATGTTGGGGCTGACACTCACCCAGAGCACATTCAGTGTCATCATGACCGGGGTGGGTATCGTTGCGTTGGCGGGTATCGTGGTGAATAACAACATTGTATTGATCGATACCTACAACTATGTGCGCAAAGCGGAGCCCGAGTTGAGCCACGGGGCAGCTGCAGTCAAGGCGGCCGCACAGCGGCTGCGCCCGGTATTCCTGACCACGACCACCACCATTCTCGGCCTGTTGCCTCTGGCGCTGGGGGTGAGCGTGGATATGGTTGGGCGTACGGTGGTGGTGAATGGGGTTATCGCTTCCTTCTGGGTGAAGCTGGCCAGCGCGATCGTGTACGGCCTGAGCTTTTCGACCTTGCTGACATTGATTGTCACACCGGTGATGCTGGCACTGCCATCGGCCGCAAGAAGTGCACTCGGGCGGATATTGCCGGTGCGCGACCGCGCGGCGCAAGAAACCTGAGATAAGCAGCGGCCTTAAGGCCTAAACGAAAAAACCCCGGCGAGCCGGGGTTTTTTCGTTTCAAATGCCAGAAATGCCGGCTTATTTAGCCTTCGGCGGACGACCGCGACGGCCAGGTGCTTTCTTGGCGGCAGCAGACTTGGGCGGACGGCCCGGCTTTTTCTTGGCTGCGCCAGATTTGGCAGGACGACCCGGCTTTTTCGCTGCAGTTTTGGTAGCAGCTTTCTTGGTGGCCGCCTTCTTGGCTGGACGGCCAGGTTTCTTCTTGGCGCCAGCTTTAGCCTTGGTTTTGGCTTTGGTAGCGACCTTCTTGGCTTTTTCAGCAGCCTTTTTCTTTGCAGCAGCAGCTTTCTTTTTCTCAGCAGCAGCTTTCTTCTTGGCAGCAGCGGCTGCCTTCTTCTTGGCAGCGGCGGCCTTCTTCTTGGCAGCGGCAGCGGCTTTCTTCGCAGCAGCAGCGGCTTTCTTCTTGTCAGCAGCAGCCTTCTTCTTGGCGGCGGCAGCGGCTTTCTTGGCAGCGGCAGCGGCTTTTTTCTTCTCAGCAGCGGCCAGCTTCTTGGTGATGGCGGCTTCTTCCTTGGCCACAGCTTTGGCTACTTTGGTAGCCAGTGCGTTGTCGGCGCTGATGACAGACAGCTTGGATTTGGCATCGGTAGCGGCAGATTTGGCAGCGGTAGCGGCCTTTTTAGCAGCGGCAGCAGCGGTTTGCGCGGCTTTCAGTTGCTTCTGCTGAGCGGCAGACTTCTTTTTCGCGCGGGCAGCTTTCACCTTGGCGGCGGCAGCCTGTGCTTTTTTGGCAGCTTTGTCAGCTTCCTTGGTTGCTTTATCAGCTTCCTTTTTAGCAGCGGCTTCCTGGGAGCTGCGCGCTTTCTCAAGCTGGCTTTTCAGTGAGGCGAGTTCCGCTTCCATCTTCGCGACGGAATTCACCTTATTTGCGGTGGCAGTTTTACGTGCGGCCATAAAATATCCCTGTATCTAAATTTAGTATTTAGGTGTTATTTTGGATGAGTGGAATTCATCGCGCTAATTGCAGCTCATTTATATACTTGAATGCAAGTTTTTTAAGGGTGTTTTTACTCTGTAATGAATAAATTTAAGGTTTTTTTTACATTTATCGCGTTTTTCTGGTTATTGCTCTGCGGAGCGGGAGCTATTTACGCGATCACAAAGGGCTATGTAGGTAATTCTCTGTTTGCCTGGGTCGGGTTATTAATTAATGCCTGGGCGCTGCCGGTATGGATGTTATTGCGCTATCGAAGTCCAGAAAAACTCGCCGGTGATTTGCGGGAGTCCGCGGCCTTTTCCTGTGTGCTTGTCGGGCTGGCGATCGTTTTACTCACCGACAGCGAGCGTGGACTACCGGTTTACCTGGCAATCGGTAACCTGTTTGTTCTGCTGGTTTATCTGTATCACCTGAGCGCGGTGGGCCACCCGAAAATGCCCGCGCTGGATGAGGAATTCCCTCCGCTCGCGATTGCGGGCGACGGAAATTGGCAGGCCGCAGCATTTTGCCGTGAAAAAGGCCTGGATGGAGTGCTGGTGATATTTCTGCGTGGGAGTTACTGCGCCGATAGTCGGCATCAACTGCACCAGGTGCACAATCTTCTGGCGGACCTGGCTCGTCGTAATATTGGATTGCTCCTGTTGAGCGGGCAGCCAGAAAATAAATGGGCTGCGTCTCTCACTGCGGGGGTTCAGGTTCAGCAGCTGGAAATGTCAGGTAAGAATGCTGTGCGATTTGCGGCACCCTCGGCGGCACCATTAATTTTGCGCCCCTGGGTGCGGGATGCGGTACGCCCCAGCGCCTGGTTGATCGATGCTGAAGGGGTTGTGTTGTGGCGAGAGCTGTCGATGAATTACCGGGTGCCGGCGGGTGTGGACCTGCTGCGCGCACAGCTGTTCCGTGTTGAAGACTGAAGCTCGGGACATATATCGGGGCAGAAAAAAGGCGCAGTGGAGTTTCCACTGCGCCTTTTTTGCAATGTCCCTTCGGGGCCTGGTGTGCCGATGAAGGTTAGCGGGCGGTATTTGAAACGGTTCGGCGCCGAATCGTGATCCTTTAACGTGAACCTTTAAAGAGGACCGTAGGGCAGGTAACGGTTGTCCGAATATTGGCGAATCCACAGCAGTTGTTCCCGCTGCAAGGGCGCTTTGCGCTGACGCAGAGATTTCGCCAGCGGGATCACCGGCGATTCGGCACCGCCCTGCCAGTCGGTCAACTGCATTTCCGCCAGGGTAAAAAAGCGGATCAGTGCCCACACTTGCGAGTCATTCCAGTGGGAGGCCTCATCCAGCCACTGGGTTGCTGGCAGGCCAGCGAGCCAGTTGGCGTTCTGTATTTCTTGATCGATCGCTTTGAGATCTGGTGCGGCTTCTTCGCCCTCGCTTTCACTGTCCGCCTCATTCAGAGCATCGATGATCCGCTGGAGCAGTGCACGGTCGATCTCGGTGCGCGATTGGTCGTTGGAAGCTTGGTTTTCTGGTTCCCAGGCGCCGACACTCATATGTACTCCTTATAGGTAGGCATGCAGACAACAGTGCATGTGTTTGGATGGGGCGGATTATACGCACCTTGGCTCGCTGCTCTACCCGGCCTCGCCGATGGCACGCGGGTGGCAAATAGTGGTTTAGGGGCACGCCCGCTTCCCGGAATGGATGCTGGGCGCGGAATTTAGCATAATCATCAGGCGCGTTCTCAATCGGGCCCAATTCAGCTGGCCGTCGATTGCCCGGACCGCCAATGATCTGACCAATTTTTGCCTGGGGGCCACGTGGATTACATTGACCAGCCGATAGCCGCGCAAAAGCGCATTGCCCTGGTGGCACACGACAACCGCAAGTCGGCACTGATTGAATGGTGTTGTAAGCACCGCGGGATTCTCGAGCAGCATCAGCTGCTGGGAACCGGCACTACGGGTAGCAAGATCGAGGCAGCCACCGGTATGCAGGTGGAGCAGTTGTTCAGCGGCCCGATGGGCGGGGATCAGCAGCTGGGGGCTAAAATCTGCCAGGGTGAGGTGGATATCCTGATTTTCTTCTGGGATCCGTTCGAACCCATGCCCCACGATCCGGACGTAAAGGCACTGCTGCGGATCGCGGCAGTGTGGAATATCCCCGTGGCCTGTAATGCGAGCAGTGCGGATATGATGATCCATTCTGAGCTGATGAAGCAGAGTTTTCCCCGGCAGATACCTGACTATCAGGGCTATCTGGCGGCACGAAAGGACGAATTGGCTGTGTGATTTGTGAGCTTTTGAGTGCCACGCCCCTTTTAACCGGTTGATTTTAAAGGGGTATATCTCGTTTACGCAGGTTGCACTTGCAAAGATGGCCATTTCCCGGCAATCTTCCCCACCTGATTAGACCGGTATATCCGGCGAATTCGAATTGAAAAACAGTACGGTGTTTTATGAGTAGACGACGCGGTAAGGCCGTAGAAGAAGAAAAGGCCGATATTGACCTGACGCCCATGCTGGACGTCGTGTTCATCATGCTGATCTTCTTTATCGTGACGGCATCCTTCGTAAAAGAGAAGGCGTTGGATGTGAACGTGCCTGATCCTAATGAGACGGAAAGCACACCGCCAGATCCCAACAAGCAGAATATTCTGATCACAGTAAACTCTGCTGACGAAATCTGGATGGGTCAGAACCGCATCGATAGCCGAGCCGTACGTGCCCGCATTGCACAGATGTTTGCGGAAAACCCGCAGGCAATCGTGATTATTCGCGCTCACAACAAGTCCAGCGCGGACACTTACGTGACCATTGCCGATGCGGCAAAAGAGGTAAACCCGAACATTCAGGTTTCCCTGGTGCCGTTCGAGAAGGAATAATTTCCTACCGATTCGGTCGCGAGTACAAAAAAAGCCAGCATAGCTGGCTTTTTTTGTGTCTGTTGATTGGCCCCGGTATTAAAACTCTGAGCGAATTTCCCAGAGGTCCGGAAAGACCGGTTTGAACAGTGTGCTCTGCAGATAACCTACACCGCTGGAGCCGCCGGTCCCCATCTTCCTGCCAATAGTACGCTCCACCATCTTCACATGCCGGTAGCGCCACTGCTGCAGGGAAGTATCGATATCCACCAGCGCCTCACAGATATCGCTTACCAGCGGATCGTTGCGATAGACGTCGATCAGGACTTTCTGCACCGCAGGTGATGGTTCGGCGGTCTGGCTGAAGTCGCGCTCCAGTACAGAAGCCGGAATCTCGTGCCCCTCGTGAGCGAGAAACGTCAGGAACGCATCCCACAGCGTCGGTGCGTCCAGGCGCTTTTGCAAACGCAGGAAGTGCTCTGATCCCGGTTCGTAATTCACAAGCTTCTTCGGGTCCTTGGCGCCATACAAAAACTCCAGTTCACGGAACTGGAACGACTGGAAGCCACTCGCCGTGGACAGGCGGTCGCGGAATGAACTGAACTCGAGGGGGGTGAGGGTCTCCAGGATATCCACCTGCTGGATCAGCGTGCGGTAGATGGCGTCTACCCGCTTCAGCGTGTGCAGTGCGCGGTTGCGCTCGCCGGCATTGAATAGCCGCACGAGAAAATCCAGTTCGTGGAGCAGTTGCTTGAACCAGAGCTCGTAGCTCTGGTGGATGACAATAAACAGCAGTTCATCGTGTTCCGGCCCCTCCGAGAGCGGCTGCTGACATTTCAGCAGGTCGTCTACCTTGAGGTAGGAACTGTATGTCACGGTCATGGTGGGGTATTTCCTCGGCTTACTCCTGCGACCGAAATGGTTGTACCGGTTTCTGCAGGGTTATAAATATTAAATTGCGTAAATTTGCCAAACTGTGGCCGCATTATAAGGTCTTGTGGTGGAATGTTGGAAAAAACCGTTTTATGGGATGCTTCAGAATACGTTACCCAAACTGGTCGATTCGGACCTCGTGCCGGGAGGGGGAGTGGCTAAACTAGTGACTTGTTCGCAGTGACCATAATCTGTCTCCTTGGTCATATGCCCACTTGCGATTGCAAACCCTGTGATAACCACACCAAACGCGGAGTCCGCTATGCAGAGTACATGTGCAGAAATTCAGGCCCAGGTATCCGACCGGGTACTGGAGATCACCATCAACCGGCCGGAGCGCAAAAACGCACTTACCATGACCATGTACTCGGCCATGGCTGAGCTGTTAAACAGCGCAGCGACGGATCCGGGTGTGCGCGTGGTGATTCTCACCGGTACCAGCGGTGTATTCACCAGTGGCAACGACCTGGGAGACTTCCTCGGCGGCTCTGCGTCCGGTGAGGAATCCCCGGTGTTCCAGTTTATGTCGGCACTGTACAACTTTCCCAAACCCGTGGTGGCTGCGGTCAGCGGGCCGGCGGTGGGGATTGGAACCACCATGCTGCTGCACTGCGACCTCTCGATCGCCGATGACGACGCGCTGTTCCAGATGCCATTTGTCAATCTGGGGCTGTGCCCGGAATACGCCTCCAGTTTCCTGTTGCCACGGATTATGGGCCACGCCAAAGCCTCAGAGCTGCTACTGCTGGGGAAAAAATTCGACGCCCAGACCGCCGCAGACGTGAATATCTGCAATGAAGTGGTGTATTCCGGTGAAGCCCTGGGGCGGGCGCGGGAGTATGCCCGTGAGCTCGTACTCAAGGCGCCCGAAGCGGTGCGACTGACAAAAAAATTGCTGCGGCAGGGCACCCTCGAAAATGGGCTGGCGGTGATTCGGGAAGAGGCCGGCCACTTCCAGAGCCGGCTGCAGTCGGAAGAGTTTCGCGAAGCTGCCACAGCCTTTATGGAGAAGCGGCCTGCAGACTTTTCCAAGTTTGACTGAGTGCCCCGGCCTGCGACTGGCTCAGAAAGGCTGGTCATCGTTTGCCTGTCGATAGAGATATCACTACACACTCCGCCATATATTCCGCCACACAGGCCGCCTGCGAGCGGCCTTTCTGTTTTTTAGACGGTTGCTTTCTGATCATCACCTGACCCTTTCGAGCCAACAGGATTGCCCCGCGCCTGAGTGATTTGCAGGCTGATACACGCAGCCAATAAAAAGGCGCATGATTATCGGATCGTGAGCCGGTACACTTTCACCTTGTACCGATGCCGGCAGGCCACGAGCCCCGGTTCCCCCGCTGGACCCTGTCCATAAGATAAGATCCAATAAAATGGCGGGGCTCAATATTCGCGCAGTGTTTCTGCGGCAACCTGGTTTTCAGGACCATGATTTCTTCTTGCTTTTCCCGGACAGCCTCCGCCCTGCAAACGGTATCGCTCCCGATGCGCCCCCTGCTATTGGCCTTGCTCACGCTGCTCTCTGTCACGGTGGGCGCTGCAGACCTGTCCGCCCCGGCGCCAATTGCGATTCACGCGGTGGAAGACGGCAGCCAGCGTACTGGCCAGAAGGCGGTGTGGCATGACACCTCCGGCAGCGCCGGGCTTGACGACGCGCGCCGGGCACTCGCCGAGGGTGCCTTTGTGCCCCTGGAAAGTGCAGGGTCCACCGGGTTGCAGAAAGGCAGCCACTGGTCGCACTTTGCGTTGCGCAACGCGGCCGCTGGTCCCGTCACCCTGTATCTGGAGTATGTGGATCACCAGTTGATACGTTTGCAGGCCTACGCGCGTAGTGATGCGTCTGCCAGCGGGTTTGATGAGATTGCCGAGCTGGCGATGGAGGATGCGTTTTCCTCCCGTCCGGTATTCCACAACCGGTTTGTGGTGCCGGTGACCCTGAACGCTGGGGAAACCATCGAGCTATTGATGCGCTTTGATTCCGAGGAGGCCGGGTTTGTCTTTCCTTCCATGCGCATCTGGACGCCCGAACAGTTGAGCAAGTCCCATACCGGTGAAACGGCGGTTCTCGCCTTTCTATTCGGTGGAATCGTACTCATCTCCCTGTTCTCCCTCATTGTGGGGTTGACCACCGGTGAATCGAGTTTTTTTGCTTACTTCGTGTACGGTATTTCAAAGATCGTTGCCTGGGGCACCATCATGGGGTTCACCCAGCAGTACCTCCTGCGGGAAGAGTTCCACTGGCATTACATGTCCGCTGCGGGAGCGGTGAGTATCCTGTGTGGTGTGGTCTTTGATCGGCAGTTTTTGCAGACGCGCAAGTACACGCCCAGGCTTGATTACATCTTGAAATTGATGATGTGGAATGCTGTGGTACTGCTCGTCAGTGCCCTGCTGCAGATCAAGGCAATGGCGCTTCTCAGTATTACGTTTGCGCTATTGATGTATCCCGCGGCCACGGTTATCGCGCTGGTGCGCTGGCGTCAGGGTTCCAGTGAAGCGATGGTGTTTGCCATTGGCTGGACGCTGTTACTGTGCGGGCTGTTTTACCAGGCGCTAAGAGACCTTGGATACGTCGAGCATAACCTGGTCAACTATTACCTGCCGCCGTTGAGCTCATTCATTGAGATGGTAACCATTATGGCGGCCATGGGGCTCAAACTGCGACGGGTGCGTTTACAGGGGCTCGAGTCTGAGCGGCAATACCGGCGTCACCTTGAAAAATCGAAGGTGGAGCTGGAAGGGCTGGTACACGCGCGCACTGAAGAGCTGGAAAAGGCCAAGCAACAGGCGGAGGCCGAGGCGCGCACGGATCCACTTACTGGTATTCGCAATCGCCGCAGCTTCCTCGCAGAAGCGGCACTGTGTATCAAGCGTGCACAGCGCAAGGGCGAGCCGGTGAGCCTGCTGATGTTTGACATCGACCACTTCAAATCCATTAACGACAACCACGGTCATGGTGTCGGTGATGAGGCGCTGCGCCAGTTTAGCCAGACCATTCAGCAAAAAATTCGGGAAACCGACATTTTTGGTCGACTCGGCGGAGAAGAGTTTGCGTTGCTGATTACTGAGACCAAGCCGGACTCGCTGTATACCGCCGAGCGACTGCGAGACAATATTGCCCGTATTCGCGTAGATGCCGCAGACACACAAATTCAGTTTACTTCCAGTATTGGCGTGGCCCACTGTGCGCCGGAAGATTCAGTGGAAATTTTGCTGCGCCAGGCCGACCAGGCCCTGTACCGGGCCAAAGAGCAGGGGCGAAATACCGTGGTTGAGTATCTGCAGGACGATCAATCCGGGCGAGCCGGCGAAACACGCAGCGTCCAGATCGAAATGGTAGAAAGTACCGATCCGGCGCCGGCCTGAATCAAAACCTATCGCTCAGCGTGATTTGAAATGGATTGGCTTGAAATGGAGCGGCTTAGAATATAGTCGCGGACCTTATCCGGCTGATCGGTAAACAAGCCGTCTACTTTTACACGGTTTACGAACAGTGCCAGCAGGTCCTCAAAACTCCCGATAGACTCGGGCACCTGTTGAGGATCTGCGCGGAAAGTATAGGGATGTACCTGCAGGCCCAACGCCTGTGCCCTTTCGGTCAGTGTATTGGGCGCAAGGCCTGCACCGCTGGACACCTCTTCAATCAGCATTGGAAACCAGGGGCCGATACCCGCCGCATACCCTGCAATTTTCTTCAGCCCCTCCGGTGTACGCATCCAGTCATACTGGTAATTTGTCCACTCACCATTGACCTTGACCCGTTTCTCCTCCCAATCGGTTTCCGCGATCAGTTGCACAAGAGGCAGATCCATCTTCAGTTCAGGCATCAAGGTGGATTCGATACGCTGCAATTCTTCCGCGTCGAAACTTTGCAGAAACACCTTCTGTTGTGCGGATGTATAGCCATACCGCTTGAGGGTTTCCAGTACCGCCCGGGAGATATCCTTGCCCTCGGCATGGTGAAAATACGGTTTTTTGATTTCCGGATAGATACCTGTGTTGTAGCCAAGCGAGTGATTCAGTCCCTGGATCAGTTCCAGCTCCTCGTCAAAGGTCGCCAGCGCAAACCGCGATTTCCACAGCGGGAAACGCCCAGGGTACACCGGTGTGTTTCTTCCCAGAGCCGGTACAAATGGACCCGCCACCTGTAACCGTTTGAGCTCGTTCAGCGTGAAGTCGATGGTGTAAAAGTGGCCGTCTTCCCGCGCCCGCGCGGGAAACTTTTCCGCTACGTCGGTGACCTTGTCCAGATAGATGTCGTGCATCACGATCAGGTGGTCGTCTTTACTCAGCACCAGGTCCTGCTCGATATAATCCGCGCGCATGCCATAGGCCAGTGCCTTCGCCTCCAGGGTGTGTTCCGGCAGGTAACCGGATGCGCCGCGGTGGGCAATTACAATGGGCGTAAGTTCAGTGTCGGCCGACGCGGGAACAGGAGAAAACGATAGCAGGAGCGCTGTAAACAGACTGACAGCGGGAAACCGATTTTTAAGTTTGAAATACATGGCAACGAACTGTGCAAAGGCTACTTGAAGGGTTGCCTAAACATACCCTGAGTTAACAGCCAGTAACACTACCGAATTGTGACAATGCGTGTGGCGAGCGAAGTGGGGAGAGAGAAGGGAGAGAGGGGGGAAGGTTGAGTGAAGGAGGAGGTGCGTTCAAGAGCGCCGGCGACTGGGGTGTCGCCGGCATAGCCTACGGGGGCAGATTGCAGGGGGCGTGGCCCACTTTTAAACCCCGTTCCGGCGCTAGGCGCGACCGAGAGCGGGAAGCAGGCTACTGTACAATCTTGATCCACTCCCCGGGCTTTGGCTCGCCGCGGGGATAGTAGCCATTCAGCAGGCGAAGTTGTTCCTCCGCATACTCTCCAATTTCCATGTGCCGGGCCAGGGACGAGAAGGTGGTTTTATCGTTCGCCTGAACATACTTCACCCGCTTGATATCCGGCTTCACCATATCCGTTTTGCGCAGAGGTCGGAAACTGCGAATACTGGTCAGAAACAGATCGTCATACGCGGTCTTCTCCGTTTCCGTTTCTGGTTTGGCCTCCGAGGGCTTCCCGTTCACTCTGCCTTCCAGAATGTATTGGCGGCTTCCGTAAAACAGCACCGCAACTCGCTCGGGCACGTCTTCGCCACTTACCGGCAACCTGCCGGTGTGGCCTTCCAGACGATACTGGCTTAGCGCCTCATCCTGTTCCAGGCTGCGCACATCGTATACGCCGCGCAACGCCATATCCGCCGGCTGGTTGCCATCCCGCTTGTCCACACGGATGGTCAGCGTGGCCGACTGGTCCGGGGCGGTACCCACTATCGCCGAGCGCTGGTTTTCCACCGTCCAGCCTTCCGGGAACAACAGGGAAAAGCCCAGGCTCTTGTGATTGAAGCGATTTTTTTCGCTCTCCTGTGCATTCTGCCCGTACACAATGCCTTCGGTTTTCTCGCGGTAGTATTCCACCTTGGTAATTTTCTTGTCTTCTGGCAGCTCGCCCGCCGCGGAAACTACTTCGCGCAGGCGCACATCGTTGCGTGGATGCGAAGAGAATACGCCGTGATAAGTCTGCTGCTTCTTGCCTTCTACCCGCGCGCGACGGCGTGAAAAGGTCTCCTGATCCTTGAGTAAGGCAATTACATTGATCATCGACTGGGGGTCGTAACCGGCGTTATACATGTACTGGGCGCCGAAGCGGTCCGCCTCCAGTTCCATATCCCGGCCGTAGCCTTTTACCGCTGCGGTGCTCCACAGATTGGCCGCGTCGCCCACAACTCCGCTGCCGGTAACCAGCACCGAGAGTACCGAGGCAACCCCCGCACCAGTTGCCGCGGTTTTCTGGCGCACCGCATGGCGGGCGGTAATATGCCCCACCTCGTGGGCCAGCACCGCCGCCATTTCCGCCTCGGATTGCAGATAGGTCAGCAGGCCGCGGTTGATGTAGACATAACCTCCTGGGAGGGCGAAGGCATTGATGTCCTGGCTATCGATAATCGTGAAGTGGTAGGTCAGATCCGGGCGGTCACTGGCTTTTGCCACCTTCTGGCCGACATGCTCCACGTAGGCATTGAGAATCGGGTCGTTGTAGATCGGCGTGCTCGCTACCAACTTTTCGTGCATCTCCCGGCCGATCTTGATTTCCTTTTCTTCGGACATCAGCACCAGATCCGGGCGGTTGGTGGCCGGGTTGAAGGCGCAGCCCGCGGCGGTTGCCAGTAGTATCGCTGTGAGTAGCTTGTTGAACGTGTGCATCTGGGTCTCCTGTCGTTATTGTCTCCAGTGAGAAGCACCGCCGCGTTAGCGGCTGGCGGATTGTGGCGGCAACAGGAATTCCTGTAATTGCGCTGCCATGCCTTTGCAGGCATTGTTCTGAACCCTTGCGATCAGTGGAATCGGCACCACGATGGCGGGCATATAAGAGGTTCCCTGCGCGTCTGCACTGATTTTTCCCGAAAGCTCCTGATCGCGGAAATCCCATACCGAGGCCTCGTAATCGGACTCTTTGTCCCAGGTGCCAAAGCCGAAACAACCGGCACCGGCGGTACCAATGGAGCAGCCGATAGACCCGGCGCTGGAAGTGGTTTCGGTGGAACCGTCAATCCACACGATGTACTTCACTCCGTACTGCGCCATGCGATCGCGCACATCGGGAATATCCATCAGTTTGCCCAGGGATTTGACGTGCATGGGTGCGGTGCGCGGTTCAAACCAGGGGTAGAGCGCGTCTACAAACTGCGCTTCGGGGATTACATTGACGCCGGCTTTGGGGTTGTGCAGCGTGTTTCCCACGCAGTCGATCAGGTCCGGTTCGGTTTCATAATCACTGGAATGGCGGCGCCCGAGAATGACTACGGAATCGCCCAATGCCAGCTCACCGGTACTGCGGCGGTATTCATCGATCACCACCGTGGTACAGCCGCTGGATAACAGGGCCAGTACGGAAACAGAAAATACTGCGCTCAGGAATTTCACCGGTACATCCTCCTTGAGAATTTCGCGTACGCCGTACGCGAATGGAATTTCCACCGTCCTGTGGAAATTATTCGTTGTCACCCGTCTGCTTCATGGTCAGGGCACGCTGCTTGTTGGCGATAAAGGCCTGCAATTCAGGTACTCGCTCAAACCCGGTATACAGGGTCGCCCCCGCATCCCGAAGGGCCACATTGATGGCCTGAGCGAGAGCGGCTTCCTGGGATTTCAGAAACGCCGTGGGGGTTTTGCCGTAGGCAGTGATCACCCATTCGGCGACAGAATCCCCCTGCTGGTTGTAGGCATGCATGTCGTACTTGATCCACACTTCGAAAATATTGACCCGGGTCTCCCGGGGCATGGTGAACTGCAGCTCGCGCACTTCCGGAACAATCACCAGATCTAACCCCTGGGGCAGGTTGGAGGGGTACTGCGCGAGATTGATTGTTTCCTGGAACATGGAGCCGAGCACGGTTTCAAACAGGTTTTTCTGCGCGCGCCCGGTATTGATATTCCACTCGTCGCGGTCATCGCGGTTTTCGCTGTAGGTGAACTGCTGAAAATCCTCACTCAGGTAGACCCCCACAGACAGCGGGTGTGGGTCGCCCACAGGTGCAGGGAACTCTCCATCCACGGAGACGGTATGCGCGCAGGCAGTCAACAGAGTAACTGTCGCTGCCAGGGCGAGGTGTCGGATCGCGCCAATTCCATTTAACAAGCGATTCATGCTTTGCTCCCGGGTTTCTCCCAACCCAATTTCGTCTCTGTTTGCTTCCGCTAACGGAAATCGTTCAGGCCTACAAACGTACCGCCGTTACGATAGGTGAGTTCACGCATCAGTGCGGCAAAGCGCAGGCCTGTGGTCTGCAGATGCAATGGACGTGAGAACTGGATCGGGAAGCCGACGGCGTGGATGCGGACCATCCGCTGGTCCTCCCCGCGCTGGGCATTGACCCGATCCACCGCCAGCATCACATTGCGGATGGACTTGCCGGTAAACTCATCGCCGAGTACATAAATACTGATTTTTTTGTTCGGATCGTAAAAGGTGCGCACTGCCTTCTGAATGCCTTCAACAGGGCTGGAATTACTGAACGGGTTCCAGGAGCGCAGGCGATCGAGTACCGCTTTGCGACGCCCGGGGGTGTCGGGAATCCAGCGGTTGCGGTAGTTGGAGAACATGTAGTCCCCCATATCGTTCATCACCTGGATGCCTTTCACGTTGGGGTAGAGTTCCAGGGTGTTGACCATCTCCTGGATCATGCGGTCCCAGCCGTAATTGAACATACTGCCGGAGGTGTCGATGATGAAAAGGATATATTCACTGTCTACGGGAATACCGCCGATGACATTGTTTTTACGCTGGTAGTTTTCGCCCAGCAGTCGCTTCATCTCGACCGTCATCGACTGGAGTGCGATGGTCAGCTCACCCTTGAGTTTGCCTTCCTCGGTTTCGCCCTCGGTCTTGCGCGCATATTGAGCCTGCAGGGTATCCAGTTCTCCCTTCAGTTTGGCAATGCGCTTGGTCTCGATATCCAGCTGCTCTTTTTTCGCATTGAGATCCCGGTTCAGTACCGAGGTCTCGCCGCGGATTTCGGCCAGCTGTTCCTGAAGTTCCTGTACCTGACCGTCGAGATCCAGTTCTGCTTCCTCCAGCACGATGGGTTCTACAGTTTTGGCGATCATCAACAGCAGCACGATGGCGCCAAAGCCACAGCAGATAACATCGAGAAAGGAGATGCTGAACTCTTCCTGTTGCCGTTTGTTGCGTTTGCTCATGGCCAGTCCTTAGAAGGTGCGAGGAAAGACCCCTGGGTTTCCATGGCCAGCTTCCAGTATTCGCTGGCGGCGAAGGGATCGCCTTCCATGGGTGCCAGGACCACATTGACCGGAATACTTTTCGGTAGGGCTTTGACCGCGTCCCGGAATAGTTTCTGCCGGTCTTTTCCGGAAATGGTGTTGCCCCGCGGCGCCTTCAAACCCTGGGTGGGAAGGCCGTCGGTAATCAGGATGATGTTGTCCGGCAGGGGCGACATACTGTTCACCGCGTTGAAAATCCGCTCCAGGCTGGTGCCGTTTTCCGGAACTACGTTGTCCAGCGCCTTCATGGCGTCGTCCATTTGGGCGCGATCATCCACATTCAGCCAGCGGTCCTCTGTGCCAACAATGGCGGCCTGGAATCCGGTATTGAAAGTGTAGATCTGGTATTGGCTGTCCTGAGGGAACTGGGACACAAGCCAGGATACTGTCTGTTTAGCGCGCCGCCATTTTTCGGTGTCTCGCTTTACCGCATCGGACATATTGCGGGTGCGGATGACCTTGATCAGCTCGTCGCCGAGCATACTGGCGGAAGAGTCCAGCAGGATCAGGATACGATCGCCGCCAAGGCGCAGGCCGGTGAGATATTGTCGATCGCCGTCGCCGACAAACTTGCGCACGTTGTTGCCGAGCTTTTTGTTTTCGGCTTCCAGCTCTTTTTTGGCCTGCTCCAGCTTTTTCAGTTTTTCCTGCAGGCGGGCAATATCCATTTCGTCCGTGGTGCTGTCCACCTCTGCAATGTTGCCTTTCACCTCCTCGATCTGTTCCATGATGCGCCGCGCCAGCCCCTGGGCGGTAGCCAGGTCGTCGCTGGTGGTATCCAGGGTATTGCGGGCCAGTACCAGATGTTCCTGACCAAACTGAACTTCTTCCTCAAGCAGATTCACTTCTGCGGCCAGGTCCTGGTTTTCAGCTTCGATGTCGTGATCGGTGCCGTGTTTGATGATCAGAAAGATCAGTGCCACGGCGCCGAATCCACAGGACATGATGTCCAGGAACGACAGGCTGAAGGCGGAAAACCGCCGGTTTTTACGCGCCATAGTGTTCCACGCTGATCGCGGTGATTACGTCGTTGAAGTCGGCTGCACCGATGCGGTCGCCAGCGGTGAGGTTGACCGGTGCAGAAATTTCTTCGCCGTTCAGCATCAACTGTGCGCCCGCATCCACGCGCAGAGCCAGGCGGCCCGCGTGATTGGTGATGGTGGCGGCCGGGTGTGTGGGCGGGGTGGGGGTCAGGTCGAGCTTGCCCTCCTGCCAGCTCACAAACAGCGGTTGCTGCGCTGCCAGGGCGCGGTGCCCGTAAAGCAGGTGGGTGGCGCCCGCTTCGGCGGCGGCATTGACCTGCACTGCGACCTCGGTAGCCGGTGCCGCACTCAGTGCGGTGATCAGGCGCAGGCTGCCGCTGTCACTGTGTATTTCCTGCCAGTGCTTTTCTGCGGCCTGAGCCACGGCGTTGTGGGGCAGCAGGTGAATCCGTTCTGCCAACTGTGCACCGCCGGGAATTTCTGCCCAGCGGTGGGAAACAAACACTACGCTGTTGGCTTCGCCCAGATTTTCGATCATCGCCCGTACCCGCGACAGAATTGGGGTGCTGGCGTCCTGCAATTGCCGCAGGCTGACTTTTGCGGTGCGGTCGTCCAGCTCTGCCATAACTTCGCCCTGACGCATGGCGCGGGCGATCCACTGGGGCAGCATGTCGTAGAGTTGCTGTTCGGCTTCGGCGGAGTGCAGCGGGTCAAAGCGGCACTGCATGATGAAGGCGTCGGTAAAAATCCGTGCCCAGGCGTCCTGGAAGTGCAGCAGGCCTGCATCGGTCACCGTCTCGGCAATATCCAGCTCTGCCTGTTCGTGTACCACCACGCGGCTCACCAGCGTCTGATGACGGTGCAGTTCGATATGCAGGTGCACCCCCCGGGGCGCGCAGCTGCTGATACAGGCGGTGGCGGCATCCACCAGGGTGACCGCATTGAGTGGGCTTTCTTTGATGACCCCGAGCAACAGTGCCAGCTGTTCGCGGGTGAAATTGCCCGGTACCGCGAGGGCCACTTCGTCTGGCAGATCACACAGCTCGGCGATGTGCTTGAGGTGGCAGAAGGCGAGGTCTGCGTGGTGGCGGCAACCAGGGTTGTCTGACTTCACCGACTCCAGGCTGAGGCGGCGCCAGAACTGATGATTGACCTGTGTGGGATGGCTGCGCGACCGCATCAGCGCGGCGGTGCCGGTCACAATCTCGTGATTGTTGATAATGGCCACGCCGGGGCTTTCGAGTACTTCGTTGTTGCCGTCAAAAACCCGCAGACCGCAATCGTTGATATCCAGTACACCTTTGCTCATGGGAGCTCCTGTTTTCCCTTGTGCGGGTATCCATTTCCCTGGCTACCCGTAGACCCTTTTTTTAGGCCTTCTGGTTCAGACCTTTCGGAACATGAATTTCCGGCTTTGCTAGCCCACCTTTAAAAAACGCAGCAGTTTGTTGTCGCAATAATTTTGGGTGTCCAGTACCAGGCGTTCCTGCATCAACTGCAGCTGGTGGGTGAAGAACATGATCACGATACTGATCACCAGGGCGATGAACGTGGAGTTGAAGGCCACACCCAGGCTTACGGTTACCCCGGCAATATCCCCTTCTACGGCACGGTGGGCCTGGGCCAGTGCTTCACCGATACCGCGCACCGTGCCGATAAACCCGATAGAGGGAATGGCCCAGGTGATGTAGCGCACCATGGCGAGTTCGGAGTCGAGCCGATCGCCCTCGGTCTCACAAACGTCTTTGACCGAGTTGGAAACCGCCGCCACATTACGGGTAGAGCCGAAGCGTTGCAGTGCGGTGAGCAGCGCGCGGGGCAGCAGGAAATTGCGCTCTTCTTCCGGCAGGGCCTGTATTGGCCTCGATAGATCGCGGGCGTCCTCGGGCAGGATAGGGGTCCCTTCGCTCACATTGAGCAGCGCCTGATCCAGCAGTCTGCGCTCGCGCATGCTGCGGCGGGCTTTCAGCCCCATGATGGCCATGGCCCACAGCATCAGGACGAAACAGGCCTCCTGCTCGTAATCGCGCATGACGATGTAGATCGATCGCTGTTGTATGTAGGTTTCGCCGGCTTCTTCCCGGGCCATTTGTTCAGCGATCAGCGCATCCGCATTGGGGCGAATAATCGACACGTAAATCGCGTGTACCAGGATGATGGCCCCGAGCAGGGCAAACAGCTGGAAGACAAAATCTGAAGACTTGAATTTCATGGGATTTCCCGCTTTTTTTGTGGGGCCATTCCGTTGGCTATCGGCCCGGGTATTGCTCTGGCTGTGTTCGCTGTATCTGTCGGTTCAGGTGTCGGTTCAGGTGTAGGTTCAGGGTTAAATGTCCACCGGATAGGAGACCGAGAGATCTTCCGAGATTTCTTCAGAGGCCTCGTATTTGTCAGCGCTCTGTGCACTCTGTGCTTTGATTCTGGGTGTTTTTTTTGCGGCGGCCTTTGCGGGTTTTTCAGTGGTTTTTACACTGACCGGCTCGGCTTTCACGGCTTGATTTTCTGCGGTCGCCTCGGTTTCTTCGGCAGTCTGTGCGCTAGCCGACACAGCAACCGGGGCCAGCAGTGATAGGGCCAGTGCGATGGCGCCTGAAAATGTTTTGCGTTGCATACCACTGCCTCCTGACGAATTTGTTGTGCGTTGCGTTGTTGCAAGCAGACGCGTGTTTCAGTTTACCCACCGGGCGATACGGAAGCCGATGTCGTCCCGGGCTTCGGCACCGTAGTCCCGATAGGACAGGCGAAGCTCCGTCAGGCCCGCGTGCTTCCAGCTGGAACCGCGCACCACGTGGTAGTCGCCGTCCTGTGGCCCAACGGGGTTTTCTTCCTGCTTGAGGGAAAGCCCGGTGCCGATGGTGTAAAGATCGTGAATCCATTCGGAGACGTTGCCGCCCATGTCGAACAGGCCAATATGGTTTGTGCCGAAGCTGCCTACCGGGGCGGTGGCCGCGTAGCGGTCGTTGTAGGTGCGCAGCACCGCAGGCACGATCTGTCCGGCACTGCTGTCGGCGTAGTTACCAGAGTTTTTGCCCACCGGGAGTGCATTGCCCCAGGGGAATTTGCGCATGGCGCCGCGTTCGAAACGCGCCGCCCAGGCCCATTCCGCCTCCGTGGGCATGCGGTAGCCGTTGGCACTGGCATCGAAGCCGACTACACGACCGCGCTCGCTGCGGTATACCTCTTTCAGGCCGTCCCGTGCACTCAGCCAATTGCAGAACAGGGCGGCGTCGTTCCAGCTGATGTTCACCACCGGCAGGCTGTCGTTGTCCAGGCTCACACCATTGACGTGGCTGGAACTGTGCATGCGCTGGTAGCGGCGGAATTCCCGGTTGGTTACTTCGGTAGCGCCGATATAAAAGGGCCGGGTGAGGGCAATCTTGCGCAGCACTTCATTGGCCCGGCGGCCCTGTTCGCGGCGGGACGAACCCATGGTGAATTGGGCGTTGGGGCGCATCAGCAGCATTTTTCCACCGGCGCCGTGGGTGATCTCGGAAGGAACACCACTCCAGCGCGCCTGCTCTCCGGTGAGCAATACGGCGCGCACGGACTGTTTCAACTTGCTGGAGGGGACAATGGTGGTGGTGTAGTCCTCGTACCCGGGTTTGCGCACGGTGATCTGGTGGCTGCGGGTTGGCAGGGTAAAGGTCTGGCCAGCGGTACCTGCCAGTTTGCCATCAACAAATACCTGGGCTTCCGGTGGACTGCTGGTGATGGAGACCTTGCCGAATACTGCGTTGAGATCCACATTCATATCGCGCATGTCGCCCGCGCGTATATCCACGGTGCGCTCAACGGTGCTGTAGCCGTCGAGGAAAAAGCGCAGCTGGTGACGATTGTTGGAGGCCAGTTCCAGATCCATCGGGGCCTGTCCGCGGTACTCGCCGTTGACGGTGACACTGGCCCCGGGCGGGTTGCTGACCACACGCAGAGTACCGTCTGCGGCATTGAGGTCCACGGTGGTGAGCGTCTGGTCTACACCGGCGGTAACCGGAACCGGGATCTGCGCGGTTTTGTGGTCTGGTAGCGAGATGTCTACCAGGCGGTCGCCCTGTACCAGCTCGGCAGTGAGGGGTGTGGTACCGAGCACTTTGCCTTCCACGCTGACGGTGGCGCCAGCCGGGTTGCTGGTGATGTGTACATTGGCCCAGGCGGGGCGGAGTTTGGCGGTGAGCGTCTGGGTATTGTCCAGCCCCTCGACCTCAATTTCCTTGCTGAACGGCAGGTAGCGCTCGGTAAGAATGGTGATGCGCTTGCGTCCGGCGGGAATGGACGGTGCCAAGCCGTCGGTGCTGTCCACTTCCGCACCGTTGACCAGCACCCGAACCGGTACCTGAGGGTCGGTCACAACCTGAAGATGCCCGGGCAGACGTTCGAGTTTGACGGCGTGGCGGCTGTTGCTGTCACTGCTCACTTCCACTTCGCCGCTCCGGGGCAGGTAGCCGGTGGCGCTGACGGTGTAACTGTAGTGGCCGGGCAGCACCAGGTGGCCATCCCCCAGGGGCAGTGCCAGCCCACTGACGGACACGTCTGCGTCGGCGGGCTGTGTTTCGAAAATCAGCGAGCGCGCCACCAGCAGGTAGATCAACATCAGCGCGCCCAGCAGTAGGGCGCTGGCTACGGCGATGGCTTTGGGAGACAGCAGCAGTTTGTTGCCACCAGTGGATACCGGGGCTGGGGTGAATCCGATCGGTTGAATGACGGATGCATCTTCATTTTCCGGTTCGCTGGCGCGAACGGGTACCGCTTCCTTGGCTGTCATTTATGATTTCCTGTTACTGCGCACTTATTGGTTTTTACGTAGCTGAAATCTCTGCCGCCGGACGATGCTGTCGCATCGATTCCCTATCCGGTCCGGGCGGGTGTCTGTTCACAAACTGGCAGAGACAACGCCGCGCATTTCAGCTTAGCCCGCTCTCGGGGCCGCAGCCTGAGGCGCGGTGTTTTTGGCGTGGCTTTCTCTGTTTTACCGATACCGGGACGACATTTTCGTCCATTCCGAACAATGCGGTACGGGTGCAGTTCCCGGCGCGCTTTCCGGTGTAATTATCGGTTCAAGAGTGTGGGCGGGCAGTCAGAAAATCTGGAGAGATCTAGAGAGACCCGCAGACAGTGTCGTCATAAAAACCACATCAAAACCTGCTACGTAAAAACCCGGGTAACGGAGTGTTCACAGAGGGTTCGCAGTGAACCCATGTGTAAATCCAATTCCGAATTCGTGCAGTTTTTGATCTGTCCGCGGGCAAAGGGTTTCGGGGATCAGGAATTATTGGCGCTGTTAATTTTTTCCGCGCACTGGATGGTTACCACTGGCGACTCTTCAGACGGATCCACGACCAGTTCCCGGCGCACATCGCGATAACCCTGACGGGTGCCCACCACCGTATAACGCCCGGGCTTCAGCGCAATTTCCCGCTCTGCAAAGTTCCCCAGTTTTCCGACGTGGTAGATGGTCACGTTGGTGCTGGTATCGGACTGAAGTAAGACGGTAATCGGAATCAGGGATTTGGTGAGCGCTGCTTCCAACTGTTCTATCTGCCCGGAAAGTCGCGGTGTCTCCGCGTTGAGTGCGCGAGCGTCGGCCAGGACCTTGCGCGCGAACTGATTGCGTTTGCTTTGACCGAGGGTAAGCGGGTCGTCCAGTAATTCCTGAAGTTGATCATCTAACTTCGCCCGGGCCTGCGAGCGCGCCTTACCGGTCACCGCCTCCACCAGGCTGCCATCTTCGGCGATGAGTTTGCGATATTTCTCGGTGGCTTTGTGCCACTGCTCTTTCTGCTCACTTTCGGTGGCGCTGGCGAACAGGCGGTCAATTCGCGCCTGTGCGATGCCATTGTCGGCCTGGGTGATACCAACCCCGGGGTCAGAGGCGTCCGGCTTGAGTTTTCGGGCCTTGATAAAAAAGGCTTTGGCCTCATCGAACGCGCTATTGCCAATGGATGCGTAGCCAGCGGACATGGCCTCGCTGTAGTCCCGCTCGACAATGGCGGCGTTAACCCTGGTCAGTAACTCCTTGGCCGGTGTGGTATCCGGGTCCAGGCTCAGCGCCTGCTCCAGTTCGGCTTTGGCGGTATCCAGAGCATTTTCCGAAAAGGCTTCCGCACCGGTTGTGAAGTGTGGCCAGACCTCCGGCAAGAGCTCTGCGCGGGCTTTACCTTTTACGCCGCGGGGGTGCTCTTCAGAAATGGTCAGTGCCAGATCGAATGCCTTATGGGCGGCTTCTGCGTCACCGGTATCCAGAGCTTTATGACCTTCCGCCAGGTGCTGCTCTATACGCTCGGGAATACTGTCGCGCAGTTGTTGCATGCCCACCAATGCCAGGCGGTACTGTTCCAGTGCCTGCATGAATTTGCGCTGGCGATAAATGCCGTCGGCTTCTTCAGCCAGTGTGCGCGCGGCAAAATATTCCTCGGCGGCCCAGGTTTCCACTCGGCGCTCCAGCAGTTCTTCCTGGAGCTGAAGAATTTCCTGCAGAACCTGTTGAACCTCTCTGCGCTGGGCTGTGATCTCGGCATCGGTATACGGAGATTCTTTGACTTTTTTGGTCGCTGCGGCGGCAGCGCTACTTTCGCTGGATTTGGCTACCGTCGCCACCACAGGCTTTTCAACCATTTGTGGCAGTACCCAGAATACCCCGACAAGCGCCGCCACCATGCCGCCGCCCAAAAGTACAGGCACCAGCTTGCTGTTTTTTTCAGATTGCGTTTGAGCGCGTTTCCCCGAACCTTTTTTGTTGGGTGTATCGCCCTCAGGGGATCCGCCAAAGGAAAAATCGGCGGGCTGGATGACGGACTGATCTTCTGAAGATGGATCGCGGTGTTGCATGGTGATTCCGCTGTGTTCGCTGTTATTTTCGGTCGCCGGCCATTGCGAGGATTCTGTTCGCAAGGGCCGACGAAGGTGCTTTAACGTCAGTGAATACGCCGGGAACGATTTAAATATCGCTCATGCCTCCGGTTTCCACTTCATAAATTTCCTTCAGCAGTTCGCGCCACTGCCGGTACTGGTTTTCGACCGAGCCAGACAGGGTCACAGTGCGGTCTTCCAGTTCCACGATGCGGGGTTCCACTTCGGCTTCCATGGAATCCCCCAGTTCCTGCAGTGCCTCGATGTGCATCTTGGCTTCTGAGCGACGGTCAAACCCGCTTTTCACCAGGTAGCCACCGCCGGCGACAGCGACGTTACCTGCCTGCCGCGCGGCACCGCCACCAGCGCCCGCGGCCGCAATACCACCGACAATGGCGGCCACACCCATGATGGTGTTGTTGCGCGCTTTGCGTTTCAGTTCGCGCATCTGTTTGACCTCTTCGTAACTCATGGCACGCCACTCCTGGTAGGGTACCTCCATGGTTTCTACAAAGGTGTCGTAATAGCCCTGCAGCGTGTCTACGAACAGGTAATCGCGTTCGCGAATCTGGCGTACGCGCATCAGCATCGGGTCGTTGTCTGCGGGCAGCGCGGTGAGCTGGTAGAGTCCGGCTTCGTCCTGCACGAGGTAGCGATCAAAGGCACCGGGAGAAAAACTCTGTGCAAATTTGATTTCGGATATGGTGCGCAATTCGGCAATGTAGTGATCGGACAAGCGCTGGCGATAAATCAGCATGTCGTTGGAAATGCGGTTGTAGACCCCCTGAAACGCATCGCCTTCAGTGTGGTGCTTGCGGTCGTACGCGTAGTGGGAGGCCTGCTCGGTATACTGCTTGGTAAACCACACCTGGCCGCGGGAATCGGTAACGGTGACGTCCACCGTAAGCGTCTCGCCGTCGGACTGCACAATTTCACCGGTCACGGTTACATCGATGTTGGTGCGCGCGCTGGGAATGACGCGCACTGCGCCCCAGCCCTGACTGGATTGCAGTGAGTCGGCCAGAGTTACTGCAATATAGCGGGATTCCGCACGCCGCAGTTCCGGGAAAACCAGTTCGTCGTCTTCCGGTTCTTCTTCCTGCTCAAGCCCGGCATTGAACTGTACGATGCCCACATCCAGCAGTCGGTTTTCCGCAATGGTGGTGTCTTCCACTGTGAGTGGGGTGTAGGCGGTGGTGCGCACTTCCGTGGTTGTGCAGCCCACCAGTGTCAGCAGGCTCAGCGCCAGCGTGCAAAGGGTTGTGCGTGTGTGCGAGAAAAACATGGCAATACTCTCTCTCTAGTGTCCCTGATGAATACTCATCTCATTTCTGTGATTTTTTATATTTCCGGTACTCTTCCCAGAGCCGCTCTCTTAATTCCGGATCCGATTCGCGGGTGGCGGCCTCGCGGATCTGGCGTGCGACGACATCGTCGTCATCACCGGTAGGTACATCCGCCGGCACTAC
Organism: uncultured Microbulbifer sp.; assembly: GCF_947504145.1. Taxonomy (GTDB): domain Bacteria; phylum Pseudomonadota; class Gammaproteobacteria; order Pseudomonadales; family Cellvibrionaceae; genus Microbulbifer. The sequence goes on from NZ_CANNGQ010000005.1 coordinate 50,344, forward strand.
CGTGGCGGTATTGGTGTGGTTGTATTCGCCCTTGCGACCCTTGGTGGGAAGGCCCGGGCCGGTAGCCTGACCACTGGAATTGTTCTGCTCCGGGCCGCTGCCACCTTCACCGCCACCGGCGGGAGGTGCGGGTGGCCCGGGGGGTAGTTCCGCTTCGGCGGACTGGATTAAATCTTCCAGAGATTCGCCGGGCGGCACTTCGTCTTCCGCGGCTGCCTGTTCCTCGGCGGATGCGGGGCGATCGCGCACATAGTCGCGCTCACGCAAGATCATGCCGTCGTAACTGGCCATGGTGGATTCAAACTGGCCTTCCAGTTCCGCCACCCGCTCTGCGGAACTGGTGGGCGCCTCATTGGGGGCGCTGCTGCCACCACTGGGAGGGCTGCCGGCGCTGGATGCGCTGGCGGGCGCTCCGCCGCTACTGGGTTGCCCACCTGCCGAGGCGCTGGCCTGTCCCCCACTCTGGGCACTGGCTGGTGCGCCGCTTGCGGAAGAGTTACTTGAAGGCGAACTACTGGACGGCGAGCTGCTGGAGGCGCTGCTTGGCGCGCTGCTGCTCGAAGAGGCACTGGCCGACGAACTGCTGCTTGACGATGCACTGCTCGAAGAGCTGGCCGAAGAACTGGACGAGGAGCTTGACGAAGAACTGCTGCTCGCGGTTTTTTCCTCTTCGGAGAAGTCGATTTCTTCCGGCGGCTCACCCTCGTTGTTAGAGGAGGGGTCCGGTGGCATGCGGGATTCTTCCGAGCGCTGGTCGGAGTCGCTGTATACCGGCGTCGATGAATTGCTACTGGCCGTCGGGTCTTCAGCGCTGCTGCTGGAGGAGCGCGAGCGGCGTTTGGATTCTTCGCCGTCGCGCGAGGCAGTGCTGGATTCCTTGCTGGAGCGGTCGCCGGACTCGATGCTCGGGAAAGAAGTGTTCGGCTGCGCCTGGCTACTGGACGTCGACATGCTCGGGCTGCGGCTGCTGCTCGGCGAACTTGGTGACGGCATACTGCTGGCAGTCGACGGGCTCGACTGCGACTTGCTCGAAGACGAACTGGAAGATTGTGACTGTGATTGTGACTGCGACTGTGAGGGGCTGGACGAGCTCGACTTCGACTGCTGTTGCGGCTGCGCCGGCGGTTGTTGCTGGGTCTGCTGGTTTTTGCAGCCGCTGATGACCGCGGCCATTACCACTACAGAGGCCAGAGTCTGCCAGCGTAAACCGATGGATTTATCATCGGTGTTTTTTGAATGTCGGGTAAAGCGTTGTGCGATCGTCCGTAATGCCATGAGTTATCTCCTGATGCGTTCACGGGCCGCGGCGGAATCGCGGCGGCCCGTATTGCTCCTTGCTTGTTCGACAGTTTTCATCGGTGCGGGTTTTGTAGGCAGAATTAATCTACTGCCAGTTTTTCCCGCGTCCCAAATCAAACCAACTTCGCTACATCAGTCGAACACAAACCTCTGCACGATACCGGTGGTTTCCACCGGCTCGCCATTTTCAAACCGGGGGCGAAACTTGGCCCGCTTGAGTACGTTGCGGACCCGAGAGCGAATGCTCACCTTGCTCTCCGGTCTGGCGCTTAAAATCTGTATGTTGCGCGCCTTGCCAAATGCCGTGACGTCGTAAGAGACCGTCACATAAGAATTCGCCAGGGCTTCGCGGTCTTCGTCCAGTAGCGGCAGCGTGGGTAGTGCCGCCGGACGCCCGAAAATTTCTTCAATTTCCTGGTTTGTGGCGCCGTTGTCCCACAGCGCCTGATAGGCCTCGCCGTAAGTCTCGCGGGCGGAGTGCCACTTGTTGAACATCATGTACCAGTCACCCAGCTCCACTTTGGCCTTGGCCGAGGCCGCTGGTGGCGAGGCCGGATTTTTCCGGTAAACATCCATGATTTTTGTAATCGCGGTTTTACCGGAGCTGAAACTGTTCATGCGGTAGTGGTCCAGTTGCGCCCGCCGCTCCGGGCTCGCATTGCCACTGCCGGCAAAACTGGCATTGATGACGATGGCCTCCTGGGGCTCACCGGAATACGTGGCCAGGTAATAATTGGTTGCTTTCAGGCCGCGGAGGGCCTCCACCAACCGCAAGTCATTGGCGCCAAAGTTTTGCGAGATAATGTCTACTGCGAGGGCATACATGTTGGTGGCATTGATCAGATGCTCGAACAGGGTTGCCCCTTTTTCATCGATATAGGCCTGCAGGTGCCAGCTGCTCAACTGGTTGATGATCGGCAGCATGCGCGGATCTTTTTCGCCGTAGTTTTTTGCATGGAGCCAGAACAGATATTCGTGATTATCGTTGGCTTCTTCCCACCGGTTCAGTGCGATCTGGCTCTCAATCATGCGCTCGATCATGGGCACCTGGTTGAGGGAGTAGAGCCCTTCATTGACGCGATTGATCAGCATCGCGCGGCGATACTCGGAAATCGCTTCTTCGTGATTACCACTGCGCTGCAATGCGCTGGCAAGTCCCATTAATTGTTCGTCAATGCCGGCACCATAAGCGCCGTATTCCGCTTCCATGTCTTCGATGCGCTGGCGGTAATCTTCGGCTGCTTGGGACGGACGCAGCTGCCGTTTGGGTTTTTCCAGTGGTTTTGATGCCGCTTCTATATAAGCCGCTGGAGGAGCCTTGGCGTTGTCGAGGGCAGAGTCTAGGGCAGAGATTTCCTCCGCCGTAACAGAGCCACACAGCAGAGCTGAGGCTGTAAACATCAAGCCGATAGCAATTGAGTTGCTGGTATCTGTCTGTGTCACGGTTGAACCACTTCCATTCCATGTTTTGCCTGACCCGCCTGCCGTTGCATAGCAACTGGGCTGGCGAGCTCGAAACCCGTGTGGCGCGATGGCTGCCTGGCCGGCACAGGTGTGCCTGCGGCAACCCCGGTTGCACGGGGCTTCTCTCCCTGAAGTGTGGCTCGTTCACTTTCCTGCCGGTTACCCGGTGTGTTGTCGGTGTCGATGCTGGACTCTGGTGCCGCGGGAAATTCTAAAGCCGTAAATTGGCATTGGTTTCCCTTGCAATTGGCGGTCGCCGTCCATGTATTTTCAGTATAGCCAACGAATTTTCGCCCCTTGCCTCTACAGGTGTGGTGGGGCGCCACAGCCGCGAAAACATCATCGTGAGGCGGTGGCGCGAGCCTGTTCCGGGGCCGCCTCACATGCTCCGCACCGATGACCGGTAGTGGCCTGTTGACGAGTTCAATGAGTCTGGCAGGCGGAGAAAAGGTGGGGGGTACTTCTCACAAAACCCGGTGCCAATAATTCGGGGAAGCGGGCAAATTCTGACGGCTGTGAACACCTGCACTGTTGCCGGCGAGCTAGCTTGTGGGGTGAGGCGACCGGCAGCTGGGAGCCGGTGCGCCCTGGGTGAGCGATTCGAGGGCAGCCTGGGCAGCCAGAGCGCTGGCCGGATGGAACTGGGGCTGTTGGTTATTCTTGTCCTAATTATTCCTTTTTCGGTGGTTGATTGTTGCGGAAAATGAGGTTCTGTTGGTGGTTGCATTTGGAGATGTGCCCAGTTGGGGCCATAATCCGTGGAATCGACGGAAACTGTGCACGTTTAGTGGGAGCGTTTTGTGAATATAAAAATACAACCTGAAGCCATTACCAGCCTGCGGGGGTTTGAAATGCCGGAGCGCCTGGGGTTTGGCGCCGTCATGGCCCCGGTAATGTTTCGTGCTCGCTACCAGGATGGCCGCTGGAGCGACGGCGAATTGATCCCCTACGGTCCGCTGGCGCTGGACCCGGCAGCCAAGGTGCTGCATTACGCCCAGTCCTGTTTTGAAGGCCTCAAAGCCTACCGCTGCGGCGACGGTGTCGCGCTGTTTCGACCAGAGCGCAACGCAGCGCGTATGGCGCACTCCGCGCGCCGCCTGTGCATGCCGCCGGTACCGGAAGACCTGTTTATGGCGGCCGTGGCCTCAGTGGCGTCTCACTGTGCCACTCTGGTGCCGGGCAACAGCGGTGAATCGCTCTACATCCGCCCCTTCCTTATGGGGACGCAACCGGATCTTTCGGTCACCGCCAGTCGCGCCTACGAGTTTTATGTGATTGCCAGCCCCTCGGAGGCCTACCACGCGGGCAATATGCGCCTGTGGGTGGAGCGCGAGGACAGCCGTGCGGCGGTGGGCGGTACCGGTGACGCCAAGGTGGGGGGCAACTACGCGGCTTCTCTGCAGAGTATTGCCGGCCTCAGTGAGCGCGGCTACGACCAGTCGTTGTGGCTCAATCCGGGCAATCGTCACACCATTGACGAACTCTCCGGGATGAATTTCTTTGCGGTCATGGACGGCGCTCTGCACACACCGGCACTGAACGGCTCCATCCTTGAAGGGGTGACCAGGGACTCCATGCTCGACCTGGCGCGGGACCTGGGGCTCGAGGTGCACGAGCGGGAAATCGACATCGATGACCTGTTGGCCCTGGTCGCCTCCGGAACCTGTAGTGAAGCCTTTGCCTGCGGTACGGCGGCAATCGTCAGCCCCATCAGTGAACTGGGTGATGGTGACCAGCGCTATCGTCTGAGCCAGGCACCGGGGCCCGTGGCCGAGCAGTTGCGGCGCGCGTTACTGGATATTCAGGAGGGGCGGGCGCAAGACCGCTTTGGCTGGATGCAAATGGTGCCGGTGGCCAGCTACTGACGCGCGCTGCTTCCAAGGCCGAAATCAGGCGGCGGGAACTCCCTCGCTCCGGTCGGTAAAAATGCCGGTTAATACGGTTCGAGTGCATAAGTAGCACTCAGTGAAATGCGGTTGTTTCCTGGAGAAACGGCCGCATTTTTATTTGCGCCTTTTGCCTCCCCCGCGTTGACTTGGATGACTGAGGTGTTACAACTTTATGGTGCTTTGAATTTTGCCTCGTGGCCGCTGATTTAAAGAGTCTTTTTAGAAAACTCATCATAGGGATCGCGGGGTTGTCGAAGCTGGCGCTCGCGCCCTGCGCGGGTAACACGCAGCTGTTTTAACGGCACGCGTCAACAATAAGAAACTGGAACTTTTGGGAAAGGCCTTTGGCGGTATCCCTCACTTTGACAAGTAGTATCCAGATCAATTTGAGACACAGGAGTCGAATTGCGACTGTGACTCCTGAAAAAGGCTCTCCCCCGCGGCCACAAGCCGTGAGGTTCCTCGCAAGTGAGGAGAACGGGAATGCTGAATCATCTCTATGGCCTGATGGTGCAACCGCGCAGGCAGTGGCAGGAAATTGCTGGACTGTCTGAGAAGGGTCTCAACCGTCAGATTCCTTACGTCATCATCCTGGCGTTGTTGCCGGCCCTCTGCTGGTATTTTGGTACCACGGAAATCGGCTGGAATATTGGTCACGGCAGGCCGGTCCGGACCCTGACCAGTAACAGTGCCTTGTCGCTGGTGGCCGTGTTTTACGTCACCATGATCCTTGCGGTCATTGCCGTGGGGTATTTCATCCACTGGATGGCGAAAACCTACGGTGCCAAGTCTCATCCCATGAAAGGGATGGTGATCGCGGGCTTTACCGCCACTCCAATCTTTGTAGCCGGCGCTGCCGGGCTCTATCCCATTCTTTGGCTCGATATATTACTGGCGACGCTGGCGGTGGCCTATGCGGTGTACCTGCTGTATGTGGGTATTCCGATCGTGCTGAATGTCAACGAGGAGCGCGGCTTCCTGTTTGCCAGTGCGGTGGTGACAGTTTGTCTGGTGATGGCCGTGGTAGTGATGGTTGGAACCGTATTGTTCTGGAGTTTTGTTGCGGCACCCGTGTTCCAGCACTGACACCCGCCGATAATAGTATTCCGTAACTATTCTCGACAAAAGCAGGCCCAGCTGGCACCCATGTCGGCTGGGCCTGTTTTGTTTGGGATGTCGGTAAGTCGAGCAGCAAACCGGGACCTATTGGCTTTCGAACCATAGCTGGACTTCCCAGTCACTAAGAAACTGGTTAAAACGAGACAGAGTTCCTTTTTATCCGTTGCTGCGCTTCTGGGCATTGGATACTATCCAGCCATCGGTAGTCGCCGTGTTCTTCGCTCTCTAATTGGTACAATCGTACCAATTGAGTATGGGGTGGGGAATTTGGTCACGATATCTGTCACTATGACGGCAGAAACCGTGATGCCGTCAGGGCCGTATCGGGAGGGGGTCCGAACGCGGGGTGAGCCCGCGAGTAGGGAGTACTCTCACAAGCAGTTGGACCAAATAAAAAACGTCATAAAAAACGAAATAATTAAGGAAAGCGGGAGATTCCATGAAAGCACCAGTCAAGTTGGGTGTCATCGTACTGGCGGCCCTGGCCGCAGCCTGTTCCCAGGACAAGGGGTCAGACAACACCAGCGTCAGTGCCGAGACAGTCGCGGCGTCCGCCGATTTTCAGAAGCAGTTGCTCAAGCAGCTGATTACCGCCCAGTCGGGCGACGTGATCGAAATTCCGGAAGGACGCTACGAGCTCAATCGCAGCCTTTCCCTGAACGTGGATGGGGTGACCATTCGCGGCGCAGGTATGGACAAGACCATCCTGTCTTTCAAAAACCAGATTCAGGGCGCGGAAGGCCTGCTGGTCAACGCCAGCGACTTCACCATTGAAGACCTCGCCATCGAAGACACCATCGGCGATGCGCTGAAGGTCAATGAAGGCAAGAACATCATCATCCGCGATATCCGTGTGGAGTGGACCAACGGCCCGGCCACCGAGAACGGTGCCTATGGCATCTATCCGGTACAGACAGAGAACACCCTGGTGGAAGGTACTGTCGCCATCGGTGCTTCCGACGCAGGTATTTATGTGGGCCAGTCCCGCAATGTGATCGTGCGCAACAACCGCGCTGAGTACAACGTGGCGGGCATCGAAATCGAAAACACCATCGGTGCCGATGTCTACGACAATGTGGCCACCAACAACACCGGCGGTATCCTGGTATTCAACATGCCAAACCTGCCGCAGCCGGGCCACAGTACCCGCGTGTACGACAACAAGATTTTCAAAAACAATTACGAAAATTTTGGCCACGAAGGTACCCCGGTAGCCGCAATTCCGCCGGGTTCTGGTGTTGTGATCAACTCCAATGACTTTGTGGAAATCTTCAATAACGAAATTTCCGATAATGACACCGCCAACGTGATCGTGAGCAGCTACTTTGCCGCCGGCTACTACAGCGATAAGTCCACTCAGGAAAATTTCGATCCCTATCCCGAAGGTATTTACATCTACGACAACACGTTTACTGGTGGTGGTAAATCCCCGGGTGATATGGAGCTTAAAGCACTGAAAGTCGCTAAGTTCGGTTTCACTGGCAGCCTGCCGGATGTTCTTTGGGACGGTGCTATCGACAAGAAAAAAATGGTCGAAGGAAAATTGCCGGAAAACCTGAAACTGTGTATCGAAGATGAAGGTGTGGGCATCATCAACGTCGACCTTCAGGGTGGCTACAAAAACATCTCTACCGATATGACACCGCACAAATGCAGCCTGAAAAAACTGCCGCAGGTTGTGCTCGAGTTTGATGACGAACAGGAAAAACCTCAGGAAGAGCAGCACGCAAATAACGAGGTAGCCGATGCGTAAGTTGCTGTCGCCCCGCTGGTTAGGGGGCGCAGTGTTGGCTTTGGCGCTGGCGGGGTGCGGTGCACCCCAAAAGCCGGTCACACTGCACGAAAGAAATACTGTGCCTGACAACCTGAGCCAGTGGCACGTGGTTGAAGTGCAGGGCGGAAAGCTCGCACTGAACGAGCGCGTCACGCCCTACGATCTGAATACCGCGTTGTTTACTGATTATGCGCACAAGCTGCGAACTGTCTGGATGCCCGAAGGCACCAGTGCGGGCTACGGCGAAGACGATTTCGACTACCCCGTCGGAACCATCATCAGCAAAACGTTTTACTACCCCATTGCCGAAGATGGTTCCGTATTGCGCACGGACGACTACTCGCAGGATTTTACCCAGGGACATGCCGGAAGTGGCCTGAACCTGGACAAGGTCAAACTGATTGAAACCCGTTTACTGGTCAAGCGCGCGGATGGCTGGCAAGCCCTGCCTTACGTATGGAACGATGCTCAGACCGATGCCGTGCTGGAAATTGCCGGAGACGCCAAGCGGCTGGAACTGGTGAGTGAAAGCGGTGATCGCGAAGCGTTTACCTATGTGGTGCCGGATTTCAATCAGTGCTCGGGCTGTCACGCAGACAACCACGCCAAAAAAGCCGTGCGCCCCATCGGTCCTCGCGCCCGTCACCTCAACAAAGGTTACGGTTACGAAAGTGGTACTGAGAACCAGCTGGTTTACTGGCAGCAGGTGGGTTATTTGACTGGATTGCCGGATCTGGCGGAAGTGCCTCACAACGTCAATTACAAAGATGCCAGCGCGTCTCTGGACGAGCGCGCCCGCTCTTACCTGGACATCAACTGCGGCCATTGCCATAACCCCAGTGGACCGGCGGATACGTCGGGACTGATGTTGTACGGCGCAGAGCAGGACATGCGTAAACTGGGGGTGTGCAAACCACCAGTGGCTGCAGGTACCGGTTCCGGTGATCGCCGGTTTGCGATTGTTCCCGGCAGCCCGGAAGAGTCCATTTTGAACTTCCGTGTGGAGTCCACAGACCCGGGTGCCATGATGCCCGAGCTGGGGCGCAGCCTCTCGCACGAGGAAGGGGCTGAACTGCTCAAGACCTGGATTGCCTCAATGCCGGGTAACTGTAGCTGAGCAGCAACATAAACGGCGGTCACTCACCGCCGTTTATTGTTTCTTTTTAACCTGGTCGCATTGCCAGGTTCCAATGCGACCAGGTTAACCATTGTCTACTACTGCGCGGTATTCGCTAAATCAACGCTGTGTCTCGATGTCCAGATAAACTGACGATTGAACTCGGGGTGTACAAAGTCCAGAAGATACCCGGTGTCGGTCGTGTTTCGTCGCTCATAATCTTCCAGTAGCGCGACATATGTCCGAAAACGCTCTTTAATCTTACGCACGTAATCAAAAGGCTCCTGGCCGCGAGCATAGCCATAACGGGCTTTTTCGTAATATTTCTTGTCCGAGAGCAATAGCATGGCGTTTTCGACATTGTCGAACCAGATTCGGCGGTCCCAACCTTTTTGCTCCGCTAGATCCTGCGCATCGTACACATGGCCTAGTCCCGCATTGTAGGAGGCGAGGGTAAACCACATCATGTTTTCCGGGCTAATGCCTTTGTCTTCAAATTTTCGGTGTAGCCATTCCAGGTATTTCAATCCCGCCCGGACACTCGATTCAGGGTCGAACAGGTTTTTTTCGCCAACCTGCTTTCCAGTATCCGGCATTACCTGCATCAGTCCTCGCGCGCCGACCCAGGATTTTGCCTTGGGGTTGAATGTGCTCTCCTGAAACATTTGCGCAACGATCAGGCGCCAGTCAAAATCGTACTCATCTGCATATTTCTTCACGTACTTATCGAACGGTGAAATCGTTCCGTCTTTACTGAGTTCATCTATCTCCGGGCGGGTGCGCTTTGGGGCGTCAAAGTATTTGGTATATAAAATGCGCATTTTTTTCTGAGTGCTTTTCTTTTTAAAAAACGCATTGATTGCTTTGAGTAGCTCTGGATTACTTTCCCGCACCATCCAGCCGTAGGTGTTGCCTTCAATCCCCAGGTCTATCAAGGCTTCAACATTGGTTCGCCAGCTGTGCTCAAGCTTCACCGAAATGCCATCTGAGATGGCAAGATCGTAATCGCCATCGGCTACTCTATCGATTACCTCCTGAATATTGAGTTCGTCCGGTGCAAGTTCAATGTTTACATCCGGAACCTTCTTTTTGAGATCCATTGCCGCTTCATAATGATTGCTGGATTTTCGGACGTAGATGGTTCGTCCTGCCAGCTCCTCGAGAGAGTCGATACTGTCATTATCCTCTCCTACGACGACCACGCGCTCTTCCATATAGGGCTTGGAGAAGTCCATGCCGCTGTCATCGCGCGACTTTGTTGCGGATAGGAGGGCGGCGGCTATATCAGCCTGGCCATTTTGGATCATTGGCAATAGGTCAGCGTGTGACGGGGCAACGATAATCTCGAGTCTCAAGCCGAGCTTTTTTGCGAACGCCTGGGCGAGTTCGTATTCATAGCCCATTACGCGCCCTTTCCACATGTAATAGGTGCCGGGGTGGTTTCTGGTTAGCACGCGAATGTAGCCGCGTTCACGGATGGCATCCAGGTCGCCAGTAGAGCGTTTGACGGTTCGGGTGAGCTTGCTATGCCGTATTGCGTTGTTGACGGCAGTCAATAATTCAGGTGAATCCTTTCGCACCGCCAGCGCTACCTGATGTTTTTCAGGGAATACAATATTCTCGATAATATTATCTTTGAACTGCGACACTTGATTGAAAACATATTTCTCGGTGATTGTGAGGTCCAGTCTTCCTTCTGCGACGTCGATGACCAGCTCAACGTAGTTTTTCTCTGACACATTCAGTTTCAGGTCTGGATATTTTTGTACAAATTTCCTGGCGCGTGTTTCAAATACAGTACCCTTGGTGACAGTGAGTGTCTTACCTTTCAGGCTGTCCGATGTTAAGGCGGGTTTCATATCATTCCGGGAAACCAGAACAAGCTGTGTTTCCGCCATGGGTGTCGAGAAGGCAACTTCCTGCTCTCTCTCATCGGTGACAATCATGTAATTGGCGATAATGTCGCCCTTTCCTGCCTTAAGTAACGGTAGTAATTGATCAAAATTGTCTGCATACAGGACGACGGGCTCCAATCCAATTCGTTGGGCCATTTTTTTTGCTTCACTGAGCTCGACATCTTGAAGTGTTGCCTCTCGGTGTAGTGAATCACTATTCGATATATCGACAAGTATTCTTAGTTTTTTATGGTCGCGAATACTTGGCAGGTCACCAGTTTCAATGTAGTTATCGTACGCATTGATCGGATACTCACCAGAGGTTTCTGGAGGCCATGACGCCTCAGGTCTCAGATCGTTCGTATCCGCTGCTCGGGTTGTTGAAGCTTTTCCCCCGGTGGTATCTGATTTGTTTGGCGCTGATTTCGATTTTTCCCCGCCTGGTATGCTTTCAGTCGGGTGGGCTTCCCCCGACTGTTCGTTTTCTGGAGCGGGTGCAGTGTCGCTGTGACAGGCGCTTAGCGCAGCCGCTAATGCGATCAATACGATCAGTGCGAGATAGCGTAAAAGCCTTGTGAGAAAGGGATGTTCCATGACGCGGATACAATTCCAATATACATTCTAATGAAGTCTAGCTGTGGCGCAGAGATCTGTGCGCGAACCGCTGCTAGACCAACCGGGAACTGGCTGGCTATTCAACGAGTTACCAAAGCCTTGGGGCGCGCCAGGTTCGGTTTTATGGGAGTACTGGTAGGGGGCGGCCTATAGTGAGAGGTCGCGGGTAGCGGACGCTTGAGGGGATCAATTTGCTGTAGGTCAGGCCCAGCAGTCCCGACCCCGGGATATAGCTTACAGCCGGTTTTTGCCGCTCGTAATCGTCGAGCAGCTGTGCATAGGTGCGATATCGCGCCTGGATCTTGCGCACATAGTCGTAGGGTTCGCGCCCACGTGCATAGCCGTAGCGCGCTTTTGAGTAGTATTTCTTGTCGGCGAGAAGCAGCATGGCGTTCTCCACATGCTCAAACCAGACGTTTCTATTCCAACCCTTTTCTTCTGCCAGATCCTGTGCATCGTACACGTGGCCAAGACCGGCATTGTAAGAGGCGAGAGTGAACCACATGCGGTTTTCTGCAGTGATTCCTTTGTCTTCGAATTTCCGATGTAGCCAGTCAAGATACTTCACCCCCGCGCGAACACCATTCTCAGGATTGAACAGATTCTTTTCTCCCATTTGTTTACCGGTATCCGGCATTACCTGGAGTAGCCCCTGTGCGCCGACCCAGGATTTTGCTTTGGGATTGAAGGTGCTTTCCTGAAACATCTGTGCGACGATCAATCGCCAGTCGAAGTTGAACTGCTCGGCATATTTGCGGACGACGGTGTCGTAAGGCGAGATTTGTCCTTTCTTGTTCAGACTTAGGATTTCTTTGCGCGATTTTTTTGGTTTTTTAAAGTATTTTTTCTCCAGAGCGGCGATTTTCTTTCTATTCTCGCGCTTGGAGAAGAATTCACCTATGGCGGCAACCAGCTCGGGATTGTTGGTGCGCATCATCCATCCATAGTCGTTTCCCTCCGCTTTCAATACTTTATCAATGCGAACATCAGCGCCGTCTTCCAGAGCCAGTTCTACGGTTGCCTGGTCTGCGATTGTGTAGGCGTATTCCCCTTCCGAAATCTTATCGAGCACATCGTGAGTGTTGAGAAGTTCCGGCGCGTACGCAATCTCGACGCCAGGTATCTGGCGTGTCAGTTCCTCAGCTACATCAAAGTGGCTGCTAGATTTCAAAATGGTAATGGTTTTCCCGGTCAGCGCCTGCAGGTCGCTGATGGTGGCGCCGCCGCTCTTGTGGGAAACGAGAACGACTGGTGTGGACAGATAGATGGGCCCGAATGCCATGCCCGCTTTTTTTCTGCGCTCGGTTATGGATAAAAGGCTGGCGGCCACATCGGCGTGACCGTTGGTGAGGTTTTTTTGCAGGTCTTCATGGCTGTTGGCTACGATGATCTCAAGACGCAGGCCCATGTCTTTCGCGGCCATTTGCAACAGTTCATACTCAAAGCCCATGACGCGCCCCTTCCACATGTAGTAGGTGCCAAACTGATTGCGGGTGGTGGCACGAAGAAAACCGCGCTTGGATATCTCAGCGTAATCATCGGTAGAGGGTTTCAGGCTCTCAGTCAGCTTTTCCTGGTGGAGAAAAGCGTTGAGCGCTTCTTGCAGTTTCGGGGTGTTTGCACGGATGCCCCAGGCGGTCTGGTCGTCCGGTGGGAATAAGTAATTCCGTTTCAGGTTGTCGCGAAACTGGTTGACCATATCGAGGGTCAGGGTTTCAGATATTGTGTAGTCGATATGGCCGTGAGATACGTCCAGCAGTAGATCAGCGTAATTTATGTCACGCACCTGAATTTCTACATCCGGGTAGTCCTTCGCGAATTCTTTTGCGGCTTCCGCATAGAGTGTGCCTTTTGTGACGGCCAGAGTTTTACCTTTGAGCGACTTCAGTTTTTTGATATCGGGCGCATCCTTCGTCGAGATCACCGCCAGTCGTGTTTCAGAAACCGGGATCGTAAAGTCGATTACTTCATCTCGTTCATCGGTCATTATCAGGTTGTTCGCAATGATGTCGCCTTTCCCGGCGACAAGTGCGGGTATCAGATCTTTGAAATGGTCGGCATAAAGTATTACGGGTTCTACGCCAATGCTGCGGGCAAAGCGCCGGGCATCCTGTAGTTCGATATCCTGTTCAGTGGCTTTTCTGTGGAGGCTGTCGGTATGTGTTACGTCCACTAGTATGCGTAATTTTCCTCGTTGACGTATGGCATCGAGGTCGCCCGTCTCATCGTAGTTGGCGTATTTCGCAATGGGGTATTCACCGGTGGTTTCCGGGGGCCAGAGGGCCTCTCCGCGGAGATCGCCTTTTTGTGCCGGTGTGGCAGCTTCGTCAGAAGCGGGTTCTGTGCCGGGGCTGGACGCTGCTTCTGTTGCCTTTTGTCGATCGCAGCCACTTAGCGAAATGGTAAGGCAGGCCGCAATAAATACGCAGGTAATTGCAAAGGCAGAATTTATACGCAAACGTGTCGCTTGTCGGAACATCGGGCTCGCTCAGTCCATTGATCGGGGTTCACTGAAGATGAATTCAGGTGTATCAAAGTCTAGCCTGTGTCGGTCGGCCTGAATGCGAGGTGCGCGCTTAAAGCATTAATGCGCGGAGTTTGTGCCTGGCGTGATGGGGCGATTTGTAAGGGGGGAGGGGATCCGGCGCAGGGCAGCGAAAACCTGCGCCAGGGAATTTTTATGGTAGCGTTGCGCTACCAGGCAAGTCAGGCGATAACGTTTTCAGCCGTTCCGTTTACGGCAGTCTCTAGGCTCGCAGGAATCAGGCCCTTGATCATCATCGCAACGGTGCGTTCAAGTAGTGGTGAGTCGATCGACACGGCGCTACTGAGTACCTGAAACTCCAGATTGAGAATGGTGCCGTGGACAATCTGCGCGGCGGCGATCGGGTCGGAGTGGCGCAGTAGCTCAAAAAATTCAACGATCATATTTTCCGTTGCCTGATTCGCCATTCTTACTGCGCGGGTCAGTTGCTCGTTGCGCAATGCTTCGTTTTTGAATGCCAGCTCAATAACGCGATGGTCCCGGTTACTGGCCTGAGCGCGGATATGGGAGAGTACAAAGCGGGTGAGCTGCTGAATCAACTGGCGACGGCCCGCAGGGGCGGCGAGCTGTTCGGCGGAGAGCTGGCGAGCAGCGGAAAAACTTTCTTCCTGTAGTGTGCGGGTCTGATCAATATTTTGTTCTACAAAATAGGTGAAGGCATCACTGATCAGGTCGTCCAGGTGTTTGAAGTAATAGGTTGTGGCCGCCAGAGGTACTGCCGCTTCTTTGGCGACGGCGCGGTGGCGAATACCGCGGATTCCTTCCTTGACGATGAGACGCAGGGCCGCTTCAAGAATGGCTTTGCGGCGCTGACGACTATCTGCGCGCTGGGCTTTGCGCCCGTTGTAAACCAGTTCAGACTTTCCTTTGTCTAAGGTCATGGTGAAGAAATTTCCTTTGCGGTAGTAAGCGAATGGCTATCGGGGGATCAGGTAATGCGAAATCCAGATATAAATAGCGTGAAAATAAAACTGTGGGCGCCGTTGCCAGAACAGAGTGCTCCGCACTCAGAAAAACGCTTGGTCTTGTTCTTTGCGATCAGTTTAACGAATATCGCGGGCTTATTGCCATGAATAGGTTTGACCAGCAAGCCATTCTGGGACGGCCGCGATATTTTAGCGATGTGACCCGGCTTAGCTACTTAAGAATTGAGGATTGTGAAGCGTATCCCATTACATTTGCTTACAGCAGAACTTTATTTGAAGGATACTTCGAATTAGGGGCGGATTGGTTTGTTCGGCGGTAAGAATTGGCCTGAACTGGCCAAGTGGTTAGTAACAAATTAGCCGGGCAATACCGCCCGGGCAGCGCGGGAAATGATGTGACTCAAGTCCCGCGTATTGTTCTTATTGTATTTTCCCGGTCGTCCTCACACGTTTGCTGCCACTGACAACGCTGACGCCGGCGTTGCGGCGCTGCTCAATGCCCGCGTCGATGGCATTTTTTGCCGCGATGAGTAGTCCGGCCACCAGGAAAGCACCGGGGGGCAGTACGGCGACGAGGAATCCGGAGTAATCCTGCCCGAGTATCGGCAGTGTCCAGTTGGCGGCGACGGGCCCCAGCAGCAGGTCCATATCACTGAACAGGGTGCCGCGGCCGATTATTTCACGCACCGCGCCAATTACGATCAGTACCGCACTGAACCCCACCCCCATCATCAGCCCGTCCAGTAAAGATGGCAGCACCGGGTTTTTACTGGCAAAGGCGTCGGCGCGACCGAGAATCGCGCAGTTGGTCACAATCAGTGGGATGAAAATCCCCAGCACCAGATACAGTTCGTAGGTGAACGCCTTCATCAACAACTCGGCGCAGGTCACGAAGGTGGCAATGATCATCACTGAGGCGGGCAGGCGTACCGTCTCCGGCATCTGGTGGCGCACCAGGGAGACTGCGAGGTTGGAGCAGGCCAGTACCGCGGTGGTGGCGAGCCCGAGGCCAATGGCATTGACCACAGAGCCCGTTACCGCAAGCAGCGGGCACAGGCCCAGCAGCTGTACCAGTGCCGGGTTGTTTTTCCACAGGCCGTTGTGGGTGATTTCCCGGTAGTTATGGGAGGGGTTCGGCGTGGCCATCAGTTGTCTTCCCCTTTTTGCTCTTCCTGGTGCTGGTTCTGGTCCTGGTCCACTTGCGGCTGCTCCACTTCCACGGCGCGTTTGGATACCGGCGCGCTGAAGATGTCCTGCCGGTGTTCAGCGACAAAGTCCAACACGGTGCGCACCTGGTTCACTACTGCCCGGGGGGTGATGGTGGCCCCGGTGAACTGGTCAAAGGCGCCGCCATCTTTCTGTACTTTCCACATGTCGGGGCCTGGATCCGCCAGCGATGTGCCGTTGAAGGAGAGAATCCAGTCGCTCTTTTTTACGTCTACCTTGTCGCCGAGCCCCGGTGTCTCCGCGTGGTTGGTGACGCGTACACCGGCTACCGTCCCGTCGCGATTGACGCCCACGAGCATCTGGATCGGCCCGGAATAACCATCCGGAGCCACGGCGGGAACGATGACAGCGTCAATGGTGCCATCGCGCTCTCGGGCAAGGTTGATATTCCCACCCTGTTTCAGCCCGAGCATGGCCCAATATTGTTTGGGTATCGGGTAGGTATCTACCAGCAGGTCGTTGCTGTGGCGCTCGATGGGGATGATTTCCAGCAGCGCCTTGGCCGCCGCTTCGCGGATGGCCCGTTCGATGGGTTCGCGGGTGGTGATCTGGGTGACCGCCAGGGTGCCGGCGGTGACCAGTGCAAACAGCGCCAGAATGGCGGCATTGCTACCGATGGAGCGCTTCAGCATTACTGTTCCTCCAGGTCGGTGGCCTTGCGCGCGGCCTTGTGGCCGTAGGTGCGCGGCAATGTGTAGTTATCGATAAAGGGCGCGGCGAAATTCATCAGCAGCACGGCAAAGGCCACGGCGTCCGGGTAGGCTCCCCAGGCGCGGATGACAAATACCAGCAGGCCCACGCCGGCGCCAAAGATCAGCCGGCCCTTGTTACTGGTGCAGCCGCTCACCGGGTCGGTGACAATAAAGAAGGCGCCGAGCATGGTGGCGCCGGAGAACAGGTGCAGCAGAGGTGAGCCTTCACTCAGGGAGCTGCCGCCGTCGTAGAACACAATGGACAGCAGTGTCAGGGTAGCGAGCATGGCCACTGGGCCGTGCCAGGTGATCAGGCGGCGGAACAGCAGGAACAGGCCGCCCAGCAGAAAGCCGAAGTTGGCCATCTCCCAGCCCAGGCCGGCGACGGTGCCCGTGTTGAACATCGGTTCCATCTCGTACAGCTGGGCGAGGATGGTGGACTGATTGTGGCGCACGATTTCCAGCGGTGTGGCGCGAGTAAAGCCGTCCACATTCATATTGCCGAAAATCAGTGAGAAGGTCTCACCCAGCCCCGGCATGCCCTGAATCAGCTCCGCCGGTGCCACCCAGCGGGTCATCTCCACCGGGAAGCTGATCAGCAGCACCACATAGCCCACCATGGCGGGGTTGAAGGGGTTGTAGCCCATTCCGCCGTAGAGCTGTTTTGCCAGCAGAATGGCGCTCACGCTGCCAATCACCGGAATCCACCAGGGGCAGTAGGGAGGCAGGGCAATACCCAGCAGCAGTGCGGTGACCAGCGCGCTGTAGTCTTTCAGGTAAAATGCGATGGGGCGGCCGCGCAGTTTCATTATTGCGGCTTCGGTACCGAGGGCTGTGAGCGCACACAGGGCGATATTGATCAGTACGCCGGGGCCAAAAAAGACCACCAGTGCCAGCACGCCGGGAACGGTGGCCGCGGCGACCTGGAGCATGACTTTACTGGTGCTCTGGCCGGAGTGGGCGTGGGGGGAAGTGACTCGCATCAGGGACATGGGTTTTCTCTATTCGCTGCCGTCGTGGTCGTCAGACTGGCTCTGCTGGGCCAACTTTTCCTGCAGCTTGCCCTGCATTTTTTCCAGCGCCGTTTCAAAAGCGCCGGTATTGGGGTCGTCTTCGCTGCGGGCTTTGTTCAGCCGCGCCTCGGCTTTCTCCACGCGTTTTTTCAAGGCTTCGATTTCCTGGGCCAGCTTTTCCTGCGGGCTCATACTGGCGCGGGCGGCGGCTGCGGCCTTGGCTTTTTCGATGGCGGCGCTGGCAGCGGAAGAAGACGCACCGGCGACCTTCAATTTGTCTGCGGTAACCGACGGATCTGCTTTGCGGTCACTTGCCTGGGGTTGCTCGGGCGCAGGTGCTGCTGCCGCCTGCTTTTCTGCTTCCGCCAGTTTTTCCTGTGCCTCTTTCAATTTCAGCTCAGCGGCTTTCAGCTGGGCTTCCTGCTGCGTTTTGTGGGCGTCGTCGGCCTCAGCCAGCTTGCTCTGCATCCGCGCTACCCGGTGCTCGGCACTGGTGAGGGTGCGCTGGGCGCGGGCGAGCTGTTGCTCCGGGGTGGCCTGCTTGGCTTTTACCCTCGCCAGTGCAGCGGCCACGACGTCGGACTCCTGTTTGGCGGCCTGAGCTTCGGGGCTGCTGGCGTCCTGCTCGCGTTTTTTGCGCGCTTCTTCCGCGGCTTTTTTGCGGGCCAGGCGCTTGGCTTCTTTTTCTTGCTCAGCCTTTTCCAGACGCAGCTTGCGGTACTCGAAACGCTCGCGGGCGCGGTCGGCTTTTTCTTTTTCCAGGCGCGCCTCGCGGATGTCGCCCTTGGCGGCGCGGTAGTACTGCACCAGCGGGATACTGGAGGGGCACACGTAAGAGCAGGCACCGCATTCAATACAGTCAAACAGGTTGTAGGCCTGCAGTTTCTCCCGGTCTTCCGCGCGCGCATACCAGTACAGCTGCTGCGGCAGCAGGCTCGCCGGGCAGACCTCGGCACACAGGCCGCAGCGGATACAGGCCTGGGCCGGTGGCGGTGTAGGTAGCTCCTGCTTGCTGGGCGCAAGGATGCAGTTGGTGGTTTTCACCACCGGTGCGGCTTCGTCCTCAATGGTGTAACCCATCATGGGGCCGCCAATGACGATACGCTGTAGTGCTTTACGGTTCAGGCCGTGGCTTTCGAGTACATGGCTGATCGGCGTGCCGAGGGGAACATCGATATTGCGCTGGCGCTCGAGGGACTCCCCCACCACGGTAGTGACGCGGCTGATCAGCGGTTCCCCCAGGTTGACTGCGCGGAATACCGCGCGCGCGGTGCCCACGTTCTGGCACACGATGCCTACATGGGCGGGTAGGCCCTCGTTGGGCACTTCGCGGCCGGTAAGGATTTCGATCAGCTGTTTCTCGCCACCAGAAGGGTATTTGGTGGGGAAGACCACCACATGGAAGCGGGTGCCCTCGGCGGCCTGTTGCATGGCCTGTATCGCTTCCGGCTTATTGTCCTCGATGCCGATCAATACCCGCTCCGGCTGATCCAGCAGGTGCGCGAGTATTTCCACGCCGCCGATAATCTCATCGGCGCGCTCGCGCATCAGCATATCGTCGGCAGTAATATAGGGTTCGCACTCGGTGCCGTTGATGATCAGGGTGTCGATGGTGGCGTTGCCGCGAGGGCTCAGCTTGACCGCGGTGGGGAAGCCGGCGCCGCCCATACCGGCGATGCCGCTTTCGCGGATCTGCTCCAGTACCTCATCGATATCGCGATTTTGATAGTCTTCCAGCGGAGTGAGTGCACACCATTCGTCGCGGCCGTCGGTGCGGATCTGGATACAGTCCGCCACCATGCCTGAAGGGTGGGGTACCGACATCGGCTCGATGGCGACCACTTTGCCGGAAGAGGGCGCGTGTACCGGGCAGCTCACCGGGCCATCCGCTTCGGCAATCTTTTGGCCTTTCAATACCAGGTCCCCCAGCTTCACCAGGGGAATGGCGGTGCCGCCGATATGTTGGTTCAGCGGGACGATCAGGTCCTCCGCCAGGGGGATACTGCCGATGGGTTCGCCGGTGGACTGGTGTTTGTTTTCCGGCGGGTGGATACCGCCGTGGAAATCGTTGATCTTCAGCTCGCGGGACAGGTCCCGGGCCTTTTCGCTGGCGATCAGCTGCGCCTCGCGGGCGGCGCGACGTTCACTGGCACTCGGTCGTTCGTCGAGCTGGCTCATGCTGCACTCCGGTCGTCGGTGTGCAGATCGGGGCGGTCACTGGCGATCAATTGGATTCCGTCTTTCGGTTTGTTCGGGTGCCACTGCTGCAGGCTGGCCTCCAGCGGCACCATATCGATACAGTCCACCGGGCAGGGCTCCACACACAGGTCGCAGCCGGTGCATTCGTCCACGATTACGGTATGCATCTGCTTGGCGGCACCGACAATGGCGTCCACTGGGCAGGCCTGGATGCACTTGGTACAGCCGATGCACTCGGCCTCGCGGATAAACGCTACCTTTTTGACGTCTTCCACACCGTGCTCGGCGTCCAGCGGGGTTGGCTCCACATCCAGCAGGTTGGCCAGCTCGTTGATGGTCGCCTGGCCGCCGGGGGGGCATTTGTTGATGGGCTCGCCGTTGGCGATGGCCTCGGCGTAGGGACGGCAGCCCGGGTGGCCGCACTGGCCGCACTGGGTCTGGGGCAGCAGGGAATCGATCTGATCCACAATGGGATCGCCCTCGACTTTGAAGCGCACCGCGGCAAAGCCCAGCAGGGCGCCGAATACGAGGGCCATACCGCCGAGAATCAGCAGGGGCGTGGATACTTCAGACAGCCATTCCATTGTCGCTCCTCCTTATACCAGTCCGCTAAAGCCCATAAAGGCCAGGGACATCAGTCCCGCGGTCATCATACCGATGGCCGCGCCCTTAAAAGGCTTGGGTACATCTGCCACCGCCAGCCGCTCGCGCATGGCGGAAAACAGGATCAGCACCAGGGAAAAGCCGACCGCCGCGCCAAAGCCATACAGGGTGGACTGGACAAAGTTGTTCGCTTTCATGGTGTTCTGCAGCGCCACACCCAGTACCGCGCAGTTGGTGGTAATCAGAGGCAGGAAAACCCCCAGCACCCGGTGCAGCAGCGGGCTGGTCTTCTCGATAAACATACGCGCAAACTGCACCACCACCGCGATCACCAGAATGAAGGAAATAGTGCGGAGGTACTCCATCCCGAAGGGTTCGAGTAGGTAGGTGTTCACCAGATAGGAGCAGATGGCCGCCAGGGTCAGTACGAAGGTCGTCGCGCCAGCCATACCAACCGCCGTTTCCAGCTTGTTGGAAACCCCCATAAACGGGCACAGTCCCAGGAACTGTACCAGCACGTAGTTGTTCACCAGGATGGTGGATAGCAGAATGACGGTAAATTCGGTCATAGTGATTCCGTTCGGGCGATAGCGCCGGGAGCTGCTGCAGCTCGTATAAATTTTGGGCATCAGGCCGGCAATGGATCGACGCCGGAGGGTGCCGTGCCGTTTGCGTACACAATGGCCGCGGTGGCGTGAAAGTTGCAGTTTTCTGTTGTCAGAGTAGGGGGCGGTATTATGGGCGAGAGGAAATAGGCGTTCAACTTGCCATATCCCCCATATAGAAAGAATCTGGTCCCTTTAAGCAGTAGGAGAGCAGGGTGAAAATCCATGTTGATGACCTTTCCGGCCCGGCCATCGCGAAATTTCTGCAGGCCCACATAGACGATATGCGCGCGACATCGCCCCCGGAGAGTGTGCACGCGCTGGATCTGGAGGGGCTGCGCCAGCCGGAGATCACCTTCTGGTCGGTTTACCATGAGAGGGCGTTGGTGGGATGCGGCGCGCTCAAACAGCTGAGTGCGACCCACGGCGAAATCAAATCCATGCGCACGGATATTACCGCTCGCGGCCGTGGCGTGGCGACGGCGATGTTGCTGCACATCATCGGGGAGGCGGACAATCGAGGCTATCAGCGTTTGAGCCTGGAAACCGGTTCGATGGATTTCTTTACGCCCGCCAGGCGCCTGTATCGCCGCCACGGTTTTTGCCCATGTCCTCCCTTCGGAGGATATACAGACGACCCTAACAGCGTTTATATGGCGCTTGACCTCTGAATGACGCTCCGCGCGGATTCAATAACAACGATTGAGCATGAACGAATACTTACAGGCCACCTCTATCATCGACTGGAAGCACCCGCTGATTCAGGAAGCGGCGAAAGACCTGGCGTGTCGCTCCGGGGCGCGTTTCGGTACGGTGCGCAACTGCTTCGAGTTCGTGCGCGATGAAATCCGCCACAGCGGCGACCATCAGCTGAACCCGGTGACCTGCCGCGCTTCGGATGTACTGGAAGCGGGTACCGGGTTCTGTTTCGCCAAAAGCCATCTGCTGGCGGCGTTGTTGCGCGCCAATGGCATTCCCGCGGGGTTCTGTTATCAACGGCTGCTGCTGGATGAGGCGAATGGCCGTTTCTGCCTGCACGGCCTCAACACCGTTCATCTGGACGCCTACGGCTGGCTGCGTATTGACGCGCGTGGCAACAAGCCGGGTATCACGGCGGAGTTTATTCCTCCCCAGGAGCGCCTGGCCTATACCCCTTCAGCGGAGGGCGAGCGGGATCTGCCGGGGAATCACGCCGAGCCCCTGCCCGAGGTTGTCGCGTTTCTGAACAAGTGCGCAACCTGTACCGAGGTCGAGGAAAACCTGCCGGACGTTTGAACTCCGGGCCAGTGGGTTTACTCTTAGCTCCTGAACCCCAACCCTCAACATTCAACCCTCGATAGAGATCAGGAGCAACGATGTCGGACGCCTATACCCCACCAAACGTCTGGAAGTGGGATTCTGAAAGTGGCGGCCAGTTCGCCAGTATCAACCGCCCCATTGCCGGCCCCACCCACGACAAGGCCCTGCCGGTGGGCAAACACCCCATGCAGCTCTACTCCCTGGCCACGCCCAATGGCGTGAAAGCCACGATCATGCTCGAAGAGTTATTGGCGCTGGGCCACGAGGGTGCAGAGTACGATGCCCATCTGATTCGCATTACTGAAGGGGACCAGTTCAGCAGTGGTTTCGTCGATATCAACCCCAATTCCAAAATCCCCGCGCTGGTGGACCACAGCACAACCCCGTCGATTCGTGTATTCGAGTCTGGCTCGATCCTGCTTTATCTGGCGGAAAAATTCGGTGCTTTTCTGCCGCACACACCGGAGCAACGCACAGAAACCCTCAACTGGCTTTTCTGGCAGATGGGCGCCGGGCCATTTCTCGGCGGCGGCTTTGGCCACTTTTATGCCTACGCCCCAGAAAAATACGAATACCCGATCAACCGCTACACCATGGAAGTGAAGCGCCAACTGGATGTACTGGACCGGCAACTGGCCGAGCATCCGTTCGTGGCGGGCAGAGACTACACCATTGCAGATATGGCCATCTGGCCCTGGTACGGTGCGGTGGTGAAAAACGAAGCGTACGATGCGGCGGAATTTCTCGAGGCGCACACCTACAAGAACGTAAATCGCTGGGTGCAAGAAGTTGGCGAGCGTCCGGCGGTACAGCGTGGAAAAATGGTGAACCGCACCTGGGGTGAGCCTTCGGGGCAGTTGCACGAGCGGCACGACGCCAGTGATTTCGATCGGCGCACGCAGGATAAAATCGAAGGTTCCGGCGACGGCGCTGGATAACGTCCGGAGAGTTTCCTGTGCGACGGGGCGGCCTGATCACCGCCCCGTTTCAATCGCCAGCTTCCATTCCCCCTTTCACTCCTCTGTACAGCCTGTTCTATTCTTATTGTCCGACCGGCAGTACAGGCTATTCAATCGTGATTCGTACGTTTCTGTTCTGGTTATCCCTATCTGCACTGCTGGGGGCTGTGGGTCTCAGTGGGCACGCGTACGGGCAGCCTGCGCCTCCTACGCAGGGCGGAGATCAGGGCGCGAATGACGTAAAGACCGTAGACGTCGGCCTCTACCTAAGCCCACCCTTCGTCATGGAGGAGGGGGAGAGCTATACAGGGATGGCCATCGATCTGTGGCAGGACATCGCGCGCGATCAGAATCTGAAATCTGTCTATCGCATCTACCCAGATTTGCGATCCCTGGTGGATGCCACGGAGCAGGGAAAAATCGATGTCGCGGTGACGAACCTGACGATTACCGAAGGCCGCGCCATGCGGGTGGATTTTACCCAGCCCTGGTTTGATGCTGGCCTGCGAGTCATGGTCAGTACGGAGCGGACCACGAGTATCGGAGATATTTTTCGCGGCCTGCACCGGTCGGGCTTGCTGACGGGATATTTGTGGTTGATCGGAATCATCTTGACCGCAACCCTGCTGTTCACCCTGTTTGACAGACGCTTTGATACGGAGTTTCCCCGCCGTTGGCGGGATGGCCTGGCGGAAAGTTTCTACTCGGTGATGTCGATTGCGACCACCGGAAAAATCCAGCGGAAGAACCTGTTTGGCTGGGTTGGGAGAATCTGGGGCGGGGTGTGGCTGGTGTGTGGAGTGGCCGTCGTGTCGTATATCACCGCTTCCATCACCAGTGTTATGACTTCTCTTGCGCTCACCAGCCAGGTCAATGGCTTACAGGATTTGCCGGGTAAAACGGTTGGCGTGCTTGATGGTAGTACGGCTGAAGAATCCATGGCACGCCGGGCGATAAAAACTCGTGAGTACAAAAGTATCGAGCAAGCGGTGACCGCGTTGCGCTCCGGAGACGTGCAGGCCTTGGTTGGCGATGCGCCAGTGCTGGCCTACTACACGTTCAAGCATCCGGGAATGGGCGTGCATCTGGTGGGAAAAATATTTGAACCAGATAAGTATGCGTTTGCGTTGCCTCGGGGCAGTAAACTGGCGAGGCCCATTAGCGTCAAGGTCATTGCCGCGCATGAGGAAGGTCTGATACCAAACCTGAAACAAAAATATTTTGGACCGGTGCGCTAATTCAACTCGTGCGTTCGCCCGTCATTTCCATTGGCGAAGAATTGAGAATCTCCAGTGCACCGGCCAAGCTCTGGCTGATATCCGAGTCCAGCTTCAACGGCAGCAAGTCGTCCGCGCGGGTTTTTCCCCGGTTCAGGATGGCAATCGGTTTTCCCCACTCTTTCGCGTAGCGGCAGAAGCGAAACCCGGAATACACCATCAGTGATGAGCCCACTACCAGCAGTGCGTCACTTTCACGCAGTGCATCCATCGCTAATTGGACACGCTCCTTCGGTACATTGTCGCCAAAGAACACCACATCCGGTTTCAGAATACCCTGGCACTCCGGGCAATCTGCCACCTGAAAATTACTGAAATCCACTTCCAGGTCTGCATCGCCGTCCGGTGCGGTGTCCGCGGTGTAGTGGCGAAACTCCGGGTTCAGGTCGTAACTGCGGTCGTGCACAAGCTGTCGTATGGCGCGGTACTCGCAATCCATGCAGCGGATTTCGTCTGCACGCCCATGCAGGTCGATCACACGCTCGCTGCCTGCACGCTGGTGCAGGCGATCCACATTCTGTGTGATCAGCAGCTGGATATGCCCGCTTCGCTCCAGCTCTGCCAGGTGAAAGTGCGCCGGGTTCGGTGCGGAATTGCGGATCACCGGCCAGCCAATCAACGCCCTTCCCCAGTAGCGCTGGCGAATGGCGGGGGTTGCCATAAAGTCCCGGTGATCCACCGGTGGTTTGCGCTTCCACTGCCCATCGCGGTCACGGTAGTCCGGGATGCCGGAATCGGTGCTGACACCGGCACCAGTGAGCACGGTCAAACGCGGGTACTGGCGAATAAACGCAGCCAGTTGCCGGGCGGCCAGTTCTGTCGTACCGGTGGGGGCGACAATCGATTTTTCTTCAGCGGTGCTCGAGGAGGAAAGTGTGCTCAGACTCATGGCAGGGGGAGTTCCGGATGACATCAGGAGCAGTATTGTAGCGAGTCTGGCAGCGGAAGTTTGCACGCAGATTACAGAGCGTTGCGCCGGCGGCACAGCGGCCGCCAGCGCATGTGTGGTTAGAGCGCGTCGGGCCTTAGTAGGTTTTGTACGGCAGGAACTTGCCAGACAGCACCATATTCACCCGGTCGCCCTTCGGGTCTTCCTCGCGCTGGATATCCATGGAAAAGTCGATGGCGCTCATGATGCCATCACCAAACTCTTCGTGGATCAGCTCTTTCATGGTGGTGCCGTAGACATTGACCAGTTCGTACAGGCGGTAGATCAGCGGATCGGTAGGTACTGCAGTGGGCAGTGAACCTTTGTAGGGGGCGATCTGCAGCCACGCGGTGGCTTCGTCGCTGAGGTCGAACAGCTCGCCCACCACGGCTGCCTGGTCTTTGGTAAAGGTCATCTGTCCCAGGCAGGCAGCGGTGGTCCACTCCTTGGACTGGCCGACAGCATCGGCCACCTGGCTCCATTTGAGATCCTTGCGCACTTTGGCGGAGAGGATCATTGCGGTGACTTGTTCGCGGTTACTGATCATGGGGTGGCTCCTGTTTATTTTTTGGGATTTGTGAGTTGGGGTTGTGGATCGGGACGGGGGGGAAACGAAAATGTCAGCTGGTGTTATTCATGATGCTCAGCAGATAAATAATGACCAACAGTAAAATGCCACTGACGGATTGCCAGAAGCGCACCGGGTAGCGCTCCATCAAAGGCGGCCGCGTGGCATTGACGTATTCCGGATTCGGATGTCGTAACTCGTGCACAAATTCTGACAGGGCGTCGTGGCGCCGCAGTGGATTGGTTTGCAGCGCCTTTCTCAGGGTGGCATCGATCCACGTGGGAATTTCCAGGGATTCGCTGAGCACGCTGCGGTAGCGCAATTTGTGTTGCGCCGCCACGGTGGTGCAGCGGGCAACTCGGGTGCCGTAGGGGAATTCACCACACAGCAGGTGATAGGTGAGCACGGCGAGGGAAAACAGGTCTGAGCGCGGTGTGCCGAGGTCGCCGAGAAAATATTCCGGTGCGCTGTAAAGGGCGGTGCCGAGAATCAGCTGGCCGCTTTCCGCAGAACTGTCCATATAACTTTCTGCAACACCATCGACCCGCGCGGAACCGAGATCAATCAGGGTCACGGTACCGGCACTGCTGATCATGATATTTTCTGGACGCAGATCCTGGTGCAAAATTTCTGCGCGATGCAGGGCCTGCAGGCCTTTTGCCACCTGTTCGATAATGCCGCGCACCGTTTCCAGGCTTGGGTCCGGATTGTCTGTCATCCACTGGCGCAGGGTCTGACCTTCGACCGCTTCCATTGCAGTGTAAACGTAATTGCGCTGGCGATGGGTGGGCGCGGCACGCACTACATGTGCACTGTTGACGCGTCGCACTATCCACTCTTCCATCAGCAGCCGTTCGAGGTAGGCCGGGTCGTCGGAGAGATCGATAGACGGCGTTTTCAGAACAACACGGGCGCTGCTGTCGCCATCAATGGCGAGGTAGACGTGACTGCGGCTGCTGGCGTGGATCTCGCGCTCGATGGTGTAGCCGTCGAAGTTGTCACCGGTTTTCAGCAGTGGTGGCAGCGGTAGCTTTTCGGCCTGTTCGCTCAGCTCCGGTGTGCTTTCCGGCAGTGCGGCAATGCGCACCAGCTGCACGGTGAGATTGTCGTTACTGCCATTGGCCAGGGCCTCTGCCACCAGGGTTTTGGCAATGCTTTCCAGGCTTCTGGGTAGCGTGTCGTCGCGCTGTTCCAGATGTTGTATCAGGGCTTGTTGGGACAGTGATTCGTGCACGCCGTCGGTGGTGAAGATAAACACATCGCCGGCTTCCAGTGTCAGTCGCCGGTAATCGGTATCGACCTGAGGTTCAACCCCCAACGCGCGACTGAGGTAACTGTTCTGTTCGCCCAGCCACTGCCGGTGGTCGTGGGTGAGTTGTTCGAGGGACCCCCGCCGAAGGCGGTAGATGCGGGAGTCGCCGATGTGAAAAAGATGGGCTTCCGTTCCTTTGAATATGGCCGCACTGAACGTGCACACATAGCCTTTGTCTTTATCGTAGCGGTAGGGGCTCTGCTGTGTCTGGCCGTAGAGCCAGGCGTTGCTGGCCTTGAGCACCTGTTCCGCGGCGTTCTGCACACTCCAGCCGTCGGAGGTGCAGTAATAATCATCGAGAAAACTTTTTACTGCGCTTTCGCTGGCAATGGCGCTGACGGAACTCGAACTGATGCCGTCGGCAATGGCGAAGGCCGCACCTTTCAGACCCAGCTGCGGCTCCGGTGGCAGATGCGCGCCACAGCTGTCCTGGTTTTCTGCCTTTAAACCCGCACAGGTATGTTGGCCGGCTTCTAGGATGAGGGTTGTCATTTACTTGTGAGCTCTCAACGTGAAGGAGTGCGCAGAACTGTGTTGCGAAGGTGTCGATACCGGGTAGGGGCTTGCGAGACCTTCTAAAACAGGGACGTTTTAGAAGAGCCCCCATGGATGGGTTCACGGCGTGTCTCGCAATCGCCCACCCGGTAGCGACACCGCCACTAAACGTGGTAGTGACGGTGGAACTTTCGGGAGCTGGGTTCAGTTTCAGGCCAGCGCTTCTTTACCGGACTTGGCGCTGGCAGCCGTCAGCTGACGCTTGGGGGCGGTTTTGTAGTGGGTGCTGTAGAGGGTGAGACCGGTAAAGGCGAGACCGCCAACCAGGTTGCCCAGTGCAGTGGGAATCTCGTTCCAGATCAGGTAATCCATTACTGAGAAATCACCGCCCATCAGGATCGCAGTGGGGAACAGGAACATGTTTACCACCGAGTGTTCGAATGCCATAAAGAAGAACAGCATGATCGGCATCCACATGGCAATGACTTTGCCGCTGACATTGGTGGAAACCATTGCGCCTACAACACCCATGGAAACCATCCAGTTACACAGCATGCCGCGTACAAAAATGGTAAACCAACCGGCCGCACCGTATTCCGCGTAGCCCAGGGTACGCGCTTCACCGATGGAGGAGAGTTTGGCGCCCACCGCACCGGGTTCGATGTTGAAACCCATGGTAAACACAAAGGCCATCATCACTGCGACCGTCAATGCGCCGCCGAAGTTGCCCAGAAACACCAGTCCCCAGTTGCGCAGGATTCCGCCCCAGGTGACCCCAGGCCGTCTGTCGAGCCATGCCAGGGGGCAAAGAACAAACACACCGGTGAGCAAGTCGAATCCCATCAGGTACAGCATGCAGAAGCCTACCGGGAACAGGATGGAGCCAACCAGGTGGGAGCCGGTGGCGACCCCTACGGTCACCGCAAATACCGCCGCAAGTGCGAGGATGGCGCCGGCCATATAGGCCCGCACCAGGGTATCGCGGGTCGACATAAATATTTTGGATTCCCCCGCGTCGACCATCTTGGTCACGAATTCATTGGGAACGAGATAAGCCATAGCTATCACCTTTTTTGGTTTTGGGACCGTTTGTCCAACTGTGATTTCGGTGCTGGATAGTTGCTACTTGTGCCCGGTCGCTGTGTCGCTAGCGCATTATTCCGACGCACAAAAAAAGGCGCCCACACACTCCAGCCGAAGCCGGAAAGTGAAGGACGCCTTTATCCAGAGTGTTCTGATTGTTGCGGGCCTTACTGGGCCCAGTGGCTCTCACGCAACCCCCGCGCAAGAAACCTACACCTGAATAGTTAGCAATCTAGGTGCCAACTTTACTTTGCGGGCGAATAACCCGTGGGAATGCGAAGCGGAGGCGGTTGCCTCTGGCCTGTGGCGCCAAATACCGCGACAAATTCGTTGCGATGCGCGATTTTGGTGCGTGTGCAGCCTGAGTGTGCAGCGCTGAGCAAAGCGCGCGGCGTGTGAAAAATGTGTGGGAGGCACGGCTGGAATACTTATTGCTCGGGAATAGTAAGAGCCTTTGAAACGGTCTCTATCACTCTTTGCCGGGAAGCGCCGCTATGCCAAACCACAGTGAAGATGCAGAAAAATTCCTGCTCGCTGCAAAGCGATCGGAAATCCAGGCGCTGGAGCGGCTGGCGAACAGCTGCGAACTGGTAACCACGGTTTCCGACCTGGTACACCAGCTGCAGCGAGAACGTGGGATCAGCAATATCTACCTGGTTTCATCCGGGCAGCGATTTTCCGGGTTGCGCACAGAGCAGATGGCGGCTGGCAGCCGGAGCGCCGATTCTTTTCGCCAACTGTTGCACGACCACTACCTGCAGGAGGGGCGGTGTACGAATCCGCGGGATATGCGGCTGTTGAACAGCATTGCCTATTCCCTGCACGGACTCGACGAGCTGGAAGAGCTGCGCCGGCACGTGGATGTCTTTGAGGTCAGCGCACTGCAGTCTACCGATGCTTTCTGCCGCCTGATCGCCGGGCTCTTGTCCGTGGTGTTTGAAGCCGCAGATGTGGCGGATGATCCGGAGGTGACGCGGTTGCTGGTGGCCCTGTTCAATTTCATGCAGGCGAAGGAATTTTCTGGACAGGAGCGGGCCTGGGGGGCGATCGGATTTGCTGGCAGCCACTTTGACGAAACTCTGCACGAGCGTTTACAGCAATTGCAGGATTGTCAGCGGCGCAGTCTGGAGATATTTCAGGAGTTTGCCGGAGATACCGAACAGGCTCGCTGGCAGGCCATTGAAGACAGCGAGGAAACCCGGGACCTCAATCGTCTGCGTCGAGTCATTGCCGGCCTGAAAAATGGTGAACCCATTGCTGCGGAAGTCAGTGAGGTGTGGTATCAGCTGGCCACTGCCCGTATCGACGCCATGCATAGGCTGGAAGATGCCATGGCCGCACGTCTGTTGAAGGTGAGCCGGAAACGGGTGTCGGATGCGCAATCGGAACTGGGGCACCACTACGCACAACTGCAGAAAATGAAATCCACCGACTGGAGCCGTATGCCCGCGCTGGCGGTATTGTTCGACCCCGAGGTTCCGGGGCTTTATGGCCGCGGATCCTCCACCGGAGTACCGGCACTGCACGGGCAGAACCTGGCACACTCCCTGTACGACCTGATCCGCTCACAGGTGGCACATATCCACCGCGTCAGTGAAGAGCTGGAAGAAACCCGCCGGGCGTTGACCGAACGCAAACTGATCGAGCGCGCCAAAGGTGTGCTGATGCGCAGCCTGCGGCTGAGTGAGGACGATGCCTATCGCACCATGCAACAGCGGGCCATGGAAATGAATCTGAAACTGGCGGATGTGGCCGCAAAGATTATCGAAATTGGTAACCAGCGGAATGCTACGGTCAGTGGCGGCGATAATCCGCGCTCCGCACCGGAAGCCCGGAGCTAGAGAGCGCGGCTAA
Organism: uncultured Microbulbifer sp.; assembly: GCF_947504145.1. GTDB lineage: Bacteria > Pseudomonadota > Gammaproteobacteria > Pseudomonadales > Cellvibrionaceae > Microbulbifer. Next base: position 81,101 of record NZ_CANNGQ010000005.1, read on the forward strand.
AATGCCCTCAGGGTGAGATACCAGTTCATCAGTGTATGCGGTGTCGGGGTATTGAAAAAACGCTGCAGCACAAAGCCACCGGCAAAGGCCACACCCATCGCCACCGGCAGGGGAATCTTGCGTGATTGTGTCAGCGCTTGCGCACGCTGCTGCACCAGCAGACTGACGGCACTGCGGCGTTGCAGTTCCAGGTCCTGCTGGCAGGTTTCAATCTGTCTGCTTAAAGAGCGCAGTGACATCGTTGAGCGCCTCTCTTGCCTGTTTTTTGGATTCTTCAAAGCCGAGTAATTTGCGCAGTCCGTTAATGGACAACAGCAACCCGGCTGCAATCAGAAACTGTGAAACCAGAAAAATCCCAAAGCCGATATAGACCGACTGGGTGAAGTAGTAGCCGAGTAACCCCAAGCCCGCGCACAGGCTTATCGCCAGTGCGATAGCGAAGAAAAAAAGCAGCAGGGCGAAAACGACGATACGCTTCCCCGCGCCGAGGGTGCGCTGGAATTCAAGATGCACCAGGCGAGTAAAATTTTCCGACCAGGCGGTGGCCAGAGTCATGGTGGCCTCGGCACGTTGCATCAGTGCGTCGATCTCGGATTTCAGTTCCGGTTCTGCGTCGGATTCCGCACCGCCGCCAGCCGAGCGATCGTCTGCATAGCCTTTTTCCGAATAGGAATCCCGGCTGCGGTGGTCTGCAGCCGGTTGTGGGGATTCGCGGTATTCGTCAGGGTTGGCATTGCCATTGGTGTCGATGCCGCCCCTGTTCTTTTCCGGTTTGTCCGATCCGGTCATTCACAAGTCCCCACACTCGTCAGTAAAACGATTTGCGTAAATCGCTGAAGTATCGCCTGCTCAGGACAGGAGTTATTTCAGAATTTTCGCGATCAACCAGCCGGCAGCAAATGCGCAGCCAACACTGACCAGAGGATGTGCCTTGATGGAGTTTTCTGCCTTCACCTGCACATCGTGTGCCCGCTCCTTACTCTTGTCCATGGAAGCACGGGTGCGAGCCTTGACGGTTTCTGCCGTCTCATGCGCGCGCGCCTTTACATTTTCGGCAGTATCGTGGGCGGCTTCACCGGCCAGGTGATAGGCCTTGTTCAACTTTTCACGAGTCGAATGCGTACCACTGTTAGGGGCTTTTGCAGTTGCCATGACGCTCTCCTCCGATAGTCAGGGTGAGCGGGAATGGTAAGAAGGCGCGGCAGAAAACCACAGTGGAAAATCGTTAATACAAGTAATCGGTATTAACCGTGATGGGCTTATGCAAAACCGTATATGTGGGTGGAACAATTTTGCGGCACTGCGGGGGAGGAAGGAAATCCGGCCCCATAAATCAGGGGCCGAACTGTTTTCATGTCGCGCTCAGAAGATCGCGGACAGACGGAGATTTTCCTCTGAGGTTTTTACCCGTTGGCGTCATGGGGGTTCAGCGCCTCGCGAATGACAAACTGGATATACTCCTTGTGCGCCTGCGACACCGGGTCATTTCCCGCGGTCTTGAGCTGGCGGTCGATCTGTTTGAGAGAGTATCTGGCCAGCGCTTGCGCCTGCTGCTGACGGGCATCATCCGCTGTGGGCTGGGACAGTTTGATCAGTCGGTTTACATACTCGCGTTGCAGATTCTGGCGGAACGAATCCACGTTGCCGGTTGCGTCTGCTGAGAAAATCGCAAGATTCAGATCCGCGTACAGGTCGGTCATCGAGTATTCATTGCCGTAAAGGGACGAGTCCTGGATACGCTTGAGCACCACCGGGTTGAGCAGGTGATCCAGTACGGATTTCTGCAAATTCAGCACCATATCGTGAACTTTCGGATCTTCGGTTTTGCCGTAGAAGAAGAACCAGCGGCGCTGCTGCTGAAGCTCCTGAATCAGAGAAGACGGGACTTCGAGAGACTGCGGAGCGAACACGTATTGCTCGAGCACGTCCATAGCGCGCTTCTGTTGCTCGGTCGAAACCGGGCGAAACGGCTTGTGCGCACCTTCCTGGCCAACCATGGAGCGGTCGACCATGACCCCGCCTACATAGCGGGACACCGTCTGTGCCGCTCGCCCGTAGTAATGCAGCGCAGAGCTGGCCGCATTGGCCAGTTCCTGGCGAGACTCGCCCTGGGTGAGCATCCGTTCCTGCATGGTGTGCAGAATGCGCTGGCTGTGCTCGAACTGTTGCTGCGCGTAGCCAATAGCATCGCTGCTCATATCTTCAATCATGATCCGAGGATCGATGCCGGCACCCGGTCTGCGCATGTCATCGGCGTCGTTACCAAATACCAGTGCGGGATCGGTCGAGCGGGCCAGGATATTGCTGAGCCGCTGTTCTTCTTCGTCGGGCTCCACAACCGCTGGTGAGTAGCCGTACTCGATCGCCCAGCGGTCATACGCCCCGGGGGCCACGTCGTAAAACTGGCTGTGCAGTTCCGGGTTGGGGGACAGGTTGGGCGCGGGGTAATCCATCACCGAGCCGGTCAGTCCTTCCGACAGGGTGTGCTCGCGGTCAAACACCGACGCCAGTGGTTGGTGCTGGCTTGCGGCAAAATTGTGATTCAGCCCGAGGGTGTGGCCCACCTCGTGGAGTATCAGGAAGTAGAGGAATTCTTTGATAAAGCGGTTGGTGGTTTCAAGCTCCGCACCCATGGCATCCAGTGATGCGAGCCCGAAGGTGCTCCCTATATAGAGTGGCGCGTGGCTGAAGTGCTGATGGTCCGCAGTATGGGTGTTCGAACCGGTCGGTACATTGAATATTTCCGGCAGTTTGGCGCGGCGTTGAATACCCGCGAGTTCCAGCATGATATCCGCGCCCAATATCTGGCCGGTGAGCGGATTGGCAAGGGATGGCCCCAGTCCGCTGAACGCCGGCTGCGGTGAAGCCGTCCAGCGCAATACGTTATAGCGCAGATCCCCCGCTTCCCAGTCTGCGTCGTCCGGCTGTACCTTCACCTGTATCGCGTTTTGGAATCCCGCCTGCTCGAAGGCGGCATTCCATGCCAGGGTTGCATCGCGAATAGTGTCCCGGTATTCCAGTGGCGTGGTGTTTTCGATCCACCACACAATGGGCTCGACAGGCTCCGATACCTCTGCCATTGGATTTTTCTTTACCAGGTGCCAGCGGTTGATCACGTCGCCGTAGGGCGCGGCGCTGTCAGAAGTCATTACCTGGCGGAGGCTAGTGAAATAACCGAGGCGTGGGTCGTCGCGGCGTGGCACAAAGTCATTGTTGGGTGCCTGTACCAGGATATGTCGGATGCTGAACGCCAGGCTCCGCTCGTCGCCCAGGGCATAATCTTTGATATCCGTGCCGAATTCCTTTGGCAGTACCGGCTCTGGATTATCGTATACATACTCGATTTCCAGATCCGTATTCTGCGGGTAATTGTGCAGCCCGATAAATCGGGTTTTGTCTTCGTTGAGCTTGCCGAGCCCGAGTCGCTGCCCGGGCTTTTCTTCCGGATTCGGGGAGGGCTTGAGTTGCCGCAACGATTCGTTGAGAAACAGCTTGTCTACATTGACCAGTATGGCCCCGCTGACCTTGTCTTCCGCGGCGATATTCAGCGCAGCCAGCAGCGGGCGATTGATATTGGCGTGGCTGGCGCGACTAACGGGATTCTCCTTGTCGAAGGTGAAAATCGTATTTTCCTGTCGCACATGGATTTTGTCGAAATAGCGCTCAAAGCGCAGTACCCGCGGTTCAAAATACATACCCATCACGTGGAAAATATTCTGCCCGGGAATTCCGTTGCTCACCTGCATATGGTGGATGATGTTTTTTCCGAGCTGATCTGCCTCGAGTTTCAGGTAGACAGTGCCCGATTTCTCGTCCTGATACAGATCGAAGAGACCGGCTGTGTGCGAGGTGCCTTTGGTGATTTCAGCGACAGATTTGATACCGTTGTCTGCGGTTTTCTCAGACTCCGTTGTTGAAGAGTCGCTACAGGCGGTAATAAAGAGTGAAATGGCGGCGGCAGAAATCAGCCTGGCCGCGATGGAAAACCTGGCCATGAGGAAAGTCCTTTTATTGTGTGTGGGCTGTCATAACAGGGGTTCAAACAGCCGTACATCTTCCTGTTGACCGACTGAGTAAACCAAATTTTTATAAGAGAGACCAGCGCGCCACCGCTTTTGGGGTTCTCAGCCGAGCTATGACTGAGAATAGCGGGTGATGTTGTCGACGACGCCGTCGAGCAGTCGCTGACGGCTCTCGCGGCTGATCCAGGCATTGTGGGGGGTGATGATGAGATTGGGGATGTCCGCAGCCAGCAGTGGGTGATCAGCGGGAGGCGGCTCTACGCTGAGTACATCCAGCGCTGCGCCGGCGATCTGTCGATCTTTCAGTGCAGTGGCCAGCGCAATTTCGTCTACCAGACCACCGCGCGCCGTGTTGATCAGAAACGCGGAGTTTTTCATGGCCGTGAGAAAATTGCGGTCAACCAGTTGATTGGTCTGCTGGGTAAGCGGGCAGTGCAGGCTGATGACATCGGATTCCGCCAGCAGATGATCCAGCGGCACACGGCCTGGCTTTTGTTCACCGGTGAAGGAGTCGGCGACGAGCACTTCCATACCCAGTGCTTCACCGAGCCGCGCCACTTTCTGTCCCAGATCACCGTAGCCGATGATGCCGAGCTTCTTTTCTGCCAGCTCCATAACCGGATAATCCAGCCGACAGAAAATCGGCGACTGGCTCCAGCGGCCGTCCTTCACATCTTTACTGTACTGTTGCCAGCGGGTGGCCAGGGCGAGAATCAGCGCGAGGGTATGTTGCGCGAGGGAAGTGCCGGTATAACCGGTGACATTTTTGACCCGAATATTTCTTTCGGCGGCAGCATCCAGATCGACATTGTTGGTGCCGGTGGCGCAGACACAGATGAGTTTTAGATTGGGGGCGTTCTCGATCAGCGCGCGATCGAGCACCACTTTATTGGTGACGACAACGTCGGCGTTTTTGATGCGTTCGGCGGTCTTTTCCGCTGAGGTTGTCTCGAAAAAATCCCACTGGTCGAGGGACTTATCCAGAGCGGCAGTGTCCAGCTCGTCCAATTTCATGGTCATCGCATCCAGAAATACACCGCGCACCTGTCATCTCCTTTTGAATCATCAAACTCGCCGAGAAGGCCCTCAGGGGCTGTTTTCTGCGGAACGATTGCCGGCCAGGTTGTGGAGCAGAAAACTGCCCCTGAGGGCCGCCCGGAAATCGTTCCTGAGCGTATGGGTAGCTCCGCGTACCGGGTAACGCGTATTACATTACCCGCATGCCCGGTTGCGCGCCCTGGTGGGGTTCCAGAATCCAGATGTCTTTACCGCCGGGGCCGGCAGCCAATACCATGCCTTCACTCACTCCAAAACGCATCTTGCGCGGCGCCAGGTTGGCGACCATCACTGTATGCTTGCCGATCAAATCTTCCGGGCTGTAAGCGCTCTTGATCCCCGCAAATACATTGCGAGTTTCGCCGCCCAGATCTAAAGTCAGGCGCAGCAACTTGCCTGCGCCTTCCACATGCTCCGCATTGGCAATCAATGCGATACGCAGATCCACCTTGGCAAAATCATCAAACTGAATCTGCTCCGCCAGCGGATCGTCCGCCAGTGGGCCAGTGACCGTTTTGGTTTCCGCCTGCAGTTGCGCCAGAGATTCCTTTGCCGCTTCCTGCATGGCTTCTACCTGGGTTTTCTCAATACGCTGCATCAACGGCTTGAATTTGTTGATGGTGTGGCCAGCGAGCGGCGTGGTGGCCGCGTTCCAGTCCAGGGTAACGCCGAGGAATTCCTCGGCTTTTTTAGCCGTTTCCGGTAGTACCGGCGCCAGCCAGGTCATCAGTGCACGGAACATGTTCACGCCCTGGGAGCAGATCGCCAGGACTTCCTGTTCCTTGCCTTCTTCCTTGGCCAACGACCAGGGGGCCTTCTCTGCAATCCAGGCATTGGCGGCATCGGCCAAGGCCATGATCTCGCGGATAGCGCGGCTGTATTCACGGGCTTCGCAAAAATCGGTGATGCGCGGGGCCGCTTCCACAAACTGGTTCCACAGTTGTTCGTCAGCGAGGTCGGCAGCCAGTACACCGCCAGACTTGCTCACAAACTTGGCAGTACGGGAGGCGATATTTACCACCTTGCCCACCAGGTCGGAGTTTACCTTGGCGATAAAGTCATCGAGGTTGAGGTCCAGGTCGTCTACACCGCCGGTCAGTTTGGCTGCGAAGTAATAACGCAGGTACTCCGGGTTCAGGTGGTCCAGGTAATTGCGCGCATTGATAAACGTGCCGCGGGACTTGGACATCTTCTTGCCGTTGACCGTGAGGAAGCCGTGCACACACACCTTGGTAGGCGTGCGGAAATCGGCAGAGTCCAGCATCGCCGGCCAGAACAGCGCGTGGAAGTTGACGATGTCTTTGCCGATAAAGTGATACACCTCGGCAGTGCTGTCTTTTTTCCAGTAGTCCAGCCAATTCAGGCTGTCCCCGTCACCGTTCTTGTCACAGTAGTTTTTCAGGCTGGCCATATAGCCGATAGGTGCGTCCAGCCATACGTAGAAGTATTTGCCCGGGGCGTCGGGAATTTCGAAACCGAAGTAGGGGGCATCGCGGGAGATATCCCACTCCTGCAGGCCGTCGTCCAGCCACTCGGAAAGCTTGTTGGCCACTTCGCTCTGCAGGGTGCCGGAGCGAGTCCACTGCTTCAGAAAATCGGTAAAGGCCGGCAGGGTAAAAAAGAAATGCTCGGACTCTTTTTCTACCGGGGTGGCACCGGAGATGGCGGATACCGGGTTGATCAGCTCGGTGGGGCTATAGGTTGCGCCGCAGGCTTCGCAGTTATCGCCGTACTGATCTTCCGTTTTACATTTCGGGCAGGTGCCCTTGATGTAGCGGTCCGCCAGAAACAGTTCTTTTTCCGGATCAAACGCCTGGGTAATGGTGCGCGAGGCGATATGGCCATTTTCGCGCAGGCGCTTGTAGATCATGGCCGACAGTTCGCGGTTCTCATCCGAGTGGGTGGAGTGATAGTTATCCACCCCGATCAGGAAATCGTTGAAGTCCCGCTCGTGCTCCGATTGCATATTGGCGATGTGCTGTTCTGGCGTCAGTCCCAGCTGCTCTGCCTTGAGCATGATCGCGGTGCCGTGGGCATCGTCGGCACACATGTACAGGCAGTGGTTGCCCTGGGCGCGCTGGAAGCGGGCCCAGATATCGGTCTGGATGTACTCGAGGATATGCCCCAGGTGCAGGGAGCCGTTGGCGTAGGGCAGGGCACTGGTGACGAGGATGTTTCTGGGCTGGGTGCGAGTCTGAGACATCGTTGGTTCCAAAAGCTGCGAGACTGGATTGTCCTGGTAAATCTGGTGCGGCCGCGCGCGGTATCCGGGCGGCGGGAAAAGAGCGCGGAATATAGCAGAAATGGGCTCTGCAAGGCACCCGCGGCGGGGTAAGGCTAGTCTTGTGTTGGCCGCAGACCTTGCCCACAATGCCGACCGAATTTGAGCTCCAGCGAGGATCGCAGTGTGACCGACCATCACGACCATAGCCACGACGACTGTCATGACCACAGCCACGAAGATATTCCTGCCGACGTCCAGGCCCAGCTGGAGCGCGTTGCCGAAGTCATCGGTGCGCTGGAAGACCCGGCCACCGGTTTGCCACTGGATCAACTGGAAGCGGATATTGAGGTGGGGCTCGATGAGGGCCGTGTGTACACCGGTGTGACCCTGGGCTATCCCTGTGCCAGCCAGCAGGGCGCCTGGGCGCAGCGTATCCGCACCGCCTGTGAGCCTCTATTGGCCGATGGTCCCCTGCAGGGGGCGGAAATACAGAGTGATCTGTTTTTTGATATCGGGCGTACTGATAGTGGTGAGGTGCCAGACTCTTTGCGTGCGGTGAAAAACATCATCGCTGTGGCCTCCGGTAAGGGCGGTGTGGGGAAATCCACTACCGCGGTGAACCTGGCGCTGGCACTGGCCGCGGAGGGCGCCTCGGTGGGTCTGCTGGATGCCGACATCTACGGGCCCAGCCTGCCGACCATGCTCGGTACCGAGGGGCTGCGACCCGAGGTGAAAAGCGGCAAGTTTTTTGTGCCGATACCGGCGCAGGGGATCGCCACCATGTCGCTGGGCTACCTCCTGACAGAGGACACCCCAGCGGTCTGGCGCGGGCCCATGGCCAGTGGCGCACTCAACCAGATGCTGACCCAAACCCTGTGGGGGGAAGGCGCTGAAGATGGCCACCTGGACTATCTCGTGGTGGATATGCCCCCGGGTACCGGGGATATCCAGTTGACGCTGTCGCAGAAGGTGGTGCTGGCGGGTGCAGTGATCGTGACCACGCCGCAGGATCTGGCGCTGGTGGACGCGATCAAAGGCGTGGAGATGTTCCGCAAGGTATCGGTACCGGTACTGGGCATTGTGGAAAACATGGCCCTGCACACCTGCTCCAGCTGTGGCCACCGCGAGCCAGTCTTCGGTGCTGGTGGCGGTGACAGAATGGCGGCGGAATACGACACTCGCCTGCTGGGGCAGCTGCCCCTGGCGATGTCGATCCGTGAGCAGGCCGACAGCGGCAGCCCGACGGTGGCCGCAGACCCCAGCGGGGATGTGTCGGCCCTGTATAAAGACATCGCGCGCAAAGCGGCCGCGCAGGTGTGGCTCGCTGGCGACGATGAGTTGCCGGAAATTGAACTTGGCTGACCGGAAGCCGCCCAGGAGAAGGATCGTTGAGTTTTCAGATACGTTTCAGTCCCGAAACCCGCATCGTCACCATCGTCTATTTTGACCGTGTGGATCTCGACGAAAAGCTCGCGTCCGCCCGTCAGGTGGGCGAGAAGTACGGCCACCTGCACCCGCTGATGATTCTGGTGGATGTGCGCCGTGCGGACCTGGTTCTCTCGGTGGATGAGCGCCAGTATTTCGGCACCTTTGTTGCCCGCCAGCCGGGCACCAGCCACGGTCATGTGGCGGTACTGCACGCCCCTGATCGCAATGCCAATGTGGTCATCGACAGCGCGGCCCAGGCGGAAGGGATGCGGATTCTGGAGTTTGTCACTGAGCATGCTGCGCTGGAGTGGCTCACTACTTCCGGCTCAGACGATGAGGGTGCTCACTGACTTCTCCGCTACCTCTCATCGCGGTGCTACGCCTTCTCTGGCCGGCACCTGCTCTTCCGGCATACCTCTACTCTCCTCACCGCTTTTTGCTACCCAAGGTTTTTGGCGCCAGTTTCCCGCGAAGCATTAGGCGTAATTGGTACGCTTGGGTCAGAATTGGAGTGACAAATGCATGCTTCCTTCCTGGTAAGGCCGTCGGCGCCTTCCGGCCTTGTCGTTTCCCGGTCGTTACTCTTGTGGTCAAGGAGACCATTTCGATACTTTGTTTTCACCTTAATGAGAACAGGGTTCCATAAAAGTAAGTTGAGTGTGGATGTTTATGCTAGTCATGACCTGGTGGTCTAGGATGGTGTTGATGTCGCAGGTTTCATCGGTGCCCGGGTTATGTGCCGCTGGGTGCGGAAGGAACAAAAGCAGTAGCAGCAGAATGGATTGGAGTAGTTGCAGTAATGAGTTTTCAGACCCGGTATGACAGTAAGCATCGAGTAGTCAAAATGCTGCTATACGGAGAGGCGACTTATGAAAATCGAATGGAAGCGGTGCGCCAGTTAGTGGCGAAATATGGTCACCTGAAGCCGCTGCGGGTGCTCGCAGACGTACGCCGTATTACCAAAATGTCCATGACGCACGATGAGCAGCAGCGTTATGGCACCTACCTGGGGCAGCTGGAGGCGTTAAAAGGCGCTCGTGTCGCCATTCTCAATACGGCCCAACTCAACACCACCGCGGTGATGCGCAATCACGCGCGCGATGGTGGGCTGGAGCTGCATTCGTTTTTGACCGAGGCCGAAGCAATGAGCTGGTTGACCAGTAGCGCCGAAGTGCCCAGTTAAGCGAACACTTCGGCACACGCCGGGGTAGGGCGTCAGGAGCCCTGAGACTGTTCCGCCTGCTGGCGGCGCAGTTCCTGCTTCTGTTGGCGGCGGGCCAGAGTGGTGGCTTTGGCGTCGTGTCCCAGGTGGTCTTCACCGCGGGCTTTTGCCAGCTGGATCTGTTTCTCGCGCTCGCGGAAGCGGGTCTTGTCCGCCTCTGATACCGAGTCGTGGCAGTGGGGGCAGCTCACGCCCTGTTCGAACAGCTCCGACTGCATCTCCTCATCGGTCACCGGCATGCGGCAGGCGTTGCACTGCTGGTAGCTGCCCCGCTCGAGATCGTGGTTCACCGTCACCCGGTCGTCGAACACGAAGCACTCGCCTTTCCACAGGGTCTCGTCTTTCGGAACGTTTTCCAGATACTTCAGAATACCGCCCTGCAGATGGTAAACCTCGTCGAATCCCTGCTCTTTCAGATAGGCAGTGGATTTCTCACAGCGGATGCCGCCGGTGCAGAACATCGCCACCTTTTTGTGCTTCTGCGGATCCAGGTGCTCTTTGACGTACTCGGGGAACTCGCGGAAACTGGTAGTGTTCGGGTTGACCGCGTGTTCGAAGGTGCCGACCTGATACTCGTAATCGTTGCGGGTATCAATCAGCAACACTTCCGGATCGGAAATCAGCGAATTCCAGTCCTGTGGTTTGACGTAGGTACCCACAGTCTGGCGCGGGTCTATCCCCTCCACACCCATGGTGACGATTTCCCGCTTGAGTTTGACCTTGCTGCGTAGAAAGGGCATCTCGGCGGTGTAGGACTCTTTGTAGTCCAGGGTCGCGAGGCGCGGATCGGACTTGAGATACGTGAGCAGGGCGTCGATACCGGCGCGGTTGCCAGCAACGGTGCCGTTGATGCCTTCGCGGGCCAGCAGCAGGGTGCCGCGTACCTCATTGTCGAGCAGGGTCTGGAGCAGAGGGTCGCGGAGGGATTCGAAGTCGTCGAGGCTGACAAATTTGTACAGCGCACAGACGACGACGTCGGTTGCGTTGGTCATTGTTGTGTCCTTTTGCAGGCCGGAGCGTAAATCCGGGGCATTCGGTAAAAAATCGCCGCGCATTTTAACGAAAAACCTGAGAGCTGTCGTACACTTTTTCGACAGCGGAGAGCAGCCCCTGACTGCAGGTTCATATACTGCCGGGGTGGGCACCGCACTTTCACTTGCCGCCCCGGTAGCCAACGAGGTTTTCCCCATGGCCGATGACATCACTCCCCAGGATTCCCCACTGAGCCGCGCGTTCAGCGATGGCAACCACACTGTCGCCATCGATATCTACGCCGATGGCGAGGGCGCCTGGTTGCTCGAGATCGTCGACGAGAACAACAACACCACCGTGTGGGAGGACGCCTTCGACACTGACGAAGAGGCATTGCAGGAAGCGCTGGATGCGCTGAAGGAAGAAGGGGTGGGCGCGTTTATCGGGCCTGTAGAAGCCAGTGGCAGCTGGGAGGCGCCCTGATCCGCCGGTCGGGGTGTCCTGTGTATGTTGTCTAGCGGGGGCCGCTTAGTACCGGCAAGCGGAATTCACCAGAGCGATTGCAAATAAAAGACACCACTTGCAGCAGGTTTGCCGCGGCCTGCTATGGTTATTAGTAGAAGGGAATCGCGACAGTGTAACAGCACTACCCAATCGCGGCGCCGCCAACGGGCAGCAAGGAAAGTTGCCCTGGCGGTGCCAACTGTCGCGGACTTCGGCTCGCCACAGTTTGCAGATGTATAAAGTGTGGTTGCTCTGCATGAAAAATTTCCTTCCCGTTCTCGTTATCCCCCTGTTGTGTTTTTCGTCGGCGATGCCGGCGCAATCGGGTATCGAACTCACGCTGTCCGACGACCGGGTGATCGATGTGGATCTCGCCGAGGCGAAACTGATTTCTGAGCTGAGAGGCTACGCGATCATTGCCGGGCGCACCTGTATCGACTGCGATGAAAACACCGCGATCTTCCTGGAAAAAATTGATGGCCGACAGGGTCAGCCTGTGCGCGCGCGCCCGGGGCAGGATGAGCCTCCCGAGCCGGAGGAATTTGCACGCCTCGAACAAGGTGATTCCGCGGAGAGTGCCGCAGCGCGGCGAGACCGCTCCCAGGTGGAAATGGAAGGGAGCGAGGACGGAGTGGCAGACATCGATCTGTCCGGCGAGCGGTTCACCTATCCGGGAAAATACCGGGATTACCTCACCAAAGAGCTGGTGGAGAAAACCCGCATGTTTTACGGCAACTGCCATGAGAGTTCGCCCGCGTTGTTGTGGCTGAGCGAATACCGCACGGAAAAGGGATGGGCAAAAGAAGAATATTTACTGGTGTTCCGGGATGAAGGCGTTGAGCACCGGTACAACCAGGCTCAGCAGCCGAGTATTCCCTATATCGAAAATGAAGGTTGCCGGGAGCTGAAGGGGGTGGAAGTAACCACCGAGCCCTGAACAATTTGCGGCGGCACAAAAACAAAACCCCGCAGTGCGGGGTTTTGTTTGAAAGCAGCGCTGGCAAAGCCCTGTGCACTTTCTGTTGCCTGCTAGCTATTGCGTGCTAGTTGTCATGCTCTGGTTACTTTTTCTTGTGATCCCAGATGATTTTCAGTTCTTTTTTACCCCACTGGCGTGCTTTCTTGATGTCCTTTTCCATCCACACGTCAATGCGTTTGGTGAAGCGCTTATTCATACGGTCGCGCACGGTATAGGTACCGGGCAGACCTTCAATACGAACCTTGGCGCCGTTAGTCAGGCCGTGTTTCTCCAGATCGCGGGAAACAGCGATGATCTTGTCACCGGGGCGCAGACGGTTGTTCCAGGCCGCAGTCCAGGGGTCGTCATCGGTCTGGCCTTTCACCGAGTTGTAAGCCGTTGCGACGACCGTCATGGACTTCTTTTTCTTGTCGGTGGACTCCTTGATAGCGGCAAAGGCGTCTCCACCGGCCAGTGCCGAGAGTGATGCTGCGAGTACGATCGCGTACTTTTTAAGACTCTGTCGCATATTTCAGTACCTCCGAAAGCGCTTTAGTCACAGACTCGTTCTGTCTGTGTGGCCTCCAAGTTGATTTCGTAATAAGTGATCAATGTTTGATCAGGGAAGGTCATATTAAACGTCCACGGGACGGAATCAATCTTTCTGGTATCGCCGCCGGATTCCCGTACAGGGTTTTCGTTCGACTTCGATGATGAGCCAAATATGGCGCTTATCTAGTGATATTTGGGTGATTTTCCCGTTTGTGACCGGATGATGACAGTGCAGGGCACAATGACCCGTTGTCTATTAGCACCGGGTTTCCGTGTAAAAAATATACATGACAGCGATGTCATCTTTTGCTGATGGCTTTTTGCACGATTTGGGCGCTAGGAAGCGGTATCCAAGGGAACAAAATTTTTTTCGGGTTATTTGCGACCGCTAGTTCAAAAGTGAAGACGCCGCCCGGTGACAGCGCTGTAAGCGGGATGGCTGTCGAGAATTTGCTCGCTCAAAGCAAAATTTAGGCGCTTTATTTGATGGATAGCCCGGCGTACTAGGCCAGCCATCCCACAGGTTTTCGACCCCGGGAGGCTTGAAGCTGTCTATATTGTTGGTCGATCGACCTAAAACAGGGGAATTGTTGCGTGCGCGAGTGGGCGACGAGCAACGCGCTAGATAGCGGTATTGCTCGCGGGGCGCTCGGGATTGACCATCTCCCGTAGAGCGGTCAGATAGGCCTGGTCTTCTTCAAGATCCGGAAAGCCGTGGCGCCGGTCCAGAGATACCGCGCGCTCCAGCCACTGAATGGCCTCTTCCAGATTGCCCTGCCACTCGCACACCTGGCCAATATTGAACGAGGTGATGGCGAGGTTTTGCCAGTCTTCTTCCCGACGCAGCTCCTCGATGGCTCCGGCGTACAACTGGTAGGCATTGCGCAGCATCACTGCGCGTTTGTTGGGGTTGCTCTGCAACGCAGACTGCTGATGGTAAGTGTGCGCCAGCGCCGAGCGGATCCGCGCCGCCGAGTGCTCAAAGGGCAGCCCGGGTGAGGATTCAACGTACCTCAGCACCGCATCAAACTGGCTGCGGGCCAGCGGGTAAAGGTCCGGCCGCTGGCCGCCCAGGGCGTTGAGAATGATGCCGTAGCGGTAGCGCAATTGATTCTGGCGGTGTGGCTCGTTGGCCAGCTTGGCAATGGCCTGTTCATACAGTGGCAGGGCTGCGTCGTAATTGCCCTCCAGCGCGTACTCCTCGGCTTCCACGATCAGTGCACTGGCACTGGTACCGGCACTGGTACCGGCACTGGTGCCGTTGCCCTGGGCCATCGCTGTACTGGCCAGCGGCAGGGAGGCGGTGAGCCCCAGAAGGGCAGACAACAGAAAATAGCGGGGTGTGCGCGCGCTCAGCATGGCCAGTCCATCTTCAGGGCCGCCGGTGCACAGAGGTGCACCGGCGGACAAGTTAGTGATTACTGACAGTAAACCCTGAATCTTCGATTTGCGCCAGTAGTGCCTGTAGCGGATGGCGCAATTCGGTATCCGCGAAGCGCTTGCTCTGGCATCGGCAGGAATAGCCGGTTGCCAGAATGGCGCTTGTGTCGCCATTCAATTTCGGCGCCCAGGATTGCTGGAAAATGGTACGCGATGTCTCCCGGTTGGCCATCTCGTGGCCGTAGGTACCGGCCATGCCACAGCAGCCGGCAGCCTGCGCGCTGAGCTCCATCCCCAGAGCGCTGAACACCTGCTGCCACTGTCGGGTGGAGCCGGCGGCGTTAGACTGCTCGGTGCAGTGGGGTAGCAGGGTAAAGCTGCTGGCCTGCAGGCGTGTTTTATTGGTGGCCAGGTGTTCGGTGTGTTGGGACAGCCACTCCTGCAACAGCTGCACTTTGGGCGCTTTGTCGCCCAGCAGCTTCTGATATTCCGCGCGGTAGGTCATGGTCATGGAGGGGTCTACCCCCACCAGCGGCACGCCGCTTTCCGCCAGGCTGTTGAGCATGGCGCTGTTGCTGGCGGCGGTCTGTGCGAATTGGCGCAGGAAGCCGTGCACGTGCAGCGGCTTGCCGTTGGCGCGAAACGGCGCCACCAGGGGATTGAAGTCCAGTAGTTTGAGCAGCCGCAGGGTGTCTGCCACCACGTCTGCGTCGAAATAACTGGTAAAGGCGTCCTGCACAATCACCACCGATTTGGCCCGCTGGGCGGGGCCCATGGCGCGCAAGTTGGCGGTGCTGGCGTAGGGAACACCCAGCTCGCGCATCACCTTGTCAAGGCGGGTGGCAGAGATTTTGGGCGAGTCCGCGAGTCCCAGCCCGCGCTCCATGACCCAGCGCACCGGCTTCAGGCTCAGGGGAAGGTTGTACAACTTAGGCACCCGCGCCAGGTGCGGCATCATGAACTCGAGCCCGCCGACAAAATAGTCCTTCATGGGGCGCAAGTAGCGGCTGTAATACAACTCGAGAAATTTGGCGCGGAAGGTGGGCACGTCCACTTTGATCGGGCACTGGCCGGCGCAGGACTTGCACGCCAGGCAGGCCTGCATGGAGTCATTCACCTCGTGGCTGAAGTCGTATTCACCGCGGGCGCGGGCGAGGCTGTTTTTGATACGCGCGGGCAGGCCGATGATAAATGACTGCTCGCGGCTTTTGCGCGCCACCGCTTCCGGGTCGACGGAGCGATCCGCCAGCAGGCGCAGCCACTCGCGGATCAGCGAGGCCCGGCCCTTGGGGGAGTGGATGCGATTGCGGGTGCCTTTATAGGAGGGGCACATGGCATCGTCCGGATTCCAGTTGAAACAGGCGCCGTTACCGTTGCAGTAGACACCCTCGGAGTATCCCTCCCATACCTGTACCGGGATCTGGCGATCGTGCTCGCCACGCGTAGGCACCTCGTCGATTTTGAGCAGGCCTGAGGCGTTGCTGGGGGTGGCGATCTTGCCCGGATTTAGCTGGTTGCGGGGGTCAAACGCCGCCTTGATTCTCTGCAGTTCGGGGTAGAGCTCGCCGAAGAATTCCGGTGCGAATTCCGAGCGCACGCCCTTGCCGTGTTCACCCCACAGCAGGCCGTTGTACTTCTTAGCCAGGGCCACCACCTTTTCCGTGATGACGCGCACCTGTTTCGCCTGCTCCGGGTCTTTCATATCAATGGCCGGGCGCACGTGCAGCACGCCCGCGTCTACGTGGCCGAACATACCGTAGGCAAAGCCAGCTTCGTCCAGTGCCCCGCGGAATTCGGCAATAAAATCCGCCAGATTTTCTGGCGGTACCGCACAGTCTTCCACAAACGGAATCGGGCGCTGTTCGCCCGCTACATTGCCCAGCAGGCCGACGGCGCGCTTGCGCATGCCCCAGATCTTGTTCACCTGGGCATGGCCGCGGGCGATGGTGTAGGCAAAGCTCTTGCCCGGCTGGCCGATCAGACTGTCCACGTGGGCGGTGAATTTATCGAGCGCGGCTTGCAGTGCCTCTTCAGATTCTGCGGTGTATTCCACCAGGTTGATGCCCTGGACAGGCCGGTCGTCTTGCGGAAAGAACTCACTGACGCTGTCCCAAACGATGTCGCCCATGGCCAGCTGCAGCACCTTGCTGTCCACTGTCTCGATGGAGGTGGGGCCGGCTTTCATCAGGTCGGTGGCGTCTTTGAGGGCGTCCTGAAAGTGGTCGTAATTGAGATTCACCAGTGCTGCGCACTTGGGGATCTTCAGCACATTGAGTTTGGCCTCAGCAATAAAGCCCAGGGTGCCCTCGGAGCCACACAGGATATTGTTGAGATTGAAACGGCCGTCTTTGCCCTTCTCTTCATCTCTGATGTGGGCCAGGTCGTAACCGGTGAGGCAGCGATTCAGCTTGGGGAACTTGGCGTGGATCAGGTCGCGCTTTTGCCGCTGTACGTCATCTACCAGCTGGTGGATTCTGCCAGCACGGGTGTCATTGTCGGTGATATCTGCCAGTTCGCCGTCGTCGACTGCCTGGGAGTGCCACAGTTCGCCTCCCATCAGCACGGTTTTCAATTCCAGAACGTGGTCGCGGGTCTTCCCGTACAGGCAGGAGCCCTGGCCGGAGGCGTCGGTATTGATCATGCCGCCGATGGTGGCGCGGTTGCTGGTGGAGAGCTCCGGGGCAAAGAAGAGTCCATGGGGTTTCAGCGCCGCGTTCAGCTGGTCCTTTACCACCCCTGTTTGTACCCGCACCCAGCTTTCCTCGGCATTGATCTCCAATATGCGGTTCATATGCCGGGAAATGTCCACCACGATGCCATCGGTCAGGGACTGGCCGTTGGTGCCGGTGCCGCCGCCGCGGGGGGAGAGCACCACTTTGTGGAATTCTTCCCGGTCCGCCAGCTCCATCAATAATTGCAGATCGTGGATATCCCGCGGGTACACCACCGCCTGAGGCAGTACCTGGTAGATGGAGTTATCCGTAGAGAGCACTGTGCGGCTGGCATAGCTGGGGCTGGCATCACCGTGAAAGCCCCCCTGCTTTAACGCTTGCAGAAACTGCAGGTAGAGCGCCTGTACTTCGTTGATTTCGCGCAGTGCTGGAATCATTCCGGGCCCCGGGTCTCGTTGAATGTGGGTACCTGTCTGGGTACCTGTCTGAGTCGATACAGAAGGACTGGCATTTTAGCGGCGGTGGCGGGCTGCGCAACAATTACCGGGGAAACCAATGGGTAACGCCGGGTTATTGCGGACCACCGGGCTACGTTCCTTTGTCATCCAACATGCGCTCAGCACCGTAAATTGCATTTGAGAGTACACTTTACAGATCGGTGGAATCCCGGAGCGGGCGCGAGAATGAGCAGGCAACGATTACAACAGAAGATCCCCGTGGGTATCAGCCAGTGTGCCATGGGGGACCCGGTGCGCTTCAACGGTGGGCACAAACACAGCAAAGTTTGCACCGAGCTGTTGGCCCAGTGCTTTGACTACGTGCCCCTGTGCCCGGAGGTCGCCATCGGTATGGGGGTGCCGCGCAAGCCCATCCATCTGCTGGTAGGGCGGGCTGGTGCGCCGGTAGATGCGGTGCAGGTTGTGGGGGTAGATGACCTGACAGTGGATGTGACACAGCCCCTGCGCGACTACGCGGATTCCGTGGTCCCGGAGCTGGAACAGGTGCGTGGCTACATTTTTATGCAAAACTCCCCCAGTTGTGGACTGTATGGCGTGCGTCGTTATCTCGACAATGGCCACGGCATCGACAGCGAAGGCGTGGGCGTATTCGCCCGACGCCTTCAGCAGCAGTTTCCACATCTGCCGATGGAAGAGGTGGGGCGGCTGAATAACAGTGAACTGCGCGAGAACTTCCTGACACGTGTGTTCACCTACGATGCCTGGTTTCGTTGTGTGGAGGGGCAGGGCGGGCAACCGCCAGAATCCTTGCGCGGTGAAGACGAACCGTCGAGCCGCGATAACCTGCCGACTCTGACGGCACGCATCATCGAGTTTTACACTGCGTACAAATACCTGCTTCTGGCTCATCATCAGGAAAAGACCCGCGCGCTGGGACGACTGATTGCGGACGCCAAATCCATGTCGGACGACGAGCTGGCGTTTGCCGTGCGCGGGCGCATTATGGATATCCTCTCCCGCCCCGCCTCCCGCAAAGACAGAACCAACGCACTGATGCACAGCGCGGGGCACCTGAGTGAATTTCTCGACAAACGCGAGAAAGCGGAGCTCAAGGAACTGATTGAAGAATATCGCCTGGGACACAAGCCGCTGTCGGCGGTCCTGACTCTACTGCGTCATTTCCTGCCTCGCAGCCCGCACCGTTTTATTCACAGCCAGGTGCTGCTGGCCGCCGAGCCCGCAGAATTAGGGCTGTGTGATTTTCACTGAATCACTGACTGAATCTCAACATGCCTGAACAAGCCTATCAACGGGGGCTGATGTGGCTGCGCAACGACCTGCGTATCGCCGATAACACCGCTCTGTATCGCGCCGGCAAGGCTTGTAACGCCGTGGCCGCGATTTATATTGCCTGCCCGCAAACCTGGGCCAGCCACGGGGATGGTGACCGTGTCGTGGCTATGCGCCTGCGCAGCCTTCGCCAGCTGCAGGTGGCGCTGGCGAAAAAACATATCCCGCTGTTTTTTCTCGAGTTGGCGGAATTTACTGACGTGCCTGCGGCGCTGGCGCAGATTGTAGAAAAGTTGCAGGTGGGTGCGCTGTTCGCCAATGCCGAGTACCCGGTGAATGAATTGCACCGGGATCAAGCGGTGCGGCGGCGGCTGAAACAGCTGGGGGTGCCGGTGGAGTACGCTACCGATCGCACATTGATTCCCCCCGGCAGTCTCACCACCGGCAGTGGCGGAGGCTTCAAGGTGTTTACTCCGTTCAAGCGTGCGTTTATTGCCCGCCACGACAACAGCGGTGATGCCTTTGCGCCCCTGCCATCACTGCGCACCCGCCACCCAGATTGCGCCGAGGTGTGGCCCGAGTGGATCGCAGTGGCTGGCAGTAACAACCTGGTACGGACGATTCCGGAAACGGTGGGCGACTATGGCGTAGCCCCCGGTGGCCACAATCGGGTACTGGATTGGCCCGTCGGTGAAGCCGCGGGCACGCGGGCTCTGAAGGCGTTTGCCGAGCTGGTCGACGACTATGATCGTTGGCGGGATTTCCCCGCGCAGAAAAACACGTCGCGACTGTCCCCGTATTTGAATTGTGGTGCAGTTTCCGTACGTCAGTGCGTTGCCATGGCAGTCGCCGAAAATGGTGGCCGCTGGGCTGGCCCTAGCGAAGGTGCGACGACCTGGCTGAGCGAGCTGCTGTGGCGGGAGTTCTACCAGCATCTGGTGGTCAATTTTCCGCGGGTATGCCGTAACAAGCCATTCAAGCCCGAAACCGAAAATGTGCCCTGGTCCAACCGGGAGGAAGATTTCGAGCGCTGGTGTGAAGGGAAGACGGGGGTGCCTATCGTCGATGCCGCCATGCGCCAGCTCAATCAGACCGGCTGGATGCACAATCGTCTGCGCATGGTAGTGGCGTCGTTTCTTACCAAAAACCTGCTCACCGATTGGCGCAAGGGCGAGCGCTATTTTATGCAGCAACTGGTGGATGCAGACTTTGCCGCCAATAACGGCGGCTGGCAGTGGGCGGCTTCGACCGGCACCGACGCGGCCCCGTATTTTCGTGTCTTCAACCCCTACAGTCAGTCCCGGCGGTTTGATCCTGAGGGTGCGTTTATCCGCCGCTATCTACCGGAGCTGGCCTCCCTTCCCAGCAAGGAGATTCACTGCCCTGCTGTTCAACCTGCATCGGGTCAAAGTCCGTCCGGGGACCTTTTTTCTCCCGTTGACTATCCGGCACCCATCTGTGATGTGACCGACTCCCGCAAACGGGCAATCGAGGTGTTTGCCAGCTTGAAGTCTTAGGAAACCTCTGATTTATTCTTCTTTGATTTATTCAATTTGCCGGGAATATCCGGCATGACGCACTCGCGGTACAGAGTTCTTCTGATAAATGAGTCGCCAATGAGTTACAAAAAGCTGGCCAATTTCACCCTGTTTGTTGCCGGATGGTGGACGGCCCTCTTGTATGGCAATGCACTGGCACTGATTGCATTGTTCATTGTGGTAATGCTGCATTTTGTGATGTGGCGCGATATGCGGGATATTTTCGTCATCCTCGGTTTTATATTTTGTGGTTTTGCAGTCGAGTGGGCCTTTATGGCCAATGGCGTGCAGGATTACCGCTCCAACCTTCCCCCCGCCTGGTCAATCTGTATCTGGGCCATGCTCGGCACCACCATGCGCTACTCCCTGTCCTGGTTGATCAACCGGCCTCTGTGGTCGGCACTGGTGGCGTTGCTGGTAGCGCCCGCGTTTTATTTTAACAGTGTGCAGTTTGGCCCCGCTGGGTGGGGGCGCCCCATGTGGCAGTGCCTGCTGGCCATAGCGCTGGTATGGAGTCTGCTGGCCGCGTTTTTAAGCGGTGTACTGATGCCGCTGATCGAGCAGATGGAGCCGGCGGAAGGCAGCACGTCCTGAGCGCGAAATACCCGCAAACTGGTGAATTGCGCGCGCCCAGCTGACCTATACTTGCCACGAAATTCTGCCGTGGCAAGGAGGCCGCAGTGCGCGCAACCACAGATATCCAGCAAAATAACCGCCCCGCAAAGTTCGGTTCCATGAGTGTTCTGGCCCTCACCATCGCAGCGGTGCTGGGTACCCCGCTCGCCTATGGTGAAGAGCCTGTTTTTCGCTCTCTGATTGTTTTTGGCGATAGCCTTTCCGACAACGGCAATGCCGGCGTATTCACCAGTACTGATCCTCAGGGGATTTACCCGCGCCAGCCGGCAGTATCTTTCCTCGCCGATCAATTGACCCTCGACAAACAGAACTCCTGTTATGGCCTGGGGCCGGATTTTGGTGGCCTGATTCCCTGTGCTCCGGCGGCAGGCGATCTGAACCAGCAGCTGCAGCAGATAACCAACTCCGTACTGACCAATGGCCCCAACTGGGCCGTGGGTGGCAACCGCACCGCGGATGTGTTGCTGGATCTGGTTGGCCCTCAGCGTTTTCGCCAGTTGTTTCCGAATACCACCGTGGCGGACCACAACACTCTCACGACCATCCTGCCGGATTCCAGCCGCTGCGGTGCGGATGGCGTATGCGACCCCGCAGCCGGTGAAAGCCCATACCTCACAACCAACGAAGTCCTGGCGGCCAGCGCCGCCTTCAACGATCCGGCGGCCCTGCAGGCCCTGGTGGACGACCCGAACAACAACATCACCCTCACCGGCGTTCCGTTTGCCACGGGGCAGGGATACCTGCCGCAGAATACGGTTTCCCGCTCCGATCTGTATTTCCTGAATGGTGGTGGCAACAATATTCTCGACGGCGTGCGCGGCGGTACTCTGAGCCCCATGTCTATGGAGCGCGCCGCCACCTTCCTGTCTACCGCCGGCAGTGAGCTCCGTGCGGCCGGTGCCAAATACATCGTGATGACCAACGCCCCGAGAATCGGGCGCACGCCGGCGGTGTATGTACAGGGCCAGGCGGCGGTCAATTACGCCAACTACGGCACTGACATGTTCAATGACACCTTGCGTCGACAGGTGAATGACATCGGCAATATTCTGCTGCTGGATATGGAGGGGATGCTCGAGCTACTGGTGCAGGACCCGGCCGCCTTTGGCCTCGCCGATATCAACCAGAGCGCCACCTGTTATATCAATTGCGCCAATCCCCACCCCATATACGGTGCCAATGGCACCGATCCTAATGCGGATATGCTGGTGTTTTACGACAGTATTCACCCGACTCTGGTGGGGCAACGGATGCTGGCGGATTATTACTACGAAACGCTCACCGCGGCGGTGAGCTTTGGTGTCCTGCCAGATCTTGGTTACCAAAATACTCGCCAGCATCAGATCAATATCGATCATCACCTGATTTCCCAGCGCTATCGCGATCCCTTCACCACGGTTTTCTTCGGTGCCAGCGTGGGGTACACAGAATTGGGTGCGGGCCCTGCCATCAACGAGGAGCTACCCGCCTGGGATGGTTTTCTGGGGATGAGCTTTGCAGGCTTCGACCATTTGGAGTGGGGCCTGGGTATGTCTTACGGCGGTAGTGAATACGACCCGCACAATGTCTTCCTGAGGTCGCGCAATTTCAATGTCAGCGCCTTCGCACGCTGGGACGACGGCTTCTGGTTCGTGGATGGCGGCATTGGTTTTTCTGATATCCAGTACGACGACGTGGAGCGCACGATGCATATTGGCGACACCTTTCGTCGCCGTCTCGATGCCGATACCGATGGCGAGGGTTACAACGTCTTCCTGCGCGCCGGCTACGATGCCAGCCGCAACCTCGACAGCCAGATGGGGCCCTTCGTCGCGGTGGAGTGGACCGAAATCGACGTGAACGGTTTTACCGAGCGTTCGAATACGCCCTATACCTATACCGACAAATTCGGCCGCACCCAGGATCCGCTGGCCCTGTGGGTGCACGGCCAGGATCGCGAATACCTGCGCTATCGCGGGGGCTTCTTTTACAACAGCCCGGATTCCGCCGAGCACCAATGGTTTGGGGAACTCTGGCTGGAAAATACCAGCGGAGACGATTTCGCCGATCTGGGTATTGGAGTCAAATCCATCTTCAACAACTGGGCGCGCCTGCCTTCCTATCGCAGTGAGAAAACGGGCTATTTCCAGAGTGGTGTGGGTGCCATGGTGGGGGTGAGTATCAACGAAAAGTTGCGGGTGGCGGCGGACGTGCTGGTGCGGCCGGATGACACCGTGGGCGGCCTGAGCCTGAACTATCGGTTCTGATACCCACTTTCAGGGCCGCATTATCTGCGGCAAACACGGTGAATAAATCGGCCTGCTGCGAAAACCCCGGTGTTTAAGCGGCATCGATTACCCCGGTGGTTGTTATCGTTGTTCCAGATGTGAACTTGTTGATAACAACCCTGAGAATGGACACCAACGATGTATAGCCCCCGATTCAGCAAACAGAGCGAAGGTCTTCATAGTGCAGACGCCGATGTCTGGGCGGTCAGTGACCGCGCTCACACCCTTGCCGATAAAGGGGAAGACGTCATCTTTCTGTGTGTCGGGGATCCGAACTTCGATACTCCCGAACCCATTCTCGATTTCGCCCGGGCGCGTCTGGGGGTGGGCCGTACCCACTATTCCCCGGCTGCCGGGGAGGCCATGCTGCGCCGCGCCATTGCCGATATCGAGAGCAAGGTGAGTCCGCACCCCTGCGACCCCGACGACGTAGTGGTGTTTCCCGGTGGCACCAATGCCATTTATGCCGTGCTGTCCTGCCTGTTGAACCCGGGCGAGCAGATTGTGATTCCCGAGCCCATGTATATCGGTTACGTGCCCATTACCGATGCGCTGCAGCTGGACGTCAAAAAAGTCGCCTGCCCCCCGCAGCAGGGATTTGCCTTTGATACGGAAACCATCAAGCAGGCGATTACCGAGAATACCCGCGCGGTGATGATCAACACCCCGGTGAATCCCACCGGCGCCATGGCCACTCCTGAACAGTTGCGGGATCTGGCCGCATACTGCCGCGCGCGCAATGTGTGGCTGATTTCTGATGAAATGTATTCCATGATCACCTTTGCGCGCCGCCATACCTCCCTGCGCGCAGCGGCTGAGAACCTGGACAATGTGATTGTGATTGACGGTTTGTCCAAGTCCCACGCGATGAGCGGCTGGCGCCTGGGGTGGGCAGTGGCCCAGGGGGAAATGGTGGAGCGCCTGATTGAATTTGCCGGTGCCACTATTTTCGGTGTGCCGCAATTTATCCAGGAAGCCGCTGCATTTGCACTGGAATTTGATACCTATTTTGTGAAGCAGATGCGCGAAGCCTACGAAAAGCGCCGGGACCTGATTGTGGCGCGCGTGGGCCGCATCCCCGGGCTCAGCTGTAACTCGCCGGAAGCCGGTATGTTCGTCATGGTGGATGTGTCGGAAGTGGCGGAAAGTGGTGAGGCTTTTGCCGAGGCCCTGCTAAACGCAGAGCTGGTGTCCGTACTGCCAGGAAAGCCTTTTGGCGCAAGCGCGATGAACCATGTACGCCTGACACTGGCGGCGGACGAAAGTGAGCTTTCGCGAGCGCTGGACCGGATCGAGCGCTTTGTCGCCGGCGGTTGCCTGAAAGCAGGCTAGCCGGTCCAGCCGGCACCAAGTGTCTGCAACCGTGAATTGCGCTATCCTAGAAAAAATTGACCCGACTGCCGGGCTTAGTCGGTTATTCGGCGGAGTAAAAAGGCGGAGCAAAAAGAAGAGTACCGTGAAAGTAGACCGTCACAACCTAAAAATTCTCGAAGTCCTGCAGACCAATGCACGGATCAGCAATCTCAACCTGGCCGACCAGATTGGCCTTTCCGAGAGCGCCTGCCTTGCGCGGGTGAAAAAGCTTACCAGTGAAAAGTTTATCCGGGAATTTCAGGCAGAGGTGAACCTGGAAAAGGTCCGCCACGCAGAGTTCTATGTAAATGTCGCGCTGAAACGCCAGGATTCAAAAACCAGCGAGAGCTTCCGCCGTGCCATCAACAAGATCGAACAGATTGTTTCCTGCGTAAAAATGTCCGGTGAATTCGATTATATGCTGCGCTTCGTATGCCCGGACGCGGCGGACTTCAATCGGGTCTCCGAGCAGTTGCTGGCGGATGAAGATGCGGCGATTACCCGGATGACTTCGCACCTGGTGATTGAAAAAACCAAGCCGTTTACCGGCTATCCACTGGAATTATTATTCCAGGATTAGTCAGACCACCAACGCAATCGTACGGTCGATCAACCACCAGGCGGAAAGCCCACCCACCAGGTAGGCCACCGGTAATGCCGAGGCTGCGGTGGCTGTGGTGCCGGTACGGATTTCCCACAGCTGCACCGGTTTTACCCGGCGCAGCAGATACATCAGCGCAGCGATGCCGGCAATAAACGCCAGCTGCCCGGCCTCCACGCCCACATTGAATAACCCCAGCGACAGTGGAATGGCATGCTCCGGTACGCCAATGTCCGACAGGGCACCGGCAAAGCCGAGCCCGTGCAGCAGGCCAAACCCAAAGGCCACTATCCAGGGCTTGCGGATTGCCAGGGTTTTGCGCCCTTCCAGTTTGTGCAGAATTTCGGTGGCAATAAACACAATACTGAGGGCAATCACTGCTTCTACTGGCGCCTGGGGCACAGATACCACGCCGAGAACCGCCAGCGCCAGGGTGATGCTATGGGCGAGGGTAAAGGCGGTGATGGTAACCACCAGCTGGCGTCCGCCGCTGACCAGTACCACCAGCGCCAGTACAAACAGCAGGTGGTCGATTCCGAGCAGAATGTGTTCGATGCCCAGAACAAAGTAGGTACCGGCAACCTCCACGATTCCGTCTTTGTCCTCCACAATCAAACGGGTCCGGTCTGGCAGCAGGCGGATGACCTGTTCCCGTCCGTCCAGCCAGCTGATGCGCACCAGAGCGTCGGTCATGGTGTTGGCGAGGCCGTCGATGGCGATGGTGCTGCCAATCAATGCTTGCGGGTGGGAGATTTCCCAGCGTTCCACGTAGTAGCCGCCGACCATCTGGGCGGTAGGCAGGCTGCGCTCGTGGGTTTGGTCATCGAATTCCACATAGAGTGAGAGACGCATATCCCCGCGCGCGGGGACTCGCCAGGTGACCTCAAACTGTTCCGGCGCCGACTGTATGACACTGAGAGATGCTGGGCGCAGTTCATGGGCGAATGTCAGGGAGGAAAACAGCAGGGTGACCAGAAGAAGAAAGCTTCTCATTGCTCGGCTTCCTCCGTCGCAGCAACCGGCTCAGCAACGCGAATCCGGTAGTTTTCCTTAAGCGTCTGATACTGGGTTTCCAGGATGTTTTTCTGCTCGTCCAGTTGCCAGTCGCGCAGCACGTCCGCTTTGATTTCCGTGAATTCAGCCTGGTGGCGTGGCTCGGCGGCGGAGATTCTTACCAGATGTTCGCCGTAGGCGGAGGTCAGAGGTCCACTCCATTGATTGGGCTCCAGCTCCAGAAACTGCAGTGAAAAGTCGCTGCCAAATAGTCGGTCAACACGCTCACTGCTCACATTCTCGAAGCGGTATTGCAGCAGATTACTATCGCTGAGTGTCTTGGGGTCCGTGCCGGCAGTGAGTTTGGTGAGAATGATGCGCGCGTCTTCGGCCACTTCCGTGCGTTTTTCGCTGTCGAGAAAGACCTGCTCGAAGGAGTAGCGGGCGGGAAGGGTGTATTTCTCGATATTGGCGGTGTAGTAGTTTTCCAGCACCTGATCCGTGGGCTCGATGGCATCCACCAGGTCTTTCGCCAGAAACTCCATTTTCATCCGCATGCGGCGGCGGATGACCGTGTCGTGTTCATCCAGCCCCATTTTCATGGCTTCGCGATACAGCACCTCCTCGCGGACATAGTCGTCGATCAGTCCCTGTAGCTCCACAGGTTCCGGCGGGCGTTGCCAGCCTCGTTCGAAGATGTTGGACAGGTGCTGGATACGGTTCTGGGTAATGACGATCTCTTCATCACCGCCGGTGGCGCCACTCTGGAACAACCCGTTGACCGCGAATAACATGGCGCCAATGGCGGCGAATTGAATACTGGGATCCCTGATCCAATGCAGACTCATTCACGAACTCCGGTTTATGCTTTTATGGCGATCTGCTCTGATGGCGACGGCTCGTTAAGAAAGAATTCTTACGTCAAGTGAGGATAGTTCAAGAATCAAAACTTACCGCTGCAGAGGGCTCCGTGAAGTGAACGGTGGCGGGTGATTCATTTGATTCTGGAGATGCAGGCCCCGATC
Organism: uncultured Microbulbifer sp.; assembly: GCF_947504145.1. Lineage (GTDB taxonomy): Bacteria > Pseudomonadota > Gammaproteobacteria > Pseudomonadales > Cellvibrionaceae > Microbulbifer. Next base: position 108,252 of record NZ_CANNGQ010000005.1, read on the forward strand.
GTAATCTCCCGGAGTTGGAGGCGGCGAGCGCGCTCTATATAGTTGGGAGCTGTTGACGGGTTGGGGCGTTTCCGGTGCTCGCGCCATACACCTCGTCAAGAATTACGTTTCTGAAACTGGCTTGGCTGCCTTGCGGATAGCCATAGATGGGATAGGCGTCACTATGAAACTAATGAACCATACTGCGCTCTGCGCCTTGTTGACTGTATGTGCGGCGGGTTTTTCGACCTTGGCGGTGTCGGACTCGGTTGAGGAAAAATACCAGCGGGCGTGCCATGTTTGCCATGCAACCGGTGTCGCCAATGCGCCAAAAGTTCACGATCCCGAAGCGTGGAAACCGCATCTGGATAAAGGAATGGATACGCTGGTGAAATCGGTGAAAAATGGTTTGAATGCCATGCCCCCTGGTGGCATGTGCAATGATTGCACCGATGAGGATTACAAGGCGCTCATTAAATTCATGTCCACGCCGAAAGAATGAACGGGTCTGCTCCCCGGACTCGTGATTCCGCGCCCGGTATTTCCGGGCGCCAGCTATTTGCATATCCCTTTCGTATTTTTTTCCTGTCTGCCGCGTTTTTGGCGCTGTTCGCCATACCCCTGTGGCTCATGCTGCTATTTGGTGCCGTGAGCCTGCCCACGGCCATTCCTCCTTTGTTCTGGCATCAGCATGAAATGCTGTTCGGGTTCCTGAGTGCGGCGATAGCGGGCTTTATTCTCACCGCGGTCTGTGTGTGGACCGGCACGGAGCGTACCCACGGTGTGCGCTTGCTGCTTTTGTGGATGGTGTGGTTGGCAGGGCGATTGCTGCTGCTCTTCGGCGCGGGGCTGCCGCCGTGGTTGGTGATCGGGGTAAACCTGGCATTTCTGCCCCTGGTCGCACTGGATCTGCTGTGGCGCATTGTGCGGGGCAAGCAGTGGCGGCACCTGATGCTGCTGTTGGTGATGACACTCCTGTGGCTGATGCAGTTGGCGTTTCTTACGAACCTGGATATGCGTTATGCCTATGGCGCCCTGATTATGGCCATGGCGCTGATATCGATTGTCGGTGGGCGGATTACACCGGCTTTTACTGCGAATTGGCTGAGAGCGCGGGGCGCGGATACCGGCGTGGTGAACAACAGTCAAAATCTGGCACTGGTGACCTTGGTCACAATGCTCCTGTTGCTGGCTGCGGTGATCCTCGGTGCAGCCCCCGCAGCAGGCGTATTGGCCTCGATCGCGGCGGTACTGATGTTGTGGCGGCTGTGGCAGTGGCAGGGGTGGCGTGCCCGCGGGGAGCCACTGCTGTGGATTCTGCACGTCTCGATCCTCTGGGTGCCGGTGGCGTTGCTGCTGTTGGTCGGGCACCTTTTTCTCGGTTGGCCGGTAAGTGCGTGGACCCATGCGGCGGGTACCGGTGCCATAGGTAGCCTGATCCTGGGTGTGATGGCGCGAGTCTGCCTGGGCCATACCGGCCGCGCACTGGTGTTGCCAAAGGGTATGGTGTTCGCGTTCTGGGCGGTGAACCTGTCTGTGTTACTGCGTATTGCTACCGGATTCGGCTGGATACCCATGCACCCTGGGTTGGGAAGCAGCGCAATGCTGTGGATGTTGGCCTACGGCATTTTTTTGTGGCGCTACAGCGGCATATTGGCGAGCCCGCGGCCCGACGGAAAAGTAGGGTGAGGTGTGGGGGGGGCTGGGTTGTTGCGTTCAGTGAGCGGAGATATTAAAGCTTGCAGGAACCTGTCTACGAACAATATGGTGACTGGGCTAAATGCCCGTAGAGCAGGTCCTGCAAGATTGAGTGTGGCTCAGGGGGCGGGTTTTGGCTTGCGGAAACTGAAAAAAATCTGACGGATTTTTAAACCTGTATTGTCACTTCGTCATTTGCTTTCTGCAGATCTCTTTCTATGGTGAATTCCCTGTTCAGGCGGGCAATTGCTCGCGCCTGAACTCCGTGGGAGTCTGGTCGTGACGGCGCTTGAAGGCCGCGTTAAATGGGCTCAGGGAGCGGTAGCCGATATCCAGTGCAATGGTCAGCACCGGCAGATGCGCCTCCTGCGGATCCGCGAGGCGGCGGCTGGCTTCGTCGATACGGAACTGGTTCAGGTATTCATTGAAGTTGCGGAACCCCAGATGCTTGTTGATCAGCGCACGCAGCGTGTGTTCGCGGGTATCCAGCTGCTCCGCCAGCTCGCGGATGGTGAGGCCGGTATGGCGATAGCCGCCGTTTTGCATATGTTGTTGCAGTTTTTCCAGCAGCTGGTGCTGGCTGGCGTCCAGCTCTGTTTTTTCGGCGGGCGCTACCAGTTGGTGAGCAGAGGTGTGTGCCGACGCCTGCGGCTGTTCGGTAATGGTGGGAAGAGATTCTTCCAGGGCTCTTGGGGAGAGAGCCAGCAACCACAGGCAGGCGGCAAAGGCGAGGGCGCTTGCCATTACCGCATGCAGCGTGGGAATACCTGTGGGAACCGGGAAGTAGGAAAACAGGAACTCTGCACAGATCACCACCACCATATAGCTGCCGATGGTTATCAACAGCCCGATGCGCAGGTGTCGGCGCTCGTCCACCAGATCCGATTGCAACTGTTGTAGCAGGGTCACCAGCCCAGCACTGATTAACCCTAGCTTGAAGGGCTGTACCAGCAGGTAGAAGTGCGGGTGCAGGTGCAGCTGGCTGGCCAGGTCGATGGCAATTTCCAGCGCGATCACTCCCCATCCCCAGCGAGGAAAGGGCTCTTTGTCGTTGCACAGTTGGTGGGTGAAGACCCAGAAGGCGCCCGGAATAAGGATGGTGGGGATATCGATCAGCAGGTCCGCGAACGAATCCTGATCATTCAGTAGTGGCCGCAGCAAGTACAGAAACAGGCCGAAAAGGAGTATCAGCAGTGGCAGGCTGCCGGTTCTGTTGCGGTGCCCGATACCGATGCGTGCTGCAGCGAGGAATAATAGCCCACAGGCTGCGCCGGTAAAAAAACTGTAATCCATCGGGTACCTCTGTTTTTATTCTTGAGCGGGTATCACGCCGGGTCAGCGCCAGCGGTCCACCCAGGCATCCAGTACCTTGCGACTGTAAGTATGCCGGCCGTAGCTGCCGTTGTAGTAGGCGAGGGCGTTGGGCATATTGCCTTTGGCTTTCTTGATGTAGTGCTTGAGGATGGTGCAGCCGTAGCGGAGGTTGGTGTCCATATCGATCAGATTGTCTTCCGGCCGGCCAATCTCATTTTTCCAGAACGGCATTACCTGCATCATGCCCTGGGCGCCCACGCGGGAAACGGCGTAGGGATTGAACGCACTTTCGATCTGGATCACCGCCAGCACGATTTCTGGCTGCAGCTCGGCGCGGGTGGCTTCTCGGTGGATGGCCTTGAGTACCCGCATACGCTCTTCGGGCTCTTTGATATAACGGGCCAGAGGTTGGGATTTGGACATCAGCCAAACCTCCGCGTCGAAGCGGTCGACGAAAGAGTCGGCATCGGTCACGGCGCCTTTCAGGGCCAGCAATAGCTGCGGATCCACCTGTTTGACCTGGGCGGTCACTGTTGTGCTGAGCAGACACAGCAGGAGTGTGGTCAGGGTTTTTCTTATCATGGGAGGGATTTTACGGGAAGGGCGGGGATTGTGGTATCTCGGTGGGTGAGCGAGCCTCCTTACTCGGTTGGAGCAGGGAGGCCGTATATTCGCCAGTAGCGCAGAACGTTAGCCGGCGATTCTCTCCAGCAGGATATCGACGATCTGATCCGCGGAGAATTCCTGGTTTTCAGAGTCGCGGCGGCCCTTGTATTCGATATTGCCTTTCTCCAGGCCGCGGTCGCCAATGACGATGCGGTGGGGGATACCCATCAGTTCCGTGTCCGCCAGCATGCCACCGAGGCGTGCCTTGGGCTCGTCCATCAGCAACACATCGATTCCTTTGGCGCTCAGCACTTCGTAGAGGTGCTCGCATTTCTGCTGTACCGCCTCGCTCTTGTGCATATTGATCGGCACAATCGCCAGCTGGAAGGGGGTAATGGCTTCCGGCCAGATAATGCCGGCATCGTCGTGATTCTGCTCGATGGCAGCGGCGACCACACGGGAAACACCGATGCCATAGCAGCCCATGGTTACCATCTGTTCCTTGCCGTTTTCGTCCAGTACCGTGGCTTTCATCGCTTCGCTGTACTTGGTGCCCAGCTGGAAAATATGGCCGACTTCGATACCGCGCTTGATCTCCAGGCTGCCCTGGCCATCCGGGCTGGCATCGCCGGGGACAACATTGCGCAGGTCCGCGATGCGGGTCAGTGCCACATCGCGCTCCCAGTTCACGCCGGTCAGGTGATAATCGTCTTTATTGGCACCGCACACGAAGTCCGCCAGATGCGCTGCTGCGCGGTCGACCACAACATCGATCTTCATGCCTACAGGGCCTAGAGAGCCAATGCCGCAGCCCAGTTCTTCGGCAATGCGTGCTTCCGGTGCAAATTGCAGCGGGCTGGCAATGCCGGGCAGTTTCTCGGCTTTTAGCTCGTTCAGGTCGTGATCGCCACGGAGTACCAGTGCCACCAGTGGTGCTTCGGCTCCTTCCTCGTCTGTTTCACCCAGCACGATCAGGGTTTTTACCGAGGTGTTTGCCGCAATACCAAACGCTTCTTCCAGTGCAGCGATGGTTTTCTGGCCCGGCGTGTGCAGTTCTTCCATCTCTTTGGTGGGCGCGGGGCGATCGCCCGCGGGCGCCACGGCTTCCGCCAGCTCGACATTTGCCGCATAGCGGCTCTCGGAAGAGAAGGCGATATCGTCTTCGCCACTCTGTGCCAGCACGTGGAATTCGTGGGAGTGGGATCCGCCGATGGAGCCGGTGTCTGCCAGTACCGGGCGGTAGTCCAGGCCGATGCGATCGAAGATGCGGCAGTAAGCATCGTGCATTGCATCGTAGGTTTCCTGCAGCGAGTCCGGCGTCAGGTGGAAGGAGTAGGCATCCTTCATGGTGAACTCGCGGGCGCGCATCACCCCGAAGCGCGGGCGGATCTCGTCGCGGAACTTGGTCTGGATCTGGTAGAAGTTTGCCGGCAGCTGTTTGTAGCTGTTTACTTCGGTGCGGATCAGATCGGTGATCACTTCTTCGTGGGTCGGGCCCAGGCAGAACGGGTTGTCGTGGCGATCCTGAATCCGCAGCAGCTCCGGGCCATACTGCTGCCATCGGCCAGATTCTTCCCACAGTTCTGACGGTTGCACCACCGGCATCAATACTTCCAGCGCACCCGCGTTGTTCATTTCTTCGCGCACGATGTTTTCCACTTTGCGCAATACGCGCAGGCCCGTCGGCAGCCAGGTATAAAGGCCAGAAGACAGGCGGCGGATCATGCCGGCGCGCAGCATCAGCTGGTGGCTGATGACCACAGCGTCATTGGGAGTTTCTTTCTGGGTGGCAATCAGATAGCGGGATGCGCGCATAGTGCTTTCTTTTAATGTCGATGGAATTTAGGTGAAGGTCAGAGGGCGGCCATTTTACGCCGGGAACCCACAAACAGAAAACCCCGCAAAAGCGGGGTTTTCACGGCGGAAAGCGGCGAGAATCAGGACTCGGCCATTTCTTTCAGCTTCTTCAGCGGGCGAACTTTTACCTGGATGCTCGCCGGCTTGGCCTTGAACATGGTTTCTTCGCCAGTGAAGGGGTTGATACCCTTGCGCGCCTTCTTGGCTGGCTTCTTCACAGTAGTGATCTTCAGCAGGCCCGGCAGGGCGAATTCGCCTACTGCGCGCTTCTTCACGTGGCCTTCGATCAGGTCGGTCAGCTCGTCCAGAACAGACTGAACCTGCTTGCGGGACAGTTCGGTGTTCTCGGCGATCTGGTTCAGGATCTGGGTTTTGGTGTACTTCTCTTTGATCGCAGTCACTTTCTTGGCCTTGGGGGCGGCCTTGGCTGCTGCTTTCTTGGCTGGAGCCTTTTTGGCTGCAGTTTTCTTGGCGGGTGCTTTCTTAGCTGCTGCTTTCTTCTTCGCGGCCATTGTTAGCTTCCTTCTATATATGAGAGTTTTTCCGGTGAAAGTGGTCGTACTTCAAGTACTGAGCTGAAGTATATCCAGTTTTTGTCCGCACGCACGGGGTAAAAACAGAAAAAAGTGCTTTTTTACAGGGTTTTTCTCGAAAATTGGCCCTCGAAATGGGCTGAATACTCCGCGTCGGAGTACGCTGTGCCCGCAAATCACAGGCTCCTTCTTCCCTTGGGGGTGCTCATGTATAATCTGCGCCCCTTTATATTCAGTGAGATCCGGGTACAAAGCGATGCCTATCTATGAATACCAATGCCAGGCCTGTGGCCACCAGTTGGAAGCCCTGCAGCGTATGAGCGATGCTCCGCTGACGGACTGCCCTGCCTGTAATAAAGCGGAACTGAGCAAACAGATCAGTGCCGTCGGCTTTCGCCTCAAGGGCGGCGGCTGGTATGAGACCGACTTCAAAACCGGCAGCAAGAAGAACCTTGCCGGTGATGCTGCCAAACCCGCCAGTGGCGGAAGCAGCACAGAATCCAAAGCCAGCTGATGAATCTGAGCCAGGCTGGAACAGGCAATATTCAGAACAGCAAGCAGAATTGAAACACTACTAAGGGAATAAGACTCCATGCGCACCGACTATTGTGGCGCCCTGCGATCCGCCGATATTGACCGCGAAGTAACCCTGTGTGGCTGGGTAGACCGACGCCGCGATCACGGCGGGGTGATCTTTATCGACCTGCGCGACCGCGACGGTATTGCCCAGGTGGTGTTCGATCCGGACGCCGCAGAGCACTTCGAGCTGGCCGACCGTGTGCGCAGCGAGTATGTCCTCAAGGTCACCGGTCGTGTGCGCGCACGCGCCCCGGAAGCGGTGAACTCGAATATGGCGACCGGCGAGATCGAGGTGTACGGCCTGCAGCTGGAAATCCTCAACAGCGCCGAAACCCCGCCCTTCCAGCTGGACGAGCACACCGCGGTGGGCGAAGACGTTCGGTTGAAGTACCGCTACCTGGACCTGCGCCGCAACGAAATGCAGCGCAACCTGCGTTTCCGTTCCCAGATTACCAATGCCATCCGCAACTACCTGGATGGCGAAGGTTTCCTGGATATTGAAACCCCGATCCTGACTCGCGCGACTCCGGAAGGTGCCCGAGACTACCTGGTGCCCAGCCGTACCCACGGCGGCAAGTTTTTTGCCCTGCCGCAGTCGCCACAGCTGTTCAAACAGCTGCTGATGGTGTCTGGCTTTGATCGCTACTATCAGATCGCCAAGTGCTTCCGCGACGAAGACCTGCGCGCTGACCGTCAGCCGGAATTCACCCAGATCGATATCGAGACCGCATTCCTCGATGAAAACGCCATCATGTCGATCACTGAGAACATGATCCGCAAGCTGTTCAAAGAGCTGAAAGGCGTCGACCTGGGCGAATTCCCGCGTATGCCGTTCAGCGAGGCGATGGAAAAGTTCGGTTCCGACAAGCCGGACCTGCGTATTCCGCTGGAGCTGGTGGACATCAAGGACCTGATGCGTGAGGTGGACTTCAAGGTGTTCTCCGGCCCGGCCAACGACCCGAAAGGTCGTGTGACCGCGCTGAAAGTGCCCGGTGGCAATGACAAGCTGACCCGCAAGCAGATCGACGACTACACCAAGTACGTCTCCATCTACGGCGCCAAGGGCCTGGCTTACATCAAGGTCAACGACAAGTCCGACCTCGAAGGCGGCCTGCAGTCTCCCATCGTCAAATTCCTGCCCAATGACGTGCGCGCAGCGATTCTCGACCGCGTGCAGGCGGAGAACGGCGACCTGATCTTCTTCGGTTCTGACAAGGCCAAGGTGGTCTCCGAGGCTCTGGGCGCCCTGCGCTGCAAGCTCGGTGAAGACCTAGATCTGTACGTGTCCGAGTGGGCGCCGCTGTGGGTCGTGGACTTCCCGATGTTTGAAGAAAACGATGACGGCAGTGTTACCGCACTGCACCACCCGTTTACCGCGCCCTCCTGTTCCCCGGAAGATCTGGAGAAGAATCCGCTGGAGGCCCTGTCCCGCGCTTACGACATGGTACTGAACGGCACCGAGCTGGGTGGCGGTTCCATCCGTATTCACGATCAGTCCATGCAGCAGACCGTATTCCGGGCGCTGGGCATCGCGGCGGAAGAGCAGCGTGAGAAGTTTGGTTTCCTGCTGGACGCACTCAAGTACGGCGCACCCCCCCACGGCGGCCTGGCCTTTGGCCTCGACCGTCTGGTGATGCTGATGACCGACAGCGATTCCATTCGCGACGTCATCGCTTTCCCGAAAACCCAGAGCGCCGGTTGTGTCATGACCGACGCCCCGGGTGCGGTAGACGCCAAGCAGCTGCGCGAACTGAGCATTCGCCTGCGTCAGAAAGAAGAGCAGGTGGGCTAACGTTTCCCCTTATCGTCACCCCGGCCTGTGCCGGGGTGACGGGAAGCATGCATGAGCCAGATCCAGATAGAGTAGAAAGACCGGAGATTTATCGATGGCAGGACACAGTAAATGGGCCAACATCAAACACCGCAAGGCCGCCCAGGATGCCAAGCGGGGGAAGGTGTTCACCAAGATCATTCGCGAACTCACCGTAGCCGCGAAAGGCGGTGCCAACCCGGATGACAACCCGACCCTGCGTACCACCATCGATAAGGCCCTCGGCGCAAATATGAAGCGCGATACCATCGACAAGGCCATCGCCCGCGGCGCCGGCAATGCTGATGGTGATAGCTACGAGGCGGTTACCTACGAAGGTTACGGTGTCGGCGGAGTGGCGGTGCTGGTGGAATGCCTGACCGACAATCGCAATCGCACCGTGGCGGAAGTGCGCCACGCCTTCACCAAGCGCGGCGGCAACCTGGGTACCGACGGTTCGGTGGCCTACCTGTTCGACCGCAAAGGGCAGATGTATTACGAGCCGGGTGTGGACGAAGATGCTCTGATGGAGGCGGCGCTGGAAGCCGGTGCCGAAGACATCGAAACCAACGACGACGGCAGCATCGAACTCACCACCGAATTTACCGACTATATGCCGGTAAAAGACGCGCTGACCGAAGCTGGCTTCAAGCCGGACAATGCTGAAATCGCGATGATTCCCTCCACCACTATCCCAATGGATAAAGACGGCGCCGAGAAAGTACTGGCTCTGGTGGATATGCTGGAAGACCTCGATGACGTGCAGAATGTCTACACCAATGTGGATATCCCCGAAGAGGTGATGGCCGAACTAGGCTGATTGCTCTTTGAGGCCGGCTTCAAAATGCCCCGTACGCCGGGGCATTTTTGTATCTGCGGTTTGATACGCCACCGCCGGCCTTGACGCCTTGGCGCGGCCTTGGGACACTTCCCGCAACAATTGTATAAATGTACAGGGGGCAGCCCGCCGTGACCCGAATTCTGGGAATTGATCCCGGCTCGCGCAAGACCGGTTACGGCCTGATCGACATCGAGCGTTCCAATGCCCGCTATGTGGCCAGCGGCGTGATCAGGTTGCCCGATGGTCCCCTGCCGGAGCGGTTAAAGTTGATTTTTGACGCGGTCAGTCAGATCGCTCAGCAATATCAGCCGCAGCAGATGGCGATCGAAAGCGTATTTATGGCCAAGAGCGCCGGTTCTGCCCTGAAGCTGGGGCAGGCGCGGGGTGCGGCCATTGTCGCCGGTACACATGCAGACCTGCCGGTATCTGAGTACGAGGCGCGCAAGGTCAAGCAGGCGATCGTCGGTAACGGCGGCGCGGACAAGCTGCAGGTGCAGCATATGGTCAAAACCCTGCTGAAACTGCCCGCATCTCCGCAGGAAGATGCGGCCGATGCGCTCGCGGTGGCGTTGTGTCATATGCACACCATGCAGACATTGATTCAGTCTTCGGCCGGGTCGCGCGCGCGCTTCCGTCGCGGTCGCTTGAGTGTTACGTAATTTATTGGATTTGAAACAAACATGATCGGAAGACTGACCGGCACGCTTGCCGCCGTACAACCGCCTCAACTTTTGGTCGATGTCCAGGGGGTGGGCTACGAAGTGCTGGCTCCTATGACAACCATTTTCGAGTTGCCGCAACTGGGTGGCAGTGTGCAGTTGCACACCCATCTGGCGGTGTCGGAAACCTCGCAGCAGTTGTTTGGCTTTATTCGTGAATCCGACCGCCAGCTGTTTCGCACCCTGATCAAGGTCAACGGCGTCGGCCCGAAAATGGCGCTGGCCATTTTGTCCGGTCTCGACGGCGCCGCACTGGCCCGCTGTGTGGCCGACGACAATGTGGGTGCGCTGGTCAAAGTGCCCGGCGTGGGTAAGAAAACCGCCGAGCGGTTGATCATCGAGCTACGCGGCAAACTTACCCCGCAGACTGGTGACCTGGGTGATATTCCGCTGATGTCTACCAACGCCGAACCCAAAATTGACCATGCCGGCGAAGCGGAGAGCGCCCTGGCCGCTCTGGGCTACAAACCCACCGACGCCACCAAAATGGTCGCCCGCGCCGCCAAGGAGCAGCCCGACGCCGATAGCGCCACTCTGATTCGGCTGGCGCTGAAAAGCATGGCTCCGGCCTGATACCGTATCAATTTGAGAATTGCCCGTGATTGAAGCCGACCGCCTGATCGCTCCCGAACCTCAGGGCCCCACCGGCCAGGAAGAGCAGTACGACCGCGCCGTGCGCCCCAAGTCCCTGGAAGACTATGTGGGCCAGCCGGTGGTGCGCGAGCAGATGGAAATCTTCATTCAGGCCGCCAGGTTGCGCAAAGAGGCTCTGGATCACACCCTGGTGTTTGGCCCGCCCGGCCTCGGCAAGACCACATTGGCCAATATTATTGCTGCAGAAATGGGGGTGGCGATTAAAACCACTTCCGGGCCGGTGCTGGAAAAGGCCGGCGATCTCGCCGCCATCATGACCAACCTCGAGCCCGGCGACGTGCTGTTTATCGACGAAATCCACCGCCTCAGCCCCCATGTGGAAGAGGTGCTCTATCCGGCGATGGAGGACTATCAGCTGGATATCATGATCGGTGAGGGCCCGGCGGCGCGCTCTATCAAGCTCGATCTGCCACCGTTCACGTTGGTGGGTGCCACTACCCGCGCGGGCCTGCTGACCTCACCACTGCGGGACCGTTTCGGCATCGTGCAGCGCCTGGAGTTCTACTCGGTGGCAGATCTCACCAGCATCGTTGCCCGCTCCGCCCGGTTAATGGGAGTGGAAATGGATGAGGGTGGGGCCCTGGAAGTGGCGCGCCGCGCCCGCGGCACCCCGCGGATCGCCAACCGCCTGTTGCGCCGGGTGCGGGACTACGCGGAAGTAAAGGGCAATGGCCACGTGTGCTCAGAAACCGCGGATCTCGCCCTGAATATGCTGAATGTGGACGCCAGCGGTTTCGACCAGCTGGACCGCCGCGTACTGTTGACCATGATCGAAAAATTCGACGGCGGCCCGGTGGGTGTAGACAGCCTGGCGGCGGCAGTCAGCGAAGAGCGGGATACCATCGAGGATGTGCTGGAGCCCTATCTGATCCAGCAGGGCTATCTGGCGCGCACTCCCCGTGGCCGGGTGGTGACTGCACTGGCCTATGAGCACTTTGGTATCCCTAAGCCCGACCGCACCTGACGAAACGGTCGCGATCCTGTAGCATGTTCCGTCATTGCCGGTCAGCGGACTTGATCCACGGTATTGATCCTGGGTTTTGAACAGCCGCCGGCAGATCCCAAACCGCTATCAACAACAAAAATGCGTTTGCGGTCGGCAAATTAAGGACGATGTGTGTCAGAACCTTGCTCCACAAAACTTTTCTCAATCCCCATTCGCGTCTATATCGAAGATACAGACGCTGGCGGAATCGTCTATTACGTCAATTATTTAAAGTATATGGAGCGGGCGCGCACAGAATTGGTCCGTTCTCTCGGCTATGATAAGCCCGCCATGCCGCAGCAAGGGTTGCTACTGGTAGTGCATTCAGCGGAGATTCAGTATCGCCGTTCGGCAATCCTGGACGACCAGCTGCAAGCCTCCGCTCGAATTGGCAAGCTCGGCCGCGCCGCAATCACTTTCGAGCAGAAAATCTGGCGCGGCGATGAAATTATTTGTGAGGGCGTGGTCAAAGTGGCCTGTGTGGATGATGCCAGCCGCAAACCCTGTGCACTCCCCCCAACTATCTATCAAGCATTGAAGGCAGCGAGTTAAAACATGAACGCCGGTGAACAACTTTCCCTGTGGGGCCTGATTTCCAGCGCCAGTCTGTTGGTGCAGTTGGTGATGCTGATGCTGCTGCTCGCCTCGGTGATTTCCTGGGTGATGATCATCCAGCGTGGCACCTACCTGTCCCGGGCGCGCAGATCGCTGATCAATTTCGAGCGCCGCTTCTGGTCCGGTGCTGATCTCAACCAGCTGTTCCGCGACGGCAATGCGGCTGCCGAGAAGGGCAAGATCGATGGGGTGGAATCCCTGTTCCGCGCCGGCTTTACCGAATTCACCCGTCTCCGCCAGCAGGGTAAAAGCAGCTCCGCGGCGGTGATGGAGGGTACCGAGCGCGCCATGCGCGTGGCCATGTCCCGAGAGCAAGAAAAGGTGGAAATGAACCTGCCGTTCCTCGCCACCGTCGGTTCCGTCAGTCCCTATATCGGCCTGTTCGGTACCGTGTGGGGCATCATGAACTCTTTCCGCGGCCTCGCCACCATGCATCAGGCCACTATTGCCACGGTTGCACCGGGCATCTCCGAGGCGCTCGTCGCCACAGCCATGGGTTTGTTTGCAGCGATCCCGGCGGTGATGGCCTACAACCGTTACTCCGCCAAGGCCGAGTGGTTGCTTTCCAGCTACGAGACCTTCGCCGAGGAGTTTTCCTCCATTCTCCACCGCAAAGTGCACGCTAGCTGAGGCGCGAGGATAGCGAAGCTATGAGCAATTTTCGCAAGGCTCCCAAGCGCAAACTGGTCTCTGAGATCAACGTAGTGCCCTACATCGATGTGATGCTGGTGCTGTTGATCGTGTTTATGGTGACCGCGCCACTGTTGATGCAGGGAGTGAAGGTGGATCTGCCGGACGCACCGTCGGCACCGATTGACGACACTGACGACGAGCCTCTGATCGTATCTGTCCGCGCCGACGGCACCTATTACCTGAACCTGGGTGACGATGAAAAAGTCGCCAAACCGCTGAAGGAAATCAAGGAAACCGTGGCCAAGGTATTGCGCCAGAAGCCGAAAACGCCGGTGCTGGTGTGGGGTGATACTGACGCCAAGTATGGCCTGATTGTCGGTGTCATGACCCACCTGCAGCAGGCCGGGGCCCCCAGCGTAGGGCTGGTAACCGAGCCGCCGTCAGAGTGAACCGGGGGCAACAGGCGACTATGAAAGGCTCTTACGGCCCGGCTATCGTTATCAGTGTGGCATTGCACGCGCTTTTGATCGCGGTGCTCACGTTTGGCTGGGAGGCCAAGCAGAGTCACGAGGTCAAGCCGATGCCGAAGTTTGTGCAGGCGAAGCTGGTTCAGCTGGAGTCCAAGTCCAACGAACCCAAGGCGCCGCCGAAGGTCGACCTGCGGGAAAAGCGCCGCCAGCAGGAGTTGCAGCGCCAGCGTGAGGCGGAAGCCGAGAAGAAGCGCAAGGCTGCGGCCGAGCGTAAGAAAAAACAGGAAGCCGAGAAAAAGCGCAAAGCGGACGAAGCCCGCAAAAAGCGTGAGGCAGAAGAAAAGGCCCGCAAGGAAAAGGCGCGCAAGGAGCAGCTCGAGAAGGAGCGTCAGAGTGCTTTCGAGGAGGCGCTAGAAGACGAAGAGGAGTGGCGGGATGCCAGTGACGATTCCGCGGCGGTCATGTCGGTTGCCCAGGCGATCCAGCAGCGCATCGAGGCGGTGTGGAGCCGCCCACCGAGCGCCCGCAATGGCATGGTCGTTGAGGTGCAGATCAATTTCGTGCCCACTGGGCGGGTGATTGCTTCAACCATTACCAAAAGCAGCGGCAACCCCGCTGTGGATAGATCGGTGCTTACTGCGGTCAAGAAGGTAGAGGTATTCCCTGAAGTGGCCGACGTGGCCCGCGAGGAACCGTCGCTGTTTGAGCGCCAGATACGAACCACCAAACTGATATTCAGAGTCGAAGGCCTGCGCCAATGATGAAAAAAACAGTCTCTCTATTCTTTGCCACTCTGGTGAGCTGTGTGCTGGCGGTTTCCGCCCAGGCTCAGCTTGTAGTGGAAATTACCGAAGGCAACCAGGATCCCACCCCCGTTGCGGTTGTTCCATTCGACTGGTCTGGCAGCGGTGTGCTGGCGGAAGACGTGTCTTCAATCATCTCTGCAGATCTGCGCCGCAGTGGCCTGATCGCGCCGGTACCACGGGAAGATATGTTGTCCTTCCCGAAAACCCCGGAAGAGGTGAGCTTTCGCGATTGGCGCATGCTGGGTACCGAGTATGTGGTGACCGGCCGCATGCAACCTCAGGCCAACGGCTACCTGCTGAGCTTCGATCTCACCAATATCTTCGGTCAGCGCAAGGTGTTCACCAAACAGGTGACCGGTGGTGCCCAACAACTGCGGGACATCGCACACCGGGCCGCAGATGAAATTTTCGAGGCGATTACCGGCATTCGCGGCGCCTTCGGTACCCAGATGGTGTATGTGCAGGAGACCCAGCGCGGAGGTCAGCCCAGCTATGCGCTGATGCTGTCGGATATCGACGGCGCCCGCGCCCGCCAGATCCGCCGTTTCAGTGCGCCGGTAATGTCCCCCAGCTGGTCGCCCAGCGGGCAGGAAGTGGCTTATGTGTCATTTGAGACAGGTCGCCCGGCAATTTTCCGTGAAAACCTTCGCACCGGTGCGCGCCAGCAGCTGACCAACTTCAAGGGGCTGAACAGTTCCCCGACCTGGTCTCCCGACGGTTCCAAGCTCGCCATGGTGCTGTCGAAAGACGGCAATCCCGAGATCTATGTCCTCGACTTGCCCACCGGCAGGTTCACCCGGATGACCCGTCACTTCTCCATTGATACCGAGCCGAACTGGATGCCGGACGGAAAATCCCTGGTTTTCACTTCCGACAGGGGAGGTAAGCCACAAATTTATCAATTGACTCTTGCCACGGGTCAAGTAGACCGCTTAACCTTCGACGGCGACTACAACGCGCGTCCGCGGGTTTCCCCGGATGGCAAAACGCTGGTTATGGTGCATCGTAGCAGGGGGGTTTTCACGATTGCTACGATGGATATCGTATCCGGCAGAATGCGTGTCCTTACGGAGACGCGCCTGGACGAATCCCCGAGTATTGCGCCCAATGGCGCGATGCTGATGTACGCCACCAAGCGGGGGAGCAAGGGTATTCTGGCTGCGGTGTCGCTGGATGCCGGAGTGAAATACAGCCTGCCTTCCCAGCAGGGTAATGTCCGCGAGCCGGCGTGGTCGCCTTACTTTGATTGATGCAGTACCTGACGCATTCCTCATTTATTTGCGGCAAGTGTGAGATCAAACAAATAAGAAGAAGCGAAACCCTGATCTAATGTGCGGGGTTTTAAAGTCTTACAGGATTTCTCGATAACACTAAAGCGGAGTTGTTTATGTTCAAATCAGTTAAAACCGGCTTGGGTCTGGCTTGCGTACTGGCAGTAATGGCCGGTTGTTCCAGCACCGACACCGATGACAGCGCCAACCAGATGGTTGAGCAAACCCCTCCTCCGGTAGTGGAAGATACCACTGCTACCGAGACTGTAGTGCCGCTGGACAACGTCGTTTACTTCGACTTCGACCAGAGCCTGCTGAAGCCTTCTACCCGTGAGCTGCTGATCAAGCACGCTGACCGTATGCGCGCCTCCACCAGCGGCACCGTACGTCTGGAAGGTCATGCCGACGAACTGGGTACCCGTGAATACAACCTGGCTCTGGGTGAGCGCCGCGCCAACGCGGTTCGCGATTTCCTGGTTCTGCAGGGCGTAAACGCCGGCAACCTGGAAGTGATCAGCTACGGTGAAGAGCGTCCTGCGAGCGAAGGCTCCAGCGAAAGCGCCCGTGCTATGAACCGTCGTGTGGTAATCAACTAATCTGTAAGCATGCAATTGTCTTTTCTGATTAGAAGTATCACGGTAGCCGCAGCCTTTATGGCTGCGGCTAGCCCTGCATTCTCGCAGGCCCCGATTGTCGATCTGTCCAGTGGCAGCAACGTCAATCAGGGCACTGCAACCCCTCCTCCGCCCAGCTATCCACAGCTGGCAAGTCGTGCCGATACCTCGGCCGGCAGCCTACAGGCAAATCCTCAGGCGGAAGCCTACTACCAGATGCAGGTTCTGCAGCAGGAAGTGCAGGAATTGCGCGGCGCGGTGGAGGAGCTGCGGCACGAGGTCAAACGGTTGCGCCAGCAGCGCACAGAAGACTATATGGATCTCGACCGCCGGATATCCAAGCTGAGCGGTGACGCCCCGGCAAGCGATGCCCCTGAATCGGGGAATGCCGCTGGCGGGTCCACCTCTCAACCGCAGCCCGCAAATAGCGGTACGGCGCCCGAGGCCAGTGAAAGCGAGCGCGATCGCTATCAGGCCAGTTTCGGCCTGGCCCGGGATGGCGATTACGATGGTGCCAGCAAGGCGTTTAAAAGCCTGCTCGACGACCATCCCAATGGCCAGTACGCGCCCAACGCCAATTACTGGCTGGGTGAGATCGCGCTGGTACAGGGGAATATTGAAGAGGCCCGCACCTGGTTTGTGGCCCTGCTCGATGGTTATCCCAATTCCAGCAAGGTATGGGATGGCCGTTACAAGCTCGGTACCGTTTACTACCAGTTAGGCGACAAGGCCAAAGCCAAAGAGTTGCTGGAGCAGGTGGCTGCCAGCGATCAGCGCGCGTCTGGTCTGGCCAAGCAGTATCTGAAGGAAAACTTCCAGTAAGCTGCGCGCTCGCCTCCGGGCGAATGCTGGTTTTGTGACCAAAAAAACTCTATGATCCCGCGCCCGGGTGGCATTGGCCTCCCGGGCGTTTTTATTTGTGGCGCCCGGCCGAAACTGGCTAGTCGGCGCCTGAGAGGGCAGTTGCGGCGAACTATGGGTGAAACTCAGATTGTGCAAACCGGTGTCGACCTGAATGCTGAGTCGCTCCGGATTAGCGAGCTTTTTTATTCGCTACAGGGAGAGGCTCGGAATGCGGGGCTGCCCACGGTATTCGTGCGCCTCACCGGTTGCCCGCTGCGCTGCACCTATTGCGATTCCGAGTACGCCTTTTATGGCGGCGAGCGCATGACACTGGCGGAAATCTTGCACAAGGTTCAGAGCTATCCCGCCCGGCACGTCTGTGTCACCGGGGGAGAGCCGCTGGCACAGCCCAACTGTATACCTCTATTGAAAGCACTGTGCGAGGCAGGCTTTCAGGTATCCCTGGAAACCAGCGGTGCCATGCCGGTGGATGCAGTAGACCCGCGGGTCTCTCGGGTTGTGGACCTGAAAACGCCGGCTTCCGGTGAGCAGGCGCGCAACCGCATGGAAAATATCCCGCTGCTGGGGCAGCACGATCAGGTCAAGTTTGTAATCTGTGATCGCGGTGATTACGACTGGGCCAGATTTACCCTGGACCAGTATCAGCTGGCAGATCGGGTAGGGGAGGTACTGTTCTCCCCCAGTTACGAGCAACTGGCCCCGCGTCAGCTGGCCGAGTGGATTCTCGAAGACGGCCTGCCGGTACGTATGCAGATGCAGCTGCACAAGCTGTTGTGGGGCGACGTTCCCGGTGTATGACGGCCTCCGTGCGGGCCAAAACTACCGCAGAAGCAATCACAACTTTGATTGATCGGAGTGATTTATGAGTGACAAAAAGGCCGTGGTTTTACTGTCTGGCGGTCTCGATTCGGCCACTGTGCTGGCGATGGCGCGGGCGGAAGGCTACCAGTGCTTTGCCCTCGGCTTTGATTACGGCCAGCGCAGTAGTGCGGAACTGATGGCGGCGCAGCGGGTTGCCGCTGATCTGGATGCCAGTGAGCACAAGGTCGTGAAGCTCGACCTGCGGGTCATTGGTGGCTCGGCCCTGACTGACGACAGTATCGATGTCCCCGAAGAGGAGACCTCCGGTATTCCGGTGACCTATGTGCCCGCACGCAACACCGTATTCCTCTCCATCGCCCTGGGCTGGGCCGAGGTGCTGGGGGCACAGGATATTTTTGTGGGCGTGAATGCAGTTGACTACTCTGGATATCCGGATTGCCGGCCCGATTACATCGATGCGTTCGAAAAAATGGCCAATCTGGCGACCCGTGCCGGCGTCGAGGGCAACAAGCTCACTGTCCGTGCGCCGCTGATGCAAATGAGCAAGTCCGATATCGTCAAGCGCGGTACTGCGCTGGGTGTGGATTACAGCTTGACCGTCAGCTGTTATCAGGCTCAGGCCGATGGCGCAGCCTGCGGCCGGTGCGATAGCTGCCGCCTGCGTGCGGCGGGCTTCGCTGAGGCCGGGCTGGAAGATCCGACCATTTATGCGTGAGGGTTCAAGGGTCGGTTTTTAAGGCCCTAAGCCCTTAAATTTGCTGGTAATTTTTTTGTAATCGGGTCTTGTGTTTTCGGATTAGATCCGTAAGATACGCAGCTCCTCAGGTAGAGGGCAAAGGGTCGTTAGCTCAGTTGGTAGAGCAGTTGGCTTTTAACCAATTGGTCGCTGGTTCGAATCCAGCACGACCCACCATATTCCCCCCTGTTATCGGCACTCCGAACCGTTCTATTGGTTCAGCCGGTAACCATTAAAAAACTCGCCGCAAGTCGGGTTATACAAGCAGTTAGCCAGAGGCCTTTTGGGTTTCAGGCAATCTTAAGGGTCGTTAGCTCAGTTGGTAGAGCAGTTGGCTTTTAACCAATTGGTCGCTGGTTCGAATCCAGCACGACCCACCATTTCCTCAAGATTCCCTTCAAATTATTCGTTCTGGCTTTCCGCCCGGGCCCTCTGCGACGTTAAGATTCCTCCGAGATCTGTCTTTACGCCCTCGTCGCGTCATCCCGGGCCCGAAAAGCGGCGAATTTGTGACGGATCGGTATAATGCCGCCTTTTCCCCGCAGTATCAGAGACTCATGACAGACAGCAGCGAAAAAATTGCCACCAGCCCGGCACCGAATGCGATCGATGCGCGCGACTTCATCCAGGATCACCTGGCGCACCCCGCTATGCACGAGTACAGCGAAGAGGAGCTGAACCTCTGGCGCGAGCGCATCAAGCGGCTGCTGAAAGAGCAGAACGCGGTGCTGGTTGCGCACTACTATACGGACCCGCTGATTCAGCAACTGGCGGAAGAGACAGGCGGCTGTGTTTCCGACTCCCTGGAAATGGCGCGCTTTGGGGCCGAGCATCAGGCGGATACCCTGATCGTGGCCGGTGTTAAATTCATGGGAGAAACCGCCAAGATTCTGACGCCTAACAAACGCGTGCTGATGCCCACTCTGGAGGCAACCTGTTCTCTGGATCTGGGCTGCCCCATCGACGAATTTTCCGCATTTTGCGACCAGCACCCGGACCGCACGGTGGTGGTGTATGCCAATACTTCCGCTGCGGTGAAGGCGCGGGCGGATTGGGTAGTGACGTCCAGTATCGCGCTGGATGTTGTGGATCACCTCGATGCCCAGGGCGAAAAAATCCTGTGGGCGCCGGACAAGCATCTCGGCAGCTATGTGCAGAAGCAGACCGGCGCTGACGTGTTGCTGTGGGATGCTGCTTGTATCGTGCACGAGGAATTCAAGGCGAAGGGGGTCGCTGACCTGAAGGCGCTCTATCCAGACGCGCTGGTGCTGGTGCACCCGGAGTCGCCGGCGGCGGTGGTGGAGTTGGCGGATGTGGTGGGTTCCACCTCGCAGATCATTAACGCTGCCAAAACCCGTCCGAACAAGCAGTTTATCGTCGCCACTGACCAGGGCATTTTCTACAAAATGCAGCAGCAGTGCCCGGACAAAGAATTGATCGTTGCGCCCACCGCCGGCTCGGGCGCTACCTGTCGCAGCTGCGCCAATTGCCCATGGATGGCAATGAATTCACTGGAAAATCTGTGTGGGGTGTTGGAGCGGGGTGACAACGAAATCTTTGTCGACCCGGATCTCGGCAAGCGGGCCATGATCCCGTTGCAGCGGATGCTGGATTTCCGCAAGCCACTGGACTGAACACAAAAAGAGCGGCAATTGCCGCTCTTTTTTGTTTTGTTGGTTAACCCAGATATCCTGCCATCAAAGCTCTTTGGCTTTCTCCTGCATCTTGATCACATCCTTCATTCGCTGTTCCAGAATCGCGTGGGTCTGGTAATCGTTCTTCGCCAGTCGCACGCCGTGGCGCAGATGCTGTAAAGCCTTGTCGAATACGCCGTTCAGAATGTAATACTCCGCGCGCGCCTCGTGCACACCGACGATATCACCGGCCAGGCCGTGGGTTTCTGCCAGCAGGTACCAGACCGCGGGATCCTTGCGACGAATCCGGCTGTGCTTTTTCAGGATACGCTCGGCCGCCAGATAGTTGCCCGCTTTGAAGTGAGCATTGGCCAGCCCCATGATCAGGGCATGGTTTTTCGGGTTCTTGTTGACCGCATTCTGCAGTCGCCGGGTGGCGCTGTTGTAGTCCTGGCGCACCAGGTCGACATCGGCGCGGGCGAGGATAAAGGCGTCTTTGTCCGGCTCCTTTTCCAGCAGCGGTTGCAGGGTATCGAGGGCCGTATCCGGTTTGCCGGCAGCCGTCTGCGCCAGCGCCAGGCCGTAGCGGGCGGCATCTTCGTTGTCGTTGATACCGCGCAATTCCGCCTGGAAGCGCTTCACCGCCTGCTGTGGAGTGGCCTCGGCGTTTACCCGGATGCGCGCGCGCATCAGGTGGTATTCGCGGCTGTCGCGCAGTGGGACCTGCTCCATACGGTTGGCGCGCAATTTAGCGTCCGCGATCCGCTTCTCTGTCACCGGGTGGGTAAGCAGAAACTCCGGTGGGCGGCGGTAGTAGCGGGTGGCCTTGAGCATCTGCTCGAACATCTCACCGGCCGCCTGGGGGTTCAGACCGGCTTTGGCCAGGGTCTCGATACCCACCCGGTCTGCTTCCTGCTCGTTCTGGCGGGAGAAGCGCAGTTGATTGTCCAACGCTGCGGCCTGGGTGGCGGTCATCGCGGCGAGACCGGCATCGCCACCTGCAGTGGCCGCCAGCACAAGGGCGCCGAGCATACCGGCCAGGGTGGGAATGGTGCTGTTGCGCTGGGCTTCCAGGGAGCGGGCGTAGTGGCGCTGGCTGAGGTGCGCTAGTTCGTGGGCGAGAACCGAGGAAAACTGGTCTTCGTTCTCAGCGAACAGGAACAGGCCTGTGTGCACGCCGACCACGCCGCCGGGCACAGCGAAGGCGTTCATGGTGTCATTGTTGACCACCACTACGTCGAGGTTCTTGTCTTCGAGAGGGCTGTATTCGGCGAGGGCCTTGAGCGAGTTCTCCACATACTGCTGCAGCAGGGCGTCGCTGGACGTACGTACCTGGCTGCGGAACATGCGCAACCACATCTCGCCGAGTTCGTTCTCCCGTGCCCGGGATACCAGGCCACTGCTGGTGTCACCCAGTTGCGGGAGCTGGATATGGTGGTCACTCTGAGCGGTGGCGGCAATCGGCGCGGCGCCCAGCAGCAGGCCCGCGGCAACACCGGCTGCGCCCTGGCAGCAGCGCTTCCAGAGATGGCTGAATGATGTAAGGATCTCGGTCATATTTTGTACTGCACCTGCCGGGTTGCCCACCGCTAACACTATACGTAACCCTGTGAGACTGTCGAGGTTTTGATCAGTCTTAAGGGAAAAGGTTCTGCTGAATGACCCATTGACCAGTAGGCGCCGTTATAATTCGCGGCATTTACGGTTCTTTACCGCGATTTTATGACTGACTCGTCCATGAGTGCCTCAGAAGCCCCGAAATTCGATTGGGAGTCTGCATTAAGGGTAGATGCCCGGGACCTTCCCTGCCCGCAGCCACTGCTGGCCATGCGGCGCGCTATGAAGCAGCTGGCGCCGGGGGCATTGTTGCACCTGATCGCGACTGACCCCGCGTCCCAGCGGGATATTCGCAGCTTTTGCAGCCTCAGTGGTGTACCGTTGCTGCGGGTTGAAGCCCGCGGCGAAGAGTTTCACTACTGGTTGCAGCGAATAGACGACGCGCCAGGCATCGCGCAATAAAGAAGACGTCCGTACAATCGAATTGACGACAGTGTTAGAGAGTCTCGAGAGAACAGGTTTTTATGTTTGCGATTATTAGGGGTTGGGTAAATCGCTATTTCAGCCAGGAAGAGGTAGTCCTGCTGGTACTGCTGTTGCTGGCCGCGCTGATCGTCCTGGCGACGCTGGGCGGGGTGTTGGCGCCGGTTCTGGCGGCACTGGTGATCGCCTTTCTGATGCAGGGCATGGTAGTTCGATTGCAGTCGTGGAAGGTGCCGCACTGGCTTGCGGTCAGCATCGCCTGTCTGGTGCTGGTGGGCACCATCGTCGGCCTGCTGTTTGTGGTGATGCCGATCATTTCCCGCCAGACGGTGCGCTTGTTCTCCGAGCTCCCCAATATGATCGACCGCGGGCAGGAGCTGCTGTTACTACTGCCGGAGCAGTATCCACGCCTGGTCACGGCTCAGCAGATCGACGAGATTTTCACCACTCTCGGAAGCGAGCTCGGCAGTATGGGGCAGACGGTGCTGACCTTCTCCCTTGCGAACCTGCCAGTGCTCGCCGCGGTATTGATTTACCTGGTGGTGGTGCCGATCCTGGTGTTCTTCTTCCTCAAGGATTCCAACAAGTTGCTGGGTTGGTGCGCCTCCTTCCTGCCCAATCAGCGCCCGATGCTGCGGCAAATCTGGTACGAGATGAATGACCAGGTCGCCAACTATGTGCGCGGCAAGGTGATCGAAATCGCCATTGTGGCGGTGACCAGCTATATCGCCTTCCTGCTGCTGGGCGTCAACTATGCGCTACTGCTGGCGGTGGCAGTGGGCCTGTCGGTACTTATTCCCTATATCGGCGCTGCCGTAGTGACCATTCCAGTGGCGGCCATCGGCCTGTTCCAGTGGGGCTGGAGCGGCGAGTTTTTCTGGCTGATGTTTGCCTACGGGATGATTCAGCTGCTGGACGGCAACGTGCTGGTGCCTATCCTGTTTTCCGAGGCGGTCAATTTGCACCCGGTAGCGATCATTCTCGCGGTACTGGTATTTGGTGGTATCTGGGGCTTCTGGGGTGTGTTCTTTGCGATCCCGCTGGCGACCCTGGCCAAGGCGATTCTGAATGCTTGGCCCACCACTGAACACCAGGCGGAGTGGCAGGCCAGGGAAGCGGTCGAAATGCAGAATGAATCCACTGAATAACTGTTCCGTTTTCGGGCTATTTGCTAGAGTGCGTCGCCTGATTTGAGGCCCCGGTTAACCTACTAGGAATGTTCATGCGCCTTGCCGACACAGTACTGGCAGTCAACAACGACCTGCCGATCCGCACAGACAAGCCCGTGCACAGCGGTAAAGTCCGCTCTGTCTACTGGCTGACCGAAGCCGACAGCCGCCGACTGATTCAGGAAAAAGGCTACCCGGTTGCCGCCGACGCGCCGCTGGCGGTGATGGTAATTTCCGACCGGATCTCCGCGTTTGACTGTATCTGGACCGGTGAGGGTGACCTGCGGGGTGTGCCCGGCAAAGGTGCTGCACTCAACGCCATCGCTAACCACTGGTTCACACTGTTTAAGGACAAGGGACTGGCGGAGAGCCATATTCTGGATATCCCGCACCCGGCGGTGTGGATTGTGCAGAAAGCGCGTCCGGTAATGATTGAGGCCATTGCGCGTCAGTACATCACCGGCTCTATGTGGCGCGCCTACAGCAGAGGCGAACGCGTGTTTTGTGGCATTGAAATCGCCGACGGTCTGCAAAAAGACGAGAAACTGCCTGAGCTGCTGATCACCCCGTCCACCAAGGGCATTCTGAAGGGTATCCCCGGGGTACCCGAGGCGGATGATGTGAATATCACCCGCAAGGATATCGAAGGCAATTTTCCCGCGTTCAATTTCCGCAGTGCCGACGACGTCGCCCGCTACGAGCAGTTGTTGAAAGAGGGCTTCGATGTTATCTCCGCCGAGCTCGCAAAGCTGGATCAGGTGTTTGTGGATACCAAGTTTGAATTCGGTTATGTCACCGATGCCGATGGTAATGCAAAGCTGATTTATATGGACGAGGTGGGTACTCCGGATTCGTCCCGTATCTGGGACGGCGAAGCCTATCGCAACGGCAAGGTGGTGGAGAATTCCAAAGAAGGTTTCCGCCAGGCGCTGCTGAGCCATTTCCCGGACCCGGATATTCTCCTGAACAAGGATCGCATGGATGAGCGCGAAGCGCTGGCGCGCGACAACGAACTGCCTGAGTCCATGTTGATGGATGTTTCCGCAACCTATGTGGGTATTGCGGAAAAGATCATCGGTGAGAAGCTGCGGATTTCCGCGAATCCAAAGGCGGAAATCGTACAGGTGTTGCGCGACGAGTACGGCCTGATCGACTGAGCCTGAACGCAGCGCATAAAAAACCCGGCCCTCTTCACTCAGGGGGCCGGGTTTTTTCGTTTCTGGCGGCGGAGAAGTACGGCGTGAAAAATCAGGCTGCTTCCAGTGCCTTGCGCACGCTGGCCAGCTTTACACACAGCACAAATACCGACATGGCCGTATCCAGTTCTTCCAGTGGGGGGAAGCTCGGGGCGATGCGGATATTGGTGTTTTCCGGGTCCTTGCCGTAGGGGAAAGTGGCGCCGGCGGGGGTGAGTTTTACACCCGCTTCCGCTGACAGGCGGATCACTTCTGAAGCCACATCCGGGCGGGTGTTAAAGGAAACAAAGTAACCGCCTTTCGGGGTTTCCCATTCGCCCAGATCGGAATCGGCAAAGTTTTTATCCAGGTGTTCCAGAACACAGGCAAATTTCGGTCGCAGGATTTCCGCGTGCTGCTGCATGTGCGCCTTCAGCTGGGTCAGCTCCGGGAAGAGACGCGCGTGGCGCAGCTGGTTCACCTTGTCCGGTCCGATGGTCATCGCAGACATCTGCTGCTTGAGCGAAGCCAGGTTGGCCGGGCTGGCGCTGACAAAGGCCACACCGGCACCGGCGTGGGTGACCTTGGAGGTGGAGGCGAATTGCAGTACCGAGTCTGCGGTTTCATTACCCAGAGCGGCTTCGCGGATATTCGGCAGTGCTACCTGGTGGTCCAGGTCGTGAATGGCGTAAGCGTTGTCCCAGAAGATACGGAACCCCGGGTTGGCGAACTTGCCCAGTTGCGCGAGACGGTCGACGGTGTCCGCGTCATAGGTGACACCAGTAGGGTTGGAGAACTTGGGTACGCACCACAGGCCGATGATCTGATCGTCTTCGCGGATTTTCTGCTCCAGTACATCCATGTCCAGGCCGGTGGCGGTCATGGGTACGGTTTCCATGGCGATGCCCAGCTGCTCGCAGATGGAGAAGTGGCGATCGTAGCCGGGAACCGGGCACAGGAATTTGGGCGCACGCATTTCCTTCCACGGCTGGGTGCCGGCGAAGCCGAACAGGTAGCCGGTGAGCACCGCGTGGTACATCAGGGTCAGGGAGCTGTTGCCGCCGGCGAGCACTTCTTCATAGGGTACCTGCAGTACATCGGCGCCCAGTTCGCGGGCTGCGGCGATACCTTCCAGGCCGCCGTAGTTGCGGGTGTCGGTGCCGTCTGGCGCGCGGTAGTCACCGTTGAGAATACCGTCGAGGTCGTCGGACAGGCTCAGCTGATCCGCCGCCGGTTTACCGCGGGTAATATCCAGGCTCAGGTTGTGCTGGCAAATGCGCTGGTACTGTTGCTCCAGCTCTTTTTCCCACTGTTGCAGCTGTTCACGGTTGGCGGTCTCGATACGCACGGAAAATCCTCATCTGGGGGTTGAACTTGCGGGGAGGGAGCTTATCAGCCACGGGCGGATTGCGTCATGTTTTCTGACACTTTTTTAACGCTTTACCCGGTAAAAACAGGGGTTGCTGGCAGAAAATTTGTTTCGGCTGAAACGGTCTGTCGCTCGTTGCCGTACGAACGTTGCGCGAGCTTCGGCAGTCAGTGTTCTTGGGCCGCGAGAATGCGGAAGTCGGCAGCGTATTCGAGAAGACTGGCTTTCAGGTGGGTGCGCTGTTCTGGTGTGGCGCTGGTGAGAATATCACTGGCCAACGCCCGGGCCTGGGCACGCAGTTGATCCTGCATCTGGCGATAACTGTCCGACCACAGAGACTGCGGATTGATCAGCATTTCCCGCAGCGTTTTCTGATAGCCGTCGGGTTTGTTGCGCAGGGTATTGATAAATTCTTTAGCCCAAAGCTGGCGCTGGGCATCCCGGTGTTTGGGGTCGAAGGTGGTGGTGTCCACCTGGTGGTCGATCATCGCATCCTGTTCTGGCGTCAGGTCCCCCAGCCAGCGCTCGGCCTGTTTGCGAAACTCTTTTTCCCGTTTGCGTTTGGATTTCTCCCATTTCTTCAGGGATTCCTCTCGCTCCTCGCGAATGTTTTCTTCCAGCTGGTCTATCTGCCGCTCGTCCAGTTTGATCACGATGGGGAGCAGAAGATCGCTCAGCATCACTACTGATGAGTGCCAGAAAGTGTCGACTTGCTCTTCTATCTGCTTCAACTTTTCCGGGTTGGCGTCCGGTGAATCCACATCCGCGGCGAGTAATTCGAGGTAATCGGCGTAACGGGGGAGTTGGGTCTGGCGGTGCCAGCGGTGGAATTCATCCACACGCAGCTGCAGCAGGTCTTCCTGGGCGCCGTCCAGGTCCAGGTATTTATTGATGTTGCGGTCCATCCACCAGTCCAGATGGCCGTAGGCAAGGCGTACACTCGAGCAGCCGCCGACAAGCAGGATAATCAGTGCCAGAGTGGCGCCGATGGCGCGGGTAGTGATTGCCGGGAGCGGTATATTCATGGCGTTAAATATAGATCCTGCCTGGTGCCCCCGCGACCCATAAGCGATCAATTGATCCAGACTTCCACTCGACTGTTTTTGACCGGACCGTGCTCGCTACTCGCGGTAAGTGGTGCAAAGGCGCCCACAGACATGATCTGGCTGTCGCCCAATTTGTGATTCCGTAGCAGGGCGCCCTGGACCTTGAGGGCGCGGAAGCGGGAAATCAGGTCAGATATATTGCGATTGGATTTTTGGTCGGAAAAGCCGACGAGTGTCAGGGAGAGGTCGCGATTTTCATCTTCCTCCATAAATTCCTGCAACCGTTGCAGGTCGCGCAGGGCGCGGTTGTCCAGCTCGGTACTGCCGTCGGCAAAGCGGAAGGATATGCTCAGGCGCGAGCCGCTCTCCATCAACTGGCGATAGTTATCCGGTGCATTGGTATAGGGCGTCATCTGCAGCGCCACCGGGGTCAGGTTAATAAATCCCACGTCTGCAACCACATGCTGCCCCTTGTGGGATTCCACAAATTGAATAAAGGCATCCACGTGCGGATTGAACTTCCCCGGGTTGCGATACAGGTAGAGGCGCCGTGTGAGTGGGAAGTCTTCGGTGGCGATGATGCCCCGGTCGGGGACCACCGCGGCTAGCTCGCCCGCCTTGATGGCTACCTTGTGCAGGCCATCCGCATCGGCGAAAGGCAGGTAGCCGATGGCTCCGCGGTCCCGCTGTACCAGCGCGCGGGTTTCGTGGTTGCCGGAAACTTCATAGACAAAAGGCGCGGCCGAGCGGCTGGCGCCGAAAACTTCGCTGTCGAAAGTGGCACGGGTACCGGATTCGATGTCCCGGTGCAACGGGCGAATCGGCAGGTTCGGGCCACCGAGCTGCGACCAGTTGCGAATCTCACCGCGGTAGATCTGCGCCAGCTGTGTCATGGTGAGCTGCGAGACGGGGTTGTCTTTGTGTATCGATACCACCAGCGCATCGAGGCCGATGACGTGTTCTGCCTGGGGGCCGGCAAAGTCTCCAAGGTGCGCGAGCTGGTCGACCTCTTTGGCTTTGATCTTGCGGGAAGCCATGCCGATATCGGCAGTGCCGCTACGGAGCGCCTTGAAGCCGGTACTGGACCCGAGGGCGATGATCGGGACTACCACCGGTGCTCCATTGAGTGTGGCATCAATCCAGTGGGTTTCGCCTTCGCTGCGCTGGGCGATATCGCTGGCGCCAATCGACTGTAGGTAACGCTTGACCTGGGCGGGCGCGAGGTCCGCGCCGATGGTGTTGGAGCCGGTCATGCGGAAGAGTATTTGCGAGGAATCCGATACATTGGCGTTTGCCAGGCTGTGACTTACGGATAGCACCAGCGTGAGTAGCGCCGCGCAGCCTGCGATCCAGCGGTGCAGGCAGTGTTGTATCGCCCGTGCGTTTACCATCATTTATCCCTACAAGTCCCGATTATCTCCGCGCCCGAATTCGGGCGATGCGTTCGGCGCGCTTTATCGCAAAAAAGTGTGACGAAGTTATTGCAATCAGGTTGAACTCAACCCGCATGGGCCGTCTCTAAACGCAGGTAGGCAGTCGGGTAGCGGGTTGTTTGTTTTTTGTTCTCGCTTGCCGTAGGGTGCGGCTTACAGCGCTGTTCCGACGTTTTATTCACCACTTGGTGCGCGGAATAGCCATATAATTTAAAAGTGCACGGGATTTTTTTTGAAAAAAGACATGACAACGCTGTCATTTGTCTTGTAGTATTTCTCCCATATTGGCACAGACGTCAATCAAGGCGTCGCACCGGATTTTCCTGGGGAGCAAGCAATTGCGGTGGGGAATTCGGTCAGGACAGATAACAATAGAAAATCTTAGGGGCCGGTTCAGATGGTTGCTTTGAGAGATAGCAGGGACATTCTCTACGTTGGCGTCGACGGAGGTGGCAGTAAATGCCGGGCTTCGATTTTCGACGCGGACAATCGCCTGCTGGGCACCGGTGTTTCCGGGCCCGCAAACCCCCTTCATGGTTATGCACAGACCATTGATTCCATTGTGCGCTCCGCCGCATTGGCTGTGGCCGATGCCGGATTGCCTGCGGAAACCATGGGTGAGCTGGTGGCCGGCGTCGGTCTGGCGGGCGTCAATATGCCCCGTCTGTACAACGAGATGGATGCCTGGGCACACCCCTTCAAGCAGATGTTCCTCACTACGGATCAGCACTCCGCCTGCCTCGGCGCCCATCGCGGTGGCGACGGTGCAGTCATCATCGCGGGTACCGGCTCAGTCGGTTACTCCTGGGTGAACGGGCGCAGTGAGATTGTCGGTGGTCACGGTTTCCCTCACGGCGACAAGGGCAGCGGTGCCTGGCTGGGGATGGAAGCGGTGAAATATGTGCTGATGGCGATGGAAGGGCTGGCCGAGGAATCCATGCTGCAGCGCGAAATACAAAAGGCGCTGGGTACCGACGACCCCTACGATGTGATCGAGATGATGGCGGGGAAACCCTCCAGTCAATACGCCAAGCTGGCGGTGCCAGTGGTGGAGTGTGCAGAAGCGGACTGCCCGATGGCTGCGTCCATCATGCGCGATGGTGCTGCCTACATCAGTGATCTCGCCGAGAAGTTGATGGAAAGCAAGCCGCCGCGCCTGGCCATGATCGGCGGCCTGGCGCCGCGCCTGAAGCCCTGGCTGAAACCCCATATTGCCGAGCGGGTGTCTGACCCGCTGGACCCGCCAGAGCTTGGCTGTGCGTACTTCGCGCAGCACTCCCTTGCGGCGCAGGGGGGCAGCGAGTCCCGCCAGTCAGAAGAGGTGGATGCCAAAGCGCTCTTTGGATAAGCGCGCCGGCTAACTAGAACACACAGGTTGTCCGAGCACATTGATGGGCAACCAAAGTCATACGGATTTTACGGACAGATTTTATGAGCGCAGTGACTCCTGCTGAGGCCAACAAGGCGGATACATCTATGGCGATGACAGTAATGGAAACCGAGGCCCGCGAAGCCCCGAGCCGGATTGCCGAACAGCTGAAAAACAATGCTCCGATCATGGAGGCGCTGGGTGAGCGCCTGCGCAGCAAGCCGCCGCGCTTTGTGATGATCGTAGGCCGCGGTTCTTCCGACCACGCCGGTGTGTTCGCCAAATATCTGATCGAAATTGAAACCGGCACGCCCACCTTCGCGGCGGCCCCGTCTGTGTCCAGCGTGTACGGCAAAAAGCTGAAGCTGGAAGACGCACTGGTCATCGTGATTTCTCAATCCGGCCGCAGCCCGGACATCCTCGCTCAGGCGCAGATGGCGAAAGACGAAGGCGCTTACACCGTCGCGCTGGTGAACGACGAAACTGCGCCCATCAAAGATATCGTTGACCAGGTGGTACCGCTGAAAGCCGGTCCCGAACTGGCCGTTGCTGCCACCAAGAGCTACCTGTGCACTCTGTCTGCGGTATTGCAGCTGGTGGCCAGCTGGACTCAGGACGCAGAGCTGAAAGCCGGTGTGGAAATGCTGCCGCAGACCCTCACCGACGCCATCGAATCCGACATACAGCTGCGTCCGGAAGATCTGGCTGCGGTGAAAAACCTGGTCGTCCTGGGCCGTGGCCCCGGTTACGGCATTACCCGCGAGCTGGCGCTGAAACTGAAAGAAGTGTGCAGCGTGCATGCGGAATCTTTTTCCAGTGCGGAATTCCTGCACGGCCCGGTCACCCTGGTAGAGCAGAAGCTCACGGTGGTGAATGTGCCCATCGAAGACGAATCCTATCAGGCACACAGCGAGCAGATCGCCGACATCATCCGTCGCGGCGGTACCCTGATCAATTTGCATGTGCCGAGCAAGGGTGTGCATCCGCGCGTCGCACCGCTGGCACTACTGCAGCGTTTTTATCTCGACGTGGCTCACGTCGCTGTCAGCCGCGGTATCAACCCGGATGAGCCGGCGGGCCTGAAAAAAGTCACCCAGACTGTTTGATTGTTGAATCGGTGACGGACCTCGGGAGCGGGCAAGTGGCACAGGTATTTATCGCAGACAAGTTATTCGACGGTGAGCAGCTACACATCGATGTGGCGCTCACCATCGACGGCGGCAAGGTGGTCGCACTCGGTGGCGAGCCGGCGGCAGATGCGGTGCGCCTCAAAGGCTTGCTGGCCCCGGGACTGATCGATGTGCAGGTCAACGGTGGCGGCGGCGCCCTGTTTAATAACGACACCACCGTTAACGCGCTGGGCAAGATGTCGGCAGCCCACGCCCGCTTCGGCACCACCGGGTTTATGCCTACCCTGATCACCGATCAAGTGGATGTGATGCAGAAGGCCGCGGACGCTGTCAGTGCCGCGCTCAAAGAGGGTGTTCCCGGGGTTCTGGGGGTGCACTTTGAAGGTCCCCACCTGAGCACCCCGAAGAAGGGGACGCACGAAGAAAAATTCATTCGCCCGCTCAGCGATGAAGAACTGGCGATTTACGGCCGCGATGACCTGGGTCTGAAAATGGTCACTCTGGCACCGGAAAATGTAGCGCCAGAAGATATTCGCAAGCTGGTCGATCTGGGTGTGAAGGTGTGTCTCGGCCACTCCAATGCGGATGGCAAAACGGCTGCGGCGGCAGTGGCTGCCGGTGCAACCGGGTTTACCCATCTGTACAACGCCATGTCGCCGCTGCATTCCCGTGACCCGGGCATGGTGGGCACCGCGCTGATCAGCGATGACTGCTGGTGCGGCCTGATTGCGGATGGTCACCACGTCAGTGCCGAGGCCATGATTCTGGCGCTGAAGGCCAAGCCCCGCGGCAAGGTGGTACTGGTGACCGATGCCATGTCGCTGGTGGGCAGCGACGAAATGAGCTTCCCGCTGTTCGACCGTATCGTGACCCGCGACGGCGACAAGCTGACCTCTACAACCGGCGAGCTGGCCGGCTCGCACCTGGATATGATCGGTGCGGTGCGCAACGTCCGCGACTGGTGCGGTGTAGAACTGGGCGAAGCGCTGCGTATGGCGGGCCTGTATCCGGCCCAGTTTCTGGGGGCGGACCTCGGGCGTATCAAAGCCGGTTCGCGGGCAGATTTGATTTTGATGGATGAAGCTCTTCAGGTGCAGAAAACCTGGATTGGTGGGCAGGAAGTATTTTCCGCAGGCTAACCCCCGCGGGCGAACGCCAAAACAAATAAACGATGACGATTTCAATCAACGCTAAATAACGATAATTAAAGGTGAGTTTATGAATACCGCAGTTATCAGCCAGAGTGAAACGCGCAGCAGCGTTTTGCCGATGATCATCATCGGCCTGCTGTTTTTTATCTTTGGTTTTGTGACCTGGCTGAACGGCGCACTGATCCCGTTTCTGCAGACCATCTGTGACCTGACGGGCTTCCAGGCAATGCTGGTGGCCTCCGCTTTCTATATCGCCTACACCGTCATGGCGCTGCCCATGGCAGCCATCATCGAGCGCACCGGTTACAAAACCGGTATGGCACTCGGCCTTGGACTGGTAGCGGTGGGTGCCCTGATCTTTATCCCAGCGGCGTACAGCCGTATGTTCGGTATCTTCCTGCTGGCCCAGTTTGTAGTGGGTTCCGGTCTGACGATTCTGCAAACCGCTTCCAACCCCTACGTGGTGAAAGTCGGCTCCCCGGAGACTGCAGCGGTGCGTATCTGCATCATGGGGCTGCTGAATAAAGGTGCCGGTATTGTGGCGCCGCTGGTGTTCGCCGCGCTGGTCATGTCTGGTATTTCCGGCATCTCCGAAGCCGAACTTTCCGCACTGGGTGCGGCCGCTAAAGACGCCAAGCTGGACGAGCTGGCCGGGCAGCTGGTTTCTCCGTACATCGGCATGGCCATACTCGGGTTTGTTCTGGCGGTTGCGATGATGTTCGCCCCGCTGCCGGATATCGAAGACGAAGTGCTGGAAGGTCAGGAAGATGCGGCCATTACCCTGATGGGGCTGAAAAAATTCCCGCAGCTGATCCTTGGTTCCATCGCGCTGTTCTTCTACGTGGGTGTGGAAGTAATCGCTGGTGATGCCATCGGCTTGCTAGGCAAGCAGGCGGGCCTCGACACCGCAGTGGCTTCGGTGCTCACGTCTTACACCATGGTGTTCATGGTGCTGGGTTATCTCTGGGGTACTGTTGCCATTCCGCGCTTTATCAGTCAGCAGACCGCGCTGTTGGCCTCTGCAGTGATGGGCATTATGTTCACTATTGCAGTAATGACCGGCTCGCTCGAAAGCACCGTTATGTCCTCTGCGACGCTGGCCCACTTCGGCCTGCCGGAAATTCCCAATGCGGTTTACTTTGTTGCGCTGCTGGGCTTCGCCAACGCCATGTGCTGGCCGGCAATCTGGCCGCTGGCGCTGGACGGCCTGGGCAAGTTTACCTCTAAAGGTGCGGCACTGCTGATTATGGGTATTTCCGGTGGCGCAATCCTGCCGCCCCTGTACGGTCACTTCGCCGATACCGGTGACGGCCAGATGGCTTATGTCATCTCGATTCCGGCTTACCTGTTTATCCTGTTTTACGCGGTCAAAGGCCACAAGATGCGCAGCTGGACGTAGTTAGACATAGTTGGACAAAGTGGCAACCAGGACGGTTGCCAGCGTTAGCGCTCTCAGTCAGATTGAACGTTTTGTCTCTCAGTTTTGGATGTTGTTTTGAAAGGGATTTTTTGATTTTGTGAACTTCTTTAGAAGTTTCTCTCTTTGGTTCTCGTCATCTTTGCCCTCCTAGTGAGGGCTTTTTTTTGCCTGTTCAGTTGGGGGAATCTCCGGTGGAGTCCCGCACCAGCAGTTCCGGCACAAACTTTTTCAGAATACCCGCGTCCTTGTTGGCCGCGGCGCTCTCGGCGGCACTTTTGCTGCGCGCCTTGTTCAATACCAGGGCGGCAGCGCATTTGGCGATTTCATTGTTCGGCTGGTGTGCAGTGGTGAGTTTCGGCCAAGTCTGACGGGAGAAGGGGCTGTCCTCGAAGCCGACAATAGACAGCTGCTGGGGAATTTCGATGTGCATCAAGCGTGCAGCGAACAGTGCGCCCGCCGCCATTTCATCGTTACTGGCAAATATCGCAGTGGGCGGGTTGTCCTGCTCCAGCAGGTGCTTTGCACCATTCACGCCAGAGTCGAATGAGTACTCACCGGCAACAATCAGTTCCGGATCAATGGTAATGCCAGCCTGTTGCAGGGCTTCTTTATAGCCCTCGAGGCGCCCGTGGGTGGATACGTGTTCTTCACCACCGCAGAGAAAGCCGATGCGCTTGTGACCGTGTTCGATCAGGTGCCTGGTGATGTCGTAGGCGGCGGCGGTATCGTCCACCTGGATGCAGTTGTCTTCGTCCCCTTCGGCCGCGCCGCTGGATACGATACGCACATAGTCGAGGCCGAGTTTCTTCACCTCTTCGATCACCGATTGGGTCTCAGAGAAGGGTGGGGTGAGTACCACACCGGCGACCTTGGAGTGCTCCACCAGTGCGCGCAGCTCGTCGTTGACGGTAGAGGATTTGGAGTTACTGGGGTGGATCAGCAGCTCGTAACCGCGGGCCTTGCAGGCCTCGAGGATACCGTTCTGCATGTCGATGACGTAATAGGCGTTGGGATTGTCGTAGATCAGCGCAATGGTATAGCTGCGAGTGCCCGCGAGATTGCGCGCCGCCAGATTTGGCTGGTAGTGGAGTTCCTCCACCGCATCCATCACCTTTTTGCGTGTGGCCGGGCGCACCGACGGCTCATTGTTGATAACCCGCGAAACGGTCTTGATCGATACCCCGGCCCTTGCGGCCACGTCGTTGATGGTGCTCTTCATGGTCGGCAATGTTCCTTATCCATCCCAGCCGCGCAGTTTACCCCTTTGAGGGCTGCGCGACGATGGCTTTATAGTCATTCGTCGTTTTGGCGCCGGCTTTGCCTGCTAAACCCGTGTTTTCGCCGCGGTTTCCTTCAATTTTAGAGCTTTTCAGGCTTTTTGCGTTGCCGGGGTACAAGGGCGGCCACCGATACGTGGCCGCAGTTCCGGATTCCTGAAAGAAAACTACAAACTCAATTGACAGGGTTTGTCCTCTATGTGACCCTTTTGCCATATTGACAGCGTTGTCATTTAATAAACAAGAATAACCGGTGCCCGCCACCCTCCGGTGGGCGCCACTTTCAGGGGGCACACCATGCAAGATGCACACTCTCATTCCGCGATTTCCCATTCCGCCATCTGGCGGGCACTGCAAACGCAGGCCGCAGAGCTAAAGCAGCGCGAACTCAAAGACCTGTTTGCCGAAGAACCCCAGCGCGCTCGGGATTTCTCCCTGGAATTGCCGCATTTCCTGCTGGATTACTCCAAAAACCATATTGACCAGTCAGTTTTTGTAAATTTATTACGCTTGGCGGACGAGGCTGGGCTGGAGCAGTGGCGGCGGGACTTTTTCTCGGGCAAGCCCATCAATGCCACCGAGGGGCGGCCTGTTCTACACCCCGCACTGCGCGGCGGTCTCGAGGCTGATCTCGAAGTGGGCGGGGTATCCGTCACAGGAGCAGTGGAGGCCGAATTGCAGCGCTTGAAAGAGCTTGTAGTTTTACTACATAATGGCCACTTGACGGGTTGCAGCGGTAAGCGGATTACCGATGTCGTCAATCTTGGTGTTGGCGGCTCCCATTTGGGGCCACAGACAGCCATCGAAGCATTGCGTGCCCATCGGAAGGGCGATGTCGCAGTGCATTTTGTTTCCAATGTGGATGGAACCCAGCTCACGGATGTGCTGGCCGGCCTGGATGCCGAATCGACTTTATTCATCGTCTCGTCCAAGACCTTCACGACCAGCGAGACGATGACCAACGCGCGCAGTGGGCTCAAGTGGCTGCAGCGCGCGGCACCGGAAGTGCCGGCAGAGACGTTGGTGCAGCGGCACTTTGTGGGTGTCACCGCGAGCCCGGACAAGGCGCAGCAGTTCGGCATTCTGCCGGAGCGCACCTACAGCTTCTGGGATTGGGTTGGCGGCCGCTACTCACTGTGGTCGTCCATCGGCCTGCCCATCGCCATCGCCTGTGGGTTCGATAATTTTCGGGCGCTGCTGGATGGGGCCGCGGAGATGGATCGCCACTTCCGCGAGGCACCGTTTGCCCAGAACGCGCCGGTGATCATGGCGCTGCTGAGTGTCTGGTACTGCACCTTTATGGGGTATCCCGCCCAGGCGGTACTGCCCTACGACCAGGCACTGCATATGTTGCCCGCCTATCTGCAGCAGGCGGATATGGAGAGCAACGGCAAATCTACCACCCGTGCGGGGGTGGAGGTGGACTACGCAACCGGCCCACTAATATGGGGCCAGACCGGTATCAACGGGCAGCATGCTTTTTACCAGTATCTGCACCAGAGCCCGGAAGTGGTTCCCGCGGACTTTATCGGTAGCGTGATCCCGGGGCACGACCTCGAAGGTCACCACGAGATACTACTGGCCAACATGTTCGCCCAGAGTCAGGCACTGATGAACGGCGTGGATGCGGAGTCAGTCAGTCGTGAACTGGCAGCCAAAGGGCTGTCGCCAAAAGAAATAAAAAGGCTCACCCCGTTCAAAGTACACAGGGGTGGAAAGCCTAGTAACACAATACTCTTGAAGGAGTTGACCCCCCGATCACTGGGAGGGCTGATTGCACTCTATGAGCACAAAATTTTTGTTCAGGGTGTGATCCTGCAAATTTATTCCTTTGATCAGTGGGGCGTGGAACTTGGTAAAGGTCTGGCCAGCAAACTGGAGCCGAAACTGGCTGCCGGTGACCTGTCCGCAGAAGACGGTTCCACCACCCAACTGATCGAATACTACCGCCGGATAAACGGCGCGGTTACGTCCACGGAGCTACCTGAAGTTGGGGTGGCTGAGTCTGCCGGAGAACAGGCTTAACTGCAGCGATGCAACAGCGTGTGACGAACTGATAAAAAACGAAGAGTTAAACAAATGGCAAACAAAACAGTGGTAAACAGTCGGATACAGGCGGTTACCGACAGGATCATCCGCCGCAGCGAAGAAACCCGGGCTAGCTACCTGGCCCAGGTTGAGCGCGCGCAGGGCAAGGGTCGTGCGCGGCACAAATTGTCCTGCGGAAACCTGGCGCACGCGATGGCGGCATCCAGCGATCACGATAAAAATCTGATCGCCTCCGGTCACGGCCCCAATCTCGCGATCATCAATGCCTACAACGACATGTTGTCGGCGCACCAGCCCTACGGCACCTACCCGGAAATGCTCAAGGCCGAAGCCCTGCGCAACGGCGCAACCGCACAGGTTGCCGGCGGCGTGCCCGCCATGTGTGATGGCGTTACCCAGGGGCAGCCGGGTATGGAGTTGTCACTGTTTTCCCGCGATGTGATCGCCATGGCCACGGCGATCTCCCTGTCTCACGATATGTTCGATGGCGGCATGTACCTGGGGATCTGCGACAAGATTGTTCCCGGGTTGGTGATTGGCGCACTTTCGTTCGGTCATCTGCCCGCCGTATTTATTCCTGCTGGCCCCATGCCCACTGGCCTGGCCAACGCGGAAAAAGTCCGGGTTCGCCAGCTCTACGCCGAGGGCAAAGTCGGCCGCAAAGAGCTGCTCGAAGCCGAAAGCGCGTCCTATCACAGCGCCGGCACCTGCACCTTCTACGGCACTGCCAACAGCAACCAGATGCTGGTGGAAATCATGGGCCTGCAACTGCCGGGCAGTTCCTTTGTCAACCCCGGTACAGAGCTGCGTGACGCGATGAACCAAGAGGCGGTCAAGCAGCTGGTGCAAATTTCCGAGCCCAGCAACTACACGCCCATCGCAAAAATTCTCAGCGAAAAGTCGTTTGTAAACGGCATTGTCGGTCTGCACGC
Source organism: uncultured Microbulbifer sp. (assembly GCF_947504145.1). Lineage (GTDB taxonomy): Bacteria > Pseudomonadota > Gammaproteobacteria > Pseudomonadales > Cellvibrionaceae > Microbulbifer. Next base: position 145,852 of record NZ_CANNGQ010000005.1, read on the forward strand.
AACCGGTGGCTCCACCAACCACACCATGCACCTGATCGCCATGGCCCGCGCCGCCGGTATCCAGATTACCTGGCAGGACATGGCCGAGCTTTCTGAAATCGTACCGCTGCTGTGCCACGTGTATCCCAATGGTACCGCCGACATTAACCACTTTGCCGCTGCAGGCGGTATGCAGTTCCTGATTCGCGAACTGCTGGGTGCCGGCCTGCTGCACAACGATGTCAGCACCGTACTGGGCAATTCCGGTATGGAGCCGTATACCTACGACCCGTTCCTGAACGAAGACAAAGATGGCCTGGTATGGCGCCCGACCGCGGAACAGTCCGGCAATTCGGAAATCATCCGCCCGGCCAGCGATCCATTCTCCAGTCACGGTGGTCTGCAATTGTTGCAGGGCAATCTGGGTAACAGCGTGATCAAGGTGTCCGCGCTGAAAACCCCGCAGTTGAAGGTGAAAGCACCAGCGGTCGTTTTCAACAGCCAGGACGACATGCTCGACGCCTTCAAGGCCGGCGAGCTGGAAAAAGATTTTGTCGCCGTGGTGCGATTCCAGGGGCCGCAGGCCAACGGCATGCCCGAGCTGCACAAACTGACACCATCGCTCGGTGTACTGCAGGACCGCGGCTTCAAGGTGGCACTGGTTACTGATGGCCGTATGTCCGGTGCTTCCGGCAAGGTGCCGGCAGCCATCCACCTGTCTCCGGAAGCGCTGGAAGGTGGCGTAATCGCGAAAATCCAGGATGGAGATATTGTTGAGCTGGACGCGGAAGCCGGCGTTCTCAAAGTCGATGTAAGTGATGAAGAGCTGGCGGCGCGCACGCCGGCAGAGTGCGACCTGTCCGCCAATGCCACGGGCATGGGGCGGGACCTGTTTACCAATATGCGCAAGCTTGCGAGCGGCGCGGAAACCGGCGGTAGCATTCTTTTTTAACTGAATTTCGCGCGGCCACCTGCTGGGTAGAGGCTGCGCAACTTGAGAGCAAAACAATGGCAAACTCATTCGACATGGTACTGTTTGGCGGCGGCGGGGATCTGTCGCTGCGCAAACTGATTCCGGCCCTGTACCGGGCGTATATTGAAGGTGGCCTGAACAAGGACACCCGTATTCTTCCTATCTGTCGTCGCCAGGACGACGCTGATGCCTACCTGAAAACCGCACAGCAAGCGCTGAAAACCCACCTGCGCGATGGCGAATACAGCGATAAAAGCTGGAAAGAGTTCAGCCAGATGTTGCGTGCCGCCGCGCTGGATATTTCCAAGCCGGACGAGCAGTGGGACGCCCTGGTAGACATCCTCGGTAAAGACACCGAGCGCACCCGGCTGTTTTACCTGGCCATCCCGCCCGCGGTATTTGGTCCCTGCTGTGAAAACCTCTCGGTAAAGGGACTGATCCACGAAAACTCCCGCGTAGTAGTGGAAAAGCCGCTGGGCTACAACGCCAAAACTTCCGACGAGATCAACAGCAAGATCGCCGAGTATTTCCCGGAAGACAGTATTTTCCGTATCGACCACTATCTGGGTAAAGAGACCGTCCAGAACCTGCTGGCACTGCGTTTCAGCAATGTACTGTTTGAGCAGCTGTGGGATGCGAAAACCATCGATCATATCCAGATCAGCATTTCTGAAACCGTGGGCCTGGAAGGGCGCGCGGGTTTTTATGATGACACTGGCGCTATGCGCGACATGGTGCAGAATCACCTGTTGCAACTGCTGTGTCTGATCGCCATGGAATCCCCCAATAGCATGTCCGCGCGCAACATCCGCTCGGAAAAAATCAAGGTGCTGGAAGCGCTGCGTCCGCTCATTGACGACAGTGTGGATAGCAACATCGTGCGCGGTCAGTACGTGGCCGGCGGCCTGGGTAAAGAGCTGGTGCCCGGTTACCTGGAAGAACTGAAAGCGCCGAACAGTACCACCGAAACCTTCGTGGCCATTCGTGCGCATATCGACAACTGGCGCTGGACCGGTGTGCCGTTTTATCTGCGCACTGGCAAGCGTATGGAAAAGCGCTGCGCTGAGATTGTGATCCAGTACAAAAAGGTGTCCCACAGCGTTTATCAGCCGGAAGCGGGCGAAGTGCTGCCCAACCGCCTGGTTATCCGCTTGCAGCCGGAAGAGAGCATCAAGCTGGTATTGATGGCCAAGAAGATGGACAGCCTCACCATGGAGTTGCAACCGGTGGAGCTGAACCTGACTCTGTCCGACACCTATGACAGTTTCAAAAGTGACGCCTACAAGCGTCTGATGCTGGATGCGGCGGCGAACAACTCCGCACTGTTTATTCACCGCGAAGAAGTTGCCGCGGCCTGGGCCTGGGTCGATCCGATTATTGATCACTGGCGCGATACCGCCAACCAGCCACAGCTGTACCGCGCAGGTACCTGGGGGCCGCAGGCTTCCAGCCAGTTGCTGGCAGAGAACGGTCACCACTGGTTTAACCCCTAGTTGAGCCGTGAAAAGAAATTGAGAGCCGCCGGGCAAAACCATTAACAAGGTCTGAGACATGGTTGAAGAGAAATTTTTTGCAGACAGGGAAAAGCTCACGCTGTCGCTCGCCAATGAGTGTGCGGCAGCGCTGCATGCCGGTATCAAGGCGAACGGGCAGGCCACTTTCCTGGTCAGCGGCGGCAGCTCGCCCGAGCCGGTTTATCGCGAACTGTCCCGTCGCCCTCTGCCCTGGCAGAACGTGAATGTGGCACTGGTGGATGAGCGCTGGGTAGAGAAAGACGAGCCCGGTAGTAACCTCGCGTTCATCACCAACAGTCTTCTTCAAAACGAAGCGGCGAAGGCGCCTTGCCTGGGCATGAAAAATTCTGCGGCTACGCCCGCAGAAGGTGAAGCGGATTGCGAGCGCGCCTACCAGGAGTTGCCGCGCCCGTACGACGTGTGCGTGCTCGGCATGGGGAATGACGGCCACACCGCGTCTTTCTTCCCGTATGCAGAAGGATTGGATGAAGCGCTGGATGCGAAAGGTGAAAAGCTGTGCAAAGCAATTACCGCCAAGCAAAGTGCGGTAACCGGTGCGCACACCGAGCGCATGACGCTCACCCTTGCTGCTATTTTGCAGGCAAAAGAAATCAAGCTGCTGATTACCGGTGAAGAAAAGCTCAAGGTCTACCGCCAGGCGCTACTGGGGAATGACGAGCAGGAAATGCCGGTGCGCAGCATTCTCAAGCAGGGGTTGAAGCCAGTTACTGTGTACTGGGCCCCTTAAAGTAAATAACAACCGAATTTTGACGAGTTTTAGGACGTGATGATGCAACAGACTCTGGTACCCGTATTGGAACAGGCTGGCGTAGTGCCAGTCATCGTAGTGGACAAGGTGAGCGATGCGCTGCCGCTGGCTCAGGCCCTGGTTGAAGGCGGCCTGAATGTTCTGGAAGTCACCCTGCGTACCGAAGCCGCGCTGGCTGCGGTGGAAGAAATCGCCAAGCATCTGCCCGATGCCTACGTGGGTACCGGCACCGTGCTGAACGCGGACGATATTCGCCGCTCTGTAGATGCCGGCGCAACTTTCATGGTGAGCCCTGGTACTACTGAAGCGCTGCTTGACGCCGCTGCCGATGCGACCGTGCCGCTGTTGCCCGGCGCCGCAAATCCATCTGAAGTCATGCGTCTTCTGGAGCGCGGTTACCACTACCAGAAATTCTTCCCGGCGGAAGCGGCCGGCGGTATCCCGATGCTGAAATCCATCGGTGGACCCCTCGGCAAGGTGAAGTTCTGCCCCACTGGCGGTGTCAGCCCGCAGAACGCGAAAGACTACCTGGCTCTCTCCAACGTAGTTTGTGTTGGTGGTTCCTGGATGGCGGCACCGAAATTGGTTGCAGAAAAAAATTGGGCGGAAATTACCCGCCTGGCCAAGGAGGCCTCGCTGCTGAAGGGGTAAGGCTCTGAGCAGTAATTATTTCGAGTAGTGAGCATGTGCTGGGGGGGAGTACACCCGGCACCAACAACAAAAAATTATTCATTTACAAGACACAGAGGGTGTAGCGATATGAAACTTAGAATTGCTATCAACGGCTATGGCCGCATTGGCCGCAACGTAACGCGCGCGATCTACGAATCTGGCTATAACGATCGTATCCAGCTGGTTGCCATCAACGACCTGGCGCCGGTAGAGGCCAACGCGCACCTGACTCGGTTCGACACTGTACACGGTCGCTTCAACACCGAAGTCGCCGTACAGGGCGAGGATCTGGTTATCGGTGGTGACACCGTGAAAGTCTGCCAGGAGCGCAACCCGGCTGCATTGCCTTGGGGCGAGTTGGAAGTGGATCTGGTACTGGAATGTACTGGCCTGTTCACCAGCAAAGAAGCCGCTTCTCAGCACATGCAGGCAGGCGCAAAAGCGGTACTGATTTCCGCGCCGTCTGGCGATGCCGACCTGACCGTGGTTTACGGCGTAAACGATGACAAGCTGACTGCTGAGCACAAGGTTGTTTCCAACGCGTCTTGCACTACCAACTGCTTGGCGCCGGTAGCCAAGGTTCTGAATGAATCAATCGGTATCGAGCGCGGCTTCATGACCACCGTGCACGCTTACACCAACGACCAGAACACTCAGGATGCCGTGCACAAAGACATCTACCGTGCCCGCGCTGCAGCCGACAACATGATCCCCACCAAGACCGGCGCTGCTGCTGCAGTAGGCCTGGTACTGCCAGAGCTGAAAGGCAAGCTGGACGGCATGGCGGTACGTGTACCGGTTAACAATGTTTCTCTGGTGGATTGCCAATTTATTGCGAGCCGCGACACCACGGTCGAAGAGATCAACGGCATCCTGCAAGACGCAGCCGGCAGCATGAAAGGCGGCGTTCTGTCTTACTGTGACCAGCCGCTGGTTTCCGTCGACTTCAACCACACGGCCGCATCCAGCCACTTCGATGCCAACCACACTCGCGTAAATGGCAACCTGGTGAAAGTGATGGCCTGGTACGACAACGAGTGGGGTTTCTCCCATCGTATGCTCGATACCGGTCTGGCCATGGCCAAAGCCCAGGGGCTGTAAGCCTGGCCTGAAATACGGCCGGCTGTAACAACAGCCTGATAACGTCATCGTTATCGCACCGGAGCGGGTGCAATATCCGCTCCGGTTTTGCTTTCTGCAGTCAACGCCGACTGCCATAAAAAACGATCGCCAGAAAATACGTCTCACATCCACACGATAAAACGAATACCACCACTATGATTCGCCATACAAAAATAGTTGCCACACTCGGCCCAGGTACTGACAAGCCGCGTGTTATTGACGAGATTATCCGCGCCGGCGTCAACGTCGTACGCCTGAACTTTTCCCACGGCAGTGCCGACGACCACCGCAAACGCGTGGAAGAAGTGCGCCGTGCCGCCGCTGAGCAAAACAAACTGGTTGCCGTTCTCGGTGACCTGCAGGGCCCGAAGATCCGTATCGCCCGCTTTGCCGAAGGCAGCATCTTTCTGGAGAATAATGCTGAGTTCACCCTCGACGCCGACTGCCCGAACGAGGGTGGTAACCAGCAGAAAGTAGGAGTGGACTACCCGTCCCTGATCGCCGACTGTAAACCCGGCAACATCCTGCTGCTGGACGACGGTAAGATCCGCCTGGAAGTGACTGGCGGTACCAATACCAAGCTGTTCACCCGCGTGCTGCAGGGCGGCAAGCTGTCCAACAATAAAGGTATCAACCTGTTGGGCGGAGGCCTTTCTGCACCGGCGCTCACAGAAAAAGACTATCGGGATATTAAACTCGCCGCTGAGCTGGATGTAGATTTCCTCGCGGTCAGTTTCCCGCGCAGTGGCGAAGATCTGGATATCGCGCGCAAGGCCATGCGCGAAGCTGGCAGCAATGCCGCAATCGTCGCCAAGGTTGAGCGCGCGGAAGCAGTAAACAACGATGAGCAGATGGACGGAATTATCCTCGCGTCCGACGTGATCATGGTTGCCCGTGGCGACCTGGGTGTGGAAATTGGTGATTCCGCTCTGGTAGGCGTGCAGAAAAAACTGATCAACCGCGCTAACGCTCTGAACCGCGGTGTGATCACTGCAACCCAGATGATGGAATCCATGATCACCAGCCCGACGCCTACTCGCGCGGAAGTCATGGATGTGGCCAACGCGGTGCTCGACGGCACCGATGCGGTGATGCTGTCCGCAGAAACCGCTGCCGGTGATTTCCCGGTTGCCGCTGTGGAATCCATGGCTGAAGTGGTTGTGGGTGCAGAGCAATACCTGGGCACTACCTCTCGCCCGGCCGCGGATCGCTCTTCGTCCGAGACCATCGATACCGTGATCGCCCAGGCGGCTATTGAGTCCGCTGCCCGGGTGGAAAACCTGTGCGCCGTTGCCGCGCTCACCGAGTCTGGTCGCACCCCGCGCATCATGTCTCGTGCCACCAGCCAGCTGCCGATTTACGCTCTCACACGCCACTCCCGTGTTGCGCGCCAGCTGGTGCTGCTGCGTGGCGTCGAGCCCATCGAGTTTGACCCGGCCTCCGTGCCCCTGGGCCACTTGACCGATGCCATCGTGGAAGTGCTGGGCTCACGCCTTACTCTGGAAAAGGGCCAGCGTATCCTGATTACTCAGGGTGAACGCCTGAACATGGGTGGCGGCACCAGTTCCATGCGTATCAAAGAAATCGAGTAAGTATCCGAGCGAGATCTTTCCCAAACTCCCGGCTTAATGCCGGGAGTTTTGTTTTCGGCTCCAGAGAACAAGGGGATGGATGGAGCGGGGCGCTCGTGAGGCTGCGCGCTGGCGTGGACTGAATAGTCAGCCATGAGGGTTGTACAATTTTTGTCCTGCTGTTTGCCGGGTTTCGGCGTGTTTTCGCTCCCTTCTGTCACAATAGACAGGTTCTGGTGGCAAAAAACTGTAAAAATCCCAGATAATTTCCCCCGAGCCCTGTAGCTTTTTCTTTTCATTCTGTGTATTGTCGATCTTGAGAATGACAGCGCTATCATAAAAATGAATGACAGCGCTATCATTTGGCGGTACAAGGTGAATAAAAGTTTCTAGCCAAACCTTATATCTATAAAAAAGGAAGGGGAAATCGATGCTCAAGCGCAACAAACTCGCTCTCTCGATTAGTGCAGCTGTACTGAGTGGTGGCCTGATGGCTCCGCTGGCAGTTGCTCAGCAAACCGAAGCTCTGGAAGAGGTTACCGTTACTGGTATCCGCGGAGCACTGCAAGACGCCGTAAATATCAAACGTGACGCGACCTCTTTGGTCGACGCTGTATCTGCAGAAGACGTGGGCAAGTTCCCCGATTCTGACGTGGGTGAAGCTCTGGGCCGCATCCCGGGTATCACCGTAGGTCGTGCATTTGGTCAAGGTGCCTCTGTATCCATTCGCGGTGCAGCACCTGCGATGACTCTGACCCAGCTTAACGGTCAGAACGTTGCCTCTACCGGCTGGTTTGATCAGGTACCGGTTGACCGTAGCTTCAACTACTCTTTGCTGCCGTCCGAGCTGATCGGTGGAATCGAAGTTTACAAGTCTTCCCAGGCTGACCTGAATGAAGGCGGTATCGGTGGTACTGTCATCGTCAAAACCCGCAAGCCGCTGGATATGGATGCAAATACTGCATTTATCAGTACTAAAGGCCGCGTTGGCACCATCAGTGATGAGCTGGCTCCGGAGCTGTCCGGCTTGTACAGCTGGAAAAATGATTCCGAAACCTTCGGTGTGCTGCTTTCTGCCGCTGTTGAAGACCGTGAGTACGTTCGCCGCGGTACCGAATCTGACTACCGCTGGTCTGGTGATGTTGCCCCGACCACTTTCCTGCAGGATCAAGAGCGTAAAGCCCTGGACGTAACCCTGCAGTACGCGCCAACTGACGCCCTGTCTTTCGCGCTGCACGCCATGACTTTGGACCTGGAAGCAAACAATACCAACAACAGTTTGTACCTGTTCTCCCTGGCTGGTGACAACGTTACCTGTCATTCAGAAAATGCTGCCGGCCTGTGTACTTCCAGCACAACTGAAAACTCTACCGTAGCAAACAAAACCTTCAACCAGACTTGGGGCCGTCAGTCCTCAATGAGCTCAGATACTTTCGATTTCAGTGGTGAATTCGAGGGTGAAGGCTTCCGTGCAAGCGGTAACATCGGTTCCTCCAAGGCTGCTGGCGGTACTGACTACACCACCAACTTCTCTCACTTCAGTGATGCAATGTCCCTTTGGCAGGGTTCCATTGACGCCACTGGTAAAGAGATTCAAATCGATCCGACTCTGGATCCGAGCCTGACTCTGGACAACTATGCGCCGACTGCTTCCCCAGAAAGCTGGGCGGTAGGTAGTGGCCCGGCAGAAGACGAAGAAGTCTACGCACAGCTGGATGTTGAGTTTGACCTCAATGTAGGCATTCTGACCGCGTTTAAAACGGGCGTACGCTGGACCGATCACGATGTAAATCGTCGCGCCTATCGCGGTGTGTTCAAAACCACCCTGGACGAAGATGGCGAAGTAATTAACGACCCAGCGGTTGTTGATACCGATAGCCTGTACAACGGTAGCTACGAGATTGGTCAGGATGGCTTCACTGCGCCGAAGCCCGATCTGGATGCGATGATTGCCGCCACCAATGCCAGCCTGGACAAGTGGGTTGAAGCTCGTGCGGGTTACTCCGACCTGAACGAAGAAAATACCGCGCTTTACGGTATGTTCACTTTCGAAACCGGTGCTCTGCGCGGTAACTTCGGCCTGCGTTATATCTCTACCGATGTAACTCGCACCCAGTACGAGCTGGATGGTTCTGACCTGCGCGAGGGCGATCTGCCGCGCAATAATGGCTACAGCTACTCGCTGACCGATCACACTGCAGATTACAGTGATTTCCTGCCGAGCGTAAACGTAACCTACGATCTGTCTGAAGAGCTGGTTCTGCGCGCGTCCGCTTCCCAGACCATCAGTCGTCCGAATTACGATGACATGCTGGTGACTTACAATGGTTTCGATGACAGCAACGCACTGAACCAGACTGCTCGTCTGGGTAGTGAAGCACTGCTGCCAATGAAATCCACCAACGCCGATATCTCTCTCGAGTACTACTATGGCGATGGCAACCTCGTATCTGCCACTTACTTCGTCAAGTCCATCGACGACTTTGTAACTTCCGAAATCACTCCTGACCAGTCTATTGGTCTGGTTGACCCGGATGGCGGAGATAGCTGGGCTATCGAATCTCTCCAGAATGCTGGCGGTGCCGATATCCAGGGTCTTGAGCTTCAAGTTCAACACGCGTTCGACAACGGCTTTGGTGTAGCGGCTAACTACACCTACACCGATGCAGACGCGCCATCAGAAGCGTTTATGGATCAGGTTCCGGTCTTCACCGAGTCTTCCGAACACGCGTATAACCTGATGGGCTACTGGGAGAATGATTCATTCTCCGCGCGTATGGCCTATAACTTCCGCTCTGAGTACATGATTCGTGACGGTGGTTTCTGGTATGGTAACCGTATGCACGATGACTTCGGTTCTCTGGATCTGAGCTTGAACTGGTATGCTACTGAGAACCTGGATATTACTTTTGAAGCAGTAAACCTGCTGGAAGAAGACGATATTCAGTACGGTGTTGCTGACAAAGATAGCTCTGAAACTGGTCAGAAGGTGACTCTGCAGGAAGGCTTCCCGGCCTGGTCCTTTGCAGGCGAAGCAGTGTACCAGTTGGGTGCAAGCTACAAGTTCTAAGAACTTTGCCTAGCTAATAAAAGGCCCAGCTTTTCAGCTGGGCCTTTTTTTTGTCTGAAAGTGGTTGCTATGAAAATAAAAAAAATTGCGATTGTCGGTGGTGGAACGGCTGGCTGGATGGCCGCAAATCACCTCGGCGTGGAGCTGGCCAACGACCCGGATATCGAAATTACGGTTATCGAGTCCAAAGATGTACCGGTAATTGGTGTAGGGGAGGGGACTGTTCCCAGAATTAAAGAGACCCTAGACCGGTTTGGTATATCGGAAGTTGCCATGCTGGCCAGTTGCGATACGACGTTTAAAACAGGCATTAAATTTTCCAATTGGATGTCGCGGGAGTCGGGAGATGAATTTTATTATCACCCGTTCAGCACTCCTTATCCGCAGGGGTTTGATGTAACTGACTACTGGCTATCTCAGAACCCTGAATATTGTTTTTCCCATATCTCCGAATCTTTTGCGTTGTCTGAGCAGGACCGCTGTCCCAAGCGTAAGTCTTCCGGGCCTTATGTGGGTGCTGTTGACTATGCCTACCACTTTAATGCCGGTAAATTTTCTGAGCTGATCGCGAGCAACGCGAAACAGCGATTTGGCGTAAAGCACAAGTTTGCGACCGTAAAAGATGTAATCCTCCGCGAGGATGGTGGGATTGGTTCTCTCGTTTACAGTGATGGCGAGAGCGAAGCCTACGATTTTTACCTGGATTGCAGCGGGTTCAGCGCCGTACTGTTGGGTGGTGCTCTGAAAACAGCGTTTGAAGATAAATCGGACCGTATTCTGACGGACTCCGCTCTGGTGCTTCAGGAACCCAGCACACCGGACTCCGCTATTCGACCCTACACCACAGCGAGGGCGCACAAGGCAGGGTGGATCTGGGATATTCCATTGACAACGCGGCGCGGGTTGGGCTGTGTGTATGCTAGTAAATACATGTCAGATGAAGAAGCGCTGGGAGAGTTCTCCGAATATGTCGGTCGGCAGTTGCAGATTGATGAAGTGCGAAAAATACCTATGAAAATAGGGTTTCGTGAGAAATTCTGGCAAAAGAACTGCGTGGCCTTCGGGCTGGCCCAAGGTTTTGTAGAGCCCCTGGAGGCGACATCTATTCTGGTGACGGACTTTTCTGCCAATCTGCTGGCCAAGCGATTTCCGCGTTATTATGACGATATTCCGCAATTGTCCGGCTATTACAACAAAGTTGTTCGCTATACCTGGGAGCGAGTGATTGATTTTGTTCAATTGCATTACTGTATTTCCGACCGACGGGACACTCAGTTCTGGATTGACTGTACGGAAAAGACGAAACTGTCAGAAGAGTTGTCAGATCGTTTAGAGCGCTGGTCTATTGCTACTCCCAAAAGCCTGGATTTTTTCAGTGCTTTTGACATTTTCGGCGTCGAAAATTATCTCTACGTACTGTACGGCATGAAGTTCCCGACAAAGCCAATTGCTCTCAGTGATGTGGAAAGTACGAAAGCGTCGGAAATTGTCGAAGCTGCGCGAAAGCAATCGGAAAGCCTGGCCGGGGAGCTGATGCCGCAACGGGCCTGGTTGACGGAGTTGCAGCAACATTTGAAGCGCGCTGGCATGTGAGCGGTCGGACGAGTTAAGGATTGTAGGCAGGGTAGCCAAAAGTGATTCAGGTTGAACTTGGAGTTCGGTGAAATTGAATACGCAAGTATTGAACGTTGGCGAAGAGAAAAATACGATTGTCGTCATGGACGATTTTCTGGGGGGCGCTGAGGCGGAGGACCTGGTGGCCTTTGCGAGCAAGTCGAGCTTTGCTCCCTGGCCGATCGCTGCCGAGCGCAAAGGCTACCCCGGCGTCCGCGCGGCGGCGCCTGAGCATCATGCAAGGATGATGATGGATCGGCTGGATGATGTGATTCGGGAGCGATTCGCTGTACCCGAAAGTCACGAGCTGAAGATTCATCAGGAAACGCTGAACCTGATTACCGTGCCGGAAGAGGAGCTTGGCCCCCTGCAGCGGGCTCCCCATTTCGATACCAGCGCGCCGGGGCTTTACGCGGTATTGCTGTATCTGTGTGACGAAAGCCATGGTGGCACCGGCTTTTATCAGCATAAGAGTACTGGCTACGAAACGATCTCACCTCAGCGGGTCGAACACTACCTGGACCGTTGTTATGTCGAGTTCAACAAGTTCCGTCGGCCCAAAAAGTACTGCCTGGACTCAGACGACTTGTTCACGCGGGTGGGTTTCGTACCTGCAAAATTTAATCGACTTGTCATATACCGCGGGAACACTTTACACAGTGCCAATATTCTTAGTGACAAAAGTATCAGCTTTAGTCCGGTAGATGGGCGCCTGACGGCCAACCTGTTTGTGAGCTACGAAGCTCCTCAGGTGAATCCTTGAGCGTTTCAAGTGCCTATTCCGCGGCGGTATCAGATGTAGGCCGTTTTTACCTGCACGAGTGACTGGCAAACTGGACCGGTCTGGTGTAACTTTTTGCTTCCCTTTTTGAGTATAAAAAATATACTGTCCGGGTTTTTAGAATAACTTCAAATTTCAATAAGGTGTTGTATGGCCACTGTAGAAGCCCCAAAAATCGTTCCTCTGCGCAGCGATGTGCACGGTAAGCTGAAAGTCCGTGAACTGGGGACCTTTGAGCACGTCAAGAACGCACACATGGTGCCGGTAACTGCTCACGAATTTTCTCGTCTGGGTGCCGAATACCCGATCGTTTTTGTCAAGAATTCCGATACCGACCAGTTTCAGTCTGTTGCTTTGTTGAGCCTGAAAGTAGGCGAAAACCTGTTTGTAGATGGCGAAAAGTGGAAGGGCGTTTTCGTTCCGGGCGCTGTTCGCAATCATCCTTTCGTTCTGGCCCCGGCTGGCGAGAACAAAGAGCAGCTGATGGTTGGTCTGGTAGAGAACAGCCCGGTTGTTGGCGAAGAAGAGGGCAATGCCCTGTTCGACGAGTCCGGTAAAGAGTCCGAGTACCTGAAGGCCAAGAAAGAGGCGCTGGTGGGTTACCTGGAAAGTGACCAGATGACCAAGGCTTTTATCACCATTCTGGCTGAGAAAGATTTGCTGACCACTCAGAACGTTGCGGTCAACGCAGGTGGTGAGAAGATCAATCTGACCGGTATCTACATGGTCGATGAGAAGAAACTGGGCGAGCTGAGCGAAGAAGACTTCGCAGACTTCCGCAAGCGCGGCTTCCTGCCGCCGCTGTTCGCGCAGCTGGGCTCCATGCACCAGTTCTCTCGTCTGGCGCGGATGCAGGCTGAGGGCTGATCCCTGCTGTCGGGGAGCTTCCTGCTCCCTGATGTTCCCGGTCTCGCTCTTTCTGGGCGAGCTCCGGGGTCTCTACCCCCGGTAATCCCACCATGTTTTTTACCCGCTACGCCGCCTGGCTAACATTCCTCGGAGCTTTTTACGGGCTTTGGGCGCTGTTTGTATTTGGGCGGGATAAGTGGGGCGTGGTGGCGGAACACTGGCCCATGGCGCTTTCAATGGCTGTTGGCAGCTACGCTGCAGGCTCTACGCCTATGGGTGGTGGTACCGTGGGCTTCCCGGTATTGGTATTGCTGTTCGATATGCCCGCCAGCCTCGGCCGGGATTTCAGTTTTGCGGTGCAGTCCATCGGTATGGTCAGTGCCAGTATCTTTATTCTCTGCCGTCGCCAGCCGTTGGCCTGGAGCATGTTGCGCGGCGCCATGATCGGGGCGCTGGTCGGCACGCCGCTGGGTATTCTGTTTTTATCCCCGTTGATTCCTGAGTTGTGGATAAAACTGGCATTTGCGGTGATTTGGGGGAGCTTCGGGGTGTTGCACCTGTACCGGCTGCCGGAAATTACTGCCCACAGCGGAATGGGGGCGGGCGCTTCTGTGCGGGAGTTTCGTCTCGGGCTTGTGGCTGGCGTTTGTGCTGGCGGCATGGCAGCGGCGATTACCGGGGTGGGGATTGATATGGTGATTTACGCCCTGCTGGTTTTGCTTTGCCGGGTGGATCTCAAGGTGGCCATTCCCACTTCGGTGATCATCATGGCGTTCACCTCACTGGTGGGGGTTGCGGTGAAAACCGCCACCAGCACCTGGCAGCCGGGAGTGCTGGGCAATTGGCTGGCTGCGGCACCGGTGGTAGCGCTGGGCGCGCCGCTGGGGGTCTTTGTGGTGGGGCTGATTGGTCGCAAACCCACGTTGCTGGTGGTGGCCGTGTTGTGTATTGGCCAGTATCTGTGGACCGGCTATACCGAGCGCGACACTCTGGGCGCAGCGGGTATGTTTGTGTTTGCCGGTGCGGTCGTGATCTGTTTGTTGGGCTTTGAGTGGCTGCGCCGCAAGGGCAATACTGGCAGTGTTGACGTGCCGGAGCACCCGGCCGCCTCGCACTCAAATGATGGCCTGGGGCAGCCCGCTGCCTGACTTCCTGTAGTTCTCTGCGCTTCTCGGGGTTTATTGGCGGCGCAATAAAAAAGGCGACTTCGCAAGAAGTCGCCTTTTTTATATATGGCTGGGGTGGAAGGATTCGAACCTTCGCATGACGGGATCAAAACCCGCTGCCTTACCGCTTGGCTACACCCCAGTAAAGGTGCTGTGAGTCTGGTTTCTCACAGAGGGAAAATGGTAGCAAGGGGGAGACTTGAACTCCCGACCTCAGCATTATGAGTGCTGCGCTCTAACCAGCTGAGCTACCTTGCCACTGAAAGTCTCGGCTAACCGAGGGCGCGCATTATCGGGCCACCTCGGGAAGCTGTCAACACCTTTTTAGTAAATTAATCAGTAGCTTAGCGTGTAATGTGTTTTTTGGTGCGCAATCAGCGCCCGCGGCCGATGGCGGCGAGTAGGGAGCCAAAAACAACGGTAATTGCGCCAACCCAGCTGATCCAGTTCATGGGTTCCACTTCGATGTATTCCGGCCATAGAGTGCCGATGATGGCGCTCAGCGCCAGGGTCATCAGCGGCACCAGCGCCAGGGTGGCGCTAACCCGCGAAGCTTCCCAGGCCCCCATGGCTTTGGCGAAAGCGCCGTAGGCAATCAGGGTGTTAGCCGTCAGGAACAGCAGCAGTCCCCAGCCGAGGGCGTCCAGTTGCAGGGCGCTGGTGGGGTGGGACACCGGTAGAAAGCACAGGCTGCCGGCAATGTAGATCAGCATCAGCAGGTTCTGCGGGCGGGACTGGGCGACGATCTTCTTCTGAAACAGGCCGTAGACAGCCCAGGTCACCGCCGCGACTATCACCATACCGACACCGATCAGGTATTGGCGGTCCTCGCCGTCCATCAGCTCCTGAATGCGCAGGTTGAAGAACAGGGGCAGACCGATGCAAACAAGCCCGACACCCATCCACTGGCGCGCGGAAAAGCGTTCGCCCAGAAAGGCCACACTGAAAATCAAAAGCAGTAGTGGTGCCAGTTGGATCAATACCTGCAGAGCACCCGGGGTGATGTAGTTGAGGCCTGTGGCATAGGCGATGTAGTTGCCGAGAAGGCCGCCAACGGCCAGTAGGGAATACGGCAGTAACTTTCCCTTAAACAGGCTGCGCAGGTCCAGATCTCTTCGCCAGCCGTACCAGGCGCCGGCAAACAGGGCGGCCCCAAAGAAGCGATACCAGGTAACGGTGGTGGAGTCCATGTCGGCGATCAGGCCTTTCATGGCGATGGGTAGCAGTGCCCACAGAAAGGCGGTGGTCAGGGCCAGGGGCAGGCCGACTCTCCAGTTGGATTGGTACATGGCAACCTATGGTAGTAGCGCAATGGGTGATACTGCGAGCAAGTGGGTTGCGGGCCCCGTGGATGACGGTTGCGCATCCCGGCGCTCTGGTGGAGCGCCGGGTGTGTGGAGGGGTGCTGGGGTGTTGGCGGAAGGAGCGTTAGACGTTGAAGCGGAAGTGAACCACGTCCCCGTCGACAACCACGTAGTCTTTGCCTTCCAGGCGCCACTTGCCGGCTTCTTTGGCACCGGCCTCGCCGTTGTTGGCGATAAAGTCGTCGTAGCTCACCACTTCGGCACGGATGAAGCCTTTCTCGAAATCCGTGTGGATCTTGCCTGCCGCCTGGGGTGCGGTAGCGCCCTGGGGGATGGTCCAGGCGCGCACTTCTTTTACGCCGGCGGTGAAATAGGTGTGCAGGCTCAGCAGGTTGTAGCCGGCGCGGATTACTCGGTTTAGGCCCGGCTCTTCCATGCCCAGCTCTTCCAGGAACTCGGCCTTTTCATCGTCGTCCAGCTCGGCGATTTCTGATTCCAGCTTGTTGCAGATCGGCACCAGCACGGCATTTTCTTCGGCGGCGATGGCGGCTACTGCGTCCAGGTGCGGATTGTTCTCGAAGCCGTCTTCGTCCACGTTGGCGATGTACATGGTGGGCTTGACGGTGAGCAGGCTCAGCTCGTGCAGGCCGTCGAGCTCGTCGTCGCTGAGGCCGAAGGAGCGCAGGGGTTTGGCTTCATCCAGGTGCGGCTGAATTTTTTCCAGCAGCGCCTTCATCTTGATCGCGTGCTTGTCCTGGCCTTTGGCGGCGCGGGTGTAACGCAAAAGCGCTTTTTCTACCGTATCCAGGTCTGCCAGGGCCAGTTCGGTGTTGATCACTTCGATATCGGCGACCGGGTCAATCTGGTTGGCGACGTGAATCACGTTCTCATTTTCAAAGCAGCGCACCACGTGGGCAATGGCGTCGGTCTCGCGGATATTCGCGAGAAACTTGTTGCCCAGGCCTTCACCCTTGGAGGCGCCGGCGACCAGGCCGGCGATATCGGTGAACTCCATGGTGGTGGGGATTACTTTCTGCGGCTTGACGATCGCGGTGAGTTTGTCGAGGCGCGGATCCGGTACCGGTACGATACCGGCATTCGGCTCGATGGTGCAGAAGGGGAAGTTCTCTGCGTCGATACCCGCTTTGGTAAGGGCATTGAACAGAGTGGATTTGCCTACGTTGGGCAGGCCGACGATGCCGCAAGTAAAACCCATGGTGTGAATCCTGTTGTGAATTTTGTAGTGCGTTGGGACAAAGGCGCCGGGGTAGGGCGGCCGCTGTCTACTTACAATCTGGTGTTACTGGGATTTGGTGTGCAGTGCTTTCATGGCCCCGTTCCAGTCGCCGCTGGCGGCGGTGGGGAGTGCATCTACCGCGCGGTCGATGGCTTCGGCGAGCTGATCCTGCTCGGCTCGTGGGGCGCGCTGCAAAACATAATTGACCACGTCGCGGGCGTTGCCCGGGTGGCCGACGCCGAGGCGCAGGCGCATGAAGTCGCGGTTGTTTCCCAGTGCCGCGATAATATCGCGCAGGCCATTGTGCCCACCGTGGCCACCGCCGCCTTTCAGGCGTGCAGTGCCGCAGGGCAGGTCCAGCTCATCGTGAGCGACCAGGATAGCCTCGACGGGAATTTTGAAGAAGTTCGCCAGTGGGCCCACTGCCTGGCCACTGCGATTCATATAGGTGGTGGGAATCAGCAGGCGGATATCCTGCCCGCCGATTCGTACCCGGCCAGAAAGGCCGTGGTACTTGCTGTCTGGCGCGAGCTGGGCGCCGTGAATACGGGCCAGCTCGGAGACAAAGTCGGCTCCGGCGTTATGGCGCGTCCGGTCGTATTCGGGGCCTGGGTTACCCAGGCCCACAATCAACTGGATGGGCGTGTCCGGAGCCTTGCTCAAGGTACTTTTCCTATATCAGGAGACCTGAACGAGAGTCAGCTTACTCTTCGCCGGACTCTTCGCCTTCGCCTTCTTCTGCGTCAGCTTCAACAGCGCCGCGCGGCTTGTGCACAGAGGCAACAACCAGATCGTGGTCTTCGCCGTGCGCCAGATCTACAGACTCAACGCCTTCCGGCAGTTTGATGTCGGAGATGTGAACGGTGCCGTCCAGTTCCAGGTCCGCCAGGTCCACTTCGATGTACTCAGGCAGCTTGGAGGCCGGTGCGTTGATGTCCAGCTCGTTCAGGGTGTGAGAAACGATACCGCCAGCCTTAACGCCTTTGCAGGTTTCTTCGTTCAGGAAGTGCAGAGGCACTTTCACGTGAACTTTGGTGTTGGCGGAAACGCGCTGGAAGTCAGCGTGCAGCAGGATAGGCTTGGCCGGGTGACGCTGCAGGTCGCGCAGGATCACGGTCTCGGATTTGCCATCTACGTCCAGGGTCAGGACGGAGGAGTAAACGGCTTCGTTTTCCAGTGCCTTGAACATATCTTTCTGCAGCAGGGCAATGGATTGCGGCTCAACTTCGCCACCGTAGATGATGGCTGGAACTTTCGCTTCCAGGCGACGTAGGCGGCGGCTCGCACCTTTCCCTTCGTCGCTACGGACGCTGGCATTCAATTTCAAATCAGACATGGGATAAACCTCAGGTTGTCTGTCCAGAAGGACCTGCGACCGGAACCTTCTGGCGTTGCTATAAAAGGGGCGAAATCTATTGAAACGCCCAATAGTAAACGCCCGGCGGTGCCGGGCGGGCGCGTATTCTAAGGGGAAGTGCGGGGGAATGCCAGCGGATTTGTAAGGGTCCGCTGGGCAGGATCCTACCGGGAGGGCTTATCGGAACATTGCCGACAGTGACTCTTCGTTGCTGATGCGGCGCATGGATTCGGCGAGCATGGCGGAAAGGGTCAGCTGGCGAATCTTTGGTGCCTTCTGCATCTTGTCGCCCAGCGGGATGGAGTCTGTGACCACAAGTTCATCCATTACCGAGTTGTTCAGGTTTTCGATCGCCTTGCCGGACAGTACCGGGTGGGTACAGTAGGCTACGACTTTCTTGGCGCCGTGCTCTTTCAGGGCCATGGCCGCGTTGCACAGGGTGCCGGCGGTATCCACCATGTCGTCCACCAGCAGGCAGGTGCGGTCGCTGACTTCACCGATAATGTTCATCACTTCCGCGACATTCGCGGCGGGGCGGCGTTTATCGATGATCGCCAGGTCACACTCCAGGCTCTTGGCTACGGCGCGGGCGCGCACTACACCACCGATATCTGGGGAGACTACCACCAGATCTTTGTAATTCTGGCGCTCGATATCGTCCAGCAGTACGGAGGAGCCGTACACGTTATCTACCGGTACGTCGAAGAAGCCCTGAATCTGTTCTGCGTGCAGGTCGACGGTCAGTACCCGGTCGATTCCCACGCTTACCATCATGTCCGCCACAACCTTGGCGGAAATCGGTACACGCTGGGAGCGGACCCGGCGATCCTGGCGGGCGTAGCCGAAGTAGGGGACTACCGCGGTGATGCGGCCTGCAGAGGCGCGACGCAAGGCGTCTACCAGCAGGATCAGCTCCATGATGTTGCGGTTGGTGGGCTGGCAGGTGGACTGCACCACGAATACATCGCGGCCGCGCACGTTGTCGGTGATTTCCACCGCGATCTCGCCGTCGGAGAAACGCTTAACATCCGCCTCCCCGAGGGGTATCGCCATATGCTCAACAATCTTTTGTGCCAGTTCCGGGTTTGCGTTGCCGGTGAAGACCATTAAGTCAGCCACTGCGAGTACCTTTTTCGTTGGGAGTAGATGATAGTAGTGAATTTCAGCTGAATTGCGGAGCGCGAACTGCTTGCAGAGTAGTGTGATGCCGTTTCATTGGGCGACCATTGGTGCAAGTGTCAGGTTGTGGCGAGGCTGCCAGTTTGTCCGGCAGGGCCGGAGGCTCCGTGTGCGTCCGCTTGAGGAGCGGGCGCCTAAATAAGGAAATGGCTGGGGTGGAAGGATTAGCTTCGCCTGCGGCTCGCTGGTCTCCGCTGGCTGCGCCAGCTCCGGCTCGAACCTGTCAGAGTGCGCTGCTTTCGCCGAACTCACTGCCATTCTGAAAATATGGCTGGGGTGGAAGGATTCGAACCTTCGCATGACGGGATCAAAACCCGCTGCCTTACCGCTTGGCTACACCCCAGCAATGCTGCAGCTAATCAATTTAGACTGTTGCTGCAAATTTCGCGAGCTGCCGATGAGCGGGGGATTCATCCACCCCCTGGGCAACAAAACCGTTCCACCCTGCAGGCCGCTCGGAGAACACTTTTTGTGCTGCCGATTCAGACGGGAATCCAGCGAAAACACAGGCGCCGGTTCCTGTCAGCAGGGCCTGGCTGTGCTGCGAAAGCCATTCTCTGGCGCCGCGCACCTCCGGGTAGAGGTTCTCAACCAGCGACTGGAAATCGTTACCGGCATATTCATTGAGCCAGTGTGTGTTCAGCCGCCTGTCGCGAAGGGCCGCTAATGTAATTGCGGCAGAATCTCTTGTCAAACGTGGATCGGAAAAAAGCGCCGCAGTGCTTACGTGGCAGTCGGGGGTAAGCACCAGATACCAGCGCGGCTCGATGGAGACGGCGGTCAGTCGCTCGCCAACGCCTTCGGCAAACGCGGAGTGACCGCGCACGAATACCGGAACATCGGCACCCAACTGCCGCCCCAGTTCGGCGAGGGCGTCGAGGTCGAGGTCGCATTGCCACAGGTGGTTCAGGCCGAGAAGTGCGGTTGCCGCGTCGCTGCTGCCGCCACCGATACCGCCGCCAGCAGGGAGGATTTTGTCGACGGCAATATCGGCGCCGAGGTCGGTGCGGCCACTGGTTTGCCGAAGCAATTGCGCGGCGCGATAAATCAAGTTCTGCTCCGGGGGCACGTCTACTCCGGGGCAATACAGATGGATATTGCTGTCTGTGGTGGCACTAAAATGGAGCCTGTCGCCAAAATCCAACAGCTGAAATACCGTCTGCAATTCGTGGTAGTCATCGTCGCGGCGACCGAGAATGCGCAGCATCAGGTTGAGTTTGGCGGGTGCGGTAAGGGTGAGGCCGGTTGTTGTAGCGGGGCAGGAAGGGTTCATTAAGATGTGGCGCGTTGAAATACTGGCGGCCAGTTTAACAGCCGCCAAGTTTTTTAGGGGAGAGCCCGGAGGGAGCCGGGTGATCCGCGGTTCCCGCGTGTTCTACCTGGGGCTCCACTCTTTGATCACCACAGTAACGCTGACCGGGCCCGCGGCATTGGTGGTGGCGGCCTTGATCCGGCTGGGGAGCTGGAAGGCGCCCACCGACTGGTAGTCGCTAAAATTCAGCTGCCAGCCGGATTGTTGCAGGCTCTGCAGTAGTCCCCGGGAATCTTTCTGTTGCCCGGCGACCGCGCCGGGGGCCGCCAGACCGCGTACCCAGTAAAACATTTCTGAAACCGGCAGTGGCCAGCCCATGATTTGCTCGGTCAGTTGCGCGGGGTCGGAAGCCAGTACCGCCGGATCACTCCCTTTCTGCAGGCTGACACCGCTGGGGGATCCGCTGATGGTAGTGGCGCCGGCGCCAAGTGGGCCACTCAGGTGTATACGGTAATTGGCATTTGCCTGTTGCCAGATGAGATTGGCACTGCCGTTTTCTTTAGGCGAGCGTACACCCAGTTTGCCTTTTGCTTCCCAGCGCTGCATGGCAGCCGCTGACTGGGGTTGCGTGGGCTGTTGCGCCGGTGGCTGCTGCGGCTGCGGTTTCTGCGCGCTGCACGCCGCCAGCGTCAGCAGCAGTACTGCGCCCAGCAGCTTGAAGGCGCGACCGACACCCGGCGAAACCTGGGTAGCAGTGTGGGTGGTGGTCAGAGAGAGAGCTTCAGCTTTCCGTAACATGCTGTTCCAGTCTTTGTTGGTCCTGCAGCCGCTGCATGGCTTCCGGGATAAGTTTACTTTCCGGGTTGGTTTGCAATCCCTGCTCCCACACCTGCATGGCCTGCTGGCGTTCGCCGAGTGCCCACAGGGCTTCGCCCAGGTGCGCGGCAATTTCATGATCTTTCATCAGCTCGTGGGCTTTTTGCAGATACTTCACCGCTTCGGCGTGGTTGCCGAGCCGGTGGTGCGCCCAGCCCATACTGTCGATGATGGCGGGATCGTCCGGGCTCAGTTCCAGCGCCTTGCTGATCAGTACCAGTGCCTCGTCGAGGCGGTCGTCATAGGAGAGCAGTTTGTAACCCAATGTGTTCAGAAGGTTCGCATTATCCGGATCGCGGGACAACAACTTGCGCAAACCCAGTTCAAAATTCTCCACATCGCCCAGCTGTTCGCTGGTCATGGCGTAGGCGTAGATAAGTCGGTTGCTGCCGTCGTTGGTTTTCAGTGCACCGGCTAACAGTGTTTGGGCATCTTTCAGGTGGCCGTGCTTGGTCAGCAGTTCGGTCTGCAGCAGGTAGAACTGCTCATGTTGCCCCGGGTGCCGCTGGCGGAGTTCCTCGAACCACTCCTGCGCTTCTTCGGTATTGTCGTTGGCGGCGAGCAGGCTGGTGCCGCGGGTTATTGCCTGCACGTAATCGCTGCCAGGGCGCACCATACGGTAGTGGGTGACGGCGGTTTCGATGTCGTCACTCTGCTCGGCAATGGCGGCGAGATAGAAGTGTGCGGCAGATTCGTGTTCTTCCAGTTCCAGTAGTCTCTCCAGGAGCGGCTTGGCGTTGTCCAGTTGATCGGTTTCGTATTGGATCAACGCCAGAGACAGAATCAGGTTGGCATCGTTGGGGCGCTGCTTCACCAGTTCCACAAACTGGTGTTGGGCCAGGTCGAGATCTTCGCGAATCAACAGCCGCGCGTATTGAAGACGCAGGCGGCTCTCTTTCGGATAGAGTTCAACGAGGTTTTCCAGCAGCCGGCGGGCTTCTTTAGTGCGCCCCATATCGATCAGAACGTGTGATTCCAGCAGCGGGGCGTCGAGCAGTGTTGGGTCCCGTTCCTGTACCCGGCGTGTAAGATTCAGGGCCTCCTGCGATCGATTGTTGGCGCGCAGGATCATCGCCAGGGCGAGGGAAACTTCGTTGTTGCGCGGGTGTTTTTGCGACAGGCGCTCGAACTCTGGCAATACTTTTGCCGCCAGTTCATCGTTATCCACCGCGGTGGCGGCCACCGATTGCAGCGGCGCATCGCCGCCGAGATCCAGGGCCAGCTCGGCATGGCGCATGGCGTCGTCCAGTTCACCGGCGAGGGTGAGTTCCGCGGTAGCCGCCAGTTGTGCATCCGGGTTTTCCGGTTCCAGTTCCACCCACAGCAGGGCGGAGCGCAGCGCCGCGCGGCGCGCATTCAGAAAGCGCGCGATGCGCGTGGCGCGGGCGGCAATACCGGCGTCTTTGGTGCGCTCGGCCTGAAAGTAATAGTTGGCCAGGGCCAGGTCGTATTGCTCACGGTTGCCGGCCACTTCCGCCACCAGCAGGGTGTAGAAGGTCTCGATGGGGAAGGACTTGGCGGTGTTTTCTGCTGCCGGGTCCGGTGCGCCATCCGTTTTGCTGGCGTCGTCTGTATCGGGCTCCGCCACTGCCGCCTGCTCGTCCGCGTTGGTATCACCGGCGGGTATCGCGGTGACTTCAGGGGAGACTTCCGGGGCCGGAGCGGTCGTGTCCATGTTTGCGGGTGCAGAGGTGTGGTCCACCTGGTGCGCCTGCTGGGCGCAGCCACACAGGATGGCCAGGGACACGGCCGTGGCCAGTAGTTTCCCCCGGTGGTGGCGGTCCGGTAGCGGTATCTGCGGGCCCGCACCGTTTCGGCTGCAATGGCGGGTGAACAGGGTGGCTAGCACTGGGGAAGAGAAAAGCTGCATATAAACGTGTCCGTACGTTCGCGCCGAGCACTGCTCAGCGGCCGGTGGCGGGGCTGAGCTTTGGCGCTGCGCTCACTGCATCGGGCAGTAAGGGCGGGCCAATCCGTGTGGTGAGGCGTCTGTTGGCGTATTTTTCCGGGTTATCGCCGTATAATTCTAGCTGTGAATGGAGTCTCTGGTGGTGGCGGGCCGGCTCCTGCGGCAAAGTCAGCACCTATTTAAACGGTCGCAGAAATGGCGGTGTAGTCTGGGCTATCACGGAGATAGCGTGATAGCGCTTGCACGGCGTGCGGCTGCCCCGGACAATGTGCGACCTTTTTACCGACAGAAGTACCGATTTTCGGGACGGGTGCAGTGAGGCGCCCGGACGAGACGATGAGAGCCTATGCCGATCCTAGCTCTGGGAATCAATCACGATAGTGCACCGGTTGCTGTGCGCGAGCGGGTCGCGTTCGCGCCCGAAGTGATGCCCAGTGCACTGGCCGACGCCCGCGCAGTACTGGATTGCCCGGAGCTGGCGATTCTCTCCACCTGTAACCGCACCGAGATCTACGGTGAGGTGACTCCTGAGTCTGTACTGGCGTGGATCTCCCAGTACCACGACGTGCCCATGGAGCAGCTGAGCAGCTGCTACTACCAGTTCACCGACGAGACCGCAGTGCGCCATATCATGCGGGTGGCCTGTGGGCTCGACTCCATGGTGCTCGGTGAGCCCCAGATTCTCGGTCAGATGAAGTCCGCCTACGCGGTGGCGCGGGAGTCTGGCAGCGTCGGGTCTACGCTGCACAATGTGTTCCAGCAGGTGTTTTCGGTGGCCAAGAAAGTGCGCACCGAGACCGCCATTGGCGAAAACCCGGTATCCGTGGCCTTCGCCGCGGTATCTCTGGCATCGCGCATTTTCACCGATCTGGGCCAGCAGACGGCGCTGTTGATCGGTGCCGGCGAGACCATCGAACTGGTGGCCCGGCATCTGCTGGATAAAGGCGTGAAGAAACTGATCGTTGCCAATCGCACCCTGCAGCGTGCGCAGTCGCTGGCGGAAGAGTTTGGCGCTGAGGCGATCCTGCTGGCGGATATCCCCGACTACCTGCCCCGCGCGGATATTGTCATCAGCTCCACCGCCAGCCAGCTGCCGATCCTCGGCAAGGGCGCGGTGGAAACCGCGCTCAAGCAGCGCCGCCACAGTCCCATGTTTATGGTGGATATCGCCGTGCCGCGGGATATCGAGCCGCAGGTGGGCAAGCTCGACGATGTCTACCTCTATACCGTGGACGACTTGCGCGGGGTCATCGACGAAGGGAAGCGCTTGCGGGAGAAGGCCGCTGAAGCGGCAGATCTGATCGTGGATGCTGCCGCGCAGGATTTTATGCGCGAGCACCGCAGCCTGCGCGCGGTGGATTCCATTCGCAGTTATCGCCAGCAGGCCCAGGGCATCAGTAAAGACGAACTGGAAAAGACCCTGATCCAGTTGCGCACCGGCGGTGATCCGGAGCAATTGCTGGAGCAGCTGGCGCGCTCACTTACCAACAAATTGATTCACGCCCCCACCGTAGCCCTGCGCCAGGCCACCGCCGATGGCGATATGGAACGGCTGCGCATCGCGCGGGAAATCATAGGCCTGACAGCGGAAGACAGTAGCCAGGCATCCGATGTATCGGCCTCAGCGCCGGAGAAAAAGAACCTCAAATAATGAAAGCTTCTGTACAACAGAAACTCGACAACCTGGTGGAGCGTCACGAGGAAGTTTCCGCGTTGCTCGGCGATGCGGAAATCATCAGCGACCAGGACAAATTCCGTGATCTCTCGCGGGAGTATTCCGAGCTGGAAGAAGTGGTGCAGTGCTACAGCCGCTACAAAACCCTGCACGAGGATATGGCCGCGGCGCGTGAAATGCTCGACGAGAGCGATGAAGAAATGCGCGAAATGGCCCAGGAAGAATTGCGCGAGGCAGAGGCACAATTGGAACCTCTGGAAAGCGAGCTGCAGACGCTACTCCTGCCCCGCGATCCCAACGACCGCAAAAACGTGTATCTCGAAATTCGCGCTGGTACCGGCGGCGACGAGGCGGCCATTTTTTCTGGTGACCTGTTCCGCATGTATTCCCGCTACGCAGAAAAGCAGGGCTGGCGCATTGAGGTCATCAGCGAAAATCCCGGCGAACACGGTGGTTACAAGGAAATCATTACCCGGGTTGCCGGCGAAGACGTTTACGCAAAACTCAAATTTGAGTCCGGTGCCCACCGGGTGCAGCGGGTGCCGGAAACCGAATCCCAGGGGCGCATTCACACTTCTGCCTGTACCGTGGCGGTGATGCCGGAGCCCGACGAGCGCGATGCGATCGAAATCAACAAGGCGGACCTGCGCACGGATACCTACCGTGCTTCCGGCGCCGGTGGTCAGCACGTCAACAAAACCGACTCCGCGGTGCGCCTTACCCACATTCCCACGGGCATCGTGGTGGAGTGTCAGGACGAGCGCTCCCAGCACAAGAACCGGGCCAAGGCCATGGCGCTGCTGCAGGCCAAATTGAACAGCGCTCAAGAGTCCGCCGCCGCCCAGGAAATTTCCGATGCGCGCCGCAACCTGGTGGGCAGCGGCGATCGCTCCGAGCGTATCCGCACATACAATTTCCCGCAGGGACGGGTTACCGATCACCGTATCAGTCTCACCTTGTACAAGCTCGATGAAGTAATGCAGGGCGCGTTGGATGAAGTCATCGGCCCGCTGCGCACGGAATATCAGGCGGACCAGTTGGCGGCGTTGGGGCAGCACTGATATTTATGGCCACGGTGAAGGAAAATCTGCTGCGCGCAACTGCGCTGACAGAAAGTGATAGCCCGCGGCTGGATCTGGAAGTGTTGCTGTGCCACCTGCTCGGCAAGTCCCGTGCCTGGCTCTATACCTGGCCGGAACATCCACTGGACGAAGCGCAGCAGTCCAGCTTTGATCGGCTGGTAGAGCGCCGTATCGCTGGCGAACCGGTGGCCCATCTCACCGGCAGCCGGGAGTTCTGGTCCCTTCCTTTAAAGGTCAACCGCGCCACATTGATCCCGCGCCCGGATACCGAAGTGTTGGTGGAGGCAGTACTGGCTACCTGCCCGCAAGTCGCGGCGAGTTTACTCGACCTTGGCACGGGAACCGGCGCGATCGCCCTGGCCCTGGCCAGCGAAAGGAAGCAGTGGCAGATCACAGCCGTCGATACCATGCCCGCGGCCGTGGCGTTGGCGGAAGAAAACCGCCAGCTTCTGGGCTTTGAGAACGTACAGGTTTTTCGGAGCGACTGGTTTTCTGCACTGGGTGGACATACCTTTGATGTGATCGTCAGCAACCCGCCCTACATTGATACCAAGGATCCGCATTTACGCGAGGGCGACGTGCGCTTCGAGCCGCTCACCGCTTTGGTGGCGGAAGAGCAGGGGCTGGCGGATATCCGTAAAATCGCCACCGACGCGCGACGGTTTCTCACGGAAGGTGGCTTGCTCGCGGTGGAGCACGGTTGGGATCAGGGCAAAGCGGTGCGAAAGATGTTCACCGACAGTGGCTA
Organism: uncultured Microbulbifer sp.; assembly: GCF_947504145.1. Classification (GTDB taxonomy): domain Bacteria; phylum Pseudomonadota; class Gammaproteobacteria; order Pseudomonadales; family Cellvibrionaceae; genus Microbulbifer. The sequence goes on from NZ_CANNGQ010000005.1 coordinate 172,551, forward strand.
CACAAGTGTAGAGACCCGACGCGATTATGCGGGGCGGGAGCGCATAACCCTCGGCCGCTACGGCCATTTTTGTGCGTAAAACGCCTTCGTAGGCGCCGGCTCTCCAGACGAACCATTCGCAGAACACCCCGTTTGTCAGCAGGGCAGGCTCCTACAATAAGTGCACTTTCATTGGGAAGGATTCCATGCACGATCACGTCCACCATCACCACGGCAGCAGCCGCCTGAAACCTCTGGTCTGGGGCCTCGTCATCACCCTCGCCTTCGCCATGGTCGAAGCCATCGGTGGCTGGATCTCCGGCTCCCTTGCGCTCCTCGGCGATGCGGGGCACATGATCACTGATTCCTTTTCTCTGGCGCTGGGTGCCGTGGCCGCACTGCTCGCACAGAAACCGGCCAGCCGGGAAATGTCATTCGGTTGGGGCCGCGCAGAAGTATTGGCGGCGCTGATCAACGCGGTGCTGATGCTGCTGATTGTTGTTGGCATCTCCATCGCAGCCTTCAATCGCCTGCGCGATCCGCAGCCGGTACAGGGCGGTATGGTGATGGTGATCGCTGCGATCGGGCTATTGGTGAATATCGCTGTGGCCTGGGTGTTACACCGGGGCGAACAGACCCTGAATATTCGCGGCGCACTGCTGCATGTGATGGGGGATTTGCTGGGGTCTGTTGCAGCTCTGGTGGCGGGAGCGGTGATCTATTTCACCGGTTGGACACCCATCGACCCGCTGCTGTCAGTGCTGATCTGTATTTTGATCCTGTTTTCCAGCGTAAAACTGTTGCGGGATGCCGTGGACGTATTGATGGAGCGGGTACCCAGAGAGCTGAGCCTGCCGGTGGTCGGTGAGGCTATGGCTTTGGAGGAAGGTGTGCGCTCCGTGCACGATCTGCATATCTGGCGCCTGGACAGCAGTATGATTTCCCTGTCTGCGCATATCGTAGTGGATGACCTGGCAGCCTGGCCGCAGGTGTTGGAGCGGTTGCGGAAAACGCTGATTCAGCGTTTCGACATTCATCACGTCACCTTGCAGCCGGAGCCGTTGCATCAGGATCCCACGCCGATTATTGATCGGGTGAGCTCGCCGAAACCTTAGTTCTCAGGTCTCAGTCCTCTTCACTTTCTTCGTCGTGATCCATCGGAGGCTCGGAGCCGCTTGTTAGTGGCGTTTCATCGGCGGCTTCTTCCGCTTCTGCTTCTCGTTGCGGTTCCGCGGAGCCTGAACCATCGATCGAAATGGGCTCCGACCCGGCAGTGACTTCCTCCGGCGCCGGAATCTGCTCCTCCGGTGCCTGAATCCCGATGTGGTAGGCGGCGAATCCCGGCTGTACCACCTGGTTCATGGCCATGCCGAGAACCCGGCCGTTGTGCTCGGAGCGAATTTCTTTGCGCACATTCGTGATCGGATTGGTGACGGTGCCGAGAAGGTCACCCTTACTCACGGTTGAGCCCAGTTCCACCTTGCTGAAAATAATCCCGCCGGTGGTGGCGCGCTGCCAGGTGGAGTTGTAGTAGACCGGCTCGGGGTCACCCCACAGGCGGAATTTACTCACCATGCCCAGCTGATTCAGCAGGGTGCGCACACCTTTTACACTGTGGCTCACTGAGGGCTCGTCCAACACCATGGGGGCACCGGCTTCCAGCGTCACGGTGGGAATGCCCGCTTCCACTGCTGCGCGGCGCAAGGTGCCTTTGGCGCCGTCACTGTGTAGGACCACGGTTGAGCCAAAACCCTTGGTGAGTTTGACTACTTTCGGGTTTTTCAGGTCTCCGCGCAGCTGGGGCAGGTTGGTGCGATAAAAGGAGCCGGTGTGGAGGTCCACAATTGCATTGCAGTGCACTACCACTTCATCAAAAAACGAGCGCGCGATGCGGGAAGCGGAAGAGCCCTGATTGTGTCCGGGGAAGTGCCGGTTCAGGTCGCGGCGGTCGGTGAGGTAGCGCGAGCTGCGGTGAAACCCCTGCATATTGACGATGGGTACGCCGATCACTGCTCCTTTCAGAGTCTTCGGATTCAGGTTGTACATCACCCGGCGCACGGTCTCGATACCGTTCAATTCGTCGCCGTGAATAGCGGCAAAGACACACAGTGTCGGGCCGGCTTCTGCACCATTGACCACCAGCACCGGTGTTGCGCTGTACACCCCTTCAAAGTGCTGGCTGGGGGACCAGGCCAGCCGGGTGGACGTGGCGGGAGGCACTTCCGAACCCAGAAGTTGCAGTGGATGGCCCACGGGCTCTTGTGTCTCGGGTTCAGCCGGTTCCGGAGATTGAGGTGGCGGCTGAGATGGTGGCAAAGTTTTTGAGACTTCGGGCGATAGTGCTTCGTCCGTATCGGATTGCGGTGGTGCAACCAGTTCTTTTTCGCTCACCGGCTTGTCCAGCTCGATGCTCTTGGCTTTCGGCATTGGTTTTTCCGGCCTGTCTCCGGATTCCAGCTGTGCGCCCTCCAGCAGTGATTCACTTTCCTGCGGCTGCTCGGGGGCCGATTCTGCCGGTTCCTGAATCTCTAGCGGTTCACCATTTTCGTCGGACTCTTCGGCAAATACTGCGGGTGACGTAAAACAGGAAAGGGTGAACAGCAGGGAAATGCTCAGAGAGCGATGACGCATGAAAAGCTCCGTTTGTGGATATTGCCGGTGACCGGAATCATTGACGCCGGTGACAAGGCCGAGCGGGATGATTCAGCGGTCTGGTTGCTGAGAGCGCGAGTATAGCCAATCGGTTCCCGGGAATTTGCGCGGCAATTGGCGAATCTGGTGATCAGGTTTGGAGAAGAGCGCGGCGGCTGGTCTGGCGCAGCCGCAATAGTAGCAATAGCGCGGCGGTACCGAGGCCGATACACAGGCCTGTCCAGTATCCGTACACCCCCCAGTACTGCTCGCCCAGCCAGTAGGCGGTGGTCAGCCCCACGCCCCAGTATGAAACCAGCTGCATATACATGGGCACCCGGGTGTCCTTGTAACCGCGCAGTGCGCCCCACACCATGGCCTGGGTGACGTCCACTAGCTGGAAAGCGGCGGCGAGTAGCAGCAGGTTGCTGGCGATGGCAATGATGTCTGGGTTGTCGGTGTAAGCGAGTACCAACACATGGCGCAGGCCAATCAGTATTACCCCGGTGAACAGTGCGTAGACCAGCCCGCTGCCGACACCGACGATACTCACAAAGCGTGCACGCTTGGGACGGTGTTGCCCCAGAACCTGGGCGGTGCGAATACTCACGGCCTGGGCCAGGGCGAGCGCAACGAGATAGAAGGTGGAACCGATGCTCAGGCCGATCTGGTGAGCGGCGACAATGGTGGCGCCGTAGGAGGCCAGCAGCAGCGTCAGACTGGCGAAAAACGTGACTTCACTGGCTGCGCCAATACAGATCGGCATACCCACCGCCAGCAGGTGTTTCAGGGTGGCCCAGTGGGGGCGCGGCGGCAGCAGTTTCAGATCCAGCGCGCGATACGCCGGGTCCTTGCGCGCGTGCCAGAACAGGGCGATGGCGATACACCAGCACACCAGACTGGTGGCCCAGCCGCAGCCGGCGCCACCCATGGCGGGAATCGGGCCCCAGCCGAACACCAGCAGGATATCCAGGGGGATATTCAGCGCCGCGGCGGCGAGATAGATGCGCATTACTGGTCGCACCTGTGCCATGCCCTCGCAGTAACCGCGCAGGGCGCTGCCAAAGGCAAACGGCAGTACGCCGGTAGCGAGCGCCAGCAGATACTGCACCATCACCTTGCGCACCGGCTCCTCGGTCTGTATCCACTGACTCCACAGGGGCGCCAGCAGCAGCGCGCCGGCCACCAGAACACCGCCGATCAGCGCGATCCAGATTGACTGGCTCATCTGTTGCGCACAGCCTGCCTCGTCCCGCGCACCGCGCAAATTGGCCACGATGGGCGATAGTGCCGCCAGCATGCCCATCAGCACCACCGCGCACACCGCCCAGATACTGGAGCCCAGCGCCAGTCCCGCAAGATCCATCTCACCGGATTGCCCGGCCACGATGGTGTCGGTCACTCCCATGCTCACCACCGCCAGATTGCTCACAACCAGCGGCCCACCGAGGTTGGCGAGGTGGCGCAGCTCCGTGGCTGTGGCGCGTTTGTAGAGTCTGGGCATGGGGTTGGTACAGCTTGGCTAAACTGATTGGAAATTCCGGCCAGCCTGGGCGAATTTTGGGCGGTGAATTCTTGCTGGCAAGAGTGTAATAACACTCCCAGCTTCGCGACCAGGCGGGGCCAGAATAATACGGCGATCAGTGTTGGTTTTAACGGGAGCGGATTATGGATGGGGCGCACAACGGGTTCAATCGGATTTACCGTTGTTTTCTGCACTTGCTGCGGCCCTTCGATGGGTTGGGTCCTCTGGTGTTGCGGCTGTTTCTGGGCCCGATTTTCATTCTCGCGGGCTGGAACAAAATCACCGGCATCGACGATGTGGCGGCCTGGTTTGGCGATCCCGACTGGGGTCTGGGGTTGCCCGCGCCGGTATTGATGGCCTGGCTGGCGGCACTCACTGAGTTTCTTGGCGGTATCGCCCTGGTGTTGGGCTTGGGGGTGCGGCTCGCCGCCATTCCCCTGATGTTTACCATGGCGGTGGCCGCAGCGACTGCGCACTGGCAGTACGGTTGGCACGCCTTGCCGGAGCAGACGCTGACCATGCCCTGGGAGTGGCGTGTGGACCTGATCGAGGAGGGGGTGGAGCGCAAGGAGAAAGCGGTGGAACTGCTCAAGGCCCATGGCAACTACGCGTGGCTGACCGAGGCGGGTAACTTCACCGTACTCAAGAACGGCATCGAGTTTGCGGCCACTTACTTCGCCATGCTGCTGGCGCTGCTATTCACCGGAGCCGGGCGTTATGTGAGCCTGGATTACTGGATTGCCCGTCACCGGGGGCTGTTGCAGGACTGAGCCGCAGATCCGGCAGATTTACCGAGAAATTGCTGTTTGCCGGGCGATAGCTCGCCATTCCCATATAAATGATATACTCGCCGATTATTTAACCCGTTGTCGTGGTCTAGTGGTCACTGGCAGCACCGGGAGAGGCCCATTCCAGTTGGTCGCCCGGCGCAATTAAGCGAGCAATCTTTTGATAGGCAAGTTTTTCCGTCGTTCGTCTGACAAGTCCGAAAGCGCAGCACAGGGGCAAAAAACCGCAGCTTCGAAGCCTGATGCCGCACCGAGTAAGCAATCTGCGCGGGCAGACACCGGCAAAGAAGGCCGCTCCGGAAATGATCGTCCGCGCAACCGGCGCCGCGGCGGAGGGGAGGGCGGTCGCGACAAGCGCAAAGACACCCGCAAGAAGGCCCCTGAAAAGCCCTGGAGCCTGGATGAGTTCCAGGTGCCAGAGCAGGAAGGCAAGGTCCGCTTCCACGATCTGGACCTGCCGCTGCCGCTCATGCGCGCTATAGCCGATCTTGGCTTCGAGTACGCCTCGCCCATTCAGGGCCAGTCGCTCCCTCACACCCTGAACGGCCACGACATGGTGGGCAAGGCTCAGACCGGCACCGGCAAGACCGCCGCCTTCCTGATCACCGTGATCGACGACCTGCTCAAGCACCCGTTTGAAGGTGAGCGCTATGCCGGCGAAGCTCGCTCGCTGATCATCGCGCCCACTCGCGAACTGGTGATGCAGATCGCCGACGACGCCAAGGGGCTGTGTAAATACACGGATCTGGAAATCCACACCCTGGTGGGTGGCATGGATTACCAGAAGCAGCAGACCGCATTGAACGAGCGTTTTGTGGACATTCTTGTGGCCACCCCTGGCCGCCTGCTGGATTTCGTCAGCAAGCGCGATTGTTTCCTCGATCAGGCCGAAATTCTGGTGATTGACGAAGCAGACCGCATGCTGGATATGGGCTTTATCCCCGATGTGCGCCGCATCGTGCGCCAGACCCCGCGCAAGACCCATCGCCAGACCATGTTCTTCTCTGCCACCTTTACCCCGGAAGTAGACGATCTGGTAGAGCAGTGGACTTCTGAGCCGGTGATTGTGGAAATCGAGCCGGAACACGTGGCCACCGATACCGTCACCCAGCATGTCTATCTGGTTTCCGGTGACGAAAAATACCCGCTGCTGTTCAATATTGTGCAGCAGGACGATGTGGAAAGCCTGATCGTCTTTGCCAACCGTCGCGACCAGTGCCGCCGGTTGCACGAAAATCTGGTGGCCCACGGCATCGCCGCGGGACTGCTGTCTGGTGAAGTGGCGCAGAACAAGCGCGTGCGCACACTGGATGATTTTAAAACCGGTAAATCGAAAGTACTGGTAGCCACCGATGTGGCGGGCCGCGGTATTCACATCGACGGCATCAGCCATGTGGTGAACTACACCCTGCCGGAAGAGCCGGAAGATTACGTACACCGAATCGGTCGTACTGGCCGCGCAGGTAAAAGTGGCACCTCCATCAGCTTCGCCTGTGAAGACGACGCCATGCGCCTGGAGCCCATCGAGAAGCTGTTGGGTAACAAACTGAAGTGCGAAGTGCCGCCGGAGGAGCTGTTGGTCAAGCCGCCGAAGGTGCACATCAAGCGCGACTATGGAGATAAAGGCGATCGAGGTAACCGCGGTGGTAATCGTGGCGGCGGTCGTCGCAGCGGTGGCGGCGGCCGTCCACGCCGATAAGTTGTGAAATAAAAAACGCGGGTTGATACCCGCGTTTTTTGTTTCTGCCTGGTTTTTATTGAGCTTTTATCTTTGGGGCCATTTTTTTGTGGCTGGGTCTTGTGGCTTTTCGATGGGGATGCTGTGTCCGTTCGGCCCTTGGCCCGGGTCACCTTCTGCCCAGATTCGTTCTACCCACAAGGCCGTTCCACCCGCTACTGCCGCGGGCATCACGAAGATATTCAGGATCGGCACCATCTTCGCCAGCATCACGCTGCCACCAAACCCCAAGGTGGTGAATTTTTTGCGCATGAGGACACTTTTCAGTTCACTGAAGGAGCGCTGGTGGTTGTCCAGTGGGTAGTCCACGTACTGGATTGCCATGCACCAGGCGCCCCAAAGTGCGCCGAGAATAGCGGGGATGAAAACGGTCCAGCTGGTGAGCAGGGCGATGACGAATATGACGAGGCCCCAGCCGATAAAGTACATGAGTTTGCGCAGTTCCCGGCCGAGGGTGCGGAAGATCATGCTACCCAGGGATTCTGGGGGTGGCGGGTGGCCGGTGAGGAGCTCTTCGACCTTTTCCGCGAGGAAGCCGTTAAAGGGTGCGGCAATGATGTTGGTGATGATGCCGAACAGGTAGCCGTAGACAAAGAAGAACAGCAGTACGACGACGATCGCGATCAGCCACGCGAGCCACTGGAATACGCTGGCAGCCCAGTCTGCCCCTTTGGCTAAAATGGCGCGCCACCAGGACATATCGGAGGTGTCGACGGGGGTATCGGAGAGGAGGCTGCTGATATAGCGCCCGAGGTCGTCGAACTGGCTGATCATCATGGCGCCCAGTGCGATAAACAGCACCAGGTTGATGAGCAGGGGCATGATGATAAACGGGCGCAGCTCTTTCCGGGTAAGCAACTGCGCCCCCCGGATCAGTGCGTGTACGCCATGTGCCGGGTTGGAAGTCATGTTTACTCGGCTCCCGCTGCCTTCAGGATGTCGACGTATTCGGCAGACTGTTTGTGCTCGCCAATACGCGTGAGCAGGGTCTGGCCTTCGGGGCTCTGGCTGTTCAGGTCCAGGTTCTGTTCTTTGAACAGTCGGACGAAGGTTTCAAAGTTTTCTGCCTTCATGCCGCGGTAGGCGCGCTCCAGCAGATAGAAATCCCGGTTGAATCCTTCCGGTGCATCACCGACCAGAAATCCGGCGATACGCTCGTCGTCGAAGACTTCACCGAGGACTTTTTGTTTGTCTTTTTTCAGGCTCACTTGTTAATTCCTTTCGTGGTCTGGTTTTCTATTGTGCCCGTTCCACCTCCGCTCCTTGTCGGGCGGTTTGGTGGCGGCGCTGCCGGAGATGGGTAGAACCACCAATACCTCCGCGCCAAAAATCAGAGCAGAGCGTCCAATTTTTCTTTCAGAATCTTATTGATCATCTGCGGATTCGCCTGCCCTTTGGAGGCCTTCATGATCTGGCCAACAAAGAAGCCCATCATTTTGGGGCGCTTGTCTGGATCGGCATTGCGATAGTTTTCAACCTGGGCAGAGGCGTTCGCGATCACCTCGTCTACCATCTTCTCGATGGCGCCGGTGTCAGAAACCTGCTTGAGTCCCTTGGCCTCAATCACCGCATCTGCGTCGCCGTCACCATTTGCCATCGCCTCAAACACCTGCTTGGCGATTTTGGAAGAAATGGTGTTGTCCTTGATGCGTGCAATCAATCCGGCAAGGTGCTCGGCAGAAACCGGAGAGTCGGCAATGGATTTCTCCTCGCGGTTCAACAGCGCCGCCAGTTCACCCATCACCCAGTTCGCCGCCAGTTTTGGTTCGCCACTTTTAGCAGCGACCTGTTCGAAGTAATCGGCAGTAGCGCGCTCCTGGGTAAGCTGGTCTGCGTCGTAAGCAGACAGGCCGTAATTTGTTTCAAAGCGCGCGCATTTCGCATCCGGCAGTTCCGGCAGCTCGCCGCGAATCTGTTCGATGTAGTCGTCGGTGAGTACCACCGGCAACAGGTCCGGGCAGGGGAAGTAGCGGTAGTCGTTGGCGACTTCCTTGCTGCGCATGGAGCGGGTTTCGTTTTTGTCCGCATCGTACAGGCGGGTTTCCTGTATCACCTTGCCGCCGTCTTCGATCAGGTCGATCTGGCGCTGGGCTTCTACCTTGATCGCCTTCTCGATAAAGCGGAAAGAATTCAGGTTTTTGATTTCGGCACGGGTGCCCAGTTCTTCCTCGCCCTTCAGGCGTACGGAAACGTTGGCGTCGCAGCGCAGTGAGCCCTGGGACATATCGCCGTCGGAAATGCCGAGGTAGGTGACGATGCTGTGAATCTTTTTCAGGTAGGCCACCGCTTCCGCGGCGCTGCGCATATCCGGCTCGGACACGATCTCGATCAGCGGGGTGCCGGCGCGATTCAGGTCGATACCGGACATGCCGTGACCAGAATCAAAAACAGCTTCGTGGAGCGATTTACCCGCGTCCTCTTCCAGGTGCGCATGGTGCAAGCGCACGGTCTTGCTGCTGCCGTCTTCCAGGTGAATCTCGATCTGACCTTCGCCGACGATGGGCTTTTCCAGCTGGGTGGTCTGGTAGCCCTTGGGCAGGTCCGGATAGAAGTAGTTTTTACGCTCGAATACCGAGCGCTTGCCGATACCCGCGTTCATCGCCAGGCCGAACATGACGGCGAACCGGAAGGCTTCTTCGTTCGGGACCGGTAAGGTGCCGGGCATAGCCAGGTCTACTGCGCAGGCCTGTGTGTTCGGGGCGGCACCAAAGGCGGTGCTGGCGCCGGAGAAAATTTTTGATTGGGTGGCCAGTTGTACGTGAACTTCCAACCCGATGACGACTTCCCATTCCACGTCGCGTCTCCTTCTTTATTCTGCTGTCGGGGTTGTTGCAGGGGCAGTTTTTTGGTGCCAGTCAGTGGCTTGCTGGAACTGGTGCGCCACATTCAGCATGCGCGCCTCGTCCAGATAGTTGCCAATGATCTGCAGGCCGACGGGCAGACCGCGGGCGAAACCACAGGGGATGGACATGCCGGGCAGGCCGGCGAGGTTGGTGGCGATGGTGTAAATGTCTTCCAGATACATTGCCACCGGATCGGAATTTTTTTCGCCCAGCTTGAACGCCGGGTTTGGTGCGGTGGGGCCCATGATGACATCGACCTTGTCGAAGGCGTCGACAAAGTCCTGCTTGATCAGGCGGCGCACCTGCTGGGCCTTGTTGTAGTAGGCATCGTAGTAACCGGCGGACAGCGCGTAGCTGCCTACAAGAATACGGCGCTTCACCTCCTCGCCAAACCCTTCGCCGCGGGAGCGCATATACAGGTCGCGCAAGTCGGCGGGGTTCTCGCAGCGGTAGCCGTAGCGCACACCGTCAAAGCGGGACAGGTTGGCGGAGGCTTCGGCAGGTGCGATCACGTAGTAGGCGGGCACCGCAAGGTTGCTGTGGGGCAGATTGATTTCTACCAGCTCGGCGCCGAGCTTTACGTATTCATTCAGCGCTTCCTGTACACGCTCGCGCACTTCGGTATCGAGGCCGTCGCTCAGGTACTCGGACGGCACGCCAATTTTCAGGCCCTGGATACTGTCGTTCAACTTGGCGCTGAAGTCTTCTGCCGGGTGGTCCAGGCAGGTGGAGTCTTTTTTGTCCGGGCTGGCCATGACCGACAGCATCAGTGCGGCGTCTTCGGCGGTGCGGGCAATAGGGCCGCCCTGGTCGAGGCTGGAGGCAAAGGCGATCATGCCCCAGCGGGATACTCTGCCGTAAGTGGGCTTCAGGCCGGTGGTACCGGTCATGGCCGCGGGCTGGCGGATGGAGCCGCCGGTATCGGTGGCGGTGGTGCCGGGCACCAGTTGCGCGGCGACGGCGGCGGCGGAACCACCGGAAGAGCCGCCGGGAATACGTTCGATATCCCAGGGGTTTTTCACCGCGCCGTAGAAACTGGATTCGTTGGAGGAGCCCATGGCGAACTCGTCCATATTGGTTTTACCCAGGCTGACCGCACCCGCCTGCTGAAAGTTGCTCACCACGGTGGCGTCGTAGGGCGGGATGAAGTTGTCGAGCATCTTCGAGCCGCAGCTGGTGCGCACACCAGTGGTGCAGAAGATGTCTTTGTGGGCAATAGGTACGCCGCACAGGGCCGGGGCATCGCCCTGGGCCAGGCGGTCGTCGGCAGCGGCGGCGGCCTTGATGGCCTGGTCACCGGTGACGGTGATAAAACTGTTGAGCTGGCTGTCCAGCTGCTGAATACGCTCCAGCAGGTGGGTGGTGATCTCGACGCTGGAGAATTGTTTGTCGCGCAGGCCGCGGACGATCTCGGCGATGGTCAACTGATGCATTGGAAATCCGGTTTCTTGTCTATTCTGTATTCGCTTGCGAGCTGGTGGGTCAGTCGATGACCTTGGGTACCAGGTAAAGGCCCGCTTCCGATAGCGGCGCCAGGGCGAGGAAGTCTTCGCGGCGATTGGGCTCGGTGACTTCGTCTTTGCGCAGTACCTGTACGGCGTCCAGCGGGTGAGCCATGGGCTCGACGCCGTCGGTATTGACCGCCTGCAGCTGGTCCACCAGTTGCAGTACGTCGCCGAGGCGGCTGCTAACGTCGTCTATGGTTTCTTTGGAAATGGCGATACGGGCCAGTTCGGCCAGCTTTTCAACGGTTTGCGCGTCCACGGCCATGGGGATAGAGACTCCAGCTTCTCAGTGGCTAATGTGTGGCCAGGCCCGGTTTGCAGGGGCTGGCGGGAACAGAAGGAGCGCAAATTTACCATAACTGTGGGGGAAACTCTTTATCCTTATTATTCATCCTTGCCCTGAACCCCCGCCGTTGTTAGAGTTTGCCGATTCTGGCCAGGGCACCATTGCGTCTGGCTTATTTGTCGAAGACCGGACGAAAACGCCGTCCGGAACACAGAATTATTTGCGCGGACTAACTACTCTGTAGCGCTTTCCCCGCCGGGGGCGCTCGGGGGCTCCAGTCGGCGCTCACGGCACCTGACCCAGATTGGGTGTTGTACTTCAGAATTTAAGGTAATCGAATTCCATGTTTAAACGTTTGCGGGGCATGTTCTCCAGTGATCTCTCCATCGACCTGGGTACTGCCAACACGCTGATCTACGTACGCGATCGCGGCGTAGTCCTCGACGAACCCTCTGTTGTCGCCATTCGCCACTACAACGGCACCAAAATCGTGGAAGCGGTGGGTGTCGAAGCGAAGCGTATGCTGGGGCGTACCCCGGGCAACATCACTGCCATCCGCCCGCTGAAAGACGGGGTGATCGCGGATTTCCAGGTCACCGAAAAGATGCTGCAGCACTTTATCAAAAAGGTGCACGAGAACAGCTGGATGCGTCCGAGCCCGCGGGTCCTGGTGTGTGTCCCCTGCCAGTCCACCGAAGTGGAGCGCCGTGCAATCCGGGAATCCGCCCTCGGCGCCGGTGCCCGTGAGGTGTGGCTGATCGAAGAGCCCATGGCGGCTGCCATCGGTGCCGGCCTGAAGGTAGAGGAAGCCAGCGGCTCCATGGTGGTGGATATCGGTGGTGGTACCACCGAGATTGCGATCATCTCTCTGAACGGCGTGGTCTACTCCGACTCCGTACGTATCGGTGGCGACCGCTTCGACGAGGCCATCGTCAACTATGTGCGCCGCAACTACGGCAGCGTCATCGGCGACGCCACTGCCGAGCGCATCAAAGAAGAAATCGGCTGTGCCTACGCCGGCAGCGAAGTGCGCGAAATTGATGTGCGCGGCCGCAACCTGGCGGAAGGTGTACCGCGCAGCTTTACCCTGAACAGCGACGAAATCCTGGAGGCGCTGCAAGAGCCGCTGACCGGTATCGTGCAGGCGGTGAAGAGCGCACTGGAGCAATCTCCCCCCGAACTGGCCTCTGATATCGCCGAGCGTGGCATGGTACTGACTGGTGGTGGCGCGCTGCTGCGCGATCTGGATCGCCTGCTGATGGAAGAATCCGGCCTGCCGGTGATCGTTGCCGACGACCCGCTGACCTGTGTTGCCCGCGGCGGTGGTCAGGCGCTGGATATGATGGACAAGAGCCGTCTGTACCTGGTTTCCAACTGATCCAGGTTTTGTCGCAATAACGGCGGTCTCAGGGATTGTGAGTACCGCCGATTCTCCCGCGCATGGACACGCGCAACAGCCAATAACAACATCATTGCTGAACTGGTCAATGGGGGCCGCCCATTAAACCGCTATTTACCCGAGGCCCGTCGCCGGAATCCCGCATTGTTGTGCTGGGAGCGGTGGCGACTGCGCTGATTCTGATCAATATCTACACCGATTGGCTGGACCCGGTGCGCGAGCGCCTCTCCAGTTTGTCTGCCCCATTTTACTGGCTGACCGATACCCCCTCGCGGGTGGGTGGCTGGGCCGGTGAGCAGCTGCGCACTCGCGACGAGCTGCTGGAAGAAAACAGCCGCCTGCAGCACCAGGTGATGTTACTCGAGCAGCAGACTCAACTTCTCGCCGCCGTCCGCGCGGAAAATACCCAGCTGAAAGAACTGATGAACTCTGCCGAAAGTGTGGACCAGCGTGTGCTGGTGGCGCAGGTGATCGGTGTTTCCCCGGATCCTCTCGAGCATGTGGTGATCATTGACAAGGGGCGCAGTGACGGTCTGCGCCAGGGCACTGCCATCATGGACGCCAGTGGATTGCTGGGGCAGGTGATTGAGGCGGGCAACATCTCCAGCCGGGTGCTGTTGATTACCGACGCCAACCACGCACTGCCGGTGCAGGTGTTGCGCAACAGCGTGCGCGCGGTGGCCGAGGGCACCGGTGACCTCTACCGTCTCAAATTGCGCCATCTGGCCAATACCAGTGATATTCGCGAGGGCGATCTGCTGCTCAGCTCGGGCCTCGGCGGCCGCTTCCCCGCGGGCTACCCGGTGGGAGAGGTGACCGCGGTCAAACGCGACCCGGGGCGCGCCTTTGCGGATGTCGATGTGCAGCCCCGCGGGCGCATGAATCGCAGCCGTTTCGTGCTGGCGGTGATCGATCAGGAGTCCGGTGAAAGTGGTCTGGAGCCCGGGTTTGACGCGGAATTGGATGAGGTGCTGGACAGCGCCCCGGCGCCGCAGGACTGAATTCATGGAAGCCCACAATCGCTGGTTTATCCTGCTGACGATTTTTTTCGCCCTGCTGCTCGCGGTAATGCCATTGCCCACCAACTGGCTCTGGTTTCGCCCGGCCTTCTGTGCGCTGCTGGTGATTTTCTGGACCACCCGAATGCCGCAGGAGCTGGGGGTTGGTTTTGCCTGGATGGTGGGACTGGTGGAAGACCTGGTGACCGGCTCCACCCTCGGCGCGCACGCGCTGGCACTGGCGGTGCTGGCCTATTTCAGCCTGCTCACCTACCGCCGCACCCGCGCATTCAACCCGGGGCAGCAGTTGATGTGGGTATTTGTACTGGTGGGAATCCATCAGTTACTGGGGAACTGGGTGCACAGCCTGGCGGGCAAACCGGTGCCCGGGCTCACTTTTTTGTGGCCGGCGCTCACCACCGCCCTGCTGTGGCCGCTCGTGACACCCTGGTTGCACGTTATGGCTTCGCGATTGCAGATCCGCTGACTCTTTGTGCGTGAAAAGTCGCAAAGCGCAAATTAATGTTAAGTGGCGCACTGAATGCGGTCATTTTTCGAGCGCTGACGCTATAATCAGGCCTTCATTCGACCCCATTCGTCTGTTCGATAACCATAAGTCAATAACCATAAGCCGTGCCAGTGCAACAGTTCGAGACACAAGAGTCCCTTCCAGAGCAGCGTCTGATCCTGGCCTCCGCATCCCCGCGGCGGGCGGAGCTTCTGATGCAGATTGGCGTGACTTTTTCCTCTGCAGCAACCTCTGTGGAAGAGCGCCGCGACCCCAATGAATCTCCTGAGGAGTACGTGCTGCGCCTGGCGCAGGAAAAATCCCGTGCCGGCCTGGCGCTGCTAGACAATCCGAATACCTGGTCCCTTGGGGCCGACACCCTCGGCGTGGTGGATGGTGAAATCCTGGAGAAACCCCGCGACTTCACTGATTTTGCCCGCATGATGCGCCTGATGTCCGGGCGTGAACACTCCGTGCTCACTGCCATCTGCCTGACCGGTGCTGAACAGTCGTTCAGTGAGGTGGTGGAGACGCGGGTGCGGTTTCGCGAACTGGACCGGCGCCTGATCGAGGGCTACTGGAATACCGGAGAACCGGCGGACAAGGCCGGCGGCTACGGCATTCAGGGAATGGGCGCGCTGCTGGTGGCGTCCATTCAGGGCAGTTACAGCAATGTGGTGGGATTGCCGCTGGAGACCCTGGGTGGGTTTCTGGAGCGTGCGGGCATTCCCTACTGGCAATTCGACAAGCGCACTTCCGGCCAGGCGACCGGCCCAGGGATGATTTAGGAGTGATGGCCCAGTGAGCGAAGAATTACTGATTAATGTGGCGCCCATGGAAACCCGCGTAGCGCTGGTGGAAAACGGTGTGTTGCAGGAAGTTTACCTGGAGCGCAGTGCGAGCCGCGGAATTGTCGGCAATATCTACAAGGGCAAGGTGGTGCGCGTGCTGCCCGGTATGCAAGCGGCCTTTGTGGATATCGGCCTGGAGCGGGCCGGCTTTATCCACGCCTCGGATATCGCACCGCTGGATGAAGACGGAATGGAGTCCCGCGAGGGCGAGGTGGCGGACATCCGCGCGCTGGTGCGCGAAGGGCAGTCGCTGGTGGTACAGGTGGTGAAAGATCCCATCTCCAGCAAGGGCGCACGCCTTACCACCCATCTTTCTGTGTCCGCCCGCTATCTGGTGTATATGCCCCAGACCCGCCATATCGGCATCTCCAACCGGATTGAAGACGAGTCTGAGCGCGAGCGCCTGCGGGACCTGGTGGACCTGGCGTCCGCGAAGCTTGCCGACGAAGGCCACAGTGGCGACGGCGGCTTTATCCTGCGCACCGTCGCTGAAGGGGTCAGCGAAGATGAGCTGTTGCGGGATATCCCCTTCCTGTACAAGCTGTGGGTCGAGCTGGAGCAGCGCATCAAGACCGAAAAAGAACCGGCGATCATCTACGAAGACCTGCCGCTGTTTATGCGCGCCCTGCGCGATCTGGCGCGCCCGCACACCGAAAAAATCCGTATCGACTCCCGCGAGGCGCACGCCCGCGCGGCCAAGTTCACCAGCAAGTACGCTCCGGAAATCGCGCCCAGGATCGAGCATTATCCCGGCGAGCGCCCGCTGTTTGACCTGTACGGCGTCGAGGAAGAAATCCGCAAAGCGCTGCAGAACAAGGTTACTCTCAAGTCCGGTGGCTACCTGATTGTCGAGCAGACCGAGGCGATGAGTACCATCGACGTGAACACCGGCGCATTTGTGGGGCACCGCAACCTCGAAGAGACCATCTTTAAAACCAATCTCGAAGCGGCCACCGCCATTGCCCGCCAGCTGCGTTTGCGCAACCTCGGCGGCATCATCATCATCGACTTTATCGATATGCAGGACACTGAGCACCAGCGTCAGGTATTGCGAACCCTGGAAAAATCCCTGGAGCGGGATCACGCCAAGAGCAGTATCACCGGTGTTTCCGAGCTGGGGCTGGTGGAGATGACGCGCAAGCGCACCCGCGAATCCCTCGGCCAGATGCTGTGTGAGCCCTGTTCGGTGTGCGTCGGTCGCGGTACGTTGAAGACCGCGGAAACCGTGTGCTATGAAATCTTTCGAGAGATCATCCGCGAGGCGCGGGCCTACGACAGCGAAAAAATCATGGTGCTGGCCAGCCAGGTGGTAATCGACCTGCTATTGGACGAGGAATCCGCCAATGTGGCGGATCTGGAAGAATTTATCGCGCGCCCCATCCAGTTTCAGGTGGAGCCCATTTACAACCAGGAGCAGTACGACATTGTACTGGTGTGAGTGCATCACCGGCGCCAATTGCGGCGACCGCAACCTGTCCGCCCGTGGCTTCAGGAGGGAATCCTGATGCTGTGGTTGCGCTGGTTTGCGCGCAAATTCTGGCTGCTGGTAGTGGTACTGGTGATATCCCTCGCGATTCTGGTGCAGACCGGCCGCATCCTGTCTCCGCAGGTGGGCAAATACAGCCCGGAAATCGGTCACTGGTTCTCCGAGCGCCTGGGTGCGCCGGTGCAACTGGAGCATATCTCCCTGCGCTGGCAGGCGCTGGAAGTGGCGCTGCAGATTGACGGCCTGAAAATCGGTGAAGCGGGGCAGGTCAAACTGGAGCGCGGCCTGTTCCATCTGGATCTGCTGGCGAGTCTGTGGAACCGCGAACTGATCTGGAAAAACCTGGAGGTCGACGGTTTTTCCGCGCAGTTGGAACAGCGCACCGAGGGCGGCTGGCAGGTTCAGGGTTTTCCGAAAGTCGCTGCGCCATCGCAACACACTACCCACGGCGGCGTTCGTCTCGGTGACCCCGCGCGGATTTTTCAGCTGGGCCCCAAGGTACTGGTGCGTGATGCCAGCATCGGCCTGACCCTGACTGACGGCCAGTCTGCCAACCTGGATCTGCGTGAAATCCAGCTGGAAAATAGCGGCGACTTCCACCGTCTGGTCGCACGCGCGTTTGTTACCGGCGCCATGGAGAGCCTGCATACCGGTGAGGACAGTCTGCGTCTGGTGCTGGAAGGGCACGGTAATCCGCGCAATCGCGAAGAATTTTCCCTTCAGGGCTATGTACAGCTGAACGAATTGCTGGTGGACGCCGACCTGGTGGGGTTGCTGTATCAGCTATCGCCGCTACCGGAAAAGCTCTACTGGCCCGGGCGCAAACTTGCCGGTGGCCGGCTGTGGCTCAGCTCTGATGCCACCAACGGTTACAGCCTGCAGGGTGATCTCAGCCTTGCCCAGGTGATGCAAAGTACCGGCGATGACTCCGGTGCGAGAGAGCAGGAAAACGCTCAGCCTGACGACAAAGCGCCCGGCGCGCTGGAAAACCTGAATGCACTTTCCAGCAATATTTCCGGCCGCTGGCTGCCCGGGGACTCCTGGGGGCTGGTATTGCAGGAGCTCGGGCTCAACTGGCAGCAGCTGGAAGTCCCGAACGTCAATCTGCAGGCAAGCGGTGACCAGCAGGGCAACCTGCAGCTGGCGGTGGATCAGATAGAGCTACAGGCCTGGCACCGGGTACTGCGGGTGCTGGAGTTGATACCCGAGAAAGCGGACGAGTGGCTCAATGCGCTGGAGCCGACGGGTGATTTGCAGAACGTGCGCCTGTCGCGGACCGATGGCGAGCTGACGGTCGCCGCCAACCTGCGTGATGTGGTGGCGGGGGCACATCGCGGCGCACCGGCGGTCACCGGCGTCAACGGCTACCTGTCTCTGAACGGCAAGGGCGGGCGGGTAGAGCTGGCGAGTAGCGACGGCTTCAGTGCCCATTTCCCCCTGCTCTACGACAAACCGTTTGAGTTCGGTGCTGCACGCGGCACGGTGGCCTGGGATCTCGACCGTGAACACAATGCCGTGTCTATCTATTCCGGTCCGATCCTGCTGGATGCTGTGTCTCAGCCGGAGGGCAGTGCTGTACCGGCGGGGGGCGACTTCAGCGGCCAGTTTCTGTTGCAGATCCCCCTCCAGCCGCACACCCGCGCGGCAGATTTCACTCTGGCACTGGGATTGCGCGATGTCGCGGTACAGGAGCAGCGCCACCTGGTTCCCACGGTAGTGAGTGATGACCTGCGCCAGTGGCTGGACCAGAGTATCGGTAAGCGCAACGACGGCCGGATCCCCACTGCTGGATTTATCTATCGGGGTTACAGCTACCGCGAGGGTGACGACGAAGACCTGCTGGCACTGGGGGCACACGACTTCCGCCACACGGTGCAGTTGCAGGCGGATATCCGCGATAGCCGCCTGGAATACGCGCCGGACTGGCCGGCGGCGGAAGAGGTAGACGGGCACCTGAGCATCAACGATCGCAATGTGCTGGTGGTGGCGCCCAGGGCGAAGTTGTGGAATGTCGATGGGGCCAACGTTTCCGTGCAGCTGTCCCCGGAAACTACTGGCTCAAGGCTGGATGTGCGTGCCGAACTGGCTGGCCCCGCTACCGATGGGCTGAAGATTTTGCGGGAGTCTCCGCTGCGCGACCGCCTCGGCAATGCTTTCGACAGTTGGGCTATGGATGGCGCCATGCAGGGAACCCTGCAGCTCAGTCAGCCTCTGGGTGGTGCGCAATTCGAGCCCAGCCAACAGGTCGACCTGGCGCTTTCCGGGGCGAGCCTTTCCCTGCAGAACCTCAAGCTGGATATCGAACAACTCGAAGGCAATGTCCGCTTCCACAGTCGCGATGGGCTCAAGGGGTCCAGCTTCCGCGGCCAACTGTGGGGCAAGCCGTTGCGCGCCTCCATCCAGCACCTGGGCGAGGGTGAACATCGCGATACCCAGGTGGTAGTGCGCGGCGAAGCGCTGACCGAGAGTATTGGCCAGTGGAGCGGGCGGCCGGAACTGCAGTGGCTGGACGGGGAGCTGGATTACACCGCGTTGGTCACTATCCCGGCACCGGCCAAAGAAAAACCCTACGCAGCGGTGCTGGAACTCTCTTCCGACCTGGAGCAGGTGGCCGTCAATCTGCCTGCGCCACTGGCAAAACCCGCCGGGGAAAAATCCCGCTTCGTGATGCGGGTGCCCATCGGCGAGCAGGGCAACCTCTACCACCTCAGCTACGGCGAGCACTTGCAGGGACAGATCTGGCAGGTTGACGGCAAACTGGAGCGCGCATCAATCGGGTTGAACGCCGAAGCAAAACTGCCGAAATCTCCGGGTATTTCGGTGATTGGTGATCTGCCGCTGGTAGACCTGCAACCCTGGAAAAAAGCACTGACGATCTACACCGCCCCCTCCGCGGAAGAGGAGCCAGTGCCGGCCAGCGGGGCTGATTATGGGGATGAGTCTGTTGCGCAAACCTCTCCGGAGAAGGAAGCGCCGCTGCCGATTCAGCTCGATCTCAGCACCGATCTTTTGCAGATTTCCGAGACCACCCGGATTGAGAATATTCACGTACTCGGGCGCGGCCTGGGTGCGGACTGGAAGCTGGATTTCGACAGCGAGACCGCCGCCGGCAAACTGAGCGGCATGCTGAATGCGACCACCCCGCTGCAACTGGAACTGGTCCACCTGCGCCTGCCGGCGCTTGCGGGCAAAGCGGAGTCGGTCGAGAACACGGAGGACGAAGACGAGTCCGGTGATCCATCACTGGCGGCTCGCCTGCAGGATCGCTGGAAGGGATTCGACTTTACCAGCTTGCCCAGTGTGGATTTCACGACCGAGAAATTGTGGATGGGAGAGGAGCCCATGGGGCCCTGGTCCTTCCAGTTGCGGCCTTCGCAGCAGCGGCTGGTGGTGAGTGAAATCGAGGGTACTTTGCGCGGTATCGCTATCGAACCACGCAAGACGGGTGACGATAGCCTGGGCGCGCAACTGATGTGGATGCGCGATGACGAAGGCCGTGAGTCCTCGCAATTCATCGGCCGCCTGCGCGGTGAAAACCTCGGTCGCGTGCTGCAGGCCTGGGGCCAGGAGGCGGCGATAGAAAGCAGCAGTGCGGTATTCGATACCGCACTGCGCTGGCAGGGCTCACCGGCCATGGTGAGCGCGAACAGTCTCAATGGCGAGATTCGCATCGACATTCGCGACGGGCGCTTTATGCGCGCCAGCGATAACGCCGGTACCTCTCTGCTGCGCCTGTTGTCCCTGTTCAATTTCGACACCTGGGCGCGCCGCCTGCGTCTGGATTTCTCTGACCTGGTACAGAGCGGCCTGACGTTCGACCGGGTGCACGGGGAAGTGTATTTCGAGGGTGATGGCGAGCTGCTGATTGCCGTCCCCATTCAGGTGGAGGGCCCCACCAGCGAATTGCAAATGGCTGGCCGGGTAAACCTTCAGCGCGAAGACCTGAATCTGACTCTGGTGGCGACCTTGCCGGTAGGTAATAACCTGGCGTTTGTGGCGGCACTGGCCGGTGGCCTGCCTGCCGCGGCAGGAGTCTATCTGATCAGTAAGGTGTTCAAGAAGCAGGTGGATCGGGTGGCCAGTGTGAGCTACCGCATCAATGGCGAGTGGGCCGACCCGGAAGTGCGCTTCGACAAACTGTTTGATGACGGGGCCGCAGGCCGCGAGGGCCGGAGTGCTGTGGCGCAACGCAAGCAGGAGAAGGCAGTTCGCGAGCAGCCTTTACAGCCCGAGTCTGCGGGCGTTGAGACACCGGTGAAGCGCAGGGAAGAGTCACCCGGTGAGCTGCCCGCGGGCACGCAGAACGACAAAAAGACCAAGCCGATGCCCTATGGTGCCGGGCGAAGTTGACGATCAACAGTTGCAAAAACCGAATTATTATTCGATATTGGCGCTCTAAGTTGCGAATAGCAGCAGTTACAGAATAATAACTTCACTATCAGAGGTGCGTCGCCAATGTCTGAGGTGGTCACTTTGGCCGGTATTCCGCTTAACCGCTACACACTGTTCAAGATCTTCAAGTACACCGTTTACTGCTTGCTGACCTACAACGTTTACGCCTTTTTTGTAGAGAATCACGCAGCCGCGGGTACGGTGTTTGCCGACGGCGTGAGCTTTGGCAAAATCATCGAAGCGTACAACGATTCCATTGATACCCTGGCCTGGGTACTGTTGCTTTTGGTGTTCGAGCTGGAGACCTGGGTGCTCGCCGATGAAAAGTTGAAGGGCGGCACCAAGTGGGCGCTGAATGCGGTTTCTGCGTTCTGTTACGTTTTTATCGTGTATTCGTTTTACGGTTACTTTTCAGAGATGGTGTCGCTGACCCATCTGCTGCCGGTATCCGGCTCTGCCTGTGATCTGGCGGCCAGCGGTGGCTGGTCGATGGTGCTGGAGCAGGATGATTATGTGGCGCTGACGGCGGCGAATTGTGGTTCGCTTTCAGACGCGAGCCTGCTGCGCCTGGCCGAGGCTCAGATTGTCGGCGATGCGGAGATCTGGCGAGAGATTCAGTGGCTGGCGTGGGTGGATGTGATCAATGCCGGTGCCTGGTTGCTGGTGGTATCGATCCTGGCCTTCGATGTATGGCTGCAACTGCGTCACCAGCTGTCTGATTCCATTATGCGTTATTCGCAGGTGATCAAGGGCCTGCTCTATTTCACCCTGCTGCTGTGCGCCATCTACTGGGGCCTCAACGGCAGCTTCCTGGATTTCTGGGACGCCTTCCTGTGGCTGGTCGCGTTCTTCTTTATCGAGATGAACCTGTTTGAGTGGCAGGCTGAGACTAGCGCTGAGTAATGTGTTCGCAGTCTTGTGGTTCACGGGTGCTTCGTATCGGGCACCGTGGCGGTTCCGCTATCGGGGGCAGTCTTACGAGACACGCCGTGAACGCCCCATCTGACCGCCATGGATGGCGGAAATGCAGATTTTGCAGGAGCAAAAATCTGCCCTGGGGGCTCTGCAAAAACATCCTGTTTTTGAAGGTCTCGTAAGACTGCCCCGACATCGGCACCTTCGATTCAGGCCTCAGTATTCCTTACGTGATGCCTGTATCGCGATATCAATCGGTACGGCTGGTGACTTCCAACAGGTGATAACCAAACTGGGTTTTCACCGGGCCGTGTACCTTGTTCAACTCATCGTTGAACACCACCTTGTCGAACTCCGGCACCATCTGGCCCTGTCCGAATTCACCCAGATCGCCACCGTTGCGGCCGGAGGGGCATTTGGAGTGTTGCTGGGCAATTTTTCCGAAATCGGCACCGTCTTCAATCTGCTTTTTCAGATCCTGACATTGGGCTTCGCTTTCTACGAGAATGTGGCGGGCTGTTGCTCTTGGCACGGGAGTCTCCCTGTTTATTGGTGATGAATAATTTCTTGAGCGGCAAGCTTAGTGCGTAACGAACACGGGAGCCAGCATGCGAAGGCTTTTCGAGACACAATAGCCGAAGCAAAGGTGTCGGTCCCGGGCGCATCCTTCTGAGGCACAAACTTCAGTTTACTGCCCAGACAGGGCCGCAAACGTATTGCACTTGTTCACGTCGCCAGTGCTGAACCCCTGATTGAACCAGTAGGCCCGTTGTTCGGCGCTGCCGTGGGTGAAGGCGTCGGGGGATACGGCGCGGCCAGCGCGGCGTTGCAGGTGGTCGTCGCCTACGGCGGCAGCTGCGCGCAGGCCTTCTTCGATATCACCGGGTTCCAGCATATTGCGGTCGCGGTGTGCGTAAAACGCCCACACACCGGCGTAACAGTCTGCCTGTAATTCCAGCATCACCGAGAGCCGGTTCGACGTCACCTTGTCCGCCTGCATCCGGGCCTGTTGCACCTTCTCAGAAATACCCTGCAGATTTTGTACATGGTGGCCCACCTCGTGGGCAATCACATACGCGAAAGCAAAGTCCCCGGGCGCTCCCAGCTTTTTCAGCTCGTTCATGAAACTCAGGTCGAGATACACCTTCTGGTCGCCCGGGCAGTAAAACGGCCCAACCGCAGCAGAGCTCAGCCCGCAGGCCGAGCGCACCGCATCGGTGTAGAGCACCAGTTTGGGTGGGGTGTACTGGGAGCCCGCCTGCTGGAAGATACCGCCCCAGGTGTCCTCGGTATCTGCCAGCACCACAGCAACAAACTGTGCTACTTCGTCGTCCGCGCCTGCGCCTTCGGTCCCCGGCGCGGTCTGCGCATCCGGGCCAAGACTCGGGGACTCTGTACTCGGCATGCCGCTGAACAGGTTGCCGCCGAAATAGTAAAGCGCACCCAGCGCCAGCAGGATCAGCCAGCCTTTTTTGCTGCGCAGCAGAAACGGTGCCAGGGCCAGTAAATTGCCCAGGCCGCCCATGCCGCCTCCGCCACCGGGGGACTTTTCTCCGCGGCGATCCTCTACGTTCGAACTTCTGCGACCTTGACGCCAGCGCATGGTGATACCTCTTGCTTCACAACCGCCGAATCACAACCGCAATTCAGCTCCGCACATAGCTTTGAGCATAGAACAGATGGCGCGATTTTTTGTTTGTCCGTCGGGAGATTATTCTTGTGCCATCCACAGGGATGGTATCTTTGTCCCGTCCTCGATCAGCCAGAGAGTCGAAATTTTGTCCCTTATCCCACTCTTTCCCCTCAATATGGCGCTGTTTCCCGGCGTGACCCTGCCGTTGCGTATTTTCGAGCAGCGCTACCTGCGGCTGGTGACCGAGTCTCTGAAAACCGATACCGGCTTTGGTGTGGCGCTGATCCGCAGCGGTAAGGAGGTGGGGGCTGCGGAGGTGTGGCCGCTGGGGCTGTATGTGCGGATTGTGGACTGGAGTCAGGGCGAAGAGGGTTTGCTGCATATTGATGTGGCCGGCCAGTCCCGCTTTCGCGTGCTGGAAACGTCCGCACAGGACGACGGGCTTCTGATGGCGGAGGTGGAGTGGCTGCCGGATGAAGAGTCCCACCCGGTGCCGGAGAGCTGCGATGGCCTGCTGGCGGTACTGAACGAGCTCAAACAGCACGCCGCCATCCTCGCACTAAAATTCGAGCCGGTGGACAGTGCCGAGGCGTTGTCCTGGCAGCTGGCGCAGTTGCTGCCGCTGGAAGATCAGGCGCGGGTGGAGTTGCTGGCCAGCCACGACCCGCTGGAGCGGCTGGCGAATATTGCCGCCAATCTGGATCGCTGGTCCAGTGAATAACCTGGAAGCGACGCCGCCGGGACAGCGGGGGATAGACCGCGAACAAGTCAAATATTGAAACAACGATAAACATTTTGCTGGGGAACCATGGATAGTTTTGCCTTGCTCGGCGTGCTGCTAATTCTCACCGTCATTGTCGGTGCCTTTATGGGAATATTTGCGTTTGCCGAAGTGAAAAGCTTGCGGGGAGAGGTGCGCCGGTTGCGCGCGATGATCGATGGGTTACAGGATGCTTCCCGATCGACGGCGGACAAACCGAACCCCGCCGCGCAGAGTCAGCAGGCCGACGTACCGCAATCTACCCATGCCGTGAATACCCGGAAGCCCGTCGAGCCGCTTTCTGAGCCGGAAAAACAGCCGCGGCAGGCCAGGCCGCCGGTCGCCGCCCGACAGGTTCAGCAGCCTCGCACCGTGCAACCCGAAAATCCGCGAGGCCGGGCGATCCGACCCGAAGTGGCCGCTGCCCGCGCCCGCTTCTGGGAGCGATTACAGGAAAACTGGATGGTCTGGCTGGGCGGTGCCTGCGTGGCGCTCGCCGGGGTTTTTCTCGCGCGTTACGGCATTGAACAGGGTTTACTGGGACCGAAAGTGCGCGTGGCCATGGGGTTGCTGACCGCAATTGCACTGTATGCCGCTTCGGAAGTGTTGCGGCGTAAGACCGGCGGCAGCCACCCCACCTTCGCCGCGCTCGCCGGTGGCGGGGCGATCACAGCTTTTGCCGCGGTGCTGTCGGCGGTACACCTCTATCACTTGATGGCACCGGGCTTGGCATTCGGTCTGCTCGCGGTAGTGGCGATGGTGACCATGTGGCTTGCACGACTGCACGGCCCGGTGCTCGCCGCTATCGGTATGCTCGGTGCCTATTCTGTGCCAGCGCTGGTCTCCACTGGTGGCGGCAATGTGCTGGGGGCGATGCTCTACGCACTGATCATTTCCGTGTCGGTACTCTTCCTGTTGCGTCATGTATACCGCACCTGGCTGTGGTTGGGGGTGCTGGCGGGCGCGCTGGCCTGGTGGCTGCTTTCTCTGTTCGGGCACCAGGCGGACGACTGGCGGGGTGTTTATCTGGCAGCACTGGCATACCTGCTGATTGCCGTAGTGCCCGGCAACTGGCTGCTGAGCCTGAACGCTGCGCGCGCGGGGGACAGCAGTGACCCGGCGAGCAAGGTCACCCCGTTGATCCTGCCGAGCCTGTTGGTGCTGGCCGCCGCCCAGTGTCTGTCGATTTTGCGGGAAGGGTTCCAGCCGGGTGCTTTCTGGGTCTGGAGCTCGCTGGCGCTGGTCGCACTGCTGGCAGGGCGCCGCAACGCTAGTCTCGCGCTGGTGCCCTGGGCGCTGATGGCCGGTCAGCTGGTGGCCTGGTTGGCAACGCGGCTGGACCAGTGGGGGACACAGAGCGTGCGTCTGCTGCCGCTGCCCGCGGAGCAGCAGTCTGGTTTCCTGTTGTATCTGCTGTTCACCGCCGTGCTGTTCGCGGGGTTTGCCCTGTTTAATTATCGCCGTGGGCTGGCTCGCTACTGGTGGGCTTCGCTGGCGGTGATGGCGCCTTTGCTGTCCCTGTTGGTGGGATATGTGCTGGCCGGGGACTATCTGCCGGTGCACTGGTGGTGCCTGTATGCGGCGGTCTTCGGCGGTGTGTTCATGTACCTGGGGAGTCGCGGTGCGCGGCACCAGTGGCACAAGGGTATGGTGGTGTGGCTGTTTGTTGCCGCGCATTTCGCCTACAGCCTGGCAGTGTGCCTGTGGTTGGAGCAGGCCAGCCTGACACTGGCGCTGGCTCTGCAAGTGGTATCCCTGGCCTGGGTTATCCGTCGCTTCGAGGTGCCCGCGCTGGGGTGGCTGCTGAAAGCCGTGCTGTTGCTCGTGGTGACCCGCCTTACCCTGAATCCCTGGGTGCTCACCTACAGCGAAAACACCCACTGGTCCCTGTGGACTTACGGGGGCTCTGCGTTGTGTGCCTGGCTCGGCGCTCGCATTCTGTCGCGGGCGAAAGGCGTTAGCGCACTCCAGCAGCTGGCCGTGTGGGCCGAGGCGGCCGCGCTGCATCTACTGGTGCTGGCACTCTGGGCGGAGTGCCGATACTGGCTGTACGGCGGCAATGCGTTTGCGGCGGAGTACAGCTTTACTGAAGCGGTGATCAACATGTGGCTGTTTACCGGCCTGGGGTTGGTGTACTACCGCAAGTCCTTGATAGCAGGCAGCTTCTCCCGCTGGTACGACGGCTACGGGCGCCTGCTGGTGTTGGCGGGGCTGGTGAACTACCTGAAAATCCTGTTCGCCACTGCCACGAGCGAGGTCTGGGCGTGGGGTGCGATCGGCGAGCGGCCACTCTTCAATATGCTGATCCCGGCGTTCGGTGGCGCCGCGCTGCTCGCTCTGCTGGTTCGCCGGTTCTATCTGCCTGCAGTGCGCCGGCTGGCGGGACTGACGGCAGCCGTGGCGGCATTTGTGTGGGTATCGCTGGAGGTCCGGCATCTCTGGCAGGGCAGTATCCGGCTGGATACCTCGGCGGCCACTGGCGAACTGTACACCTATTCTGCGGTGTGGCTGGCGATGGCGGTGGCTGGCATCCTGCTGGGCAGCTGGAGAGGTTGGCGCAGCTGTTATCAGGGCGGTATGGCCGTGCTGGCGCTGGTGATCGTAAAGTTATTCCTGGTGGATATGTCCGGGCTCGAGGGGCTGCTGCGGGTAGCCTCGTTTATGGGAATGGGGCTGGCGCTGCTGGGAATTGCTTACCTGCACCAGAAACTCGGTGGGAAAAGTGCAGATCCCGGCCAATAACCGCATTCCGCCGGCAATTTCCCGCAGCGGTTGCGGTATACTGCGCGGCCATTTTCTGGGGCTCCCGAGCGGAGTCCCGTCCTTTTGTGAATTGCATGGAGATCAGCAGTGAACAGTATCAGTGCCACCGGGGTTGAACTGGATTCCACCGTAGCACCCTCTACCCACGCCTCGACTGAAGAGACGATGCAGGCCATGGGCCGCGCCGCGCGCGCTGCCGCCCGCCTGATGGCCCGCGCTGATACTGCCACCAAAAATGCTGCTCTCAAAGCCATTGCCGCGGAACTGGACGCCCAGCGACCGCAGCTGGCGGCGGCCAACGCCAAAGATATGCAGAATGGCCGCGACAGCGGCCTCGACGCTGCATTGTTGGACCGCCTGGAGCTGACCGATGGGCGCATTGACGCCATGATTCAGGGGCTTGGGCAGATCGCCGAACTGCCGGATCCGGTTGGCGAGATCAGCGATCTCAAATTTCGTCCGAGTGGTATCCAGGTGGGCAAAATGCGCGTGCCGCTGGGGGTAGTGGGGATCATTTACGAGTCCCGTCCCAATGTAACCATCGACGCCGCCAGCCTGTGCCTGAAATCTGGCAACGCCACCATTCTGCGCGGTGGCAAAGAGGCCCTGCATTCCAACGGCGCCATTGCCGCGTGTATCGCTGCGGGTCTGAAACAGGTGGGGCTGCCGGAGACGGCGGTGCAGGTAGTGGCGACCTCCGACCGCGCCGCCGTGGGTGCGCTTATTTCCATGCCCGAATACGTGGATGTGATCGTGCCCCGCGGTGGCAGGGGTTTGATCGAGCGCATCAGCAATGACGCGCGGGTGCCGGTCATCAAGCATCTGGACGGCATTTGCCATGTCTACCTGGATGATCGCGCCGACCCGCTCAAGGCATTCAATATCGCACTCAATGCCAAGACCCACCGCTACGGCGTGTGCAATGCTATGGAAACCCTGCTGGTTGCAGAGGCGGTAGCGACAGAGTTTCTGCCCAAACTGGCGGCGGCCTACAGTGACAAGGGTGTGGAGTTGCGCGGTTGCGACAAGACTCGCGCAATCCTGGCCGACATTCTGCCGGCCACCGAGGAAGACTGGGGCACGGAATACCTGGCACCGGTACTGTCGATTCGCGTGGTGGCGGATATGGATGCTGCGATGGACCACATCACCCGCTACAGCTCCGGTCACACGGAATCCATCGTCACCGAAGACTATTCCCGCGCGCGCCGCTTTATGGCGGAAGTGGACTCCGCTTCGGTGATGGTCAATGCGTCGACCCGTTTTGCCGATGGTTTTGAGTACGGCCTGGGCGCGGAGATCGGGATCAGCACCGACAAGATCCACGCCCGTGGCCCGGTGGGTCTGGAGGGGCTGACCTCGCAGAAGTGGATCGTGTTCGGGGATGGACAGATCCGCGAATGAATCGGCCTTCGTCGGTGCCTTCGACATTATCTGAGCGACAAACTGTTGCCCTGTTCGGCGGCACCTTTAACCCGGTGCATTTCGGCCACCTGCGCATGGCGCTGGAGTTGAAAGACGTACTGGGCTTCGACGAAATGCGCCTGCTGCCTTCCCATCAGCCGGTGCACCGTGCGGCGCCCGGCGTTACCGCCGATGCGCGGCGCGACATGCTGGCGCTGGCGGTGGAAAACTGCCCGTCCCTGCAGTTGGACGAGCGGGAACTGCAGCGTCAGGGGCCCACCTACACGGTGGATACGCTGGAAGAACTGCGTGCAGAGCTGGGCGATGATGTCTCCATCAGCTTTTGCATGGGATTGGATTCCCTGCTGGGGTTGCCGGACTGGCACCACTGGGAGCGGCTGATCCAGCTCGCCCACCTGGTGGTAGTGACCCGGCCCGGTTGGCAGTTGCCTCGCGATGGCGAGGTGGCAGAGTTGCTGGCGGCACACCGCGGTGAGGCGCCGGACCTGAAGGCTCAGGCCGCGGGCAGCATCCTGCTGCGGGAACAGACGCTGTTGCCGATTTCCGCTACTGGAATTCGCAGCCTGATTGCCGCTGGCCGCTCCCCACAGTATCTGCTGCCGGAGCGAGTACTCGACTACATTCAAACGCATCAGCTCTACAAGAGCGACAACAACTAGGAGCCCTGGCTCCGTTCAATCAGACGGGAGTCACAGCTCCCGATACAGGTGTTATGACTGATATCAAATCAATTGCGGTAAACGCACTGGAAGACCTCAAGGGTAAAGACATCGTCTCGATGGATGTGTCCGAACTCAGCGACGTGATGGACACGCTGATCATCTGCACCGGCACCTCCAGCCGCCAGGTGAAGTCCCTTGCCAACAATGTTGTGGAAGATGGCAAAGAGGCTGGTATCCGCCCCATCGGCGTCGAGGGCGTCGAGCAGGGCGAGTGGGTACTGGTGGACTACGGCGATGTGGTGGTCCACGTGATGCAGGCGGAAACCCGCGGTTTTTACGACCTGGAAAAGCTCTGGTCGATGACCCCCAACACCCGCGAAGACGCCGATGGCAGCGACCCGCACGACGATTGATCCTGCGCGTCTGCCAGTAAAGGTCCGCTTGCTATGAAGATTTGCCCAGTATGAAGATCCGAATAGTCGCCGCCGGTGGCAAGATGCCCGCCTGGGTGCAGGAGGGCTACAACGAGTACGCCAAGCGCCTGCCCCGGGAGCTGACTCTGGAGATGGTGGAAGTGCCTCTGGGCAACCGGGGTCAGAAAAATTCTGCCGCGCTGGTGGAAAAGGCCCGCCAGAAAGAGGGTGAGGCCATGCTGGCCGCGATCAACTCGCGGGACCATGTGGTGGCGCTGGAGGTGAAGGGCAAACCCTGGAGTACCGAGCAGCTGTCGCGGGAATTGTCCGGCTGGCAGATGTCCGGCGACAACATGTGCCTGCTGATTGGTGGCCCGGACGGGCTCTCGGCGGACTGTGTGGCACGGGCCAATCAGAAATGGTCGCTGTCTCCATTGACCTTGCCACACCCGCTGGTGCGGGTGTTGCTGGCGGAGCAGCTGTACCGGGCCTGGACCCTGTTGGCGGGGCACCCGTACCACAAGTAGGCCGATGGCGTGTCGCTTCGGCCTTTCGCCCTGGTATTGCGCTCTCTTCATCCTGCTTTTCGTGAACTTTCCTGCGCCACCAGACTCTGAAAGAGATGGTGTGTGCCCGGTGCCTGTGGCGCTGGGGTACGCCAAAGGCTCCGCAGGGAAGGCAAACTTGTGTACACTTCGTGGTCATTTTCGCGCCA
Source organism: uncultured Microbulbifer sp. (assembly GCF_947504145.1). GTDB lineage: Bacteria > Pseudomonadota > Gammaproteobacteria > Pseudomonadales > Cellvibrionaceae > Microbulbifer. Next base: position 202,766 of record NZ_CANNGQ010000005.1, read on the forward strand.
CCGAATAATCTGCTTCGACCACCATGTCAGAAAACCTGCGCTTCAAAGACCACCACACTGAGCAGCGGCTGTTTCGCAACCGTATGCTGGTGGCGATATTCGGCGTAGTCGTGCTGCTGGGCGTGCTGGTGGCGCGCTTCTATAACCTCCAGGTCGTCAATTACGAGGACTACCGCACCCAGTCTGACCAGAACCGTATCCAGGTGCGCCCGGTCCCCCCCACCCGTGGTCTGATCTACGACCGCAATGGCGAAATGCTGGCGGACAACCGCCCCAGTTACACCCTTTCCGTGGTACGCGAGCGGGTTAGAGATCTGGATGCCACCATCGAGTTGCTTGGCCGGCTGGTGCACCTTGAAGACCGTGATGTCGAAAAATTCAACCGTCGCCTGCAGCGACGCCGCCCGTTCGAGCCCGTTCCCCTGCGCTACCGCCTGAGTGAAGACGAGATTGCTCGCATCAGCGTCAATGAATTTCACCTGCCCGGGGTTTCCGTGGAGGCGGAGCTGGTGCGTTACTACCCGGAGAGCAAGCTCTTCGGCCACAGCGTGGGGTATGTGGGGCGGATCAATGAGCGCGAACTATCCGGCTTTTCCGAGGAAGATGTACGCCGCTATCGGGGCACCCAGAGTATCGGGAAGGTAGGGCTGGAGCGCTCGTATGAAGACCTGCTGCTGGGCGAAGTGGGCTATGAAAATGTGGAAACCAATGCCCGTGGCCGGGTGCTGCGGGTACTGGAACGGCACGACCCCAAGCCCGGCGCGGAGCTGACCCTGCATCTGGACACCCGTCTGCAGCAGGTGGCGACTGAAGCACTGGGAGACAACCGTGGCGCCGTGGTGGCCATTGACGTGAAAACGGGCGGCGTGCTCGCCTTCGTCAGTCAGCCATCCTTTGATCCCAACCTGTTCGTGACCGGCATCAGCTACAAGGATTACAGCGCACTGCGGGATTCCCTGGATGTGCCGCTGTTCAACCGGGTCATCCAGGGGCAATACCCCCCGGGTTCCACCCTGAAGCCGATGATGGGGCTGGGGGGGCTCGCCGCGGGGGTCATCAGTGCGGAAACCGAAGTGGCGGACCCGGGTTATTTCAAACTGCCCAACGACCCGCGGATTTATCGCGACTGGAAACGCTGGGGCCACGGCAAGCATATCGACCTGATTCAGGGGCTGGCGCAGAGCTGCGATGTCTATTTTTGGGATATGGCCGCGCGCTGGAATATTGACGATATGCACGACGTTGCCACCCGCTTCGGCCTGGGCGAAAAAACCGGCATCGACCTGCCGCGGGAATACCCCGGGCTGTTCCCGTCGCGAGCGTGGAAACGCGGCGCGCGCGGCGTGCCCTGGTTCCCGGGGGACAGTCTGAATACGGTACTGGGGCAGGGCTTTGTGCTGGCGACACCGCTGCAGCTGGCGGTGATGACTGCCACCATTGCCAACCGCGGTACCCACTACCGCCCGCAGATGGTGATGGCCATCGACGGCGTGGAGCAGCCGCCAGAGGTATTGCATCACGTGGACGCGCGCCCGGAGTACTGGGACCTGGTCTTCGAGGGCATGGAAGCGGTGGTATACAGCGCTCACGGCACCGGCAAGAAAGCCGGCGCCGGGCTGGATTTCAAGGTGGCCGGTAAATCCGGTACTGCACAGGTGGTGGGTATTGCCCAGGGCGAGAAGTACGATTCGGAGGCGCTGAAAGAGCGCCACCGGGACCACGCTCTGTTTGTCGCTTTTGCGCCGGTAGACGATCCGCAGATTGCGGTATCGGTACTGGTGGAAAACGGCGAGGGTGGCGGTCGCGTGGCCGCTCCGGTGGCTCGCGAGGTCTTTTTCGACTGGATGTCACGCCCGCTGGAGAATACCGCCAGCCGTCTTGTGTGGCGTCCGCCCATGAGCATTTCCGCTCCCGTACACCCACACCCACACCCACACCCACACCCACACCCACAGGAGGACGGTATCCGTGGCTAGTCGCGATTATATGCACCGCTTGCCGGATGCCGGCAGCAGTCTGCGGCGCCCGGAGAGCCTGTCCCGTCGCTGGCATATCGACCTGCCCTTACTGCTCTTGCTGATGGTGCTGGCGGGCGTGGGTCTGGTGGTGCTGTACAGTGCATCCGGGGAAGAAGTCCATTACGTGAAACGCCAGGCCGTATTTATGGGGCTGGCGTTTGTGGGCATGGTGATTGCCGCGCAGATTCCGCTGGAATTTTACCGGCGCTGGTCGCCCTGGTTTTACCTCGCCGGCTGCTGTCTGTTGGTGGCGGTACTGTTTTTCGGGGTGGGTGCCAAGGGCGCGCAGCGCTGGCTGCAGATCGGCGGGTTTCGTTTCCAGCCCTCGGAGGCGCTGAAACTCGCGGTTCCCATCGCGGTGGCAGCGTATCTGCACAAGCGCAGCCTGCCGCCGTCGTTTCTCACGGTAATCGGTACTCTGGTCATTATCGGGGTTCCGGCGGCGCTGATTGTCCGCCAGCCGGACCTTGGAACGTCTATCCTGATCGCCACGTCGGGTATTTTTGCGCTCTATCTGTCCGGCCTCAGCTGGAAGATGATCGGCGGCGCAGTGGTGATGGCATTGATGGCGGCCTGGCCCATGTGGATGTGGGGCCTGCGGGATTACCAGAAACAACGGATTCTCACCCTGTTCAACCCGGACGCGGACCGTCTCGGCGCCGGCTGGAACATCTTCCAGTCCAAGGCCGCTATCGGTTCCGGTGGCTGGGATGGAAAGGGCTATATGCAGGGCACCCAGTCACAGTTGGATTTTCTGCCGGAGAGCCACACGGATTTCATTATTGCGGTGCTGGCTGAGGAGTGGGGAATGCGCGGTGCGTTGATCCTGCTGGTGCTGTATCTGTTGATCATCGCCCGGGGCATCTATATTAGTTTTATGGCCCAGCACGTTTTCGGGCGCTTGTTGGCGGGCAGTATCACGCTCACCTTCTTTGTATACGTATTTGTGAACATCGGTATGGTGACCGGTTTATTGCCGGTAGTGGGGGTGCCCTTGCCCTTGGTGAGCCACGGCGGCACCTCGGTGATTACCCTGATGGCCGGGTTCGGCATTCTGATGGCGGTCAGTACGGAAAGACGCAGAGTACTTTTTTGATTATTGGAAACGTTTTTAATTATCGGATTTAGTGGCTGAATGTGAGGCGGTTCAGGCTGGCTTCACTTTTTCCCGTGTATCGTGCCACTTTTTGGCGCGATTGCAGTCACAACAGCACATCGATTTTAATAACTGAAAAATAGTTGGAAGTACTCTATGAACACAGGAGCGGTTGTTTTGAAGTGGACCACAGGATTGTTGGCGGGCTTGGGACTGGTTCTCAGCGCCTGCGCGCAGGAGCAGGGGCACGATGAAAATGCCCAGGCCAAAGCGTTTGTGGATTACATGGTGGCCGAGCACAACTTCAACCGCGATGACCTGCAGCTGCTGATGAAAGAGGCCAAGCGCAAGGAGTCGATCCTCAAAGCGATCAAGCGCCCGGCAGAAAAAGCCAAGCCGTGGCACGAATACCGCAAAATTTTCATTACCAATACCCGCATCGCCAGCGGTGTGGACTTTTGGGACAAGAACGCGGATGCACTCCAGGCGGCCGAGGAAAAGTACGGCGTACCGCCGGAAATGATCGTCGCCGTTATTGGTGTGGAAACCCGCTACGGCGGCAATATGGGGAGCTACCGGGTGATCGATGCACTCTCCACGCTGGCGTTTAACTACCCTCGCCGCTCCAAGTTCTTTACCAAAGAGCTCGAAAACTACCTGTTGCTGACCCGCGACGAAAAAATTGACCCCACCACGCTGAAAGGCTCCTATGCCGGTGCCATGGGCTTTGGCCAGTTCATGCCTTCCAGTTACCGCCACTACGCGGTGGACTTCAATGGGGACGGCCGGGTGGATATCTGGGAAGATACCGAAGACGCCATCGGTAGCGTGGCCAACTATTTTGTCGAGCATGGCTGGAAAGGCGGTGAGCCGATCACCGTGATCACCCAGCCGCGCCCCAATGCGGACATGACCATCGTCAACGACGACCTGAAACCCAGGTGGACCGTGGGCCAGTTAGATGAAAAAGGTTTCCCGACCACCGCCCAGGTCACCAAGGAGATGCCTGCCAATGTGTTTTCCCTGAATGCACAGGAGGGAACGCAATACTGGATTGGCCTGAATAACTTCTACACCATTACCCGTTACAACCACAGTCGCCTCTACGCCATGGCGGTGTACGAGCTGGGGCAGGAAATCATCAAAGCGCGCGGCGGTCGTTCCTGATCCGTCGGGATGCTTAGACGCTGGGTAAGTGGTAGATAAAAAATTGTGTTTCAGAGCCGGTACGCGTTTTTATGACCGGCGTCTGTTTCGCACGAGCAATACGATAAATCGAAAGTACGATAAAACGCGGTAGCGGGCGCTGTTTGACCTGCTCCGGGGGGAAGTGATGAAAACCAGAAAAATAGCGGCTAAAACCGCCGGTTTTGTTCGCCTTGGCGCCTGCTGCGCGTTGGCATTGCTCAGTGCCTGTAGCACCGTGCCGTTGCACGATCCGGGTAAGGCTAAAGTGGAACCGAAAGAAGATGTGCCCTTTGATCAGGTTCGCGACAGTGGCCCCGATGTGCCCGTGGATATGCTCGCCACACCGGAGGTTACACCGGTGCGTGAACCCATTGGCGTCGCCGGCAATAAATCCCCTTATGTGGTCAACGGTGTAAGATACAGCGTTCTCAAGGGCGTCAAAGGGTACAGCGAGCGCGGTCACGCTTCCTGGTACGGCACCAAATTCCACGGACGCAAAACCGCCAACGGCGAGGTTTACAATATGTACGCCATGTCCGCGGCACACAAAACCCTGCCGTTGCCCAGCTATGCCAAAGTTACCAATCTGGACAATGGCCGCAGTATTATCGTGCGCGTCAATGACCGTGGCCCCTTCGTGCCCGGGCGTATTATTGATCTCAGTTATACTGCCGCCCAAAAACTGGGCTACATCGACAAGGGCGTAGCGCGCGTAGAAGTAGTGGCACTGGATCCGCAATCGTTGCCCAGTGCCTCCGAAAGCCTGGCCGTAGAAAAAGACGCCGCCGCGCGCAAGGGCCTGCCGCAAGACGCCAGTTTCAAACTGCCGGATAATACCTTCCTGCAGGTAGGCGCCTACAGCTCGGCCAGTCAGGCAGAAGAGATTCGTGGCCAACTTGCGACTGCATTCGGCTATCCTGTATCCGTCAGCCCGGTGAATCGCGACGGAACAATGCTATACCGGGTGCGTATTGGACCCATCGCCCAGCAGCGGGCACTGGCCGCATTGCGGGAATCTGTCGAGCAACAGAATTTTGGCCAGCCCCAGGTGGTGGTTGACTGATCCGCCCATGCATTCCCCGACTGGAGTCGGGTTTTTGACATTTTCGTAGGTAAGGAATAAAGAGAGACTCATGTTCAAACGCTTATTTGCCTGTCTGCTCCTGATTGTCAGCACCAGTGTTGCCCAGGCCGATAAACCACTGATACCCGCGCCACCGCAGCTTGCGGCGACCGCCTATCTGCTGATTGATGCCCACACAGGTCAGATTCTGGTAGAGCACGACGCGGACAAACAGATCCCACCGGCCAGCCTCACCAAGATGATGACCAGCTACATCGTCTCTGAAGAGCTGGAAAAAGGCGCCATCAAAGAGCAGGACATGGTGAATATTTCGGAGAAGGCCTGGCGCAAAGGCGGCTCCAAAATGTTTGTCAAAGTTGGGGACAAGGTACCGGTCATTGATCTGCTGCGCGGCGTGATCGTGCAGTCCGGTAATGATGCCAGTATTGCCCTCGCCGAGTATGTTTCCGGCAGCGAAGAAGTGTTCGCCGAAGTGATGAACCAGCAGGCCCAACTGCTGGGAATGGAAGATTCCAACTTCGTTAACGCCACCGGCTGGCCTGCAGACGGCCACGTTACTACGGCCCGCGACCTGGGCAAACTGGCGCGCGCATTGATCCAGGACCACCCGAGTCACTACGCCCTGTATTCCGAGAAATATTTCCGCTTCAACGGCATCAACCAGCCCAACCGCAACCGCCTGCTGTGGCGCGATCCCGCGGTAGACGGCATCAAAACCGGCCACACCGAAGAAGCCGGTTACTGCCTGGTGGCCTCCGCGGTCAAACGCGGCATGCGCCTCATTTCTGTCGTCGTGGGTACAGACAGCGACGAAAAGCGCGCGGCCGAAACCCAGAAACTGCTCGCCTATGGCTTCCGCTACTACCAGACCCACAAGGTCTACGGCAGCAACGACGTACTGCAGACCGAGCGGGTATGGGGCGGCAAAGCCGACTCTGTAGGCGTTGCGGTGAAAAACGACGTATTTGTCACCATCCCCCGGGGCGGTGAAGAGAGCATCAAAGCCGACCTGATTGTCGACGGTGAGCTCAAAGCCCCCCTGGCCAAAGGTCAGCAGGTAGGCAAGGTTGTTGTGACTCTGGACGGGGAAACCGTCGCGGACGTGCCCGCTGTAGTGGCGGAAGATGTGGAGAAAGCCGGTTTCTTCAAGCGTGTCTGGGATTCCATCAAGCGCTTTGTGATGGGCTTCTTTCAGTAAGAAAACCCGACTTAGCCCGGCGAAATAACGCGCCGGGCTTCCATTGCCCCGTCTCAAAGCAGTTTCGTCTGCAATCTTTCCTCCCTGTCCAGTCCCCGGCCGGCACTGTATAATCGCCGCCCGGCCGCAACACCCGCTGGGCGTTGTCCCCGCGTCTTCACTTCTGATCTGCGGCCCAGAGAGAGTGGTATGACCCAGGATTCACAACAGCAGCCGCCAAAAATCGAATTCCCGTGCGAAGACTACGTGGTCAAAGTGGTGCGTGACACCGATGACCAGGTACGCGACTTCGTACTCGAAGTCATGCGCCGCCACGCCCCCGGGCTGGATGAAAGCAGGCTGACGCACAAGCCCAGCCGCAACGGTAAATTCACCTCGGTAACCTTTTACATTGTTGCCACCGGTGAACCGCAACTGAAAGCACTTACCGATGAGCTCACTGCCCACCCGGGCGTGTATATGGTGATTTGATGGCCGCCCCCAAGCCGGTTATCTGCAACCTCGGCCGGCGCGATTACGAAACCGTATGGCGCGCCATGGCCCACTACACCGACAACCGCGGCAACGACGCCGGGGACCAGATCTGGTGTGTCGAACATCCCCCCGTATTCACCCAGGGCCAGGCCGGCAAAGCCGAGCATCTGCTGAATACCGGTGATATACCGGTGGTACAGGTGGATCGCGGCGGTCAGGTGACCTATCACGGCCCTGGCCAGCTGGTGGTGTATCCGCTGCTGGACCTGCGCCGCAACAAAATCGGTGTGCGCGACCTGGTCACGGCTTTGGAAGAAGCCACCGTCGCTATGCTGGCGGAATTTGGCATCAGCGCCGCGCCGCGCCCGGATGCCCCCGGTGTCTATCTCTCCGACGGGCCGCGGGCTGGCAACAAGATTGCCTCCATCGGTCTGCGGGTGCGCCGCGGTTGCAGCTTCCACGGCATCGCCATCAATATTGATATGGATCTGGGGCCTTTTCTGCGTATCAACCCCTGTGGTTACGCGGGCATGCAGATGGTGCAGATGGCGGAGATCATCCAGCCTACGCCCCAGTGGGAAGCCGTGGCGACAAGTTTTGTCGCCGCGCTGCAGCGCAAGCTGCCATTGCCGGAGGCCAGCTGGCAACCGGTGGATGAACACCTGTTTGACGACAAGAAAATTGACGAGAAATTTGAGGTAACCGCAAACGCGCAGGGTACCGAACCAGGAACTAGTAATGTCTGAACGATTTGACGCCGACCAGTCCGAAATCAAGACGACCACCGTGAACCCCGGGGAGACGGCTGTGCCGGAAATCAGCCCGGTAAAACGCACCCGCCGCCTGCAGCAGGGCGAAAAGCTCCGCGATGGCGACAAGGTAGAGCGTATCCCGGTAAAGGTGATCGCCAGTGACCAGACCCTGCGCAAGCCGGACTGGATTCGGGTAAAAGTACCCTCGGTAAAAGCGTCCAAAGAAGTGGACCGCATCAAGGGCATCCTGCGCTCACAGAAACTCGCCACTGTATGTGAAGAGGCCAGCTGCCCGAACCTGGGTGAATGCTTCAGCGGCGGCACTGCCACTTTTATGATCATGGGCGAGATCTGTACCCGGCGTTGTCCATTTTGCGATGTAGGGCACGGCAAGCCGAACCCACTGGATCCGGAAGAACCGAAACAGCTGGCGGAGGCCATCGCCGCCATGAGCCTGCGCTATGTGGTGATCACTTCTGTAGACCGCGATGACCTGCGCGATGGCGGCGCCCAGCATTTTGCCGAGTGCATCAAGGAGTCCCGCGCGCTATCTCCAAATTTGCAGGTGGAAATCCTGACCCCGGATTTCCGCGGTCGTATGGATATCGCCCTCGATATTCTCGAGGCGGATGCCCCGGACGTGTTTAACCACAACCTGGAAACCGTGCCGCGCCTGTACCGGGAGTCCCGTCCCGGTGCCAACTACAAGTGGTCCCTGAAACTGCTGCAGGAATACAAAAAGCGTCGCCCCGACGTACTCACCAAATCCGGGCTGATGGTTGGCCTTGGTGAAACCAAAGAAGAAATTTTCGAAGTGCTGGACGATATGCGTGCACACGATATCGATATGCTCACTATTGGCCAGTACCTGCAGCCGAGTAAAGAACACTTGCCGGTGCAGCGTTATGTGCATCCGGACGAGTTTGAAGAGTACCGCATCTACGCCGAACAGATCGGGTTTACCCATGCGGCTTGCGGCCCGATGGTGCGCTCTTCCTATCACGCCGACAAGCAGGCGCACGGAGAAAAGGTCAGTTGATCTTCGCTCAGTAAATGTGTTTAAAAATCCCGGCTACGCGCCGGGATTTTTTTGTTATCCACGTCCCATCTACCTCTCCGTACTCTAACGCAGGCCGCTGTAGCCTGTGACAGCCTCCACTTTCTGTTCACTCGCCGGTTCACACTCAGCCGATTATCAAGAAATTTTCTTTCACAACTCTGAAAGTTTGGCTTCAAAGTCATCTTTTTGTGGGGTTGTTTTTCTTCGCATGCACGTTGCAAGAGAGCGGGTTTCACAGGTGAATCGTTCTTGAACGCGATTTTTTTGGAAATAAATTTCCCCTGGGTTTCTGAATTTTTAATGAAAAATTCGCTGGGCTCGCCAAAAAATAATGGAAAACTTTACAGCGACTGGAGAGAACTTATGGAAATACATTCCATGCAAAAACCGACTTTTGAAAGGCGTTCGATATACAGCGCCTTTGCCAAAGCGGGGCTGGTAATGTGGCTGGGGACTGCTTCTTCTGCATTGATGGCAGCGGAGGCTGAGATGATTATCGTCAGCGATTGGGGCGGCGGTTTCCAGGGAGAAATTGTTGTTACCAACGACGGTAGCGAACCACTTACCGACTGGTCCGTATCCTTCAATATGGATGTGGATATCAACAATCTGTGGAACGGTGTTATTCAATCCCAGAGCGCGAGCCAATATGTGGTCAGCGCAGCCGATTACAACAGCACCGTTGCACCTGGTGCCCAGGTGACCGTTGGGTTTATTGCCAACCCCGGTGGTCAAGCACCTGCAGAAGTATCGGTTGACGGGAATGGTGGTGGCTCGTCTTCCGGTGGCTCTTCCAGTTCCTCAAGCTCTTCGAGCTCTTCGAGCTCTTCAAGTTCGTCCAGTTCTTCGAGCTCCTCCAGCTCTTCGAGCTCCTCCAGTTCTTCAAGTTCTTCAAGCGGTTCGAGCTCCGGCAGTGGTTCTTCAAGCGGTTCAACCAGCAGCTCGAGCTCAAGCTCCGGCAGTGGTTCGTCGTCCGGCTCTTCCAGCGGTGGTCGTTTCCGTGTCGACGACACCGGCAATATCACCAAAAACGGTGAAGTGATCCCGGTAAATTGTGGTTCCTGGTTTGGTCTGGAAGGTCGTCACGAGCCTTCCGATGCAGAAGTGAACCCCAGTGGCGCGCCTATGGAACTGTACGTGGGCAACACCTTCTGGGCCAACGGCAGCGCGGGTACCGGTCGAACTATCCAGCAGACCATGAGCGAGATTACCGCAATGGGTGTGAATGTGGTGCGCTTCCCGGTTGTACCGCAAACACTCGATCCGGACGATCCCCAGGGCAGTGGTGAAGTACTGAAAAATCACGAGTCGGTGCTGGTGCCCAATGCGCGCCAGGCAATGGAAGAGTTCATTATCGCCGCGGACCAGAACAACATCGAAGTAATGCTCGATATTCACGCCTGCTCCAACTATATCGGCTGGCGGGCTGGCCGTCTGGATGCGCGCCCACCCTATGTCGATGCGGACCGCGAGCTGTACGACTACCCACGGGAAGACAGTTCCTGTGCGGTTACCGGCAACCCGGATTCCGTTACCAATGTGCAGGAATACAACCGCGATATGTGGCTGGATAACCTGCGTGAGCTGGCGGGTCTCGAAGAAGCTCTGGGTGTAGATAACATCATCGGTATCGATATTTACAACGAACCGTGGGATTACACCTGGGAAGAATGGAAAAGCCTGACCGAAGACGCCTTCGCGGCGATCGATGAGGTGAATTCCAACACCCTGCTGTTTGTACAGGGTGTCTCTGCCACTGCTGGCAATCAGGACGGTACCCCGGCAACCATTACTCAGGTGCCGCACGGTAACGAAGCGACCAATCCGAACTGGGGCGAGAACCTGTTTGAAGCGGGCGACAACCCGCCTAATATCCCCAAAGATCGTCTGGTTTATTCTCCGCACACCTACGGTCCGTCTGTGTTTGTGCAGAAAGGCTTTATGGATGCGGTCTCGCAGCCAGAATGTGAAGGCCTGGAAGGTGATGCTGCCGGTGATGCCGACTGTAACATCGTGCTGGATGAAGAACTGCTGCGCCAGGGTTGGGACGAGCACTTCGGCTACCTGCGTGAAATGGGCTACGCCATCGTCGTGGGTGAGTTTGGTGGCAACCTCGATTGGCCGGCCAAGGCAGCGCTGCGCGATCAGGCGCGCTGGGATCATATTCAGCCCGGCGTTGTGGATGCTCAGTGGCAGGATATGTTTGTCGATTACATGGTCGAGAAAAATATTCAGGGCTGCTACTGGTCGATCAACCCGGAATCCGGTGATACCGGAGGCTGGTACGGTCATGCCTACGATCCGCAAAGCAATACCGCGGGCTGGGGCGAGTGGCTTGACTTCGATCCGCGTAAAACCAACTTGCTGGAGCGGCTGTGGAGTAACACGCCTTCTGAGTAATCGTTGATTTCAGAGCGCTGTACTATTGCGCTCTGATCTAAGCGCGTCAAAAGCCAGTATCCGTTTCGGTGGATACTGGCTTTTTGCTGTGTATACCGCAGGTTCGCCAGTTTCTCTAACTATGCTGAATGGGTCGAATTGCTCAAGCGATGGAAGCTCAGTGCCTGAAGAAAACCCGGCTGCCCGCGAAGGACATGGCGATTTCCGCTTCGCCTTGTCTGCGCTTACTGTACTGTTCTTCATGTGGGGATTTATTACCTGCCTGAACGATATTCTGGTGCCGCACCTGAAGGCAGTGTTCGAACTCAGCTATACCCAGGCCATGCTGATCCAGCTTGCATTTTTTGGGGCATATTTCACCGTTTCTCTCCCTGCCGGGGCCCTGGTGCGCCGTATTGGGTATAAGAATGGAATCGTCTGCGGCCTGCTGGTGGCGGCCTTGGGTTGCCTGCTTTTTTATCCCGCCGCTGAAATCCAGACGTATCCGCTCTTTCTCGGTGCCCTGTTCGTTCTGGCATCCGGAATTACCCTGTTACAGGTTTCCGCCAATCCGTATGTAACCGCAATGGGCAGCGCGGCCACCTCATCCAGCCGTCTTACACTCACTCAAGGGTTCAATGCACTGGGAACTACTCTGGCGCCATTTTTTGGTGGGGCACTGATTCTTTCCGCTGCAGTCACGGGCGCGCCAAATGTCGAGCACTCCGCCAAGTCGGTGCAGTTGCCCTACTTGATTCTCGCCGCCACATTGGCGCTACTTGCAGTGACCTTCTGGTTTTTGAAATTACCGCGCATTCTGCCAGCGTATACCGGCAAGGTGATTGGAGAAAAGTCCATCTGGTGTCATCGGCATCTGGTGCTGGGCGCGCTGGGTATTTTTCTGTATGTGGGCGCAGAAGTGTCTATCGGCAGTTTTATGGTGAACTTCCTCGGACTGCCGGAAGTGATGGGTATGGATGAAGCCAGGGCCGCACACTACATTGCGCTGTACTGGGGCGGCGCCATGGTCGGGCGGTTTATTGGCGCTTTTGTCATGTGTCGTGTGAAGCCGGGCTATGTGCTGGGTTTTAATGGCGTGGTGGCAATCTTGCTAATCCTTGTGGCCATCTACTCGAGTGGGCCCGTAGCCATGTGGTCTCTGCTTTTGGTGGGGCTGTGTAATTCCATCATGTTCCCGACAATTTTCAGTCTGGCGCTGCAGGGAATGGGGATTCAGGCGGGGCAGGCGTCTGGGCTGTTGTGCCTGGCGATTGTAGGCGGGGCATTGGTTCCGCTGATTCAGGGGGCGTTTGCGGATGCATTCGGGCTACACCCATCCTATTTCATTCCGATAGTCTGCTATCTGTATATTGTGTTTTACGGATTGAAAGGCGCACGCGTTGTGAGCAAGCCTGGGCTCTAGCTCGCTCTCAACGGGATCGCTTTCTGGCGTGGCTGGAGAGTCTCAGCTCAAAACAGCGGGCCTTAATGTGCGTAGGTCAGACAGTTGACGGCATCGCCACTGTATCCCAGTTCGATCTGATCCGCGCCACACTCAAAATCCACATTGTGACTGCACCCGGTAACCTTACAGGCACCTACGCCCGCATTGCGTTCGCGCTTGGTGTGGTGGCTATTGTGGAAATAGGTATCGCAGTCTGGGTGGTCACCGTCGCCAACGGTAATGGCGCGGGCGTGGCAGGCGGAATCAGTATTGTAGGCGCACTCGATGGCGGCGCAGCTGGATACTTCGGGCATATCGGTAGCAATGATCATGGCGCAATTCTCTTTGGATTATTGTCGAAGGACCAAACTCCCACATTGAGCCTAGTTCAGTGGCTTGAGCTGTCAATTAAGTGGCGCGTTTTTGTTGTATTCCATGACGTTTGGTCTGGTTAAATATCGACCAATATTGATTTGGATCAAGCGTCGTTTTCGGGAAAGAGCAAGAATACTTTTTTGCTCTGACTCGCAAGGCCCAGGTAGTCTTGATACCGGCGAGTCATCGGAAGAGGTATTCGCCATGAGCAGCAATAAACTGACAACTTCCGCCGGCGCTCCTGTTGCCGACGATAACAACAGTGTGTCCGCCGGTGAGCGTGGCTCCCTCACCTTCGACAATTTCCGTGTGTTTGAAAAACTGGCGCACTTCAATCGTGAGCGCATTCCTGAGCGGGTAGTGCACGCTCGCGGTACCGGTGCCTATGGTACTTTCCGTCTTAACAAAGACCTGGTTGATTACACCATTGCCGACTTTCTGCAGAAGGCGGGAACGGATACTCAAGTTTTCGTCCGCTTCTCCACGGTGGGCGGCGGTCAGGACTCCAGTGACTACGCGCGCGATCCGCGTGGTTTTGCGCTGAAGTTCTATACCAACGAGGGCAATTTCGACCTGGTGGGCAACAATACTCCGGTGTTCTTTTTGAACGACCCGGCCAAGTTCCCGGACTTTATTCACTCGCAGAAAAAGAATCCGCGCACCAATCTGCCGGATCCGGCGGCGAGCTTTGAGTACTGGGCAAATCATCCGCAGTCTCTGCATCAGATGACCATCTTGATGTCCGACCGAGGCATACCGCTCAGCTATCGCCATATGCACGGGTTCGGTTCCCATACTCTGAGCTTCTGGAACAGCAAAGGCGAGCGATTCTGGGTGAAGTGGCACCTGAAAACCCAACAGGGTATCAAGAATGTGCGCAGTGAAGATGCGGCCAATTATCCCGCCTTTGGCGCCCAGCAAGATCTGGTGGAGTCCATTGACGCCGGTGATTTCCCCAAGTGGACCGTACAACTGCAGATCCTTTCTGAGGCACAAGCGAAAACCCTGTCGGTAAACCCGTTTGACCTGACCAAGGTATGGCCCCATGACGAGGCACCCGTGCAGGACATTGGCATGCTGGAACTGAACCGCAATGTCGACAACTACTTTGCCGAAACCGAACAGGCAGCATTTGCCCCCAGCAATCTTGTGCCCGGTATCGGTGCCTCCCCGGACAAGATGCTACAGGGCCGGTTGTTCGCCTATCAGGATGCGCACCGATACCGTGTCGGCGCCAACGTGAATAACATTCCAGTGAACGCGCCGAAGTGCCCGGTACACCACTATCAGCGGGATGGCGCCTTCGCCGGTATGTGCCCGGTAAGCGGTAAGGTGCCTAATCAGGGGAGTGAGGTGAATTTCTACCCCAACGACCGTATCAATCGCGGCGCGCCAGCCCCGGTGCCTTCGGTCGCTGAGCCGCCTATGCCACTGGAGCACAATGCCTGGGTCAAGCCATACAGTCAGGATGAGGAAGATTATCACTCCCAGGCTGGCGCCCTGTTCCGCCTGATGAACGACGACCAGAAGCAGCAGCTGGTAGACAATATAGCGGGAGGCCTCAGCACAGCAAACTCGACCATTCAGGTGCGGATGCTGGAGCAGTTCAAAAAGGCTGATCCCGATTACGCTGAGATGGTGGTGGTTGCGCTGGCCGATATTGAGGAGAAAAATAACGTATCGGCGCGGGTCCAGTGAGGATCAATACGTGATTTACTCGCTGGGGCATAGGCTGGGGCATAGAAAGGCGGCAGGGCAACCTGCCGCCTTTTTTGTATATGGGCGACGGGCACCGGAGCGTCCGTGCACCGGGGTAAAGTCTTAGACTCGCGTGTGACAATTGCTCTGGGGTGGTCTCACAGGAGGGCTTATTTAGGGGGCAGGTGAAACAATGGTAAACGATGACAAACCCGCATCAGTCCGGGTAGAGTATCAGGTCAATCAAATAAAAATAAACAAGAGGTCTCGCGATGAGCTTTGCCAGTGGCCCGCAGGCGGCCAGTTATTGGAAAGAAAATCTCCGTTTGTTATTCAGTTTACTCTGTGTGTGGTTTGTCGTTTCATTTGGCTGCGGCATATTACTGGTCGATGAACTGAACCAGATCCGCATGGGCGGTTTCAAGCTCGGCTTCTGGTTCGCCCAACAGGGAGCCATCTACGTTTTTTTGCTGCTGATTGTGGTGTATGTCTACAAAATGAATCAGCTTGATAAAAAATACGGCGTGTACGAGGAAGACGACTCCGGTTCCGCGCCAATGGAAAACGCAACCGCTGCGGATGATGCCCAGCTGAACAGGGGGCAATAAAGCGTGGATGTTCAAACTCTCACTTTCCTGATCGTCGGCGCGACTTTCCTGCTGTATATCGCCATTGCCATCTGGGCCCGTGCCGGCTCGACCAACGATTTCTATGTGGCCGGTGGCGGTGTGCATCCGGTGGCCAACGGTATGGCCACTGCAGCGGATTGGATGTCTGCAGCCTCCTTCATTTCCATGGCTGGCCTGATCTCCTTTATGGGCTACGACGGTACCGTGTATCTGCTTGGCTGGACCGGTGGTTATGTGCTGCTGGCGCTGTGCCTCGCACCGTATTTGCGCAAGTTCGGCAAGTTCACCGTGCCGGACTTTATTGGTGATCGCTACTACTCCCAGGCCGCGCGTACCGTGGCGGTGATCTGCGCGATTTTCGTGTGTTTCACGTATGTGGCTGGTCAGATGCGCGGTGTGGGCGTGGTGTTTTCCCGCTTTCTGGAAGTGGATATTGTTACCGGTGTCGTCATCGGTATGGGCGTTGTATTTTTCTATGCTGTGCTCGGCGGTATGAAGGGTATTACGTATACCCAGGTCGCCCAGTACTGTGTTTTGATTTTTGCTTATATGGTGCCGGCAATATTTATTTCCATCATGATGACCGGCCACGTACTGCCACAGGCCGGTTTTGGTGGAATGCTCTCAGACGGTACCTATTTACTGGATAAGCTCGACGGTCTGTCTGTGGAACTCGGGTTTGCGGAATACACGGCGGGCACCAAAAGTACCATCGATGTATTCTTCATCACCGCCGCACTGATGGTTGGCACCGCGGGTCTGCCCCATGTGATCGTGCGCTTTTTTACCGTGCCGAAGGTACGCGATGCGCGTAAGTCCGCGGGCTGGGCCCTACTGTTTATTGCGCTGCTCTACACCACCGCACCGGCTATCGCCACTTTTGCGCGCGTCAATATGATCGACACCATCAACGGGGCCGACGGCCGGGGTACTGCCCACGCCGAAGCGCCGAGCTGGATCAGTAACTGGGAGGAAACCGGCCTGATCCAATGGGAAGACAAAAACGGCGACGGTAAGATGTTCTACTCCGGTGATGAGCGCAACGAGATGACCGTGGACCGCGACATCATGGTGCTGGCCAATCCGGAAATTGCCAATCTGCCAGCCTGGGTGATCGCACTGGTTGCCGCTGGCGGCGTGGCCGCGGCGCTGTCGACCTCTGCGGGATTGCTGCTGGTGATCTCCACGTCGATCTCTCACGACCTGCTGAAACGCAATCTGATGCCGCGAATCACCGAAAAACAGGAGCTGCTGTATGCGCGTTCCGCAGCGGCAGTCGCGGTGTGTATCGCCGGCTATCTTGGAGTCAACCCTCCGGGTTTTGTGGCGCAGGTGGTTGCGTTT
Organism: uncultured Microbulbifer sp.; assembly: GCF_947504145.1. Classification (GTDB taxonomy): domain Bacteria; phylum Pseudomonadota; class Gammaproteobacteria; order Pseudomonadales; family Cellvibrionaceae; genus Microbulbifer. The sequence goes on from NZ_CANNGQ010000005.1 coordinate 219,505, forward strand.
GCGTTCGGGCTCGCGGCCTCGTCATTCTTCCCGGCAATCATCATGGGGATTTTCTCCAAGCGCATGAACAAGGAAGGGGCTATTGCCGGGATGTTGACGGGTATTCTGTTTACCGCGGCCTATATCGTTTACTTCAAGTTCATCGATCCGGCGGCCAACACCGCAGAACACTGGTGGTTTGGTATTTCACCGGAGGGAATCGGCACCCTGGGGATGGTGATCAACTTTGTGGTCGCCATAGCAGTGGCTAAAGTGACTCGAGAAGCGCCAGGTGATGTACAGGAAATGGTGGAGAGCATTCGCTTCCCCCAAGGCGCTGGCCAGGCCAGCGCGCACTGATCAATAAGCGTGGCCCCTGCTTAAGGGGTCACAATATTGAACCAGAAAGGGAAGTTGTCCAGTAAGCCCACAAATTAGACAAAACTATCCGAGTGACCATCAATCTTGGCATCACCCTGATCCATCGCTGATCTCAGCCCCCCTCTTGGAAACGCTTCCGTTGGTGGGATCAGTGTGATGGTAGCGGTGGAATTGGACTGCCCTAAACCCGCATGACACTGCCCTTAGCATTGCGCTACAAGCTGGGATTGACCGTGTCCGGAGCCGATTTATCGAGGCCAATAAACTGTATACAGGCCAATTTTCGGATACGCAGAAAGCCTAGGTCATTTCTCATCTCGGAGTGACAGTTAAGAGCGGTTGCAGGGAGAATAGGTGCTTGTATGACTTGGGAAAGGTCCTGCCTGCCATCCAAGAAGCACCAGAGTCTCCGTGCTTCCTGGAAGTCTGATCATTCTTTCTCTACGAAAACCAAGCCCATCCAAAAGCCGAATGGACGCACCGTTTTCCGGGGTGGCGATGGCAACAATCCGCGTGAGGCCGAGATCGCGTTTACCCCACTGCATCACGGCCTGCGCCGCTTCCGCTGCATAGCCTTGCCCGCGATATTCGGGCAGAAAAGCAAACCCGATATCCACATCATCGAGACCGTCGCGCTTCAATAGCCCGCACTGGCCGATGGCGGTGCCGTCTTTCAGCTCTACCCGGTACATGCCAAAGCCGCGGTCGCGATACATGGCGATGGGGCCGCGTCGGAGATAATTACGCGCGTCTTCGAGTGAGCGCACGCCGCGATCGCCGATAAAGCGGTGGAATGCCGGATCGTTGACCAGTGTCAGTGTGAATTGCGCATCTTCGTCACTGCTCGTGAGTTCGCGCAGTTGCAGGCGTTCGGTTTTTAGCAGGTACATGGTATTGGGGAGTAAATGTACAGGATGCCATTGTACCTGTATTTCGATCAGCGCAGTGAATGCAAAAACTGTAGATGCCGCTCGTACTGGGAGAGAACATCGGTCAGTAGCTGATCCGTGGTCCAGCCCATCACATCGTAATCCTGCCCGCCTTCACTCAGGTGCACTTCTGCACGGAAATATTTATCTGGCGAGCCGTCGTCGTAGGTGTCGTCAAGCACGGTATCCTGGTTATGTGCATTCGGCTTAAGGTGGGCTTTGGGGTAGATACTGTAGAGGAAGTCCACTTCGTCGCCCTGGTAGACGGTGAGGTGAATTACTGAATTTTCCTCTTCGGTGACTTCTGCCATAAAACCGTTTTTCTGCATCTGCGCGGCGAACCTGCGCAAGGCGGGCTCGGCGATTTCGCCAATGTACTCGTGTACTTCCTGAAGTGAGGGCAGCTGCACCAGGTTGCGCAATCGTCGCTCCCAGGTAACGGGGTTGCGCGCACTGATGGGAGCCACGGGTGCGGACTGGGCATCTTTTTTGGCCGAGTCCATTCGCAGGGCTTTGATCAGCCCGTAGATCGCCACCAATAGAATGATCGAGAAGGGCAGCGCACTGGCAATGGCGGCAGTCTGTAATGATGCCAGGCCACCGGCAAGCAGCAGTGCAATGGCCACTACGCCGATAATGCCGGACCAGAAGATACGTTGCCACGCAGGCGTGTCATCGCGCCCGTGGGAGGAGAGCATATTCATCACCATCGCGCCGGAGTCCGCCGAGGTAATAAAGAAAATCACTACGAGAATAATGGCAAGCCCGGACAGTGCCTGGGAAAAAGGAAACTGCTCCAGGAATTGGAACAGCGCCAGCGACTGATCTTTCTGGATCGTATCCGCAAGGGAGGTTAGACCCTCATCGCGGATCATTTCGATGGCGGAGTTGCCAAATACCGTCAGCCAGATAATGGTGATCAGTGTGGGCATCAGCAATGTGCCCACGGCAAATTCGCGGATGGTACGGCCGCGGGAAATACGTGCAATAAAGAGCCCGACGAATGGCGACCAGCTGAGGCACCAGCCCCAGTAGAAAATAGTCCAGCCGCCTATCCAGTCTGTGGGGGCGTAGGCGTATAGATTGAACGTGCGATTGACCAGCACCGACAGATAACTTCCCAGGTTCTGTACAAACGCCTGAAACAGAAACACAGTGCTGCCGAGTACCAGAATAGTCAGACAGAGCAGTGCTGCAAGCCCCATATTCAGTTGCGACAAGCGTTTGATTCCGGCGTCTAGCCCGACCACCACCGAGATAGTGGCGAGAGAGGTGGTAACCACAATCAGCACCACCTGGCTCATCTCCCCTATCGGAATGCCAAACAGGTGATTTAACCCCGAGTTCATCTGCAGCACGCCGAAGCCGAGCGTGGTCGCCACACCGCAAACAGTACTGACAATCGCGAACACATCAATGGCGTGGCCGATGGGCCCGTGAATACGCTCACCGATCATCGGATAAAGTGCGGAGCGCAAGGTGAGTGGCAGGTTGTGGCGATAACTGAAGTAACCGAGGATCAGGGCAACACCGGCGAAAATCGCCCAGACGTGAAAACCCCAGTGAAAAATACTCAGGATCATGGCCTGGCGCGCGGCCTTGATGGAGCCCGGGTCTGCATCCGGCGGGTTCATGTAGTGCATCACCGGTTCGGCGACACCAAAAAACAGCAGGCCAATACCAATACCGGCAGAAAACAGCATGGCCAGCCAGGACCAGAATCCGTACTCGGGCTTCTCGTGTTCCGCTCCGAGCTTGATATCGCCGAGCCGCGACATACTGATAATGACGACGGTTACCAGCAAAATCGCCACGATCAGTACGTAGTACCAGCCCATATAGGTGACGATGGTATTCTGCATGCTTTGGAAGCGCGCGGTGGCGTCTTCCGGAAAAAATACCGCATAAGCGACCAGCAGAAGTAGAATGCCGGTGGCGGTATAGAACACCGGTGGATCAAATTTTGCTTTGCCGTCTTCGGTAGTGCGCAGTTCCATATGGGGACTCGATTGGAAATTTCGGGTCTGGCGGCAATTTCTGTAGCTTGCTGAGTCTATCGCAGAGTGTGCAGAAATTGCAGGTGCCGCTCATACTGCGAGACCATGTCGGTGAGTAGCTGATCCTTGGTCCAGCCCATCACGTCGTAGTCCTGGCCGCCTTCGTACAGGTGCACTTCTGCACGGAAATAGGTGTCGGGCGAGCCGTCATCGACGTCGTCAGCCAGTTCTTTTTCTGGGTGGCTTGCGTCGGGTTTCAGGGTGGCTTTGGGGTAAATGCCGTACACGAATCCGGCTTCGTCTCCCTGACATATGGTCAGCTGTACCCATTGATTGGCTTTTTCGGTCACGGTGGTTTCGTAGCCGTTTTTACGTATTTCCTCGGCGAACTCTTCCAGCGCGGGTTTCCCCACATCGCGGATATATTCATGCACTTCTGCCAGAGTTGGCAGCTTCAGGGCATTTTTCAGGCGGCGTTGCCATACCACGGGATTACGGGCGCTGATTGGTGCAACGATGGCGGACTGAGCGATACGTTTGACGGAGTCTGTTCGCAGCGCTTTGATGAGTCCGTACATGGAAATCAGCAATATGGCGGAGAAAGGCAGTGCACTGGCGATGACCGCTGTCTGCAATGAGCCAAGGCCCCCAGCCAATAGCAGCGCGATGGCCACCACGCCAATCAGCGCACACCAGAAAATTCGCTGCCACAGTGGTGTTTCATCTTTCCCGTAAGACGAGAGCATGTTGACGACCAGTGCGCCAGAATCGGCGGATGTAACGAAGAATACAATCACCATGATCACGGCGACAAACGAAAATACGGAGGAAAAGGGGAATTGCTCCAAAAACTGGAAAAGGGCCACGGACTGATCCTTGGCGACGCTTTCCGCAAGGGACGTCAGTCCCTCGTTCAGGATCATGTGAATGGCAGAGTTACCAAAAAACGTCATCCACAGCATGGTGACGAGTGCGGGCACAAGCATGGCGCCGATCACAAATTCCCGGATGGTTCTACCGCGAGAAATACGCGCGATAAACAATCCGACAAAGGGCGACCAGGACATCCACCAGCCCCAGTAGAGGATGGTCCAGCCGCCGAGCCAGTCGGTGGGTTTATAGGCAAACAGATTGAATGTTTTGCTGACGATTTCTGAAAGGTAGCTGCCAAAGTTTTGTACAAACGCTTGCAGCAGGTAGACAGTGCTACCCAGAATCAACACCATAATCAGCAATGCTGCGGCGAGGATCATGTTGAGCTGGGAAAGGCGTTTGATGCCTGCGTCCAGGCCCATTACCACGGAAATCGTTGCCAGAATGGTGGTTACGATAATGAGTATGACCTGGACCATCTGCCCGACGGGTACACCAAACAGGTGATTGAGCCCGGCATTGATCTGCAGTACTCCATAACCCAGGGTCGTGGCCACACCACATACCGTGCCGACAATCGCAAATACGTCCACGGCGTGCCCAATGGGCCCGTAGATACGCTCGCCAATCATCGGGTAGAGGGCGGAGCGCAGCGTCAATGGCAGTTTATGTCGATAGCTGAAATATGCGAGTATCAACGCCACAATGGCGTAAATGGCCCAGGCGTGAAACCCCCAGTGGAAAAAGGTAATCACCATGGCCTCACGGGCGGCAAATACCGTACCGGTTTCGCCCACTGGCGGATTGAGGTAGTGCATCACCGGCTCGGCGACACCAAAAAATAGCAGGCCAATGCCCATGCCTGCGGAAAACAGCATGGCAAACCAGGAGGTGAAATCGTAATCTGGTTCCGCGTGTTCCGGCCCCATTTTGATTTCACCAAACCGTGACATGGCGATGGCAATGGTGCCGATGAGAATGATGGCAACGGTCAGTACGTAGTACCAGCTCATGTGCGACACAATCCACGCTTGCAGTGCTTTGAACGTGGACGTGGCATTGTCGGGCGCGAGCACCGCATAGGCGACCATCAAGAGCAACACGGCCGTCGCGGAGTAGAATACCGGTGGATTGAAGTGCGCCGGTTGCTCGTTGGTTTCGTTGGTGGAGTCAGCCATGGCCTGGGTACCCGGAATGTCGCATTCGCTGGTGGTATAATTTTGCGCCTTTTGCTCATAGCATAGACGAAAGTTTGTCTTATTAACTCAGCTCATAACGCTGCCTCTTGATATGTTGAAAATTTCTAGAAGTATCGAAATTTCCCTTGAAGAAGTGGAGATGCATGCAATGCGATCCGGCGGCGCCGGGGGGCAGAATGTCAACAAGGTATCCACCGCGATCCACTTGCGCTTTGATGTGCAGGCATCCAGTCTTCCCCCGGTGGTTAAAGAGCGCCTGCTAGGCCTGCGCGATCAGCGGATTACCGCGGACGGTATTGTTGTAATAAAAGGGCAGAGGTTCCGCACACAGGAAAAAAACCGCGCAGATGTGCTCGAGCGGTTACAGGAACTGGTTGCCAGTGTAGCTAAGCCGCCGAAAGCTCGGGTTCCGACCAAACCCACGCGGGGATCCAAAGAGCGCCGCTTACAGCACAAATCCCGCCGGGGGAAAGTGAAATCCCTGCGCGGAAAAGTTTCCGATCACTAGCTCGTTTCTTATTTACTGTCCACCTCCGTCCTCAATCGAAAAGGAGTACCGATGTCCACACGTTACCGCGCCCAGGACCTCAAGCAATTTGCCAGCGATTTATTTGCCTCCACCGGCCTCGCCCGCGAACGTGCGGATGTGATGGCGGAAACCTTCCTGCAGGCGGACCTGATGGGCTTTACCACCCACGGGATGCACCGTGTTGCCAGTAACCTCAAATGGCTTGAGAGCGGTGCATCCCGCGTGCAAGGTGAACCCAACGTGTTGTCGGATCGCGGGAACTGCTTTAACTGGGATGCGGACTTTCTGCCCGGTCCCTGGATTGTCAATCAGGCCATCGACCAGGCGTTGGCACGGGTGAGCGAGCAGGGCGCGGTGACCGCGACCATTCGCCGCAGCCAGCATATTGCATGCCTCGCCGCGTACCTGCCCAAGATTGTCGAGCGCAATTGCGTGGGGATTCTGACCTGCTCGACACCGGCGGAAGAGACCGTGTCGCCACAAGGCTGTAAAACACCGGTGTTCTCCGCTAACCCCATCGCTTTCTGTGCACCCGCTGCGGATTACCCGTTACTGTTTGATATCAGTATGTCGGTCACAGCGGGCGGCTACGTGGCGCGCGCCGAGCGCGAAGGTAAGAAATTGCCAGCAGAGTACCTGAAAGATCGTGATGGCCAGCTTTCTGACGACCCCGCGGCTTTTGCCAACGGCGGCAGTATTCTGCCGGTAGGTGGCGCCGATCACGGCTATAAAGGCGCGGCTCTGTCTGCGATGCTGGAAGTCTTGTCTATGGGCCTCGGTGGATACGGCCGCGCGGACTCTGTGGTGGAAGATGACGAAGCCAACTCCGTATTTCTGCAGATCATTGACCCCGAGGCCTTCGGCAGCGAGCAGAATTTCCGGCGACAGACCGCAGCGCTGACTCACCTGTGGGAGTCCTGTGAAACGGACGATGGTGCGCCTGCGCGGGTACCAGGCAAGCGCGCCTGGGCTTTGCGCCGCGATCAGATGGCCAACGGAGTGTCCTTGTACCCGACCATCGAGGAAGACTTGAAAGCGCTGGCTCAGGAATATGCGGTGCGGATGCCGGACGAATTCGGGAGCTGAAAATTGTTCTCAATACATGAGATTTGCTACCCGCATTCCGTAACTTTTTAGCCATCGATACGTCATGTAACTGGCACGCCCCTGTCATTTTACCCCCGTATGGTGCTGCCAACTACACGGCGGGGCCATGAGACCCCGTCGACCTTTCATCGACACACTCTCTGGGGGCAAACATGGCGTCTTTCCGTCAAACTTTTCCGTTGTCTACGCTCGCACTGGCAATCCTTGCCGGTACCAATGTTGCCAATGCGCAGGAAGCGCCGGCATCTCCATCTGAATCGTCCGCGCTGGAAGAGGTCGCCGTAACCGGCCAGCGTCTGTCCCGGACCCGCGCGCTGGATATCAAGCGGGATATGCCGGTAGTGATGGATGCGTTGGCGACCGATGACCTGGGACGGCTTCCCGATAAAAACGCGGCGGAGTCCCTGAACCGCCTGCCGGGTGTTTCTATTCTGATCGAAAAGGGAGAGGGCCGTTTCGCTTCCATTCGTGGCATCAAACCGGATTGGAACCGGGTAAATGTGAATGGTTTTGTCACCGGGTCGCCGGAAAAAGATGGCAGCGGCCGCTCGATGCCACTGGACCTGCTGGGCGGGGAGCTGTTGCAGCGTGTTGAAGTATACAAAGCGAAAACCGCCGATATGGATGGGGAGGGCATCGGCGGCGCGATCAATATCGTGACCAAACGCCCGCTGGAGGGAGACGACTTCAACGCAACGGCCAACGTGCGCATGGGGTTGGAAGAAGCGGATCAGGATAATCCCTATTACGGCGGCAAAAACCCGCAAAATATTGACCTTGCGGTATCCGGAAAGATCTCCGAAAAACTGGGCTGGAATCTCGGTGCATCTTCCACCGAGCGGGAGTACCTGGCGCAAGGAATCTATCAGGATGACTGGGCGGAAGTCGACGGATTATTTTTCCCGGAACAAACCAAAAACAATTACTACGTGATTGGTCGCGATCGGGTCACTTTGATCGGTGGGCTCGAATATCGTGTCAATGAAACCACGGATATTCTTGCGCAGGGTTTTTATAGTAATTTTGAAGAATTTCAGCATCGAAATCGCTTCCGTCAGGGCATTGACCAGGATGCCGATTCAATTGTGAGTGTTGATGGCGACACCGTTCACATGGCTGAAGGTGCGACCTATATTCGCGCAGACCTGCGCCGTGAAGATGTTGAGAAAGCGCTGGCGAACGTTAGTCTCGTCGGCAATACCGATCTCGATACCTGGAAGTTTGATTATGGCGTAAACCTGAGCCGCAGTGAGTTGCATGAAACCAACTCGGACTGGTCTTTCCGCCAGGACGATGATGTTGTCATGGGGCCGGATAGCTTTACCCTGAACGGTGAAGGTGTTGTGGAATTTAACCCCGGTGGTGCGGTACACAATTTGGCAGAAAACCTGCGATTCGACTCAGTGGGGTATCAGAATGATCGCGCAGAGCAGGATATCCAGACAGCGCGCTTTGACGCGGAGCACTTTTACAGCATGGCCGGTGCCGATTCCAGCGTAAAGTTCGGGGTGAAGGTGACCGCCAACGAGAAGCAGTTCGACTTCAATAACCGCAGTTACGATGTCGTTCGGGACACCATGAGTGGTTACCCCGTGACCGACGGCCACTTCCAAAATGACGTGGACGGTATGGATCGGGATAACCTCTGGTTCGATCTGGATGCGCTCAACGGATTGTTTGCTGACAATCCGCAGCTGTTTGAAGCAGACAGTGGCAATGCGGCAGCCTTGGTGGCGAGTGATCGCGTTGTGGAAGAAACCACATCGGCCGCGTATGTGATGAATACTGTACGTTTTGACCGCCTGGACGTGATTGCCGGTTTACGCTATGAGCAGACCGACGTGACTTCCAGCGCTTCCCAGCTTGATGCGGAAGGTAATTACTCCACCATCTCTGTTGAGGGTGATAGTGACGTATTGCTCCCTTCGCTGGTGGCCAAATACTTGATCCGTGATGACCTGATCGCCCGGGCATCCTTCACTACCAGCCTTGGGCGCCCGAACTATTCCGATATCAGTGCCAGCTCCCAGTTCGGAATCAACGACGATGGCGATGCGGTGCTCTCCATCGGCAACCCGGATCTGCTGCCTTACGAGGCAGATAACTACGATCTTTCCATGGAGTGGTACCCAAGCGAGTCCAGTGTGGTCTCGTTGGCCTGGTTCCGCAAAGACATCGATAACATCATCGTAAACGACGAACAGGTAATTGATGGCGGTGTTTATCTGGGGTCGGATTACGGTGTGGAAGAGCTGACAGTACGCACCGTAAAAAATGCGGATACGGCGGAAATATCCGGTTACGAATTCAATGTGCAACACCAGTTTGTTGACCTTCCCGGCGCGTTCAGTGGTCTGGGAGCCAGCTATTCCTACACCGGTATCGATGCAAGCTTCTTCGATAGCAATCTGGGAATCAACCGCAAGCTGGAAGGGCAGCCGGAAGAGATTCAAAGCCTGACACTCTTCTTTGAAAATTACGGATTCTATGCCGGCCTGACCTACAACTATAACGCATCGTTCCTCACAGATCTGAACAGTCTGGATAATATGGCCGATGATGTGGATCAGGGTGAATTTGGCCGCTGGGACTTCCGCGCGTCTTACGCGGCGACGGATAGCCTTTCTGTTTATCTGGATATCAACAACCTGAACAACGAGCCCACTACAGAATTTCAGGGTGGGGAAGAAAGCTGGAATACGGAATATGAGTACGTAGGGTCCACTTACTACCTGGGCGCGACTTACGCCTTCTGAATTTTATCTTTCAAAGCCTGAGCCCTCTTTGCGGAGGGCTTTTTTATGTTTTCGATTTGTGGGTAGTTGGCATGAAAATAGCAACACATTGGTTACTCAATACATTTACACGGTGCATCGGAACAACGGTGTTCCTTGTGCTCGGGATTTTCGCCGCGCTTCCCCTGAACGCAGCGGAGCCGGTTCGCGCGGTAACACTGGATACGTTCGATACCTTCGACGCACGGCAGGGTATTGCGGTTGATACGCAGTATTTTTATGCGGTGAATAATTTCCGCATCAGCAAGCATCGCAAGGAGGATGGTACTCCGGTATTGCAGTGGGATGGGGTCAGTGAAGAGGGCCCATTGGTACATATGGATAGCGGCACGGTGTGGCAGGGCAGACTCTACGCATCGCATTCCAACTATCCCCATTGGCCCATGACCAGTTCTGTAGAGGTCTGGGATACGGAAACCATGGAGCATGTGGCCAGCCATAGTTTTGGTATTGAGCTCGGATCATTTACCTGGCTGGACCGCTATCAAGGATTCTGGTGGGGTGCCTTCGGCAATTACGACAAGGTACAGAAAGGCCAACAGGAGTCTTACGGGGCAACCGAGAAGACCCAGGTGGTCAAAATGGATGATCAATTCCGTGTGCTGGCGCGCTGGACATTACCCAGGGGCGTACTGGAACGCATTGCGCCAATGAGCAATTCTGGTGGTAGCTGGGGGCCTGATGGCTACCTCTACCTTACGGGTCATGACCACCCAGAGATTTATGTGATGCAAATTCCTGAACAGGGTTCAGAGTTGCGCTGGGTCGCGACGGTAATGGCACCGGAGATCCACGGACAGGGCATTGCCTGGGATCGCAGCAGCGCACAGCGCGTACTCTGGGGGATTCGCAAGCGGGACCGAAAAGTCTTCCGGATGGAAGTGCCGGAAGTCACCGCGCGGCGAGTATCGCCGGTAATGAGCCGGATTCGCGCTGCGGGACAATTCAACCGGGATTAACGGTGGCGGTGTAGATGGAATCGGGGCGGGTTGTTCGACGCGTATTTTGTCGAAACGGCGTCAATTAGGTCTACATTAGGGGGTAGCGTCACAAAAAGACCACAAAAAATCCCTAGTCGATGGCACAAACCGGAGAATAACGCCGATGAACGACTTGATTCGACTGTCTGCACTGGAGTTGCTCAAGGGCTACCAAGACAAGCAATTTTCTCCGGTGGAAGCCACGCAGGCCATGTTGGCGCAGATAGCCCGATGCAACCCGGTGGTGTATGCCTACAACCTTGTAGACGAGGAAACCACCCTCGCTTATGCGCGTGAATCCGAACAACGCTATCAGCAGGGCAATCCCAAGGGCCTGCTGGACGGTGTCCCCGTTGCCATTAAGGATGTCTTCCTTACTCCCCAGTGGCCCACCATCAAGGGCTCCAAAACCATCGATCCAAAATCCACTCTGGGGAAGGAAGCGCCGAGTGTTGCAGCGCTGAACCGCAACGGCGCGGTGCCTCTGGGTAAAACCACTACGCCTGAGTTCGGTTGGAAAGGAGTCACTGATAACCCGGTAGACGGTGTGACCCGCAACCCCTGGAACCCGGATAAAACTGCCGGCGGTTCCAGTGGTGGCAGTGCGGCGGCTGTGCCGTTGGGCATGGGGCCCCTGGCACTGGGTACTGACGCTGGTGGCTCCATTCGTATCCCTGCGGGCTTTAGTGGACTGGTTGGCCTGAAGCCGAGCTTTGGTGAGGTTCCGCACTGGCCGGCGAGCCCCTTTGGTACCCTCGCCCACGCTGGGCCCATGACCTGGACGGTCCCAGACTGCGCCTTGCTGATGAACGTTCTGGCCGAAGCGGATTGCCGGGACACCAATGCGATTCCGCGCCGGAATATCGATTACCTCGCGGCACTCGAAGGGGAGCCCCAGGACCTGCTGCGTGGTGTGCATATCGCGTTTAGTGCGACCCTCGGTTATGTGCAAGTGGAACGTGAAATAGAGGAAAGTGTGCGCGTAGCGGCCAAGCTTCTGCAATCCCTTGGTGCTGAAGTGACTGAGGTGGCCCCGGGTTTTGACGATCCTCTAGCCGCATTTGGCCACCTGTTTTACGGTGGCGCTGCCAATGCCCTGCGTAATATCGGTAAAAAGCAGCGCACGCTGATGGACCCGCAGCTGGTGGCAGTTTCCGAGAAGGCCGCGCAACTTTCCATGTTGGACTATCTGGAAGCGGTTAATGAGCGCGCGGCGCTGTGCGAGCGGATGGCCAATTTCCACAAAAAATATGACTTACTGCTGACTCCGACACTGCCGATCACTGCGTTTACCGCCGGACGCGAAGTGCCGGAAGACTGGCCCAGCACTCGCTGGCCTTCGTGGACACCATTTACCTACCCCTTCAATATGACCGGGCAACCGGCGATCTCTGTCCCCTGTGGATTCGACAGCGCCGGGCTGCCTATCGGTTTGCAGCTTGTGGGGGCGCGTTTTGATGATCGCGCGGTATTGCGTGCGGCCCAGGCCTATCAACTTGCCGCACCACTGACCGACAAGCGCCCCAGGCTCTTTTTTGAAAGCTCGGATGAGAGTGCCATTGCGGGAGTAGATCCATGAGTCGAGTGGATTTTGATTTTTACGAGTCGGAAGATCCGGTCTGGAATCCCGCACTGCTGACCATCCCTGTGCCGGGGATTCGCAAGATGGTTAACATGGCCGCTTCGATGGAGGATGTCATTCATCTGTCCATCGGCCAGCCCGATGCGCCGACGCCGCCCCATGTGGTACAGGCGACCGTGGATGCGCTGAATGCCGGCCAGACCGGTTACACCATGGATGCGGGATTGCCTGAATTACTGGATGCACTGGCGGAATATTACGGAGAGCGGTCCGGGCGTGAGATCAGCCCGGAGAATATTCTGATCACTACCGGTGCCACTGAAGCGGTGTACCTGGCGCTTACTGCGGTGTCTGCACCCGGGCGTGAATTTATCGTGCCCGATCCCTCATTCATGTTGTACGCGCCTTTGATTCGGATGAATGGCGGGGAAGTGAAATATATTCCCACTCGCGCGGAGAATAATCACCAACTGGATCCGCAGGAGGTGATCGACGCAATTGATACCAACACGCACGCGATTATTCTCAACTCCCCTAGTAATCCCACCGGTACCGTATACCCGCGCGAAACGGTGGAAATGATTGTGCAGGAGGCCGCGTACCGCGGAATATACGTAATCAGCGATGAGGTGTACGACCATCTGATCTACGACGATCGGGATTATGCCAGCGTCTTGTCCTGCTGCTCGGATCTGGACCATGTGATGGTAATGAGTAGCTTTTCCAAAACCTTCAGCATGGCGGGCATGCGCGTGGGCTGGCTGATCGCAAGCCAGGGGGCGATTCGCAAGCTACGCCGCTATCACATGTTTACCACAACGGTAGCGAATACACCCTGCCAATGGGGTGGTGTTGCCGCGCTCAAGGGCGATCGCAGTTTTGTATCGGACGTGGTGGATACTTACAGAAAACGCCGTAACCGCCTGGTTGAACTGGTGGACCGCACGCCCTTTCTGGAAGGGTATGTGCCGGAAGGTGCGTTTTATATGTTTCCCGCGCTGCCTGAAGGTGTGAATGGTAATAATGTGGCGCTGCGATTACTGCGGGAAACCGGTGTGTGCACCATTGCCGGCGATACCTTCGGGGAGAGCAGCCGCAATGCACTGCGCTTCAGTTATGCCACTTCCATCGAAAATATCGAGCGGGCATTTGAACGGATTATTCCGTGGATGGAGAAGCAGGATTTTGGCTGATCCGACGAACCTGACCTGCACGTTTAGTGGAAGTTACGCACATGCTGTATCTCTTTCCAGGTGATGCACTCGATTTTTTTACCAATCAGGTGAATTACGGAGTAGGGTGACCCGCGGGTGGTTCGGCTTATCTGCAATTTCCCCTCTATCACCATGATCTTGCCGCTGATGATTTCCGAGCGGTACCTTTCCTGAACCTGCTTCCACAACACCACATTGATCACCCCGGTTTCGTCTTCCAGAGTCAGAAATATGACGCCGGCAGCACTTCCGGGTCTTTGCCGGCAGGTGGTGAGGCCGAGAACTTTTACCGGCTGTCCATCACTGAAACCATTCAGGTCCCGCGCCCTGGGCAGTTTGCGAAAGCGTATCTGTTTGCGCAGCAGGGCAATGGGATGTTCACCGAGACTCAAGCCGGTACTTCGGTAGTCGGAGTAGGTGTTGTCCTGCTGGTTGACCTCCGGCTGATGGGGGGCTTGTGCTGCGTTGTCGAGCTGATGGCTCAAGGCATTCCAGGTATTTTGATAACGGTCCGCGCTGAGGCTGTAGAAGCTGTTTGCGTGCGCCAGCAGTGCGCGCTGTTCAGCGGAAATATCAACCCGCTGGGTAAAGTCTGCCAGGCTGTCGAAGGTTTTCTGGGAACTCTCAGCCAGAATGACCTCTGCGGTATCCGCGGTGACGCCTTTTATCAGTCTTAATCCCAGGCGAATTTCTGCTGCCTGGGGAGTTGCCTCAGGCGTTGCCATAGCGCTTTCATTACGCTGTAACTCCAATCGGTGATCCCAGCGACTGTATTGCACGTCAACCGGGAGCACGGTCACGTTGTGGCGCTGTGCGTCATAGACCAGTTGTGCAGGTGCATAGAATCCCATCGGCTGGCTGTTCAGCAATCCGCAGTAAAATGCCGCCGGGTGATGGTGTTTGATCCAGGCCGAAAAATACGCGAGCAGGCCAAAGCTTGCGGAGTGGGATTCGGGGAAACCGTAGGAGCCAAACCCTTTCATCTGCTCGAACAGCTGTTCTGCCAGGTTGCGCTGGTAACCATTTTTGAGCATCCCATTGATCAGTTTTTCCCGAAACTGAATCAGATTGCCGTTTTTGCCCCAGCTGGCCATGGCGCGCCTGAGGGCATCGGCCTCACCGCCGCTAAAGCCCGCAGCTACCATGGAGAGCTTGATTACCTGCTCCTGAAAAATAGGGACGCCCAGAGTGCGCTCCAGTACCGGGCGTAAGTTTTCGTGCGGGTAGGTGACCGGTTCGAGTTTCTGTTTGCGGCGCAGATAAGGGTGCACCATACCGCCCTGAATCGGCCCGGGGCGCACGATGGCAATTTCTATCACCAGTTCATAAAAGGTTCTTGGCTGCAGGCGCGGCAGCATGCTCATCTGTGCGCGGGACTCGATCTGAAAGACACCGACGGTGTCAGCCCTGCAGATCATGTTGTACACGTCGGGGTCGTCCGCGGGGATTTCCCGGAGGCCTATCCTGCGTCCGTAGAGCGCGATATAGGTGAGAGACTTGCGCAATGCGGTGAGCATTCCGAGTGCCAGGATATCCACCTTCATCAATTTCAGGTCTTCGATATCCTCCTTGTCCCACTGCACAATGGTGCGGTTTTCCATGGCCGCATTTTCGATAGGCACCAGTTGGCTGAGGCGTTGTTCGGTAATGACAAACCCTCCCACATGCTGTGAAAGGTGTCGGGGAAAGCCGTAGATCTGCTGCAGCAGTACTGGCAGCATTTTTCCGACATTGCTGTTGGGGGGGATACCTGCCTTCTGCATTTGTTGTGGAAAATCGTCCAGCGTATCCCACCAGGCACGCCCGGCCTGAACCCTCTCGATGGTGGCAGCCCCCAGGCCCAGAGCCTTTCCTATATCCCGCAAGGCGCTTTTGAACCGGTAGGTTATTTTGGTTGCGGCCAGTCCGGCCCGCTCGCGGCCGTATTTCCGGTAGATGTACTGGATGATTTCTTCGCGCCGTTCGTGCTCGAAATCCACATCGATATCCGGTGGCTCATTGCGCTCGCGGGAAATAAAGCGTTCAAACAGCAGGCCGATTTTATGCGGGTCGATTTCGGTAATGAACAGGCAGTAGCACACCACGGAGTTGGCGGCTGAGCCGCGGCCCTGATAGAGAATATGCTGGCTGCGGGCAAACTGTACGATGTCGTAAATGGTAAGAAAGTAGTGCTCGTATTTCAGCTCGGCAATCAGCGCCAGCTCGTATTCGATCTGCGCACGAATATGCTGTTCTGCGCCGTTTGGCCAGCGCAGGTCGGTGCCGGTTTTCACCAGCTCACGCAGGTAGTTGCTGGCGCTTTTGCCGGGCGCGAGTGCTTCGGAAGGGTACTGGTATTGCAGTTCCTTCAGGCTGAAGGTACAGCGGTTGGTGATGTTGAGCGTGTTGTCTATTGCGCTGCGGGGGTAAAGCGCAGCGATTTCAGGCAGCGTGCGCAAATAACGCTCTGCATTCTGTTCAAGCCTGTAACCCAGCTGATCCAGTGTACAGTTGTGGTAATTCGCATTCAGTACATCCTGCAATGGTTTGCGGCTACGGCTGTGCATCAGTACCGCATTGGTGGCCACCACCGGAAGCTGCTGAGCCTCGGCAAAGGCCAGTAAATTCCGCAGTTGCAGGTTTTCACCGGGTAGCAGGCGGAGGTTCAGAGCAATGTAGAGCCGCTCAGCAAAATGTTGTTTCAGCTCTGCGGGCAGTTTCAACGGTGTGCTGCCCGGTAGCCACAGGCACAGTGCGTGTTGGCAGAGCCGGAATATGTCTTGAAGGAATACCTGGTACTGGCCTTTTTCCGTGCGCCGCCGGGCGATGGAAATCAATTCACAAATTTCGCTATAGGCGTTTTTGTCTGGGGCCAGTAAAACCAGTTCCTGCTTGTCTTCCTTCAAGCGAAAGAAACTGCCACAGATCAGCTGCAACGGACTACCTTGGGCGCTGAGCGTTTCCAATTCCGCATGTGCCCGCACCACACCTGCCATGGAGCATTCATCGGTAATAGCGAGTGCGCGGTAGCCGAGCTGGTGGGCTGTCGCGATCAACTCCTGCGGGTGCGAGGCCCCCTGCAGAAATGAAAAATTACTCTGACAGAAAAGTTCTGCGTACTGCATGCTGGTTGTGTGGGGGTTGGGTAAAGCTGAGTTCAGGAGTAAACGCCATGCAGAAACCAGGTTTCCGATGTGAGGTCCTGGTACACCCAGTAGAGGCTGCCCTGGCCGCCGCGGGCGATGTAGTAATCGCGGGCGTGGCGGTGGTGTTGCCACCAGTAACCGTCGATGCGCTCCGGGCCCTGCAACAGCTGTAGTTCGCCGTCGTAAAACAGCTTGTGGTCGCGCTGTTGTAGTGGGGTTGGCCTCGGTAGCAGCCAGTTGGGGCGGGTGGCGTTAACCGGGGTGAGCTGGTGCTTGCGGGCCTTGCTCTGCAGGGTCAGGCTATCGGCATTTTGCCAGGCCTGTTCCGGCAGGTAGCTTTCTGTAAGGGTGACGCCAGAGAGCGCCTGATGTCCCAGCCGGGCTTTGAGTTTGTCGATCAGCTGATAGCTCTCATGTTGCTTGTTGCCCTCATCAAAAAAATCTTCCCGCAGGTTATGACTTTCAATGGGCTGTAACTGTTGGCACTTGAGGGTGAGTGCCTGCACCGGCTCTTTCAGTTCTACGCGTTCAAATTGCAGTTTTGTCAGCGCGATCAAACGCTGTGGATCCAGTAATGGACGGGAAATGTCCACGTTCACTTCCCGGTTGCCACGGCTGCCGTAATCGAGCACCCAGCACAGCCGTTGGCTATACAGTTGACGGCGCTGTAACTGTCGGCACAGCTCGCGCACCAGGCGCCCGGCGGGGAACAGCAGTTGTTCGCTGTTATCCAGTGGGCTTGGGAAAAACAGTTCGCAGTGAAATTCCGCAGGTGGCTCGTAACTGGGTACCGGGTCCGGGCGGGTGCCGTTCAGGCGGGCAAGATAGTCGATAAAGCTGCGTCCGAAGCGGGCGCCCACTTCCGACAGCGGAATCGCCAGCAACTGGCTGACGCGTTTGATGCCGCAGGCATATAACTTTGTGATGGCGTTGTGGCTGCAGTCCATTAGTTTACTGGGAGCGAAGCTGATCCACTGCCGCCACTGCTGGGGCGTGGGAGCAGTTTTGGTTTCCGCCAGCCACTGCCGGTGCTCTGGCAACTGGCTGAGCAGGTGCGCGGCGGAGGGGCTGTGGCCCAGCCCGATAGAGTGGCTGATGCGCATCTTGTGCAGCTCCTTGCCCAGCTGTTGCAGCAGGGGGCCGAGGCCGTGGTGGGCCTTGAGGCTACCGCTGATTTCCAGGTACAGGCAGGCGCAGTTACTGTCTGCCTGGTTCTGTGCACTCTCGGCGCTGCGCGGGGATACCACCGGGGTAAAACTGTAGGCCCACTGGGCCAGTTGCTGAAGCAGCTGTTCTTCCCGCTCCGGGTCCCGTTCCAGCAATTGCAGTTCTGTGCAGTAAGCGCAGGCGGTGGCGATACTGAGCCCGGGTTCTACGTTGTGGGTATTTGCCGTTCGGTTGGCTTCAATGACCAGGCTGCTCTGGACCACGGCCAGGGCCGCCTGGTCACCGGCGCGGTGGGCGCGGGTCAGCGCTTCCAGGGGCAGTTTGGGTAGTTGAATACAGAGCCAGAGCATCGTTTTTCCTCGCTGTGCCGTCTTCTCCATTCTCTCCAGAGTCAGTGGAGTGGTTGATCCCGGCGTACCAGGTTCGGGTTGCGCGCCAAGTGCAGGCGCTGGCCAGATTTGCCACTCAGTTGCTTTAACAGGTGCAGTGCCAGCTGCTCGCCATCGCTCTGCAGCTGTAAGCGCAGCGCTGCCGGGGATGGGGCTTGCGCGCAGGAGCCGGGGCGGAAGTGGAAGTGCAGGCAGTCGCCATCGCGGGCGGCCAGTTGCAGGCGGCGCAGCTCCTTGTCGGCCGGAGTCTCCTTGCCCTGCCACTGGATCAGCGCGCCACAGGCTCCGGACTGCAGGGACTGCTCCGCAGCCCACAGCTGATCCCGTTGGCCCCGGGGGTGCAGAATCAGTAGTTTCTCCAGTTGCACACCGGCCTGTGCCAATGCCGGGGCGTAGGGAATGTGCGGTGGGTTGACCAGAATCACCATGCGTCCCTGGCGGGTCAGTTCTGCCAGTGTGGGGATGATCAATGACATCTCGCCGATACCGGCCTTATCGATCAACAACTCCGTGGTGGCCGCGCGGGGCCAGCCGTGACTGGTCAGCAGAGCATCCAGCCCGCGGTAACCGGTACTGACCCCGGTGCGGGGGCGACGCTGGCCACTGGCCAGTTGCCAGATATCTGGCCGTGTCAGCAATTGCTGCAGCGGTTGCGACTGTATTGGCCCAGGCTGTGCGGGCTCGCTGCTGGCTTGTTTACCTAACTGCTTGTTTTGTAAAAAGTTTTCAGCGCTGTTCACGATTGTCTTGCTCCGCACGGGTGGTCTGGCAGGGTTTTGCTGTATGCGTATACAGTGTCTACTGGTAATTTATACAGTAGTCATCCAGTACCGGCAAGCCCGTACCAAATTCATTGACACTTTTTTGAGCAGGTCAAACCCGCTATGATTCGGCCTCTTTAAATGAGCGCCAGAATTGAGCAGACAAGGGGGCAGGGTGAGCATCAAATCCGATAAGTGGATTCGCCGTATGGCAGAGAATGAGGGCATGATCGAGCCCTTCGAGCCGGGGCAGGTTCGTCACGGTGTATCCGGTGACCGGTTGATCTCCTACGGCACCTCCAGCTACGGCTACGATGTGCGTTGCGCCAATGAGTTCAAGATCTTCACCAATGTGCACTCCGCTACCGTAGATCCCAAGGCGTTCGATGAAGACAGCTTTGTGGATGTGACTGGCGACTACTGTGTGATTCCGCCCAACTCGTTTGCCCTCGCGCGCACGGTTGAATACTTTCGTATCCCGCGCTCGGTACTGACCATCTGCCTGGGCAAATCCACCTACGCCCGCTGCGGTATCATCGTGAATGTGACCCCGCTGGAGCCGGAGTGGGAAGGCCATGTGACCCTGGAATTCTCCAATACCACCAACCTGCCGGCAAAGATCTACGCGAATGAAGGCATCGCACAGATGTTGTTCTTTGAGTCCGATGAAATCTGCGATGTGTCTTACAAGGACCGCGGCGGTAAGTATCAGGGCCAGCGCGGCGTGACCTTGCCGAAGACCTGATAACCTACCTGACAGTTACCTATGACCGACTTTCCCACCCAGGCCGATGTGTTGATCATCGGCGCCGGCGCCGCCGGCCTGATGTGCGCGGCGGTGGCGGGAAAGCGTGGCCGCAGCGCGCTGGTGCTGGACCACGCCAACAAGGTTGGCAAGAAAATTCTGATGTCCGGCGGCGGCCGCTGCAATTTCACCAATCTGTACACGGCGCCGGACAACTTCTACAGCGAAAACCCGCATTTCTGTAAATCCGCCCTGGCCCGCTACACGCAGTGGGACTTTATCGCCCTCGTAGAGAAGCACGGAATTCCTTACCACGAGAAAACTCTCGGGCAGCTGTTCTGTGATAACAAGTCCCGGGATATTGTCGACCTGCTGCTTGCGGAGTGCCGCACCGCGAAAGCCCAAATCCGCACTCGCTGCGATATCCAGCGCATAGAGCCTCTGCAACCTAAGGGTTTTGAGGTGCACACCTCACTCGGCAAGGTGGTCTGTGAATCTCTGGTGATTGCCACCGGTGGCCTGTCGATTCCCACCATGGGTGCGACAGGGTTTGGTTATGACATTGCCCGCCAGTTCGGCCACAACCTTATTCCCACCCGTGCGGCGCTGGTGCCATTTACACTCAACAAGCGCGCACTGAAACGGCAGGCCGAACTACCCGGCACTTCTCTGGCGGTGACGGCGGATTGCGGTGAGGGCAGTTTTCACGAGCAGATGCTGTTTACCCACAAGGGGTTGAGTGGGCCAGCGGTGTTGCAGATCTCCAGTCACTGGCGGGAAGGGGACGCAGTTGCGTTTGATCTCACCCCGGGGTTGGATCTTGGCGAGTGGCTGACCGAGCAGAAAGTTCATAAACCCGAAAGCCACCTGCGCACGGTACTGGCTGAGCTCTGGAGCAAAAAGTTGGTGCAGTTTTTCCTGCAGCTAAACGGGCTGGAGAGCAAACCGCTGAAGCAGTACCACGAAAGTGCGCTGCGGGAACTGGGAAGCAAATTGCAGACCTGGACATTAACCCCGGAAGGCACTGAAGGTTATCGCACCGCGGAGGTCACTCTGGGTGGGGTGGATACGAACGAGATATCGTCGCGCAGTATGGAAAGCCAGAAGCAGCCCGGCCTGTATTTTATCGGTGAGGTGCTTGATGTGACCGGCTGGCTCGGTGGGTTTAATTTTCAGTGGGCCTGGGCTTCCGCGCACGCGGCCGGCACAGAAGTGTGAGGGAAGAGTATGGGTGATGTACTGCCATTCAAGAAGAAAACGGCGTGGGAAAAGCACAAAGGGAAAAGCCTGTGTCGCGATGGCTTCCACAAGTGGGTAGTGGTCACCGAGCGCAAGTTTGATGTCAAGCAGGGGAAGTTGGTTACCGAGTACCGCTGCCAACGCTGTGGAAAAACCAAAACCAAGCTGCTCTGACTTGCAGTTCTCTCGAGTCTTCTCTCCTTAATCCTTCGCCTGTAATCGGTACAGGAAACCCCGGGCATGCAGTATCTCATGCCCGGCGCCACAGATCAGAGCATTAGCAATCCTGGTCTTCTGCACCGGCTTTTTCTTTCACATCTTCACAGGCATCTTCGACCGCATTGCCCATTTCTGTGACAGTGTCGTCAACTTTTTCGCCTGCTTCTTCGGCACCGGACTGCTTTTCACAAGCGGCCATACCCAGTGCGAATAGTACTGTAAACGCGACAATACTCAGTTTTTTCAAAATATCCATATGGTGACTCCCAGTTCTCAATGATATTGAACGTTTCATGTTGCGGCCATTCGATGGCGACTGTCAAATCGCATGGTCGACTTTTTCTGCGACTATAAAACAGGATATTTGTTTCATTTTTAGAAAAATTTTTTGTTATTTGAGATTTGTCGCCAAATACTCTTTTTATTCGACCAGCTTTCCCGGTGCATCGCTGTTGAAGAGCGTTGACCGAACGGGTTGTTGAATGAAAAAAACCGGCATAAGCCGGTTTTTTTTGTAGATCTTGAGGCTGGGGTATCAATGGGAGTGGCGCGGTGTCTTGGCGATGATGTTGTGGTAGTCCGTCATGGAATCGAATACCGCACCACTGTCGAGATTAGATACTTCCCGTCGGTACAGCGCTTGCCACCATGTCTGGCTCTCTACAGGCGTGAACTGCATTTCCTGTTTGCGCTTCCGCCACTCTTCATCGGTGACGAGCGCATTCACTGTGCGATTGTTCAGGTCGATGCAAATGCGGTCACCGGTACACAGCCAGGCCAGGCCGCCGCCGTCGGCTGCTTCAGGGGAGGCATTGAGAATGGATGGGGAGCCGGATGTACCGCTCTGGCGTCCATCCCCTATTGTCGGCAATGACTGTACTCCTCGGGCCAACAGTGCGGCGGGTGGCTGCATGTTGGTGACTTCTGCAGAGCCTGGATAGCCTTTGGGCCCAGCACCACGCATGACCAGAATGGATTCTTCATCAATACCCAGCGCCGGGTTGTCGATTTCCGCATGATAGTGTTCAGGGCCATCGAAAACCACGGCGCGTCCAATCATCACATTGGGTGTTTGGGCGTTGCTGAGGTAGCGTTTGCGGAACGGTTCTGTAATGGCAGAAATTTTCATAACCGCGGAATCGAACAGGTTGCCCGACAGTACCATCAGACCGGCTTCTGCGGTAACGGGGGCTTCGATCGGGCGGATAACTTCCGGGCGGAAAATTTTTACATTGCGACAATTCTCACCGGTACTGCTACCACTGACGGTCTGTGCATCTGTGCGCAGAAAACCGCCCTGGATAAGTTGCCCCATAAGTGCTGGTAGGCCGCCGGCACGATGAAATTCTTCCGCCAGATATTCACCCACCGGCTGGCAGTTGGCCAGTTGTGGCACCTTCTGACCGCAGCGCTGCCAGTCATCGAGGGTGATGCTGACACCAGCGTGTGCGGCGATGGCGTTGATATGAATGGGCGCATTGGTGGAGCCTCCAATGGCCGAACACACGGCGATGGCATTCTCGAAGGCCTCGCGAGTGAGCACCTTTTCCGGTGTCAGGTCTTCCCAGACTATTTCTACTGCGCGCCGGCCGGTGCGGTAGGCCATCTGCGCGCGCTCGCGATAGGGCGCGGGAATTGAGGCACCGCCGGGCAGCATCATACCCAGCGCTTCCGCGAGGCAGTTCATGGTCAGCGCGGTGCCCATGGTATTGCAGTGACCGGCGGACGGGGCTGAGCTTGCAGCCAGTTGCATGAATTCTTCGGTGTCGATTTCGCCACTGGCCAGCTGCTTGCGTGCTTCCCAGATCACGCTGCCAGAACCCACACAACGGCCGAGGTAGTCGCCGTTCAGCATGGGGCCACCGGACAGGGCAATGGCCGGCAGGTTGACACTGGCGGCACCCATCAGCAGCGCCGGTGTGGTTTTATCACAGCCCGTGGTGAGCACGACCCCATCCAACGGATAACCGTGCAGTACCTCGATCAATGACAGGCACTGCAGGTTGCGGTCCAGCGCCGCGGTGGGCCGGCGACCGGTTTCCTGAATCGGGTGGACGGGGAATTCCAGCGGAATGCCGCCTCCGTCGCGGATACCCTGTTTGACCCGTTCCGCCAGTTGCATATGGATGCGGTTGCACGGCACCAGATCGGAGCCGGTCTGTGCGATGCCGATGATGGGACGATCGGACTGCAGTTCTTCCAGGGTCAGGCCGTAATTGAGGTAGCGCTCCAGGTAGAGCGCGGTCATTCCGGGTTCTCGGGGATCATTGAACCAGAGGCGGCTGCGGAGTTGGTGTGGCTTTTTACCCATAATGGCTTTGCTCGCTGAGTCCAGAAGGTGCGTTTAGCATAAGACGTTTCATACAGGTCTTATTGCTCCCTGCCCGTATCGGTATGAGATGGTGGCGCTGTGAGGTGCGAAGCTAACGATACCGCAAAAAAAAGCCGGCAATAAATGCCGGCTTGTGTATTGTCGAGTAGGTTGCTTACTGTTTGGGCGCGGCAACCCCCATTTCTTCCAGAAGATTATCCGCGTGGTCCACCTTCTCCATCACCCACAACATATAGGCCACATCCACATGGATGGCTCTGGTGTTGTCGTTGAAGTCCCAGTCTGCATTGATACTGTCGTAGGTGCCGTCAAACACCAGGCCGATAAATTCGCCCTTGTCGTTCATGGTGGCGGAGCCTGAGTTACCACCGGTAATGTCGACGGTGGTGAGGAAGTTTACCGGGACCGAGTTAAGTTCCTTGTCGTAAAAGCGACCATAGTCTTCATTTTTAATGGCATCCAGCAGGGCCTGCGGTGCATCAAAGGGGTCTTTTCCGGTGTATTTTGCCTCGATACCGCGCAAGGTGGTGAAGGGCACAAAGCGGTCATTGCCGTCGTTACCATCGGCCGGGCCCTTGATAGTGCCGGCGGGTGGCTTGTAGCCCTTGACCAGGCCGTAGGTCAGGCGCAGGGAACTGTTGGCATCCGGGTAAACTGGTTTGCCCTGCTCTTGGTAGTAGGCAATCAGCAGGTCCATGTACTGCGGGCGCAGTTCGGAAAACTGGCCAGCGACGGTTTTATCATGCTGCTCGATGGCCAGGCGGTCGTCGTAGGTGGCTACTGCCAGCTGGATAAACGGATCGTCGCTGTTGCGGAAGTCCTCCGGGGATTTCTCCATCCATGCGAGACGGTTTTCCGTTTCGGTGAGGCCGGTGTTTTCATACATCGCATCCAGTTTTTGCTGAAGTGCTTCGCCGCTCAGTGCACCGTCAAAGATGTTGTCGAAGCTCTCCAGGTGCTTGTCTTGCGGCAGGGCGTTGTAGCGCTCAATAAAGTAAGTCCACACGGCCTGGTCAACCGTCGGCTCGAAGTTGCGCTCGATGCGCTTCATGCTTTCGCTGAAACGGGTCATGTCGCGGTCCTGGTAGCCGGGCTCGCGTTCCATGTCTGGTTTCTGTTTTTCCAGGCTCAGGCGGTAAAGGCGCTGGGCGGCACTCAGCATGGAAGAGCGGTTCATATAGCCCAGCAGCAGGTCGCGCTCCTGAGTAGATTGCTGCTCGGTAATCAGCTTTTGTAGATCGCTAATGACCGAGGCGTACTTTTTACTGGCTTCCGGGTTGGCTTCAATCCAGGCCTGCAGGCTTTTCTCCAGCTGTTGTTTGCGCTGCAAGAGGTCGCTGCGGTCGTAGCCTTCCATCATGCCGGTAAAGTTCTTCGCGTAGTTGTTCAGGCCGGCAATCTGGCTTGCGTATTTCAGTGCGGCGTCTTTGTTGTTCTCGGTAGCGCTGCCGATCACCTCGGACCATTCCGCCAATACTTTTTGCATGGTGGGGTAGTACCAGGTGAAGTTGTTGCTCACTTCTTCGGCGGTGCGGTAACGGTTGGTGCGGCCGGGGTAGCCGGAGACCATAACGAAGTCACCTTCCTGCGGACCTTTGGTGGCCACTTTCAGATGGTGTTTGGGCTTGTAGGGTACGTTGTCTTTGGAAAAGTCGGCAGGCTTGCCGTCCGGGCTCACATAAGCGCGCAGGAAGGAGTAGTCGCCGGTGTGGCGCGGCCACATCCAGTTGTCGATATCGCCACCGAACTTGCCGATGGAAGATGCCGGCGCGTGTACCAGGCGGACATCGCGAATGGCCAGCTGCTTGATCAGGTAGTAGCTGGCGCCACCGTAGTAACTGTAGACCTCACAGCGGTGGCCGGGGTCGGATTCGCAGTCGGCGACCAGTGCTTTTTCCGCATCTTCGATGGCTTTGAAACGGGCGGCGCCGTCCATCTCGTCGTTGAGCTTGCTTTTGATTTTGTCGGTGACTTCATTCATATCGACGGTGACATAAATGCGCGAACCGGGGGCCGCGGGAAGCTCTTCGTCCAGAGTCTTGGCGAGGAAGCCGTTGGCCAGCAGGTCGTTGTCTTCGGTGGAGTTGTAGGAAATCGAGCCGTAGGCACAGTGGTGGTTGGTGGCTACCAGGCCCTGGGGGGAGACGAAAGAAGCGGAGCAACCGCCGAGGCTGACCACGGCATTCATCGGAAACTGGGTAAGATCCGTCATGGTTTTCGGGTCCAGCTTCAGGCCCAGGCTTTCCAGCTTCTGGCCGATTTCTGGCAGCTGGCGTGGCATCCACATACCTTCCGTGGAGACGGTATCAGTTTGTGCTGCGGCTGCGGGTGTGCTGGTATCGGTTGCACTTGCCTGGGATTCGGTCTTGTCCGCGGGTTTGCCGCAGGCGGTGAGCAGGGCAATGGTAAGTGCCAGCCCGAATTTATGTGTGAGCTTGATGTTGTTCACAGTCATTCCTTCAACTCTATTTATAAAGAATCATGCCCCGGGGATCTTCCCGCTGGTCAAAATATAAGCGGCCGCAATTGCGGCCGGAATGCCGATACTGCCACAGAACCCCTGGCGCAAAAATGATGTGTGCGATCAGCGGATGTCTCTCTGGGGTAAGTCTCTCCCAGTGTAGAATCTGCAGCGCAAATAAATTGAGTGATGGGGACAGGCGATGTTGGAAAAGCAGGATCTGGTGGATATAGCCCGTACCGAGATGCCATTTGGCAAGTACGCGGGCCGGGTGCTGATTGATCTGCCGGAGGAGTATCTGCTGTGGTTCGCCAAAAAGGAATTCCCCAAGGGGCGGTTGGGGCATCTGATGGCGGTGACATTGGAAATTAAAATTGAAGGGTTGGAGGGGCTGGTAAAGCCACTGAAAAAACAATGAGCCCCGCAGGGCTCATTGTGTTGTGACGTTCGCCTGAAGCTTACCGGTAAACCCGGCGGCCACGGCTGTCATAGTAGTAGTGCCTTTTCTGGTTGCGGTCATACAGCCAACCACCGGCACCACCGAGTGCAGCACCTACTGCAGTACCGCCAGGATTACCGGAAATCAGGGCGCCGGTTACCGCGCCAATACCAATGCCGGTACCCACACGGCGATCGGTATCGCTCATGTTGGCGCAGCCGGCGGTTGTCAGGGAGAGCGCCAGGGCGGAAGCCAAACCGGCACGTTTGATTGTCTGGAACTGCATAAAAACTCCGTTCGCGTTTGCTCGGATATCGCTGATGGAGTGTATGGTGGGCCCGGTCGGCTCCCCACCTTTGTTGTTCAACTTCGGTCAGTGTTTTTTATGCCACTGGTCGTCGTCGCCTTTCTCGTACTGCTCTTTGACCGCGGACCAGGCTACTGCGTGGGAAATCTCCTCTCGGCTTTTGTCGCCATTCCGGTCTTCCGGATCCTCGTATTGATCCCAGGCACTATTGAAGGCCGACTGGTAAATATCCTGAGCGTGTGGTGGCAGTACACCTTTCACATTGCTGGGTAAATCAGAGCGGCTGTCGTAGGGCATGGTAGGTACTCCCATGGGGTGGGTTTGTGGCGAGTGTAGGATTGCCCTGTAGCTACCGGTAATGACGCCAGCGGCGCCCCGCGCGGCTACCTAAAAGGTGGGAGATAAAGGTGGAGGTAAGGCATGAGAAAAAAGTTTGGGAAGGGGTAGGGCGATCCTATACTGGTAACAGTCCCGGGAAGACTCCCCCATCGCGAGACGAGGTGGAGTGCCAAGAAGAAGCGGTCCGTAACCGAGACTGAACATGACCGTAAATAGACCCACAGCGGGTAACCACTGATCTGAAATTGATTGATTTCAGCGAGTGAAAGAGCGGGAAGTTTCAGTCAGCTTGATTGGGAAAATGGGGCGAAGCGGTCGATTTTATCGGCCGCTTTTCTTATATGCAGACCTTTATTCAAACCTTTATCCAGACTTTTCTTACCTGCACCACACTACAAAAGCGTGAATTAAGCGCCAGAAACACACTGGTCCATGTGACTCACCTCTCAAGACTGCCTCAGGGGGCTGGTCAAATCATGGGAGAGCGGGGTATTGTGAAAAAGTAATGACACCGCTGTCATGTTTTTATTAAAAATGACAGCGATGTCATTTGCCCGAGCCTCAGGCGGGCACCCAGAGGTACCTGTTCCCAGTAACAGACAAGAAGTACCGGCATAAAGATGTAGTTGAATGCCGCTCCATCGAGGGCAGCGAAGTACGTCGAGGTTTGACGGATACCGCAATTAGCTGCCTTCGTTGATAGATCCTTACCCATAAAGATAAAGACAAGGTGACAATCAATGAAAGGGCTCACTCCAAGCCATTGGCGCCGTGCGCTGTTAGCACTCGGTCTCGCCAGTTCCCCCGTTCTCGCCGCGCCCGGCGCGCCCACTATCGACTGGATGGAAACCAGCTTTGCCATCATCGAGGTGGATGAAGCGGCCACTGCTTACGAGCAGCTGGTCACCATCAACGATTACGCGGAAGTCCCCGTAGCCTGGTCCAAATGGTCCGGCGACCCCGCCACCACGGCTCAGTACCTGCTCAACGGCGAAGTCGTACTGGAACAATCCGTCAGCGGCGGCGGCACCCAGACTGGCAGCGCGACCCTGCAGGTTGCCGAGGGCGGCCAGTATTCACTGCAGGTGGCACTGTGTAATGACGACGGCTGTGCCACTTCAGCGGCCAAAGACATTGTGGTTGCCGACACCGACGGCAGCCACCTGGACCCCATCACCGTAACTGCCGGTGAAAATAACCAGCCGTACACCAACAGCAGCAATTCTGTGGTGGGCACTTACTTTGTGGAGTGGGGCGTTTACGGCCGTAAATTCTCCGTCGACATGATGCCTTCTTACAACCTGACCCACCTGATCTACGGGTTTATCCCCATCTGTGGTGGCGATGGCATCAATGACAGCCTGAAAGAAATCGAAGGTTCTTTCCAGGCCCTGCAGCGTTCCTGTTCCGGTCGTGAAGACTTTAAGGTCTCCATTCACGACCCGTTTGCGGCTCTGCAGAAGTCCCAGGCGGACCAGTCCTTTTCCGACCCCTACAAGGGCAACTTCGGCCAGCTGATGGCGCTGAAGCAAGCCTATCCGGACCTGAAAATCCTTCCCTCAATCGGTGGTTGGACCCTGTCTGACCCCTTCTATTTCTTTGACGATGCCGCCAAGCGTCAAACCTTTGTGGACTCTGTTGAAGAATTCATGCGCACCTGGAAATTCTTCGACGGTGTGGACATCGATTGGGAATACCCCGGTGGCCAGGGTGCCAACACCAGCCTGGGCGATCCGGCCATCGACGGCGAAACCTATCGTCTGTTGATGCGCGACCTGCGCGCCATGCTCGACGGCCTCGAGCAGGAAACCGGTCGTGAGTACGAACTTACTTCTGCAATCGGTGCCGGCTCCGACAAAATCGAAGATGTGGACTACGCAAATGTACAGCAGTACATGGATTACATATTCGTAATGACCTACGACTTCTACGGCGGCTGGAGCAACGAAGTCTTGGGTCACCAGACGGCCATGTATGCGCCGAGCTGGCGTCCGGATACCGACTACACCACCCATAACGGCATTCAGAATCTGCTGGGCCTGGGCGTTGATCCCGGTAAGCTGGTGGTTGGCGCTGCCATGTACGGTCGCGGCTGGACCGGAGTTTCCGGCTGGACTGGTAACGACCACATGACCGGTACCGCAACCGGTATGGTCAGCGGCACCTGGGAAGATGGCGTAGTGGATTACCGCGATATTGTTGGCCGTCTGGCAACTGGTGAGTGGGAAGAGTACTACGACGAAACCGCCGAAGCGGCCTATATGTTCAAGCCGAGCACTGGTGACCTGATTACCTACGACAACCAGCGCTCTGTCATGGCCAAAGGTGCCTACGTGCAGTCCAACAACCTGGCGGGCCTGTTCTCCTGGGAGATCGATGCGGACAATGGCGACATCATGAACGCCATGCATGAAAGCCTCGGCCACGGTGACGGCAACAACAACCGCACGCCGACCGCGCGCGCCGGTGGCGACCAGTCTGTCGACAGTGGTGCCAGCGTCAGCCTCGATGGCAGCAGCTCCAACGATCTGGATAATGACCCGCTGACCTACAGCTGGACTCAGGTATCCGGTACCAGTGTGACTCTGCAAAATGCCAACAGCGCTTCCGCAAGCTTTACCGCACCGTCTGTTAGCGCAGACGAAACCCTGGTCTTTGCACTGACCGTTGCCGACGACAGCAACGCCAGTGATACCGATCAAGTTGCGGTGACGGTACTGGCTGATCAGCCGAACCAGGCACCCAGTGCCGATGCGGGCGCGGATCAGATCGTTATCACCCCGGCTACGGTTTCCCTGAACGGCAGCGCGTCCAGCGACCCGGAAGGCGAGGCACTGACCTACGCCTGGACCCAGGTATCCGGCACCAGCGTAACCCTGAGTGATGCCTCTGCCGTAAGCCCGAGCTTCTCCGCTGCAGAAGTTACCGCAGAGCAGGAGCTGGTGTTTGAGCTGAACGTAAACGATGGCGCACTCAGTGATGATACGCCGGATCAGGTCAGCATCTTCCTGCTGCCGCCGGATGCCAATACACCACCGGAAGTCTCCGTACCTGCACAGGTTTCTGTACAGGAAGGTGCCAGCACCTCCATCACCGCAACCGGTAGCGATGCCGACGGTGATGCGCTGACCTACACCTGGAGTGGCATGGTCAACGGCAGTGGCGAGACCATCACTATTACCGCTCCGCAGGTTGAAGCCGACACCAACTTTACCCTCACCGTAACCGTAAGCGATGGCCTCGACAGCGCCAGTGCAGACGTGACCGTGACCGTCACTAATTCCGGTGGCAGCGGTGGTTGCGACATGACGGATCCGAACGCGGGCAACTACCCAGCTTGGGCAGCCGGTACCTACCTCGGTGGCGATCAGGTGAGCTTTGACGGTCTGGTATGGGAAGCCAAGTACTGGACCCAACAACAGCCGGGCTTCAGTGCCGGTGACTGGAAACTCATCAGCGACGTGGAAGTGCCCTGGAATGCCAGCACTGCCTACAACGGTGGTGACGAGGTGAACCACAACGGCAATCGCTACCGCGCCAAGTGGTGGACCCAGAGCGAGCCGGGCGTGTCTTCTGATTGGGAAGAGATCGGCGAAGCGACTTGTAACTAAGTGTTAAAGCAGTAAACAGAGGGCGCCACGGCGCCCTCTGTTCTTTTCGACGTTCATTTAACAACATCCTAAAAATAAATCAGGGAAATGTTATGAAAAGACAAATAGTAAGCCTGCTTGCCCTCGGGCTCTTCTCGTTCGAAGCCGCGGCAGTGGACTGCAGCGCGCGTCCGGACTGGGAGGCCAGTGGCATTTATGTGGGCGGCAATTCGGTTCAGCACCTGGGCAACGCCTACACTGCAAATTACTGGACCCAGAATAACGACCCGGTAACCCACTCCGGCACCTGGGCGCACTGGAAATACGATGGTGCCTGCGATGGCAGCTCTTCATCGAGCTCGTCTTCAAGTTCCTCCTCGAGTTCTTCTAGCTCCAGCTCTAGCTCTTCCAGCTCATCGTCCTCCAGCTCGAGCGGCGGCTCCGGTGGCGGCTCCTGTACTTCACTGCAATACGTAGCCGGTACCAGTTACGCCGCAGGCCAGCTGGTGCAGAACGTCGATCAGGAATTCCAGTGCAATATTGCCGGCTGGTGTTCCTCCAATGCGGCCTGGGCGTATGCACCGGGTGAAGGCGCACACTGGGAAGATGCCTGGAGCCAGGTCGGCAGCTGTGGCAGCTCCTCTTCCAGCAGCTCGTCGAGTGGCGGTTCCACGTCCTCGTCCAGTTCCAGCAGTTCTTCTGGCGGCAGCTCGTCCGGCGGGAACAGCGGTTTGCTGCCAAAACACGCCCTGGTGGGTTACTGGCACAACTTCGACAACGGTTCCGGTCTTTACCGCATCAGCGAAGTGTCCGATGTATGGGATGTGATCGTGGTGGCCTTTGTGGATGACGCGGGCAACGGTAATATCGCATTCAACCTGGATCCGGGCCTCGACAAGCAGCAGTTTATCGACGATGTCGCGGCCAAGCGGGCGGCGGGTAAAATCGCGATCGCTTCTTACGGTGGTGAGAAGGGCACCGTGACCCTGAACACCGAAGAAAACGTCACCAACTTCGTCAACAGCACCGCGGCGATGATCGACGAGTACGGTTTTGACGGTATTGATATCGATCTGGAATCCGGCGCGGGTGTAATGCACGGGGCACCGGTGATTCAGAACATGGTAGATGCGGTCAAGCAATTGAAGCAGCGCTATCCGGGCATGTACCTGTCGATGGCTCCTGAGCACCCTTACGTGCAGGGTGGTTACGTTTCCTACACCGGTATCTGGGGCGCTTATCTGCCGATGATCGACCAGCTGCGTGACGACCTCGACCTGTTGCATGTACAGCTCTATAACAACGGCGGCCTCGCAACCCCCTACCGCGGGCAGGCGTACGGCGCTGGTACGGTAGACATGATGGTATCGTCCGCACTGATGCTGATTGAAGGCTTCCCCCTGGGCTACGGCAATGCAGGATTCTTTGAAGGGTTGCGCCCGGATCAGGTGGGCCTGGCACTGCCATCAGGTCCAAGTGCAGCGGGTAGTGGGCACGCCACGCCTGCGGATATCAACCGCGCACTGGACTGCCTGACCCAACAGCTGAACTGCGACACGCTGACGCCGTCACAGGCCTATCCGACCTTCAATGGAGCAATGACCTGGTCCATTAACTGGGACATGCACGACGGAGGAATTTTCTCCGGACCGGTGGGTAGCCATGTACACAATCTGCCGTAACTAAGTAACTGATAAATAAATAATTTTTAAAGTTACTCGAAGAGAAGTGTTTTCAATGGGGGTGTCGAATGATGCCCTCGTTTTTCCATCAAAGCAACTTTATGGCAGAGTTTATGGCTATCTTTATGGCAAGATCCAAAACTCCACATTGAACACTAAATGACCAGCTCGGTATTAGATTTACCTGTGGGGGGATGGATGGGAATAACGGAATAGGGGCGCAGTAATGTGCAGTGTCTTTGACGTAAATGATGATGCCGGGATAGAGAGGTTCTTAGAGGAATACGGCGTACATCATCCTCAAAATATGATTTTCAAGCGACGTGCTAGGCCTACTTCTGAGGTCAGTATTGTCACCGCGCGCCACGATCAGCCCGAGATTGAAAACGCCATATGGCACTTATACCTAGAACGTGATGGTAATAGTTGGAAGCCTCACAAAAAATATTGGTCGATCAACAGCAACTGGAAAAAGCTGGGACAGCGGCCAGAGTACCGCAGGTCTCGCTGTCTAATTCCCGCCACTGCTTGGGTTGAATCTCAGAGCGGAAAGAACCCAGTCGAATTCAGCTGGGGAGAGAACCATTCTCCATTCTTCTTTTGTGGACTGTATAAGACTTGGGGGGACACGTTAAGTTGTTCAATCATCACATTAGGGGCCCATCCCGCCACTAAAAAATACCACGAAAAATCATTCCCGATGATTGCTCCACAAGATCCGAGCTTTATCGAAGAGTGGCTTTCTGGACGTGAAGACACCACGCTATTTGAGCCCTTTCTTCACCCAGATATCGTTCATGGTGAAGAACCTTTGATGGTGCAGCCTGTGAAACGAGCAACTTCTACGGAGTATTCGGGGGATAAAGAGCGAGTGGGTTAGAAATCCATCGTTACACAAAAGGTATGCTTAGGCTTCGAATTGTTGAAATGAGAATAGGAGATTATTCCTTAACTTATATCACTTTAGTGACAGCTCGCGAATCTTGGCTTTAAGCGCATTAAACGAAGGTTTCAAGCTGCTAAACGCCATGCTCCATCGCTCAGAATGATCCTTAGGTATTTCCCCCTGTGCTATTCTTTCTCCGCCAAGACCTATTGCTACCGAGGCAACCTCGGAATGTTTTTTCGTAAATTCATCAAGCTCAGATTCAGCCTCTGGAAAATAGAGAGCTACAATTGCTTCAGCTGTGTCTAAAGGCGGAAAATTTGCAATTTTGATCTCTCCATCAATCAAGCATTGATGCCTGTAATTGTGCAGCCAGATAATACATCTATAGAGATGCTGAAGTGCCTCTTCAGCCTTCTTTTTCAGTGTTTCTGATTTCTTTTGACGTTGCTGAAAGTAACTAACACCAAAACTACCTGCAATGCCGATTAGACCCCCTGACAACACTGGGATTACTGCCAATAAGGCTTTTGTCAGCTCGCTAACTTCTTCTGTCATTCAATTGCTCTCGTTCTTTCCGCAAGCCAAACAATTTAAATACGGGCCGTATTTACCAAACTTTTGGTCAACCATGCCGCCACATTGTGAGCAACAAGTCGCTTTACCATTCTGCCACTTCCGCAATCTGGCGAAGCTAACCCAAAAGAAGGCAATGGCTCCAAGTAGCAGAAGGGCTCCTGCCCAAGGGGCTGCACTCAAGCTTTGTTCTGACATCTTGGAAAACATCGAGATACCTTCGAAATGGGAAGGTATTAGATTGCCCAATACATACATAGAAGCAATTGAGCCAGCCAGTAGGGCTGCAGGGATTGCAAATAATTTAAACAACATTCGGTTTGGCATGGCTTAGGTTTCCGGGTGCAATCCTTTGGTTTGTTATTAGTTGACTCGATAGTACCAGCTGTTGGCTGATTGTCACCATTGGTATATAACTGTGTATGCATACAGTATTTGGGGGCAGATTGCCAGACCGTAGATTGCAGATTGATGGCCTAAAGCTGATCGCCTCTCTTGAGGGTGGTCAATTCTCGATTTGCCCACTTATCGGTGGCTGCCATACATATTGGTACGGAAAAAATTTAGGGCTACGGAGGGCTCTACACCTGGCCATTCTCGACGCGAGGGGAAGGGCTACACCGTGGCGCAGAATAACGATAGATGGCGAACCACTCCGAATCCGGCGTATCACCCCTATATCAACCGCGTATTATTACGAAGTAGTCCCTATTGAGCTGCAAAGGATGACTAGCTCTCATTGGAACGTTGGGCGTGGTAGGAGGCTCAGGGGGGGATTCGAGAGAAGGTAAAACACTACAGAGCCATCCAGGCGGGCTGGGCGAGGTAAAAAAGGCCAGCCATACCGCCAGCCCACGATCAACCCGAAGTCGGATATTGGTGCGCAAATTCCCTTTCTTTGCTGAAAAGTCAATAGCCCCTTGAATTATTTGTGACCGACCGGTGTCGTTGCAGCACTAAGGCTGTGGGCCATTTTTACTTATTGGCATGATTAGTGCTTGAGAAAGTGCTTGACAAAACAGCAAGAAAACGACTATAGTCTCCATAGAAGCATATGAAATTATTCTCATTCGCACTACCAAACCCATTTGCAACACTAGTATTTAGACAGCCCCTGTCTATCTGAGAGCCTCCCCTAAGCTTTCCCCACACCAACCCATTACCGAATCGCCTAACGCAGCCACAGCATTACTACACGCTGCCTGAAGGCCACTCATACAATTAGCCCATATACATTCCCCCAGAGTGCACATCTGTACGTCTGGGATTTTTCATTGGAGGAAAATAATCAATGAATATCTTTGATACCGAGAGCTTAAAGCCCATCGATCACATCCAGTGCGTAAAACAAAAACTGGAACCTATTCTCGCCGACATCGTTGAGCAGCCAAACGGTTGTATTACACACCCTGACGCGTTGAAACAGTTTCAGATATGCGGAGACCGGAAGACATTGCGTCGACATGTCTACAACGTCTGGAGTGGCGGCAATCTGCAGGATCACCAATACATCACAATGAGCTGCGGTCGTCCGAATTGTCTGAACATTCTCCATATGAATAAATCATGTTGCGGTAGTAGCGCCGCTTAACCACTGGCGACTAATCAAATCTTTTCTTCTTTGCATCCAGTAGCAGCGTAATAACCCCCTTTACGTTGGGTGCAGGAGTGGGCAGTAAGCCGCCTTCCTGAGTCGACTCTTTTCATTTCCTTTTCCAGTCACCGGGAAGGCGCAACCCATTTTATTAATAACCATTATTTAGGAGGTAGCGTCTGAAACCATCAAAATACACTCAAGTGGTCAAATACTTGAAAAAGAAACCATTAACTACCTGTGAGAAATTAGCTGAGGAATTCCAGCTAGGCCTAGGCGAAGCGTATAGCCTGCTTCTATGGTGGAGAGAAAACCGCCCGCAATCCACAGCAAGTAATACCACCACCAATAACTAACCCCATAGCTCTCTCTGATTTTTACTCGCTTCCTTTGGTCAGAGGGGCTTTTTATCGTTTTTAAAAGGAAGCGATTAATTTATCTAAATAAGAGGAATATATTATGTCGAATCCGATTCCAATCCATACTACCAATCTAAACACACTGGATTATTTCAACGAGTATTTGAAAGAGAACGGCACCACGGAGGGCATATATAAGTCGTTCTGCCTGACATTCACCAACTTACTTAATGGCGGCCAGTGGGTGAACTTTAAGCTTAGCCAGACTGTTACCTTAGGTGAGGGTAAACACAAACGCTCAGCTGGGGGGGCAGATGGTTCGACTGGTGCAGCAACATGAGTTCAAGATTACCAAAGAAAACAAGGATGCTATTACTGCACTCGCTCAAGATGAGAATTCTATCGTCACTGCTCGCAAGATTGAGGGCAAAGACCTCCACGTGAACGTAGTATCAAAATCGGCAGTCGCTAGTACAGTGGATCGCTTTAAAGAGTTTATCCGAGCCGATTTCGATAGCTTGACAGAGCAGTATGCTAAGCAGCGAGAAGAGCGAGAGAAAGAAGACGAAAAATGGCTGTCTACAGAAGACATCGAAAACCTCTTCTCAGCCCCTAATTGATTAACAACAGAAGGAAAAATAAATATGACTAACCCCAAAAAGAAACTTACCGAGCGACAAAAAGAACTATTAGCTAAGATGGGCCACGATATCTCAGAGATCGAGAAATCCACAGCCAGTAGCGGTGGTGGCAACCTTACTAAGTCGGCCCGAATCGAAAAATATCTTACCGAGCTTAACGGTAATACAGCCGAAGACACAAGCAAATCAGATGGTGAAGAAAAGCTTCTTCTAGCTGAGGTGCGACAGCTCAGAAATAAGCTCGATCAAGCACGTAAAGACAAAATGGACAAGTCAATGGATGGCCTATCGAGCAAGTCGCAACGAATCTTAAAGCATCTGGAAGAGTTCAATCGATAACCAACGAGAGTGTTAGATTTGAAAATAACCGATATAGACCCGCCATTTGTGCGGGTTTTTTATTTGAAAATATTAAGAGGGGAAATAAATGAACGTGAATGGAGAAAGCGAAACTCTGTACTACCTTGTTAGAGACAATGACGATACGCCACTTAGCCTAATTCGTACTGGTAAGTGTGCCACCACAGCAAACCGTTATTACATCACCGTAGCGGGAAAAGACGGACTGTGTAAATTCATCAAAAATGGAAAGTTCAACACTGACGAGCCGTACGGTTATCAGTTAGTGGCAGCTGGTGCTAGTAGCCCGATTGTTACCCATTGGCTGGCCCATCTAGGCACAAGCATAGATAACTATGGCAAGCTTCTAGTTCGCTCTGAGGCCGCCACAAAAGCTTCAACCGAGGATTGGTTCAAGCGGAAGGAGAAGGCCTTGGAGCTGATCGAGAATGGTGTACGCAACTCTGTGATAGCCAGCAGGTGTGAAATGAGCCCAGCCATGGTGAGTAAACTTAAGAAATCGATGAGCCTAAGTCAGTGAAAATTGCTCTTGAAGACCTTGTATTTACAGGGGCTGCAGAAGAGCGTGAACACTACCTAAGGTGATTACGTGTGTGAGGCAGCGTGAACAATCTGACAGTGCTTATTTGTTATGAAATAAGAAGCTTGTCCCCCCCTATTAAAATCAGGCTCTCCGGTATTCCAGATTCGCGAACCATGGTATGATGGAAGAGTATTCGCGATATATTATTTAAACATGCGTTATTGGTTTATATGTAATCATGTTGGCGAATACATAAACGCAGACACAAACTATTGGTGAACATATAGCAGACACTTACGTAAGTTAAACCAAGCAGCCGCAGTGCTGCTGACATTTGCATGTATGCCCAATAGCCCAGCCTCGAAAGTCGCTGGGTTTTTTGTCGTCTGTGGAAATTAACTGAAAAAGGAGGAGAAAGAACATTGAATGCGAAACAGTGAAAAAGTGACAAGGGTGACCTTGTACGTACGCCAATCAAACTTTTCGAAAATTGACAAACTTAAATTCGACAGAGACGCAACTATGTCACAGCTTATTAATGATCTGATCGAAAAAGAATATACCAAGTCCACGAGCATGGAGGAAATAAATGACAGAAAATACCCAACAAGAAATAACAACTAAAGAAAGTAAGGGATTCCGCCCCCAAAAAAAGAAGTCTGAACCGGTCCAGCTAACCAACAAAGAAGCTAGAGCCCAGTACTGGTTTAATGAGGACTACGCCCGCTGGATGGTGAGGTGGTCTATCAAAGGCTCACAATTCTACTCTGACGTATTGGACTTGATTGCAGGCGAATCTGGTATAAGCCTCAAGGGCAAACGCAAGAGAGCAATTCTCCAACTGTTCATAAACTGCTACTACACCCAGACTCAGACGCGGGGAGAGAGCGTTCGTGTGTCCTTAGACAACAATGCAAATAAATCAGGAACGGAACAGCATTATATTCTAGGTATTAGTGGAGCAATCTTGCGGGAAGTGGTGCACACGATCTCACAGGCTTCTGTATTCGATTTTAAGGAAGGTGTGTGGGTAGCAGACGGGGATAACCTCACTTCGAAGATACGTCTGTCAGAGAGCTTTATGGATAAACTAGAAGGTATATTGGTGCCTGAGTTTATCCCAGATAATCCTCCACCCGTTATTTACAAAGACAAAGACGGCAATCGATGTATTGCTCCTCCAAATAAAGCCAAATCTATGCGCGGCTTTCAGGTAGATAGAGCAAACACGATGAGCAAGGAAGCTAGCATAATCCTTGATGGAGAAGAGCTGCCTTTAACAGATAGATTTGTACAGCGGCAGTTTGCCTCAGGAAAGTGTGTAGATGATGGCCGGGAATATGGCGCTGTTTGGGAGAACACTGAAAGTTGGAAGCGGGAAACTATGCTTATCTCGGGCCATCCTGTGGTTACAGTAGACATCGTCTCTACGCACCCACTGATTGCGTACGCACTAGCAGGTATAGATATAACTGCCTTCACTGAGTCTGTCTATCACTGTTCCTTACTCGATCCAAATAACTCTTATCATAGGGCGCTAGCCAAGTCCATCTTCCTACGTCTGTTTAATGTGAAAGCTAAAAGTAAGGCTGGTTGTGTAAATAGCGTCAGAAAGTCTCTCACAAGTCCACAGGATAGGCGCAAGAGGGTAGATCAGGCATTGAAGGAAGCTAACGAGAAGATAATTAGTGAAGCCCTAAATTCAATCCCCGGTGTAACTCTCGAGATGGTGATCAGTGCACTATATGACCGTAACTCTATCTTGGCTGACACCTGGTTTTTGAATGATGGAGATAGCTGGAAAGAACTGAATCGTATTGAGAGTGACATCTTGATTGATGTTAAAGCAGCTCTAATGGATGAGGGAGTTTTGGCTCTGGGAATTCATGATGCGGTGATGGTGCCGGCGCCCTATGCTGAACTTGCTGCGGACATCTATAGACAAGCTATTTCTATGCGATTGGGCATGGAGTTCAAGTATCCTGATAAGCTGGTAGATATTAAATAGTATAACTCTATCTAAGACGGGGTTCTCTCAGGCCCCGCAGTGTATGGGCTATAGCCTTTTTTGTCTGTATATGGTGAGATTGGATTAGTAGGTTTATCTAAACTTTTCTAACGCTCACTATCACAGCTATTCAGTGATAGTCAGTTAGTCTATGCATTTTAATGTATGCGCTAACAATATTCTGTCGCCAGAGCATCAAGCTACTTTCCCGAGACTAAGTATCTCCAGAAGAATTTTAAACCTTGTAACTACCCACTCAGGTAAGAACTCTTTGAGTAAATCTTCTAGACTGCTGGATACAGTAACAACGTCTTCAGGTGTTTTTTCGACTAAAGAATTGAAAAATCTTAATTCCATTAGGAGCTGTCTTTGTAAACTGGGATCAAGTTTGGAAACCGCATTATCTACCGCAATAACTGCGTGATCACTTGAAAGTTCCATTGCCAGATCATGAATATGTGAGCAAATATCTAATGACTGGGCCTCATTAAGAGTTGTTTCTCTCTTAATACTTTTTTCTCCCGGATCAATCCGCGAAGTCGCAAGAGCTGAAGCCTCTTCAATGTAATTTCTATAAGCTTTAGTGAAGTCTGTCTCTACCATCTCGTGCACCAAGGTCATCGAATACCGGTAACAATAGCGTGTAGGCGAAGGACTGACCAAACAATTGCACTAGCGCACTATATTAAACATAGGATCTGAGCGAAATTGCTCGGAACGAACAGCATGTGGGCAATATGGTATAAGGGTAGCATCAGAAAAATTGAGATAAACACTATTACTCCCTCTCACCATATACAGACGAAAATGGCTAGAGGCCCCGCCATATCTAAGTTTGAGAGAACCCTCAAAAGTTGGAATCCGATGCACTGTTGCTTGAGATCATTGGGGGGTGATTTAACACTTCGACCTATCGGGTACAGCCCTCCATGATGAAAAATCACCCCAAATTCTCGAAGCCCCCAAGAATAGGGGCTTAAAGCAATAACACCCTATGAAATAACAGGGAAGACGATCAGGATGATTCGTGGTCGATGGCCGGGAGAGTACGTGGCGCTACGGGTGGCGGGTATACAGATGTACTTACATGTGAAGTTGATATTTATCTGTTATCGCCTGTTTTTGGTTGATTTTTATCCTGCCTATTTGTCTCAAAAGTTGTAACTAGTGATACACATTCAAAGCCCTATAAATACTGATGTTTGGATGTCTCAAAAGTCTTGATTGCTCATTCCGGTACGTCTTATAATGTTTGCATATCTTACGAGACGGATTTGGGGAAAGTTATGAAGATTGGATATGCAAGATGTTCTAGTGATTCACAGGAATACCAATTGCAGGTAGACCAACTGAAAGCATTAGGCTGTGAGAAGATCTTCGCTGAAAAAGTGAGCGGGAAGAGTACTAACAACCGTGACCAACTACAGGCTTGTATTGATTATGCGAGGGAAGGTGATCTTGTCTGTTGCACCAAACTTGATAGGCTCGCCAGAAACACCATCGATGCCTTGAAGATTGCCGATGCCCTCCAAGCTAAGGGTGTTGGATTACACCTCGAAGATTTGAAAGTAGATGTGAACTCAGATGTAGGCCGTTTGGTTTATACGACGATAGCGGCTGTAGCTGAGATGGAAAGAAAGCGTATTGCAGAGCGCACCAGAGAAGGTAGAGAGGTAGCTAAGGCCAAGGGGACTCATATGGGAAGACCTGTCTCTATCGACGCCCAGAAGGTGTTACAGCTCAAATCAGAGGGTTTAGGGGCTACAGCTATTGCTAAACAGTTGAAGATTGGTAGAGCCAGTGTTTATAGGATTCTCGACGCTAACTAATTTCACTGTCTCACATCACTATCAAGGGCTGGCTTTACGCTGGCCTTTTTTGTGCCTGTAAGGGCTTCTAAGGGGTGATTGAAAAACTGTAGAGTGAGGTATTGGGAGACAGTTTCAGACGATTCTAAAGGCTTTACAGAAGGCCTCATACGATATTTCAAAATCGTTAGGGAGCGTCTGAGGGCGGAGGGGGAGTGTGCTTAATACCTTGAGGATCATAGAGATATTTTAAATAAAAAAGCCCCAGTAAAGGGGCGATAGATAAAGGTATCAATTATAAAATTTGGTGAAACTTCTAATGAGCCTTTATAGATACCGCCATAGTAGAGCGGTTAGCTGTATCTCGTTTGTTAATGCCCAGAGAGAAGAGGTTTATGCGGGGACCTTTCCACTTTCGGGTACTCAATAATATTCCTTGAAGCCAGAAGAGGTTTCAAATTCCTCAAAAATAGGCCCACGTCTAATGTCGTTCATTAGGGACCAGTAACAATCAATTGCATACTCTGAAGATATAGATGGTGGCACTTGATATGCGTTCCCCAAAAAACCTACAGGTTTAGGTTGATAGCTTCTGTTGAATTCCGGAAGTATATATTTGTAAATTCCCCAGCAAATCTTATTGAGCATCTCGCAAATATGGCTTGCTAAGTAGATTAGAATATCTTCGTCAAATCTATCCTGAAAATCTCGGAGAACTAAAAGTGCTTGAGATTGAGTGACTGAAATTCCAGCCACCAGCAATGCTTCTTGCAAATTGCTGACTACGCCAATAGATCTTAAATAATTATGTTTAGAAATGTCACCGCACATTTTCAAGTAGGTAAGTCTCTGTACTTTTAAAGCTATGTTTTCTCCGATAGATGGAAGCCAAATTTCTATTTCTACTGTTTGTCTAAGCCACTGAATAAAGCCAAGTACGGACTCGCATAGAGGTGACTCTGATCTATCTGTAGAAAACAAAGGTTTTTCAGTAATATCCTTCAGGCCCTCCAGAAAACTGATATTTCCAACAGGGCCGCGCTTATCGGTTTTGGATAGAAAATCCACCAGCAATATGAAAAATAGCTTTCGATGAACATGACTATGAAAAATTACGTGCTGTCTACCAAACGGTCCTTGCACTTCTAAAAGTGAGTGATTGAGAAGGTCATTAAGATGGTCGTAGGAGTTCCTTAAAATTATGATTTCACGTTCCATGAGTTCAGACATTGGCATTTCGTTAGTGGATGGCCAGGATGGCATTTGCTCACCATTATTTTTCGAAAGAGTTTGATTGCAGAATAGTCGTCTATAGATTGAGGCTATCCGATACTTTGATCTTGGCATCTAACTTCCAATGCTCAGACTTTAGATTAGATAGAAACTTTTCTACATTTGGCGCATTGCTAAAACTTATTTTTACATTCTTTAAATACAAATCGATTCGCGTTTCCTTGAATACTGGCAATTCTCCGGTCTCTCTCACACTCCCAAATATCTACCGGGTCCATCTTGTTCCAAGCTTCGAGTAATCGACGTTGACTGTCAGAAAGGTTCAGTCCGTACGTCTCACTCATGTAAAATATGCACGAGCAATTTCACCTTTTCTACTGGCTGGCGGCTCTACTGCGTGTTGCTTGAAATCCACTTTGAAATTGACAGTGCCATACTGAGTGAAGCCACCACCAATTTCCGCGAATCTGTAGTTAGATCTGTCTCCATTGATCTCCCCGATTGTGGGAACAAGATTATGCATATCAGCTTCAGCCATCCTAAACAAGTCATCGCTTCTGCTGCAGTTTTTTCTTCCACCGCTCTGCCAGCATTGTCTCTGATGGCCAATAACCCAGGCTGGTACAACGTGTTCCCACTCAATGCGAGAACCTCGATTTGAATTTTTGCGTGGCTTGTAACCACAGCTTGCCCAATCTGGAATTAACTTCTTTCCTTGCCGAGAGTAGTTGCAGTCAGAGTAGAACGCTACTTGTGTAAAACCTTCTTTATAGACTTGATCGGACAGAGCTAGTTTTGCTTGTGAAAATGTAGAGATAGCTTTTTTGGATGGTGTTGGAGCTTTCGCGACTGCTCCAACTTGTTTCGCGGAGGCACGATGGCAATGGTAACCCCCTGTCTTGCGTTCATTATGACAACCGTCAGCATTGAGGCCGCCACCATGGGCAAGGCAAAGCGTGGGTATTAGGGTAAGAAGCGAAACAATCTTTAAGCGCGTGATGTAATGAGTCATCTTATGAAATTTGATTATATTGTAGGCATCAATTGTGGCTGCTAGTTACATAGCCATGGGGAAGATCTCGAGCCCCTATGGAGCCGGCTTAACTTGCTTTTCTATAATTTTTACAATGGACTCGATAGGTGAGATTCCGCCATGATCTGCAACTATTCCTGTTTGGGCGGAACGAAATAGTGAGTCAAGAGCAACTTTTCTATCTTCCTGTTCACTAAGCTTGCCTTCATTCATTAAGGCTAGGTATGTTTTAAGCATTGTCTGTCTTTCCACTGCCTCCAAGTATAAGTGAGTGTGAGTGCTATATTGTTTGGAAGCAATTTTCACTAAATAGCTGATGATAGAAATAAATAAAAACGAAGAAAATAATACGGCGGGTTGGAATGCATGAAGGATCAAATCATCTTTTGGAAAATCCTCTTGTTCAAAAAGTAGAGATGATAGTAGCGGAGACAGGCCCAATATCACTAGTAAAACAATAATTGATCCAAGCCAAGTTTGTTTGGATGATTTATGTTCGGTTTTCTTTGTGTTCCAATATGTTACAGCTGCATCTAGCTCCACCTGTGATAGGTAAGTGTCTCTGGCTGTCTCTACTGTTCGTTGACTATCTTCGAATATTTCTGAGCACTCTTTTAGGTATTCGTTTTTGGTGTTTAGAATTTTTCGAATTACTTTCAGTCCCAATCGCTTTGCTTTTCGCTTCTCTTTTATTGTCCACTGATCGTATTGTATTTCTTTCTGTGATTGCCAATCGACAAAAGCTTTTTGTCTTTCCGTACTAGTGAAATAAATATTATCTATTTCATTTCTTGTATGTTTTGCCTCTTTGACTAATCCTTCAAGGTTTTCATCGCTGCCAAAAATTTCAATCCTTTCTAAAATTCTATTTGCCTTCTGGCTGTAGGGGATGGTATCGAAATATGCTTTTCGGTGACCTATAAACCTGCCGTTCGGGGGAGTTACTGATATGTCGCTATAAGCATGCATTATCTGCGTCGTTGCGGTATTGTAACTACCCTCTTTTATTGCGCAGCAAAGATGAAGAATGTGAATGCAAATCAATGGTTCAGATTGATGGTGTTCGTTGATGTATTTCCCAACCAATCTGTTTGAAAATGGGAAATTTACATGATCCAAGACATTTTTAAGCGACTCTACTTGCGTGTCTCGTGCATCGTACTCAAGTTCAGCCCACTGCTTAGCAATCTTTTTTATCGGCTCAATTATTGGCAACACTATTTTTGAGTAAAGAAAATTGCCCAGAACCTGTGCATTAGTGTTGTGCTCGAGTCTCGTTATCCAGC
The DNA here is from genome assembly GCF_947504145.1 of uncultured Microbulbifer sp. Lineage (GTDB taxonomy): Bacteria > Pseudomonadota > Gammaproteobacteria > Pseudomonadales > Cellvibrionaceae > Microbulbifer. Next base: position 264,172 of record NZ_CANNGQ010000005.1, read on the forward strand.
TCCAGAATTTAATTTCACGATCATAAAAGTCCTGTAACTGGTGCGCAGAATCAAACCTGATTTCAAAGTTGTTTTCACCCAGTGGGAGAGTTAGTGTTTCTTGGCTTTCGTAGGGCCCGTTCTCTACTTCACTTATATTGTCTTCAGTGTTAGTCATGCTGGGGAAATTCTCTGTCCACTTTGAATAATTTTAAAAGAAAAATCCGCAAATCCTTTTGCGGCAGGTTGTTTTACATTGTGTGGCAGCCATTGGCGCAGTAATAGCAACCATTAGCGGCCTTGCCAGTGAGCTCGGGGCGCTTCATGGCTTCTTCTACTGCTGACTGACAATTGAGATGAAATCCCAGATGAAGCCAATTGTTTTGTAACGGAAGGCAGTCTCTGAGAGTGGCGAGCAACCCCGGAAATTGATCTTGACCTATGTCATGAACTTCGTGATGAGCCGGCTTGGTCAGTGTTGCGGGGTTCGGGTTGCGGTTAACAATGTAGAACGGCATGGGAAATTTCCTCGTTAGATAACTGAATATCTCAGAGGAATAGGGGGGGCTGGCTACTTAACGTACTATGCAATCAGTACGAGAACCTCAATACCCATACATCGGCCACCTATTCGGGCTGAGTTGGCTCTGCTCGAAAATGTGAACAGCGTCACGATTGTAGCGTCGTGTTAGGGGTGTGTAAACATACAGTAGTTTGTGAGCGGAGTAGCGCTTGAGCGGGGTATGTTGGCCGGGCGACTGATTAATAAATGACCGTAAAGATCGTAAAACAAACGGGTCGGAAGTGTTATGCAAAACAGCTATGAGACTATTGTTCAGAATTAAAAAAAATAGTAAAAACGGCTTCCCTATTCTTTTGCTGTATAAATATCAGGTCACCTAAGTAATTTCTAGGTCTACAGGCGAAGTGCTCACTTACAGTCGCGCATACCCACAAATTATCCACAGGTAACCCCGCAGTTATCCGCCTTGAATTACCCCTTCAACCGCATTATCTTGGTTCGTAACCGAAGGGTCACCACTATATCTAGCGGTTTGCGGAGAGCTTAACTACTAGTTGGTGAGACAGGCAGTACTTCTGGCCAGTTGGAAAGAAGAAAGCCCAAATGAAGGTACCAGCTTCAAAAGGGCTTTCGGGTGCTCCAACGAACAAAAGTAGCTAAACCTAGCAGGTGCTACTTGTGAATGCGGAAGCGGATTTTGCGCGGATAGTATTGGCAATATTTTACCAGACTGTCAAACAGTTTGTCGGATTTGCCAGCATAGTTGTCCATTTCGTCGCCTCAGTCGCAATTAGTTTCTGCTTGGCGCAGCTATCTCTCATCATCATTTTGAATTGAGGAGATTTTGCGCGATGCGTACTCCATTTATCTGTCCCCATTGTGGGGAAAGCTGCAACGTTCGTTTTGTTGCATTCATCACCACTAAAAGCGGCGAAAGGCTCTATGCAAGGCAGAGGGGGAAAAAGGCTTGGCCACTTCCTGACTGCACTTGTAACGGTAGCCTCTGAGACTACTAGTTGATAGAGGTGGGCGGGGAAACCCGCCCTTACTCATGCACTCAATACTTAATGCAATCCACCGCCGGTAACACTGCTGAAAGCGGGAATGTGTGCGTATAACGGTCAGTGATCCCAGCTCCCCGTTTTTCATGCCCTACAACCTGTTGAATCAACACTTCAGAGATGCCAGCACTACGAGATTTAGTGATGAATGTGTGTCTTACAGAGTGAAGGCTGATCTTTTCGCCTGTATCGTTTCTGTGTTCCCGCACCATACGCCTGAATATATCCGTTGCCCTGAATGGGTGTTTGGCTGGGATTGGGAATAGTTCACCTTCAACGCCCTCTATCCACTCCATAAGGCCATATTCAATCAATCTGGGGTGCACTGGTACACAGCGTCTTGCGGCTGCTGTCTTACCTGTGTGGATGATGAAATAGTACCTGTTACTGTCTGGGTCTAATTTAAAATCAGACGCCTTCAATTGAGCTATCTCTGAGCGTCTTGCACCAGAATACACTGCTATCCTGAGAAACCAAGTGAACCATTCAGGCTTAGATTCTGCTGTTTGTAATAATTCTTTGATCAGTGCGTTAGAGATGCACGCATAGCGTACAACGTCAGTTTCCCATTTAACTTTGTTAGTTGGTGATTCCGTCAATATTTCCAGCTCATTAGTTAAGAACGTGCTGAATAGTCCCTGTAGCAGTGCCAGATAGCCCTTTACCGTTTTGCTGGATATTCTTTCATCCTCGGGAACGTCCAGCTTTGCCAACTGTGATACATGGGTATTGCCATACTTCAGATTATTACGACGAGGGAGTAGGGCAATCTTGTTTAGAGTATTTTTTATATCCCTTCTGGAAATAACATTGACTGGTTTGTCCCCAGTGAAGTGAAGAATATCTTCAAACATCTTACGAAACCCTGCTTCAGCCTTAGGTTTCCATTGTCTCCACTTGGCAAACTGCTCGAACGCTTCGGACAGGATGGGGGCAGGACTGTTGAGAGTTTCTACTTGTGGTTTTTGTGGTGTTGATACCAAGGAGGAGGGGGCATAGAAATCAAATGACATTAGCGCTTCACTGAATGTAGACAAGCTTTGTACGTCCCTGTATCGCTTTAGCTGTTGGGTGAGTGGGATTGCTCTACTTGCAAGAGATACAGCCTCAGAATGGCTCTCAGTGCGGAGTGTACGCCTTACTTCGCGGGGGAGATGGGGAAGGGCTTTCTGTACATGCGTTGGGAAGATGTAACGGAACGAATAGTTGCCATTTCTTTTGAGTAGGTATGGAAATTTTTGCGGCATTGTTTATGTTTCCAAGCTTTAAGGGTTAGTTGAACCCATTGAAAACACTTGCTTGTAGCCCGGTAGAGTCCTCCTCCATTAACTGGGACATGCACGACGGAGGAATTTTCTCCGGACCGGTGGGTAGCCATGTACACAATCTGCCGTAACTAATTCGGCGTTAGCAACAAAAAAGCCCCGGGACATCCGGGGCTTTTTTAATTGGGGTGCGTGAACACCGTGGATGATTACATTGGGAAGCGAATGACAACCCCGCCCATGGTTTCACCCAGTTCGAAATCTGTGCGCGGGCTGTCTACGTGTTCGTTGTGGCAGCTGACGCAAGCGGGGGATACCGCTACGTCGGGATAAATGGCCGTGAAATACTCCGTATCACCCAGAGTTTCGGTGCCGTAGAAGTTTTTACCGGGATTATCGTTAATAAACTGCAGACCCTGCTGCTCCAGATCGGTACGCGGTTTGTTCTGTTTGTTGATGGCCCACTGGGATAGCAGTGCGTAATTGAAACCGGCTTCCTGCTCAGCAACACGCTCTGCGCCCATCCGCATCATCTGTGCGGGTAGCGGCAGCGCCTTGTTGTCCTTCCAGTGCTCATCGGCTTTGATGACCTGTTCTTCGTTTGCCAGGCGGTTGACGACAAAGTTTGTATAGCTGGCCCTGTCCGCCTCAATCACTGAAAAAATGGCGTCTGCCATTCGCTCAGGTTCGATACCCGACTTTTCTCCACAACCGGCGAGTGCTGCTATTGCAGCAAATATAAAGGCACTCTTTCGCATGATTTCCCCTCCTGATGGGACTACTTGCTGGATGTTTTCTTGGTTATTCGTTCCCGGATCAGTCGAAACGTATCGTGTCGGTTGGTTACCGATTGACTGAAGTTGTTTTCTAGTAGCTGCTCATCCGCCAGCGCGGATACGGAAAATTCAACACCGTGGCAGTTGAGACATACGGGCAACATTTTTTCATTGGGGCGCAGGTTGTGATTCTGATTGTGGTTGATCACAACCCTGTCTCCGTGGGTCTCCCGTGGCATATGACAATTGGCACAGCTCACACCAGTTTCACTGTCGGCTTGCCAGGCTTTAAAGTGTGCCGATGAGCGGTATGCGAGACTGTGCTCATCATTGTGGCAACCAAGGCAAGCTTCGACGGCGGCGTAACGAGTGTCTGTTTCATGCGCGTAGTGGCAGCTGGTGCAGCTCAAGGGTTTGCCTGAGGTTTCCTTCATTGGAATCACGGCTTCTGCGGGCGTCATAGCGCCGGTGATTTTGCGGAATGTCTCTGGTGTTGCCGGCGACAGGCGCAAGCCATGTTTGCCTTGCGTGAAGTTTTCACGCTGATCCACGTGGCAGCTCCCACATAGCTCGACGATTTCAGCACTTGTGAATGTCATTTTCTCATCCACATGGCAACCGCTGCAGTTGGTATCGGTCTGTGCGTGCGTGCTTGTGGCCCACTGCTGGATAATGCCTGCAGACGTGTCTTCTGGGACGCCAGGAAATGTCATATCCGCATCATTTCTGCTCAGGCTATGGCGCTGTGGATTGGCCTGCTTCCAGCGCGCCACCAGGTTGCGTACCGGCAATTGCCCGTTGGCCACCAAGTCAGAGGCCCCGATCCGTGCGGCCAGGAATTCTTCGTGCAGGTAGCGGTTGTCGTGGTAGTTGTGGCAACCAGCGCTGGCACAGCTGTCGAAGGTGAATTCAGCGTGATTCGGGCGGTTTTCAGCAATATCGCTATGACAGTGAACACAAAAATCCGACGCGAGGGTAACCCCCATGTCATGCGTGATTTCGGGTTTGTGCTCTGTATGACAGGCTACGCATTGCCGCGCATCCAATTGTTTCAATAAATTGGCATTTCTGGGATCGAGAAATTTTGTGCGCGGGTGGCTATCGTTCGCATCTTCCAGCTCTTCACTATGGCAGCCAACACAGGCCTGCTGGATGAATGCCTCTCCGGCAAACCCGTCACCGTGGCAAGTAGTACAGGCGAGCTCTAGCTGGTGGTGACCATGCGTAGCTTCTCCGCCAAGAAAGTAAGATTTGTCTGACGCTTCCAGGTTATAGGTAATCAGTCCAGCCGCGCACAGAGTCAGTATCAGGCCATAGTGCCAGAATTTAAATTTGTAATTATTCATCTAGAAGTAATACACGGCGAGGATATGAAAGAAAATGAGTACTGGCAGTGCCCACAATAAAGCGTAATGGATTCTGGACCACCACTTTCGATGCTCGCGAAGTTTCAGATCCGTCCAGTGGTGGTTGCGAGCCATAAAAACACCAACCAGTGAGCCGGTAGAGGTTGCGGCGAGAAAAACCAGCATTAATACAAGGTTGAGGTTTTCGCCCAGACGAAACCCGGTATGTACAATCAGGACAACCAGCGCGGCGCACCCAACAATACTGTGGAAGTAGCGCCAGTGGTCGAGGTGACCGAGACTGCTTTTTTTCCAGCGTTTTCGAAGGCTGAGGCTGGCGGTCAGCAGGCAGAGTACAAGCAGAGTGTAGCCACTCACCTGTTTCCAGAAATTGTCGTACCAGAGGCTTTTGAGATACCAGTTGACCTGCACGCTTGTGCTGGCGTTTGGTGCGGGCAGTAGAACGGCGATGGCAATCAGTACCAGTGACAGTATCGATATCACCAGGATACTGGTCGCGTGTCGCATTACCAGGTTGGGAGCCGGGGTGTCGAGCAGTTCCGCCATGATCGGGCGGCAGCTTCCGCATACGGACCCGGCCTGTGTCTCCATCTCCAGGTCGTGGAGTGAGCGTTTACCATTGCCAATCGCTGTACAAATCTCTCCCTTGCTGACGCCATTGCACTGGCACACCAGATAGCTATCTGGTTGTTGCTTGATGCCCTGCTGCTCCTGGGCTTGCCAGAGAAAACCTTCCTGTTCAAACTGCTTTAACGCCTTTTCTGTAATGCGCTCCTCGTCGGTGATCGCCTTGTCGATCCGAGTGCGTTCATTCCAGGTGCCCACAATACTGGCACCGACAAGCTTGCCGTCCTGGAGGTACAGCTCACGGCACAGGCCTTTAAAGCGATTCTCGTAACGGTATGCGATGGTATCGTTGGACCCGTGAGGCTCTGTATTTCCGAGCAGTGCACAGGGGATATGAGATATTTTGAGCTCAATATCCGTGCGACTGCCCTGGTACGGGATTGCAGTGGCATTCTTTGTGCCGCGGCAAATATGTCGGCTGCATATGTCTGCCTGTTCAAACCCTGGCCGTACCAGCTGGTACACACGCTCGTCGTGTTCCGCGCACTCGCCAATGGCATAGATATCCGGGTCACTGGTCTCCATAAAGGCGGAAACCTGGATGCCACGGCCTGTGTTTAGCCCGCAATCACGCCCCAGGCTGACTTCAGGGCTGATGCCGGTACACAATACAACGGCGTCCACATTGAGCGTCTCTCCACTTGAGAAGAGAACATGTTCAACGGATTCTTCGCCGAAAAATGCTTCTATGTGCACACCTGTTTTCAGCTCGACCTGAAGAGCAGTCAGTGCGGATGTCAGATATTTTTCTGTGGTTTCGCTGAGTTTTCCGCTGAGTAGGCCTGCTCTTGCAAGCAGTATGACCCGGTTTTTTTGAGTCTTCAGGGCCGCTGCCGCTTCCAGTCCCAATGCGCCCGCACCGGCCACCAGAATAGTCTGGCTGCGGTCGCGGAGTTCAGTGAGGTCGCGCGCATTGCGGAGATTGCGGAATGGGATGATACGATCGAGATTAGCGCCCGGAAGATCGGGAACCGTTGGGCGGGAGCCGGTTGCCAGGATCAGCTTTGTGTATGGCTGTGGCGCTCCAGAATCATCGAATACAATCCGCGCTTTTCGATCAATATCGATGATGCGGCGGTTGTGGAACTCTACGAATCGGTCGCTGGACTGCCTGCGCACGGGGTTGGCGAGTTCTTCGAGTGAGAGCTCTCTCGAAAGATACTGGGAGAGCCTAACCCGGTTGTATGGAGGCTCATCTTCGGCCCCAATCAATACGATCTGCGCGTCACTGGTGTATTCCAGTAACTTTTCTGCGCAGCGGACACCAACAGGGCCCGCGCCAATTACTACATAAACGGGATACTCTGCCGCTGTCTGAGAATTCCGGGAATGCAGCGAAAGCTGCTGTTTCTCAATCGCAGTTTCACTCATGCAATCCCCCCGAGTACATCTGTTCATCCGCAGTGCGGATATTCCCTCGAGTCATCATCAAGCCTGTTTTCGTTTTATTCTTATTGTCGAAATTCTTGGGGTCACCCAGAAGTTACTGAGCAAAGTCATTTCGGAGTACAAAACTCCGGCGTACTGATTGCTACTACTCCCCACTTTTTACCAGTAGTAGCCCAGATCACATCAGGAATAGCGATAAAGCGTGTAGAGCTCCCGCTCTTCCAGTGAGACTCTTCTGGTCAATGCCTCGCCAATCTTTTCGTAATCCTGTTTGAAATCCATCAGCATCTGGCCGGTAAATATTTCCCGGGAGTAGCGCTTGCAGAACTGTACTACCGCGTTGGCGATATCATTCATGTCGGTGCGGAAGTCTTTCACTATCTGCAGGGTGTGTGCGTCTTCGTGTAAGGACTGCTCCAGGTACACGTAAAAACTGACATTCTCTTTGATGAGATGCGCCTGAAAAGTGGACTTGAAGGCTTTCAGAAGCTCGGCAATTTTGCGGAAATCCTGCTGTTCATAACCTTCGGACCAGATTCGCTGGTAGATGTTGATCAGGTCTTTGTGATCGCCTTTTAGAGTGTTGATCAATGTCGGGTCGTAGCTGATCGAGCGATCTGGACCGGCGTCTCGGGAGCCTTGCTTGCCGGATGACGCATTGCTGCGAGATTTACCGGAAAAAATGCGGAACATAGTCTGAGCCTTTTATGGGACTTATCTGAATCTTGTTGTAGCGGTTTTACAGATAATACGGGGTAGGAATTTTGCCGCGCCATTGCGGGATTTAAACCATGTTTTTAAAACATAATTCCTTGTTATTGTTATTTTTGGGGATTTTGTCACACTTTTCTTCGGGGGAGAATAGCGCCACAGGAAAATATGACCAGCTATCCACGTCAACTTGAAAAAATGAGGTGAGCACTTCTGGAAAATTGAAGGGGCGTTGTTTTTGGAGGGTGTTTGTTGGTACGGATGTTCTGGTTGGTGGGTCGTTGTGGTCAGGGGTGCCCTCCTGCGGGCAGGGTGTTCGCGCGAAGATCTCTGCGCCAGGTATTCAAAACTCCAGTTGCGTCGATGTGACGGGCCTCCGCGCATAAAAAAACCCGGCAGAAGCCGGGTTTTTTTATATCTGGGATAATCGCTTAGCGATCGTTCACAGAAACATAGTCGCGCGGGGTGTAGCCGGTGTACAGCTGACGCGGACGGCCAATCTTGTACGGATTGGAAATCATCTCGTTCCAGTGCGCGATCCAGCCTGCGGTACGGCCGGTCGCGAAGATCACGGTGAACATATCGGTAGGAATACCGATGGCCTTCATGATGATACCGGAGTAGAAGTCCACGTTCGGGTAGAGTTTCTTCTCAACGAAGTACTCGTCCTCCAGGGCGATCTTTTCCAGTTTCTTGGCGATGCGCAGCAGCGGATCGTTTTCGGCACCCATGGCACCCAGCACTTCGTCGCAGATGCCCTGCATTACGCGGGAGCGCGGGTCGAAGTTTTTGTATACGCGGTGGCCGAAGCCCATCAGGCGGAACGGATCGTTCTTGTCTTTGGCTTTGGCAACATACTCGTCGATACGGCTCTCGTCGCCGATCTCTTCCAGCATGTTCAGAACCGCTTCGTTGGCACCGCCGTGTGCCGGGCCCCACAGGGTGGCAATACCGGAGGAGATACAGGCGAAGGGGTTGGCACCGGAGGAGCCGGCGAGACGCACGGTAGAAGTAGAAGCGTTCTGCTCGTGGTCCGCGTGTAGCAGGAAGATCACGTCCATGGCCTTGGCCACAACCGGGTCGATCTTGCTCGGTTCACAGGGGTTGCCGAACATCATGTGCAGGAAGTTCTCGGAGTAGCTGAGGCTGTTGTCCGGGTACATGAACGGCTGGCCTTTGCTGTGCTTGTAGCACATGGCGGCCAGGGTCGGCATCTTGGCGATCAGGCGATCCGCAGAGATCTTGCGGTGTTCCGGATCGGTGATGTCCAGGGAGTCGTGGTAGAAGGAGGCGAGGGCGCCTACTACACCGCACATCATCGCCATCGGGTGCGCGTCGTAACGGAAACCCTTGAAGAAGTTAACCAGAGACTCATGCACCATGGTGTGGTTCATGATGCTGTTGACGTATTCCTTCTTCTGCTCTGCGTTCGGCAGTTCGCCGTTCATCAGCAGGTAGCAGGTTTCAAGGTAGTCAGATTTTTCTGCCAGTTGCTCGATGGGGTAGCCGCGGTGCAGCAGTACGCCTTTGGCGCCATCGATATAGGTAATCTTGGATTCGCAGGAGGCGGTGGACATAAAGCCCGGGTCGTAGGTAAACAGGCCTTTGCTTGCCAGGCTGCTGACGTCAACAACGTCGGGGCCGGCAGTGCCAGAGTAAACCGGCAGGTCGTAGGGGGCGTCGATACCGTCGACCGTGAGTTGAGCTTTCTTGTCGGACATTGTGGACTCCTAAAAACTATTCTTTCGCCAGCTTTCTTATTTCCACACAAATCACTGAATGAAATTAGTGATTTCACGGCCCGGGTAGGGGCACGCTCCGCGCTCACCTGTGATCACCTTTTTATGAGAAGGCGTTATCCAGGTGGTTTCTGTGCACAGGCAAAACCCGGAAAGTGCCGGATTCTGCGGGTTCGGAGAGCCTTCATTGGCTGTATCCGGACGCGGATATGGGGCTAGCGGGCTTTTGAGCGCGGCCAAACTTAAGTGCCGCGCCTCAAATTGTCAAACCAAATCGAATTGGTTGACCAATTTGCCCGCCGCAGGATCTTCCGCGCGCCGTAAAGGTGGCAGGGATATTGCCTGTCAGGAGAGGGTTTTTGGCGTGTAAATTTGGGCTGGCAACAATCGGGCGGAAAATCGCATTTCATACCTTGGTCTGGTGTGTGGCGCGGTTTGCAACTGATACAAAGCCGACTTCTGAGGCTTTCCGTTCGTTGTGTTTTGAAATTTGAATGCCTATAATCCGCGCGGCTTGCGCCTTGGTAAGGCCACTTTGTACAAGACCTCGACAGGTTGCGCATAAAGTGAACAGCAAGCTCGCCCGGTAAACATAGAACTAACGGGCGCCCCGTCTTTCAGGGCAACAAGGTGTTTTTCCTGTGAACAAGAACAGACCTGTCAATTTAGACATTTCTACTATCAAGCTCCCTGCGCCAGCGTTGGTTTCTATTCTGCATCGGGTCTCCGGTGTGGTGCTCTTCGCTGTGGTCGCACTTCTATTGTGCATGTTGGATTCCAGTCTGGAGTCCGAGCAGGGTTTCCGCAAAGTAGCCGACTTCTTTACAAGTGTGCCGGCCAAACTGGTTTTGTGGGCCTCGCTGGCTGCACTTATATACCACCTGATCGCGGGTGTGCGTCACCTGCTGATGGATATCGGTCTGGGTGAGAGCCTGGAAGGTGGTCGCCGCGGTGCGGTAATCGTGCTCGTGCTTTCAGTCATTCTCATTCTGCTGGCGGGGGTTCTGGTATGGTAAAGGCAGTTACTGGTTTCGGCCGCAGTGGTCTGTACGACTGGTTCATTCAGCGCGTCAGTGCCGTGGTGCTGGTGGCTTACACCCTCTTTATAGTGGGTTTCATTTTTCTCTCCAAAGATTTTGGCTACGCCAGCTGGTCCGCGCTGTTTGAACAGCGCTGGGTACGCGTATTCAGCCTGGTGGCTCTGATCTCCACGATCGCGCATGCCTGGATCGGTCTCTGGTCCGTGGTAACCGACTACCTCACCAACCGCATGATGGGCGGCAAAGCAACTGTTTTGCGCATCCTGGTTGAAGTGCTGCTGGGTGCAGTCGCCGTGTTTTACGCGGTGTGGGGCATTGAAATTCTGTGGGGTGTGTAAGTCATGTCGAATATGCGAACAATAACCTTTGACGGTATCGTAATTGGCGGCGGCGGCGCGGGTATGCGCGCGGCCCTGCAGATGGCCCAGTCCGGTTTCAAGACTGCGGTGATCACCAAAGTATTCCCGACCCGTTCGCACACGGTGTCCGCCCAGGGCGGTATCACCTGTGCGATCGCCAGTGACGATCCCAATGATGATTGGCGCTGGCACATGTACGACACGGTCAAAGGTTCCGACTATATCGGTGACCAGGACGCGATCGAGTACATGTGTTCCGTTGGTCCGGAGGCTGTGTTCGAGCTGGAACACATGGGCCTGCCGTTCTCCCGCACAAAAGAAGGGCGCATCTATCAGCGTCCGTTCGGCGGCCAGTCCAAGGACTATGGCCGTGGTGGCCAGGCGGCGCGTACCTGTGCTGCTGCGGACCGTACTGGTCACGCCCTGCTGCACACCCTTTATCAGAACAACGTCAAGCACAACACCGTATTCCTGAACGAATGGTTCGCGGTAGACCTGGTGAAGAACCAGGATGGTGCGGTTGTCGGTGTTATCGCCATCTGTATTGAAGACGGCGAAGTCGTCTTCATCAAATCCAAGGCCACGGTATTTGCCACTGGCGGTGCGGGTCGTATCTTCGCATCCACCACCAATGCGCATATCAATACCGGTGACGGTGTTGGCATGGCGCTGCGTGCCGGTGTGCCGGTGCAGGATATGGAGATGTGGCAGTTCCACCCCACCGGTATTTACGGTGCGGGGACGCTGGTCACCGAGGGGTGTCGCGGTGAAGGTGGCTACCTGATCAATAAAGACGGTGAGCGTTTCATGGAACGCTATGCACCCAACGCCAAAGACCTGGCTGGCCGCGATGTGGTTGCGCGTTCCATGGTTCTGGAGATTCTCGATGGCCGCGGCGCGGGTGAGAATGGCGATCACGTCTACCTGAAGCTGGATCACCTGGGTGAAGAGCTGCTACACAGCCGTCTGCCGGGTATCTGTGAGCTGGCCAAGACCTTTGCCCACGTGGACCCGGTCCACACTCCAATCCCGGTTGTTCCGACCTGTCACTATATGATGGGTGGTATTCCTACCAATGTGCACGGTCAGGCCCTGACTCAGGACGCCTCCGGCAATGATCAGGTCATTGACGGCCTGTACGCTTGTGGTGAGGTTGCCTGTGTATCTGTACACGGCGCCAACCGTCTCGGCGGTAACTCACTGCTGGACCTGGTGGTGTTCGGGCGCGCATCTGGCCTGTTTATTGAAAAGGCCCTGCGTGAAGGTGTTGAGAACCGCGAAGCGTCGGAATCCGATATCGAAGCGGCCATGTCTCGCCTGAATCGTATCGAGACCACCAATGATGGTGAAGGTGCAGCCGGGCTGCGTACTGAACTGCAGAACGTTATGCAGAACCACTTTGGTGTATTCCGTCGCGGCGACTATATGGCCGAAGGCGTGAAAAAGCTGGAAAGCCTGCGCGAGCGCATTAGCAATGTCCGCCTGGATGACAAGTCCAAAGCGTTCAACACCGCGCGTATCGAAGCACTGGAATTGCAGAACCTGCTGGAAGTTGCCGAAGCCACGGCCATTGCCGCAGAAGTCCGCACTGAGAGTCGCGGCGCTCACGCCCGCGAAGACTATCAGGAGCGTGACGACGAAAACTGGCTGTGCCACTCCATGTACTTCCCGGCTGAAAAGCGTGTCGGCAAGCGTGCGGTTAACTTCGCACCGAAAACCGTCGACACCTTCGAGCCGAAAGCGCGTACTTACTAATTCGGGAGCGGAAGCAACATGTTGAAAGTAAGCATCTACCGTTACAACCCGGAATCTGATTCTGCGCCGTATATGCAGGATTACGAACTGGATATCCAGGGCAAGGACCTGATGGTGCTGGATGTACTGGAGCTGTTGAAGGCTCAGGATTCCAGCCTCTCGTTCCGCCGCTCCTGCCGTGAAGGCGTCTGCGGCTCAGACGGTATGAATATTTCCGGTAAGAACGGTCTTGCCTGTATCATGCCGATCTCTGAAGCGGCGCCGAAAGGCAAGCTGGTACTGCGTCCGCTGCCCGGACTGCCGGTCATTCGTGACCTGGTGGTGGATATGGAGCAGTTCTACGACCAGTACAAGAAAATTGAACCGTATCTGCAGAACAGCACGCCGGCTCCGGCCATCGAGCGCCTGCAGTCTCCGGAAGAGCGCGAAAAACTGGATGGCCTGTACGAGTGTATTCTCTGCGCCTGCTGTTCCACGTCTTGCCCGTCCTTCTGGTGGAACCCAGACAAGTTCATCGGCCCGGCCGGCCTGCTGCAAGCGTATCGCTTCCTGGCAGACAGCCGCGATACCGCCACCGATGAGCGCCTGAGCAATCTGGATGATCCGTTCAGCGTGTTCCGCTGCCACGGTATTCAGAACTGTGTGAACGTTTGTCCGAAAGGTTTGAATCCTACGCGGGCAATCGGCCATATCCGCAATATGCTGATAACCCGCGCCGTGTAGGGGAAGATCCCAACAGGGAGCGGCGGGTTCCCATCAAAAATAATCACAATTAAGTCGACAGCAGCGCAGGTGTCAGGCTTATCCGAAAAAGGGGAGGTGTCTTTTTAGCACCTCCCCTTTTGTGAGTGAAATGACAGGAAAGAGCGGCGCAAGATCAAGGGTGTGCGCCGTCAATTGAGGTAGGCATTAATGCACGAAAGCACTATGGAGGCGCTCTGGCGGACTTCACATATCTCTGGTGGCAACGCCGGGTACGTGGAAGATCTGTACGAGACCTATCTGCACGACCCCAGTGGTGTACCGGAAGAATGGCGCAGCTACTTTGACAGCCTGCCGCGGGTAAATGGCGGCGATGTCTCCCATGCCGCCATTCGCCAGCACTTCGAGCTGTTGGCGAAGAACCGTACCCGCCCTCTCTCCGCCCCCGGCGCCGGCTCTGTGAATGTAGAGCACGAGCGCAAGCAGATCAAAGTTCTGCAGCTGATCAATTCCTACCGCCACCGCGGACACAAAAAAGCCACGCTGGACCCGCTGGGTATCATGGCCCGTGAGCAGGTGCCTGATCTGCAGCTGAACTATCACGGCCTGACCGAAGGTGACTTCGACACCACCTTTCAGACCGGCGACCTGTTTTTCGGCAACGGCGAAGCGACCCTGCGCGAAATCGTAGAAGGCCTGGAAAACACCTACTGCCGCAATCTGGGTGCAGAGATCATGCACCTGTCCAACCTGGACGAGCAGCACTGGTTCCAGCAGCGCCTGGAGCGCAGCCAGTCCAAGCCCAATTTCGGCAACGAAGTTCGCACTGAAATTCTGCAGCGCCTGTCCGCCGCTGAAGGCCTGGAGCGCCACCTGGATTCCAAATATCCGGGTACCAAGCGTTTTGGCGTGGAAGGTGGTGAGAGCCTGATCCCACTGATGGATGCGCTGATCCGTCGCTCCGGCACCTATGCGGTCAAAGAAATTGTGATCGGTATGGCGCACCGCGGCCGCCTGAACACCCTGGTCAATATTCTGGGTAAAAATCCGGCCGACCTGTTCGAAGAGTTCGAGGGTAAGAAAACTCTCGATACTTCCGGTGATGTGAAATACCACCAGGGCTTCTCTTCCAACGTGATGACGCCCGGCGGTGAAGTGCATCTGGCACTGGCCTTCAACCCCTCGCACCTGGAAATCTGTGCGCCGGTAGTGGTGGGCTCCGTGCGCGCCCGTCAGGACCGCCGAGGCGATAGCACCGGCGAGAAGGTAATGCCGATCAATATCCACGGCGACGCGGCCTTTGCCGGCCAGGGCGTGGTGCAGGAAACCCTGCAGATGTCCCAGACCCGCGGCTACTACACCGGTGGCTCCATTCACCTGGTGCTGAACAACCAGGTGGGTTTCACTACCAGCAAGCGCGAAGATGCCCGCTCTACCGAATACTGCACCGACGTGGCGAAGATGATCGACGCCCCGGTTCTGCATGTAAACGGCGACGACCCCGAAGCGGTTGTACTCGCGGGCCTGCTGGCGGTGGATTACCGCTATGAGTTCAAGAAAGACATCGTCATCGACCTGGTGTGTTACCGCCGTCGCGGTCACAACGAGACCGATGATCCGTCCGGTACCCAGCCACTGATGTACCAGACCATCCGTAAGCACAAAACCACCCGTACCCTGTACGCTGATCGTCTGATCGCTGAAGGTGTGGTGAGCAAGACCGAGGCCGACAAGCTGGCCAACGACTACCGCGACAAATTGGATCGCGGTGAAGACGTGGCCACCGGTCTGGTGAAGAAGCCCGACGAATCCATGTTTGTGGACTGGCGCCCTTATCTGAACCACGAGTGGACCGCCGAGGGCGACACCAGCTTCCCCATGAAGAAGCTGAAAGATGTTGCTACCCGCATGACCACCGTGCCCGATGGTGTGGTGCTGCAGCGTCAGGTGTCTAAAATTTACGACGATCGTCGCAAGATGGCCGGCGGCGGCTTACCCCTGAACTGGGGCATGGCAGAAACCCTGGCCTACGGTACTTTGCTGGAAGAGGGCTTTATGGTCCGCTTTACCGGCGAAGACGTTGGCCGCGGTACCTTCTCGCACCGCCACGCGGTTCTGCACAGCCAGAAAGATGGCCAGAGTTATGTGCCCCTGCAGCACATGTTCGAAGGCCAGCCGGCGTTTGATATATACGACTCACTGCTGTCTGAAGAAGCTGTGCTGGCGTTCGAATACGGCTACGCCACGACCACGCCGAAATCCCTGGTGGTTTGGGAAGCCCAGTTTGGCGACTTCGCCAATGGCGCCCAGGTGGTGATCGACCAGTTCATCACTTCCGGCGAGCACAAGTGGGGCCGTATGTGTGGCCTGGTGATGTTGTTGCCACACGGCTACGAAGGCCAGGGCCCGGAGCACTCCTCCGCGCGTCTCGAGCGTTTCATGCAGCTGTGTGCCGAGCACAACATCCAGGTGTGTAATGCCACCACACCGGCACAGATCTTCCACCTGCTGCGCCGTCAGGCGGTTCGCCCCATGCGTCGTCCGCTGGTGATCATGAGCCCGAAATGGATTCTGCGTCACAAGCTGGCTACCTCCAGCCTGGACGAGCTGGCCAAGGGCACATTCCACAATGTGATTCAGGACGACGGTGTTGACCCCGCCAAGGTGAAGCGCTTGATCCTCTGTTCCGGCAAGGTCTACTACCATCTGCTGGAAGCGCGTATGGAGCGCGAGCAGGACGACGTGGCCCTGGTACGCATCGAACAGTTGTATCCGTTCCCGGATGACGAGTTCCTGGCTGCGGTTTCCGCATTCAAGAATGTGAAGAGCGTGGCCTGGTGTCAGGAAGAGCCCATGAACCAGGGCGCCTGGTACTCCAGCCAGCATCACCTGCGTCGTCTGCTGAATGAAGCACACCCCAAGTTGGATCTGGAATATGTCGGTCGCGCAGCTTCTGCTGCACCTGCGGCGGGCTATATGGCCACCCACTTGGAAGAACAGAATACGTTCATCAATGAGGCGCTGACTGTCAAATAAGGCAGCAGTACACAACGAAGAGCAATCTCAGGAAACAGGAAAAATGACCATCGAGATTAAAGCGCCAACTTTCCCGGAATCTGTTCAGGATGGCACTATCGCCACCTGGCACAAACAACCGGGTGAAGCCGTGTCCCGCGATGAACTGATCGTGGATATTGAAACCGACAAAGTGGTGCTGGAAGTCGTTGCACCCGCTGACGGCGCCATTAGTGAAATTATTAAAGGGGAGGGTGAAACCATTCTCTCCAACGAAGTCATTGCCAAGTTTGAAGAAGGTGCCGGCGGTAGCGCGGGCGACTCTTCTGACGCAGCACCGGCCGCGGAAGAAAAAGCCGAAGCGCCTGCTGCCGGCGGTGAGAAGATCGCCATGCCATCTGCCAAAAAAATGGCGGCAGAAAAAGGTGTAGACCTGGCCGGTGTTGAAGGTTCTGGTAAAGGCGGTCGCGTTCTGAAAGAAGACGTGATGAAAGCCGGCTCCGCGCCAGCCGCAGCGGCGGCACCAGGCGCAGCCGCAGAAGTTGCGGTTGCGCCGGGTGAGCGCGTTGAAAAGCGTGTACCCATGACCCGCATGCGCAAGCGCATCGCCGAGCGTCTGCTCGATGCGTCTCAGTCCACCGCCATGCTCACTACCTTCAACGAAGTGAACATGAAGCCGGTCATGGACCTGCGTAAGAACTACAAAGACCTGTTCGAGAAAACCCACAACGGTACCCGCCTGGGCTTTATGGGCTTCTTCGTGAAAGCGGCGGTAGAAGCGCTGAAGCGTTACTCCGCGGTAAACGCTTCCATCGACGGTAACGATATCGTGTATCACGGGTATCAGGACATCGGTGTGGCGGTTTCCTCGCCGAAAGGCCTGGTTGTACCGATTCTGCGTAATGCGGAAAACATGGGCCTGGCAGATCTGGAAAACAATATCCGCGACCTGGGTCTGCGTGCCCGCGACGGAAAATTGTCGATCGATGAGATGACCGGCGGCACCTTCACCATCACCAACGGTGGTGTGTTTGGCTCCCTGTTGTCCACGCCGATCCTGAATCCGCCGCAAACGGCCATTCTGGGTATGCACAAGATTCAGGAACGCCCGATGGCGGTCGACGGCAAGGTGGAAATCCTGCCGATGATGTACCTGGCGCTGTCTTACGATCACCGCCTGATCGACGGTAAGGAAGCGGTTGGCTTCCTGGTGGCGATCAAAGAAATGATCGAAGATCCTGCACGTATCCTGTTGGAAGTGTAAGCAGAGTAATTTGGAGATCAGGTGGCCGCTTAGCGCGGTTGCCTGAACAAATGAGCCAGCCGTTCGCGCTGGCATCAACGGCAGCAAGACCGTCTCAGGGAATGCCGGGAAGATCCCCGGTTATGCGGATAAGAATTCGCATACGTTGAATCCACTCAAATTTGGAACAGACCATGTCAGAAAAATTTGACGTAATCGTAATCGGCTCCGGCCCCGGTGGTTATGTGGCCGCAATTCGTGCAGCGCAGCTGGGTCTGAAAACTGCCTGCGTTGAAAAATGGGTAAGTAAAGAAGGCAAGACCGTGAATGGCGGTACCTGCCTGAACGTGGGCTGTATCCCATCCAAGGCGCTGCTGGATAGCTCCTGGAAATACCACGAAGCAAAAGACTCTCTCGACGTACACGGCATCGATACCGGCAAGGTAAAGATCGACGTGAAAAAAATGATCGAGCGCAAAGACGGCGTTGTGAAGCAGATGTCCGGCGGTATTTCCGGCCTGTTCATGGCGAACAAAGTCACCTCTATTCAGGGTACCGGCAAGCTGCTCTCTGGTAAGAAAGTGGAAGTTACCGACAAAGATGGTAAAACCGCGACTTATGAAGCAGATAATGTGATCCTGGCCTCTGGCTCCGTACCGGTAAACATTCCGCCGGCGCCCGTTGACAACAAGGTCATCGTTGATTCCACCGGTGCGCTGGAGTTCTCCGAAGTGCCCAAGCGCCTCGGCGTGATTGGTGCTGGTGTGATCGGCCTTGAGCTGGGTTCCGTCTGGAATCGCCTGGGCTCTGACGTTGTGGTTCTGGAAGCGCTGGATAGCTTCCTCGCCGTGATGGATCAGCAAATCGCTAAAGAATCCCAGAAAATCCTGAAGAAACAGGGCCTCGACATTCGCCTGTCCTGCCGCGTGACCGGCAGCGAAGTAAAAGGCAAAGAAGTTGTCGTTACCTATCAGGACAAAGACGGTAAAGAGCATCAGGAAACCTTCGACAAGCTGATCGTCAGTGTGGGCCGTCGCCCGTACACAGAAGGCCTGCTGTCTGAAGATGCCGGTGTAAAGCTGGACGAGCGTGGCTTCATCTACGTCAACGACCTGTGCATGACTTCTGCACCGGGCGTCTGGGCGATCGGTGACGTGGTGCGCGGCCCGATGCTGGCCCACAAAGCGTCTGAAGAAGGCGTAGTGGTTGCCGAGCGTATCGCTGGCCAGAAGCCGATGATGAACTACGACGTGATCCCGAACGTCATCTACACCCACCCGGAAATTGCTTCCGTTGGCCGCACCGAAGAGCAGGTGAAGGCTGATGGGGAGCCCTACAATGTAGGCGTTTTCCCGTTCCTGGCCGTTGGCCGTGCGGTAGCGGCGAACGAATCCGGCGGTATGGTGAAAATGATCGCCCACGCCGAAACCGATCGTGTACTGGGTGCCCACATCGTTGGCCCAAGCGCCTCCGATCTGGTGCAGCAGGTAGCGATCGCGATGGAATTCGGTTCCAGCGCAGAAGATATCGGTATGACTGTATTCGGTCACCCGACCTTCTCGGAAGCAGTCAAGGAAGCGGCTCTTGCCGTTAACGGTCACGCCATCCATATGGCGAACCGTAAGAAGCGCAAGTAAGCGACTCGCAATGTCGGGGCGAAGCCATAAGGTTTTCGCCCCGCTTTCATTTCAGAAGCCTGATTTGTAACGACGCATTGTCAGGCTTTTGTATAAAGGTGCAGAGTAATCTGCAATTGGTAAACACATTTCAAATGTGAATTGGTATTGACTATGAACTTGCATGAGTATCAGGGCAAACAACTGTTTGCAGCATACGGATTGCCGGTTTCCAAAGGCATCGCAGCGGAAACCCCGGCAGCAGCAGCAGCGGCAGCAGACGAAATCGGCGGAGACAAGTGGGTTGTTAAGGCCCAGGTACACGCTGGCGGCCGCGGTAAAGCGGGCGGCGTTAAGCTGGTAGACTCCAAAGCGGAAATTGAAGAATTCGCGAAAAAGTGGCTGGGTAACAACCTGGTAACTTATCAGACAGACGAAAACGGCCAGCCGGTTTCCCGCATCCTGGTAGAAACCTGCACCGACATCGACCAGGAACTGTACCTGGGCGCGGTTGTTGACCGTTCTACCCGTCGCATCGTTTTCATGGCCTCCACCGAAGGCGGTGTTGAGATCGAGAAAGTTGCGGAAGAGACTCCGGAAAAAATTCTGAAAGCCACCGTTGATCCGCTGGTAGGCGCACAGCCTTACCAGGGCCGCGAGCTGGCGTTCAAACTGGGCCTCGAAGGCGATCAGATCAAGCAGTTCACCAAGATCTTCCTGGGTCTGGCGAAAATGTTTGAAGAAAAAGATCTGGCCCTGCTGGAAATCAACCCGCTGGTAATCACTCCAGAGAAGAACCTGCACTGCCTGGACGCCAAGATCGTGATCGACAGCAACGCGCTGTACCGTCACCCAGACCTGCGTGAAATGCACGACCCGTCTCAGGAAGACGAGCGCGAAGCACACGCAGCCAAGTGGGACCTTAACTACGTAGCGCTGGATGGCAACATCGGCTGCATGGTAAATGGCGCTGGCCTGGCCATGGGTACTATGGACATCGTCAATCTGCACGGCGGCAGCCCGGCCAACTTCCTGGACGTTGGTGGCGGCGCAACCAAAGAGCGTGTTGTTGAAGCGTTCAAAATCATCCTGTCCGACGAAAACGTCAAAGCCGTTCTGATCAACATCTTCGGTGGTATCGTGCGCTGTGACATGATCGCTGAAGGCGTCATCGGCGCAGTAAAAGAAGTCGGCGTAAAAGTGCCGGTTGTAGTGCGTCTGGAAGGTAACAATGCAGAGCTGGGTACCAAGGTTCTGAGCGAAAGCGGCCTGAACATCATCGCTGCAACCAGCCTGACCGATGCTGCAGAGCAAGTGGTTAAAGCTGCGGAGGGTAAATAATCATGTCAGTACTGATTAACAAAGATACCAAAGTCATCTGTCAGGGCTTCACCGGCTCTCAGGGCACTTTCCACTCCGAGCAAGCGATTGAGTACGGTACAAAAATGGTCGGTGGTGTAACGCCGGGCAAAGGCGGCCAGACTCACCTGGGCCTGCCGGTATTCGATACCGTGAAAGAAGCCGTAGAGGCTACTGGCGCAGAAGCGTCTGTAATCTACGTTCCGGCGCCTTTCTGTAAGGACTCTATCCTGGAAGCGGCGAACGGCGGCATCAAGCTGATCGTGTGCATCACCGAAGGCATTCCTACCATGGATATGCTGGATGCCAAGGTTAAGTGCGACGAGCTGGGCGTGCGCCTGATCGGCCCGAACTGCCCGGGCGTGATCACTCCCGGTGAGTGCAAAATCGGCATCATGCCAGGTCACATTCACAAGCCGGGCAAAGTGGGCATCGTTTCCCGCTCTGGTACTCTGACTTACGAAGCCGTAAAGCAGACTACCGACCACGGCTTCGGCCAGTCCACCTGTGTGGGCATCGGCGGCGACCCTATCCCGGGCTCCAACTTCATCGATATTCTGGAAATGTTCCAGAACGACCCGCAGACCGAAGCGATCGTAATGATCGGTGAGATCGGCGGTTCCGCGGAAGAAGAAGCGGCTGCGTACATCAAGGAAAACGTCACCAAGCCGGTGGTCTCCTACATCGCGGGCGTAACTGCGCCTCCCGGAAAGCGTATGGGCCACGCCGGTGCCATCATTTCTGGTGGTAAAGGTACAGCGGACGAGAAGTTTGCTGCGCTGGAAGACGCTGGTGTGAAAACCGTCCGCTCCCTGGCGGAAATCGGTAATGCACTGAAGGAAGTAACCGGCTGGTAATGGCTGTTACTTTCGCGCATAAAAAAAGCTGCCTTCGGGCAGCTTTTTTTATGCCTGCCCCCTGGAGGTTTCGGCTGTATTTGTTGAGCGCCGGTATTTCTCTCGATTGCCTCGATGTGCGTTTGCTGATAAATTCGGCAGGCACGTATTCTAACGTGTGTCCTGCCAGTGTAATTTTAATACCGTCTTCGAACCCAATGGGAAGGTTTTGTTCGGGCCTTATTGTGGGGCGATTGCACATCCGTGTATTTGACTGGCAGTACGCAGTTTCAATTTGAATGGAAAGTCGAGATAGTCAGAAGGGAGACTGAATCGTGAAAACTGTACCCGGCAAGCCTAGCCGTCTGGATGCTAAAAGCATTTCAATGCAGCTTTTTTACAGGGGTGTTGCAAAAATGCCTCTGATACCTACAAGTGCTCGATACAATTTAAGCCGATACCGGATATATTTTTAAGAAGCTCGGTTTGCCCGAAAAAGAGATGGTAAGCCGGAACGTTACTTCCGCTGAAACTTCATACAAGCAGTATTATTCCGGTGACCTGGCGAACAAGGTCGCAGCAATTTATCGAAAAGATATTCAGATGTTTGGATACGACTTTTAGCGTTGGCTTATGCGAGGTGGTCGGGTTGACTGCGTGACCTGGTACTTTCATCTTGTCAGCGCTTGGTGCTCAGAAAATCTACAACGTCCCTCTGATTGCCTCGAAACAAAATACGGCCTGAATTCTGTTTCAGTTGGTAGTCATACATCGGATCGTAATACTCACTGAGTAGGGCACTTATCCATTCGCGGTGGAGGTGTACCTCGCCACAAGATTGTTGCCTCTCCAGCGCGTTTTTCATGATGGTGTGCAGTTTCTGGTATCGCACTCCCCCAAGTCGCCTGGATATTTTTTCCAGGTTTTGGAGGAGGTTGTTGGAAAATTTCTGTGTACCTTCTTCAATTCCAAATATGTCGGAGAACTCGTGACAAAGGTCTACAACGTAGTCCTTAAGTATTCTCTCTACACGATTGTTCAGGTCATCTTCGAGCCATACCATGGGGTAGGTAGGCATGGCTTTGTGCAGTATCAGTGGTACTGAACACCTTCCAATAAGACGGCTTTCATCTTCCAGTACAAAACTTTGCTGACCTGCTGCACGCTGCTTCAAAATGTCAATTGCCAGTGCGTTCTCAAATCCGATCTGGGGTGGTTGTGCGGTCGCCCGCTTGCCGAAGCTTGAGCCTCGGTGATTGGCGTGGCCCTCCAGATCAATCGCATTGTCCAGTTGCACAAGTGCTTCGGTTTTTCCGGTACCGGTCATGCCTCCGATGAGAGTAAATTGACAGTCGCGTACCGCGCATTCAATCTCCTCGATCAGGAAATTGCGCATTGATTTGTATCCACCCGAAACTCGGGGGTAGTGAACACCAGCTTCCCTCAGCCATTGTTGGCTGATCAGTGAACGCAGTCCTCCGCGAAAGCAAAAAAGGTACCCTTCCGGGTTGGCTTTTGCGAACTGCGCCCATGCATCTACACGGACTGCTTTGGTGTCCCCACTTACCAGCTGGTGGCCGAGGTCAATGGCTGCCTGTTGTCCTCTCTGTTTGTAGCAGGTACCTACTTGCTGGCGCTCGCTGTCGGTCATCAGCGGTAAGTTCACGGCCCTGGGGAAGGACCCTTTGCCAAACTCCACCGGTGCGCGCGTATCGATCAGTGGCCGGCCACTAAGAAAAATTTCGCGATAATCGGCGGTGTCGGGCCGGTGAGTAGAGCGGGTCTTCATGACACGATAACCGCGGGCCCGTCTTTCTGATTCCCTCTGGCGACCAGTTCGCCGATAGCGTGCAGGGTTAAACCTTCCTCATTGGCGGCGGCAAGGAATTCGTTTTCTCCTTCGGGGGCGACCGCGACAAGTAACCCGCCACTGGTTTGCGGATCGGCGAGAAGCTGTTTCTGGCGCTCAGATTCCACCTGTACCCGGTGGCCGTAACTATCAAAGTTGCGGCCAGTGCCACCGGGGATACAGCCTTGCTCCAAGTAGGATTCGATACCAGCGATACGCGGCACCACCTCAAAACAGAGTCTTGCGGTGAGCCCGCTGCCATCGGCCATTTCGACAAGGTGGCCAAGCAGGCCGAAGCCCGTGACGTCGGTCATGGCTTTGACTGCGGAAAGGCGGGAAAAACGAGTGCCAGGTTTGTTCAGTGTGCACATCAGGTCTCTGGCGATCCCGACATCGTTGGCATGGAGCTTACCCTGTTTTTCTGCGGTGGTAAGCACACCTATACCCAGCGGTTTGGTGAGATACAGCTTGCAGCCCTCGGTGGCGGTGTCATTTCGTTTCATGTACTGCCGCTCTACCACCCCGGTCACCGCCAGCCCGAAAATGGGTTCCGGGGCGTCGATAGAGTGTCCCCCGGCGAGGGGAATGCCAGCGTCACTACAGGCGGTACGTCCACCGCGAATGACTTCTCGCGCCACCTCCGGGGCCAATAGATTGACTGGCCAGCCCAGTATTGCAATGGCCATCAGTGGGTCGGCGCCCATGGCGTAGATATCACTGATGGCGTTGGTGGCGGCAATCCGGCCGAAGTCAAAGGGGTCGTCGACGATCGGCATGAAAAAGTCGGTGGTGGAAACCACACCGCGTGATTCGTCCAGTGCATATACCGCGGCATCGTCCCGGGTGCTATTGCCTACCCAGAGTTTCGGGTCTGCCAGTGGGCTACCGCTGTCGGTGAGGATTTGGTCCAGTACCGCGGGGGAGATCTTGCAGCCGCAGCCAGCTCCATGACTGTATTGGGTGAGGCGGACGGGATCAGTAGGGGAGGAAGTCTTCATGGAGGCTCCGGGCGTGAGATGCGTGAATTTTACCAGTCACTGGCGCGTGGATACATTCATCGTGGGCATTTGTGCACTATGGTTTTTCCTGTTTCAACCCAAATCAGGCCCGGACCTCCGGGCGGTGGATCCGACATAAACAGAGGAGAGTTCGGTGAAAAAGGACGACTCGCAACGCACCACGACTGATGCCGGTATCCCGGTCGCCAGTGATGAATTTTCTCTTACCGTGGGCCCGGATGGCCCCATCATCCTGCAAGATCACTATCTGATTGAGCAGATGGCCAATTTTAACCGTGAGCATATTCCCGAGCGGCAGCCCCACGCCAAAGGTTCAGGCGCTTTCGGGCACTTCAGTGTTACCAAGGATGTGAGCGCTTACACTAAGGCCGCGGTCTTCCAGCCCGGCACCAAAACCGACACCCTGATCCGTTTTTCCACAGTAGCGGGCGAGAAGGGCAGCCCGGACACCTGGCGGGATCCTCGGGGCTTTGCCCTCAAATTCTACACATCGGAAGGCAATTACGATCTGGTGGGTAATAACACGCCGGTGTTTTTTATTCGCGACCCGATGAAATTCCAGCACTTTATCCGCTCCCAGAAGCGCCGCGCGGATTCCGGCTTGCGCGATCACGATATGCAGTGGGATTTCTGGACGCTGTCGCCAGAGTCTGCGCACCAGGTGACCTGGCTGATGGGCGATCGCGGAATCCCCAAAACCTATCGCCATATGAATGGTTATTCCAGCCACACCTATATGTGGGTGAATGCCAAGGGCGAGCGTTTCTGGGTGAAATATCACTTCAAATCGGATCAGGGTGTGGAGAGTCTGACCCAGGACGAGGCGGATCGTATTGCCGGGCAGGACTCCGATGCGCACCGGCGGGATCTTTTCGATTCGATAGCCAAAGGTGATCACCCCAGCTGGACTCTGAATGTTCAGATCATGCCCTACGAAGACGCAGAAAATTACCGCTTTAATCCGTTTGACCTCACCAAGGTATGGCCGCACGGGGACTACCCACTGCACGAAGTAGGCAAGCTGGTGCTGGATCGCAACCCTACCGATTTTCACACCGAGATCGAGCAGGCCGCATTCGAGCCGAACAACCTGGTGCCGGGTATTGGCCTCAGCCCGGACAAGATGCTGCAGGGGCGGGTGTTTTCCTATGCCGATGCCCACCGCGCGCGCATGGGTGTGAACTACAAGCAGATTCCGGTAAACCGCCCCAAGTGCCCGGTGCACAGCTACAGCAAGGACGGTGCCCTGCGCGTGGATAATGTAACGGATCCCGTATACGCCCCCAATTCCAAGGGCGGCCCCAGTGCCAACCACACCTATGCGGAAAAATGGGAAGCCAGCGGTGAATTTATGCACGCCGCCTATACCCCGCACAAGGAAGACGATGACTTTGTCCAGGCGGGCACCCTGGTGCGCGAGGTCATGGACGAAGGCGCGCGGGAGCGTTTGGTGTCCAACGTGGTGGGGCACCTGTCCGCCGGCGTTTCCGACGAAATCCTGAAGCGCGCCTTCGAATACTGGCGCAATGTGGATAAGGACATTGGCGATCGGATTGAAAAGGGTGTCAAAGGCACTTGATCACATATCCACAGGGCCCGCAGTACGGGCCCTTTTGTTTTAGCGCGTTAAGCCGGTGGATGCACCATTTCGACGCAGCGCTTTAACGCATCAGTGCGCACTTCACCGATTCCTGTCGCTGCCCCCCTTGCGCCCTCAAGGGCAATCTATTTGAATAACGGACACGTATAAAAATAACGCCGGTACGCCGGTGTCCGATGGATTGTAAGGTGGGGTGCCTTTTGTCGCTTTCGTTTCTGAGACGCGCTGTTTTCCAGACTTGTTTTCGGGTGCTGCTGATCGCTTTGGGCTTCAGCGGGTTATCTGTTGCCCAGGAGACCGCCAGCGGTGATCACGTCAAGGTGCGCTGGCTGGCACCGGATACCTTCGGCTCCGGTGAAGAAACCATTGGCTTTTATTTCGAGGTGGACCCGGGTTGGCACGTGTACTGGCGCAATGCCGGGGACTCGGGCGCCGCGCCGCGGTTTGACTTTGCCGGTGCCAGCGGCACGCTGGACGAGATCCAGTGGCCATTCCCCGTGCGCCTGCCCATCGAACACCTTACCAATCTCGGCTATGAGGGCGATGTTGCCTACCTGTTTGACGTGACGCCTGAAGCAGAGCGCATGGAGCTGGTGGTCAACCTCGAGTGGCTGGTGTGCAAAGTGGACTGTATCCCTGGCTACGGCAATATGACCCTGTCACGCCCGGTGGCAGATGCCGCACAGTGGCCGCCTGGAGACAGAGCGCTGCGAGATCGGTTTGCTGCGCAGGTGCCCGAATCTGCCGATGCCGGAAACTTCCCGTGGACCGTCAACAATGTGTCCGCCGCCGCGGAAGGGGATGCACTACAGCTGGTACTGGAGGCGGGCGACGGCGCGGGCGACCGGCCCGCCCCGGACGTATTTCCCCTGGATGGCGGCTTGCTTACCGCCCAGATGCCCCAGGTCGAGCAGTCGGGAAACACCATCCGCTACATCTTCCAGCGGGTGCCCGGTGCGCCGGTAACGCCGACAACCGGATTTGTCGTCAGTGATGGCGAGCGTGCATGGCAAGTGGATGATCTGGAAATCCAGGCCACTGCGGCCACTGGGCCGGTATCTTCTTCTGTGCCTGCCGGGGACACACAGCCCCTGTGGCTGCTGGTGCTTGCGGCCATTGCCGGTGGTGCCATTCTGAACCTGATGCCCTGTGTATTCCCGGTGTTGTCGATCAAGCTGTTCGGCCTGATGGGCCCGGAAGCCGAGGCATCCGGGCGCCTGAAAGAAGGATTGCGTTACGCCGCTGGTGTGCTGGTGACCTTTGCCGCGTTGGGTGCTCTTTTACTTGTCCTGCGGGCCGGTGGTGCGGCCATTGGCTGGGGTTTCCAGCTGCAGTCGGCGCCGGTGGTGCTGGGGCTGATACTGTTGTTCTGGGTGATGGCGCTGTCGTTCAGCGGCCTGTATGAATTCGGTCACCACCTGATGAATCTGGCGGGCAACAGCCGCGGCGGTGCCTTTGTCACCGGAGTGCTGGCGGTGTTCGTCGCCGCGCCCTGTACTGGTCCCTTTATGGGCGCCGCGCTCGGCGCCGCCACGCTGCTGCCGGCCTACGGCGCCATGGCCATTTTCCTCGGGCTCGGGGTGGGGCTGGCGCTGCCATTTGTATTGCTGTGCGCCTTTCCCGCATTGCTCAACCGCCTGCCGGCACCGGGGCCCTGGATGGAGACCCTGCGGCAGTTTCTCGCGTTTCCGCTGTATGCCACAGTGATCTGGTTGATGTGGGTGCTGGGCCGTCTGGTGGGCGAGAGCGGCTGGCTGATCAGCGCCATGTTGATGCTGGCAGTGGTTTTCGCCTTCTGGCTGGGGCGCCACCAGTTCCGCGGCAGCCGCTGGATCGCCTGGGGGTTGATATTGGCCGCACTGGTGATGAGTTTTGGTGCCGCCAACACCCTGCAACAGAATGGCAGTGGAGCACAGAGCGCCAAAGCTACACAGGAAACCGGCTGGAAGCCCTACGATCGCAATGCCATCCGCGAAGCATTGGCGCGCAAGCAGGCCGTGTTTATCGACTACACCGCCGCGTGGTGCATCACCTGCCAGGTGAACAAAAAGTTGGTGCTGGAGTCGGAAGAAGTCGAGGCGCTGTTCCAGGAAAATGCGGTCTATCTGGTACGTGCAGACTGGACCGATCAGGACCCGGAAATTACCCGGGCACTGGGCGAGCTGGGAAGAAACTCGGTGCCGGTTTACGCCTGGTATGCACCGGGAGAAAGCGAGCCAGTATTGCTGCCGCAGATTTTGAAAGCGGACATGATCGAAGACCTGTTCAACAAAAAGTGAGTTTTTTCACCCAATTTCAACCAAGAGGATACGTCATCGTGAATACACAACGTGTAAGTGGTAAACGGTCTTTTCGTCAGTTTATAAGCAGTGTCGCGCTGTTTGCGCTGCCGACATTGGCAATGGCTGTCGCGGTTCCCGGTGAACAGGCACCGGCCTTCAGTGAAGTGGATGCAAAAGGTGAGACGCGCAGCCTGGAGGACTACAAAGGGCAGTGGCTGGTGCTGGAGTGGTTCAACAAGGACTGCCCCTACGTGAAGAAACATTACGGCAGTGGCAACATGCAGGCACTGCAGAAGAAATACACTGATCAGGACATCAACTGGCTGACGGTCATCTCTTCCGCCAAAGGCAAACAGGGCTACCTGGAACCGGCGCAGGCACTGGAAGTCGCCGAGAGCCACAAACTGGCTGCCAGCACTCCTTTCCTGCTGGATTCCGATGGCAGCATGGGCCGCGCCTACGGTGCCAAAACTACACCGCACATGTTCATCATCAACCCGGAAGGGCAGGTGGTTTACGCCGGAGCGATCGACGACAACGACTCCGCCAATCCGGCGGTGATTCCGAAGTCCAGCAATTATGTGGCCGCTGCGTTTGATGCGGCACTGAACGGAGAGGCGGTTGCCGTTGCTTCTTCCCGCGCTTATGGCTGCAGTGTGAAGTACTGATTCAGTAATTTTTAAAAATGTTTTAACGGAAATGAAAAAAGGCACTCAGGGATTTCCCTGAGTGCCTTTTTCGTAGGTGCATGTTTAGACGTGATCAGTTGGCCGTACAGGTGGGCGCTACATAGCTACCGGTGTGTGTACCCTGCAGCCCAAAGCTGGCGCTCGCGCCCGGTTGCAGATTGCCGTTCCACGCCAGGTTGCTCACGGTCACTTGTTGGCCATCGCTGGATGCGGTAAAGGTACCGCCCCAACCGCTGTCGAAGCTGTTGCCGGCACTGAAATTCAGTGCAACTTCCCACCCGCTCACCGCACTCTCACCATTGTTGGTGACGGTGATGGTATTGATCACAAAGCCGTCCGCCCAGGTGTCGGCGTCGCCCGGTGCACAGTCGATTTCCGATTCCGGTTCTGGATCGGGGATGACTTCATCGACCACACGGATGCTGACAGAGTCGGTGGCCGGGAGCTCGATACTGTCGCTGTCCAGTGCCACCAGTTGGAGCTGATAACTACCGGTTTCTGCGGGTGCGGTGATGGTGGTTGGGCTGCTGTCTGTGCTGGCAATCAGGCCGCCATCGATATAGATATTGGCGCCGCTGCTTTTGCGCTGATTGAAGGCAACGGTGATGCTTTCCTCCGGCAGGTATTCGCTGCCTGTAGATGGAGTAACGATGTCCAGAACCGGACTGTCGGTGCCGTAGAACTCGCTTACGGTAATGCCGGTGGCGCTGCTGCCGAGAGGCACCTGGTGATCGAGGCCGACAAACTTGCCGTCGGTGTCCTGCCACAGTGCCGGTTTCAGCAGTGCGTATTTCTCTTCATCCCAGGTTTTCCAGTCGTAGCCCCACAGGCCGCCGGTGTCCCCGGAATTGGGGTTCAGGCACCAGAAGGTGTGGTGCAGCTTGTGCTCCACAATCAGGTCGCGAGCGTAGGTCATCCACTTTTCGTTCTGGCCGCCATCCATATGGCCGCCCCATTCACCGAACAGCAGCGGGGAAATGCCCTCTTCATACAGGTAGAACCAGTTGTCCCGCCAGGCATCCTCGATCAGGGACTCGTACGTGAAGTCTGGCTCGAACCAGGGCTGCAGGTAAACAGACGGGCCATAAATATGCGGGGAATACACCAGCTGATCCTGATTGGCGCCGAGATCAATTGGGTGGTCGACCACGCCGCGCAGGTTGCCGCCCCACCAGTAGTTGTGGAAGTCTTTACTGGAATCACTGTTCCAGGTTACGCCGTCTTTTGGGTAAGACTCGATCCCCTCACACAGCACCAGCACTTCGGGGTTGATGGCAAGAATGCGTTTGGACGCGGTTTCGCAGGCGTATTTCCAGTTGCTCTCATCGGTGGAGCTGTCCCATTTGGCAAACGGAGAATCCGCCCAGGGTTTACCGTGCGGTTCGTTCTCGATATCGAAGGCAATTACGGTATCGTCGTTTTTGTAGCGGTCGGCCATCCACTCCCAGGTTTCATAAAAAATTTCTGAAGTGAGTTCGTCGTTGTACCACATGGGGGCGAAGTGGCCGGAGTTGTCGGCTTTGGCACTGTGCACGTCCACCATGATTTTCACACCGTACTTTTTCGCCAGCGAGACGGTGGTGTCGAAAATTTCCAGCGAGGTCTGCCCGGCAATTTCCGGGTTGGCAAAGTCGTTGATACTGGGCACGGCGGCCATACCGCTCTGCCATTCGTAAATCAGTTCGGTTGAAATCGGGACGCGCAGAATATTGATACCGCGGCTGGCGACATCCGCTATGGCTTCTTCCAGATTGATCGCCCACAGGCCGTGAAATACCCGCTCGCTGGTATTGAAACCAAACCAGTTGGCGCCGGTGAGCCACACGGGGTCGCCCTGTTGGTTGACGATCTGGTTGCCTTCTACGTGCAGCCAGTCGTCATCGGGGAGTGCATCGGCAGATGATAATGGCGATGAAATTGATGCGGCTAGTGCGCAGGAAAGCGAGAGTGCAGACAGGCTTTTCATGATTTCCTCGGAATTTTTTTAATTTTGGAATCGTAAAAACACCCGGCAGATTGGTATCGTCTGCCGGGTGTGCTTTCGGGTAGGGCTTAAGGGTCAGTTGGCGCTACAGGTTGGCAGCGCGAAGTCGCCATTGTGGCCACCCTGGAAGCCGGCACTGGCGGAAGCGCCGGGTTGCAGGTTGCCATTCCAGGCAGCGTTGCTGACGGTCACACTGCGGCCGTCCGCGGACAGGCTGACTTCACCATTCCAGCCGTTCACAATGCTGATGGGGTTGGCAAACGACAGCGTTACTTCCCAGCTGTCTACTGCGCTGTCGCCATTGTTGACGACGACAATGTCATTGATGACAAAGCCGCTATTCCAGGTGTCTGCTTCATCCACAGCGCACTGAATGCCCTCTCCAGTGCCGCCACCCGTGGATTCTTCTTCCACCAGAATGGAAACGCTGTCGGTTGCACTGAGTTCTTCGCCATCGTCTACGGCACGTACTTCGATCTGGTGGTTACCCAGAGACGGTGAGACGATCACCAGGTCGGTCGCCCCGTTGGCGCTGTCGGTCAGAACTCCATCCAGATACAGGTTTACACCGTCTGCGTACTGCAGGGTGTACTGCACGGTAATGTCTTCACCTTCTTCAAAGGTGCTGCCATTGGATGGTGAGGTGATGCTGACTGCAGGAACCGGCGGGGATTCCACGTCGATGGTAACGGTTGCTGGGGAAGAAACTGCGCCTGCATCATCGGTGACGGTATAGGTGAAGCTATCGCTACCGAAGAAGCCCGCATCCGGTGTGTACAGCAGTTCGGCACCGCTGCCGCTGAGGCTGCCATTGCCCGGGCCTGCGGCTACGGTGTAATCGGTGACGCTGCCATCGCGATCACTGCCAGACAGGGTGACCATCACCTGGGATTCAAAACCGGTTTCTACGTTTACATCATCCGCTACCGGAACACAGTTCACACCGGAACTGCCACCACAACCTTCGCCGGGCTCCTGGCCCCACACCAGATTGTCGCCGTCATACAGGGCGATCAGCGGGGCTTCTTCACGGCCGCTGCCGTAGTTGTCCCAGGATGGGTCGTTGCTCTGGTCCCAGGGTAGGCCTTCACCAACACCGATACGGAACTGGGATTCTTTTTTACTCTGGGATTGTCCGCCCGGGAAAATGTCCACGCCTTCGAAGGAAACCTCCACGTAGTAGATATTGTCCGCGGGATCGCCCCAGGGGTGCGGGCCACTAAAGCCAGAGCCCTGGTTGTAGGCGGTGTTCAATTGCAGGTCGCTGGCGGAATAGCCGGCATCCACCAGCTCGGAGATATCCACCCAGTAGCGCATGCTCAGGTTATCGGTCATGCGTGCGGGCCAGGCGCTGCGGTTGTGCGGGCGCGCGCTGATTTCCGTGTGGCGGGGGCCGGTGGAATTCAACTTGGCATCGATGAAGAATTCCGTATCGCGCTGTTCTGGCGCGGGGAAGTTTTCTTCCGCAATCGGGTTGCCGCCAAAGTCCATCCACAGGCGTGCGAGAGTGCCGGTAAAGCCCGCGTTATAGTCGGTGGCAACTTCGTTGAGGATGTAATCACCGCGGTCATTTTCAAATCCATCGCTGGTGTCCGGTCCGCCTACCAGTGCGCCCACCAGGGTGTGGCGGTTGTCGATGGGGTCGGACAGGCTGTCGTTCCAGGAGCCGTGTGCGGTGCGGTGGTGCGGTGAAGTCGGGTAAACAGAGCCGTATCCGATCTGGTAGCTCATGTTCATGGGGTTGTCGCCGAGGATGTACTCCATCTGGCTGACGGCGAAGTCGTAGTAGGTCTGTGCTTTGGGGTTACCGGGATCGGCGCTCTTCAGGTAGTCGGAATAAATCAGCGCGATAAACGAGGTGTTGGAGGTGTAGCGCGCAGCACCCCAGCGATCCAGGTGGGCCAGGCCACCGGGGGTGTAGGTGACGCGGTTGCCTTCGTAGCCGGTGGTCCAGTAGTCCAGCCAGCGTTCCGCATCGGCGCGGTACTGGGGGTTGTCGGTGAGCATGGACATCAGCACATAGCTGCCGTAACCCTTGTCGTCCCAGGCGTGGGTCCATTTGTAGGAACGCACCGGAGATTGCGGCTCGGTAGACAGGTTGTCGTAGTAGCTGTTGGCTTTGTCCAGATAAGCCTGATCACCGGTGGCGCGGTACAGCCAGGCGGCACCCCACACCAGTTCGTCGTTGTAGCCGCTCCAGGAGTTGTAAAACGCGGTGGCGTCGGTGATGCAATCGCTGTACTTGCCGCGGTAGTTGTCGGCAAAGCTGTACAGCTCTTCCGCGTGCTGCAACAGGTTTGCGGCGTACTGCGGCTCGGTGCTCTCGAATACCATGGCGATGGAGGCGAGGGCCGCGGCGGTTTCACCGGCGAGGTCGGAACCGGGGCAGCTGGCGTCGATTTTGTAAGACGGGCGCGCCATCTGCATGACTTCGGCGGAGCCCCACCAGGCGTGATCCACAGCGCCTTCGCCGACCTGTCCGTAGAGTTCATTCGGGGCGGTGTGGGCTTTGACAAAATAGTCGGCAACAAACTTGAGATTGTTTTTCAGGTGCTCGAGCTGGCCGGTTTGCGCGTAGGCTTCACGGTTTTCGATGGCACCCCAGGCAAGCATGGTGGCGGTGGCCGCCATTGGGAAGCCAAACTTGACGTGGTCTCCGGCGTCGTACCAGCCGCCAGTGAGGTCGACGTTGTTGTCAGAACCATCCTGCATGCCGGAATCGCCGCGCCACTCGTTGCGGTTCCAACCGGGAATTGGACCTGATTGCTGGGCTTCGTAGAAATAAATAGATTTTTGCAGGGCTTCGCCGTAGTTGGCGGCAATAGCTCCGGATGAGAGTAAGGCGGAACCGGCGAGTGTTGCGGCAATGGCAGCGCCGAGCGGCTTATTGGCTCTGATCAATCGCTTCTTCATAGGATTTCCTTCGTCTGTTTTTTGTGTGCGGGCAAACTACGCTGCCCGGCGAATATTGGTTTCGCAGAAGAAGGACGTGCAAGGACATACCGGCGGAAAGTTTTTTCCGCCAGCTTTTTGGAAGTGTGATGAATGACAATATTTTGCGGTGGGTAAATCTTGGTACGGATGTGCCGCTTTCTCAGAGTGCCCCGAGTGTTTTATTCATGGCATTGGTAAGAATGCTCAAATCTGATGAGTCGATCACATAGGGCGGCATGGTGTAAGCCAGCTTGCCGAAGGGGCGCAGCCAGACGCCATGATCAATCAGGCTTGCTTGCAACGTTTTGTTATCTACAGGTTGTTTCATCTCTACTACACCAATCGCGCCCAGCACGCGCACGTCGGCCACACCACTGGCTTTCTTCAGCGGAGCGAGTTCATCGTTTAGTTGTTGTTCAATCGCGGTTACTTGTTGTTTCCAGTCCCGCTGGAGCAGCAGGTCGATGCTGGCATTGGCGACGGCACAGGCCATGGGATTACCCATAAAGGTGGGGCCGTGCATGAACACACCGGCTTCGCCGCTACAGATACCGTTGGCGACTTTGTCGGTGCACAGGGTTGCTGCCATTGTCATGGTGCCACCGGTCAGGGCTTTGCCGAGTGAGAGAATATCCGGAGAGATGCCTGCGTGTTCACAGGCGAACATTTTCCCGCTGCGGCCGAAGCCCGTGGCGATTTCGTCGGCAATCAGTAGCAGGTCGAATTCGTCGCAGAGGGTGCGGACTTTGCGCAAATATTCCGGGGAGTAGAAGCGCATGCCACCGGCGCCCTGGACGATGGGTTCGAGGATCACGGCGGCCAGCTGTGGATGATTCTGCTCGATCAGCTGTTGTAGTTCGGCAATGTCTTGGTCGGTGCAGGGTTCGTCGAACTTGGGCTTCGGCGCGGGTGCAAACAGGTGCTGAGTGAGCTGGCTGGCAAACAGATGGTGCATGCCGTTTACGGGGTCGCAGGTGGCCATGGCGCCAAAGGTGTCGCCGTGGTAGCCGTTGCGCAGTGCCAGTAGTTTGTTTTTTTTTGGCTTTCCCTGTGAGTGCCAGTATTGCAGCGCCATTTTGATGGCGACTTCTACGGACACGGAGCCGGAATCGGCGAGGAAGACTTTTTGCAGCGGCTCGGGGGTTAAGGCGACAAGTTTTTTGCACAGTTTGATGGCGGGCTCGTGGGTGAGGCCGCCGAACATGACGTGGCTCATTTTTTTCATCTGAGCCTGCATGGCGGCGTTCAGCTCGGGCACGTTGTAGCCGTGCAGGGTACTCCACCAGGAACCCATACCGTCGATCAATCCGCGGCCGTCTTCCAGATATATCCGCACGCCTTCTGCGCGTTCGACGGGATAGACCGGCGGCGGGTTGATCAGGGAGGAATAGGGGTGCCAGATGTGGTTTTTATCGAACTCTAGATCCATCATTTGGGTGCTTTGGTCTTGTGTGGTGGCGGCAAAGCACCGGGGATGGGGTTTCAGGACCGCTGTGAACCCATCCCTGGGCGCTGCGGCGGCGACGTCCTGTCGCCGACGCTCCTGAAACCCCATCCCCGGTGCTCTGCCTTCGCGTTGTACTTTCTTGCTTCGTAAGTTTTTTCCTACCGTCATTCTGGCGAAGGCCAGAATCCAGCGCTACGAAGTCGTATCAAGCCAATTCCCGCAGAACTTTGAGCGGCGGCTGACTAACGGCACTACGGCAAGCCAGAGTACCGGCAGTGCCGACAAGCGCGGCACCAACCGCAGGCCCCAGCAGCCAAAGCGCGGGGTGGAAATTGAATGGCAATTCAAATACCCGTTGTGAAAGTACCGCCAGTGTCGCTTCGGTTCCGAAAGCCGCAAGCAGTCCGGCGGCAATCCCCAGCAATCCAAATTCGATCATCAGGCTGCGAATCAGCAATTGCCGGCGGCCGCCCAGTGTGCGGATGACGGCGGCTTCCTGCAAGCGCTCGGCGATGCTGGCGCGCACACCGGCAATCAGCACCAGTACGCCGGCAATGAGCATGAGCGCGAGTACTGATTCGATGGCGATGGCGACCTGACCGATAGTGTCGCGGATGTTTTCCAGGATTTTATCCAGTTCGATGATGCTGACGCTGGGGAAGTTTTTCACCAGTTCGTTGACGAACAGTTTGTCTTCCGGTGGTAAATAGAAGCTCTGGATGTAGGTGGCCGGGAAGTTGTCGAGGCTACCCGGGGAAAACAGCATGAAGAAGTTGGGGCGCATGCTGTTCCAGTCGAGGGTACGCAGGCTGGTGACAGTGGATTCGGTTTCCAGGCCACCGATGGAGAAGCGCAATACGTCGCCAAGTTTCAGGTCCAGGCGCGCGGCGACTTCGACTTCTACGGATACACCCTCTTTCTGCTCGTCGCTCCACCATTTGCCGGCGACGATTTTGTTGTCGGCGGGGAGGGTGTCAGTCCAGCTTAGGTTCAGCTCGCGGCGGATGGCGCCGTCTTTATTTTCGCGTTCGGTGACCGGGGTGCCGTTTACAGCGATGAGGCGGCCGCGCACCATGGGGTAGAACTCGGTACCCTGAAGGTTGTTACCTTCAATGGCCTGTTTTACGCCGTCCAGCTCGTAGGGGGCGATGTTGACGAGGAAGTGGTTGGGGGCGTTCTCCGGCAGTTGCATCTGCCATTCTTCAATCAGTGCGGTGCGCGCGTAGTACATCGACAGCATGGCCAGCAGGCCGGTGCCGAAGGCGGCGATCAGCAGGGTGTTGAAGCCGGCGCGGCGTTGCAGGCTGCCGAGGGCAATGCGCCAGCTGCCGCCGAGCGCGGCGAGCCGGCCACGTACTAATAGCCGGTTGACCACGGCTGCGCCGGCGACCAACAGGCCGAGGCCGGCGAGCAGGGCGATGGTGGTGGCAATGCTACCGGATAGCCACCAGATCAGTAGCAGCATGGATAGAGGGCCGGGGATCAGGCCGAACCATTCCCGCTTGTCCGGGTTGCTCCAGTCCTGGCGCAGGGTCTGCATCGGGTCGGTCTGGGCGAGGCGGAATATGGGTGGCAGGGCAAAGCCAATTACACAGGCGAGGCCGGTGGCGATGCCTACCATGAGCGGTTGCCAGCCGCTCGCTGGCGGCGTGACCGGGAAGAAGCCTGCCAGCAGATTGACCGCCTGGGACTGTACGAAGGAGCCGATGGCGAGGCCGATCAGGGTGGCGATGATCGCGAGAGCTGTCATCTGGCCGATATAGATACCGAGGATTTTGTTTTTACCGGCGCCAAGACTTTTCATCACCGCCACATAGTTGGCATGGCGCAGGCCGTAGCGGCGGGCGGCGAGGCCGACGGCGACGCTGGCGAGCAGTACGGCGAGGCTGGCGGCCAGATAGAGGAAGCTTTCAGCACGATCGAGTGTTTTGGCAACCCGCGGCTGGCCTTCTTTCAGGTCGGTGATGTGTTCGTGCTGGGTCAGTTTCGGGCGCAGCCACTTGAGGTAGTCGTCCAGTGCGGCATCGTCGCCGGCGAGCAGGTAGCGATAATTCACCCGGCTACCGGGTTGCAGAATGTTGGTGGCGGCGAGGTCGTCGGTGTGCATCATCACTCGCGCGCCCATGGAGAACAGGTTGGCACCGCGGTCCGGTTCGTGGTCAATGATCCCGCTGATGGTGAAACTGCTGTCCCCCAGTTGCAGCTGTTCGCCAATATCCCGCTGCATCAATGGCAGTAGTCGCGCCTCCAGCCACACGTGGCCCGGTTGCGGGCCCTGCTGAGCGGTTTTTGAGGGAGAGTTTTCCTGCGCGCGCATCTCCAGGTGGCCCACCAGTGGGTAACCGCCACTGACGGCTTTGACCGAGGCAAACTGGAATTCGTCACCGGCGGAGAGCATGGAGGCAAAAGTGACGGTTTTGGCCCGTTGCAGCCCCAGCGCATCGGCCTTTTGCAGCCACTCGCTGGGCACTTCCTTGCTGCTTTTCAGTACGCGCTCCGCCGCCAGAAAGCTCTGGGACTGAATATGCATGGCGCGGGTGAGGCGATCGGAGAAGTGGGCGATGGCGGTGACACAGCTCACCGCGAGCACCAGCGCAGTGGCAATCAGGGCGAGTTCGCCGCCGCGCCAGTCGCGGCTCAGTAGTCGCAGTGGCAGCATCAGACGGATACCTCGGGCTGGTCACCGAAGTAGCCGTCCGGAATATCTGCGGCGGTGATTTCGCCAGCGGCCATACGCAGGTGGGCACCGCAACGTTCGGCGAGACGCTGTTCGTGGGTGACCAGCACGAGGGTAGTGCCGGTCTCGGCGTTGAGGTTGAACAGCAGGTCGATCACCTTGTCGCCATTATTGGCGTCCAGGCTGCCGGTGGGTTCGTCGGCGAACAGAATGCCACTGTCTGTGGTCGAACCGTTGTTGGCAATGCTACAGAACGCCCGCGCGATGGCGACCCGCTGCTGCTCGCCACCGGAGAGCTGGCGCGGGTAGTGGTGTAAGCGGTGGCCGAGACCTACTCGCTCGAGGAACTCTTCGGCGCGCTTGCCGGCGTTGCGTTCGCCGCGTAGTTCGCTGGGCAGCATGACGTTTTCTTGAGCGGTGAGGCCGGGCAGCAGCTGGAAGGTCTGGAATACAAAGCCCACAGAGCGTGCGCGGAGTGCCGCGCGCTGTTCTTCGTCCATGGCGGTGATATCTTCACCACCCAGCCAGATTTTTCCCTCGGTGGGGCGGTCGAGGCCGGCGAGCAGGCCGAGCAGGGTGGATTTGCCGGACCCGGAGGCGCCGGTAATTGCCAGGCTCTGGCCGCGGGGGAGTTGCAGGGAAATGTCGTTGAGTAGAGTGAGTGGGCCTTCACTGGTGCTGACGCGGTGGTGAAGATGTTCGGCTTTTAGCATCACTGACATGGCAAGTCCCTGAAAATTCGGCAAAATGCGCTTTAGATTTAGTAGTGGAGAGTATGACATGGCGGCGATTTTTTTCCGGACTTTTGCGGCCGGCTTCGTCCCGCGTTGCCTGCTTCTCGTCGCACTGGTCACGTCTTTGTACGCAGGTTCCCTGCAGGCGGATGGGCGGCAAGGTGAGGTAGTTTCGGCCGATGACAGGCAGACACTGCTGGTACTGGGAGACAGTATCAGTGCGGCCTACGGACTGGATGAGCGCGAGGGCTGGGTGCAGTTGCTGCGCGACCGCCTGGCAGACCAGAGCCTGGCGGTGGATGTGGTGAATGCGAGTGTGAGTGGGGAGACCTCGGCGGGCGGCCTGACGCGTTTGCCGAGGCTGCTGAGTGAACACTCACCCGACTGGCTGGTGGTGGAGCTGGGGGGCAACGACGGCCTGCGGGGCTACCCGCCGCGGATGTTGCAGCAGAATCTGCTGCGGATGGTGAAGTTGGCCCGGGAGGGTGGCGCGGAGGTGCTGTTGCTGGGAATGCAGATGCCGCCCAATTACGGCAAGGCATACACCGAGGCGTTTGCGGCGGTGTACCCGAAGGTGGCGGCAGCGGAGCAGGTGCCTTTGATTCCGTTCTTTCTGGAGCCGGTGGCGCTGGAGGAGGGGGCGATGCAGACGGACGGGATACACCCGACGGCCAAGGCGCAGCCGGTACTACTGGAGCACGTGTGGCCCTGCCTGGAAGCGATACTGAAAGGCAATAAGGACGTCCGGTCCGATAGCCTGTGCACTTCCTGATCGGAAAGCGTACAATCGCGCCCTGATTTTTGCCGGGCCCTATTTGAGATTTACCCATGTCTGATCTGGAAAACCGCCGCGGGCGGCTGGAATTCAACAAGCTGCAAAAACGCCTGCGCCGCAATGTGGGCAAGGCGATCGCCGACTTCAATATGATTGAGGAGGGCGACAAGGTGATGGTGTGCCTGTCTGGGGGTAAGGATTCCTACGCGATGCTGGAAATCCTGATGAACCTGCAGAAGACGGCACCGGTGCGCTTTGAGCTGGTTGCAGTGAATATGGACCAGAAGCAGCCCGGGTTCCCGGAGCACATTTTGCCGGAGTATTTGCAGTCCGTTGGGGTGCCGTACCACATCGTGAATAAAGACACTTACAGTGTGGTGAAAGAGGTGATACCGGAGGGTAAGACCACCTGTGGGTTATGCTCGCGCCTGCGTCGTGGAACCCTGTACGGCTTTGCCGAGGAAATTGGTGCGACCAAGGTGGCGCTTGGGCACCATAAAGACGATATCGTCGAGACGCTGTTTCTGAATATGTTTTACGGCGGCCGCCTGAAGGCGATGCCGCCGAAGCTGCGTGCGGACGATGGGCGCAATATTGTGATTCGTCCGCTGGCCTACTGCCGCGAGACGGATCTGGTGGATTTTGCCGAGTACAAGAATTTCCCGATCATTCCGTGCAATCTGTGCGGCAGTCAGGAAAACCTGCAGCGGCAGATGATCAAGGGCATGTTGAATGACTGGGATAAGAAATTCCCGGGCCGTAGCGACAATATCTTTGCCGCGCTGACCAGGGTGTCGCCGTCGCAACTGGCGGATCGTGACCTGTACGATTTTGAGAGCCTGGAGCTGGACCGCTCTGAACCCGCCCCTGATGTGAATGCGCGCTCTATCGAGCAGTCTGTGGATTCCTGGATTCCCGAAGATGCCCACGAGGAGTCGATTGAACCGGCCCAGCCGCTGTATATCGAGGCGAGGAACCTCTAACGGGAGTCATCTCGTCATCTTCGATCAGTAGCGTATCGCTTTTTACAGCCGTGGCATTTGCCGCGGCTGTGTTGTTATGGGCGGCCGGCGCTCCGGCGGCCGGCGTTCCGGCGGCCGGCCTCCCGGCAGAAGCTGTGCTCTGATCCGGGTTGATCAGTTTGCTGTAACTGGTGACAAAGTCCCGCAAGCTGGCGCTGGGGCCGTGGTGGAAATGTTTCTTCCACAGCTTTGCCATTTTCGGCAGGTTTTCAGTCTCCACGCTGTCGACACCGGCGGCGCGGTAGATCAGCCAGGCGATAGCGGTGGCGTAGCGTAGATTGGTGGCGAGTTCCGCGTGGGGGTGTTGCAGGAAGTCCCGCTGGCTGGCGAGGCCGCGCACTTTAGACGCGAGCGCGGGGAAGTTGATCAGGTATTTATCCCAAATCTGTCGATGGGTACTGGGCAGGATCTGAAAGATCCCCATGCCGTGGCGGCGGCCCAGCTTCAGGTGAAATCCCAGTTCGGATTCCTGTGCGGCTGTTCCCAGGAGAAGTGCTTCCATTCCCGGCGACCAGGCGCGCAACTGTTTGAGTGTGGGGCGAACGACGAACAAACGCAGCTCGTCCAGACAAATACCCATAGTGCTTTTGATATTCCCTTACTGCTTGCTATGAAAAGGCCGATCCATGGCTTTTTCAATGCGTTTTCAGCGGTATGCTTTCATGCAATGTACACCCTTGGTTTAGTTTGCCGATTGAGCAAACGCCAGCAAATGGGTAGATTTACGCGCAATAAAGACCAATAACGACGGATTCAGCCTATTCTTCTGCGAATCGTGGCCTGATCTGCCAACACTGACGGGGAACCCCACATGTCTGGACAGTGGCTTGTCGCCTTAACATTTATCGCTTATCTGGCCCTGATTGTTGCCATTGGTGTGTACGCCTATCACCGCACCAAGAGCGCCAGCGATTACTTTCTCGGCGGCCGCTCACTGCCGCCGGCGGTAGCGGCGCTCAGCGCCGGGGCGTCGGATATGAGTGGCTGGCTGTTGCTCGGGCTACCCGGTGCGGCCTATGCCAGTGGCCTCTCCTCCGGGTGGATCGCCATCGGTCTGTTCAGCGGTATCGTACTGAGCTGGACCACCATGGCGCGGCGCTTGCGGATATACACCTACGCGCTGGACGACTCTCTCACGGTACCGGCTTACCTGCATCGCCGCTTCAACTTGCACACTCCCTGGCTGCGCACGATTTGCGCCTTTTTCATCTTGCTGTTTTTTCTGTTTTACGTGGCTTCCGGTCTGATTGCCGGTGGGAAATTATTTGAAACGGTATTTGGCTGGGATTACCAGTGGGCAGTGGTCATTGGCGCCATCGCAGTGATTTCGTACACCCTGTTTGGCGGCTTTCTCGCGGTAAGCTGGACAGACGTATTTCAGGGGTTATTGATGAGCCTGGCACTGGTGATCGTGCCGATTATGGTGATCTCGGATGAGGGGGGGCTGGGCAGTGCCGTTTCCACCATGCGTGAACAGCACCCGGAGCTGATGCATTGGATGACCGACAGCACGGGTACTGCACTGGGTGTTGCGGCGATTTTGAGTTCCCTGGCCTGGGGACTTGGGTATTTCGGGCAGCCACATATTCTGGCGCGCTTCAAAGCACTGCGTAGCCCGGACGACATGCCGGCGGCGGCGACGGTTGCGGCGGTGTGGTCGCTGGCGGGTTTTCTCGGCGCCATGTGCGTCGGCCTGTTCGGGCATCTAGAACTGACGCAGACACTGCCGGACGGTGAGCGGATTTTCATGGCACTGGTGGAGTCCCTGTTTCACCCGCTGGTGGCGGGCATTCTGCTGGCGGCAATTCTGTCCGCCATCATGAGCACCGCAGATTCCCAGTTACTGGTGTCGTCCGCCGCGCTGGCGGAAGATATCTATCACGTGTGGTTTGGCGACAAAGCCGATTCGCAAAGTATTGTGAAAGTGGGCCGCTGGGCGGTGGTCGCGCTGTCATTGATTGCAGTGGGTATCGCCATGGATCCGGGTTCGAAAGTACTCGATGTGGTGGCTTATGCGTGGGCTGGGCTCGGTGCTGCATTCGGGCCGACGATACTCATCAGCCTCTACTGGTCGCGAATGACCGGCGCGGCTGCCATCGCCGGCGTGTTGGTCGGGGGTATAACCGTTGTGATTTGGAAGCAGCTCTCAGGTGGCCTGTTTGATATATACGAGCTGTTGCCGGGCTTCGTACTCTCCGCAACTGCTATTGTTTTAGTAAGTGCTTTGACGCATTGCCCTGACGAAATATCAACGCGCCACCGTCAGTTGCTTGGGCAAACGCAGTAAACGATCAAGGCATATGCGCAGGGTTGCGCTTCTGACCGGTGGTGCCTGTGGTTGGAGTATAGGGAGTGATTGAAGTACACCTCGGTGATATCACTCGGTTGCACGTAGATGTAATCGTGAATGCAGCCAACCAGAGGCTCCACGGCGGCGGTGGCGTCGATGGCGCCATCCATCGGGCGGCGGGCCCGGACTTGCTGGAGGCCTGCCGACAGATCGGCGGCTGCCCGGTGGGCGATGTACGCGCAACACCGGGATATCGTCTACCGGTCAAGCGTATCTACCACACCGTTGGACCGGTGTGGCGAGGCGGAAATCTCGGTGAACCTGAATTGCTGTCTGCCTGCTACCGCCAGTG
Organism: uncultured Microbulbifer sp.; assembly: GCF_947504145.1. GTDB lineage: Bacteria > Pseudomonadota > Gammaproteobacteria > Pseudomonadales > Cellvibrionaceae > Microbulbifer. The sequence goes on from NZ_CANNGQ010000005.1 coordinate 307,188, forward strand.
TCTTGCGATGGCCCGTCGCGAAAATATCCATTCCATTGCCTTCCCCGCCATCAGTTGTGGTGTTTACGATTACCCTCCCGAACTGGCCGTAGAAATTGCCGTAGACCAGGTGCAAAACCACCTGGACAGAGATGACGGCCCGCGTCATGTCATTTTCTGCTGCATCGATGACGACATGGCAGAGCTGTACCGGATGCAACTGGATGCCTGCGTGCGACGCTGACTGGGAAGACGGTAAAATTTGAATTGATGGCAAAACAGGAGTCTCACTTGGTACGGCCGTAACAGTCAGTGCCGTTTCCTGAAAAATATCTCTCAAAAACCGCTATTTATCGCAATTCATCGCAGTGCCCGGCTTTGCCGGGCTGTGCTCTTCTTTTAGAATTCCTCCCTTACGGATTGACGCAGACAGTATTTCCACCGCTCTGTGTATCGAAAGGGACTTTTCATGCAAATTTACGTTGAGAACCAGCGCGGCATCCGCTATCTGATTAGCGAGGGCTGGTCCACGGCACCTACGTATTTTGATAACGATTATTTCGCAGACCTTCTCGTCACTTTTCCTGCTTCCGCGCTGGATCAGATTTATGATCGGTTTCTCGCTCAAAGTGCTCCACTTTCACCGGAAGTTGCTGTCGTTGGCAATCAGGACTCGCTGATTACCGATCAATTCCCCGGAGCTCCGTTCTATTTCACTCAGGAACATCGGGCGGTATACGCGGCGGTTCGCCAGCATCGCCTGTTGATTGAAGAGGCTCCACTCGCCGAATCCACGCTGGATGATCACCAGTCCGCGCTGCGCCATAAAATTCGTATGGTGCTGCAAAAAATCGTCGCGGAAGAACGTGCCGAGGCGGCGCGCATCCAGGTTGAATACGAAAAACGTTCGAAACTCGGGAAATTAACCGCGGAAGCCGAGCATCTCGGTAAGGGGTTGGGGCAGGCCGTCTGGAATCTCGGTGTCTGGGCCAAAGATGTCACTGAAGTGGCGATGCTCGTCAGTCCGACCCGGTTGCAAACCCAGATGGCGAACGCCGCCTACGATTACGCTGTCAACGATATCAGTTTCGAGCAGTCGGCCACTGAGCATCTGGGCCGGGTAAAAAAGGAAATCGTCGATGTGCTGGGTTTTGACCCCAGTACTATCACCGCCGAGCAACTGGAACAGGCATTCCAGATCGCGCATCTTGTGTACGACGACGATGGGCTGCGCGCGGATATTGGCCGGTTTGCCAAAGATTACGTCAGTGCCCAGCACCGGCTCGAAATCGCCGAGTTTGCCGGGGCGGGCGTGTTCGAAATTATTCTTACCGTCGTGCTCGCCGCCTTTACCGGCGGTGTTGGCGGCGCTGCCGCCATGGCGAAAAATGCCCGGTTGATGTTCCGCTTCAGAGAAGTGGGTGATTTGATCCTGGATTTTGCCAAACATCAGAAACAGCGTTTGCGCTTGAAAAAATCCCGCGGTGCCAAATCCGAAACGGCGCCACTGACCGCACTGGACTCTGAAGACGTGACAGTAACTCAGTCATCGGCGCCAGAGCCCGCGCCGGCAAAATCGGCAAAGGGCAAAGATGGGGGCGCCAACAAACAGAGCGCTGATCAGTCGGAAGGAAAAAAAGCCACTGTTACCGATGAAAAAGATGCATCGAATGATGCAACCGGTGCAAATGGTGCCGGCAAGACCACCCAGTGTAACGGCAAAGCCTGTGAGAGCGGCGAGCCGATCAACCTGAAAACCGGCGAAGAACGCCTCACTCTTGTGGATTCGGTACTGGATGGCCCGCTTCCCCTGACCGTCGCGCGCACCTATCGCAGCAGTAACCACAAAGACTCCGGTATGGGGGTCGGCTGGTCTCATACCCTCAACGAGCAACTTGTCGTAAAAGAAAAGGCGGGTGTGGTTGACCTGTACGATGCGGAAGGCCGGGTCATATCGCTCCCGCTGCCCGGTTGTAGCGGCCAAAGCCACAATGTGGTCGAGCAACTGACGCTGACAAAGTACGCTGACGACCACTGGGCCATAACACCGTATGGCGCACCGCAGGGGATTCAGAAACATTTCAGGATTCAGGAGAAGGGCGATACAACCCCGCTGCTTTCGGAAATTCGCGACGGTTACGACAACTTCCACCGCTTCCACTATGTCCGCGGCCAGCTGATCTGTATTGAAAGCAGCCTTGGCGAAGCGCTGCATATTTCTCCGGTGGATGGCCGCATTGGCGAGCTGAAAAAAGAGACCCGGGACGGCCAGATTGCCACCCTGGCGAGCTATGAATACAGCCCGGAAGGAGATCTGGTTCGCGCAACCGATGCCAATGGCCATAGCGAACATTATGAATACACCGGCCATCTAATCAAAAAGCGCACGCTGAAATCCGGCTACAGTTTCCAATTCCGATGGGATGACACAGGGCCCGGCGCGCGCTGCGTGCGCCAATGGGGCGACCCCATTGATGGCCGGGCAACCTACGACTACACCTTTGTCTGGGATGACGATGGCAAAGGCGTCGCGGTAACCGATACCCGCGGCGGTACTGAGCGTTACCGGTTTAACGACCGGGCATTGCCCATCTATTACCGGGATGCCGAAGGTGCGGAAACCCTGTATTCCTACAACGAGCTGGGGCAGACCACGTCCGTGCAACTGCCGGCAGAAGAGGGTGTCGAGCGCGGGGAAAAACTCGAGTATGACGCGCTGGGCCGGCTGATCGCCAAAACCGATGCCAGCGGCGGCGTGCAGAAAATTGAATACAATCCGGCAGGGCAGCCCGCGAAAATCACGGATGCGGCTGGTCGGCTCTGGCAGCGCGAGTACAACGAAAAGGGTCAGGTTACCGCCAGTATTGATCCACTGGGTCAAATCACCCGCTATACCTACAATCCGATCGGTCTCATTGGCAGTATCACCAACCCGCTCGAGCAAACCACACGCTACTTGTGGAACCCCCAAGGCAAACTGACCGCAGTGCACGATGCTGCCGGTCGCTCCCAGCACTATCGCTACGATATTGCCCAGCGTCTGGTCGAAGTACAGCACGGGCCCGATATCCAAACCCGCTATGAATATGACGCTCAGGATCGTATCAGTGCGATCATCGCACCAGATGGCGGCCGCACGGAATATCAATACAACCCTCAAGGGTTGGTCTCTGAAATAACCGACCCGGAAGGTCGTAGTACGCAATATCACTACGATGGCCTGAGCCAGGTAAAAAAGCGCACCAATCCGGACGGCAGTCAGCTGGAATACCGCTACGACGGCGAGCGCAACCTGGTGGGCCTGATCAACGAGAAGGGCGAACAGTATCAGCTGAAATACGACCTGCGCGAGCGGCTGACCGAAGAAGTCGGATTCGACGGGCGCGTAACCCGCTACGCCTATAATAAAGCCGGTCACCTGATCGCCAGCCGCGCAGTTACGGACCTGGCAAGCGGCAAGGGGGTAGATACTCTGTACGAGAGGGATACCTTCGGTCGCCTGTTGCAGGAAATAACCCCGGACGGCACCACAAGCTATCGCTACAACCGCGCCGGCCAGATGACCGAAGCGGAGAACGCCCACCGCAAACTGCGCTGGGACTACGATGCCGGCGGCCGCCTGATCGGTGATTGGCAGGACAATGCAGAAATCCTGCACAGTTACGACAGTGCTGGAAACCGTATCGCCACCCGCTTGCCCAGTGGAGAAGAACTGACCTACGGCTATAACGAAGTGGGTCAGTTCCAGAGCCTGCACGCCCGGTTTGCCGGCACAGAGGCAGCAACACTACTGGCCTCCATCAATCGCGATGCACTCGGCAGAGAAATCGCCCGCGAACACGGTAACGGCCTCACCACCAATAGCAGCTACGACCCGCAGGGCCGCCTGCAAAGCCTGCGTGTAGGTAAGTTTGCAACGGATACAGATAAGCCAGTAGAAAACCCGCTGCTGGAGCGCAGCTACGGCTACAACCGCAGTGGCCAGCTAACCCAGATCAACGACAGCCTTCGCGGCAACCGCAGTTACCACTACGACGCACTGGATCGACTGACTCAGGTAGACGGCCCGTCCCCGGAACATTTCGTCCACGACCCCGCACACAACATTCTCGCCGCGGCAGGCAGCGCGGAGGAAGCACAACAGCAGGCCAGTAGCACCCAGGTAAACGGCAACCGCCTGCAATTCCGCGGCGACACCCACTACGAATACGACATTCACGGTAACCGTACCGCCGCACTGCGTGGCAAAAGCCAAAAACTCCAGACCCGCTATCGCTACAACAGCAAGCACCAGCTTGTCGCAATAGCGCAATACAAGGTGGATGATGTCGGCGAGCCACAACTTCAATCGGAAACCCAATACCAGTACGACCCTCTCGGCCGTCGCGTGCGCAAGCAGGGGCAGGGCACTACCACCGAATTCCTGTGGAATGGCGATGTACTACTTCAGGAAGCTACTCGAGACTCTGAAACCAGCCAGGATCTGAAATCCCGCATCTATTACTTCGAGCCAGAAACCTTCAAACCGGTCGCGTTAAGCGAGGATGGAGAGGTATACCAGTACCACCTGGACCATCTCGGCACACCGGACACTCTGACTAATGCTGAGGGTGACGTGGTCTGGAGTGTCAGCTACAAAACCTACGGCAACCTGGCCATCGCCCACCGCGAAGAAATCGCCCAGCCGATTCGGTTTCAGGGACAGTATTTTGATGAAGAGAGTGGGCTGCATTACAACCGGTTTAGGTTCTATGATCCGGCCCTTGGGTCGTTTGCCAACCAAGATCCTATAGGGTTACAGGGTGGTATTAACATCTATTCTTATGCACCAAATCCGGTGACTTGGACGGATCCTTATGGCCTAAGTTGTAAAGAGAATCAGTGGAATGTGTTTCAGCAGCGCTCGAAAGGGGTGTTTGCCAATAGTTCGCAGGCTGCGGAGGGGTATCAATTGTGGAAAAACCAGGAATGGGAAAAACTACAGGAGTTGCTTGGTCCTAAGGCTTGGCCGCCGAATCGTGGCGCTGTAAATGTACGCAAGCAACCGTTGAAACCCGGCGATCAAATCGATCGATATGGTGGATGGACTGATGATCTAGGTTTTCACGACAAGGGAACTTTTGTATCACCTGTTGGAGAGTCATTCCCTTCTAGAGCTCTACCAGACAGTACTCTGGAGAAACCGTACAAACAGTATGTTGTAGTTGAGGAGTTTGATGTTGAATCTAGCCCAGCGATTCCTTGGTTTGGGCAGCCAGGTATGGGCACTCAGTACGAGCTTCCGGCGACTATTGATGATTTATTGGACGCGGGCATAATTGCACCAAAATAGTAGGTAATATGATTGAAAATCACCTGAGAAATAGTCTGGATGTGTATGATGGAGATGAAAGTGGCTTCATTCAGAGTGAAGTTGCTTGTGAGTGCCCAGTGTGCGATGGCCAATATATTTTGCGACTCGCGTATGGGGAGTCCCTTAGAAAAATTGAGGGCGTTAGCGTTGAGGATTTGGTCAAATCTATTGGCAGAGTTACAAAAAAGTCAGTGGCCGGGAAACTTTTTTTCAAATGGGGTGGTTTGCCACTTCAATTTCAAAGGTCAAAATGTGAAGGATGCGACGCTAGTATCTTAACAGTGTTTGTTGCGGGCGAATTTCAACCGGGCAGGTATATGGCCACCATTCTAGGAACATATCATATATAACCACCTGATCGTTGTGGCCGGTTAGTCTATTTTGGTTCTGCTGTACCATCCCTAAAAGCCAACCCAATAACAACCAGGAGGTTTGCGAGGGGGTACGCTGATAGTAAGCGAGGCGCATGAAAGATTGCGTTCGGCACGCAAGGTGGTGTTCGGCGGAATGCCGTGGCAGTGCTGCCAGTTTCATCCCCAGCAAAATTCCCAGGTCCGCGTGCCCAGACAGGAAATGAAGCAAAGCATAACCGTTGAGTTGAAGGCAGTCTTCAATGCGCCGACCGAGTACGAAGCGAAGCGCTTGTTGAGCACATTTGTAGAGCGTCTGACAAGACTGCACCAAAGCTAGCCAAATGGGTGGAAGAAAATGTTCCAGAAGGCCAGAAGGCCAGAAGGTGTTCCTGTTGCCGGAAGTACTCCAGCGTAGATTGCGTACAAGCAATTCACCGGAGCGGCTAAACCTCGAGTTAATACGTCGAGCGCGCGTAGCAATGCTGTTCCCCAATAAAGAATCATGTTTACGATTAGCGTCTTCGGTAGCGATGGAGGTCGCTGAAGAATGGCAGGCGGGTAAGAGGTATTTGACGATGTAAAATCGGTGGCCAGCCAACTGGAAAATGTGCGGAAGAGAAGTTGCTTTTCCGCAGTCATCTTTTTGGTAGATAAACCATGAGCGATATTTCTGGATTTGTAACTCGAATCGATACAAACGTAGTTGTAATACCTGAGGATTCTCAATCTTCTAGGAAGTTGCTCAAAATTGGGTTTTCTCTTTGTCCGGAACCAGGTAGTTATATTTTTTCGCCGAAAGATGATGGTGATAAATATAGTTTGATTGAGAGGCTGCGTGACGAAGGTTTTGCTTTCTCTGGTGGCGCTGGTTGGAGCCCTTCAGAAGTTGTTGATTATGCTCGTGATCAGGGGTATGTAAGTGGGAAATTTTTGCGTGTAACCTGGTTTTCTCAGGGCTCAAGAAATATTGAATATTTCTAGTCTTTTTGGTTAACACTAAAATCCTGACGGTTTTATGTTTGTTGCTTTTCTGGGGCGGTCACCGATAACTATAGTTCAGTAGTGCAGTTCGGTATTTTTGAGTTTCAAAATGCGGTTCAATGATTTCTAATAATTTGTTCAAGGTGTCCCTGGGTAAAAAAGAGACTAAAAAATTTCTTAGGGGGGTAGGTGATTATTATTTCCATAACCCTATGGATGGGAAACACTGCTATGGGGTTAGACTGTCAGGGGATGTTAATAAGTTTGTAGCGTCAGATCACGGGGGCGCTCAGATTTTTAGCCAGTGTTTCAATGCGTTTATTGACTCGCTGTCTGCTGATTATGATGACTTGACGCACTTGTTGGCAAACCTGTCCGAGATTCAACACTTTAGGAAAAAAGGGTTGTTGCAAGGGGTCGATTTTGATCGATTCACCGATTCAGATGTTATCTTGTCCGTCGTGAATTATCTAGAATCCACGAGATGGGATGAGAAATGCAAAGATTTAATGAAGATGTATCTTCGGTTGTTGGAGGTGGATGATTCTCAAGCGACGGCTTTAGCTATACGTCAGATATTGAATGATAATTAATTTTTAGTGGGTAAGGTTTGCTGAAGCGATAGGAATTACCGCAGATAAAGTCGATTTACGTCCTAATAAATAACTTGTGATGACCGAAGATCAGGTGCGAGACGCACTGGTGGGGCTGATTGTGAAGTACCTTCCAGATGGCTCGAACGAAAATAAATTAATAAAGATTATTAATGATACGTCACGACCCAGGTTACCCGTTCGGGGCGTATTGGAAAGCATGAAAGGCAAAACGACGGAATATTCGGATTCGGATAAAAAGTTAATTGAAGAGTTAATTTATTTGTACGGCTGAACTACATGAGTGCGCTAGCTTAGAAGAACAATTCTGGCGTAGAACAACTTCCTGTGAACTGAATGGAACTTATATTCGCGCAAAAATACTCGTATTTCCTCATTGCGGATGATGAAAGCTGGTACCTTACTTTTTTTACTGGAGGACCTGTTGAACTGGATATATGTGTCAAACTCACACCCGAGGAAGTTTTGAGAGTTGAAAATAGTAAGGACGAAACTGCAAAGCTCGCGCGGGAGTTTCAACAGAATCGGTCCTTGTTTGAAGGGAGGAGGGTTATTCCTTCTGTTCGGCCAACTCGATAGGAGCTGCGGCTTCAGTAAGCAGTTTGGGTATTGATTATGTGACCGCTTGGTCTATTTGAGTTCTACTGTACCATCCCCAAAAGCCAATCCAATAACAACCAAGGCGAGGGAAAACCATGCGTACAGCAGATCAGTGGTTCAGCGAATACGGCGAGAGCCACCAGAATTCCACCAACAAGGCTATCCACTGGGTGGCGGTTCCTTTGATTTACCTGACGGTAGTGGGGCTTTTCTGGTCCATTCCCCAGCCTGAGTGGATGGCTTCCTTGCCCTGGCTGAACTGGGCGATTGTTGCGCTGATCCCGACCATTCTTTTCTATATGGTGATGTCGTTCCCGCTGGCGCTGGGTATGCTGGCACTGTCTCTACTCTGTCTCGGCGCTTGCAGCGCGATGGAACGAGCTGGTTTGAGCGTGCTCTGGTGGTCCGTGGGGCTGTTTGTGGTGATGTGGGTGCTCCAGTTTGTGGGACACCATATTGAGGGCAAGAAGCCTTCTTTCTTCAAGGACCTCCAGTTTTTGCTGATCGGTCCGGCCTGGGTGATCGGCTTCCTGTACCGCAAACTGGGCATCAAATACTGAGGGCATTCCTCAGCCTTTCACCATAGAGCCTGCGAATTGATCGCTGGCTCTATTCGGCCGCTTTGCCGTCGCTGCGCCGGCCTGTCTCTGAAGGCGGCGTATCAGGCGATACCGTTTTCCCCTTGCGAATCCTTTCTCGCCCCCCCTGGACGATTTTGAAGAAGATTGGCACCAGCAGTGTGCCCGCGATACAGGCCATGATGGTGCCACCCATAATGGCCGTTCCTAGGGATACCCGGCTGGCGGCGCCGGCGCCCGAGGCAATTACCAGGGGGATGGAGCCCACGACGAAAGAGAGGGTTGTCATAATCACCGGGCGGAAGCGCAATTTTGCGGCAGTCATGGTGGCTTCGTGCAGTTCGAGTCCCTCGACTTCCCGCTGGGACTTGCCGAACTCGACGATGAGGATCGCGGTTTTGGCGGCGAGGGCCACCAGCAGTACCAACCCAATCTGGCCGTACAGGCTGAGTGGTTCTCCAGCAATGATGAGTGCCGCGATTGCGCCGACGATCGCGATAGGCACTGAGAGAATGATGGCGAACGGTGTCATAAACGATTCGTAGAGGGCGGCGAGGAATAGGAACGTAAACACCAGTGAGAGCGCCAGGGCGATCGTAGAGGCATTGCCGGATTTACGCTCCTCAAAGCTGGAATCGGACCAATCGAACTTAAAGCCCTGGGGCAGAGTCTCGATAGCCACGCGTTCGAGGGCATCCATGGCGTCACCGGAGCTGAAGCCTCCTGCGGTATTCGGGCCACCGCTGATTTTCGCCGCATCATAGGTGTTATAACGCTTGAGTGTCACCGCCCCGAGAATGGGCTCGGTACTCAGTATTGCAGTGAGTGGTACTGGCTCGCCTTTTTTGTTGGTGATATAGATTTTCTCCAGATCCCGCTCTTGTTGTCGGAACCTGGATTCGGCCTGCACCATCACTTTGAAGGTTTTGTTGTACAGGTTGAAGTCGTTGACGTAGATGGCGCCGAGTTGGGTTTGCAGCGTCAGGAATATGTCGCTGACCCTGATCCCCAGGGTTTTTGCTTTTACCCGGTCGATGTCGAGCCGAATCTGTGGAGAGCCCGCCTTGAAAATCGAGAAGGCACGGGCGATTTCAGGCTGCTCGGTCGCTGCAGCAGAGAAGTTTTGCACCACCTGAAACAGTTCTTGCGCGCCAACCCCCTGAGTATCCTCCAGCATAAACGAGAACCCTGCCATGGTCCCGAGCCCGGGAATGGCGGGGGCACCAAACACTAATACCTGCGCTTCGGGAAGCTCGGCAAATTGCGCCTGGTACTTCTGTTGCAAGGCCTGCTGTGACAGCTCGGGTGATTTGCGTTCGTCCCACGGTTTTAGCTTGGCGATCACCATGCCGGCGTTTGATTGCAGCATGACGTTAAGCAGGCTGAAGCCATTGACCGACAGTACCTTGTCGACGGCCGGGTCTGCCATCAGTACTTCGTTGATCTGATCGATCACACTTACGGTTCGCTCCAGTGCCGCGGCCTCGGGCAGCTGCACATCCACCATAAAGTATCCCTTGTCTTCGTCGGGGATAAAGCTTTTGGGAACCGATTGGAATAGTAGGAACAGGCACGCGAACAATCCCGCAATAATGGCTAGGCTGATCAATAGATGTCTGGCGAGCCAGTCGACGATTTTGAGATAGCCGCTGGCAACCTTTTCAAATCCCCAGTTGAATCCACGGATGACCGGATTGGGTTTGCTATGACCGTCCTTCAGTACGGTTGAGCACAGGGCGGGGCTCAAGGTCAGCGCGTTGACCATGGAGATCAGCACGGCAACCGTAATGGTGGTGCCGAACTGGCCAAACATGCGCCCGGTCATTCCCGGAAGCAGCATGGTGGGGCCAAACACGGCCACAAGGACCATGGAGGTGGCGATAATTGGGCCGGAGACTTCCTTCATGGCCTTGGCGGTGGCAGCGCGCTTGTCCAGCCCCTCTTCGTGCATGATCCGCTCGACGTCCTCGACGACGATAATTGCATCGTCCACCACTACGCCGATCGCAAGGATCAGGCCAAAGAGAGTGACGGTATTGATGGTCATGCCCATGGCATATAGCACCGCCAGGGTGCCTACGATGGAGACCGGGACCGCCAGGGTTGGCACCAGTGCTGCACGTACGTTCCCGAGAAACAGGTAGGTTACGATGATGACCAGAATGACTGTTGCGATCAGGGTGAACACGGTCTCTTCGAGAGAGACGGCAATAAATTCCGTGGTGTCGTGGCCGATAACTGCTTCGACCCCTTCGGGAAAATACTGAGAAAGTTCGTCCACCTTGGCCTTGACGTTTTCGGCCACCTCCAGCGCGTTGGAATCGGACAATTTGTAAATCGCCAGAAGTACACCGGGGCCATTGTTGTATTCGCCGTACCCCTTATAAATCTGCGCGCCAAGCTCCACCCGCGCTATGTCCTTGACGCGAATGACGCCGCCTTTTTCATCCGCGCGTAATACGATATCCCCAAATTCCTCCTCAGAGGTAAGCCGGCCTTTGGTGGTAAGCACATATTGAAATTGCGTGGACTCGGGGGAGGGGGGGGAACCGAGCTGGCCTACGGCGGCCTGAATATTTTGCTCCTGAATCGCGCCCAGTACTTCGGGCACCGAAATTTCCAGGCTGGCCATTTTCACCGGGTCGAGCCATATGCGCATGCCGTAATCTAGCGGGCCGATGATTTTTGCTTCGCCAACCCCGGGCACCCGGGCCAGCTCGTTGAGCAGATTCAGCGAGGCAAAGTTGGAGAGAAAGACGCCGTCAAAGCGGTCGTCTGGTGAGAACAGGTTGACCACCATCAGCATATCGGAAGAGCGTTTACGTACCTTGATACCGCGCTTCAATACCTCGGGTGGCAGTGATGGCTCTGCCAGCGCTACCCGGTTTTGGACATCCACCTGTGCCATGTCGTCATCGGTGTCCATGTCGAAGGTCATGAACAGGGTGTAGGTGCCGTCGCTGCCGGAGTTGGAGGTCATGTAGACCATCCCTTCGGCGCCGTTGACTTGCTCCTCGATGGGGATGGCAACTGCATTTTTTACAGTCTCGGCGTCGGCGCCAGGATAGGTGGCAACTACCGATATTTTGGGGGCGGCGATGTCGGGATACTGATCTACCGGCATGACGATTGCCGCAAGTACACCCATGAACGTGATCAATATCGCGATCACGAAGGCGAAGCGGGGACGGCGAATAAACAGATGTGTATTTTCACTCACGGGCGAAATACCAAGTTACTTGCCGGTGTCATAAGGGGTATAGACGTCGCCCGGCTGGTTTCGGTGCCGGGGTTCCATCGTCGATCGCTGGTATTCCTGAAAGGCTTTTCGCTCCTGCTGTAACTGGGTACTAAGCGAGTGGGGCGCTGGGCGTAAATTGGGTGGTGCCGGATCCAAAAACTGTTCAATCTTAACCGGGGTGACTTCCACCAGATCGCCCGGGCTGACTTTCTGTAGGCCTTCGACGAGTACCCGATCACCGACGTTCAAACCGGAGGGCACCGCCCAGTTTGGGCCGATCCGCATGCCGACCTTGATGTTGGCGCGCTTGACCTTGTTTTCTTTATCCAACAGATAGACAAAGTGCCCTTGTTGATCCTGGGATACCGCTTTCTGGGGGATCACAATGCGCTGTACTTCTTCCAGTAGCTTTCCGTGTAACGTGACATTTTCTTCGGGGAGAAGCAGGCCGTCAGGATTGTGGAACAGAATGCGCGCCGCGACAGTGCCGCGGGTGGCAGCGGCTGTGGCGTCCCAGGAAAAAAACTCGCCCTTGAAGGGATACACGGTGTCGCCGGGTAAGACGATGTACAGTTCCATATTCGGGACGGCGCGTTCCTGTTGTTTCAGTTTTTCCAGGGCGGCGTAAAACTCGTTGTAGGCTTTCTGGCCGATATGGGCGAGGACATAAACCGGATCTATCTTGACCAGCTGGGTGATCGGTACCGTGGTGGGGAGTATGACAAAGTCCCCTACCGCGTAATTGGGGTGTCCCACGCGCCCGGAAAAGGGCGCGACGATGGAGGTATGGGAGAGGTCTTGTTGCGCCTGGTACAGGCTGGTCTGAGCCTTGTTGAGTTGTGCTTCCGCCGCCTGCATGGTGGATTTTGCGGTATCGAAATCTTTGGCAGAAATGTACCCCTGTGGCCGCAAGCCTTGCGCGCGAACAAAGTTCGCTTTGGCCTGCTCGTAATTCGACATGGCTTCCGCGATACCGGATTCGGCGGTGGCGACGGCGGATTCGAACGGGTAGGGGTCTAGCTGTACCAGCTCCTGCCCCTGTTTGAAGTATTTGCCGGGTGCGATGTTTTGATAAAGGATCCTTGACGCGACCAGGGGGAAAATCTGCGCTGTTTCGACCGCCTCAATGACCGCCGGCACTTCAAAACTCGGTCGAAAGCTCATGCGCTGGGCTTCGACTACTTCTACTTTTTTCGGCGGGGCGGTTGGCTTGGCGGCTTCTTTGTCACCACAACCGCTGGCCAGAAAAATTGCCGCCAGGGCGAATTTCGGCCAACGGGGCGCCAGTAAGTTGGAATAGCACATCATTTCCACGCAGTTGAGTTAGGAATCCTTTGCCTATCAATGCTAGTTGGCGCTTAGGAACAGAGTGCGAGCTGCAAGCGAGTTGGCGTGAATCTGTCGTACTCCACAAAAATGCTGAGCAAAGAGGGTCGTATTGGCGGCCCTTTTCGAAATCGTATGTCGCTGATGGGCCACAGCGTTACGCGACAGGTGCTTTAGCGGTTGTAGTGCACCGGTACTTCCAGCGTCTCTTTTACCTGCTCCATCACCACATAGCTGGTGCATTCCTGTACTTCTGGCAGGGTGAGCAGGGTCTCTCCGTAAAACCTCCTGTAGGCGCTCATATCCGCCACCCGTGCCTTGATTAAATAGTCGAAATTCCCCGACACCAGATAACACTCCTGTACTTCCGGCAGGGCGGAGACGGCAGTGCGGAAATCCTCAAACGCGTCCTGCGCTGAGCGGTTCAGGCGGATTTGCACAAACACCACCAGCGCCGCGTCCAGAAACTCGGGGTCGATTAGGGTGGTGTAGCCCTGGATGACCCCGTCGCTCTCCATCTTCTTGACCCGTTCCACACAGGGGGTTGCGGTCAAGCCTACCTGACGGGCCAGTTCTGCGTAGCTGGTGCGTCCGTTTTTCTGTAATACCCGCAGAATATTGCGGTCAATGGTGCTGAGTTCACTGGCACGTCTTTTCATCTCGGCTTCTCTATTCCTGCCAATTTGCCCGGATTTTCTGCGGCTTGACTTGGCTGTGGCGCAATTTTTGGTCTCGTCTGGCTAAAAAATAGCTTTCTCGCCAGTTTGATAGTGGATTCACCTAATAATATTAAAAAATGTCTAGAAATCCACTCGAAATCGAGCCCTATACTGCAGAAATCCAACAAAAGAAGGGGTGCACCAAGCTGCACTCACTACAGAGTATTGAGGAGAAGTCGTTATGTTGATCGGTGTACCAAAAGAGATCAAAAACCACGAGTACCGTATCGGTCTGACTCCGGCGAGTGTTCGCGAGCTGGTGGGCCACGGCCACGCGGTAGTTGTGCAGAAGGACGGCGGTTCAGCTATTGGCTTTACCGACGAAATGTATGAGCAGGCCGGCGCCAAGATCATTGATACTGCGGAAGAGATCTTTGCCACTGCCGACATGATTGTGAAGGTGAAGGAGCCGCAGCCCCACGAGTGCGAGATGTTGCGCCCGGGCCAGCTGCTGTACACCTATCTTCACCTGGCACCCGATCCCAAGCAGACCGAACTGCTGGTGAAATCCGGTGCGACCTGTATCGCTTATGAAACCGTGACTGACCGCTTTGGTGGTCTGCCGCTGCTGGCGCCCATGTCAGAAGTGGCCGGCCGTATGTCCGTACAGTGTGGCGCACACCATCTGGAGAAAGCCCAGGGTGGCTTGGGTGTGCTGCTGGGCGGCGTGCCCGGTGTTGCGCCAGCCAAAGTGCTGATTATCGGTGGTGGTGTGGTTGGTACTAACGCAGCCAAGATGGCGCTGGGTATGGGCGCTGATGTGACCATTCTGGATCGCTCGCTGCCGCGCCTGCGTCAGCTGGACGATATTTTCGGCGGCGCGGTGCGCACCGAGTACTCCACCAATGACGCGATTGAATCCCATGCGCTGGAAGCTGATCTTGTTGTAGGGGCGGTTCTGATTCCAGGCGCGGCCGCACCGAAGCTGCTGACTCGCGACATCATCAGCCGTATGAAGAAAGGCGCGGTGGTTGCAGACGTGGCTATTGATCAGGGCGGTTGCTTCGAGACCTCCAAGGCAACGACCCACCAGGATCCCACGTATGTAGTAGATGGCGTAGTGCACTACTGTGTTGCCAATATGCCCGGTGGTGTTGCCCGCACCTCCACCATGGCCCTGAACAACGCGACTCTGCCATTCGCGGTAGCGCTGGCCAACAAAGGCGCGAAGCAGGCCCTGCTGGACGATGCGAACCTGATGGAAGGGTTGAATGTGCACGCCGGTATGGTGACCTACAAAGCAGTGGCCGATGTACTGGGCTATGAATATGTGGATCCGAAACTGGCTCTGCAGAAATCTGCCATTGATTCCGACGTAGCTGCCTGAGGCAGCGCAAAGAACTGAATAGAAGTTTCTCAGTTCTCTTCGGGGCAACCCCATGCCCCGCTCTGTGAGACCCGGCAGTGTCTTGACTGCCTTTGCAGCCGCGCTTTTTAGCGCGGCTTTTTTGTTTTTGAGGCTTGGATTTTGAGGTTTTGGTTGTTCGAGCAGGCGTCGTTAGCGGCCGGGGAATAATCGAGCCAGCAGTACCGGCAAAGCAGTTTCCACGCGCAGAATTCTTGGCCCCAGGTGTACGGATTCGAATCCGGCTTCCTGGAGTTTTTCGACTTCGTAAGGAATAAACCCACCTTCTGGCCCCACAGCCAACGTGGTCTGCTCCGGGATATCCACCGGGCAGGCGGTATCCGTCACCGGGTGCGCGACCAGTTTGCGAGAGCCTGCGGCAATGTCTGGTAGCTCGTCTTCCACAAATGGCTTGAAGCGCTTGCGCAGCAGCACCTCGGGCATGGCGGTATCTACAGCCTGCTCCAGGCCCAGTACACACTGTTCGCGGAGTTTTTCTTCAGCGAGCCACGGACTTTGCCAGTAGGATTTCTCCACCCGGTAGGCATTGATCAGATACAGTTTTTTGACCCCCAGCGCAGTCGCGTGCTGGACGGTGCGCTTGAGCATCTTGGGGCGGGGCAGAGCCAGAATCAGCGTGAGTGGCAGAGGTGGTGGTGGTGCGCGGTGCAGTGATACTTCAAGCGAAATGTGCTGGTCGCTGTGCTCGATCACTTTGCCCGCGCCGATCTGCCCGTCCAGCAGTCCAACTTTCAGGGTGTCGCCAAGCGCGGCGCGGTGTACTTCAGCGATATGTTGAAAACGTCGCGCGCGCAGGATTGCGATGGCCGGTTTGCCGGTGCCGGTATGGTTGTCGGCCTCAACAAAATCACCGGGCTCGAGAAGGATCAGGTTCACGGCAATCTAGCGCTTTGCCGAGGCCACGGCGCCCTTGCCGATACCTTCAAATGCGCGCACGCGGACTTCTTGGCCCGGGTGTTCGCCGGCGAGCTGGTCCGCCATGTACTGGGCCAGTTGCTCCACGGTGGTGTCGCAGTCGAGAACTTCGCAGTGCTCAGCGGGAATGCTGAGCGTGAATTCACCCTGGCGCGCGCGGTAGGCAAAGTGCAGAAGCTGTTCGGATTCTTTCACCAGGTCTTCGCGTGTGCCCAGGTAGATATCCGCCCAGCGCTGGGCCCATTGGGATTCCAGCTGGGGGCTGCGCTTGCCGTCTACATCGATGCGGATGCGTGAGCGATGGCCATGGGCAATGCGCTGGCAGTTGCCGTCGTGTTTTTTCAGACCGTGGCTGTAGTGGTAGAAGGGGGTGTCGATGGGCTCACAGGTGAAATTCAGGTCGAGCTGGTCGACGCTGGTGGGAAAGATCCCGTCCAGCTCGCCGACACACCATGCCGCTACCGCTTCAGGGGTGATAGATTCCACCGATACCAGGGCAAACGCCTGTGCGGGGCCGCTCACGGAAATGGTTTCACCGCTGTCGAGTGTCCAGTCCAGGCGAACACCGCTATCGTTCTGCTCCAGCGCTAACTGTGGCGACAGGGTGGGCACGAGCAGGCGGTGGTCCAGCTCGGTATCCAGCCAGTTGCGCAGTGTCTTTTTGACGATGCCAAAATCGCACACCATACCCTGGTGATCCAGGGCGCCGTCGAGGGCCGCGTTTGCCAGCCAAGTCTCGCCAACGATGCCGCGGCTGCTGTGGAGGTAACTGAAGTCCACGTTGGTGAGGCTGTCGACAAACAGGTGCATAGGTTTTCCGGCTAGACAGTGGCTGATGAGTGGGCAGAGGGCCCGGATTCGGGCGCGGCACAGTATAGCTTTTTGCCGTGGCAATTTGTTCTTTCCGCAATGGAGATTTTCTGTTCCGGCCTGACTCAGGCAGTCGTCGGCAAATTGGGGCTGGAACCTGGCGCGTTGAGTCTCTATAATCGCGCCCTCTTCGAGCGCAGGCAGCCTTGGTAATCGATACCAGGCAGTGCTAGCCTGAGTGCTCAAGCGTTGTGGCGGCCCTTCCGGTCTCCTCGCAATGATCAGCTGTGAACCCCGCCAGGCCCGGAAGGGAGCAACGGTAGCAGTGACATCATGTGCCGAGGGTGTGCTGGTTGGGTTGCCTCCATTCTTCCCGGGCATCTGCCCATTCCTCGCTAAAAATCGTTTCGCTGGCGATGGTTTATTGCCTACTGCTTTTTTGTGGCTCGTCGTCCACTTTTTCCTCCGTTTCTTCTCAGCCTCCCCCTGTTTTCTTGTTTGCCAATTTGTCGTTTGGCGCCCATTGCGAAATTTATATCCGATTTCTTGGTGAAACAGGGAATATTGTGCCGATATGGTGCTCCAGCCGGTAGCCTCGTCCCGGCACCGGAGTCCCCTGTGCTATAAACGGCGACAGCAAATGATTTTCTCTTCGCCCGTTCCCGGGCCCGTCCCAGCTGATAATTCGAACAATTGACCAGAGGATGCCGATGAAAAAACTAGCCTTGGTGATCGCCGTTGCCGCTGTGGCTGCAGCCGGGTGTGACAGCGGAAATGACAAGCCCGCTTCACAAACGCCGGTGCCGTCGTCCAGTGCGGAAGTCTCTTACGGTGCAGATACCACCGACGCGGGCACCGTGGCCCAGGCTGATAGTGCCAGTGACGCACTGGATGCCGAGGCGGCCAAGGACTTCCTGGACACTGCCCAGGAGCGGCTTGCCACTATGGCGGAAGAGGTGAGCCACGCGAGCTGGCTCGCCTCCACCTACATCAATGTGGACTCTCAGTTCACCGAGGCACTGGCGGTGGAGCGCTATACAGCGCTCGCCGTGGAGCTTGCCCAGGAGGCGGCTAAATTTGACGCGGTAACGCTGGATCCTGAAACCCGCCGCATGCTCACCATGCTGAAGCAGGGACTGGTATTCCCGGCACCCAATGACCCTAAACTGACCGCGGAGCTGGCCCAGATCGGCTCGAAGATGCAGGGTATGTACGGCGCGGGAAAATACTGCCCGGAACAGAAAACCGGCGACGACAAAAAGGGTAAGTGTTACACCCTCACGGAAATGGGCCAGATGATGGCCAACAGCCGCGATCCCAAGCTGCTCAAGGATCTTTGGGTAGGTTGGCGCAAAGTGTCTCCGCCGATGAAGCCGCTGTACGAGCGTCAGGTGGAGATCGGCAATGCCGGTGCCAAGGAGTTGGGATACGACAACCTGAGCGTGATGTGGCGCTCCAAGTACGATATGCCCGCCGATGCCTTCTCTGCCGATATGGACAATCAGTGGAGCAAGGTAAAGCCTTTGTATGAAGCGCTCCACTGCCATGTACGTGCGCGTCTGAATGAACACTACGGCGATGACGTGGTACCGGCGCAGGGTAAAATTCCCGCGCACTTGCTGGGCAATATGTGGGCGCAGGAGTGGGGGAATGTTTACGACATCGTAAAAGACGATGACATGGAAGCCCCCTACGATCTCACCCAGCTGGTGGTCGATTCTGGTATGAGTGAGAAGGACATGGTGAAAGTGGGGGAGAAATTCTTCACCTCCCTCGGCTTCAAGCCGCTGCCGGAAACCTTCTGGGAGCGCTCCCAGTTTGTGCAGCCCCGCGATCGCGACGTGGTGTGCCACGCCAGTGCCTGGAACCTGGATGGTAAAGACGATATCCGCATCAAGATGTGCATCAACAAAACCGGGGAAGACCTGATTACCGTGCACCATGAGCTGGGGCACAACTTCTATCAGCGCATTTATAACGAGCAGCCATTCCTGTACATGGAAGGCGCAAACGACGGTTTTCACGAAGCGGTCGGCGATACCATTGCGCTTTCCATCACCCCGAAGTATCTGAAAGAGATCGGGCTGATGGATGAAATTCCCGGAACCGACAAAGACATTGGCTACCTGATGCAGCAGGCGCTGGACAAGATTGCCTTCCTGCCATTTGGCTTGCTGGTGGATAAATGGCGCTGGCAGGTGTTTAACGGCGAAGTGCAGCCCGGTGATTACAACAAGGCGTGGTGGAAATTGCGCGAAGACTACCAGGGCATCCAGGCGCCGGTGCAGCGCAGTGAAGCGAACTTTGACCCGGGAGCCAAGTACCATATTCCAGGGAATACCCCCTACGCCCGCTACTTCCTTGCGCGTATCCAGCAGTTCCAGTTTCACCGCGCGCTGTGCGAAGCGGCGGGAGAGACCGGGCCGCTGCACCGCTGCTCCATTTTCAAAAATAATGCGGCGGGCGAAAAACTGCGCAACATGCTCGCCATGGGTGCCAGCAAACCCTGGCCGGATGCAATGGAAGCGCTCACGGGCCAGCGCGAACTGGATGCCGCCGCTATTGTGGATTATTTCCAGCCGCTGATGACTTACCTGGAAGAGCAGAACAAGGACCGGGAGTGCGGCTGGTAACAGACGGGAATTCTTCCGATTGGTTCAGGCTATCGACCGTATATTTACGATCAATCGCTTCCGGGGTTTGAAATGGAATCTTTGACCATAGTATTGGTAGTGACTTGATATGAATCAGGTGGGCATTCCTTTGGGGGATTGTTCATCTGCATGAAATATCCGGGGAGCGCCAGATGCCTCAATGCGGGTGCGGCGCATACCAGGCCCCGATTAATGGAATAAACCTGAGCCAAAAAAGAGGTTGCTAATGAGCAATATTGATATCGGTATTGGTGAAAAAGACCGCGAACAGGTCGCCGAGGGGCTGAAACGTCTGCTGGCGGATTCTTACACCCTGTACCTGCAGACCCACAACTTCCACTGGAATGTTACCGGTCGTCTGTTCCGCGAACTGCACCTGATGTTCGAAGAGCATTACACCGAGTTGGCCACCGCAGTCGACGATATCGCTGAGCGTATTCGCACGCTGGACGTGGTTGCCCCGGGTACTTATAAATCCTTCGCGAAGCTCAGCTCCATCAAGGAAGTTGAGGATGTCCCCGCCGCGGAAGAGATGGTGCGAATCCTGACTCAGGGCCACGAGCAGGTGGTGAAAACCTGTCGTGAAGTATTGAAGGCCGCTCAGGATGCGGATGACGAATCCACTGCGGCTCTGGTGGGTGATCGCATGCGAGTGCACGAGAAAACGGCCTGGATGCTGCGCGCTACCGCCCAGTAAACTCCGTCTGATTGTAACAAAACCGGCCTCTGGCCGGTTTTGTTGTTTCTGCCTGTTGGTTTTTCCTTATTCGCTGCTTGGTGCTGTCTCTGTTTCTTCCCATTTCCGCTTATTTTCTCCTGAGCTCACGGCACCCGCCTCGCCTGTCTTCCTGAGCCCATGACTGCTCCGGGTCACGTCGGTAGCCCCGCCAGATCGCCGTCCCGGCAAAGTTACTTCTTGCATCTTGTTACTGTGTGGTGCACAGTATTTACTGTGTGGTACACAGTATGAGGTGGTGGATGGGACAGGCGCCGGAAAAGCTCGACAGGTTGGTGATGGAAGTGCGGCGGGGTGCGCTCACCCTGGCAGTACTACTGGCACTGCGCGAGCCGCATTACGGCTATTCCCTGCGCAAAAGCCTGGGGGCAAAGGGGTTGGATATTGATGAGGGGACCCTCTACCCATTATTGCGCCGCCTGGAGGATCAGGGGCTGTTGTCCAGTCACTGGCAACAACAGGAGGGGCGCAAGCGGCGGTTTTACCAGATCGATGCCGGAGGCGAAATTGCCCTGGCGGAGATGCGCGCGGAATGGCAGGGGCTGAACGATGTGATCGGCCAGCTCGGTGGATAGTCGGTGGTACTGAGATATAGCGGGTGGCGCGTTAACACCGAGCGCCACGCGATGGGAAAGCGAACAGAGGAAAACAGCATGGACTGGTTGCAGCGCTATGTGGATAACGTACGCACCTATTTACCGGCGCGGTTGCGTGAAGATGTGGGAAATGAGCTCTATTCGGGGCTTCAGGATCAGTGTGACGAGCTGGAAGAATCCCTCAGCCGTCCGCCAACGGAAGAAGAGATTCTGGCGCTGCTGAAAGAGAAAGGGCATCCCATGGCGGTGGCCGCAGGCTACCAACCCCGGCGGACTCTGGTCAGCGAGCCATTGTTTCCGGTGTACCTGCAGGTATTAAAGTGGACGCTGATGGTAATTGCGGTAGTGAGTGCGGTTGGTGTGATTGCTTCACTGGCCTCCGACACAAACCCCAGTTTTGTTGGCGCGGCCATCCGTTGGCTGGTCGGGATGTATGAGAGCGGTGTGTACTCCTTTGCCTGGATTACCCTGGTGTTCTATCTCGCCGGCGAGAGCCTGGGGCGCTGCAAAGTGTTTGCCAACTGGAATCCACGCTCACTGCCGCGTATTGCTGAGAGTGGCCGGCGTATCCAGCGTTTTGACTCGGCGGTGGAGTTCGTGGTCACCCTGTTAGCGATGGCCTGGTTGAATGATTTATGGTTATTGCCGGCCGGTGGCAGTTCTTCACTGGCTCTTTCCGCGGGATTTGACGCCCTGCTGCCATGGTTGAATATCGCCCTCGGGGCCAGCGTACTGATGTCGCTGACCAAGTTGCTTTCACCCTACTGGACGCAGTCGCGGCTGCTGATCGATTTAGGACTCAACACCTACTGGCTCGTGTTACTTGCTAACCTCATCGGAATTTATCCGCCGTTTTCGCTCACCTGGGGTGACGGTGAAATCTGGCAGCCGTCCCAGACCGGCTGGCAGGTGGGGGTTGGGATTGTTATCGCCATCACCGCCTGGGATCTTTTGCAAAACCTGCGCAAATTGATGCGCTTGTGGACAGAACACCGGGCGGTCTAGGCATCTCGCAGCATATTCAGTAGTGGCGTGCTAATGCCCAGCCGCGATTGCCTTGAATGCAGACGCTGCGCTGGAAAGGCCACCACTGCTGCGAGTCAGGATGCCGACCTGATGTACCACCTCCGGTGTGGTCAGGCGTTTGCACAACAGTCCATAGCTGCGCATCTGTTCCTCGCACAAACTGGGTACGGCGCTCACACCGAGGCCGGATTGAACCAGCCGACCTATGGTGCTGAGCTGGCTGGCCTCGCACAGGAGGCGGGGTTTATGTGGAGAGTGCACCTCGGAAGCGGCCTGTGCGAAGGCGCCGTCCGTCCATCGGCGCACCGCAGAGCCACGGTTCATGGCGATAAACGACTCCCGTGCAAGATCCTGCCAGCGCAGACTTTTCTTTTTGCCGTAGCGGTGCGCCGGCGGTAGTACCGCGATAAAGCGATCGTCAGCGATGGGGGTAAAGTCGAGGTTGCCCAGTTCGTCCGGGCGGAAGCTGATGCCGAGTTCGGCCCGGCCGTCCTGTACCGCACTCACCACGCGTTCCATTACGATGTCTTCCAGCACGATATTGATATCCGGATGTCGCCGATGGAATTTTTCCAGCAGGGTCGGCAACTGGTTCAGGGCAAACGCCGGGATGGCGGCAATGGATAGTTGCCCCTGCTGCAGTTGAAAGCGTTGTTGTACCGCATCCAGCGTGCTGTCCCAGTTGTGCAACAGCTGTTGGGCGCGCTCGACAAATTGTGTGCCCTCGGGTGTGAGCACCAGTTGCCTGCCGTCCCGACTGAACAGGTCGCCGCCTAGGGATTCCTCCAGGCTGCGAATGGCAATGGAGATCGCCGGCTGGGATATGTGTAGCTGCGCACTGGCTTCGGCCAGGCTGCGGGTGCGGGCGACCGTCACGAATGCCCGCAGTTGCTTGATGGTGGTGCTCAAGTGGATTCGCCCTGGCCGCTGGATTTTAAATGTTAAACAAATATTAACAGTTATGAATAAGTTTAAATTAGAGTTAAGTGTTAGACCAAGGCATGATTGTTCCTGAGGCGAGACCGCGAATAATAAGAAACGGTCACAGCGCGGCATTGATAAGAGGGCGGGATGCCCGCCAGCCCCACCGCTGATGCCAATAACAGACGCCATACTTGCGGAACGCCGTTTCCCGCAGGTTCCCGAAGCGAAATCGAACCCGCAGCAAAATTGAGAGAGTTTGGTCGAGATGAGCAATCCCGTAGCGCCCCTTTGGCAGCCCACCCCAGAAGCCATAGCAAAGACCCAGATGGACCAGTTTCGTCGCCGTGTGAACGACAACCACGGCCAGTCACTGCCGGATTACAGTGCGCTGCACCAGTGGTCTGTGGATAACCGCGCGTCTTTCTGGGGTGATTTGTGGGATTTCGGTGAGGTTGTCGCCAGTGAGCGCGGCGAGCGGATACTGGGCGACGACACCATGCCCGGCGCGGAATGGTTCCCCGATGCGAGACTGAACTTTGCCGAAAACCTGCTGCGTTTCCGCGACGATCGCGTCGCGCTGATTGAGCGCCTCGAAAACGGCGGCCGCCGGCAACTGACGTATGCAGAATTGTTCGAGAAAGCCGAGCGGCTGGCATCTGCGCTGGTCAGTGTGGGGGTGGGCAAGGGTGACCGGGTCGCTGGATTCATGCCGAATATCATCGACACCGTGGTGGCCATGCTGGCCACAACCAGCCTGGGTGCAATCTGGACATCCTGCTCGCCAGATTTTGGTATCAATGGCGTTCTGGACCGCTTCGGCCAGGTTGAGCCGAAGGTACTGTTTGCCTGCGAAGGATACTTTTACAACGGTAAGACCATCGATTCTCTGCCGCGGCTGGCGCAGATCATCGAACAGATCGGATCGATCGAGCATCTGGTGGTGGTGCCGGTAGCCCGCGATGCGGCGCAGACCGCCGACGCCATTGCCGGCCTCGAGCGCGCGACCACTCTGGATGCGTTTACCGAGTCCGCTCCGGCGCGTGCGCTGACGTTTGAGCAAACCGAATTCAACCACCCGCTTTACATCATGTACTCCTCCGGCACCACGGGTGTGCCCAAGTGCATTGTGCATGGCGTGGGCGGCACCTTGCTACAGCACATTAAAGAGCACCGGTTACACACGGATATTTCCCGCGAGGATACCCTTTTCTACTTCACCACCTGTGGTTGGATGATGTGGAACTGGCTGGTGAGCGGCCTCGCCTGTGGTGCCACCCTGGTTCTTTACGACGGTTCCCCGTTCTACCCGGCGGCCCAGTGCCTTTGGGATATGGCGGATGAAGAAAATATCAGCGTGTTTGGCACCAGTGCCAAATATATCGCCGCGCTGGAGAAGGCAGGTTGCAAGCCCCGTGAGAGTCACAAGCTCAAGGGTTTACGCGCAGTACTCTCCACCGGCTCGCCGCTCGCACACGAAGGGTTCCGCTACGTGTACCGGGATATCAAGGCCGACGTCTGCCTGTCTTCTATTTCCGGTGGCACCGATATCGTTTCCTGTTTCGCGCTGGGTAATCCGGCGCTGCCGGTGTATCCGGGGGAGCTGCAGTGTCGCGGCCTCGGAATGGAAGTGGAAGTCTGGAACGAAGACGGCAAGCCGGTACTCGAAAACAAGGGCGAACTGGTGTGCGCCAGCTCTTTTCCCTGCATGCCGATCGGTTTCTGGAACGACCCAGACGGCAGTAAATACCACGATGCGTATTTCGATAACTGGCCCGGCGTCTGGGCACACGGCGACTACGCGGAAATAACCGAACACGGCGGTGTGATCATTTACGGCCGCTCCGATGCTGTGCTCAATCCCGGCGGTGTGCGTATTGGTACCGCCGAGATTTATCGGCAGGTGGAGAAGGTCGAGGAGGTGCTGGATAGCATCTGCATTGGTCAGGAGTGGCGGGACGACGTGCGCGTGGTGCTGTTCGTGGTACTGCGCGAAGGCGTGGACCTGGACGACGACCTGATCCAGAAGATCCGCACCACCATCCGCGCCAATACCACACCGCGCCATGTGCCGGCGAAAGTGATCCAGGTGGCGGACATACCGCGTACCATCAGTGGCAAGATCGTGGAACTGGCGGTGCGCAATGTGGTACACGGCAAGCCGGTGAAAAATCAGGAAGCGCTGGCGAACCCTGAAGCGTTGCAGCTGTTTGAAAATCTTGAAGCACTGGCCGGAGAGTAGTTTTCGGCTCAGTCCCAACTAAAAGACAAAAAAATGCCGGGGCAGGAGATACCTGACCCGGCGAACAGTTGGGGTAGATGGTCTGCTGACCCGTTTTGGTGACCAGGTCTGCAAAAAAATCAGGCGGGCTGAAGCCTGGGGCCGGGTGGAGATCGGTACCCGGCCGGGGAAAAAACGCTATCAGGCAGCCTTCAGGTGCTGATGTACTTCTGACTGCTCAATTCGCGACTGCTCTTCGTTCATTTTGCGCAGCGCCATGCGGGTGAAATACCCGCCCATCAGGCACACAAACGCGATAATCCCAAGGCTCAGCAGGCCGGAAAAACTGGTGAAAAGGTCGATCATTGCGTCCATGATTGCCTCCTGGCTCAATTGGCGTTGGGCTCTGGTGTTGCCCTGCGGTTTGTCTTTAACTGTGTCCAGTGTAAAGTGGCGCCATCTGGCGACCTTGATCCAGATCAAGCCTGCCTGCGAAACTACGCTGGTCTTGCGCTAAGCTATTGGTGCCTGATGCTGGCAGCTGGGCCAGTGGCCTTACTCGCTTCATCAGTGGTGCTACGAGAAGTGCCATGCAGAAAGCGCCATAAGATAAGAAGCACGCAAGCCGCAGAAACCAATAATTTCACGGAAGACAAGCATGATTACCTACCTCTATTGGGTCGCCATTATCGCCCTGGTTGTTCTTGCCCTGTTTGCCGGCAGCCGCTTTGGTAGCCTGGGTAAAGGGGCCATTGTCGGAGCGATCATCTTTCTCGCCGGCTGGCTCGCCTATTACTTTCACTTTGAACAGGTCTTCGTCAAACGCTTCGGTGGTGTGATGCGTATCAATGTGCCGGAAGGGCAGAGGCACCTTGGCTCTACCTGGAAAGACGACAACCTGTGGGTGGAAAACTACGATCCGGAAACCAACGAGTGTATTTTCAGCGAGTACTCCAAAGGCAATTTACTGGAAGGCCGGGTCATCATCCGCAACTGCAATCCCTTGATGGAGCGTACCGGGTCGGCCCCGGCGCGCTGAATTGAATTGGAACTGGCTGGCTTGATCCGAGCCGGCGCACACGGATGTAAAGACCGGTAAAGTTGCGCCGCTTAGAGCAACTTTCATTGGTGTTCGGCGTCGCAGTGGTGGTAGTTGGCAAACGGAACCTTGTCTTGCGCGTTTCTTGTATAGCTCCTCGAGCTTCAGTTTTTTCCTTTGCGACTCTGGTGTTGCTGGCTGTGTTGTTTCTGCTGGCGCCACAGCAGGGGAGTGCCCTGCCGTTTTTTGACAACCTGCCCAAGTTCAAAGTGCGCGTTTCTGAAAACCGCGAGCTGCAGGAGTGGCTCAAAGATCAGTTGAACGAGCAGCGCAAATCCAGCAGCGTGCTCAAATCCTACGAAGACCCTCTGGATGTGGCCCGCTACGAGCGCGGCACCCTGGAGAAGCTGTTGCGCTCCCGGGGCTACTACGACGGTCGCGTACGCCAGTCGGTCACCGATGGTGAAATCCTTTACCGGGTAGTCCCCGGGCCTGTCTACCGTATCAACAGTCTCGAAATTCGAATGCCGTCGCACCTCAAGCCGGGGTTTCCCGGTGTTGGTCTGAGTGTCGGTGACCCGCTGGAAGCGGAGAAGGTGACCGAGGGCGTCAACCGGATTGAAACCTATCTGGCAGAGAGCGCCTGCCTGTTGAATGTGGATGTGACCTACCAGGCCACTGTGGTCCACAGCGAGCATGCGGCGCGGCTCGAATATCGCGTGGCGCAGAGCCCGGAAGTGCATATCGGGCAGATTTTCGTGGAAGGTGTCACCACCATTGACGAAGATTTTCTGCGCAAACGCCTGAAGCTGGAGGAGGGCGATTGCTTCTCACGCAAGAAAATGGACGCGGCCAAATTGCGCATGTTGCGCACTAACCTGGTTGCCGGTGTGAACGCGGAAGTTTCTGAGCCCCATGGCGGCATTGTCGACGTTACCTTCATGGTGATCGAGCGCAAACACCGCACCATTCGCCTGGGGGTGGGCTACTCCTCCGACGATGGCGGCGGTGTGTCTGCTGGCTGGGAGCACCGCAACATTCTCGGCCGCGGCGAGAAAATTGAAGTGGAAACACGGGCCTATGAAGTCGCCCAGTCACTCAAGGCTGAGCTACAGGTGCCGCGTTTTTTTCGCGATGATCAGGACTTCGCGGCAACCGCCGAGGCGGAGAATGAAGACCGGGACTCCTACCAGGCCGAATCCATCACCGTGGGGGGCACCATCTCCCGTCGGCATACCAAGCACCGCACGTTCAGCGTGGGGAGTGCGCTCAAGTTCAGTGAGGTGCAGGAAGAGGGCGAAGAGAGCGAAAACTATAATCTGCTGTCGTTTCCTCTCGGGCTCAAAATTGACACCACCGACAACCTGCTGGATGCGCACAGTGGCGCGACTGTCGCACTGGAAATAAAACCGTATTTTGACCTCCGCGGCAGCGGTACCCAATTTACCAAAAACACCCTGGTGATGACCGGCTATCACACCTTTGAAGAAACCCGCTTCAAGCCAACTGCCGCGCTGCGCATCAAAGCCGGTGTGATTTCCGGGGCCGACAATCTGGAAATTCCTGCAGACGAACGTTTTTATGCCGGTGGTGGTGGCTCGGTGCGCGGATACAGCTACCAGGCGCTGGGACCTCGGCGGCTGATTCCATCAACCGCTGCGGGCGAACCGCCCGAACTCTCCGATCCTATTGGTGGTCGCAGCCTCAGTGAAATTTCACTGGAGGGGCGTTTTCGCTTTACCGAAACCTGGGGCGGCGTGTTTTTTGTCGACGGCGGCAACGCCTACGCCGATCCGCAACCCAGCTTCGATGATCTCTACTGGGGCGCGGGTTTTGGCGTCCGTTATATGACCTCGTTCGCGCCATTGCGGTTTGATATCGCCTTCCCGCTGGATCGCCGGGAAGGCCTCGACGATAGCGCCTACCAGATTTACGTCAGTCTCGGGCAGGCATTCTGATCATGGCGGACGTTTCGAGCAAAAAAACACGCTCCGCCTTGCGCATGCCGCGCGCACCGCGACTGACCCTGTTTGTGGCAACGCTGGTGTTTCCCCTGCTGATGGCGATATTCCTGGTGGGTTCTGATACTGGCCGCGAGGCGCTCACCCGAGGTGGCCTGGCCATCGCCCGGTACTATCTACCGGACCTGGAAATCAATGCCGAAGGGCTGCGCAGCCGCGAGCTGGGCCACTGGTATTTCGAGCTGCTGCAGGTGCGCTACAAAGAGCAGCCTATGGTCGAGGCGCATCAGCTTACCTTGCACCTCGATATGCAGCAGTTATGGCACAACCGGATTCACCTTCCCGAGGTGAGCGCTCGCTCATTGCTATTTGATAACACGCTGCTCGGGGATTACCTGCAGGCCCATGTCAGCGAAGAGGAAGTGGAAGATACCGCGGAAGAAGTGGATGACCCCACCATGCCGGCAATCTGGGTAGAGCGTCTGGCGGTAGACAACCTGACGGTGATTGACGGTGCGCTGAAAGATTTCCCGGTGGTGTCTTTGAATGGTCAGGGCAGCTATCGCTGGCCCGACCGCGAGTCCGCGCTGGCTTTGGACGTGGCGGAGATACAGGGCCACAAAATGCAGGTGCAACTGGATGGCAAGATGCAGAGCGACAAGGTGTACGCGCTGTCGTTATCCGCCGATGAGAACCCCGGTGGTTTTCTGGGGCGCACTTTGCAATTGCCCGAAGGGCAGTCGCTCGATGCCGATGGCCGCCTCCTGCTGACACTCGCCGGCGAAAACCAGCTGAACGTGACCGTCGAGCAGTTTTCCCTGCCGCTGTTGCATCACCGTTTTGGCCTCGTGGGCCGCGCCGATGTGATGCTGTCTCCCTGGTCCGTTACCACTGATGCGCTCAACCTGACAGTGGACGACACCCGGCACCGCATAAGTGGTGTGATCGACAGTGAGGCCATGGATTTACAGGTGCGATTGAATCGCCTGCCTGTGGCAATTTCCCAGCCGTGGCAGGACTATTTACAGGGCGGGTGGCTGTCGGCGGATCTTTCGGTGAAAGGTCCACTTAAACTCCCCAGTGCCGATGGCACCCTCGAACTGCGCTCCAGCTACCAGAAACAACCGGTGCACTTCACCGGTCAGGTGGAAACTGTTGAAGACGTCATTCAAATCCGGTCTGCACAGCTGACATTTTCGGACATGGCACTGGATGCCAGTGGCAGTGTGGATATCGGCGGTGAATCCCTGGACGTGAAAGGTGTCATCGAGCAGTTGCCCGTCGCCGAGATTCGCCGGATTCTGTCCTCGTTAAAAGAAACCCGCGACGTGGAAATTCCTGCGGAATTGGATGGCACCATCGAGCGCCTGCAGGTGACTGCGGCAGGCCCGTGGAAGAACCCGCAATTGACGGTGGAGCTGGCCAGTGCGGTGCAGTACCAGGAGTTTGAAACGTCTCTGCAGGGGCATGCGACCGGTGACCTGAAGAAGTTTGCCATCAGCGACCTGCTGCTGGAGGGGGAAGGGCTGCGAGTAAGCGGCAGCGGTGAGGTCAACCTGGAAAGGAAAGCGCTGCAGTTCCAGCTGGATATGGCCGCGCGGGGGTTGCAGCCCGCGGAGCAGTTTGGCCTGCCGGTGGATCCGGGGACAGAGGTGGATCTGGATGCCGTAGTGTCGGTCACCGGGCCATTCGACAACCCGAAAATGTCTGCGCGCCTGTCGTCGGACGGACAGTATCGGGAATACCGTTATCGCCTGCGCGGCGGCGCCGCCGGCAACGCAGAAGCGCTGACCTTCGACCGCCTGCGCCTGGATCTCTACAGCGGTGGCGGTGCCCCCGTTTCAGAAAACGGCGGGCAGTCGCTGATGCCGGATCTGCGCACGGATCCGGGGCAGGACTATCCGTTACAGCAATCCCGCGAGCGCATCAGCGATCCCTCTGTATTGGCAGCAGATTCCGAACAGGCGCGCCAGCGCGGGTACGCGTGGCTTGAACTTAACGGCGTTGTGGAGCCAAAGGCGCAGCGCGTCAACGGCAGTGTGGCTGCGCGCAATATTCCCCTGGGTATGGCCGAGTTGGCGGGGGTGGAATTGCCGCCATCACTGCGTGGTGAGCTGAGCATCGACGGGCAGTTTTCCGGCCCATTTGCATCCCCCGAGGCCACCGCCAATATTCTGGGGCTTGGTGAATACCGCGGTGAGCCCTGGCATATCCAGGGCGATGTCAGCTACGGCAAGGCGCAGGTGGTGCTATCGCAAGTGAAACTGTTGTGGGCGGGGCGCAACCAGCTCACCGCCGATGGCAGCCTGAGCGAGCAGGCCCTGGACCTGGAAGTGCGGGCACAGGCGGTGCTGATGGACTTCGAAGAGTGGATACGTGCGGACATTGCCGATAGCGGTGAACTGTCCCTGTGGATGACGGCGAAGGGCACCCCGCAAGATCCGGAACTCGCCGGCGAGCTGAAAGTTGGTGGGCGCGCGCCGGCGCTGCGGGACGATGCACTGGTGCAATCGCCACTGTCCCTGTCGCTCGCCTGGCAGACGCAGTCGGGCAACCTGGATATCAATCTGGATGCGCGTCATGGCAGCCGTGAGGCTGCCGATGCCGAAGCAACCCTGGCGATAGCGCCGATACTGGAGCAGCTGTTCCGGGAAAAGCCCGCGGGTGAATCGCCGCCGCTTCCCGTTGACCTGCAAGCCAACGGCCAGGCGGACCTGGCTGCGCTCGGCGCCTTTTTCGATCCGGAAATTCACACCATGCGCGGCCGTCTGGATTTCAATCTGACGGCCGACGGCACCACGGCGTCGCCCAATGCCCGCGGCAATATCAATCTGCGTGACGGCTATTACGAACACCGCCCGAGTAATACCCGCTTGCGCGGTATGGTGTTTGTGGCGGAGCTGAGCCCCGAGGCCTGGCGTGTTGTGGAAGCGAGTGCGCGGGATGGTGATCGAGGCCGTGTGGACTTGCAGGGGGCGGTCCGCTTTAACGCTCCAGAGCCACCCTCACTGGATTTCTCGCTCACCGCCAAAGACGCCCATCTATTGAATATGCCCGGCGCCAAGGGTGCATTCCGCGGCGAGCTGCGTCTGACCGGCACCACGGAGGATGCGTTGTTGGCCGGCACATTGAATTTGCGACCACTGGCGGTACAGGTGGAGCACTTTATCGGCAGCAGTGTGCCGGAAATCGACGTCGTGGAAGTGGAGGTCTACGGTGGCGAAAGCGAGCAGGGACCGGCACTGATGGAAAATATCCAGCTGGCGCTGAAAGTGGTGTTGGATCAGCAATCCTATGTGCGCGGCCTGGGGCTCGACTCCGAGCTCAAGGGCGAGGTGGATATCGCCGGTACCGCGGCGGATCCTCAGGCATCTGGCACGCTGAGTATTGTGCGTGGCAAGTTCGACCTGCTTGGCAAGAAGTTTGACCTTCAGGAAGGAGAGGTGCAGTTTGAGAATAATGTTGCCGCCATCTACGTGAAGGGGGTGCATACCTACGCGGAAGGGGAGATTACCGCCGAGATTTCCGGCACCACCGATGACCCGGAAATAGAGTTCAGTTCCGATCCGGCCGCAGCCCAGGATGAAATCTTCGCGCAGCTCCTGTTCGGCAAGTCGCTGACGGATATTTCGCCGTTGCAGGCGGTGCGTCTGGTGGGCGTGGTGCGCACGCTACAGACCGGCAATACGGGATTTGACCCGCTCGCCAGCACCCGGGATCTGGTGGGGCTGGATACTCTCGATGTTGAAACCGAGGCCACCGATGAGGGCGATCAGTACTCCCTGAGCCTGGGGAAATACATTACCAGCCGCATTTACCTGGAGCTTCAGCGCAGTACCGACCCGCTGAATCCATGGCAGGCGGAAATGCAGATCGAGTTGCGCAAAAACCTGCGGCTGGATATCAATTCGTCCGACAATGAGGAAAGCGGCGGCGGAAGTGTGGAATTGCAGTGGAAGAAGGATTACTGAACAACTATAAAAATTGAACAGAATTAAAAAGGATGGGAAAAAACGAAATGGAATATTCAATCGTTGTATTGGCCGCCGGATACTCCCATCGCTTTGGTGGCGACAAGCGCCTTGCCAGCATTCAGGGAGAACCCATGTTGTTGCGCAGCCTGGAAACGGCGCTGGAAGCCTCTTCTTCTCTGGAGGACGCCGATGTTCAGGTGGTATTGCGCGCTCGCGACCCGGTGATCGCCAATGGCCTGCGAAAAATGCCGCTTCAGGTACTGCACGCGCCGGTCTGGCCGGTGAGCATTGGCGCCAGCCTCGCGTTTGCGGTTGAAAATCTGCAGCGCACCGGCGCCAACCCTAAGGCGGTACTGGTGTGTATGGGGGACATGCCCTTCGTCGAGCCGGAAACGCTGGTCGCTATTCTGAATGCGTCTCGCGAGGACCGCATCCACGTTCCGGTGTGTGCCGGTACCCGCGGTTATCCCATTGCCATCGGCCGCAAGTACCTCTCCGCTCTGTCCCGCTTGCGCAATACTGGTATGGAAAAAGTCCTGCGCATATTTGCCGATGCTGTGGTCGATGTCGAGGTGAGTGACCCGGCGATCAACTGCGACATCAACCGCCCGGACGATTTCCACGCAGCAGTGCGGCAGGATCTGTTCGGTAAAATTTTTGCATCTCCCGATAAAGCCGCGGGTGAGCTGCTTCCATCGCCGTTGGAATAACAAAATAGGCCTCCGTGGCCACCGCAAAAAACTCCGCCGGAGACTGCGCACCATAGGTGTCCAGCACGGAAATACTCTGGGTCGACGGTGGTTGGCTTTCCTCCCTCTCAGCGGACTCGGCCCGGGTGTGTAGTGCATGCAGCCGCTGGCGCAGGGCTTCAAATGCCTCGCGCATGACCGGTGCCCAGTCCTTGCCATCTTCACTGCGCTCAAAAGGTGGGCGCCCGTCCACATAACCATCTTCTTCGTCGAGCTTGTGTGCGAACTCGTGAATCGCCACATTGTGTCCCTGCTCGGGGTGCGTCAACCCTTGCTGAATATCATCCCACGAGAGCACCACTGGTCCGCGGAAATGGGCCTCGCCGGCGCGGGCGCTCAAATGGCTGGACTGCACATGCCCGTGATGATGGGTTTCCTGCGCCACATAGGCGTCCGGGTAAATCAGGATGGTGCGCAGGTCCGGGTAGCAATTGTTGTCGCGCGCCAGTAGCAGCAGGCAGGCGTGCGCGGCGATCACCACGCGCATCTCCTCTGTCACTTCCAGGCCGTTGCAGCCGACAAACTCCTTGTCCCGCAGAAACAGGCTGGTGTTCTGTTGAAGCTCCTGCTGCCTTTCTGGTGGAAGAGCGGGATACAGCGCCAGTCGGCTACGCAGAATGGCTTCCTGTTTTTTGCTCAAGGGCCGTGAGCGCAGGTATTGTCGGCGCAGCCGTTGCCACGCCATGGGAAGCACCCACACCAGAATCGCAAAAACAATAACTGCCAGAAATATCTCCAACCTCGTGTCCTCTGTCGATTTCCTTGGGCGTCCAGTGTATCGCACGGGCAGGTAATATTGACCTCTGGTGAGATTCTGCGACCATACTCGGCCTGCGCGGAATCAGGCGCCGGAATAGATTTTAAATATGCATTGCCATACGCCATAAAAAGTACAAGTTAAAAAGGCAGGATTGTCAGGGAATGGAAGCAGCAGAAAGTGGATCCCCCGTTGCTGAAGTCACCGAGCGAGCGGGGAAACGATCCGGGAAAGGGGGGCCTGTCGATGACAGCTTTATGCTGGTTCCGCACGGTTACGAGCAGGGTGCGCGAACCCGGGTCTGGGTGGGGGCGCATGGCGAGCAGGCTGTCGATGGCTTGTGGTTGCGATGCGAACCGCTGGTTTCAGAGGCCGGTGATGAGCCCCCGGCCTCTGAGCCTGTTTGCCGGGATATTCCGTTACAGCTGGATCGCCAGGCCGAAGGACTCAGTTTTACTCTGGTGTCTGTACCTACCGCGCCCGGTTGCCACTACCGGCTATCGCTCTGGCGATCAGAAGATCGCGCGACGGGTGCTGCTACGGTATTGGCGCACGCTCGGTGCCGTGGCAAGCCGGATTCTCTCGATCAGGGCTTTAACATCTGGTACGGCACCTGCTTTTATCGCCACACGGATCACGGCGCGCTGACTGAAGCCTTCCACAGATTGCCCAGTCATTGCCGCCCGGATGTTTCTTTTCTCGGTGGCGATCAGGTGTACCTGGACACGGCCTATTCCAATCGCGGGCTGATTTTTACCCCGGGCTTCAGCACCGCCAATTTTTCCCCGTTACTGTTGCGCTCGCCCAAAAAAATCCGCCGCCTGCTGAACCGGATTTTTACCCGGGAATACCGGGAAACCTGGGCTGGAGCGCTGCGAAATCTGTTGAGCAGTGGCCATCACTATTTTCTCGCCGGTGATCACGAGTTCTGGAACGATTACCCCAATCCGCCCGGATTTCTGCCCACATTGTGGTCGGGAAAAGTCCGTGGTATCTGGAATGAGTGCGCACGCAAACTGTTCGACGCCTACCAGCTGCCCGAGGGAAAGACTTCCAGTGAATTTGAAGTTGGTGACGACCTGGGTGTTTTCGTGCTGGATACACGGCTGCAGCGAGGCCGTGGGCGCGATAGCCAGTTTACCGATCCCGCAACCATGCAGCGGCTGCAGGACTGGCTGAAAGCGCGGCGCACCCCCGGGGTGCTGGTGCTGCCGGCGCCGATTCTGACCCGCTGGCAGTTTCGGGGAGTGCGCTCGCTGCTGGTGAAATGGGGGTTGGGCGATCACACTCTGGCGGACACCGGGCAGTACGAGACGCTGGTGCGCGCGTTGAACGATTGCTCGCAGGATATTCTGATCCTGGCAGGAGACGTGCACTTCAGCCGTTTGGCCCGGTTTGAGTTGAATGGCAAGCAGGTGGTGGAGGTGGTTTCGTCACCGCTGTCCTGCCTGCCCAGTGCCGCGGCTGCAGCGAATGAAGAGCCGGGGTCTTTCCCGGACAGACCGGCCCCCGGCATTCGTGCACAAGTGGAGTACCTCAAAGCGGGCACCACCCGTCGGTACCGGCGCTCGGTCATCAGCAACAATAATTTTGTCACTCTGAATTTCACCCGTGCCGAAGCCGGTGTTGCAGTGAACGTGGTGTGCTGGAATATCAACGCGCGCAACGAACGCGGTGAGCTAATTCCCGACTGGCAGAGTCGGGGGCTGGTGTTGCGAGCGAGCTCGTGCGATCAAACTGAGCGAACGAACAAGAACGAAACACTCTCATGACCAGACAACTGTTTATTCTGCTCGGTCCAATACTCGCGGCCGGATTCTATTTTCTGTTGAAAGCGTTGGGCATGCCGTACTTGCCGGCGGTGACGGCGGCCATCACGATGCTGACGGTAATCTGGTGGGTTACCGAAGCCCTGCCGATCCCCGCTACTTCTATTGTGCCGTTCGTACTGCTGCCGCTGTTTGGGGTGGCGGATCACAAACTGGTGGCGTCGTCTTTCGGTAGCCATGTGATCCTGCTGTTAATGGGCGCGTTTATGTTGTCGAAAGCCCTGGAAAAAAGCGGAGCTCACGAACGGCTCGCACTGTATATGCTGAAGTTGGTGGGCATTTCCAGCGGCCGTCGGTTGGTGCTGGGGTTTATGTTGGCCGCGGGAATATTGAGTATGTGGATATCCAATACCGCCACTACTCTGATGATGCTGCCCATTGCCCTGGCGATTCTCGCGCGGGCCGATAACCACCGCTTGACCGTCGCACTGATCCTGGGGATTGCCTACGCGGCCAGCCTGGGCGGTGTGGGGAGTCCGCTCGGCACGCCGCCCAATGTTATTTTTATGGGGATTTACGAGGAAGTGACCGGTCGCGAATTCAGCTTTCTGAGCTGGATGAAGATTGGTTTGCCGGTCGCGCTGATTACCCTGCCCATTATGGCGCTGTGGCTGACGCGGGGTATCAAACTGACCCGGTCACTGGAGGCTCCTGTGGTGGGAGTCTGGCGAGCGGAAGAAGTTCGGACCCTGCTGGTATTCGGTATCGCCATCCTGTTCTGGGTAACCAGAAACGAGCCATTCGGCGGCTGGAGTGATTTATTGAATGTACCCGGTGCGGGAGACAGTACCGTGGCGATGGGTGCGGTCGTGCTGATGTTTTTGGTGCCGAATGGCAAGGGCGGGCGGCTGCTGGACTGGAAAACGGCGGAGAGTATTCCCTGGGGGATGCTGCTGCTGTTTGCCGGTGGTATCGCCATCGCCAAAGGATTTGCCGCATCCGGTCTCAGTGACATGATGGGGCAGGGACTCAATTTCCTCACTACCATGCCCCTGTGGCTGATGCTGATCCTGTTGTGCCTGTCGGTTACCTTCCTGACGGAAATCACCAGCAATACCGCTACCGCCACCTTGTTGATGCCGATTCTCGCCGTTGTGGCCAGCAGTGCCGGGTTCGACCCCATGGTGCTGATGATTCCCGCCGCCATGTGTGCCAGCTGTGCCTTTATGCTGCCAGTGGCCACGGCCCCCAATGCCATTGCCTACGGCACGGGCAAGGTGCGGATTCAGGAAATGGTGCGGGAAGGGGCGGTGCTGAGTGTGCTGGCATCGCTGATTATTGCCGGGGTGTGCTGGGTGATGCTGGTTTAGCGTGAACTTTGCCGGTTTATGATGATGAAAGTTGATGGGTTGGTGGTTTTTTGTTCTTCAGGTTGCCACTTTTTCGGGTTATTGCTCCGTCAAAATTGGGCGGGCGCCAATTTCTTGATCTAGTCCGCTGAATTGGGTTTCCTAGTCGGTTTCAGATAAACCGCGGAGGGACACTCAATAATGAAAAAACTATCCATACTGGCAGTGGCCGGCGTGCTGGCCGCCTGCTCGGGCGAATCTCCGGACCTGGCCGAACAGAAGGCAACCCAATCGATGAATGACGCTCAGGCCGAAGCTCAGAGCCCGGCAGCCGAGAAGGCCGCCCTGGTGTACCCGCAAACCCGAAAAGACGACGTGGTCGACAGCTACTTTGGCACCGAAGTGGTGGACCCGTACCGCTGGCTGGAAGACGACCGCAGTGAGGAAACCGAAGCCTGGGTCAAAGCCCAGAACAAGGTAACTTTCAGCTACCTGGACCAGATCCCATACCGCGACAACCTCAAACAGCGCCTGGAAAAGCTGTGGAACTACGAGAAAGTAGGTTCACCGTTTAAGGAAGGCGATTACACCTATTTCTACCGTAACGACGGACTGCAGAACCAGTACGTGGTGTGGCGCAAGAAAGGGGACGGTGAAGCGGAAGTGTTCCTCGATCCGAATACCTTCAGCGAAGATGGCACCACGTCTCTCGCCACCTTGAAATTTTCCAAAGACGGCTCCATCGCCGCCTATTCGGTTTCCGAAGGCGGCAGTGACTGGCGCAAGATTTACATCATTGACGCAGAAAGCAAAGAGCTGCTCGAAGAGCCCTTGGTCGACGTGAAGTTCTCCGGTATTTCCTGGAAGGGCAATGAAGGCTTTTATTATTCCAGCTACGACAAGCCGGAAGGCAGCGAGCTGTCGGCAAAAACTGATCAGCACAAGCTGTACTACCACAAGCTGGGGCAGGCCCAGTCTAAAGACGCTCTGGTTTTCGGTGGTTCTGAGGAAGAGAAGCGCCGTTATGTTTCTGGTTATGTAACCGAGGACGATCACTACCTGGTCATTTCCGGTGCCACATCCACCTCCGGCAACGACCTGTTTATCCGCGACCTCACCCAGGCGAACGCACCCTTGGTACAGGTGGTGGATGACTTCGAATCCGACACCTATGTGATCGATAACCAGGGTAGCAAGCTGTTTCTGGTGACCAACCGCAACGCGCCCAATAAAAAAGTCGTCACCGTGGATGCCGTTGATCCCGCGCCGGAAAACTGGCAGGACTTTATTGCGGAAACCGACAATGTGCTGACCGCCTCTACAGGTGGTGGCTACTTCTTCGCGGAGTACATGGTCGACGCTCTGTCGCGGGTGTACCAGTACGATTACAACGGCAAGCGCGTGCGTGAAATTTCCCTGCCCGGCCCGGGCAGTGTGTCGTCCCCCAGTGGCAAGCGCGAGGACAAAACCCTCTATTACTCCTTCACCAACTACAAAACCCCGTCCACTATTTTTGCCTTTGACGTGGATAAAGGTGCGTCTGATGTGTATCGCGAGTCAGGCGCGCAGTTTGACCCTTCTGGATATGAGTCCAGGCAGGTGTTTTTTACGTCCAAAGATGGCACCAAAGTGCCTATGCTGATTACCTATAAAAAAGGTCTGGAGCTGAATGGCAAAAATCCGACGATTCTCTATGGCTATGGCGGTTTCAATGTCAGCCTGACCCCGTCCTTCAGTATCGCCAATGCGGTATGGCTGGAGTTGGGCGGCGTTTACGCGGTGCCAAACCTGCGCGGTGGCGGTGAGTACGGCAAACGCTGGCACGATGCGGGCACCAAACTGCAGAAGCAGAATGTGTTCGACGACTTTATCGCAGCCGGTGAATACCTGATTGAAAACGGATATACCTCGAGCAATTATCTGGCCATTCGCGGTGGCTCCAATGGCGGCCTGCTGGTGGGTGCTGTCATGACCCAGCGCCCGGACCTGGTGAAAGTAGCACTGCCAGCAGTGGGCGTGATGGACATGCTGCGTTACCACACCTTTACTGCCGGCGCGGGCTGGGCCTACGACTACGGTACCGCCGAGCAGAGCGAGGAAATGTTCGAATACCTGAAAGGCTATTCTCCGGTACACAATGTGAAAGCCGGCATGAACTATCCGGCAACTCTGGTCACCACCGCCGATCACGACGACCGCGTAGTACCGGCACATTCGTTCAAGTTTGCCGCCGAACTGCAGAGCAAGCAGCAGGGTATGGCGCCGACACTGATTCGCATCGAGACCAATGCTGGTCACGGTGCCGGTACCCCGGTGTCCAAAACCATTGAACAGTACGCGGATATTTTCGGTTTTACCCTGTTCAATATGGGAGTCACCGAGTTGCCTGGCAGCTGACACCTCGAGGCTTCGAGCCTGAACTCAATGGATGAGTACAAAACCCGGCCGTCGCCGGGTTTTGTCATTTTTACGGCATCCTTTTCCGGCAGGATAAAGGCGGGGGTACCTCTCTGCCCTCGATTCGACATATGATGCGGAGTCAATCAAGTCCATGCTCAGATTCACCACTGCGCCCCGCGCAGAAAGCAGGCCTATGCCACTACAGATTCAACTCAATACACGCCCCTCAGTTCTGCCGCTTTACTTCCGTGCACTGACCGCGCGCAAGCCGGGGCAGCTGACTGGCAAGCGTGAAGCGGTCCTCGCTACCGTCAGCCTGCAACAGCAGTCGATCGATAGCGCGCATCTTAGGGACTACCGCGCGGTGTGTGGTTTTGCCGCCACATCCGCGGTCCCCACTACTTACCCCTTCGCGCTCGCCATGCCCTTACAGCTGAACCTGCTGGTGTCGAAGGCGTTTCCGTTCCCGGTGCTGGGGGTGGTGCATGTGCGCAACTGCATTCGCCAGCACCGGCCCCTGGGTGAGGATGAACAGCTGGATATACAGTGCGACCTGATGGCGCCAGTACCGGTAAAACGGGGCTACGAGTTTGAGCTGGTCACTCGGGTACACGTGGCTGGGGAACTGGTGTGGGAATGTGCGAGTACCCTGTTGAGTCGCGTCAGGCAGGCGGAGACGGGTACATCTGGCCCTCGCCCGCGCGCTCAGGATGCGAGCGCGTGCAAGGAGTCCGGTGACATTCGCTCACTTAAATGGGAGCTCGCGGCGGATATCGGCCGCCGTTACGCGCGGGTTTCCGGCGATCGAAACCCTATCCATCTGTATGCGTCGACCGCCAGGCTGTTTGGTTTCCCGCGTGCGATCGCCCACGGCATGTGGCTGAAAGCGCACTGTCTGGCCTCGCTGGAGGGGGCTGTGGCCGAGGCCTCGCTGCCGGAGGCCTTCGAGTTCCATGTTGAATTCAAAAAGCCGGTATTGCTGCCATCGCCAGTGACCCTGCAATACCATTCACTTGAGTCGGGGCTGCGCTTCAACCTGATGGACGGCACCGGAAAACGTGTGCATTTGAACGGGCGAATTACGTGTCTCTAGACATCGAGCCATTGGTTTACCCGGAGTGAATGCGACTTGGTGTGGACCTGGCTGAAATTCAGAGTGTTAAAGAATAAGAGCGCATTTGCAGTAAGGAGAAACGGTGGATTCAGAGATCCAGCAGTTGGCAGAACAACTCGGTGAAGTCCTACTGGACCTTGGGTGGAAGGCGACCGCGGCGGAGTCCTGTACCGGCGGTGCCATCGCCGCGGCGATGACTTCAGTGGCGGGGGCTTCCGCCTGGTTTGACGGCTCGGTGGTTTCCTATGCCGATCGTATCAAGCGGGATTTTCTCGGTGTGGATCAGCGAGACCTGGATACCTTCGGTGCCGTCAGTGAGGCCGTGGTGCGCCAGATGGCAGTGGGTGCACTCAATCGCCTGGATGCCAACCTGTCGGTGGCGGTGAGCGGCATCGCCGGGCCAGATGGCGGCAGCGATGAAAAGCCGGTTGGCACTGTGTGGATCGGCTGGGCCCACGGCAAGGGGCAGGAGCCGGTGCAGGCCGACGCGCGCCTGCTGCAATTCGACGGAGACCGCGCGCAGATCCAGCTGCAGACGGTGCGGGAGGCGCTCACAGGAATGTTGGCGATCGCCAGTTCCCACTGTAAAACCTGAGCTCAATAAGGCACAGATGTACCTCTTGAACCCGGTGTTCTGAGGATCCTCCCGGTACCGACCATCAATTCCGGATTACTGGTTGCTTATACAGTAATTTTTCTCTAAGCTCCCTCCCATAAGCAAACTTCAAGCACACGGGAAGGGTCATGGATTCCAACAAAGACAAGGCTTTACAGGCGGCGCTGTCACAGATCGAGCGCCAGTTCGGCAAGGGCACCGTCATGCGCATGGGGGATAAAGAGCGCGTGCGCATCCCCGCGATTTCCACCGGCTCCCTGGGTCTGGATGTGGCGCTGGGTATTGGCGGCCTGCCCCGCGGGCGTATTGTTGAGATCTATGGGCCTGAGTCCTCCGGTAAAACCACCCTTACTCTGCAGGTTATTGCCGAAGCCCAGCGCAAAGGCGGCACCTGTGCCTT
Source organism: uncultured Microbulbifer sp. (assembly GCF_947504145.1). Classification (GTDB taxonomy): domain Bacteria; phylum Pseudomonadota; class Gammaproteobacteria; order Pseudomonadales; family Cellvibrionaceae; genus Microbulbifer. The sequence goes on from NZ_CANNGQ010000005.1 coordinate 348,305, forward strand.
TGTGGACGCGGAGCACGCACTGGACCCGATTTACGCCGAAAAGCTGGGTGTCAATGTAGACGAGCTGATCGTATCCCAGCCGGATACCGGTGAGCAGGCGCTGGAAGTGGCCGACATGCTGGTGCGCTCTGGCGCCGTCGACGTACTGGTAGTGGACTCCGTGGCGGCGCTGACACCGCGCGCCGAGATCGAAGGCGAGATGGGTGATTCCCACGTGGGCCTGCAGGCGCGTCTGATGTCTCAGGCGCTGCGCAAGCTGACCGGCAACATCAAAAATACCAATACCCTGTGTGTGTTCATCAACCAGATTCGTATGAAAATTGGCGTGATGTTCGGCTCCCCGGAGACCACCACTGGTGGTAACGCGCTCAAGTTCTACTCGTCTGTCCGTCTGGATATCCGCCGTATCGGTGCGGTGAAGGAAGGCGATGAAGTGGTTGGTAACGAGACCCGGGTCAAAGTGGTCAAGAACAAGGTGGCGCCGCCGTTCAAGCAGACCGAATTCCAGATCATGTACGGCGAGGGTATCAACCTGCTGGGTGAGATCATCGACTACGGCGTGAAAATGGGTCTGGTGGATAAAGCCGGTGCCTGGTACAGCTACAAGGGTGAAAAGATCGGCCAAGGCAAGGCGAACTCGGTGAAGTTCCTCAAGGAAAATACGGATATCCGTGAAGAGATCGAATCCCAGTTGCGTGCCCAGCTACTGGGCGATGTCGTGGCTGCGAAGCCAGAAGAAGTGGAAACCGCGGAAGACTGATCTTGTCTTTTCCCGACGACAAATCCGGTAGCCAGCCCCCCTGGCTGCCGGACTCTCTGTCTCAAGCTGCCCAATCCCTGGGTACATCCAGCGCTATCGAGCCTCCCCGAGAATCCGCTGATGCGTTTCAGGCGCTGTTTACCCATGCGTTAGACTTGCTTTCCCGTCGCGAACACTCCTGCCACGAACTGCGCCAGAAATTGGGTAAAAAACATCCGCTCGGTGACTTTGATGCAGTGTTGCTGCGCCTTCAGGAGCTCAATTACCAGTCTGATCAGCGGTTCGCTGAGGTGTTCTGCCGTTCCCGCGTGCAGCGAGGGCAGGGGCCATTGCGTATCCGTCAGGAGCTCCAGTTGCGCGGTATTCCATCGCCGCTGCTGCAGGCGACGATGGATCAACTGCAGGAAGAGGTGGACTGGTTTGAGCTTGCCCTGGAGCAACTGCAGCGTAAGTTTCGTCGCCCCATCGACCCTGCGCTGGACCGGCTGAAGCAGGCCAAAGAGCGCGCCCGCCGCCAGCGTTACCTGGCCTACCGGGGATTTTTCGGTGATGCCATTCAGTACGCCATTGCTGAGTTGGACGCCGCGGACAACTGCGAATCGGGTGCTGATACGGGCTTCTAGAGAGGGTATATACTGGCTGGAGAATAAACCGCCTGCCCAACCCAAAATGCGGCGGGAAAAACGAAAGTGAGTCGCGATGATTCTCTCTATCGACCAGGGTACAACCGGTACCACGGCGCTTGTCTTTGATGCGGACGGCCGCTTGCACGGTCGCAGCTATTCCGAATTTCCCCAGTACTACCCCCGTCCCGGTTGGGTGGAGCACGATGCCGAAGAAATCTGGCAGGTAACCCTCAAAGTCTGCGCCGCTGCCCTGCAGCGTGCTGGCGTGGAGGCTCGGGAACTGCGTGCACTGGGCATTACCAACCAGCGGGAAACCACCGTTCTGTGGGATCGTCGCACCGGGAAGCCGGTACACCGGGCCATTGTCTGGCAGTGTCGTCGCTCGGCTGGTATCTGCCGCGCGCTGCGGGAAGCCGGTGCCGAATCCATGGTGCGGGCAAAGACCGGGTTGCTGCTTGACGCCTATTTCTCCGCAAGCAAACTGCGCTGGATTTTCCAGCAATCGCCGGACCTGCATCGTCAGGCCGTGGCCGGAGAGTTGTGTTTCGGCACCGTGGACAGCTGGTTGATCTGGCAGCTGACCGGGGGCAGGTCCCACCTGACTGACCATACCAATGCCAGCAGAACCCTGCTGTACGACCTGGACCGGCGCCAGTGGGACGGTGAACTCCTGAAACTATTCGACTGCCCGTCGTCGATTCTTCCAGAAATCCGCCCATCGGCAGGGATATTTGCAACTACCGACCCGGGTGTGTTTCTCGGTGCTGAAGTTCCCATTACTGGCGTTGCCGGTGACCAGCAGGCGGCCCTCTACGGTCAGGGCTGTGTGGCGCCCGGTAGTCTGAAAAACACCTACGGAACCGGGTGTTTCATGCTGGCCTGCGCGGGTTCCCGGCGGCCACTGGTTCCAGAGGGGTTGCTCACTACCATCGCCTGCGACCCCGCCGGGCTTCCCCAATTTGCGATTGAAGGTTCCGTGTTCAATGGCGGCGCGGCAGTGCAGTGGCTGCGGGATGATTTGGGGGTCATCCAACAGGCGGCAGAAACCGAGCAGATCGCTCAGGGCATTCCCGATACCCGGGGTGTGTATCTGGTGCCAGCCTTCAGTGGGCTGGGCGCGCCGCACTGGGATGCGGATGCCCGCGGGTCTATCTTCGGCCTCACCCGGGGTGCCGGGCGCGTCGAAATTGTGCGTGCGACTCTCGAGTCGATCGCGTTTCAGAGTCACGAGCTGGCGCAGCTGATGGGCCAGGCACTGGACGTAGATCTGCAGTGTCTGCGGGTGGATGGCGGCGCCAGTGCCAACAACTTTCTGATGCAGTTCCAGGCGGATATTTCCCGCCTGCGTGTGGAGCGGCCCCGCCAGATCGAAACTACCGCCGTGGGTGCGGCCCTGCTGGCCGGGATTGGTGCCGGTGTCTGGCCGCACGATGCATTGCCGGAATCACTGGTAGACGTGGAGCAGGACTTCCTGCCGCAGATGGGGGAATTGCAGCGCCGCGAATTGCTAGAGGGGTGGGGGCGCGCTGTGACGTCCTGTCGATCCTTTCGAGGGAGCCAGTAGAACCGTCCGGGGCGAGAAAGTTGCTGGCGCAGGAGCGTCATTCGTTGTAAAAACTAACGGATAGCAGGCCCGTAATACTTCGATCACATTGAAGTGGCAGAATCCCTGAATAACCATAAGAACAGGAAAACGCCATGTATTTTGAATCCCGCGGTATCCGTTTGCACTATCGTCGCTGGTGGGTGGAGAGTGCTCTTGGGGTGGTGGTGGTCTCCCATGGCCTGGGAGAGCACAGCGGCCGCTACCGCATGCTGGCGCGCGCTCTCAACGCCCAGGGTTACAGCGTTTATGCGCTGGATCATTTCGGCCACGGCCAATCCCCCGGGCGCCGGGGAGATATCGAAAAGTTCAGCTTCTACTCCGAAGACCTCAGTCATTTCATTCGCCTTGTACGCCACGAGAATCCGGAGCAGTCGATCCACCTGCTGGGTCACAGTATGGGTGGCGTGATCGCCTGCTCAACCTTGTTCTCGACAGAGTTCGACTCTGCGGTAGATAGTCTGATTCTCTCGGCGCCGGCGCTCACGGGAAGCAACGAGCCGGGGGCCCTGGAGTTGGGGTTGATACGCTTGCTGGCTCGGGTATGCCCGGGACTTTCGTTGTCCAATAGGCTCGAACCGTCGTGGATCTGTCGCGATCCTGAAGTGGTGCGGGATTATTGCGCCGACGACCTGGTGCACAATCGGATCACGCCGCGCTGGTTCCTCGGCTACCGGGAGGCCCGTGAGCAGCTACTGGCACATCCCGAGGCAATTCCCGCTCCATCACTGATGCTGCTGCCAGAGGGTGACCGACTGGTGGATCCCGCTGTCAGTCGTCAGTGGCAAGCGCAACTGGAGGGCGATGGGCATCAATTGAACGTTTTTGCCGAGGCCTACCACGAGGTTTTGAACGAACCGGATGTGGCGGAGCAGGCGCTGGTTTCTCTACTGGATCATTTGAGCGCACATACCCCTTCTGCGGCCCAGGGCGTCCTGCCCGAGCGCCGTCGCGCCGGCGCCTGAGCTCCAGCCATCTGTCGGACCGATGGAAATCGGTCTGCCCCCCGAGTTTGCGGCGGTCGGAATTGTTCTGACAGCCGTGAAAACCCCCACAAAGCGTTGTACCATACGCGGTCATTTTTGACCTGCAGCCCAGCGATGACGGGCTGCCGGCTTATGCAGAGTGAATCATGGACAAAAAACTATTGAGTTTGCTGGTCTGTCCGGTCAGCAAGGCGCCGCTGGAGTATCGTGAAGAATCACAGGAACTGGTGTGCAAGGCCAGTGGCCTGGCCTACCCGGTGCGCGATGGCATTCCCGTGATGCTGGAATCCGAGGCGCGGCAGCTGACGGTTGACGAGAAGCTGGAAAAGTAACCAGGCAATAGCTCGGGACCTGGTCGCAGAGGGGGTTCCGGGGCGCGGAAGGTGGATGTGAATATGGAAGAAGAGCGCAGTATTTTCACTCGTATCATGGAGGGGGAGGTACCGAGCGAGCTCCTCTACGAGGATGAGCAGTGCATTGTCATCGAGGACCGGGCCCCGCAGGCGCCCACCCATCTGCTGATCATTCCCCGTAAACCTCTGGTCAACGTGGCGGACGCTAAGCAGGAAGATGTGCCACTGCTGGGGCACCTGATGTGGGTGGCCTCAATGCTGGCGCGGCGGCTGCAGCTGGAAAATGGTTTCCGGTTGGTGGTCAACAACGGCCGTGAGGCGGGGCAGACCGTATTTCATCTGCATATCCATTTGCTGGCCCAGCGCAAAATGCCCGAGGCTGGCCTTGCGGAAGACCTGCAGGTTTGAACACTGGCGGCGCACTCTCTGCGCCGAAACAAATTTTTTCTGATGATGTGGAAGTTGGCTGAATGAAGAGCGCACAGATACGCGAAGCATTTCTCAATTATTTTGCCGAGCAGGGGCACACCCGTGTCGCCTCCAGTTCGCTGGTGCCGGGGAACGACCCCACGCTGTTATTCACCAACGCCGGTATGGTGCAGTTCAAGGATACGTTTCTCGGGCAGGAGTCGCGCCCGTACCTGCGCGCCACCAGCTCCCAGCGCTGTGTACGCGCTGGCGGCAAACACAATGATCTGGAAAACGTCGGTTATACCGCACGTCACCACACGTTTTTCGAGATGTTGGGCAATTTCAGCTTTGGCGACTACTTCAAGCGAGAGGCCATCCAGTTTGCCTGGCAGTTTCTAACGGAGGTAATGAAGCTTCCTCAGGAGCGCCTGTGGGTGACCGTGCACATCAGTGATGATGAAGCGGCAGATATCTGGCTGAAAGAAGTCGGCGTTAGTGCCGATCGCTTCTCGCGTCTCGACGAAGACAATTTCTGGCAGATGGGCGACACCGGTCCCTGCGGCCCCAGCTCTGAAATTTTCTACGACCACGGTGAAGATGTGCCCGGGGGGCCGCCTGGATCCGAGAATGACGATCTCGATCGCTATATCGAAATCTGGAATCTGGTCTTCATGCAGTTCGAGCGCTCCGCCGATGGCGAGTTGCACCCGCTGCCAAAACCTTCCGTCGATACCGGTATGGGGCTCGAGCGCATCGCTGCGGTGATGCAAGGCGTCCATTCCAACTACGAGATTGACCTGTTCCAGGCGCTGCTCAATGCAGCAGGCGAGGTTGTCGGGTGTGGGAACACCGAGGAGAAATCTCTCCGCGTCATCGCCGATCATATCCGCTCCTGCTCCTTCCTGATTGCCGACGGCGTTATGCCGTCCAATGAGGGCCGCGGCTTTGTATTGCGCCGGATTATCCGTCGCGCAGTACGCCACGGGCACAAACTCGGCCACCAGGAAATTTTCTTCCATAAGCTGGTCGCGTCACTGGTAGAGCAGATGGGAGAGGCCTACCCGGAGCTCCGTGAAAAGCAGTCCATTATCGAAAATGCACTGCGTAAAGAAGAGGAGCAGTTTGCTAAAACTCTGGACAAGGGGCTGGCGCTGCTGGATGACGCACTGGCTTCTCTTGAGGGCACCGAAGTACCCGGGGAGTTGGTGTTTACACTTCACGACACCTATGGCTTCCCGACCGACCTGACTCAGGATATCGCCCGGGAGCGTGAGCTCACCCTGGATATGGCTGGTTATGAGCAAGCCATGAGCGCCCAGCGTGAACGCGCCCGCGCTGCCGGTAAATTCAAGCAGGATTACACCGATAATCTCGAGCTCGACGGCAGCACTGAATTTCTGGGCTACACCAGCACCGAGGCGACGGGCAAGGTGGTTGCCATTGTCAGAGATGGTGAGCTGGTTGAGTCCCTGGAAGAGGGTGAATCTGGCGCGGTTGTACTGGACCGCACGCCTTTCTATGCGGAGTCTGGTGGCCAGGTTGGCGATAGCGGTTATCTGCAGGCTGGCGGCGGCCGGTTTGAAGTGGCGGACTGTGTGAAGCTCGGCAATCACCATCTACACCAGGGTAAGTTACTGTCGGGTCGCGTGTCTGTTGGTGAAGAAGTTACGTCGGAAGTGGCTGACGATGTACGGCAGTCCATCGCGCTCAACCACTCTGCCACGCATCTGTTGCACGCCGCGCTGCGCAAGGTGCTGGGCGAGCACGTGACTCAGAAGGGGTCGCTGGTGGATTCCGAGCGCCTGCGTTTCGACTTCTCCCATCCAGAAGCCGTCACGGCCAAGCAATTGCGAGCCATTGAGGCCTTGGTGAACACTCAGGTTCGAGCCAACACCCCGGTAGAAATCGAGGAAACGGATATCGAAACCGCCAAGGCCAAGGGCGCCATGGCGCTGTTTGGTGAGAAGTATGGCGACACCGTAAGAGTGCTCTCCATGGGCGAGCGCGCCGAGAGTGGTACCTTTTCCGTGGAGCTCTGCGGGGGCACCCACGTCAATCGCACCGGTGATATCGGCCTCCTGCGCATAATTGGGGAGAGTGGCATCGCCTCTGGCCAACGTCGTATTGAAGCGGTGACCGGGGCGCACGCGCTGGCGCTGTTTGATCAGGCGCAGCAAAGGCTGGATCACGCTGCCGCGGTGCTGAAGGCGCGCCCGGATACCCTCGCCGAAAAGGTTGAGCAGCTGCTGGCCAACAACCGCAAGCTGGAAAAAGAAGTCGCACAATTGAAAACACGTCTCGCCAGTGGGGCGGGGGGTGACCTGACAACTCAGGCGGTTGAGGTTGACGGTGTTAAGGTTCTGGCTGCCTCCATTGATGGCGCTGACCCCAAATCTTTGCGCGACCTGGCAGACCAGATGAAGAACAAGCTGGGTAGTGGCATTGTCCTTCTGGCAGCACCGGGTGACGATAAGGTTGCCCTGGTTGCGGCGGTAACCAAGGATCTGACCAAGCGCTTGGCAGCGGGAGACCTGATGCGCTTTGCTGCCGGCGAGCTCGGTGGTAAAGGTGGTGGCCGCCCGGATATGGCCCAGGGTGGCGGTACTGACCTGGAGTCCTTGCCGGACGTGTTGAAAACCGTGCCTGACTGGGTAAAAAATAATATCAAATGAAACTGCTAGCGGATTATGTCGACAAATCGTGAACTGTCGGCGTCAACTCGGCGAAATTTGTGCGTTTTCAGTTGATTTGCCCTTGGTTTGGTGATTTAGTGCGCGACGCGCGCGTCAGCGCACTTGGGCAGTAAGGAACACTAGAGCGATGAGTTTGTTCGTGCAGAAATACGGTGGCACCTCGGTAGGCTCCATTGAGCGTATCGAGGCGGTGGCCGACAAAGTGGCCGGCTTTCGGGCTCAGGGTCACGATATGGTGGTGGTGCTCTCCGCGATGAGCGGCGAGACCAATCGTCTGATCGGCCTGGCAAGTCAGATCCAGGAACACCCGGACCCCCGTGAGATGGATGTGCTGGTTTCTACCGGCGAGCAGGTGACGATAGCGCTGTTGAGTATGGCGCTTAAAAAGCGTGGTTATGACGCCTGTTCATACACAGGTGGCCAGGTAAAGATCCTCACCGATAACTCCCACACCAAGGCGCGTATCCAGCGCATTGATGTGGAGCGGATGCGCCGTGACCTGGATGCCGGCAAAGTAGTCGTTGTGGCGGGTTTTCAGGGGGTCGATGACGACGGCAATATCACCACCTTGGGGCGCGGCGGTTCAGATACCACGGGCGTGGCACTGGCGGCCGCTCTGAGTGCGACCGAGTGCCAGATTTACACCGATGTCGATGGTGTCTACACCACCGACCCGCGTGTGGTAGATAGTGCCCGTCGTCTTGAGCGCATTACCTTTGAGGAAATGCTGGAAATGGCGAGCCTTGGCTCCAAGGTGTTGCAGATCCGGGCGGTCGAGTTCGCCGGTAAGTATAAAGTGCCCCTGCGTGTGCTCTCCACGTTTGAAGAGGGTGAGGGCACACTGATTAGTCTTGATGAGGAAGACAACGAGATGGAACAGCCTGTAGTCTCCGGCATTGCGTTCAACCGCGACGAGGCAAAACTGACAATTCGCGGCGTCCCGGACACCCCTGGTGTTGCCTGTCGTATTTTGGCCCCGGTGGGGCAAGAGAACATTGAAGTTGACGTAATTGTCCAAAACATCAGCGCGATTGATGGCACAACTGACTTCACCTTCACCGTCCATCGCAACGACTTGAGTAAGGCGCGCGGTGTTCTCGAGCGCGTGGCAGCCGAGCTGGGCGCTCGGGAAGTGGTATCTGACGACAAGATCGCCAAGGTGTCCATTGTGGGCGTAGGTATGCGTTCGCACGCCAATGTGGCATCGCGGATGTTTGAGGCGCTGGGTGAAGACAATATCAACATCCAGATGATCACCACGTCTGAAATCAAGATTTCAGTAATTATCGACGAGCGTTACCTGGAGCTGGCTGTACGCGCATTGCACAGCGCGTTTGAGCTTTCCGAGGCCAAGGTGGCGGGATAACTATAACCAGAGTGATGGATGCCGCCAGCGATCATAGCAATTCGGTTGTCTGGCGTGTGGTGCGACCTATTGAGATTTTCAGCGACTGGACGATACTGAATAAAGTGACGGACAAGATTCCCGGTTTGAAGCGTTCTCGGGTTATTATGACTCAAGGCGCGCGCCAGGGATAACCGGTCGTGCCAAATCACAGGATGATCAAGGAGAAGTAGGTAATGTTGATTTTAACCCGCCGTATCGGTGAAACACTGATGGTTGGTGACAATGTGACGGTTACCGTATTGGGTGTGAAAGGCAACCAGGTACGAATCGGGGTCAATGCACCGAAGGAAGTTGCGGTTCACCGTGAGGAAATCTATCAGCGTATCCAGCGCGAGAAGCAGTCCTCCGATGACGGAAGTGCAGACTGACAGTAATCGATCAGAAAGGGCCGCATCGCGGCCCTTTTTTGTGCCTGTATGATTTGTGGACGATCCTCAAGAAAACGCAAAAAGTTATTGATTCCCCATTGATTTTTACCTCGCCGTTGGTATGATGCCGCTCACTTTCAGCAGCCAAGACCAAGTCTTAAACGCTGTTGTTGTCCTGAGAAGTAAGATCGGATCAGGGCGTAAAAGTTATCCGGTGAGGTGGCCGAGTGGCTGAAGGCGCGCCCCTGCTAAGGGCGTATGGGGTTAAACTCATCGAGGGTTCGAATCCCTCCCTCACCGCCATCTATAAAACACTCTCAAATGAGGGTGTTTTTTTATGGGTAAGCGTCAGGTTTTTGGCGTTTACTCTGGCGGCAGCGGAGTGTTGTCGAGCTGGTAAAAAGTTTGAAAAAACCGCTTGCCAGTCATCGGGATGCTCCGTATAGTTCGCGCCCTCGCTGCTTGAGCGGCAACGCAAAGCGCAGCGAGATGGCAAGATAAGCGATTGATTTTCAA
>NZ_CANNGQ010000006.1 GCF_947504145.1 uncultured Microbulbifer sp.
TCGGCGTCGGCGTCGGCGTCGGCGTCGGCGTCGGCGTCGGCGTCGGCGTCGGCGTCGGCGTCGGCGTCGGCGTCGGCGTCGGCATCAGTATCGGCATCGGCGTCCGCATCGGCATCGGCATCAGCGTCGGCATCTGTATCTGCGTCGGCATCTGCGTCTGCATCGGCATCGGTATCCGCATCAGCATCTGCGTCTGCATCGGTATCCGCGTCGGCATCTGCGTCTGCATCGGTATCCGCATCGGCATCTGCATCGGTATCCGCGTCGGCATCTGCGTCGGCATCGGTATCCGCATCGGCATCTGCGTCGGCATCGGTATCCGCATCGGCATCTGCGTCTGCATCGGTATCCGCATCGGCATCTGCGTCTGCATCGGTATCTGCGTCGGCGTCAGCATCAGAATCTGCGTCGGCATCGCCATCGGGTGGCGGCGGACCTACGGGCGGTGGTTCGGATACCGGCGGTGGCTCGGATACCGGCGGCGGCTCGGATACCGGCGGTGGCTCAGATACGGGCGGCGGCTCGGATACCGGCGGTGGCTCAGATACGGGCGGAGGCGAAGAAGTGGGCGGCGGCGGTGGAACCGGCTCAACGAAGGGTTCGAAGGTCCCTTCGTTGCTATCGTCATCATCGACTGCTGCCGCTATCCCTACGATCCCCAGCGCAGCCAGCCCAGCCCACACCCATGGGCACACAACGTCCCCTGTGGGTGGAACCACGCCCGCCAGGTCAGCACCACTGCTGACCTGCGCCATGGAGAATATGGAACCATCCACACCCTGCTGAGCGAGCAACACCGTACCGGACTCCGGATCTTCAAGAAAAAGATCACTCTGCGTGCTGCCGGAATCCGCGAGATAAAAATTTTCGATCGTGACTATTTCGCCATTTTCCAGCTGAATAATCAGATCGTCCCCGGCCCTGGAAAAGGCCACTATGTCGTCTTGCGCCAATGCAAGTTTGACGAAACCTGGTGAGTTCAAAACCACGTTGGTGGAATCAAATGAACTCAGGACGCCGCTCGACTTATCGACTACCTGGGTTTGCATCCTGCCTACCTACTTTTTTCATCATCCACTGATGAGATCCTGACCAATGTTGACAAAGCGGCACCCTCACCCAAAACCAGCCCCAATTGAGAGTGCAAACTTTACCCCATATGTCTAATTTTTAATCAGACATATATTGGTATGGATGAGTTATTCAATTTCTTCAAGCAAACGCACAAAAAATGAGAAAGTGAATATATGCCCCAGGGAACCATCGAGCGCCAAATTGGCAAACGTCGCGGCACGACCTTGAGGCAATTCCACTTTTTATGTCGCAGTCGATTTTTCCAGCGTGCCTTCAACCTCCCCGCTCGAACTGAGCGGGCGTGGCAGCGCCTCACTCAGCCGGTAGCTGTGGCGATAGAGTGTCAGCACCAGCCCACAAAGGATAAACATGCTCCAGTAGAGAAAACTCCCTCCGAACCATTCGATGATAAAGCCGCCCACAAGCGGCGCACTGGACCAACCAAAGGAATAAAAGGAAGAAGCACCAAAATAGCTACCGCGCAGATGGTTGGGAGCCATTCGATCTACCTGAATACTCATCGTGGGAAACAGAATTGCTTCCGCCACACTGACAATAAAAGTGGCGCCGAGCCAGCCGTAGTTCCAGTGAACCGGATTTAGTGCAAACCAGACCTGCCCCGCTGCCAGAATAATCACGCCGAGCATCATCCGCTTGTTAACACACAATCCCCGCATCAAACGTAACAGTGGAAACTGCAGAAACACGATGGTCGATGCGTTTATCAGGATCATGCTAGAGATCAATCCGATCAGCGCTGGCGTCTGTAACTGCGTCAGATACTGCACCAGGCTGGTATCAAAGTGGGCATAAATAAACAGGGTTAAAATATTCGCCAGCACGATCACCAGAAAGACTCGGTCCTGTCGAAGAACACGTAGCGTCCCGGAAAAGTCTGTCACTGTGTGCTTTTGCGCAGCCGATGCTCTGCCCGCCACGGAATATTTGAATGCCCATACAAACCCGAGGCACAGCAGCAGATAGCTCAGCGCCGTCAATCCAAACGTGGACTGCTGTGCACTGATACCCGCCCAAACACCGATGATCGGTCCGAGCGCCGCCCCCACGTTGATCAGGAAATAACGGAATTGAAGCGCCAGCTCACGGCTCTTTTTCTCCTGAATAAGATCGCCAAACAATGCGCTCGCCGGTGGCTCCCAGATTGCACGGCCCACCGAGCACAGAGTGATCGACACCACAAAGGCCGTAAGGGATTCGGCAACCGACAGCACAAGAAAGGCAACCGCATTAATCGCCGTGCCCAGAATCAGAATACTGCGCCGACCGTAGCGATCAGATAGCGCGCCAACGTAGAACCCCAGCACTGCGGAAGCCATCGCCGAGACGCTGAGAATCACACCGATGGCGCCGGGGCCCAGTGCAAATTTTTCATGTAGCAGGATCGCCAGAAAGGGCCACACCATGAAATAGGTGCCGCGACCAAAAAAGCTGCCAAGTAAAACGATCCATATCAGGGGCGGTAAGCCGTACAGTGATTGCCACCATTGCCTGTCCATTGCCGTATCTCCCAAATTTTCGGCATAAAAAAACCCGGAGGGCAGAACCCTCCGGGTTTTTTCCTGGAGGGTTTTGATCAACCCTCCAGCACAAAAAAATTGTTCACTGTCAGGTAATCATTCTGCGCACTCGCATCGCCACAGCAGCACAGGTCGCAGTTGTGGACAGGTGTTTACACAGAGATTTGCATAGCCAAGTGCAGGCAGAGAGATACATTGATAGAGATACCACCACGCACACGTCGGCAGCGTCGACGGAGTATGGTCCGCGGCGATACGGGGTGTTGAGGGGGGTAATCAGGTTCACAGGTTGTCTCTACTTGTCGTTGATTCGAAATATGTTTCGAAATCAGCTTGGAAAACCGATACATATAATTGACAGGAATCATTTAATCATATCGGACTTATCTTCCATTGCAACCGAATTCACACGTTAGTTTCGCTTTTTTCACTTCGGCAATATTTTGGTCACACAGCGAGAAACGAACTCGAATGTGACAGCTTCTATACTTGCCGGGTAAGAACGTTGACGAAGGATAGAACCCATTATGCGGATTTCTGATGGTGCCGAGCACTCCAGGATTGTGGATGCTCCCTGCGGCCCGCTAAAAGGAAAGATGGACGAAGCCGGATCCGTAGTACAGTTTCTTGGTGTGCCTTACGCGCTTCCCCCAGTGGGCGAACTACGCTGGCACCCTCCCCAACCGCACCCCACCTGGAAGCAGGTACGCCAGGCGACCCGCTACGGTATGCCAGCGCCACAAAACCCTTCTCCACTGTTTGATGTCAGCGGACCAGATGGCGAAGCGCCGGACAGTGAAGATTGCCTGTACCTGAATATATATGCGCCGGTAACGCCAACCCGCGATCAACTTCCGGTAATGGTATGGATACACGGGGGATCCTTCTATCTGGGCTCTGGCTGCCAGGCACTGTACAACGGCCGCTATCTTGCAGAAACCGGTCGCGCCATCGTAGTCACCCTCAACTACCGCTTGGGCGCGCTCGGCTTTCTGCGCCTTTGCGATCATATCGATGTGCCTGCTTCCGGCAATGAAGGGCTGAAGGACCAGATCGCCGCGCTCCGCTGGGTGCGAGAAAACATTGCGGCTTTTGGCGGCGATCCGGACAACATCACTCTGTTTGGTGAATCTGCCGGCGCCATGTCCATTGCATCGTTATTTTCGGCACACACCGAAAGCGGCCAACCTCTGTGTGGGCAGGAGTTTCACAAGGCCATAGTGCAAAGCGGCAACCCGGGCATCCTTCACAGCAAACGAAAAGCCGCCGGACTGGCGGAAAAATTCTGTGAGCTACTGGCAGACGTACGCAACGGCAAACCAATCCGACAGCGCCCTACGACCCGTGAGATTCTGCGGGCTCAGGAAGCACTGTTGAATGACTCTAATGTCGATGCTAACTGGGGGCACCTGCCCTTTAAACCAGTCCTGGACGGAACACTGCTTCAGCAGACACCGGTAGAAGCGCTGCGCAGTGGTGCCGGTGCCAATGTGGCGATAATGGTCGGTAGCAACCGCGACGAGTGGAACCTGTTCAGTGCGGCGCGCCCGGAGACCCTGACCCTGGACGACCAGCAGATTCGCGGCCACCTGCAAAACATACTCCCCCGACCATTGATCACCGCGCTACTCGATCACTACCGGCATCGGGCGGAGTCACAGCCGGACAATCCCTGGCCCCTGTGGAGCCGGACCTGGAATCTGATGCTGACCGATATGGTGTTCACCGTACCGGGCTTACGCCTGCTTCAGGCACACCGCGGCCAGCGCTTCCACTACCACTTTTCCCAACCCTTGAGTGCGCAACCACTACTGGGCGCGTGCCACGCTGCGGAATTGGGCTATGTGTTCGGCACCCACAGTCACAGTTCTCTTCAGCATCTATATGGCGGCGAGGCAGAGCCCCAGACACTCAGCAACACCATGCGCAATGCCTGGCTGAGTTTCGCCGAATCTGGTAATCCCGGGGAAGACTGGCCCGGCTTCGAACAGGGCCACAGCCGCCAGTTCGGGGATACCCAGAATCACTCTCTGGATCTCGACGCACTACACCAACTCTGGAATGACATGGAAGATACGCGCATGAACGGGTTTCTGTAGCCAGATCGGTCGGCCTCGTCGATGTCGGTTATGATGGACAGATACTGACAAATACCAGGGAGGCCCAGCGTTTGCACCAGATTATTCTAATCCGCCATGGTGAAGCTGCGAAGTCCGCCACCGATGCTGACCCAGGCCTGACCGAGCGCGGTCAACAGCAGGCCCAGGAACTGATTGCGAGTCTCGACAGGCGTTTTCCCGGTGGCCGGGACGTAACGCTGGTCAGCAGCCCAAAATCCCGCGCGCTGCAAACCGCCATCCCCGTCGCCACGCACTGGGGTAAAGAGATTCACCAGGTTCCCGATGTCATTGAAATTCCTTCTCCTCAAGGCGTGCCGCTGGAAAAACGTGGCGCATGGATTCGCCAGTTCCTCAACGACAGCTGGACCAGCCTGACGCCTGCACAGAACCTGTGGCGTGAAGGACTGCTAAGCTACCTTTCCGGGCTGGAAGGCCCGGGCAGTAAATCACCCGACGTGTTAGGGAACCCCGACCACACCACCTTGGTTTTCTGTCACTTTATGGTGATCAATTCCGTTGTCGCTGCGCTGAAGAAGCACAATAAGGTCGCCCAGTTTTTTCCAGACTACACATCTCAAACCGAGATAAAACTCGATCGAGGTATTCTGACACTGACGGAACTGGGGCAGGAGCGGAATACCGAAGGCGAAGATGCGGGCGAGCATCGTATCCAGTAGTCGAAACCAAACATCGAAGCCAAATATCAAAGCCAAATATCAAAGCCAAACGTCAAGTCCATAAATTAAGGGGCCGATGGCCCCTTAATCCTTATTTCACGATCGCAAGCTGACCCGGTCAGCTGAGGCTTTTACTCACCACCTCATACAGATCGCCAGACAATTCACCACTGTCCGCAATTCGCTGTAACGCACAGTGAATCTGTTTGCCTTCTTCCGCGCGATATTTTTTCCAGCGCGTCAACGGCGTAACCAGACGAGAGGCAATCTGTGGATTCAACTTGTCCAGCGCAATGACCTGATCTGCCAGGAACTCGTAACCACTGCCATCTTCCCGGTGGAACTGCCTGAAGTTTCGCATGGCGAAGCCTCCCACCACCGCGCGCACCTTGTTCGGGTTTTTAAGTTCGAATGCCGGATGCGCCATCAACTGCTGTACTCGATCCAGCGTGCCGAAGCTTGCGCTACTGGACTGCAGGCCAAACCAGCTTTCCACCACCTGAGTGTCCTGCTGCCACTGCTGATAAAAGGATTCCAGTGACCGCTCCGCAGTTGACCGCGGCCCGTACTCCACCATGGACGCCAGCGCGGCGGATACGTCCGTCATATTTTCGTCGCGCTGGAACTGGGTTTTCGCCAGGGCCTGCGCATCCTCATCACCAGTGATACTCAGATATGCGAGGCAGGTATTTTTCAGGCTGCGTTGCGCAATATCGGCGGCGGTTGGCTGATACTCCTTGCGTTGATCCAGCGCTTGGTAACGCGCAAGGAACTGCGGCTTGAGTGACTGCGCGATCGATTGGCGGGCGAAGTCTCGCGCGGCAATAATCGCCGCAGCATCAATCCCGTCGCCTTGCTCGGCCAGCTCCTGCGCGCTGGGTAGCGCGAGCATCTTGGCAATCAGTGCCGGGTCCAGCTCTGTGCTGTCGAGGAGCGCGGAGAATCCGTCAATCAGTGCAGTGGGACTTTCCAGAGGCTCACCGGCACGGAACTGGACTTGCAGCGAAGCCAATGTATTCAGTGCCAGGCGTTGGCATGCGTCCCAGCGATTGAACTCATCCTGGTCATGCTGCATCAAGAATTTCAGTTGCTCACTGCTGTATCCATAGCGAAGTTTCACCGGGGCGGAGAAACCACGCAGTAGCGATGGCAACGGCTGCTCCCCAATCTTGTGGAACGTGAATGTCTGGCTGGCTTCGGTAAGATGAAGAACAACCTCAGTGCTTCCGGACTCATTCACTGGCAGCGCTTTGCCGCCCTCCCCCAGCAGGCCAACGGCGACCGGGATATGCAGCGGCAACTTTTGCTCCTGACCCGGGGTTGCCGGCGTATGCTGGCGCAACGTAAGGCTGTAGGTCGAGCTCTCGCTGTCGTATTCATCCGTGGCTTCTACCACTGGCGTCCCCGCCTGACTGTACCAACGGCGGAACTGTTTGAGGTCGGCATTATTGGCGTCCTCCATGGCTGCGACAAAATCCTCGCAGGTAACGGCATTGCCATCGTGGCGATCGAAGTACAGATCACTGCCCCGGCGAAATGCCTCCGCCCCGAGAATGGTGTGAATCATCCGCACCACTTCCGCGCCCTTTTCATACACTGTGAGCGTGTAGAAATTGGAGATCTCCATATAGGATTCCGGGCGGACAGGGTGAGACATGGGTCCGGCATCTTCGGCAAACTGGGCGGTGCGCAAGAGCGTGACATCTTCAATCCGCTTGACCGCCCGGGAGTTCATATCCGCAGAAAACTCCGCATCCCGGAACACGGTAAACCCTTCTTTCAGGCTCAATTGAAACCAGTCTCTACAGGTCACCCGATTGCCAGACCAGTTGTGAAAATACTCGTGGGCAACGATGGATTCGATGCGCTGGAAAGCGGCGTCGGTCGCGGTTTCCGGGCTTGCCAACACACAGGCAGAATTAAAAATATTCAGCCCTTTGTTTTCCATAGCACCCATATTGAAATGGTCTACCGCCACGATCATGAAAATATCCAGATCATATTCGCGGCCATATACCTCCTCATCCCAGCGCATCGCGTGCTTGAGGGAGGCCATGGCGTGCGCGCATTTTCCGATGTTGCGCGCTTCAGTGAACAGCTGCAGTTTCACTTCTCGACCGCTGGCGGAGGTAAAGGAATCCTCGACATACTGAAGGTCCCCCGCCACCAGCGCGAACAGATAGGAAGGCTTGGCAAAGGGGTCTTCCCAGGTGACACGCAAGCGGCCGTCATCTGTTGAGCCACTATCGACTTTGTTGCCATTGGAAAGCAGCACCGGGTACTTGGCCGGTGCAACAATGGTGGTAGTGAACACCGACATCACATCCGGGCGGTCCGGATAGAAGGTGATTTTACGAAAACCTTCCGCCTCACACTGGGTACAGTACATACCGTTGGACAAGTACAGACCTTCCAGGGAAGTGTTGGATTCCGGTGCGATACGTGTCTGGATTTCCAGTTCAAACCCGGGCTTATCGACCGACAGGGCAAGCCCCCCGTTCATCTCCTGGTACCGTTGAGCGGGGAGTAGCTCACCGTCTTCCGCAATGGACAGCAACTCCAGATCAACGCCATCCAGCCACAAGGGGGGATACTCTTTCTCGCCAGCCTTTGCGGCGTCTGGATTGCGACGCACTTTGAGGCGCGACTTTACCAGGGTGGCGTGGGGGTCCAGATCAAATGTCAGCTCGGTACTGTCTATCAGATACTCTGGGGCCTGATAGTCCTTCAAGTAAATCGTGCTTGGCTTAGCGTGTTTCATTCGCGTGTTACATCCACTCTTTCGATTAATAGCCGGCAGCATGGCCGTCTTTGCGACTTTCCGATGCGCCGTGATAAACGCCCTGGTCTGATTTCAATATGGCCTGGTAGCCACCGTAGGGGCCGCTCTCAAAGCGGATCTGGTGTCCCATCTGGACCAGTTTGCGGCGGGTCTCCATGGGAAAACCGTCTTCCAGGCTCAGGTAACCACCGTCTTCCATCATTTCACCCGTAGGCTGACTTGAGCCACTGTGCAGTATCCGCGGCGCATCCCCCGCTTCCTGAACATTCAGGCCAAAGTCCACCATATTGATGACAATCTGAGCGTGCATCTGCGGCTGGGTCGCCCCACCCATGACGCCAAAGCTGAGCCAGGGTTTTCCGTCTTTTGTGACAAACGCGGGAATAATGGTGTGGAAGGGCCGCTTGCCCGGCGCATACTGATTGAAATGCCCTTCTTTCAGGCTAAACATTTCCCCCCGATCCTGGAGAATAAAGCCGAGCTCCCCCGGCGTCATACCCGAGCCCATACCCCGGTAATTACTCTGGATCAGTGAGACCATATTGCCGTCTTTATCGGCGGTGGTCAGATAGATGGTATCCCCGTGGCGCAGTGCCACATTGCCCGCATCGTAGCGCTTTGCTGCCTTGTCCGGATTAATCAGTTTGCGGCGCTTGTCTGCATACTGCTTGGAGATTAGCTCCTGCACCGGCAGTTTGTTGAAGTCAGGATCCGCGTAATATTTGGCGCGGTCTTCAAATGCGATCTTTTTCGCCTCGGTAAACAGGTGCACATACTCGGGACTGGTACGGCCGAGCTTTTTCAGATCGTAATGCTCAATGATGTTCAGAATCTGCAAGGCGGCGATACCCTGCCCGTTCGGTGGCAGTTCCCAGACATCGAAACCACGGTAATTTGTGGAGACTGGATCAATCCAGTCAGACGTGTGGCTGGCCAGGTCCTCATAGAAAAGAAACCCGTCATTGGCCTTCATGTAGCGATCGATTTCCCGGGCAATATCGCCTTTATAAAAGGCATCGCGACCGCCATCGGCGATCTGCTGCAGAGTTTTTGCCAGGCGCGGGTTGCGAAACAGCTCGCCCTCTCTTGGCGCGCGGCCATCGGGCATGTAGGTCTCGCGGAAGCCCGGAAATTTTTCCAGGATCGGTACCGAGCGATTCCAGTAATAGGCCACCAGCTGCGTAACGGGGAAACCTTTGTTGGCGTAGGAAATAGCCGGCGCCAACAGATCCTTCATCGGCAGCTTGCCAAACTTCTCATGCAATTCGAACCAGCCATCCACCGCGCCCGGTACAGACACGGGCAATGGCCCGTGAGACGGGATTTTGTCGAGATTATTGTCGGCAAAGTAGCTGAACGGCAACGATTTCGGCGATCGTCCGCTGGCGTTCAGACCGTGCAGCTTTTTGTCTTCCGCGCTCCAGACAATCGCGAACAGATCCCCGCCAATGCCGTTGCCCGTGGGCTCCATCAGCCCCTGCACCGCATTGGCGGCGATGGCCGCATCCACTGCACTACCCCCCTTTTTGAGGATATCCAATGCCACCTGTGTCGCCAGGGGTTGGCTGGTGGCGGCCATTCCCTGGGTCGCCAGTACCGGAGAGCGGCTGGCGAACCCTTCGCCATTCACGCGGTCGTATCCATGGACACCACCAGCAAGAGACAATGTGCCCACAAGCGCTATGGCAACTGCCGCCAGTGATTTCCGGCGCACTCTGAAACCAGCGCGTAAAACTGTCATCATGTATTTCACAATTACTGCCTCTGTCATTATTCTCAGAACAAGTCTCTACATTTAGTCGCCGATTCTCAAGTCGGTCAACCGAGGTTTTCGTGCGCGTTGTCTCCCGCCTTTCGATTATTTTCGCCGGTATACTGATGCTGGCCCTGCTGGCGGGTATTTCCGGCTGGTTGAGCCGGCACCACTGGTTGCCCGCGGTGGTCAACCATCAGCTGCACGGAATCTCCGTGTCCGAGTTACGCGGGCTGACTCTTAACCGCCAGAACAACCAGATTAGCGCACAGTTTGACCACCTGATTCTGATTACCGATACCGGGTTGCGCATCAGCATTGATGACGTGCAATTAATGGGCCTCAGAACAACAATTCGCGCAATGCGACGCGCGACAAACGGCAAAAAGGGAGAAAAAGAGCCAACCGCATCGGCGTTGGGCCAGCTGCGGGTCGCCCGAGTAACCGTGCACGCTCCCGACCAGGACCTCAAAAATTCAGCGGAACCGGAAACACCACACTCCGGTACAACTGCCAGTAACACGCGGTCTTCCGGAGGCAATACCTCAAACATCCCCTCGGACAGCGAACAATTTTCGATCAATGACATACTGCGCACACTGAGCAATATCCCCCTGAGTGCCCTGGCGATCGAGCAGCTTTACTGGGACGAAAGGTTCGACGGCTATCTCACCCTGTCATTCCAAAACGCCCCAGAGTCGCAGCCCTCCGGCCAGAAATTATCGGGACAGATCCGTAGCTCTCAGTGCGCCGATTGCGCGATCAATCTGACGTTCCAAAATCCGGAAGTGCGTCAACCCAGTGTTCAGTGGCAACTGTCACACGGGGAGGATTCAGTAGCAAATTTTCACGCCACGCTAAACCGGGCGAAGACAGGGAAGAACGACACTGCGCAAGACGAGTGGACCCTGAAAAGTCGCCTTGCGGTCAAATCGCAACCAATAAAACAGCTGATCGAAGAACTGGAAATCCCCCTGAGCCCCCAAACCAATGGCACCGAAACGCTGGACTGGAGTGCACTGCTTCAATCCGTGACGGGGCAGATTGAACTGGGACTTACGGGGCAAGTCCCGGACAAATTCGGGAGTACTGCAGACCTGACCGACCTGATCGCAACACTCGCCACACCGGCGCTCTCCACAGTACTACCGGAAAACCTTGCCGGTGTTCCACTGGCGCTACAATATTCCGCCAGCTCTCCGCTGACCGTTCACCTGGCGACCGTTTCCCCGCTGGCGGTAAAAAGTGCACAGGGCGATTTCACCCTTCAGCTCACGCCCAAAATCGAGCACCCGCAAGCGGACGGCGTATTCTCAAGTCCGCTACTGCAGGTTCACGTTGCGCTTGGCACGAGCGAACGCACTCCAGTAGCCCGCCATGCAATCCGCTTTGATGGACACTACGATCTGTCCCAAATTGCTCCGCTATTGTCCGGTGCGAAGTGGAAGTCCACTCTCGGCGACTACCGGCTGAACGGGCTCAGCGGTCGCCACCGATTTACCGGAAGCGCTTTACTCCCCTCACTGGAAAGTCTTTCTGCTGGAAAGACCCCAGCGACATTCGAGCAGCTTTCCACGCAAATTGAGCTGACAGCACCATTAGAGTTTCGAGTTTCCTTGCCAGAACAAGAAAATCCACTGGCGGCGATTGGCTGGAAAGGCGCACAAGTCCAGGTTCGAGCCAGCAAGCCGTTGATTGTCTCTGCTGATAAGATTCCCGGCGCAGTCACACTGAAACTCTCCGATCTCGAATTCAAAGCCACTGAACACAACAAGAACCCAGGCAAAAATACTGAATACCCGCCAATCCTCGCGGGCACGGTCAGCAGAGGCTTGTGCACACGTTTGCCCGCTGTTGATTGCGCGATTTCCCTGAAGACCAGCCTGAACAGGCTGAATCTGGTTGACGCCGCGACGGCTGTGGAACAGCTGGATTTTGAAACATCAGTTGCGGTCAAACATCCCGAGGATACTGACCATACGGAGTACACGTTTAACAACCTCAACCTTGTCGCCGCTAAAATAACCTCGGGCCCCGCGACGATTTCCGCTCCTGAGTTATTCACCCAACAGGCTGCATGCCGGATAAGCGAGCAGGAAACCGCCTGTAAAATTCCCCAACTGGCACTGAGTATCGCACCGCTGGCACTGGAAGACAGCCGGATCAGTGGTGCGGTTTTCCTTGAGGAAGTTGCGCTGAAGAACACCACCGGCAAACAGTTTGGCGTTAATATCCAGGCACGGTTTCGTGGAGAAAACCTGAACATATTAGCCATCGACCAATTCAAATCGAGTATCGCTGCCAGTGGCCGTATGGCACTTGCCGACGGTCTGCTTGCGGGAAGCGGGCAGGCTGCCGCCGGGCCACTGAAGGTGGATTCCGTGTGGACCCACAGTCTCG
Source organism: uncultured Microbulbifer sp. (assembly GCF_947504145.1). Lineage (GTDB taxonomy): Bacteria > Pseudomonadota > Gammaproteobacteria > Pseudomonadales > Cellvibrionaceae > Microbulbifer. Next base: position 12,345 of record NZ_CANNGQ010000006.1, read on the forward strand.
AAACGGGCCAAGGCAAGCTGCAGCTGACGCTGCCGGAGACCACGTTCTCACCAAACAACACCTTGAGCCAGGCGGTGCACGGCTTACCTGCGGACATAGTCGACGGCACGCTGAGTGGGTCTGCGCAACTCAACTGGCCGGAGCAAGGGCAAGATCACGCCGTTCTGGCAATGAAGGAGACAGGGCTTCAAGTCGGTGAAAGCTTCATTGTGGGCGTCAATACCGAGATAACACTACAACAGCGTGGCAACCGCTGGTCTACTGAAAAACCCGCACCGGTATCGATCAATACCGCAGATGTGGGCGTGGCGGTGAACAACCTGCACTTCGCACTCGCCCTGGACCCGACAGGCGACCTGACATTGCAAAATTTTGCCGCAGAGTTGCTCGAAGGCGTTCTGACGTCAGACAAATTAACCTGGAATCTCAACGGCGAAGAGCGCCGCTCCCAGCTCCAGTTTACCGGCATCGCCATCGGCGCCCTTGCCCGGGAAATGGAATCCCAGAACTTTGCCGCCAGCGGTCTGCTCGACGCACGGATCCCGCTGGTCACCGACAAGCAGGGTGTCACTGTTGAGAATGGCACCATCCAATCCCGCCCACCCGGTGGCCGCTTGCGCTACTACGGCGCTTTTTCGCCCGCTATGCTCGGCAGTAACCCCCAGCTGAAACTCCTTGCCGGCGCGCTGGAGGATTACAACTACCGGGATATAAATGGCACCATTACTTACCCGTTAAGTGGCGACCTGAACCTGAACTTGAAATTGACCGGCCGCAGTAAGGCCATTGATGCCAATCGGGACCTGATCATCAACCTGAACCTTGAAAACAACATTCCCACCATGTTGCGCTCACTGCAGGCCAGCCGGGACCTCACAGACGTACTGGAGCAGCAGGTTCAGTAACCGATTCAACCATCTGCGCGAGATGGCACCGAATTCGGTACACTGTTCAGTTACGGTTAATCCGGCAGTATCTATAGTAATCATCAACAGTTCCCAGATGCCATCCATGGACCATCAGGGAATCCTGAGCAAACCCCTGAAGATATACGGGAGTATTCAGTGAATCAGACAGGAATCCTCAAGCGCCCGGCACTTTGCTTGCTGCTGGCGCTCGGCCTGGCGGCTACCAGCGCCTGTACGCCCACGGTCGCCGTGCAGGCCCCCAGTGAGCCCATCACCGTCAATCTCAACGTGAAAATTGAGCACGAAATTCGCGTCAAGGTAGACAAGGAACTGGACAGCCTGTTTGAAGATAAAGAAGGAATTTTCTGATGAACGAGAAAAGGAAACTGACAGCCATGAAACCATTGGTGAAAAAACTGATTTCCGGGCTTTTTTCTCTCACCCTGCTAATCGCCCTGCCCGCCGCCGCAATATCCCTGAAAGAGGCCCAGAGCAAAGGCGTGGTCGGCGAAGCGAACAGTGGTTATATCGCCGTAGTGCAGGACAGCTCGCCAGAAGTAGATGCACTGGTGGCAGAGGTGAACGCCAAACGCAAACGGGAGTATGCCGCCATCGCCAAGCGCAATAACATCGACATTAGCCAGGTGGCAGCACGTGCGGCGGAAAAACTGGAGTCCCGTCTTTCCAGCGGTGAGTATTACCAGGACAACCTGGGGCGCTGGAAGCAGAAATAAGCAGTAGCCATCAGAAAAAGGCCACAACGAAAAAACCCGCAATCTGGATTGCGGGTTTTAACAAAGTCAATGAGAGGGGAGGAACCGGTTGCGCTTTCTCTATCTCTGATGGGATGCCCCGGTTGGTCACCAGCCGGGGGGCAACCCATCAAAGATTGGCGAACAGTGACATTCCATCCAGCCCCTGGGCTTCCATCACTTCACGCAGACGTTTCAGTGCGTCCACCTGAATCTGGCGTACACGCTCCCGCGTCAGACCAATTTCACGCCCTACTTCTTCCAGGGTGCTGGCCTCGTATCCACGCAGACCAAACCGGCGGGAAACCACTTCACACTGCTTGTCCGGAAGCTCGCTGAGCCAGCGGTTGATGCTGTCGAACAGGTCCTTGTCCTGCAGCAATTCCGCCGGGTCTGATTCCTGTTGATCCGGAATGGTATCGACCAGTGTCTTTTCCGAGGAAGGGCCGATGGGCGTATCGACAGAAGTCACGCGCTCGTTGAGCCCGAGCATTCTTTCAACATCTTCTACCGGCTTTTCCAGCAGGTTGGCAATTTCTTCCGCACTGGGTTCGTGATCCAGTTTCTGGGCCAGCTCACGAGATGCGCGCAGATAGACGTTGAGTTCTTTCACCACATGAATCGGCAGACGGATGGTACGTGTCTGGTTCATGATGGCGCGTTCGATGGTCTGGCGAATCCACCAGGTGGCGTAGGTAGAGAAACGGAAACCGCGTTCCGGATCAAATTTTTCCACCGCGCGGATCAGACCGAGGTTGCCCTCTTCTATTAGGTCCAGCAAAGCCAGTCCGCGGCTGACATAACGGCGGGCGATTTTTACAACCAGTCGAAGGTTGCTCTCAATCATGCGCTTACGCGCGGCCGCGTCGCCTCGCAGGGCTTTACGTGCGTAGTAAACTTCTTCTTCTGCGGTCAGCAGAGGAGAAAAACCGATTTCGTTGAGATATAGCTGGGTAGCATCGAGATTTTTTTGCCCGCGGGCATCATCCGTTGTACGGATAGGTGTTTTCTGGGAGGTTTTCGTCGTAGACGCTTTCGAAGTGGCTTTCGAAGCGCTGGTTTTGTGAGAGATTGTTTCGGCGCTTTTTTTTGCCGTTTTGCTCCGGGGACGGCTTTTTTTGGTTTCTAATGTGGATTCTTCCCGATCCACTGATTCGGGAGAAAGATCCGCTCTGGCGTTGAGCTCCAGGTGATCGTGTCGTTGTGCTTCCATTTCCCCAACTCCTTGTACTTTGCCTGTATCAGCCGCTTTGACAGCTCGCGACGCTGAATCGGTCGCTGTCAGTGCGACAGCCTCCGTTCCCGGCACTCACCCTCGTTGGTGAGTTGTGTCACTGCAGGGCAGTTACTGCCGATCCCGGTGACTACCTCAAGTGGTTATAAATAAAAGTCCATTTTTATTGCACAACAGCGTAAAGACAGGGAGATCTTCGCACCGACCAGGTCAGATAGACCAAGCAAGGGGTTAAGGCAGATAGATCAATGGATCTACCGGTTGACCATTTCGGCGAATTTCAAAGTGGAGCATATCGCGGTCGGTACCACTCGAACCCAGTTCCGCTATCCGTTGCCCTGCTTTGACCTTCGCCCCCTCACCGACAAGTAACTTGTCGTTGTGGGCATAAGCGCTGAGGAATTCCTCACTGTGCTTGATGATCAAAAGTTTACCGTAACCTCTCAGTGCGCTTCCGGCGTAAATCACTGTGCCATCCGCTGCTGCCTGAACAGATTCCCCCTTTTTCCCGGCGATATCAACACCCTTTCGCAAGGGGTTATTGGGCTGGAAACGGGAGATTACTCTCCCCTTCACGGGCCAGTGCCAATTTGTGTCAAATTTGTTACTGACCGTTTTTGACGATTTTTTCGCAACTTTTGGTGCCGTTTTTTTAACAGGTGCAGGCTTGACTGAGGCCACCCGACGAGGCTTTGCCGGCACCACCGGTGCCTTTTTCACCACTGGCGCTGGCACCCGACCAGTGAGTTTGATTCGCTGCCCGGGAAAGATTCGATAGGGCGCAGGAATCCGGTTTATATATGCCAAGTCTTTGAAATCTTTACTATATCTCCAGGCAATCGAGTACAGGGTTTCACCGCGACTCACCGTGTGGTGCTGGATTTTTTGGCTGGGCGGCTGCCCGAGGGAGGAAGTAGGAGCAAGATTGCTGGAACAGGCCGTGATAACGACCAACAGCAAGGGTGCGGTAATTATTTTAAACAGGGAAAACCCAAAATGGCACAAAAAACACCCTTCCGCTCTGGTGATAACAGTGTTTTTTTGTAGAGTTTTACGCCGATTCATTATTCTCTTTTTACATCAAAGGGGTGCATTTATGGAAAAAGTGTCTAAAGAAATGTGCTGTTTCCCCCCTTGCCGGCGGCGAAAAAACCTGCCCCTTTACACCGCCATGGTGAAAAGCTTTTCTTCAAAATATCTGTCACGTCAGACTTGTAAGTCAGTCGACATTTTCCATTGGCACAAAGCGCCCTGAGCCTGTGAGCCAATTCCCGTTACCGCTGTGCGACTTTTCCTACAAAGCGCCAGTTCAGCCACTCAATCCCCAGCACCAGTAAGACCGCACCTACAGCGGCGAGTGCCGCACCGACAATATAAGAAGGCTCACCGGAGCTCGCGGCAAATTCACCAGGCGAGACATTGGACATCATGGGGACGAATTCCTCCCCCACTCCAGCGGCACTCTCCCCACCAGTACTATCTACCGCCAACTTCCACGGCCAGACAATTTTGAGACTGCCGAGCAGGATTCCCACCAGAAAAGTGAGGGTGACTGACGGGAAGCGATGCATCAGCCAGGAAAGCAACCGGCTGAATAACAACAGTCCGGTAACGGCGCCCGCCGCAAACCACATGAGCGCATTGACCTGAAACTGGTGCACCGCCGCAATGACCTGGGGATATATGCCTATCATCAGCAGGATAAAAGATCCGGAAATCCCCGGCAGTATCATGGCGCAGATCGCCAGGGCACCCGAGAAAAACAGGGTATAAGGATTTGCCGCGATTTCGCTCGGCCGCATCTCGCTGATCAGCACTGCCAGGGCCACCCCAAGGAGCAGCGCCACCCAGCACCGCCAGCTCCACCGGGGTACTCTGCGCGCGATAGGCACCACAGAAGCGAGTATCAAACCAAAAAAGAAGCCCCAGACCACAATCGGGTAGTTCGCCAACAAGTAGCTGATCAATTTGGCCAGACTGAAGATGCTGACGAGAACACCGGAGAATAGCGCCAGCAGAAAGGTACCGTTGATCTGGCGCCAGGCCGCGCCAATACCCTCCTTGAACAGAATGGTGACCGTATGCGGCCCGATCCGGCTGAGGGAATCCAAGAGTTCCTGGTATATACCGGTGATAAAGGCAATGGTGCCTCCAGAGACGCCCGGCACCACGTCCGCCGCCCCCATGGCCAGCCCGCGTGCCGCCACACCGAGATACCGATTCCTTAGTAGCCCGGCCATCAGCGCACGACTCCGCTCAATAAGGGCACAAAACGCACAGGTTCTGCCTTTTCCACGTCGAAACGCTCGCCGTCTTCACTGCGGCTGACGACGGTCAGGTACTGGCTGTCGCTACCCACTGGTATCACCAGTACGCCGCCCGGTGCTAATTGCTCTCTCAGCTCATCGGGGACACTGGCCGGCGCTGCGGCGCATAAAATGGCATCGAAGGGTCCCTGCTCTGGCCAGCCGAAGCCACCATTGCTAAGGCGCATTTCCACATTGTAAATACCCAGTTCGCGCATACGCTGCCGAGCCTTGATCAACAGGGGCTCGACTCGCTCTACCGAATACAGCTTGTCGACCAGCCGGGCGAGGATCGCGGTCTGATAACCGGATCCGGCGCCGACTTCCAGCACCCGGGCACGGGCGCGGGCGCGGCTCATCAGGAGCTCGGTCATGCGCGCAACAATATAGGGTTGGGAGATTGTCTGGCCGTAACCGATCGGCAGGGCGGTGTCTTCGTAGGCACGGATGGCCAGCGCCTCGTCGAGAAACAGGTGGCGCGGGGTGGACGCCATGACATCCAGCACCTCTTCGCTGCTGATACCTTCTTCCCGCAGCCGCTGAATCAGGCGATTGCGGGTACGCTGGGAAGTCATACCCAGGCCTTCATGTCTAAATCGATCCATAAGGACGCACAGTCTCCCTGCAAGCAGATCGCCGGTTGCCACTGCAAAGCGGCACTCTTTATATATTCCGTCTATAAAATCCGGCGATTGGCCGGGGTCACGATTGTGCCACCGGTCACATTTTGTTGTCGTTTATTTTATTGCGCTGAAGGACAGGTTGGCCAGCTCCGCGACTTCCCGCAGTACCGCCGTGGCGAAGGTACCCGGTGGCAGCGCAAATGCCAGTGTGAGGTCACCCTCCTCCCAGCTGGCCTGAAAGCCCTGTGGCTGCAGTACCAGGGCGCGCCGCTCCTGGCTGAGACCACAGTGTTCCAGCCAGTCACGCCACGGCTTCCATGGGGCCATCGCGTCTTCTTCCTGCACCAATTGTTGATCGCTCGCGGGGTTGCGGCCACGCCCCCATAGCGGGCCGGACCCCGTCGCTTCTGGCTCTCCATCGAGTAACTGCTGCCAGTTGCCCTGCCGCACCCGGTCCCCGAGCACCTGATTGAACAGCCAGCTGCGTGCGGCAGACATGGCGAAAGCCTTCTGGTTGCGGGGAATTCTGCCCCGTTTGCCCGCTTGCTGATCCATCGCAAACCGGTTTGCCAGATCCAGGTTACCGCCATTGTGACCGAAGCGCTGCTCGCCAAAATAATTGGGAACCCCGGCAGGCACCTGCGCGAGAACCGCCTCAGCCGCTTCGCGATCCCCCTGCACGTTGCGCAGCCGGATCTGAAAACGGTTGCCCAGGTGATCCCCACGGCGCAGTTTTTTCGTGCCGCGGAAATGCTGAAGCACCGTAATTTCATCGTTGTTCAGCCGATGCCAGTCCGGCTCTGGCTTTTGTGCCAGCCACACACTGAACCACTGAGTGGTGACCGCATGACGATCCTTCAGGCCGTAGTAGCCCACATCTTTGCTTTGTACACCGGCAAGCTGAGCCAGCTGCTGGGCAACATAACCGGTGTTGGCGCCACGTTTGCGGATCTGCACCACCACGTGCTCACTGACTTCCGCTTCGGGCGCAGGCTCGGGCGCTGCCAGCTCATCCACTACAAAATCTTCCGGCTCTGTCCGAAAGTCCGCACGAATGGCGGCGCCGCCGAGGGCGCGCGGCCAATCGAGATCCCAGGGCTGGGTTTCCTGTTCGCTCACGAGGTCATTCCCGATTCTGGGCTTGCCTGCTCAAGCAGCACCACTGCCTGCGCGGCAATCCCTTCTTTGCGTCCGGTAAACCCAAGCCGTTCGCTGGTGGTGGCTTTGACGCTGACTGCGTCCACAGAGACCTCACAATCGGCGGCGATATTTTCCCGCATAGCGTCGATGTGGGGCGCCATCTTGGGGGCCTGGGCGATCAGGGTGGCGTCAGCGTTGACGACCCGGTAGCCGCGCTCGTGAATGAGCCCCACAACGTGGCGGAGTAAAACACGACTGTCAGCACCGGAGTAGTTCTCGTCAGTATCCGGAAAGTGCTTGCCGATATCCCCTAATGCCAGGGCACCCAGCAGTGCGTCAGCCAGTGCGTGCAGCAGGACGTCGCCATCGGAATGCGCGACAAGCCCCAGAGAGTGCGGAATGTGCACGCCACCGAGTACTACATGATCACCGGGGCCGAAGGCATGTACGTCGATCCCCTGACCGATTCTGAAACTCATTGTTCGGTACCTGACTGAAGTTGTTCGAGGGTCTGTCGGTGCTGCAGCAAGACCTCCGCCAATACCAGGTCGGCGGGATGGGTAACTTTGAAATTGCTGCGACAGGCGGGCACCAGTTCGGGCGCGTATCCGGCCAGTTCCAAAGCACTGGCTTCGTCGGTGATGGCCTGTGGGTTTTGCGCAAGTCCTGCCTGCAGCGCTTCACGCAACATTTGCAGGGGCGCCTTTTGTGGAGTCTGCGCAAGCCAGATCTGTTGGCGCGGCAGGGTCTGGCGCACGACAGGTTTACCTGACTCTTCCCGTGACTGCTTTACGGTGTCGCTGGCGGGTTGAGCGAGCAGAGCTGTGGGGCTTGCAACAACCAGGCTTTCTATATCGCTTTTATGAACAAGCGGGCGAGCAGCATCGTGTACCAGCACGGAAGTCTCGGGCGTGGCGAGTTCGCTTAAATAGTCGAGGGCGGCGAGGACAGAGTCGGCTCTTTCTGTGCCACCAGTGACGGTGTGTACGCGAGGGTCCCGAGCGGCGACGAGTGTGCTGAACTCCTGGTCGTCTGCGGCGATGGCGACGACTATGCCGGTGAGGCCGGGCCAGCCGAGGATATTCTCGAGGGTGTGTTGGATAAGCGGTTTGCCGGCGAGGCTGAGGTATTGTTTGGGTTTGTCTGCGCCCATACGCTTGCCGGTACCGGCGGCGGGGACGATGACCCAGTAGCTGGTTTCAACCGGGTGGGAGGCAGTGGTCATTCTTTTTCCCGCGATGACTGCTCAGGATGCTTGTGCTTATCCTGGTCGAGAAAAATAAACAGGGTTTCCCCTTCTTTGATGAGGCCGAGGTCGTAACGCGCTTTGGCTTCTACGCCGTCGGTACCTTCTTTGAGACTGCGCACTTCGCGCAGTAGCTGACGGTTTTCCCGTTCAAGAGCGGCATTCTTCTGCTGCTGCTCGCCGAGCTGTCGCTCGAGGCGTGTCACTTCCGCAAAGCTGCCGTCCCCTACCCACAATCGGTATTGGGTCATCAGCAACAGCACAGTGAGAATTGCCAGCAGCCATTTCATTTGTATTGTTCTCTTCTGGCTATTGTGGTCCGACTCTTTCGGATCTTGTGGCGGCTCCGCCACCGGTAGTTGTTCTCTAGACACGCCGTGAACGTTCCCATCTGACCGCCACGGATGGCGGGAATGCAGATTTTGCAGGAGCAAAAATCTGCCCTGGGGGCTCTGCACCGCCATCCATGGCGGTGAAGGTCTAGCGAACAACTACCGGCGTCGCAGCCTTCACATCAAAGTTCTGGGCTCAGAACCGGAATGCGAGGAAAAGCCAGTTTACCGAGCTTGCCGAATTACTTGAATTCAGCAATGCCGCGGTAAGGCGCTTTGCCTTCCAGTTCGGCTTCGATGCGCAGCAGGCGGTTGTACTTGGCTACGCGGTCGGAGCGGCACAAGGAGCCGGTTTTGATCTGGCCAGCAGCGGTAGCCACGGCCAGGTCGGCGATGGTGGTGTCTTCGGTTTCACCGGAGCGGTGAGAAATAACCGCGGTGAAGCCTGCGTCTTTAGCCATTTTGATCGCATCCAGAGTTTCGGACAAAGAGCCGATCTGGTTGAACTTGATCAGGATGGAGTTACCAACGCCTTTGTCGATACCTTCTTTGAGGATCTTGGTGTTGGTGACGAACAGGTCGTCGCCAACCAGCTGAACTTTCTTGCCGATTTTGTCGGTAAGAATTTTCCAGCCGTCCCAGTCGCTCTCGTCCATGCCGTCTTCGATCGAAATGATCGGGTAGTTTTCAGACAGCTCTTGCAGGTAAGACGCGAAGCCTTCGCTGTCGAATTCTTTGCCTTCGCCGGACAGGTTGTACTTGCCGTCTTTGTAGAATTCAGAAGAAGCGCAGTCGAGAGCCAGGGTGATGTCGTCACCCAGCTTGTAGCCAGCGGCTTCAACGGCTTCGGCGATGACCTTCAGTGCACCTTCGTTGGACGGCAGATTGGGGGCAAAGCCACCTTCATCGCCAACGGCGGTGTTCAGGCCCTGGGCGGACAGCACTTTTTTCAGGGCGTGGAAGATCTCGGCACCCTGGCGCAGGGCTTCGGCGAAGGTTTTCGCTTTCACCGGCTGGATCATGAACTCCTGGATGTCGACGTTGTTGTCGGCGTGCTCACCGCCGTTAATGATGTTCATCATCGGTACCGGCAGAGTGTATTCGCCAGCGGTGCCGTTGATTTCAGCGATGTGCTGATACAGGGGAACACCTTTGGAGATGGCGGCAGCTTTGGCGGCAGCAAGGGAGACAGCCAGAATGGCGTTGGCGCCCAGCTTGGCTTTGTTTTCAGTGCCGTCAGCGTCGATCATGATCTGATCGAGAGTGCGCTGATCGGTGGCGTCTTTGCCTACCAGCAGGCTGGCGATTTCGCCATTGATGTTTTCAACGGCTTTCAGTACGCCTTTGCCCAGGTAACGGCTTTTGTCGCCGTCGCGCAGTTCGAGGGCTTCGCGGGAGCCGGTAGAAGCGCCAGAGGGTGCGCAGGCAGAACCTACCGCGCCGCACTCGAGAATAACATCGGCGTTAACGGTGGGGTTACCGCGCGAATCCAGTACTTCAAAAGCTTTTACAGCAACAATCTTGCTCATTGTTTTAACGGGCTCCTTGTTTCGAAAATGGTTAGACCTAAAAAATCACTTCTGTGAGGTTTGGAGTTGGTGGCCGCCTTCTCAGGGCCACTCGTTTTAGTTATTCGTTTTTAATCGGTTAGATCGGCTTACTTGGTGTCCAGCGGCTCGAAATTTTTCACCAGATCGTCCACGGCTTTCATCTGCGCCAGGAAGGGTTCGAGCTTTTCCAGCGGCAGCGCGCTGGGGCCATCGCACAGGGCCTTTTCCGGGTTGGGGTGTGATTCCAGGAACAGGCCGGCGATACCGATCGCGAGGCCGGCACGGCCCAGTTCGGTGACCTGGCCGCGACGGCCGCCGGAGGCGGCACCGCCCGGATCGCGCATTTGCAGCGAGTGGGTCACATCAAAAATCAGCGGGGCACCGCCGGAGGCGTCGATCATGGTGCGGAAGCCGAGCATGTCGACAACGAGGTTGTCGTAGCCGAAACAGGCACCGCGCTCGCACAGGATGATTTTTTCATTGCCACCTTCAGCAAATTTTTCCACCACATTTTTCACCTGCGGCGGGCTCATGAACTGTGGTTTTTTCACATTGATCACGGCACCCGTTGCTGCCATGGCAGAGACCAGGTCGGTCTGGCGGGCGAGGAAGGCGGGCAGCTGGATCACGTCAACGACTTCGGCCACCGGGGCAGCCTGGTGGATTTCGTGTACATCGGTAATCAGGGGGACGCCGAAGGTCTTTTTGATTTCTTCAAAAATTTTCAGACCTTCTTCCATCCCCGGACCGCGATAGCTGTGGATGGAGGAGCGATTGGCTTTATCGAAAGACGCTTTGAAAACGTAGGGGATGCCAAGCTTGTCTGTCACCTTCACGTAGTGCTCAGCCACTTTCATGGCCATGTCGCGAGATTCCAGAACATTCATACCGCCGAACAGGGTGAACGGCTTGTCATTGGCAACCTGGAGGTTACCGACTTCGATGGTTTTCATTTTTCTCTTCCTGAGCCAGATTGGATCTGGTCATCGCTCAATTCTTATTGACAGAAATGAGGTGGCGCTGCACGTGTTGCAGCCCCACCTTATCTACCCAATTGGTTACGACTGCTTGTGCTTCAGTGCTGCCGCCACAAAACTTTCAAACAGCGGGTGGCCGTCGCGGGGCGTAGAAGTAAATTCCGGGTGGAACTGACAGGCCAGGAACCAGTTGTGTTCCGGCAATTCAACCATTTCCACCAGGGTGTCGTCTGCGGACCAACCGCCAATTTTCAGGCCGGCCTGCTGCAGGCGGTCAACATAGTTGTTATTGACTTCATAACGATGACGGTGGCGCTCGACGATGACGTCCTTGCCATAAATCTCACGGGCTTTGGTATCTTTGGCCAAACGACATTCCTGGCCACCGAGGCGCATGGTGCCGCCGAGATCGGATTTTTCATCGCGCTTCTCGACCTTGCCTTCGGCATCGATCCACTCGGTAATCAGACCGATCACCGGGTGCTTGGCCTTGGCATCGAACTCAGTACTGTTGGCGCCTTCCAGGCCCAGTACATTGCGCGCATACTCGATCACAACGGACTGCAGGCCCAGGCAGATACCGAGGAAAGGCACGTTGTTTTCGCGGGCATACCGCACGGACTCAAGCTTGCCTTCTAGGCCGCGTTCGCCGAAGCCACCGGGTACCAGTACCGCATCGGCACCTTTGATCAGGTCGAGGCCGTTCTCACCTTCGACATCTTCCGCGTTGATGAAATCAATGTTCACCTTCACACGGTTTTTAATGCCCGCGTGCACCAGCGATTCAATCAGGGATTTGTAGGCGTCCAGCAGCTCCATGTACTTGCCAACCATGGCAATTTTAATTTCGTGCTGCGGGTTCAGTTTGCCGTCGACCACCGCGTCCCATTCAGACAGATCCGGCGCATCGGTTTCAAGCTGGAGTTTTTCCACCACGATCTCGTCCAGACCGTATTCGTGCAACATACGGGGCACACCGTAAATGGTCTTGGCATCGGGCAGTGGCACTACCGCGCGCTCTTCCACGTTGGTAAACAGGGCGATCTTGCGGCGGGAGTCATCGTCGATGGCACGCTCGGAACGGCAAAGCAGGATGTCCGGCTGCAGGCCGATGGAGCGAAGTTCTTTTACCGAGTGCTGGGTCGGCTTGGTTTTGGTTTCACCGGCAGTAGCCAGGTAAGGCACATAGCTCAGGTGCATCAGCAGGGCGCGGTTGGTGCCCATTTCCACACGCAGCTGGCGCACGGATTCCAGGAACGGCTGGGATTCGATGTCGCCGACGGTACCGCCGATCTCGACAATGGCCACATCCACATCGCGGCCGCCTTCGATAACACGGCGCTTGATCTCGTCGGTGATGTGCGGGATCACCTGCACGGTGCCGCCCAGGTAGTCGCCTCGGCGCTCTTTGCGCAGCACGGTTTCATACACCCGGCCGGTGGTGAAGTTGTTGCGCTTGGACATGCGCGTGCGAATAAAGCGCTCGTAGTGGCCCAGATCCAGATCGGTCTCGGCGCCATCTTCGGTCACGTAGACCTCGCCGTGCTGGAAGGGGCTCATAGTGCCCGGGTCAACGTTAATATAAGGGTCAAGCTTCAGGATGGTGACCTTGAGGCCACGGGCTTCCAGAATGGCAGCCAGAGAAGCGGAAGCGATACCTTTCCCCAATGAGGAAACCACGCCGCCAGTGACAAAAATATAGCGCGTCATGCAAAACCTTGGTCAGTTGAATGCCCGACGAGTTCGGGCGTGCGGAACTGGCTCTGGGGGCGCAGCCTCGCGCAACCCGGTGCCTTTGAGATGGGACGCCAGACTACCAGAAAGGCGGTTTCTGCTCAATCTGAAAAACGCCAGATTGGTGGTTTGGGAGGTCCTTCGGCGGTGACAAAAAGGTCGCCCACGGCAACCAGGGTCTCGCCCCGGTAGATCAGCGGAACCCGATCCCGCAGCCAGGGTGGAAGGCCATACTCCTGCAGCAGCTTTTTCAAGGTCTGGGAGTGATGGCGCTCTCGCGGTTTGGCCCGCTCGCCACCCACGCGGAAGCGAACGGTATAGTCCGAGACCGGCCAGTCGCCGGCAGGCAAGAGTACCCAGCTGCCCTGCAGCGCCAATGGTTTCATGCCATCCCACCGCTGTTCACCCCCATCAATAGCATTGAAGGGTTTCAATTGTGGTGTGAGGTACAGCCGATCGCGATAGCGGCGCAACACCCGCTGCCCGAGCGTCACTGCCGGCACCGCATCGTCACCGGCTTCGACTTGACGCAACGCCTGGTCGAGATGTACAGCCTCAGGCATTTGCGAGCCTGATTCCGCCAGCCAGCCGCGCAGCAGATTTTTCCGCCGGGCCGCAGACAGGCCCGAGAAACTGACGCGATCAATACTGACTCCGAACATCTCCCCACGCAGGCCGCAATTTTTCAGGTCCGCTTCGGCCAGCTCGCCGAGCAGCACCGCAGCTTCGCGCAGATTCTCCGCGGCCTGGGCGACCCTGGAATACAGCGGCCAACGGCGCTGCAGCGGGGGAACAACCTGACTGCGAATATAATTTCGGTCAATATTCTGATCCGTATTGCTCTCATCCTCGACCCACTCCAACCCATGAGCGCGGGCGTAATCTTCCAGCTCACTGCGGCGCGCACGCAATAAAGGACGCAATACCGTACAACCCTTCCGCTCACCGCCAAGGGAGCGCCATTCACGCATGGCCCCCAGTCCCTGCACCCCCGCGCCACGCAATAAACGCAGTAAAAAGGTTTCCGCCTGATCGTCCGCGTGGTGAGCCAGCAGGACCTGATCGCCCGCTGCCAATACCTGCCCAAAAACTCGGTACCGGGCCTTCCGCGCCCCCTGCTCCAATCCACCATCGCTGCGATTTACCCGCACCTCCCGGCAAACAAAAGGCACCCCCATTTTCCCGGCTACCGCTTCGCAGTGGGCCTGCCACTGGTCCGCCCGCGCACTCAAACCGTGGTTAATGTGCAGTGCCGTGCATGGGATTTTGGCACTGGCGAGCAGGTGCAACAGTACGGTGGAGTCCAGACCACCGGAGTACCCGAGCCACAATTTTCCGGACACTGGACAGCGCAGTAGTGCGTCATCCAGCAATGTGGCAAGCCTGGCGGGGGGAGCCATCACCATTCCGATCCTGATCCTGTTCATTCAATAGGCCGGGAGTATACCGCTGGACTGCACCCCCATATACCGGTCATACGCAGCCACCCAAGACACCCCTCCCTGCTCCGCCCCATGATAGTCATTATGACTATTCTGGAGAAGCAGCGCACAAAACCATGCACTCAACGGCCCGCGTGCCATCGCCATACGTCCCAGCAATGTATGCCCCCTCAGCATGGTTCTGAGCTGTATGTTTTTCAGCACCCTCGCCGGGCACACCATCTTCAAAACTTATGTAAAGAGAAGACACCAATGCCTATTGTCAGACCACCAGCATCATTGCGATTTCAAACGATCTCCCCAAGTGCCCACCGGGCACCCACCGGGAACAAACCGCGCAAGCTCGTCGGGGCCCTACTGTTTACTGCCCTGACTGCTCTGGGGGCCGCGCCCTACAGTGCGCTCGCCAGCTGCGAATACTCCGTCAGCAATGCCTGGAACAGCGGTTTCACCGCAAATGTTCGGGTCACCAACGATACCGATTCCGCGATCGACGGATGGCAGGTGCAGTGGCAATACAGCGGCGACAACCGGGTCACGAACACCTGGAATGCGGAGGTTTCGGGTGGGAATCCGTACATCGCAACGAACGCCGGCTGGAATGCCAGCCTGCAACCGGGGCAGACGGCGGAATTCGGATTTCAAGGCACGTCTACCGGTACTGCCGAAGTACCGCAGGTCAACGGTGCGCTATGCGAACACGGTGGGTCATCCAGTTCTTCGTCGAGCTCTTCATCCAGTAGTAGCTCTAGCAGCAGCTCGTCATCGGGCGGCTCATCTTCCAGTTCATCATCAAGCAGCTCCTCCGGTAGCTCTTCTGGCAGTGGATCGTCATCTGGCAGCAACACCACCAACCTGTACAGCCTTGCAGAGTTCCCGATCGGTGTTGCGGTAGCCGCGGGCGACGATAGCCGGAGCTTCCTGCGCATTCCGGAAAAGGAATCCACCATCAAGCAGCACTTCAGCCAGATTACCGCCGAGAACATCATGAAGATGCGCTTTCTGCACCCGGCAGAAAATACCTACGATTTTGCCGACGCTGACCAGATGGTGGACTGGGCGCTCAGCAACGGCTTGACCGTGCACGGGCACACCTTCCTCTGGCATCACGAATACCAGGTGCCCGACTGGATGAGAAATTACAACGGCGACTTCCAGATCATGCTCAACGAGCACGTGGCCACCATTGCCGATCATTTTGCAGGGCGTGTCACCAGCTGGGATGTGGTGAACGAGGTACTCGATGAGACCCAGTCGAATTGTTACCGCAACTCCCTGTTCTACCAGCGTCTTGGCAGCGACTACGTTAACGCCGCTTTTATTGCCGCGGATGCCGCAGACCCTGAGGTAGATCTGTACTACAACGATTACAGTATCTCCGGCGGCAACACCGCCAAGTTCAACTGTTTGCTCACCATGCTGGACGAGATGCAGGCAGAGGAAGTCCCCATCGACGGGGTCGGCCTGCAGATGCACATACAGATTGACTGGCCCACTACCAGCCATTTACGCAGCGCCTTCCAGGCCATCGTCGATCGCGGTCTCAAGGTAAAAATCACCGAGCTGGATGTACCGGTGAACAACCCCTATTCCTCCGCCCCGTTTCCGCAATACACCCAGTACACGCCGGAAGTCGCAGCACTGCAGAAAGCTCGCTACAAGGCGATCGTACAAACATATCTGGACGTAGTACCGCCGGCACAGAGAGGCGGGATTTCTGTTTGGGGCTTGTGGGATGGCGACAGCTGGATACTGGATTTTGAAAACTGGCAGGGTGCCGACGATTGGCCACTACTGTTCAATGGCCCCGCCAATGGACCCTACCAAGAAAAGCCAGCACTGGAAGGGTTTGCCGAGGCGCTACTGGGCCAGTAACACCTCTCTTTTCATGCGCCCCTAAGCGGGCTCTGGAATGGCGTCGGCCCGGCGGTACTGGGACGGCGTCATCCCGGCGGCTTTCTTGAAGAAGGTATTGAATACGGATTTGCTGTTAAAGCCCACTTCCAGATAAATATCGGTAATGGTCTTCCCTTCCCCATCGGCACTGCGCAACAGGCGCATGGCCTCCTGAATCCGATAACGGTTGATGAACTCGTAGAAATTCACCTCGAAGTGCCGATTGATGATCATCGACAGGTCTCGCGTCGGCACCTCGAGACTCTCCGCCAGCAGATCGATGGTCACGTCCGGTTGTAAATAGAGTTTTTCTGCCTGCATCTTGCGGTCGATGTCTTCCGCCAGGGCCGGATTGCACACCTGTTCGCCCGCGGCTTTGCGCGGTTTTTCCGGCTCGCGCACGGATTCAAAACTGGCGAAGTAGCGCACACCGGTAAACACCAGCAGGTTCACCAGTACGAACACCGTGTAGTAACCGGTGAGCCCGATTTTTTCGAACACCCCCAGATCGTAGTGCTGATACAGGCTGAACATCTTGGCGATACTCAACACCACCTCCATCAGCATCACCAGCATAAATCCGAACACCAGTGTCCAGATCCAGGTCACATCCACCTTTTCCACATTAGAGTGAGTGGATTTCAAACGCTGGGTGTATTTCACAATCAGCAGCAATGACCAGAGGCAGTAGGCCACCCGCAGGCCCTTGCACAAAAACTCCACCAGCACGTAATGCCAGCCGTACACCAGGGTTTCGCTACTGATCAGATCTAACCGCTGTTCTAGCGGCAGACGGAAAAACACCGCGCTCATGTAAACCAGTGCCAGGACAAACGGCAACAGGTGCACCGCATCGCGAGGGCGCAGGGAAAAGTCGCGGAAGATCAGGGATTTGACGCAGAAAAACAGCAGCATGCCGTCCAGGTAATAGGCGAAGCCACCGAGGAAGTACACCTGTGGCAGCCACTCACGCACCGCAAATTTGAATTCCGCGCCCCACAACACCAGCTCGTGGAGCGGGATAAACGCGTGCGCAAACAGAAAAGCTGCAAGGAAGTAGGTACTCACCTGTTTGCTGGTGTTGGTGGCCAACAGAAGTACCGCAAAGAACAGACACTGCATGGCCGTCATCAGCAGCACGACATCGTGAAAGTTAAACAGAACCTGGCTCATTTTTATGATTTTTATCCAATCGTTTCCGGGCGTTCGGATGCCCCGCGGCAGCCGAACGGGTTCGACTAACCACATACCACTGTTTTCACGTCGTCAGAACGACGCCGCCTGCACTCCCCTCTTAGGGTGTCGTTGGCGATCTTGACTCGCCTTATCTCTCTACATCACTTGAAATCATAATAAAGGAAAGCATGATGAGATTTAACTCTGCAAGCGGGCTCGGCAGTCTATTAGCACTGCTCGTCCTAATGTCCCCTTTGACGGTCACTGAAAAAGCCCACGCTCAGTATGTCCACACGGATGGCACCGAAATCGTGGATGGCAACGGTGACCCCATCCACCTGAACGGTATCAACCTCGGCAACTGGCTGCTATGGGAAGGCTATCTAATGATGGGCGACTTTAATTACCGCACCCATACCCAGTTTCTCAACAGCCTCGCCGACACTTTCGGCAGCATGGCCCAGGCGAGGGAGTTCGAGCACCAGTGGCGACTCAATTACGTGACCGAACGGGAGATCGCGGACCTGAAAAGTCTCGGTTTCAATACCGTACGGGTGCCCTTCCACTACAACCTGTTCTGGGAAAACGGCCAATTGTCGGATCACGGCTTCCAGTACTTTGATCGACTGATCGACTACTGCCGCACCCACGGGCTCTATGTGCTGCTGGATATGCACGCCGCCCCCGGCTACCAAAATCCTGGCGACCACAGCGACAACATCGACTCCAACGCCGGCCAGCCGCGGGATTCGGTGAAGTTCTGGGATGGCAACAATGTGCAGATTGCCAGCCAGGTGTGGCGGCACATCGCCGACCGCTATAAGGAGGAGCCGGTCATCTGGGGCTACGATCTGATCAACGAGCCGGTGCCCCAGGCCGGACGCGAGTACGAGCTGCTGCCGTCACTGATCGCCATGCGCGACGCCATTCGCGAAGTCGATACCAACCACGCAATTGTCGCCGAGGGCAGCTGGTGGGGCTCGGACATGCAGAAGATCGACTGGACCGATGCCAATACCCAGACCAATACCGGTATCAGCGTTCGCTGGGACGATAATCTGGTGTACCAAACCCACCACTATGTATTCGGTAATGTGGGCTGGATCCCCGACCTGTACCCCCGCGCAGACATCACCAATGCCATGGGCGTACCAATGATCCTCGGGGAATATGGCGAGGACACCAACGATATCATTCGCCAATTGACCGATTGGTCCATCAACAATATCGCCGGCCAATTCCCCTGGTCGTTCAAGAAGATGAGCCACGACCGCACCCTGTGGACCATTGCCCCCAACAGCGTTTACAGCCAGGTGGTGAACTACATCAATCACGGTGGCACACCCCCGGCCAACGCCTATGCGGGGATGATCGACTTTGCCCAGAACCACATCGGCAACGGCGCCAGTAATGTGAGCTGGCATCAGGGTTTCTACGATGCCATCAAATCCGCGGGCGGCAGTACCCCACCTCCCGCTGGCTGTGATTCCACCGCTGCGCAGGCCGTCGACCGCATCGAAGCGGAAAGCTATTGCGCCATGTCTGGTATTCAAACGGAAGACACCAGTGACAACGGCGGCGGCCAGAATATCGGCTGGACCGACAGCGGCGACTGGCTGGATTACCGCGTCGACGTCCCCGAAGACGGTGGCTACACACTGACCTACCGCGTTGCCAGCACCACCAATACCGGGCAGCTACAACTGCTGGCCGATGGTGCGCAAGTAGCTGATACCAGCCTGCCCAACACCGGTGGCTGGCAGAGCTGGCAGTCCGTTTCCACTAACGTGAACCTCGGCGCCGGCACCCAAACCCTGCGCCTGCAGGTGGCGGGCCCCGGATTCAACCTCAACTGGTTCGAGCTGGAAGTAGGTAGCGGGGAGGAAGAACCCGTGGACCCCACCCCACCGCCATCTGGCGACATTGCCGATGGCGAATACCAGATCCGCAACCTGGCCAGTGGCCTGTTGCTGGCCGTTGCCAACAATGCCACCGGCAACGGCGGCAATGTGATCCAGGGTGGTAGCCAATCCTGGCAGGTGACCGCACTCAGCAATGGAAACTACCGGATCGAAAACAACTACAGCGGACTCGCGCTCGATGTGCAGGGTGTCTCTGCCAGCAACGGCGCCAACATCCAGCAGTGGGAGTACGGTGGTGGTGACAACCAGCAGTGGATTGTCGAACCGGTTTCCGGCAACCAGTTCCGTATTCTGTCTGCACTGAGCGGCAAATCTCTGGATGTTCAGGATGGCTCTACCAGCGCCGGCGGCAATATCCAACAGTGGACCTTCCACGGTGGCGACAACCAGCTGTGGCTGTTTGAAAACTAACCGCACCTGACAGACTCTCTCTTGCCTTGGGCCGCCGGAAACACTCCCGCGGCCCTTTTTTTTGACCGCTTTATGACCCGGCGCCGCCAGCGACCAAAACTTCTAAGTCATTGATTTGCAGACATTTACCCCAGGTTCGACTGCGCGTAGGATAGTCGAACGCCAAAAAAATCGGGATTTTTGCGTTCGAGTAACCGCATCCGGACGCCCGGGCTCCAGGCATTTGGCAAATTTCCTCCGTCGCCCAGATTTGGCGACCGAAAACAATAAACATGAGAGGAATACCGATGAAGAGACTGCACAAGCCTCTGGCGCTCTCCATTGCGCTGGTGAACTCCGGCTTCGCCTTTGCGCAACAAGATGCACAACAGGAAACGCCGGTAGAAGCACAAAGTGCCTATGCCACCAACGCCCTGGAAGAAGTGACCGTTACCGGCACCAAGCGGGAAACCAATCTGATGGAGACCCCCGTTTCCATCACCGCCTTCACCCAGGAGAAGCTGGACCGGGAAGGCCTGACCAACATCAAGGATATGGCACAGATGGTGCCAAACATGGAAATCTCCATGGATTCCTCACAGACCGCGCCGGTAGTTGCCATGCGCGGCGTGCGCTCCACCAATATCACCGAACTGGGCGATCCTTCCGTCGGCTTGCACCTGGACGGCATTTACTCCCCCCGACCGCAAGGCGCCATGGCGCTGATGTTCGACGTGGAGCGGGTGGAAGCCATGCGCGGCCCGCAGGGCACCCTGTTTGGTCGTAACTCCACTGTGGGCAGCGTCAACATCATTTCCAAACGCCCGGACTTCAACGAGTTCGACGCGTCCGTAGGCATCGAAGCCGGCCGCTGGAACCACCAGCAGACCCGCGGCATGATCAATATCCCGGTGAGCGAGACCTTCGCCCTGCGCGCCTCGTTTATGCAGGAATCCCGCGACTCCTACCTGGACGGCTACTACGACCCCAACCAGTGGGACGTGCGCTACCTGCCGGAAGAAATCCAGAACGCCCCGGTCTACACCGGCACCGATGAAGACCGCAGCCTGCGCCAACGCGAACGCTGGGGCAGCGGTGAGGTACAGGAACTGGTCAAAGCCGATCCGTCCGACTTCTACAACAACTCCGACCAGTACGCCTTCCGTGTGAGCGCCCTGTGGGAGCCCAGCGAAACCCTGTCGTGGATGCTGGCCTATGAGCAATTCCAGGACGATAGCGCCGGCGGTGCCGACACCCTGAACTGTGACATGGCCGCCAAACGCATTCGCAAAGACGGCGACGGCAACTACCTGGATGCGGACGGCAATATTTCCGCCACACCAGTACCCGGTCAGCTGGGCTGTGAAAGCGTGTACGGCCCCGGTGCCGACGACTTCACCGTCAACGTCAGCGTGCCCGGCTTCCTCGACCTGAATATCGAATCCATACGCTCCAACCTGAGCTGGGATGTAAGCGACAATATGGAGCTGGTGTACAACGCCGGCTGGGCCGAGCAAGTGCGCTCACAGCATTCCGACCAGGACCGCGGTATCACCGGTTGGGATATGTCCATCTTCTTCCGCGATGCGACCTTCACCTCTCAGTCGCACGAGCTTCAGCTGCAATCCACCGGTTCCGGTCCACTGCAGTGGATCGCCGGCGCCTTCTATTTCGAAGAAGACAACAACATGCAGGGTGGCTGGATCAACAGCGGACCCAATGCGGATTACTGGAACCAGCCGAACCGCACACTCAAATCCCAGGCGGTATTCGCCCAGGGTACCTACGCACTGACCGACCAGCTGAACCTGACCCTGGGCCTGCGCCACACCGAAGACACCAAGCAGGACGTGGGTGGCCGCAACATGACCTGTAACGGCGACACCATCAATCCGCAAACTGGCGAGCGCTGCTTCCCGGCCTGGGATCGCGATGCCTTCAACCAGTTGCCCACGGATTACTTTGACGATTCCAGTATTTACACCGCCGTCAGTGACAACCAAACCAAAGGCACCTGGGATTTCACCAACTACCGCGTGGGCCTGGACTACATCGTCAACGACGACCTGATGGTTTTCGGCTATGTGGCCAACGGCTTCAAGTCCGGTGGTATCGGCGATGTATTCGTGCAATATGAACAGAACCCCGACACTGCCGAATACCTGCTGGACGCCAACGGCGAGCGCATCATCAAAGAGCGTCACCGCAACACTTACGATCCGGAAGTGGTTACCACCTACGAGCTGGGTACCAAGGGTACTTACCTGGACGGCAGCCTGAACGTGATGGCAACCTTCTTCTATAGCGATTACGAAGATATGCAGGCGGCCTCCGCCAAAGGCATCTTCCCCTATTATGTAGAAGAGCGCGCGGACGGCACCGGTGAGCTGACCGGTGAAATCACCACCGAAACCCAGACCGTGTTCCAGACCGACAATATCGGCACCGCCGCCATCAAAGGCCTGGAAGTGGAGTTTGACTGGGCACCGATTGAAAACGGCCGCTTCGACGGTTACGTCACCTGGCTGGATACCGAAATCACCAGCGACTTCATCTACCACTGGGATTTTGCAGCCACCGATCTGTTCGAAGTGGATCACGGTGCCGCCACCAATCCAGACAACGATGCCATGAAGGTCAACCTGAAAGGCAACGAGCTGGCGGCTTCACCGAAGCTCAGCGCCAAGCTGAACTACACCCACACCTTCCGATTCAACAACGGCTTTGCCATTGTTCCTCACCTCAGCTATTTCTGGCGGGACAAGTCGTATCACACGTTCCAGAACGTGGATAAACACTACGACGCCTTTGTCACAGAAACCCCCGATGCGTTCAGTGATGTGCGCCCGGCATTCCACAGTGTAAACAGCACCCTCAAGCTGGAAGCACCGGACAACAAGTGGAATGTAGAAGCCTTTGTTTACAACCTCACCGACCAGAAAGAAACCTACTGGGCCGGCGGTGGCGACCACGTAATCAAAGGGCCGGTTTCCATGCCGCGTTTCTACGGCATCCGCGGCAACTACAACTTCTAATGACCAAAACTTCTTAAAGCGATCGTTCTCGTCGATTGTCTCTCTTGCCCCCACCCATGGTGGTGGGGGCCTTTTTCCCCGCACTCCCCCCCCGGGATTCAACGTGCGCGCGGAACCCGGCCAACGGGATGAGAGAGACTGGAGAACCTTGGAGCTTTAGGTTTTTTTGTGAAAAGTAGATGTGAAAAGTAGTTGCAAGAAGTTATCGCAAAAAGTTTTTGCAAGAAAACATTGCGAAAAAGCATTGAGTGAACGTTTCAAGCGAGCTTTTACAAAGAGCTCCAGGAAAGAGTTTCGAGAGTGAGTACCATGAAAAAACACCCCCTTACTATTGGCGTGATGGCCGGACTTCTATCACTCGCCGCCGCCCTGCCACTTCAGGCCGCCAACGAAACCACGGTTCCGGGCGCGCAGCCACAGCAGAGCCAACAACAGGAAGCCATCGAATCCCGTATCCAAAACCTGCTGGCACAGATGTCCGTGCAGGAAAAAATCGGCCAGCTGGCCCTGCGCGACTGGGGCACCTTTGGCGCTTCGGATATGAAATCCATCAAACAGGCCGTGCGTGACGGGCGCGTGGGCGGATTCCTGAACGTCAATTTCAGTTCCGTGGATAAAAACGCGTTTGAAGAATTGCAGCGCATTGCGGTGGAAGAAAGCCCGCTGGGGGTTCCGCTGTTATTCGGCCAGGACGTGATTCACGGCTACGAGACCATTTTCCCGATTCCCCTCGGCCAGGCCGCCAGCTGGAATCCGGAACTGATCAAAAACGGTGCGCGCGTGGCCGCACAGGAAGCCAGTGCCGATGGTATCCGCTGGACCTTCGCGCCGATGATCGACATCAGCCGCGACCCGCGCTGGGGCCGCATCGCGGAAACCCTGGGGGAAGACCCGCTGCTCACCTCCGTTCTCGGTGTCGCCATGGTGGAAGGCTTCCAGACCGGCAACCTTGCCGATCCCACCAGCCTCGCCGCCTGCGGCAAACACTTTGCCGGCTACGGTGCCGCGGAAGGCGGACGCGATTACAACAGTGCCTATATTCCCGAACGCCTGCTGCGGGACATCTACCTGCCGCCGTTCAAGGCCGGCATCGATGCGGGCATGCAGAGCATCATGAGTACGTACAGTACCCTGAACGATGTTCCGGGTACCGGCAGCCCCTTCCTGTTCAAGCAGATTTTGCGCGACGAATGGGGCTTCGACGGCTTTGTGGTGAGTGACTGGAACGCGGTCATGGAAATGGTGCCCCACGGCTTCGCCCGCGACGCCAAGCACGCGGCAACCCTCGCCGCCAATGCCGGCATCGATATGGAGATGCACACCGACACCTACGAAAAATTTCTGCCCCAGTTGATGGACGAAGGCAAGTTCAGTGAAACGCAATTGGACACCGCCGTGGCCAATATCCTGCGGGTCAAACTGCGCCTGGATCTGTGGAACCACCCCTACCCCCGCGCCAAGTCCAAGGCCGAACGCGAGCAGATTATTCGCAATGACAATTTCCTGAACGCCGCCAAAGACGCCGCCAAGGAAACCTTTGTTCTGCTCAAGAACGACAAACAACTGTTGCCGCTGAAGAAAGGCCAGACCGTCGCCGTCATCGGCCCCCTGGCCGACGCCGCCCACGACCAGCTGGGTACCTGGATCTACAACGGTGACAAAAAGCATTCCCACACCCTGCTGCCCGCCCTGCGCGAAATGGTCGGCGATGACGGTGAGATTCTCTACGCTGCAGGCCTCGACTACAGCCGTGACACCAGTACCCGTGGTTTCAAGGCTGCCATCAAGGCGGCAAAGAAGGCCGATGTGATTCTGTTTGTGGGCGGTGAAGAAGCGATCCTGTCCGGTGAGGGCCACAGCCGCGGCGATATCCGCCTGCCCGGCGCCCAGACAGAACTGGTGGCGGAACTGGCCAAAACCGGCAAGCCGCTCGCCATGGTGTTACTGGCTGGCCGCCCGCTGCAGCTGGACAAAACCCTGGAGCAGGCGGACGCGGTCATGATGGCCTGGCACCCGGGCACCATGGCCGGCCCGGCACTGGCAGACGTGCTCTATGGAGAAAGCTCCCCGTCCGGTCGCCTGCCGCTGACCTGGCCGGTGGGTGCAGGCCAGATCCCCATTTACTACAACCACTTGGCCACCGGCCGCCCGGCGACTGAAGAGAACTACACACGGATCGAAAAAATCGGCCGCGAGGTATTCCAGCACCAGCCGGGTAACTCCTCCAACCTGCTGGACTACGGCCACAAGCCGCTGTTCCCGTTCGGCTACGGTCTGACCTACAGCGAGTTCGACTACAGCGACCTGGAGCTCAGCAGCAACGAGCTGGACTTCAACGGCCAACTGGAAATCTCCGCCACCATCACCAACACCGGCAAGACCACCGCCACCGAAACCGCCCAGCTGTATGTGCGCGATCTGGTGGGCAGCGTGTCGCGCCCGGTGCGGGAGCTTAAAGGGTTTGAACGTCTAACCTTGCAGCCGGGAGAGTCGCGCACCGTATCCTTCACCCTGGCACCGGCACAGCTGGCGTTCCACAACGCCGATATGCAGCAGGTCATTGAGCCTGGGGACTTCCACGTGTGGGTGGCACCAGATGCAGAATCCGGCCTGCAGGGAAGCTTTAAGCTGCAGTAAATCTGCCGCCCGAGTTTTTCTCAATACCGGTGTGTCCCACCTCAAATGGGTCGATTGGTGGAAAGTGGGCCTCGGGTAGCGTCCAACTTTAGGTTTTTTCCTAAAGTAGGACGCTTTTCCGCCCGCAAAACGTCACTCTAAAGAACGCATAGATCAAGAACAGACAGAAACGGCCAAAAGCCGACTTTGATTTACCCGTGATACCGGGCGGTGGAGACACCGCCCGCCCACAAACAATAAAAAGCAGGTAGTAACCCATGCAAGCGATTGAGAACTCCGCCGAGGGCAACCTGGGGGCATTGCAAAGCCACCAGGACGCGACGCCCCTCCCCTTTATCATCCTGATCTGTAGTGTGGCCACCATTGGTGGTTTCCTGTTCGGTTTCGACAGTGGTGTGATCAACGGCACCGTGACCGGGCTACAGCAGGCGTTCAATTCCAATACCGCCGGTACCGGCTTCAACGTCGCCTCCATGTTGCTGGGTTGCGCCTTCGGCGCCTTCTTCGCCGGCCGCCTCGCGGATCTTTGGGGCCGCAAAACACTGCTGCTGGTGGCAGCGGTGCTGTTCCTGGTCAGCGCCTGGGGTTCCGGTGTTGCCAGCAGCTCCGGGGAATTCGTGTTCTATCGTATTCTCGGCGGCCTGGCGGTCGGTGCTGCCAGTGTGATGTCACCGGCCTATATCAGTGAGATTGCCCCGGCGGCCATTCGTGGACGCCTGATCACCATCAACCAGATCGCCATTATTTCGGGCCTATTCACAGCTTTTGTCAGCAACTACTGGCTGGCAAACACCGCGGGCTCTGCAGTCAATGAGTGGTGGATGGGCTACAACGCCTGGCGCTGGATGTTCTGGATTGAAATGGTTCCGGCCGCCTTGTTCTTTTTCGCCCTGTTGCTGATTCCGGAAAGCCCGCGTTATCTGGTGATGTCCAGACAGACCTCCAAAGCGACCGCAGTGCTGCGCAAGCTGTACGGTGAAGCAGCGGTTGAACAGAAGCTGGAAAGCATCCGCGAATCCGTTGCAGGCGATCACCGCCCGCGTATGGCGGACCTGCTGGAAAGTACCGGCAAGCGGGTTGGCAAGGTGCGCAAGATCGTCTGGGTGGGCATCGGCCTTGCCACCTTCCAACAGTTGGTGGGCATCAATGTGGTGTTCTACTACGGTGCGGTACTCTGGCAGGCGGTAGGCTTCTCTGAATCCGACGCACTGATGATCAACATTATTTCCGGTGGTGTGAGCATCGCGGCCTGTCTGATCACCATGGCGCTGATCGACAAGATCGGTCGCAAACCGCTGCTGCTGGTGGGCTCCATCGGTATGGCCGTCACTCTCGGGCTGGTCGCCTTCGCCTTCGCCAACTCCTCTCTCGTCGACGGCAAGCTGCAACTCTCCCAGAGCATGGGCCTGCTGGCACTGATCGCCGCCAACGCCTATGTATTCTTCTTCAACGGTTCCTGGGGCCCGGCCATGTGGACCATGCTCGGTGAAATGTTCCCGAACCAGATCCGCGGCTCTGGCCTGGCGGTGTCTGGCCTCGCCCAGTGGGTAGCGAACTTCGCCATCACCATGACTTTCCCGATCATGCTGACCGGCATCGGCCTGGCAGGTGCTTACGGTATCTACACCCTGTTCGCCCTGCTCTCGGTAGCGTTTGTACTGTATATGGTGCACGAGACCAAAGGGCTGGAACTGGAAGAAATGCGCGGTTAATTGGGCACGCGCGGTTATCAATCGATAGCCGCGCGAAGACACAAGCCGTGTGCACAAACTGCACCCTGCCCGGGGCTACCTTGAACAGGGTGCAGACCGACTGATCATCTCTCAATCCACTCAGTGGATATCACCTTGCCTCGTCCGATAGGGAATCAACTTACTGCACGGATGCAGTTTTTTCCGGCAAGTTCTGCTTACGGTACTCTTCTTTACGATATTCAGTAGGCGTCATACCCACCAGCTTCTTGAAGAACGCATTGAACGTGGCTTTGGTATTGAAGCCGCAGTCCAGCAGGATATCCATGATCGTCAAATCCACACAGTGTGGGTCGACTAGCTTCCGTTGCGCTTCTTCGATCCGATAGTGATTCACAAACTCGAAGAAATTGCGCTCGAAGTGACGGTTGATTGCGGTGGATACATTGCGTTTGGGTACATTTAACTGGGCCGCCAGCTGTTCCAAAGTAAGTGACGGTTCCAGGTAGGGTTTTTCAGTTTCCATAAAGCGCGCAATACGCTCGGCCAATGCGGTATCCACCGCCGGCTTATTTTCGACTTCAGCCCCCCCTTTCAAACCGCTTGCAGCACCGACCCCAGCCGACGTCGCCGATTTTCGGTCGATGCCTTCAAACATCGACGCATAGCTGAGGCTAAAGAAGATCATCGCGCTGATGAGGATAAAGACGGTGTAGTTACTGGCGAGCCCCATAACACGGAAGTCCACCGCACTATCCCATTGCGCGGCCAACGTCAGTGCCACATTGACCAGTACCGCCCAACCGCGCAGCAGCACAAAGCCCCAGACCAGAATCAGCAGCCACTTGAAGTCAATACGCTCCACGTTCGAATACCGCTCGCGCATCTGCCGGCGGCAATTGCGAATCTCGATCAGGCAGAAAACACCGAACAGCAGGCGCAACAATTCCCTGCCAAAGCCAATCAGTAGATTGAGCAGAGATTCGCCGTAGGGGGTGTACCCCTGCAACATGGCGATTTTTGTGGTGCTGTCGAAGCGGAAATAAGTGAAATATTCAAACAGGGCGTAGGCAGCAAAAGGCAACAGGTACCAGAGGTCAGCCCGCCCAAGTCGATAGTCTTTGTAGATCAGGGAGCGGGTATACCAGAGCAGCACCGGCCCCTCGAGCCAGTAGGCAAACCCGAAGATATAGAACAGGTTCGGCGAGGTATCGATGGCCCACTGGCGCACCCCGGCGCCGTAGCTGATCAGGGTATCCATGGGAATCATGGCCTGGGTAACAAGGAATGCAGCCAGCAGCAGAAAACTGAACTTTTGCTCGCTACGTACCGCAGTCAGTAATAGGGCAAACAACAGGCACTGATAACTGGTCATCATGAGGATGACGTCGTGCACGTTAAACAGGAGGGTATCCATGGACCAGGCAAGCTCTCTTTGTATTGTTATCGGCTTAGCTCAGCGTACCAGAATGCTCAATTTCCGACCAGATCGACGCAGCAAAAGGTACAACTTCGCGCTTTACCCATAGTTGGACGTTCAATGTTGTGCAGATGCAGTAACCAAGACGACCGGCAACCGCTCCTTCCCCAATATCGGGCACGAGACAAAGAAGTGCTCAACTTTGACGAACACCCAATACGACAAACATAAAAAAGGAGTGCCAGCGATGGTGCGATTCAAGAGAGACCAACTAGCCGCGAGTGTTGCCGCAACAGTCACCGCAATAGCTGCCGGCTTCATGAGCAGTAGCCTGTACGCCCAATCCGACGAAGAGACAGGGAGCTCGCAAGTGCTGGAAGAAGTAGTGGTCACCGTAGAGCGCCGCGAGCAGACCCTGCAAAGCGTCGCTGGCGTGGCTCAGTCATTCGATCAGGACGCCCTGGACCGTCTCGGGGTCGGCACCAACTTCCAGAATCTGCAGAATGTCGTTCCCGGCCTGAATATTGCCGATCAGGAAGGCAATATGGAAATCTACATCCGCGGTGTAGGTTCCAGTAACAATACGGAACTCGGCGACCCTGCGGCGGCCACCCACGTCAACGGCGTATACATTCCACGCCCACGTGGCGTCGGCGCCATGTTCTATGACATCGCTCGGGTGGAAGTGAAGAAGGGCCCGCAAGGCACTCTGCGCGGACGCAACGCCACCGCTGGTACCCTGAATATTGTTGCCAACCGTCCAAACATGGATGAGATGAGCGCGGACCTGGAACTGTCTGCCGGCAATTTCAACAACTTCGGCACCCGCGGTGCCGTCAATCTACCCGTCACCGATACCTTTGCCCTGCGACTCGCCGGGTACACCGAACAACACGATCCATACTTCAGCAACGCCAGTGCCAACAGCAGCCTGGATGCTGCGGGCAGTGAAGACGTGCAGTCTTTCCGTCTTTCCGCCTTGTGGGATATCGGTGAAAACACCAACCTCTACGTCGTCGCGGACCAGACTCAGGAAGGCGGTACCGGCTACCCCGGTGCCCAGATCAAGCAGGCACTGCAATCCGGCTACGACTTTGACGACCTCGACGACCCGCGCAATGTCCTCTACCGCGGCACCGAGGGCGATCTGGATTCCACTCACAGTGGCATCATGGCGGTGCTGACCCACGACTTCGAGGGCTTCTCGGTGGAGCTGTCCAGCAGCTATCGCGACCTGGACTTCAAGCAGGTCAATGCTTCCAACGACGGTGTTTACTTCCCGGGTCACAACGAAGTGAACCAGGAAAATTACAGTAGCCAATACTGGAACACCCAGTCGGAGTCCATGGTGAACGAGCTGCGCCTCTTCTCCAACGGCGATGGCCCCCTGTCCTGGACGACCGGCATCTTCCAGTTCGAGGAAGACCAGCAAGCGGCCCTGTTCAGCCTCAGCGATGGAGGCACCTGGTACACCGGCACCGAGTGGGTTATGCCCGACGTCGATAGCGCCTCGATGGCAGCCTATGTAGATGTCTCCTACGACTTCAGCGAAAAACTCACCGGTTTTGCGGGCTTGCGACGTACCCAGGAAGAAAAATCCCGCTTCGGTACCGGCGGCAACTGGGCTTTCGCGTTCTTTGAAGCCGGCGACGAATGGGGCACGGCTATCCCCTCTCGCATAGGTACTCCCGGCTTTAAATACGACGGGCTTGGCCGCAGTAACTACGACATAGTTGGCGCAACCCCGGACCAGCTGTACGCCTACCTGCTCGATGGCGTCGGTAGCTGGGGTGCGGACGACAATCTGGACGACCAGATTGCCTGTGTCACCGACCCAGCCTGTACCGACATCACCATGCCCTGGACCGTTGGTGCGCCGGTACAACAAAAAGGTGATTATGAAGAAAACTATACCGATTTCCGCATAGGCGGTACCTATCAGCTGACCGAAGACAATATGCTGTTCGCCAGCATCGCTTCCGGCCACAAGTCCGGCGGTTTCAATGACACTCTGGTAGACCCGAACGGCAACCTGGTTGCCGAGCCCTACGCACCGGAAAAACTGGTGATGTATGAAGTGGGTAGCAAAAACGAGCTGACCCTCGGCAGCGTCCCCACCCGCCTGAACGCCTCCGCCTTCTTCTACGACTACGCCGATCAGGTATTCCAGATGATCGTAGCCACCGCGGAAGACGAAAGTGCGAGTTCCCTGCAAAACCGCAATATAGCCGACTCGGAAATCACCGGCCTGGAACTGGAAAGCAAATTCCTGCTCCCCGCCGACCTGATGCTGGATGTGACTGCCCTGTGGCTCAATGCAGAAATCAAGGAAGGCACCATGGCGGATACCCGCCAGGGCTGGGGTACCGATCTCCCGATTGTCGACATTGCCGGCAAGCAGTTGCCACTGTCTTCCGACTTCACCATGACCATGGCGCTGTCGCAGCAACTGGACACCTCCGCCGGTACCTTTGACTGGTCCATTTCCACCATGTACCGCAGCGACTACTACCTGAGTATCTGGAACGACACTGATTACGACCTGATCGATGGTGAAACCGTGATCGGCAGCGACCCGGATTACGCCGACAAGGTAGACGGCTACGTCAATGTGGACGCCGGCATCGGCTTTACCGACAACTCCGGAAAATACCGGGTTGAAGTTTATGGGGCGAATTTGACCGACATAACCGTCTCTAATAAGGGAATCATTGATCACGGCAATAATCTGCGGTTTACCAACCTGCCGCGCACCTACGGCGCGCGCTTCAAGGTGAACTTCTGATTAGTCTCTCTCTCTGCGTGTAAGAAGCGCATATTTCCCAAGTAGTGATTGCGGGGGCCTTGTTTACCCTTTCTCAGGGCCCCCGCCTTTTTTTTGAATTCGCACATTGCAGCGCCGGAACCGTTACGGAGTACCCATGTCTTACCTGAAAACCCTGTCAGCCAGCATCATGCTGACAACTGCCCTCGCTGCCTGCAGCGAGCATAAGAACGACTCCATCAACACCGCTGGCGGTGACACCCCCCTCCCCACCGAAAACACATCGGATCAACGCAACGCACTGGAAAACTGGCCGGCTCTGAAGCCCGCCCTGCCCCGTGACGAACAGCTTGAAACCCGCATCGCCGACCTGCTCGCGCAAATGACGCTGGAAGAAAAAGTCGGCCAGATGATGCAGGCAGAAATTAAATCCATCACCCCGGCAGAAGTGAAGCAGTACCACATTGGCTCCATTCTGAACGGCGGCGGCACCTTTCCGAACAATGACAAATTCGCCACGCCGGACGACTGGCGCCAACTGGCAGATGCCTATTTTGCGGCGTCCATGGACGATAGTGACGGCGGTGTGCCCATCCCGATTATCTGGGGAAGCGACGCGGTACACGGCCATAACAACGTGATCGGCGCGACCCTGTTCCCGCACAATATCGGCCTGGGCGCTGCGCGCGACCCGGAGCTGATCCGCCGCATCGGCCAAGCCACCGCCCGCGAAGTCGCGGTGACCGGAGTGGACTGGACCTTCGCACCCACCATTGCCGTGGTGCGCGACGACCGCTGGGGACGCACCTTTGAAAGCTACTCCGAAGACCCGGAAATCGTCGCCGCCTACGCGCGCGAGATGATCAAAGGTATTCAGGGCGATAAAAACAGCGAAGAGTTTCTCGATGGTCGCCACCTGGTGTCCGCCGCCAAACACTTTGTCGGCGACGGCGGCACCACCCGCGGAATCGACCGCGGCGACACCGAAGTGAGTGAAAAGGAGCTGGCCGAGATTCACGCCGCCGGCTACTTCACCGCACTCGAATCCGGCGTGCAATCGGTAATGGCCTCCTTCAACAGCTGGAATGGCAAGCGTTTGCACGGCCATAAATACCTGCTCACCGATGTACTGAAAGAGCGCCTGGGCTTTGACGGCTTTGTGGTCGGCGACTGGAATGGTCACCGCTTTGTAGACGGCTGCACCATCGACAGCTGTGCTCAGGCCGTTAACGCCGGCCTGGATATGTTTATGATCACCGCCGAGTGGAAAGCCCTGCTCGAAAACACCATTGCACAGGTAAAAAGTGGTGAGATTCCCATGAGCCGCATCGACGATGCGGTAAGCCGGATCCTGCGGGTAAAAATCCGCGCGGGCCTGTTCGAGCGCGACCGCCCTCTCGCCGGTAAAACCGGTATCCTCGGCAACGCCGAGCACCGCGCCATTGCCCGTGAAGCGGTGCGTAAATCCCTGGTGCTGCTGAAAAACAATGATCAGTTGTTGCCGGTCGATGCCCGCAAAAACATCCTGGTGGCTGGCAATGGTGCCGACAGTATTTCCAAACAAAGTGGTGGCTGGACCATCTCCTGGCAGGGCACCGGCAACACCGCCGAAGACTTCCCCGGGGCCACGTCCATTTACACCGGCATTAAACAGGCAGTGGACGCCGCCGGCGGTAAGGTGGTTCTGAGTGAAGATGGCGAACTGCAGGACAGCGTCTTCAACGGTGAAAAACCCGATGTGGCCATTGTGGTGTTCGGCGAAGATCCCTACGCCGAGTGGCACGGCGACCTGGCCAGCATCGAGTTCCAGCTGGGCAGCAAGGAAGATCAGGAGTTACTGCAGAAACTCAAGGCACAGAATATTCCGGTGGTCAGTGTTTTCCTCTCGGGCCGACCGCTGTGGGTGAACAAAGAGCTGAACCTGTCCGACGCCTTCGTCGCCGCCTGGCTACCGGGCTCGGAAGGTGCAGGCGTTGCCGATGTACTGCTCACCGATACCGAGGGCAAAAAACGCTACGACTTCACCGGTCGCCTGTCGTTCAGCTGGCCGGAGCTGGTACACCAGACTGTCATCAACCGCGATGATCCAAACTATGCCCCGCTGTTTTCATACGGTTACGGCCTCGATTACACAAGCAGCACACAACTGGCCAACAACCTGAACGAAGACGGCGAATCCTATGTGGACGGCAAGCTGGAAGACGCCTGGTTGATGGTGTCGCGCCCACAGGCTCCGTGGAAACTGTTTATCGACGACAGCAAACAAGCCCCCGTCTGGGTTAGTGGCAACCTTGCCAGTAGTGCGGACGACAACATCACCGTTGCCTCCATCGACAGGCTGTCGCAAGAGGACGCCCGCGCACTCACCTGGAAAGGCCTGCGCGCCGGCAGCGTGGTACTGCAAACCCAGAAGCCCCAGGACATGAGCCGCTACCTGGATGAAGGCGCCGCACTGACCATGGATATCCGCGTAGACCAGGCGCCGCAAGCGCCGGTGTTCGCGCAGATTGCCTGCGAAGGCAACAACTGTGGCGGCGCCCTGCCCCTGCAGAATGCGCTGAATGCATTGCCCCAGGGCGACTGGTCCCAGGTCTCCATCGACCTGAAGTGCTTCGCCGAGGCCGGTGTGGACTTCACCAAAGTCTCCCAGGGCCTGTCTTTCCACAGCGAAGGCAAGCTCGCCATGGCCGTGGCCGACATCAAGTTTGTCCCCGGTACCGCTGCGCAGGCACAGATTCACTGCGGGGGTTGAGCCGTGTTGTGTTTACACCGTCTGAAAAAAAGCGCCGCAGCGCTTGGCCTGTCTGCCCTGCTGGCGACCGCAAACGGATTGGCCGATGACACCAGCATCCAGCTCAGCAAGGGTTCACTCCATCTGGCGCTGGACCCGGCGTACGGTGGCCGGATCACCGAGCTGCGGTTCGGCGATCAAGACCTGCTGGCGCTACCGCAGCCTGGTGGCAACAACTTTGGCTCCACCTTCTGGCTGAGCCCGCAATCCTTGTGGAACTGGCCACCGGTACCCGAACACGACAGCGCGCCCTATGCCGTATCAGCAAAGAGCGCTGATTCGGCCACGCTCCGCAGCCGTTTTGGCGCGGGTGCCCGAGTGAGCAAGACCATCACATTGAATAGTGGCCACAGTGCCACGGTGCATTACCGCATCGATACGGATACAGATTTTCCCGAAGTTGCCGCCTGGGAAGTCACCCGGGTACCAAACCGCGGCCTGGCCTTTGCACCGGTAACCACCGACAGTGTGAAAACCGTGCGCGGCCAGGTGGCCTACACGCTGGAAAACGACACGCTATGGCTGCCCATGGAGGCCGACGCGGCACTGGTGGAGGGCAAGGTGATTGCCAATGGCAGCGAGGGCTGGCTGGCCTACGCGCAGGATGGGCTGCTGTATCTGAAGGTGTACCCGAAAGTGGCGGCGAAAAATATGGCCACCGGTGAAGGGGATATCGAGCTTTACCTGAGCGGCGAAAAGCCTTACTTGGAACTGGAAGTACAAAGCGCCGCACACAACCTGAAACGTGGTGAAGGGCTCGACTGGGCAGTGGAATGGCTGGTTGCGCCGATCCCGGCATCTCTCAAAGTGCACAGCGGCTCTCCAGCACTACTCGAATTCACCCGCCAACAAATCTCACAGATGGCATCATCTCCTTGAAACCCAAGGTGCTTCGGCCGCAGCACCCCGCTGCGGCCATTTTTTGCTCTCCTTTTAATCCCGCCCCCGCATCCAGACTAACCAGTCACCACTAAGCCCGTAAAATGGCCCCGCTTAACTGTCGAAAAATGTGAACTAGTGCTAAATTTGGCGCCAAATATTTCCGAACGTGAACCGGATAATAAGAGGTGCCCCATGGTTCAGTTAGTCGTCGACTCCGGCTGCGATCTCCCCGATGAGTTCCTGCGCAAATACAATATCCCGGTGCTTCCCCACAGCGTGAGTGTTGGCAAAGACTTCTTTGGCGACCAGCGCAATCCCGCGCAGATGGCCCATTTTTACACCCGCTCGCTGGTAGACCGTTCCCGCCTGGTGAATTCAGGGCCCGCTGGTGAATCTGAAATAGAAGCAGTACTTGCCAAGCTGATCCGCCAGGGAAAGAAAGACATCGTCGTCCAGACCATCAACGGCGACAACAGCCCCACTTACGCCAATGCGGTCAGAGTCGCCAACCGGCTGAGCAACGACTCGGTGCAAATCCACACCGTGGATTCCCACTCACTGTTTTCAGGCCAGGGGCTGCTGGCACTCTACACGCTGTCATTGATCCAGAAAGGGCTCAGCGGTGCACAGGTAAAATCTCGCACCGAAGAGTTCGGGCGCAAAATTGTGGGATACGCGGCGATCAAAGATGTGTACTACCTCCGTGAACGCGGCCGCCAAAAAAATGAAAAAAGTGTGAGCTGGCTTAAAGCCTTTATGGCGCGCTCACTCAATCTGCACCCGATCATTTCCATGACATACCAGGGTTCCGCCGTCGCGGATACGGTAAAAACCTATGATGGATGCACCCACCGCCTGTTCCAACGAGCGGAAGAAAAAATCGTGGCGGGGGAACTGCTGATGCCGGCGGTGGTAGTCAGTATTGCCGGGCCACTGAGCGATCTCGAAAAAACACCCAGCTTTCAATCTCTGGTGAAAACCGCGGCCGAGCACAAAGTAAAAATCTATCGCTCCATCATGAGCCTGTCGGGCGGCATCAATCTCGGTCCGGGTATCGTCGCGCTGGCGATGGCTGCCAAATAGCACGCCACCAGAGTTTCCGGTAATTCAATTCCGCCAATCCAACCAAATCACATCCATCGAAAGCGGGCGACAGAGAGAATTTGTCGCCCGCTTTTTTTATGGCTCGCCATTTATCGTCAATAGGTCGAGCCCCGCGACGCAACAGAGCAAAAGTGACCAAGGTATGGCTAGACTGGGGAAAGCCGTTTCACGACTTACCTCAACAGGTGAATAAAGATGTACCGTAGTTTCGCCGCGCTAATCATCCTGATCGCGATCAGCAGCAATGCGCTTGCCGACGCCGACCTGGCCAAACAACTCAGCAATCCGGTCTCCGACCTAATCAGCGTGCCGTTTCAGCACAATTGGGACAATCGCGTCGGCCCCACCGACGGGGGGCGCAAGTACACCCTGAATATTCAGCCGGTCATCCCTATTTCCCTCAATGAAGAGTGGAATCTGATCAGCCGCACTATTCTCCCGGTCATCAACCAGGAAGCCATTTTCCCTGGCAGCGGCGAACAGACCGGCCTTGGGGACACGGTACAGAGTGCCTTCTTTTCGCCCAAAGAGCCTACGGCGGGCGGCGTTATCTGGGGTGTTGGCCCTGTTTTCCTGTTGCCCACGGGTACCGAGCCGCTACTCGGCACCGAAAAATGGGGCGCGGGTCCCACCGGCGTCGTGCTCAAACAAACCGGCCCCTGGACCATCGGTTCCCTGGTCAACCACATCTGGTCATTTGCAGGTGATGACAACCGCGCCGACGTTAACAGCACCTTCATTCAGCCATTTTTCGCGTACAACACGCCCACCTCGTGGACATTTACGCTTCAAACCGAATCCACCTACGACTGGGAAAGCGAGCAATGGAATGTACCGGTGCACTTCCTCGTAGCCAAAGTATTCAAGGTGGGTAAGCAGACCTATCAAATTCAGGCGGGCCCCCGCTACTACGCGGAAAGCCCCGAAGGCGGCGGCCACGATTGGGGCTTTCGGATGAACTGGGTGATGCTGTTCCCGAAATAACCACCTGGTATTTGTCGATAAAACCTGAATTTACCTGCTCCATCCTCTGCAGAGGGCAATGGCCATGAAAAAACACCGCCCCGTAAAAAAATTGTTGCCACTACTCGTCGCTCTGCTCTCTGCGCCCGCCGCGCAGGCCGGCGGCATTATGCTGTGGCAAATCGGCACACCAACACTTGGGACGGCCAGTGCCGGCTGGGCCGCAATGCCGGAAGAAACTGCAACCGCCTTCACCAACCCCGCGGGCACCGTGTGGCGGGATAAAACCGAAGTACGTGTCGCCGGC
Source organism: uncultured Microbulbifer sp. (assembly GCF_947504145.1). GTDB lineage: Bacteria > Pseudomonadota > Gammaproteobacteria > Pseudomonadales > Cellvibrionaceae > Microbulbifer. Next base: position 49,567 of record NZ_CANNGQ010000006.1, read on the forward strand.
CAGGCACTCTACGGTGATATTCAATTTACCGACGACGGACTCAGCAATGTACCGGGGAATGATGGCGGTAACCCCCTCAAGTGGTTCCCGGGCCTTGGCGGGTTTGCCGCCGGCAAGCTGACCGACAATATCGGCTGGGGCTTTGCCATGGCCGGTAACTTTGGCCTCGGTCTTGATTACCATGATGACTGGCAGGGCCGCCGCTTTGTACAAAATGTGGACCTGCTCGGCATGAGCCTGATCCCTTCACTCAGCTGGCAGGTAAACGACTGCCTGTCACTCGGGCTGGGCCTCAACGCCATGGCGGGCTACTTTAGCTTTCAGTCCGCCCCTCGGGCCGGATTAATCGACGAAGACGCCTACCTGCGCTTTAAAGATTTCGACATGGGATATGGCGGTAATCTGGGCATCATTTTCCGCCCCGTCAACGGCACCACCTTTGGCATTACCTATACATCCAAGGTGGAGTTTGAATTTGACGACGAATTGAAACTGCGCGACTTCGGTCCATTGTTTGAGCCTGTCGTCGGCCGGCTCGACAACACAGGGACTGAAATAGGCATCAATGTTCCCGCCACGGTCACCGCTAGCCTGCAGCAGGAATTGACCGACGCCACCACCCTGTATTTCAACCTGGCCTGGCAGGACTGGTCAGAGTATGCCGGTGTCAGCCTCGCCCTGGACAACCCCAACCAAACTTCTGTGAAGGTAAACCGGGGATACCACGACACCGGCGCCTTTGCCGTCGGTATTCGGCATACATTCGATCAGGGTAAGTTGCAGGGGTGGTCGCTGTCGACCGGTGTTTCCGCCGAAAGCGGTATGGCAAATACGTCAAGCATTACCGCAGACACGGTCACCAACAAATCGGTGACGTTTGGCCTTGGCGCAGGAAAGGAGCTCTGCCCCGGAGTCACCATGGACATAGGCTATAACTACGTATCACTGGGCGACATCGACATTGATCAAACGGGCCGCCCACCGTTCAGCCCACGACTCGAAGGCACCTATGAAGACAGTGCTCTGCACTTCCTCGGTGGTTCCGTGCAATTCGAGTTTTAACCAACGGATTCGTCAAATTTCCACAGAACAAGATTCAAGGAGCGACTCTATGATTCGCAGACAGTGCGCCCATACCCTTTTTTACTCAGCGCTGACCGCCGGGATACTGGTCTTGTCTTCGCCGCTGGCGTTGGCGCAGAACGCCGCGACGGATACAACCAAAAAAGCCAATGCGGCTGTAAAGTCTGAGCTTCCGTTTAATAACAAAGAAGATTTCGAAAACGTCAAAAAGGGCTTTATCGCACCACTGCCCGACAAAGGCGTAATCAAGGATGCCAAAGGACAACCGGTCTGGGACCTGAGCGCCTATGAATTTGCCAAAGGCCAGGATGCGCCGGACACAGTCAATCCCAGCCTGTGGCGACAACTACAGCTCTTGTCCGAAGGGGGACTTTACGAAGTCACTCCGCGCATTTATCAGGTGCGCAGCGCCGATCTTTCCAACATCACCTTTATTGAAGGTGACACCGGCGTCATAGTGATGGACCCGCTGATCTCCAAGGAGACGGCCAAAGCCTCCCTTGACCTCTACCGCAAACACCGTGGAAACAAACCGGTGGTTGCCGTCATTCACACTCACAGCCATATCGATCACTACGGTGGTGTACGCGGCGTGGTGGATGAAAAAGATGTGAAGGCAGGCAAGGTGAAAATTATCGCTCCGGAACATTTTATTGAAGAATCCGTCAGCGAAAACGTGTTTGCCGGGAACCATATGGCTCGGCGCGCAAGTTATATGTACGGCAACCTGCTGGGCAAAGGTCCCAAAGATGGGCTAGGTACGGGGCTGGGCCTCGGCACCTCCACCGGCCAGGCAACCCTGATCGAACCGACAGATACCATTTCCAAAACAGGTCAAACCCTGAAAGTCGACGGCCTGACGTTCGAATTCCTGATGGCACCGGGTACAGAAGCCCCGGCAGAAATGCACTTCTATATTCCCGAGCTGAAAGCGGTAACCGCGGCAGAAAACGCCACGCATACGCTGCATAACCTGTACACCCTGCGCGGTGCCAAGGTCCGCAACGCCGGTGCCTGGTCAGGTTATCTGAAAGAGTCCCTGGAACGCTGGGGCGACAAGGCAGAAGTCCTGTTTGCCCCACACCACTGGCCAACCTGGGGTAATGAAAATGTCGTCAGCCACCTGAAAAAGCAGCGCGACCTGTATAAGTATCTGAACGACCAGACACTGCGCCTGGCAAACCACGGTTACAACATGGTCGAAACCGCCGAGATGATGGAGCTTCCTCCGGAACTGGCCGACTATTGGGGCAATCGCGGCTACTACGGCAGTGTCAGCCACGATACCCGCGCGGTGTGGAACTATTACCTTGGTTTCTTTGACGGCAATCCGGCACGCCTGTATCCACTGCCGCCTACAGAAGCTGGCAAAAAATTTGTCGAGTACATGGGTGGCGCGGACAGCGTGTTGCAGAAAGCCCAGAAGGACTATGACGCGGGCAACTATCGCTGGGTGGCACAGGTACTGGACAACCTGGTCTCGGCGCAGCCGGATAACCAGAAGGCCAAAAACCTGTTGGCCAACACACTGGAGCAAATGGGTTATCAGCAGGAAAACGGCACCTGGCGCAATTTTTTCCTGAGTGGCGCCAAAGAGCTGCGCGAAGGTGTGAAGAAGTTACCAACCACCGTTACCGCCAGCCCCGACACCATCGCCAACATGCCCACAGAGATGTTTTTTGATTACCTGGGTATTCGCCTCAATGGCCCCAAAGCCGCAGGTAAAACGATGAGATTCAATATTTCACTACCCGATATCAAGGGCAACTATTCATTGGTTCTTGAAAACGGTGTGTTGAACTATGGTCCGCCCGTCGATAAGCCCGATGCCACGGTTTCCATCGACCGCAAGGAACTCAATGACATCATTATGGGTACTACCACCTTTAAGGATAAGCTGTCTTCCGGTAGTGCCAAGGTGACTGGAGACACCAAAAAATTTGAGTCTCTACTGTCCCTGCTGGATACCTTCGAGTTGTGGTGGAACCTGTCTACCCCCAACCCACGCCCGAAGAACTAGCGGACTGCTGTTGCAATAGCGTTTTTTGCAAGCGGACTTTTCGTAGCAGCCCTACCCGGCCGATTTCAACATAGGAAAGCGGCCGGGTACCATTTAGCCAAGAATATTAAATCTGCTCCTCAATCGGAAGCCGCGATAACAGGCGGGCCAACAGGCGCTGCCACCAATGGGTTTCCGGATCTTTACTGGTTTGCAGGACCTTTCCGTCCTCGTCCTGCGCGTGCCAGCGAATGTTCCCACTGTCACTCAGTTGTAGATGCCACGCCGCGTCGGGGGCCGTCCAGGTATCAAATAGCGCATTCAGCTGACGATTTATTTCTGAGTTCTCGATCAGCATACCGATCTCGGTATTCTGGATAATCGAGCGGCTATCGAGATTGATCGACCCCACAAACGAGCGGTCACCATCCAACACAAAGGTTTTAGCATGGAGGCTCGCCCGCGACTGCCCCTTGAACCAATGCAGCCGCTGTTTCTGCTCCGCTACTGGCCGCAGTTCCCACAGATTAACCCCAGCCTCCAATAATGGCTTGCGATAGCGGGAGTAAGCGCCATGCACCACAGCCACATCGTTGGTAGCGAGTGCGTTGGTGAGGATGTCGACCTTGACTTCGGACTGCCGTAGCGTAGAAAACAGGTCCAGCCCCGGAACGCCGGGTATCAGATAGGCGTTGGTGATACGCAACTGCTGTTTGCACTGCTTGAGAATTTTTTCCAGTTTGTAACCGGGATATTCACTCACCGGTACACTGTCCCGATCAATCGCCTTGCGCGGTGGATCACTTAAGAGTGTGGCCTTACCCCAGTGAAATGACGTCTCACCGCTCTTAAGCTTTTCCGCAAGATTGGATTTTTCAAGCGCCCGACTGAACTCGGTCTGCTTTTCTCCATCCAGATAACTCGTTACCAGGTCGCGTAAATTCTCCAGCGAGCAGGTATCGTCATCGACCAGCGCCAGCTCGGTGACGGGGATGGCCACTTCGCTGTTCCAGTACTCGTCAAAAATATCCGAGGCGTCCTGAACCACCGCACCCACCGCCACCACGTCCACATCGAGAAATTCCGTTTCCGCCTTGGAGAAATAGCCGTCGGCAATATTGCGACCGCCGGTAATCATGACGTTGCCGTCGCACACCAGCAGTTTGTTGTGCATGCGGTGATTGATCCGCCCAAAGTTCAACAACTGCTCAATGCCTCGGCGCAGGCCACTGCGACCTTCCACCGGGTTGAACACCCGTATCTGCATATTCGGGTGGCCATCCAGGGCCAGCACCCAGGGGTTGGTGACCCGGGTACCCAGGTCGTCCACGAGCAGGCGCACCCGCACACCGCGATCGGCTGCCTGCAGCAACAGGCCGGTGAGGATTCGCCCGGAAGCGTCATCGCTGTAGATATAGTATTTCAGATCGAGGGAGACGCGGGCTTCCTGAATCAGCACCGCGCGGGCGACGAAGGCGGAGAGACCATCGTGTACCAGGTGGAAGCCAGACTGGTCTGGATCGTGTAATTCAACCTCGCGGCGCAGACCGAGTGCGAGTGCCGAATCCTCGGCTGGCTCCAGAGCGGAAGAATCCGGGCCTGTGTCGTATTCGGTCTTTTTGGAGATTGTCATTTTCGATGGTAGACCCCGTGTGAGTATGCCCCTCGTCCGTGTCAATGTAATATAGCGCGCATGCCGCCTCTGCTACCGCACTGGCGGCTTTTTTGTGCCCATAATTCAGCAACACACAGCGGCAAACGGCTATCTACAGACAAAAAAACGCAGCCAATGGCTGCGCTTTTTTCAAAGGTTCGGTCGGGGTTTACGCCGGCTCTGCAGTCGACGGAGTGCGCAGCTCTCTGCGCAGGATCTTGCCAACGGTGGATTTGGGCAACTCGCTCTGGATAACAATCTGCTTGGGCACCTTGTAGGCAGTCAGCTGGGTTCGGCAGAAGTCGATAACTTCTTGCTCATTAATTTCTCCATCGACCACCAGGTGTGCGCACACCGCTTCACCGGTCTGCTCACTGGGAACGCCAATCACCGCGGCCTCAATCACCTGCGGGTGACGGCACAGCACATCTTCCACCTCGTTCGGATACACATTAAAGCCGGACACAATAATCATGTCCTTGAGGCGATCGACGATGCGGATATTGCCGTTGTCCTGGATGAGGCCCACATCGCCGGTGCGGAAGAAGCCATCGCGCATGACCTCAGCGGTCGCTTCCGGGCGGTTCCAGTATCCCTGCATCACCTGCGGGCCGCGTACCACCAGCTCACCGCTCTCGCCTTGGGACACGGGATTGCCCTGTTCGTCCCACACCTGTACTTCGGTGTTTTCCAGTACCGGGCCCACGGTGCCGATTTCCTCGCGATCGAATTCGTTCAGGCAGATCACCGGCGAAGTTTCCGACAGCCCCCAGCCCTCGGTAACCGCACAGCCGGTTACCTGGTGCCACAGCTCCGCCGCACTGCTGGTCAGTGCGGTACCGCCGGAGAAGGTCATCTTCAATGCACTGAAATCCAGCTGCTTGAACTCCGGGTGGCGGCACAGGCCCACAAACAATGTGTTGAGGCCGGCGAGACCGGTAAAGCGGAATGGCGCAATCATTTTCACAAAACCGTCGATATCCCGCGGGTTCGGAATCAGAACATTCAGGCTGCCCATGCCGAAAAAGGTCAGCATATTCACAGTAAACGCGTATATGTGGTACAGCGGCAACGGGCAGACAAAAATTTCCTCGCCTTCGTTACCGCGCTGCAGGATGCGTTGCAGCATCTGGTCGGTATTCGCCAACAGGTTGGCGTGGGTCAGGCTCGCCCCTTTGGCCACACCGGTGGTGCCACCGGTGTACTGCAATACGGCAATATCTTCGCGTGTTGCCGTGCTCTCCACCAGATCGCCACAAAGTGATCCGCGCTCCAGCGCGTCGACAAACCCGTAGTAGCCCGCGGGCGCCGGCACCGCCTTACCCAGTAGATCTGCGGGACCGGTGACCAGTACATGTTCAATCTGTGTCGAGGATTTGATCTCTTCAAACTTGTCGACAAAATCCGCCAGAATCACCAGTGCCTTGGCACCGGAATCGGAAAACTGATGCTGCATTTCCCGCGGGGTATACAGCGGGTTGGTATTGACGACCACCAGTCCCGCGCGCAAAGCTGCATAAGCCGCAATGGGATACTGGGTGATGTTGGGCAATTGAATGGCGATGCGGTCGCCGGCTTCGAGGCCACAGTGATGTTGCAGCCACCGGGCCAGGTGCAGGGATTTTTCCTCGATCTCGCCAAAGGTCAATGTCTGTCCCAGGCAGTGATAGGCCGGCTTATCGTGAAACCGTTTCAGGCATCGGCCAATATAGTCAGCAAGATTGGCAGATCTCTGGCTCAGCTCACGTGCATTCATAGTTTGGTCTCTCATATGCGCTCCAAAATTATTGTTGTATTTTTGGGGTACTACTCGTTTGGGGTACTACTCGTTTTAGGTGCTAGTCGTTTTAGGTGCTAGTCGTTTTAGGTGCTACTCATTTGGGGTACAACTCGATTGGAGTTGTACCCGTTTGCGAATTACGGCGTTTTCGATTTACCGCAGTTTATACGGCAGTCTTCTCGCCAAAGAGTTTCAGGGCCTTTGCCACTTTTTTATCCACAATCCAGCGGAAAAGCCCGGTGTGACTACGGGCTAGATAACGGGTAAGTTTTGCCTTGAAGCCCGGAGTAATCATAAAGGTGCGCTTGCGCAGGCCATCGAGAATACCCTGCACCGCTACCTCAACCGGAAGAACACCGGCGAATTCATTCACAATCTCCGTCACCTTGCTGCCAACCCGACGCTCTTCATCCAGCATCGGCGTGGAGATTTCACCCGGACAGACTACCGACACATCGATGCCTTTCGGTTTCATCTCGGTACGCAGAACTTCCGCCAGGCCAACGACGCCGAATTTCGATGTGGCATAGGCACCGTGTGTATAGCTACCACACATGCCCGCCAGCGACGCAATCAGGGCCAGATGGCCGCCGGATTGCATATGCTTCAATACGCCGGCGGCAAAGTTGCGGCTACCGTATAGATTGACCTTCATACTCTGATCAAACATGGCGTAGGACATTTCGGTAAATACTGCCGTGCGCAGGATTCCCGCGCAATTGATGGCAAAGTCCGGGGCCCCCAATGTGCTTGCGGCTTCCTCCATGGACTTTTCCACCGCATCCGAATCGGTGATATCCACAAAATACCGCTCCACCCGTGCGTTGGGAGAAAGTCCGTGTAAATCATTCAGCAGGGCATCGTCCACCTTGAGGTCGAAGATCGCCACAGAAGCTCCGTCCTTCAGTAATGCGCGGGTCAAGTTAAGTCCAATGCCGCTACCACCACCGGATACAAACGCCACTTTAGGCGCGCCGTGTTTCCAATTGCTCATAATATTTCACTCCCATTGCACGGATACTGCTGGCAACGGCGACGTTGGACGCGCCAGTGAGAATTACGCGAACCTGTGTCCGCTATTCGCCCAACACAATCATGTTCTCGCAGGTTTTACCCTCTGCTTCACACAACGCGCGGTAAATGGTCATCACGGCTTTGGCGTCCAGTACACTGGTCACATTGCCGTCATCGTCGATATTGACGTTGCTGCCGAAGATTGCGAACCAGACTTCCGCATCTTCCGTCGCATCGTCCGCGACGGAGAGCGTGTGTACGGAGTGCGCTGGCTCAAACAGGTAGGAACCAGCCTTGTTGATCTTGTCCGGATACTCCTTGTAGAACCATTCTCCCGCCGTGGTCACCGCAAATACCGGGCCCGTGTGGTAGTGGGTCTCCACACCGAAACCGGGTTTGAACTTGTTGCGGATGATCCAGAGATTCTGGTTGAGATCGACATGTAGCACCTGCAGCAATGAGCCGTCGGGCAGGCTGACCCAGGGCAGGTCATTTTCTTGAATCAGGATCGCCTCTTTGGCGTCGTCGCGGGATACCACGCCACCACTTTGCATTGCGGCCAGCAGGTCCATCACCGGGGTTTTCGCGTCACTCATCGCCGTTCTCCAATAGTTGCGTCGATAGTTTTTATTGTGTTTTCCCCTGCTCACAGCGCCAGCGCACATAATTTAGGGGTTACGCCAGTCTAGAAAGACAGCCCGCCACCAACTTGACTTTTTGCGAACACAACTTGACTATTTGCGAACTGTCGCGCGTCTATATAGAGAGCGAAGAATCAAACATGTTCCTGATCCGCAGCGGAGCCATCGAAGGCTACGAGCATCTGGTGAGCCAGTACGGGCAGAACCCGGCTGCGCTACTGCAGCAATTCGGTTTCAGCAGCGCCCAGCTGCGTGACCCCAATACCTATGTGTCCTATAACCGGCTCGCCGACCTGCTGGACGCGACTGCCCTCGCCTGCCGCGACACGCTGTTCAGCCTTAACCTGAGTGCGACCCAGGGGCCTTTGGCGCTGGGCGAGATCGGTTTATCCATCCGCCAGCAACCCACAATTACCGATGCCCTTGCGTACTCCAGGCAACATATCAGCCTGCACGCCTATGGCGTTCACGTACAGCAGGTCACCCGCGCAGACTCACTGGAACTACACCTGTCGTTCGATTTTTCCAACACCTCCGGGCTCGCCCAGCTCATGCAACTGAGCGCCGGCCAGGCATTCAACCTGCTCTCACAAATGGGGGGGAGTACCGCAAGTGTGAAGCTGCACCTGCCACAAGCGGCACCTTCCGAAATACGGACGACACCCCAGCGATACGCGGGACACATCCTGTACCACAGCGAGTTCGCGGGCATCAGCTTTCCACTCAGCTGGCTGCCGCGAAAACCACAGTTTGATGAGGCGCTGCTGCGGGCGCACTTCCAGCAGCGGATCCAGTTACTGGAAACCATCTACCCCGGGAACCTGCAGGCCCAGGTCCGCCATATCATCGGTAACCTGCTGCCCAGTGGTGAGTGCAACATTGAGCGTGTCGCCGCGGCCCTCAATCTCCACCCGCGAGTTTTACAAAAGGCGCTGCAGGCAGAAAAAACGACCTTTCGCGAGCTGCTGCAGAAAGCCCGACTGGAAATTGCCAAGCGCAACCTGCAGTACGGGCAGCTCAGTATCACCGACCTGGCGCTCAATCTCGGCTATGCCGATGTCGCCATTTTCAGTCGAAATTTCAAACGCTGGACCGGGCAATCCCCACGGGACTGGAAGGCCAGGCACCAGAAAGCGCCGATGACACCAATCACAAAGTCGCGCCTTTAATCCCAAGCCTCCGGATTAGCCATGGTGCGAACCCCGATCAACTGTGTCCGGTCAACCGTGTCCGTTCAACTATGCCCACTCAACTATGATTGCTGGGACATGTTTTTGTGGTACCAGGAGTTCACGTGAAAGCTAGACCATTATTTTCCGCCACCGCGGCCTTGCTGGCAGGAATCGCCGTATCCATAACCACGCAGGCCGCAGAAAAACCGAACATCCTCGCCATCATGGTGGATGATGTAGCGCAGGTGTCTCTGAGCGCCTATTCCCATGGTATGACCTACCCGACGCCGAATATTGACCGCATTGCTAACGAGGGCGTGCTCTTTACCGACCACTATGCACAGCCCAGTTGCACCGCGGGCCGTGCGGCGTTTTTGATGGGCCAGCTGCCGGTGCGCACAGGTCTTACTACGGTGGGGCAGCCGGGCAACCCGCTGGGTATTAAAGAGGCGGACCCAACCCTGGCGGAATTTCTCAAAGATCAGGGTTATATGACGGCGCAATACGGAAAAAATCATCTGGGCGACCTGGATGAGCATTTGCCCACCAAGCACGGTTTTGATGAGTTCTACGGCAACCTCTACCACCTCAACGTGTCGGAAGAGCCGGAGCAGGCAGATTACCCGAAGGATCCGGAATTCAAGAAAAAGTTCGGCCCGCGCGGGGTCATCGAATCCTATGCCGACGGAAAAATATCCGACACCGGCCCCCTGACCCGCGAGCGCATGGAAACTTTTGATGAGGAAATTCTGGAGCGGAGCCTGAACTTTATGGAACGGGCGAAAAAGGCGGGCAAGCCCTTTTTTATCTGGCACGCCACCAGCCGGATGCACGTGTACATTCACCTGAAAGACGAGAGCCGCAACCTGGCTACCCAGCTAAGTTCAGAGGATGACCTGTTTGGCAGTGGAATGATCGAGCATGATGGCCATGTGGGTAAGCTGCTGGACAAGCTCGATGAGCTGGGTGTTGCCGACAACACCATTGTCATCTACACCACCGATAACGGCCCAGAGCAAAGCAGCTGGCCCGATGCGGGGACCACAAAGTTTCGCGGCGAAAAAATGACAACCTGGGAGGGCGGCGTACGCGCACCTTTCCTCGTGCGCTGGCCCGGAAAGATTCCCGCCGGCCTGAAACGCAACGGGATCTCCGCTCATGAAGACGTGTTCCCAACCATCGCCGCGGCACTGGGCGAGCCAAACCTGCGGGAAAAACTCAAGAAATCCGACAAGGTGTATATCGACGGTGAAAACAACCTCGATTACTGGATGGGTAAAACCGAGAAATCTGCGCGTAACAAGATTTTCTACTACTACGAATCCCAGTTGACCGCGCTGCGCGTGGGCCCCTGGAAAATGCACTTCGCCACCAAACCTGGCGGGCGCTACTACGAGGATATGGTCACCCACACCATGCCCAAGCTATTCAACCTGCGCAAGGACCCGTTGGAACACTACGATGGCGTGACCGGATTCCACCAGATTATGCGCAAGAGCTGGGTATTCCAACCGGCGATCCAGATCCTGAACGAGCACCTGGAAACCTTCAAGGAATTCCCACCGCGGCAGAAGTCCGCCTCGCTGAATATCAACAAGGCGATTGAAGCGGCGATGCAAGTGAACGAAAACCGCTAGATCTTCTTGCCTTCACTTTTCAGCAAACGAAGCGCGCGGCCTACCTGGCCGCGCGCTTTCTATTCAGTCCAATAAACTATTGCAGCTGCTGCTCATATTTCGCTGCCATGGCCTCATTCCCCTGCTCCCGGTAAATCGATACCAGCGCCGATAAAATCTGGGGGTCACCAGGGAAACGCGCCAGCCCCCGCTCCAGCTCATCGATCGCCCGATCGGGTTTTCCCTGTGAGTTGAGTGCGATCCCGTACACATAGACATAGCGCGGTGTCGCCGAATCACTGTGTGCGGAGGCCATTAACATGCCAGATGCCTCCGCCATTTTCTTCTGCCGAACCAGACTGAGCCCAAGGGTATGCTGGATCGGCGCCTTATCGAATGCATTATCCAGAGCCTTGCGCAACAACGCCTCCCCCTCCGACTCGCGCCCACTTGCCCTGTAGAGGTCCGCAAGATTGATCACTCCCGGGGTGAAATACGGGGCAAGTTCAACCGCCTGCTGCAGCAACCGCTCGGCTTCTGCAATGTTTCCCTCGCGTCCACGCAGAGAGGCGAGATTGACCAGAGATTCCGGGCGATCGCTGTTGAATTCCGCAGTAGTCACGTAGTCTGCCAGCGCCTTTTCATAACGCTTGCGCACCTCCTCCGGATACTGGCCGAGGGGCGCCCCCGCCATGGCGCTGGCGGCGAGAGCCGCGGTTACCCGCTCGTCTTCATACAATAGTGGAATCGCGAGCGCCGGGCGTACCTGCTGCAGCACCTGGTCGAGAGACTGGGCCAGACCGAGGTGTTGCAGTGCATCGTCCCCCTGGGCGATCACCTGTAACACCTGGGCACTGGTTTGCGAGAGATAGCGCGGCAACATGGAAATGGCGGTGGCCCGCACAATATCTGGCTGCTTGTCATCCATCACCAGTTTCAACAACTGGCCCTCCGCATCCGCGGTGCCGATACGCCCTGCGTATAGCGCTTCGCCGTAATGGGGATCCGGCTCGCCGAATTTTTTGTGCAGAACTTCGGCCGCCCAGGTATTGGACTGGTCCGTATGGCACCCGGTACAGGCATTAGGGGAACCGATTTTTTCCGACAGGTCCGGGCGCGGCACACGGAAGCTGTGGTCGCGGCGCGCATCCACCTGCATATACACCTTGTCGGTCATATGGCAGTTCACACACTGGGCACCATCGCTGCCAGCGGGATGGAAATGATGCTCCGCGGTATCGAATTTTGTCGGCAGGTGGCACTGGGCGCAGACGTCGTTACCTTTTGCGCGCAGTTCCAGACTGTGGGGATTGTGGCAGTTGCTACAGGTCACGCCGGCGGCGTGCATCTTGCTTTGCTGGAAGGAACCCCATACATAGACCTCATCGTTGATCTGGCCATCGGCGTGGTACAGGCCGTCGCTCAATAACGCGGGGTGAAAATAATCCAGGAAATCGTCATCCGGTTGCACCCCGGGATGCTGGGTGCCGCGACGGGAGTGACACTGGGCGCACACGGGAATTTCTTTCTGGGTGTGCACGTCATTCTGGATATGGGCAATGCCGCTCTCCGCATCCATTGCCCAGCGGGCCTGGCGGCGGCCATCAAATAAGATCTCGAAGCCCTGGGTCGCATCTGCTGCCCGCTTGTCTTCCGGCAGTTCGGCCCATACCAAGTGCTGCTTCCCCGGGCCGTGGCAGGATTCGCACCCCACGTTGATTTCCGACCATTGAGTGGCAAATGTCTGGGACGTGGAATCGTAATTTTTTTGCAGATTGGTGGAGTGGCAGTCGGCACACTGGAAGTTCCAGTTCTGGTTGATACCGGTCCAGTGCAGGGGATCACTGTGTTTGATTTCTTCGTCAGGATAGAGGTGGAACCAGCGCTGGCCGCCCTCTTCCTTCGGACGCGAGTCCCAGGAAACACTCAACGCCTGCAGGCGGCCACCGGGAAATTCAATCAGGTATTGCTGTAGCGGGTAAACACCGAAGGTATAGGCGATGGGGAATTCCTGTAGCTCACCTTTGGCATTGTCGGTGCGTACAAAATACTGACCATCGCGCTGATAGAAGCTGGATTCGGTACCGAAGTAGTCGAATGTCGTGTTATTGAAATCACCCACCACAGTTTCTGCGTCTGGAGTTTTCATCGCCAGGTCGTGATGGGATTTCTGCCAGTCCTGGTATTCCGCCTGGTGGCAGCTGGCGCACTGTGCTGCCCCAACATAGTCGGCATTGCCATCTGAATCCGGGGATTCTCCAGACTTGGCATGAGCCGCTGACTTGGATTGTGTAAAAGCTTCGGATTCAACTTCTACGGAAGACGCGGTATCGGAGGTCCCCTCGCTCTCAGCCCCCGCCTTATCTGCATTTTTGTCACAGGCACTGCACAACAGTGTGATGAGCAGAAGGATCATTGGCGTGCGCATCGAAGCTCCTGATTATGTTTTTAATTGGCACCGAGTATAGCTTCTTGCGCCCACTTCCTCAGCTCTCGATCTGCTAGCGTTAATGGAAGACACAATTCAGTGGCTGAAGAAGGAAGCGCCATGCCGGCAAGGGAACAGATCGCAGCATTGGAAGAAGGTATGGGCCGCGCCATTGTGGGCCAGCGGGATGTGATCCGGCGCCTGATTATCGGTTTGCTGGCCAACGGCAACCTGCTGGTGGAGGGCCTGCCCGGGCTTGCCAAAACCCGCGCCATCAAGGCGCTGGCGAAAAACCTGGAGGCGGATTTCAGCCGTATCCAGTTCACCCCCGATCTGCTGCCGGCGGATGTCACCGGCACCGATATGCTCTACCGAGACGAACAGAAGTCCGAGTTCCGTTTTCACCCCGGGCCGATCTTCGCCAATATCGTTCTCGCGGACGAGATCAACCGCGCCCCCGCCAAGGTACAGTCGGCACTGCTGGAAGCCATGGAAGAGCGCCAGGTCACCGTGGCCGGCAAGACCCACAAGATGGCGCCACTGTTTATGGTGATGGCCACCCAGAACCCTATCGAACAGGAAGGTACCTATCCACTGCCAGAAGCGCAGATGGACCGCTTCCTGATGCATGTATTGATCACCTACCCGCCCGTGGAAGACGAGGTGGAGGTGATCGAACTGGTGCGCAGCGAAGAGATTGCGGCAGCCAATGTAGCCAGCTCGGAGGCAGCCCCGGAAGAATCCCATCAACCCGCGGACGTGATTCCCCAGCAGGCGGTATTCGATGCCCGCCGGGAAATTGCCGCCATTCATGTCTCCGATGCCATGGCGCGCTATATGGCGGACCTGATTGAAGCCAGCCGCCACCCGGCCAAGCTCTCTGAAGAGCTGGCGCGCTGGATCGAGATCGGTGCCAGCCCGCGGGGCTCCATTGCCCTGGACAAAGCCGGGCGTACCAATGCCTGGCTGGAGGGGCGCGATTATGTGGACCCGCAGGATTTACACGCGGTGATTCACGATTGCCTGCGCCACCGCTTGGGATTGAGTTTTGAGGCTCAGGGGGAAGGTATCAGCGCCGATCGGGTGATCGACGAGCTGCTGAAAGTCGTCGCCCTACCCTGACCCCGGAAGATCAGGCCACCATGTTCAATTTTCAGATTCGCAGTCGCAATCGGACTCGAGCCGACATTGCCACCGTCACCGCCCCGGAGACGGCAACAGATCCCCGTATCCACGTGGACCTGGCCCACTTACAGGCGCTGGAAGGCCCGGCACAATCACTCAACCTGCTGCCACGCCAACCGGCCCGCAGCGTGCTCGCCGGACGGCACGCTTCCCGGTTGCGCGGGCGCGGACTGAATTTTGAAGAGCTGCGTGAATACTGGCCCTCCGACGATGTGCGCGCGATCGACTGGAAGGTAACCGCGCGTACCGGCGAGCCCCATGTGCGGGTGTATACCGAAGAGCGCGATCGTCCGGCACTGATTGTGGTGGACCAGCGCATGTCCATGTTCTTTGGCACCCGCCACGCGATGAAATCCACCACCGCCGCCGAGGCCGCCGCACTCGCCGCTTTCGCCGTACTGGATCAGGACGACCGCGTGGGCGGTATCGTGGTACGCGACGACGGTCTCTACACCCAGCGCCCCAAGCGCAACCGCCGCGCCCTTACCCGCTTTCTCAGCGAAATCGCGCTCGCCAACCAACAACTGCATGCGGACGCGCCCCCCGCGGATCCCACTTCCCTGGACACGGTACTCCAGGCCGTGGCGAATATCGCCCGTCGAGATCATCTGGTGCTGCTGATTAGTGACTTCGATGTGGTGGGCCCGGCCACCGAGCGCTTGCTGAGTGGCATAGCGCGGCACAACGATGTGATTCTGGTGCCGGTGGTCGATCCCACCGGAGAAGCGGTACCCAAATCCCTGGTCAGCGCCATTTCCGATGGCGACCTGCAGGCCACCCTGGATACCCGCAGTGCCTACACAATGGAGGCCATGGACCAGTTCAACCGCCAGCGCCGCCAAATCATCAACAACTGGCGATTGCGCTACGGCCTCCCGGTCGCCCAACTCTCTACCGGTGAAGACACACTGCCGCAACTGCAGCGCTTGCTGGGGCTGGTTCCGCAATCGGCAAAACAGTCTCCGCCACAAACGGGGGAGGAATAACGCCAATGCAGGAAGCCGAACCTAAAGAAAATAGCGAGCTAAATCGAGAGCCAAATCCGCAAACGGAAAACCCAGCGAATACCAATCCCAGCGCAGGCGAAGAAACCCTGCCGGATATGATCGCCCAGCTGGTACCGCCACCGGAGCCGCCGACCGTTTCCATGTGGCCGGCAACCCCGGTAGCAAAAGGCCTCGGCGTACTGATTTTACTGTTGCTGCTGTTGTTTATCTGGCGGCAAATACAGATTTACCGCGCCAACGCCTATCGCCGCGCCGCCCTCGCCGAACTGCAACAGGCCGAAGACGATGGAGCGAAGATCGCAGAAATTCTTCGCCGCACCGCACTCGTTGCCTATCCGCGCAAAAAAGTGGCCGCACTTACCGGAGACGACTGGCTCCAGTTTCTCAACCAGCACTACCCCGGCAATGCCTTCGAAGGCGAAGTCGGCCGCGCCCTGCTTGAAAGTCCTTACCGGAAATCCGCCACAGCAGATACCCGCGCCCTGTATGAGGCGGCGAGAGACTGGATTCGCCAGCACAAAACCGAAAAGCCAAGCGCTGGCTGGCTGCGTTTACCCAAAAACGTTTCCGAAAAAAAAGTTCCAGAAAAAGACGCGGAGGCCGCCGCGTGATTGACTTTGCTGCACCCTGGGCTTTTTTACTGCTGCCGCTGCCATTCCTGGTGTGGAAGTTCGCACCGGCCCACCGCGAGCGTGTACACGCTTTGCGGGTGCCCTTTTTTCAGCAACTTGTGGAAGCTATCGGCATCAAACCCGGTTCCGGTGCCGTGGTCCTCGACCGCAACTGGTGGCAGTGGCTGCTTGGCTGCGCAATCTGGGCGCTGATCGTCACCGCCATGGCGCGCCCGGAATACGAGGGCGATGCGGTCACATTGCAAAATCCAGCGCGGGATCTGATTGTCGCGGTGGATATTTCCGGCTCCATGGAACAGGTGGACTTTATCGCCGGTAACGGTGAAAAAATGGAGCGCCTTGAAGGCGTTAAACGGGTTCTCAAGCCATTTCTCGAAGGCCGCGAAGGCGAGCGGGTGGCCTTGATCGTATTCGGCACCAAGGCCTTTGTGCAGGCGCCACTGACCACCGACCTGGATACGTTACTGGAATTGCTGCAGCAGACCGACGTGGGCATGGCCGGACCGCATACCGCTTTGGGTGATGCTATTGGCCTCGCCATTCGCCAGTTTGAGAGCAGCGAAGTGGAACAGCGCTTGTTGATTCTGCTGAGTGACGGCAGTGACACCGCCAGTACCATGAGCCCGGTGAATGCCGCCGCCATTGCCGCCCAGCGCAACGTGAAAATTCTCACCATCGGTGTGGGCGACCCCGACAGTGAAGAAAAAGAAAACCGCGTGGACGTGGACACCCTCAAGGCCATCGCCAAACGCACCGGTGGTGAGTTCTATTTTGCCAACGACGAAAAAGCCCTCGCTGCAGTCTATGAGCAGATCGACAAGCTGGCACCGAAAATGGTCGACAGCGAAACCTATCGCCCCCACCACTCCCTGGCCCACTGGCCCTTGGGCCTTGCGCTGTTACTGGGCCTGCTGGCCTTGGCCGCCCGCCTGCTTGGCAACGGCTTGTCTGCAAAACTGGGCACGAAAATAACCACACGCAGGGCGACCTCATGAGTGGCCTGCTCGACGCCTTTTCTGCGTTCCACTTCCTGCGCCCGGGCTGGCTACTGCTGTTGCTACCGATTCTGCTTTTGTGGTGGTTCGGCCGCCGGGACCAGCACAGCGAATTAGAGACGGACGGAAAAATTGCGCCACACCTTGCACGGGCCCTCGCTGTGGGCGATCGCGCCCAGCAGCGTTTCAGGCCTTTAGACCTGATCATATTACTGCTTACGCTACTGACCCTCGGCACTGCAGGCCCCAGTTGGACGCGCCTGCCAGACCCGCTGATGGCCAAAACCACCCCGCTGGTGGTGGTACTGAAAGTCAGCGACAGCATGCTGGAAAAAGACGTGCCGCCGGAACGTCTGGCCCGCGCCAAACAGAAAGTGCTCGACCTGCTGGAAACCCGCGACGGCGCGCCCACCGCGCTTGTCGCCTACGCCGGCAGCGCCCACCGCGTGGTGCCCCTGACCGAAGACCAGGACCTGCTGCGCCCGTATCTGGAAGGGCTCAACCCCGAAGTGATGCCAGTGCCGGGCGAAAATGCCACAGCGGCACTAAAACTGGCGGAACAGATTCTCGCCAAGGATGAGACGCCCGGCGGCATCCTGTTTCTGCTGGACAATTTGAGCGATGGCGACGCCAGTGCCATGTCCCAGCGCGCGGGTCAAAATGGGCTCGGTTTTCTGTTGATCGCACCGGGCAATGAAAACGGCGGTGCCGTTTCCAAAGTGCGCAATGCGAAAGTGGAGAAAGTAACTCCGGACAAGAGCGACCTGCGCGCGCTCAACCGCTATTTCGACAGCGCCTTCCGCCAGGCACTGGTCTCCGACAAAAACCTGCAGTGGGAAGATCGCGGCTGGTGGCTGGCCTGGCCCGCCGCATTGCTGGCGCTGCTGTGGTTCCGCCGCGGCTGGGCCCTGAGAGGCAGGATCAAACCCAACGGGGCCGCCGTAAAAAGTACCGGCGCCATTGTGCTGCTCATGCTGTTGCCCTTTATCCCCGATACGGCGATTTCTCAGAGCAGAGAGGAAAGTGAACCGACCACCGCCGGTGGGCTCCTTGGCTTACTACTGACGCCAGACCAGCAGGGGCAGTGGTTGAGCTACCGGGAGAATTATCGCCGCGCTGCAGCCAGTTTTCAGGACCCTTATCGGAAAGGTTACGCGCTGTACCAGGCCGGTCAGTTTGAAGACGCCGCCAATGTACTTGCCGAGGTCGATACCCCGGAAGCCATCTTTACCCGAGGAATGGCAATGACCAAGACCGGGCAATACGAGGGCGCCATCGCCGCATTTCAGCAGGTATTGCAGTTTGACCCGGAATTTCCCGGGGCGCGGGAAAATCTGGAGATTACGAAAAAAATACTCGCGTATATGGAGAAATCTCGCGGCGAGGAGGAAGAAAAGCTGGAGCAGTCCGACGAAGAGGGGGAAGAATCCGACTTCGAACAGGAACAGGTTCCTCAGGAACAAGAGGTAGCGAAAAAGGACAACCCGGTCAGCCCCGATCAGTGGATGTCCACCCTCGACACCGGCACCAGTGAATACCTGAAACAGCGGTTTGCCGCCGAGGCCGCTAGCGGCGGTGCCAATGACCAAAACCAGAGTAATCAAAACCCAGATGCTCAAGACTCAGGAGAGAATCGTCCATGAAGTGGTGGCTCCTGTTTTTGATTGTCTTGGTGAGCAATTTTGCCCAGGCCCAGGATACGCCGAAGATCGAGTACAAACTGTCGGAAGAAAAGGCTGTTCCCGGCCAGTCCATATCTCTCTTTGTCACCATACTGGTGCCCACCTGGCTGACCCAGCCGGCCAGCTTTCCCGATTTCGACCAGCCCAACCTTTCAGTCAGCTTGCCGGGGCGCTCTTCGCTTGCGGTCAGTCGCGTTATCGACGGAAAAACCTGGTCCGGTGTCGCCCGCGAATATCAGATCATCCCTCTGGCACCGGGCAGCTACCAACTCCCCGCCGGGCAGATCAAGGTGACCTACAGCGACCCGGGCGGAGGTGGTGACCTGGAGGCCGAACTCAAACTGGCACCGCCCCCCATCACCGCCACCACTCCAAAAGGTGCAGAGGGCCTGGTGCCGTTTATCGCCGCCCGGGAGCTGAAACTCGATCAGGAAATCGATGGTGAACCCGACGCGCTTTATCCCGGCGACGCCTTTACCCGCAGCGTGACCGCCACGATCGAAGGCTCCACGGTAATGTTTATTCCGCAGCTGCTGGATAGCCGCGCCCCGGAAGGACTCGCCGCTTACCCCGACGCCCACAAGGCCGACGACAAAACCGACTCCCGGACCGATGAGGTCACTGGAATCCGCAGCGAACGTGTTACCTACGTCGCGGAGAGCGGCGCGCGCGGCACCCTGCCCCCGGTTACCCTGCGCTGGTACGACCTGGACGACGGTCAGATAAAAACCAGTAGCGTTGAGGCAATAAAAGTACATGCAAAAGGCCCCGGTGCATTCACAGGCACCAGCCTGTGGGAGAAACTTCTCATACTCGCGGCGGCGACACTGCTGCTGTGGTTGGCCTGGCGCTGGGGGATGCCGAAAATCCACCAGTATCAAACCGAGCGCGCGCGGCGCGCGGAAGCCAGTGGGCTCGCCGCCTGGCAGCGCCTGTACACCGCTTGCAATGCGCGGGATTACTCTGCGGTGCTACAGGCGGCGGCGGAGTACCGGCGCCGCGCCCCTGCGGCCGCACAATCTCTGCAGCCGGCACTGCTGACCCTGGGTGCTATGCAGTACGGCAACACACCGGCTGGCGCCTCCTGCGCCGGGGCCTGGCAACAACTGACCCAGGCCATTGAAACACTGAGGCCCGATGCGGCCCATATTCAGCAGATATCGCTGCCACCGCTGAACCCCTGATGTCTCTCATTCATACGCCATTAATACGTCACTTATATGCCATCCACCCAACGGGCGATTCGCTTCGGCGGATACACATCACAAATTTTCCTACGCCACCGGCAACATCGGGAAATTCCGTCTAAGGTGATTAGAGATGTAGATTTATCTGCCCGTATTGCGCGGCAACCCATACTGCGAGATGTATCCATGCAGTTTCCGAACAAGACTTACTCCCGCCTACTCCCAACGCCCCTGCGCATTCTGCAGAGCCTGTTGTGTGTACTGGCAATAACGGCCACCGCCGCGGTTGCCGACCCACTGCCCTCCTGGAATGACGGAAAGACCAAGACCGCGATTATCGAATTTGTGGATAAGGTGACCCGCGAAGGTTCCCCAGACTTTGTCAAAGAAAACCAGCGAATCGCGACCTTCGACAACGACGGTAATTTGTGGGCGGAACAGCCGGTTTATTTCCAATTGATCTATGCGCTGGACCAAGTCAAAAAGATGGCCCCTCAGCATCCCGAGTGGAAAACCCAGGAGCCCTTCGCCTCGATTCTCAAGGGCGATAAGAAAAAGGTGATGGCCAGTGGCAAAGAAGGCCTGATGAAAATTCTCGCCGCGACGCACGCGAATATGACCGCAGAGGAATTCCAGAGCAATGTCGCCAGCTGGCTCAAAACCGCGCGTCACCCGAAAACAAATCGTCCCTATAACGAGATGATCTACCAGCCCATGCTGGAACTGCTCGACTACCTGCGCGTAAACGGATTCAAGACCTTTATCGTCTCCGGCGGCGGTGTGGACTTTATGCGGGTATTTGCCGAGCAGGCCTATGGTATTCCACCAGATCAGGTAGTGGGCTCCAGCCTGAAAGCCAAATACGAAGTGCGTGATGGAAAACCGGTGATTGTCAAACTTCCGGAAATCAATCTCGTGGACGACAAGGAAGGTAAGCCCGTCGGGATTCACCAGTACATCGGACAGCGCCCCATCTTCGCCTCAGGCAACTCCGATGGCGATTATCAAATGCTGGAGTGGACCACTGCCGGTGATGGCCCCCGTTTCGGTCTGATACTGCACCACACCGATGCCAAACGCGAATGGGCCTACGACCGCAAGTCCCATATCGGCCAACTGAACAAAGGACTCGATGACGCCGAAAAAAAAGGCTGGATCGTGATCGATATGCAAAACGACTGGAAGAAGGTTTTCCCATTCGACCAACCGTGATCCTTTGACCCTACGAATATTCAATCATTCTTTTTCCCACAGCCCCGGAGGGACTCATGAAAAAACTCAGTTTACGGCGCATGCTCAAGGTGCCGCTTTCCGTCGCTGCGGCGGCACTGCTCTCGGTGTGTCATACCGCCGCGCAGGCGCAAGATAAGCCCAACATCCTCGTGATCTGGGGCGATGACATCGGCATGTGGAATATCAGTACAAACAGTAAAGGCATGATGGGCTATCGAACCCCCAACATCGACCGGATTGCCAACGAAGGCCTGTCGTTCACCGACTACTATGGCCAGCAATCCTGTACTGCCGGTCGCGCCGCCTTTATGGGAGGTAACGTACCTATCCGAACCGGCATGACGAAGGTAGGGCTCCCTGGCGCCGCGGAGGGCTGGCAAAAATCTGATGTCACCATTGCCGCCGTAATGAAAAGTCTTGGTTATGCTACCGGTCAATTCGGTAAAAACCACTTTGGTGACCGCGATGAACACCTTCCCACCAACCAGGGATTCGATGTGTTCTTCGGCAACCTCTATCACCTGAACGCTGAGGAAGAGCCGGAAAACCGTGACTACCCCAAGGATCCGGAGTTCCGCAAAAAATTTGGCCCGCGCGGAGTAATCAAGGCCACCGCCGATGGCAAAATTGAAGATACCGGTCCGCTGACGAAGAAACGCATGGAAACCGTGGATGAGGAGACCCTAGCCGCGGCCATGGATTTCATCAAGCAGCAGGTAAATGCAGGCAAACCTTTCTTCGTATGGTGGAATGCGACTCGCATGCACTTTCGCACACATGTGAAAGAAGAGCATAAAAACCTCGCTGGTCCCAACAGCGATGAGTACCAAGACGGCATGGTTGAGCACGACCAGCATGTCGGACAGCTATTGGACCTTCTCGATCAATTGAAAATTGCCGAGAATACCATCGTCTTCTACTCCACCGACAATGGCCCACACTTCAATACCTGGCCGGATGCCGCCACAACCATCTTCCGTGGTGAGAAAAACTCGAACTGGGAAGGCGCCTACAGGGTACCAGCCTTTGTGCGCTGGCCGGGTAAATTCCCCGCGGGCAAAGTGCTAAACGGCATTGTCTCACACGAGGACTGGCTGCCTACTTTCGCTGCAGCCGGTGGCAACCCTAACATCAAGGAGCAGCTTCTCAAGGGTACCAAACTGATCGGTCGCAACTACAAAAATTACATCGACGGACACAATCAGATGGACTATCTGACAGGTAAAGTCGATGAATCTCCGCGCCGCGAGTTCATCTATGTAAACGACGACGGTCAGATTGTGGCCATGCGATACGATGCCTGGAAAGCGGTATTCCTGGAAAATCGGGGCCAACGACTCGGCGTCTGGCAGGAGCCCTTCATTGAACTGCGGATTCCGCTGCTGTTTAACTTACGTCGCGACCCATTGGAACGTGCCCAGCATAACTCCAATACCTATTGGGACTGGTATATTGACCGCATATTCGTACTCGTTCCAATGCAGCAAATGGCGGCCAAGTTCCTGAAAACCATGCAGGATTATCCACCCAGTCAGACCCCGGGTTCGTTTAACCTGAAAAAAATTGAAGAGCAGTTGAAATCCGGTGCAGGTCATAGCAACTGAAAATTTTGGGAAATAAAAAGGGCCCATATCGAAAGATATGGGCCCTTTTATTATTCAACCTTCAGAAAGTTACTTTGGTGAGTACCAGATGGGAGAACTAAATGCCCGCTCCTGTAATACCATCGGAACGTCACTATCCATCTCCACTTTATTGCGTACCTTGTCAAAAAGAGTCCAGCGCGGGGTTGGGATTTCCAGCACGCGCACGTAGTACACCGCCTTGTGCTTGGGGTTGAACTCCTTGTCCTCGAAGTATCCGATCAACTGGGCATCGCCAATATCGTTGGTGTACTCGGCGGTTTTCAGGTTTACCGTATTACCCACGTGCTGAATGTGCCCCTGAGTGTCCATGGAGCGGTTCCCGGACCACTTCACGTTGTAGACCTTTTCATGGGGGCGGCCCCGGCCATCGACCCAGCCTTTGACAATCTGCACACGATCCAGGTTGGCCCCGTCCGGATCTTTCATGGCGGCGACAAGGAAGCGAATAGGCTTACCGGATTTACCCCCGCTGAGTTTGCCGCCCATGGGCACGCCTTTTTCATAACCGCGCTTCACCATGTCTGCTTCAGCATCTGCCGGGGTAAAGTCGAAACCGCCGAAAAAGCGCACCGTCATACGCGGGCCGGTGGTGGCAAATGTTTCTTTGCGCATCATCGCGTCCCAGATGGCCTCACGGGTGTTTTCCGTCGCCCAGACACCGGTTACCCCGCTGGCGGACTGCTCCCAACCCACATATTCGCGGCCACCCGGACCAGAAATAACCGGGAACTTCCAGCGTTCCTTATTACTGGGTTCCAGGGTTTTGAATTTGCCGAAGTAGTTATCTTCTACCGGGGTCGACAGGCCGGTGTGGGCATCGGTACCGCCATTGGCGCCATACTGGAATGGATTCACGCCCAGCTTGTCCTCAATGTGCATGCCATCAATCAGCGCCGGACGCCAGTATTCATAGCGGAAGGAGCCTTCGGGCTTGGGTTTCAGAATCAGGTTACCGCGATCCCAAAGATCCCAGTCAGCAAACTCGTCTTCTGGTGACAGGCTGGGATGCGACTCACTCTGTCCCTTGATTTGGCTTAATTCGTACAGGGGTTCAAAGCGCGCGCGCATTTCCGCCCATTCTTTGGTCATGGGGGAACCATCAAAGCGCTTGTGTTCAAACATGCGCCCGTTGGACATATTGCCATTGTGCGGAATCGCCAATACCCGGCCGCCGGTCTTGTCTTCGTAGGCCGCCATCCAGGCCCAAAGCTTTTCCGGGTCCTCTGTTTCGAAGGTGGTGAGCGGCAGCAGGCTTCGGGTTTTGCTGGCGTCGTCGCGGAAGATCACATTGCGGTGCAGGTTGTTACCGCCATCGGCGTTGACGGTCCACTCAAATGCAATGAAGGTGGTGAACTCACCGGGGCGATAGTATTTTTCTGCCGCGTCGACGGTCTTTTCCCAGGCGGTCTTCATCCATTTCGGGTCCATGACCGCTTTCGGCAATTTCCCTTCGGATTGCATGACAATCAGTTCGCTTTTCGCATCCGCAGCGGCCTTCTCATCTCCAGAATTAAGGGCATCGTGCCAGCGCTTGAGGGTCTCATCCGCCATCAATTCCGGATTGCCGGCGATCAGCTCGTTAATCACGCCCATACCATCGGAGTGGTCGGTGATCATGAACCAATCATAGGGGCGGCCAAGTTTCGCGTTCATGCCACTGTTGGACTTTACTTCTTCGCCGGTGGCAAATCGGTACGCATCATCCGGCGACAGGATGGCGCCATCCATACCCGCATCGGCAGACCAACCGGTGTGCACGTGGGTATCACCGAAGTACGCCTGGGACGGGTGAGTTGTACTGGGAGCCGACGCAGAGGGCGAAGTTTCGGGCGTCGCTTCTGAGCCCGGCATTGGTGCCTTTCCCGTAGTCTCCGAAACGGGACCGTCCGCAGTGCCGTATTCTTCCTCTACCAATACCCCGGCTTTCCCACCCGCTGCATCGCTCGCTGCCGGCTTATCCTTATCGCGGTCACCGCTACAGGCAGACAACGCAATAGCCGCCGCCAGAATCGAAATAGCCAGTCCCTGCTTTTTCATGAATACCTTCCTTGGCAATCGAGTTTTTTTACCAGGCCTCTAACATCGTTCGCTAACGTTGTTGATGCGCCAGTGAATTGATCAATGTACTTACTTCACCCACCTGAACCGACATACTCTCCTGCACAGGTGGGAATTCCTGAAAGCTTTTTACAAATTTCTGAATCTGTGCACCAGCCGGGCCCAATGTCCAACTGCGATTTTCCGCCCATTCGTCGTAACCCCGAGCATCGATAAAGCGCTCAAACGGATCCAGCTTGAGATTGATGATATATGGCGTGGTCAGAGGTATTTGAGTGCCCCGAAACCACTCTTCCTGATCAATGAACAGAAACTTCCAGTCTCCGTGTCGCATGCCGTGGAAAGTGGTTTCTGTGAAGTAGTAAAATTCTTTTCGCTTTGTTTTCCCTTGATTCAGCAGCAGATCGGTCTGATCGTACCCGTCCAGGTGGACCTTGAAGCTCTTGTCGCCGATCTTGGTTCCGGAAAGCAGTTTCTCTTTGATGTCTTTGTCACCAACGATGGACATAATGGTGGGAACCCAATCTTCCATGGCCATAAATTCACCTGTGGAGACACCCGCTGGAATGTGGCCCTTCCATTTCACCAACATCGGTACGCGAAAACCGCCTTCCCATCCGCCGACACCCTTTTCACCGTGAAACGGCTGGTTACCACCATCGGGCCAGGAGTTGGATGCAGCGCCGTTGTCGGTAGAAAACATCACCAGGGTATTGTCTGCGACGCCAAGCTGATCCAGCAGATCCAGTAATTCACCAACATCGTCGTCCAGTTCCATCATGCCGTCGGCATAAATGCCATAGCCGCTTTTACCCGCGTATTCCTTGCTCAGGTTGGTGCGGTAGTGCATTCGGGTGGTGTTGTGCCACACAAAGAAAGGCTTGCCCGCTTTAACCGCATCGGTGATAAAACGCTTGGACTGTACCAGCACCTCCTGATCCAGATTGCGCTGACGCTCCTGGCCCCAGGCGCCCATATCTTCAATTTCCTGTTTGCCATCCGACCGGGATTTCGAATGAACCACACCGCGCATCTTCAACCCGAACTCTTTTTGTACTTGCGGGTCTTTCGGGTAGTCATATTGCTCCGGGTATTCGCCGGCATTCAGGTGGTAAAGGATTCCGAAAAACTCGTCAAAGCCGTGATTGGTTGGCAGGTGCTCATCCCGGTCTCCCAGGTGATTCTTGCCAAACTGCCCTGTCACATATCCGTGAGGCTTGAGCATCTCTGCCAGGGTCGGGGTTTCATCTTGCAACCCCTGTTCAGCACCGGGTAGACCCACGGTACTGAGGCCGATGCGCATAGGGTACTGCCCGGTAATAAAGGAAGCCCGGCCCGCAGTACAAGAGGCGTGGGCATAGTGATCCATGAAAATCATGCCATCTTTGGCAATGCGATCAATATTGGGGGTAGAGCCACCCATCATCCCACGGTGGTAGGCACTGACATTCCACATGCCAATATCATCACCCCAAATGATGAGAATATTTGGTTTTTCAGCCGCTGATACATAAGTTGGGGATAGAAAAAAACAGAGCGCGCTCGCAATTAGTAGAAATATTTTCACACATACCCCTGAGAATTTCGGAATTATGAGCTCAGACTTACCGGATTCTGGCAATGGGTAGTATAGGCACCGCCTATTTTTATACGGGTTAAATGGCAGCTGAAACGTCTCATTAGCAAATAGAAGAGGTTTTGATGATGCCATAAATCACTGTCACTCAACTGACGCCATGACCTGCGTCAACGGCTCAACGTGATATAAACTCTCTAAATCGGTAATTACTTACGCCAAGTTTCGAGGGGGCGACATGGCTCAAGGCTCAAAAAAAGCAGTGCTCTATGCCATCTGTGTAAATGCCATCATCACGGTCCTCAAAGGGCTTGCCGCACTGGTAACCCATTCCGCCGCGATGATGAACGAAGCAGTGCACAGCCTGATGGATACCCTGAATCAGGTCTTTCTGCTGATCGGGCTAAAACGAGGCAGCCGACCGGCGGATACGGAATACGCCTTTGGCCATGGACAGAAAAAGTATTTGTGGAATCTTTGGAGTGCCATTGGGCTCTTCTCCATTGGTTGCGGGCTGGGGCTTGCCCATGCCTGGCACGCCTGGCATAACCTCGGGCACTTCGTACGCCCGGACGCCATTTCACTACTGGGCTTTGATATCGCCCCCGTGTGGATTTCCGCAGTGGTACTCGTCATCGCCTTTGTTCTCGAAGGCTATGTGCTGCTGATTGCCGGCAAGGAGTTTTTTTCGCGCATGCGCGCTGCAGGCAGACGCAATCCATTCCGCTACCTGGCAGCCGCAGATGATCCGACCCTGATCGCGGTTCTGCTGGAAGACTCGATCGCCGTGACCGGCGTGATCCTCGCGGCAACCGGTATCGGCATGACCCAGGTCACGGGTAACCCCATGTGGGATATCGGCTTTTCCGTATTGATTGCCATCATGCTCGGACTCACCGCGGTGTTCCTCGGCATGATCAACATGCGCTACCTCACCAATATTCGCGATCAGGGCGCCGAACGCGCCTTTCACGACATCGTCAAACGCCACCGCGAGGTGGAGCGCTATCACGACTTGCGCTCGGTGATTGTCGATGACACACATACGGTGGTGGTCGCGGAAGTGGAATTGCGGGAAGAGGTACTGATGCGAGGCATGCAGGATCGAATTGCCCGGCACGAGCAGCAGTTACTGGACCGGGTACCCGTACACCGGCGCACGGAAGCGGTGCTGGATTACGCGGAGACCCGAGCGATTGTCCAGGCAACACTGGAAGCGACGGAGGAGTTGATTGACGAGCTGGAGGCGGAGCTGAAAAGGCGCTGCCCGCGGGTATTCCATCTGACCATTGAAATCGATGGCATAGCACCGCCATCCAAGCTGGATACACCGGAACAATTGTCCCCACTTACATAAATGCAAGCGGGCGTTCTCTGCGCCCTGTCTACTACTGCAGCGGCGTGCCATGCACGGACCGCTGCAGGAACTAAATAAAAACCAAACAATAAAGCCGAAATTACTTGGGTGGCAAAGTAACCGCAAATTCCACACCGCGGGTTACCCAACCGTCGAGGTCTGCCTCAATCGCATCTTCCTCGACGTAAACCATGCCCTTGAGTGGGCGCCCGGTGTAGTCCATAGGCCGGGTGTAGCGCTCGCCGAGAGCGGCCTGGTAATTGTCCGGGCCCACCCGCACCATCAATTCCTCGCCCACCACACCGCAGGCCATGTTGCCATTCAACATAAAGGCGAGGCCGCCGAACATTTGCTTTTCCGTCAGACCGGCTTCTTCGTGGAGCACTTCGCGGACCTTTTCCACCAGTTCTTCGTTATACGCCATAGCGAACTCCTTGTTATTAAACGCAATTCTTTCGACTGAATTACTTCTCTAGTGCTGAAGCCAGAACCGGTTTCAGGTCTTCAAACACGATATCGTCATTGTCACGAAAGTTCAGGCAACCGGTGCCACACTTGGCCTTCGGATGCCGATCGAGATACGGCTGTATATGTTCCCGGGCACAGGTGTACAGCGACACATAGTGCTTTTGACTGGCCAGCGCCACCCACCCCTCACCTAGCTCGTACGTGGGCATTTTGTACTTCAGGGAAAGTGTGACGCGGGGATAATTGGCAACGATGAGATTGTGTAGCTTGTGAATGCGCGCACTGCGCTGGGGTGGAAGTAAACTGATGTACTCCGCTAGCAGCGTCGGTATGGAGGGTGTTACAGATTGCGATGGAGTGTCCATACGTGAAACGTTATTGCGCTTATTGTTTTTAGTTTAGCAAAGAATCAAAAAAGTGCCCGGTCAGTCAGGGATTTAAATTCTCGGGGCACATTTCCTCAGGCGACAGCGGCATACCAGGGCGCCCGTTCAAGGCACCCGGCAAACCCAATAACCGGACAGGTCAGCGGGTCAGCGGGTCAGCGGGTCAGCGGGTCAGCGGGTCAGCGGGTCAGCGGGTCAGCGGGTCAGGTGAGCAGTTCCAATCGGCCGCCGTTTAGGTGATACATGGCACCAACGATCTTGATCTTGCCCTCCTTCTCCATCTTGGCCAGCACATCACTGTCGTCGCGGATTTCATCCATGGCCCGGCGCACATTATTGGCCGCCACCAGATCCACAAACTCCGCGTTTTTACTGGTGCGGTCGCCATCGTATTTGGTCGCCTTCACCGCCGGCTTGATCTCATCCAGCAACTCCGTGAGCTTGCCCAGCTTCACATCGTCAATGGCGCCCTTCACCGCCCCACAGGACGAATGCCCCATCACCAGAATCACCTTGGCGCCCGCAGCAGCGCAGGCAAATTCCAGACTGCCGACAATATCGTCATTGCAGATATTCCCCGCTACCCGGGTATTGAAAGACTCCCCCAGTCCCATATCCAGCAGAATCTCCGCCGGTGTACGGGAATCTATACAACTCAGGATTGCCGCCGCCGGAAACTGCCCTGTGCCACTGGCGCGCTTCTGCGCCAGGTAATCGTGCTGCTGCATCTTGCCGGAGCGAAACCGCTCATTGCCTTTCTGCATCATCGCAATCACATCGTCCGGGCTCATCGCATCCCGCTGCGCTTTACTCAGCGCCGCAGCAAAACTCACCCCGGAGAAACTCATCAGACCGGCGCCCGCCGCCATCCCAGCAATACCCGCGGTCAGGGCGCTTTTAAGTGCCTGGCGACGGCTGGTACCGGGTCGGTAGCCCGGATGCGAGGAATATTTCATGCGAGTACCGGAATTCTGGTTCGGGCGATTCGGTTCGTTGCACATAGTCGAGTCCGCTGAAAATAGTTGCCGGTGCTGCGAATACCGCAGACCGGCGTTGGCGTAATAAGCCACCCTGTGAGGAGCTAATTTCAGTCTAGACGAATTTGGCGACATGCAAACTTGCAACCGAAGTACACCTGCCAGATGCGAAGGCCCGGTGGCGGGCCGCCACAGAAGAAATTCGGAGCACCATAAAAAAAGCCCCGGGGTTACCGGGGCTTTCGAGGTTGGCTTAGTCCACAAACACGCGAGCATTGCGGAACAGTCGCATCCAGCCGGAATCCTCATCCCAGTCGTCCGGGCGCCAGCTGTTGCTGACCGCGCGCGCGACACGCTCCGGATGCGGCATCATGATGCTCACACGGCCGTCTTCGGAACACAGCGAGGTAATACCATTGACCGAGCCATTCGGGTTGGCCGGGTAGGTCTCGGTGATCTGCTGGTTGTTGTTCAGGTACCGCATCGCGATGGTGCCAGACTTTTCACAGGCTTCCAGCTGCTTCTGGTCAGCAAACTCCACACGGCCTTCGCCATGGGCCACCGCCACCGGCATGTAAGAGCCGGCCATGCCCTTAAAGAGCACCGACGGGGAATCTTCCACGCCCACCAGCGCAAAACGCGCTTCGTACTGTTCAGAGAGGTTGCGCACAAAGCGCGGCCAGTGATCGGCACCCGGGATCAACTCCTTGATCACCGAGAACATCTGGCAGCCATTACACACGCCGAGGCCAAAAGTCTCCTTGCGGTTGAAGAAGCCTTCAAACTGATCCCGTGCACGGTTGTTAAACAGAATGGTTTTGGCCCAGCCTTCACCGGCACCCAGCACGTCACCGTATGAGAAGCCGCCACAGCCCACCAGACCTTTGAACTGATCCAGCTCAACACGGCCGGCGAGAATATCGCTCATGTGCACGTCTACGGCATTGAAGCCTGCGCGGTGGAAAGCATGCGCCATTTCGACCTGGCTGTTGACGCCCTGCTCGCGCAGGATCGCGATCTTCGGACGAACACCCTTTTTAATGTACGGCGCGGCGATATCTTCATTGATGTCGTAAGACAGTTTGACGGACAGGCCTGGATCTTCCGCTTCGCTCTTGGCGATCGCATCAAATTCCTGCTTGGCACAATCGGCATTGTCACGCAGTGCCTGGATACGATAGCTGGTTTCACTCCAGATCTGCTGCAGCTCGGCGCGGCTGCGGCTGAAGATGACTTGGTCTTCACGGGTGAAACGCAAGTGCCCGTCTTCGTTCAGCTCGCCGATTCGATGGGCGGGTACGCCCACGGAGGCAAAGCGCATCGCCAGCATATCGGCATCGGCTGTGGGCACCTGCAGTACCGCACCCAGCTCTTCGTTGAACAGTGCCGCGATCGCATCGTCGCCCAGGTCGTAGAGCTCGACATCCACACCCACACGGCCGGCAAAGCTCATCTCCGCCAGCGTAGCGAAGAGGCCACCGTCGGAGCGGTCGTGGTATGCGATGACTTTCTCTTCTTCCAGAAGCTCCTGCATGACTTCGAAGAAGCCTTTGAGTCGCTTGGCGTCGTCCAGGTCTGCCGGAGTGTCACCCAACTGGCTGTACACCTGCGCCAGGCAGGAGCCACCCAAGCGGTTTTTACCGGCGCCCAGGTCAACCAGAATCAGTTCGCTCTCGCCTTTGCGCATTTTGCGCAGCTGCGGGGTCACCACTTTGCGCACGTCGGTGACCGGGCTGAAGGCAGAGATCACCAGTGACAGTGGCGCAGTCACCGCCTTGTCAATGCCGCCGTCGTTCCAGGCGGTGCGCATGGACATGGAGTCCTTGCCCACGGGAATGGTGATACCGAGGTCAGGGCACAGCTCCATACCCACCGCTTCCACGGTGCGGTAGAGCTTTTCTTCCTCACCCGGGTGGCCGGCAGCACACATCCAGTTGGCGGAGAGCTTGATATCGGACAGCTTCTTGATCGGCGCAGAGGCGATGTTGGTGATGGCTTCGCCCACAGCCAGACGGCCGGACGCGGGCGCGTCCAGAAGGGCGACCGGGGTGCGCTCGCCCATGGACATGGCCTCACCCTTGGTGCTGTCGTACGACACGGTGGTTACAGCGCAGTCGGCAACCGGCACCTGCCAGGGACCAACCATCTGATCGCGGGAGACCTGCCCGGTGACAGTGCGGTCGCCAATGGTGATCAGGAAACTCTTGCTCGCCACGGTGGGCAGGCGCAGTACGCGCTCAGCGGCGTCGTTCAGGTCGATCTCGCTGGTGTCGAATGCCTTGGTCTCGGCTTCCACTTTGTCTGCCACACGGTGCATCTTCGGCGGCTTGCCGAACAGCACTGACATCGGCAGGTCGACCGGCTTGGCGTCGAACTGGGTGTCGTTCAGGGTCAGGTGCTTCTCATCGGTAGCTTCACCAACAACCGCGAAGGGCGCGCGCTCGCGCTCGCAGATTTTCTCAAAGCGCTCCAGATCGTCCGGCATTACCGCCAGCACATAGCGCTCCTGGGATTCGTTACACCATATTTCCAGCGGGCTCATGCCCGGCTCGTCGGAGGGCACGTTGCGCAACTCGAACTTGCCGCCGGTGCCACCATCTTTGACCAACTCAGGGAAGGCATTGGACAGCCCACCGGCGCCCACATCGTGAATAAAGGCGATGGGGTTCTTGTCGCCCTGCTGCCAACACTGGTCAATCACTTCCTGGCAGCGACGCTCGATTTCCGGGTTCTGGCGCTGCACGGAGGCGAAGTCCAGATCTTCGGAGCTGGAACCACTGGCCATACTGGAAGCGGCGCCGCCACCAAGGCCGATCAGCATTGCCGGGCCGCCGAGCACGATCAGTTTTGCGCCGGGCTTGAACTCCGGCTTGTCCACGTGTTCTTCACGGATATTGCCGTAGCCACCGGCCAACATGATCGGCTTATGATAGCCACGGCGCTCGCCGTTGAAATCTTCTTCAAAGGTACGGAAGTAACCGCAGATGTTCGGACGGCCGAATTCATTGTTGAAGGCGGCACCGCCGATGGGTCCTTCGATCATGATGTCCAGCGCGGTCACAATGCGCTCGGGCTTGCCGTAGTTCACTTCCCACGGCTGCAGGGCACCCGGCAACTGCAGGTTGGACACGGTAAAGCCGGTCAGGCCCACCTTGGGTTTGGATCCCCGCCCCACCGCGCCTTCGTCGCGGATTTCGCCACCGGCACCAGTGCCGGCTCCGGCAAACGGCGCAATCGCAGTCGGGTGGTTGTGTGTTTCCACCTTCATCAGCAGGTGGATAGCTTCCTGGCTGAAGCCATATTCTTTGGTGACCGGATCCGGGTAGAAGCGACCCGCTTCGTGGCCTGCCACTACCGCCGCGTTATCCGCGTAAGCCGACAGGACGCCTTCGCCGCCCAGTCGATAGGTATTCTTGATCATGCCGAACAGGGAGTGCGGCATCTCTTCGCCGTCGATGGTCCAGCTGGCATTGAAGATCTTGTGACGGCAGTGCTCCGAGTTCGCCTGGGCGAACATCATCAGCTCCACATCCGTGGGGTTGCGCTCCAGCTCTTCAAAACTGGTCAGCAGGTAATCGATCTCGTCATCGGCCAGTGCCAGGCCGAGGCCCGAGTTGGCAGCCACCAGGGCGTCGCGACCGTCGTTCAGCACGTCGACGGTGGCCATTTCCCGCGCGGACTCTACTTCAAACAGCGCTTCGGCCTGCTCCAGCTGGGAGTACACGCTCTCCACCATGCGGTCGTGCAGCAATGCGGCAAATTCCGTGCGTTCAGCTTCGGTTAATTTGACCCCGGTAATGTAGTAGGCAACACCCCGCTCAAGGCGATGCACCTGAGTCAGGCCTGCATTGTGGGCGATATCGGTGGCCTTGGAGGACCAGGGCGAAATCGTGCCAGGGCGCGGGACCACCAACATCAGCTCGCCTTCCGGCTGGTGCTTCTCTTCGGTTGGGCCGTACTGCAGCAGGCGCTCCAGCAGCCCCTGGTCCTTTTTGCCCAGCGATTCGCTGTCGGCAAAGTGCACAAACTCGGCGTAGATGTCTGCAATCGCGGGCTGCAGGGCGCGGAGTTGGTTAAGGAGTTTTTGATGGCGAAATTTCGACAGTGCGGGAGCACCACGCAGAACTAGCATCGCGGGATTAAGCCTCTTGTCTGGATTTGAGCGCCTGCGGGCGGAAGTTTCAGGGGTAAAAGAAGGAGCCGCGCAGGTACACCGGGAATCGGAGCGCGCGCATTGTACCCGATGCGCCGCCCCACCAACACTGTCGGGTGTTATCTAAGTGGTATCTAAAAGGAGTTCTTGCAGTAAAGATGACGCGTGCAGAAGTAACCACTGTAAATTGCGGCGAGAACTCAATCTCTGGCGCCTCAGGCTTCCTGAGGTTGGCGCATCACCCACCCGAAGAGGCGCGAACTACTACACTTATCAGGTCAAGACAAGCCGACTGGTCACAAAGTGAAACCCCGCTTTCACGCCGATTGGTCAGCACGCAGGAGTTTGAGGTAAAATTGCGGCGCTTTTGACCCAAGCCTGCTCAAATAACAGACAGCAGGCTTTGCGTGCGGGCGGCAACGGAGCCGCCGCCCGCAGGAAATGGCGCTTTGGGGCGGGCTGATGCCCGGAAATTTCACACTGCGAGCGCCCACAATAAAGCTGAGAACGGACTCGAGGGAACAACCTATGATCATGAAAAGCCGACTGTTGCGATACAGCCGCCGCCTGTTGAAGGGGGCTGCGCTGGCCTGTTGTGCTTCGCTTTTGGTGGCCAGCAAGGCACCGAGCCTGCTCGAGCAGGTCAAGGCCTCTGGCAAACTGGTTGTGCTGTCCCAGAATGGCCCCACCACCTATTACGAAGACGCCAATGGTAACTACACCGGCTTCGAATACGGCATGCTGCGCGCATTTGCCAAGGAACTGGGTGTCAAACTCGAAATCCGCGATGTGCATGATCTCGGCCACCTGTTCCATGAGCTGGAAAACCCGGAATCCCCTGCCCACCTGGCTGCAGCGGGCCTAACCGTTACTCCCGAGCGCCGCGAACAGGTGCGCTTTGCCCCCTCCTACTTCGAGATTCGCCAGCAGGTCATCTACCGCCTGGGTGAAGCGCGCCCGCGCAGCGTGGCCGATCTGGCCGGCAAGAACATTGCCGTCATCGCCGGCAGTGCCCACAGCGAACAACTGCGCAAACTCTCCCACCGCTATGAAGACCTCAGCTGGGAAGAGATTTCCGACGTCGACGCCATGGAGCTGGTGGAAATGGTCAATGAGGGCAAATACCACTATGCCATCGTCGACTCCAACGCCTACGCGGTACACCGCGGCCTGTATCCGAATACCCACATCGCCTTCAACCTGACCCAGTTCCAGCCGGTTTCCTGGGCTTTCCCCGAAAACGACGACGACACCCTCTACCGCGCCGCGCGCAACTTTATGCTGCGGGCAAATACCGGTGGGCTGGTCGCCGAGTTGCGGGAATTGCACTTTGGCCATGTCAGTAAAATGAATGTGGGCGGTGCACAGACCTTCGCCCAGCTCACCCGTGAGCGGCTGCCAAAGTGGCGCGACGAGCTGCAGAAAGCAGCCGACAAATACGAGCTGAACTGGGAGCTTCTGGCCGCGCTAAGCTATCAGGAATCTCACTGGAACCCCCGCGCCAAGTCCCCCACCGGTGTGCGTGGACTGATGATGCTGACCCGTGCCACCGCCCGCGAACTGGGCGTCAACCGCCTCGACCCCATTCAGAGCATCGACGGTGGTGCCCGCTATATCGTCCAGGTAAGAGACAAGATCCCGGAGCGCATCCGCGAGCCGGACCGTACCTGGATGGCCCTGGCCGCCTACAACATCGGTTACGGTCACCTGGAAGATGCCCGCGTGCTGACCCAGCAGATGGGCGGCAATCCGGATCGCTGGCCCGATGTGCGGGATCACCTGCCACTACTGGCCAAGCGCCAGTACTATAAGCACCTGAAACACGGCTATGCCCGCGGCTGGGAGCCGGTGACCTACGTACAGAATATCCGCCACTACCAGGCTCTGCTCACCTGGAGCAGCCGTATCGAAGAGCAGCGCCTTGCCGCAGCCGCCGCCAATGACGACGGCGAGGCACTGGCAGATGCGCCGGTGAGCGAGGCCGCAGGATCTACCCCCGCGCTCTAGAAAACCCATGGTATATCGCTGAAAAAATCCCGGAATTTCCGGGATTTTTTCGTTTTGGGCGATGAATGACCGGCTGGCGCCCCTGAAATGGAGCGATTCACCAGAGGCCGGAGTGATGGGAGCAACGTGCAAGTCACAAATATCCTCCTATGCTTAACGTCAGCAGCCCGATTAAATCGGCGCCAACGCTCAATCATTCTCCATTAATCACCATCAGGAGCCTATATGATTCGTTACCTGTTGCTCGCGAGCCTACTGACCTCCATCGTCCTCACCGGCTGCAGCCGTAAATCGGAAACCCACGATCCCGACCACACTGCAGACCCGGCGCAGCAGACGGAAACCGAAGTCATCGAAGAGACCACCATCACTGAAACCGATCGCCCGGATGACACCAGCGCCCCGGATTACGCTGACAAATCTTCCACTGGTGAAACCGGCAGTGATTCAGCCGCGGCGGACAGTGACAATGCGGAAAGCCCCAATAGCGAAGGCCAACTGATCTGCAACGCCACATGGTTTGAATGGGTCAACGGCAAAGTGACAGAAGAGTACAGTGAGGCCATTACCGAACAGTACCCTACAGGCCTGCCCTCAGTCGGTAGTGACGATTGGTTCATCGCTATGGATAAACTGACCGGCGGTGACGGCGCACACGGGCCGGATGGTGGCAGTGATGAGTGGTGTTTCATGATCCAGCAACGTCTCGGTAACAGCGACTGACCTATATCCATCTCTAAGGAGGAACACATGAAGAACGTAAAGAATTCACTCCTCGCCGTGACCCTCGGAGGTATCGCTGCCGTCGCCGCGACCCAGGCCAGCGCAAAAGATGAGATGCCACCGCCCGGTGCCATGGCGCTGTCTGCCATCGTCACCAAACTGGAGCAACAGGGTTATGTACCCGTGGTAGAAATCTCTCTGGACGACGGTCGCTGGGAAGTCGAAGCCTACCGAGAAGGCAAGCGATGGGATCTTGAAGTCGACCCGAACAGCGGAGAAATCGTGAAAGTACAAGAGGATAGAGATTAGCCACACCCTGAAATTGCGCCAAATACGGACCGCAAACATGCCTGAACCCAACGCGCAAACACTGCTGCAACAACTGCAGCAGTTGCTTGGCACTGACAATGTCCTTGCGGACCCGGAGCGCAATGAACACTACCGCACGGGCTTTCGCTCCGGCGAGGGGCCAGCCCTTGCGGTGGTCTTCCCCCACCACCTTGTGGAACTGTGGCGGATACTCAACACCTGCGTTGATGCCGGCGCCATCATTATCCTGCAGGCCGCCAATACCGGACTGACAGAAGGCTCCACGCCCAGCGGCACGGATTACGACCGCCCGATCGTCATCATCAACACCCTGAACATGCGTGAAATCCACCTGCTCGGAGATGGCGAACAGCAGGGCAAGCAGGTCGTCGCCCTGCCCGGCGCCACACTGCACAGCCTGGAAAAACTGCTTACCCCACTTAAACGCTCCCCTCACTCCGAGATCGGCTCCTCCTGTATCGGCGCTTCTATTGTTGGCGGTATCGCCAACAACTCCGGCGGCGCCCTGTGTCAGCGCGGCCCGGCCTATACCGAACTCGCCGTATTCGCCCGGGTAAACGAAAACGGAACGCTGGAACTGATCAATCACCTGGGGATCGATCTTGGAGAAACCCCGGAACAGATCCTCACCAACCTCGAACACGGCGCCTTTGCCCAAGTAAAAGACCTGCCCTACTCCGCGCAGGACGACAGGCCGCGCATGGCCTCGGACCGGGAATATACCCAGCGCCTCCGCGACATCGATGCCGACTCGCCCGCCCGCTTCAACGCCGACGCCCGCCGCTTGTTTGAAGCCAGCGGCTGCGCCGGCAAGGTCGCCGTGTTTGCTGTGCGCCTGGACACCTTCCCCATACCCGAGCACACCCAGACGTTCTACATCGGCAGCAACGACCCCGCCGTGTTCGCAGGCCTGCGCCGCGGACTGCTCAGCGAACTCCCTGAGTTGCCGATACTCGGCGAATACCTGCACCGGGACATGTTCGACCTGGCCGCCCGATATGGAAAGGACAACTTTTACATCATCGAAAAACTCGGCACCCGAAACATGCCGCGCTTCTTCGCCATCAAAGGCCGCATGGATGCCTGGCTGGAAAAGCGCGGCTTTCTGCCGAGCTTTCTCACCGACCGAGTGTTACAGAGGCTAAGCCACCTGCTGCCCGAGCACCTCCCCCAACGCATGCGGGACTACCGAAAAACCTTCGAGCACCACCTGATCCTCAAAGTGGCGAACACAAATATCGCGCCCACTCAAAAGTGGCTGAAAGAATTTTTTGCACGGGAAGAAAACACCGGCGACTTTTTCCCCTGCACACCAGAAGAAGCCACAAAAGCCATGCTCCACCGCTTCGTCTCCGCCGGTGCTGCCATGCGCTACCAGACAGTACACAACAAAGAGGTAGGGGAGCTTTTACCACTGGATATCGCCCTGCGCCGCAACGACAGAGACTGGCAGGAAGACTTACCGGAAGAGCTTGAAAGCCAGCTGGAACACCGGCTGTACTACGGACATTTCCTGTGCAACGTCTTCCATCAGGACTACATCCTGAAAAAAGACGCCGACCTCAAACAGGTCAAAGCGGGCCTGCTGAAACTACTCGACCAACGCCGCGCCCGCTACCCCGCCGAACACAACGTAGGCCACCTGTATCAGGCCGACACCGACCTGAAACAATTCTACAAATCCCTCGACCCCACCAACACCTTCAATCCGGGCATCGGGAAAACCGACAAACACCGCCGCAACTGCGGCTGCGGTTAAAGCGCGATCTTCACCACACTGGCACCGGGCTTCAGGGTAAATGATTCTGTATTGCCATCGCGGGTAAGATTCAGCGTATTCACCTGATCCCGCTCGATTTCCATCAGCATCGACTGACGCACCTTGAAAGACTTACCCTCCACCTCCGTCAGCGGAATTTCCTGGTAGATCCACACATCGTGTACGTCCGACTCCATTCCCACCCACGTTGGCTTAACCCGTTCACCCGACGCTGACAGCAACTGAAAGTGCTGATTTACGTACGCCTCCATCTGCTTCTGCGCATCCTGCATCTCCTTATCCGCACTCAACGACAGCGCCCGCTCTACATCGGCCACGAAAAAGCGGTGGGCGATCTCCAGGGACTGGGTGCGTTCATTTACCGAGAGTTCAGTCAGGCCGAAGTGGTAGCGGTGGGCGTGGGCCTGGGAGGCGGCCAGGCAAAGCAACAAAGAAAGAACCGCAAGTAATTTGGATGAAAATTTAAGCATTCAAAGATTCCTGCCGAGGTAGAGCGCAAGCTCAAAGGAAGTGTAGGGAGTAGCCGCCAACAACCACAGATGTCCGGGCGAAGCGAGTACCCGGTAGCACCGCCGCCACCCAAACTACAAAAACGGGCGACAGCGGCACGACGCTGAAAAAGAACAGGGAGAAGTTATTCCTCTTTCAGCGCCTCATCCCAATCCTTCATCAAATTGCGGGACTGCTCGTCCTTAAACAACTCCAGGCGAGACTTGATGATACGACGGGGGAAGTAGTTGTTCTCAACGTTGGTGTCTGCCGTTTCCCAATGCGGGTCCAGCGTTACCGACTTCAGAGTTTTGTCTTTACCACGCACCAGCATCTTCGACGTATTCTGTGCATTTCGCGCCCAGATCTCCGCCGGAATACGCAGCTCCTCACTGGAACCATCCACATAATCCAGCCGCAGGAACAACGGCATCACCAGACCACCAATGTTGCTGAAATCGAGCACATACACGTTGCTCTCGACGTTCAGCAGGTCGCGCTCCCAGTCCTCCAAGCCCTCCAGCATACCCTGATAGCTATTGCGGTCCGCGTTGGAAACATCGAATTCATCGTGCTCATTGTAGAAATCCGCAAGCTCCGGCTTACCATCCACAATACGCGTGATCTTCTTCGCGCGGTTCTTCTGCTCAGTTACAGAATCCGGCTCCCGCTCAAAGTTTTCACGCTTCCACGGACCTTCGACATCGGGATCTTTGGTGCCCACCGTGTAATGCTTCACCTGATCCAGGCTGATATCCACGTGATCGGTGGTGTAGAACCAACCGCGCCAGAACCAGTCGAGATCCATACCAGAAGCATCTTCCATTGTGCGGAAGAAATCCGCCGGCATCGGACGCTTGAATTTCCAACGCTGGGCATACTCGCGGAACGCAAAATCAAACAGATCGCGGCCAAGAATGGACTCACGCAAAATATTCAGCGCCGTCGCCGGCTTACCATACGCGTTGTTCCCGAACTGGAGAATAGACTCCGAATTGGTCATGATCGGAACCTGATTCTCGCTCTTCATATACTCCACGATCTTGCGCGCATCGCCGCGACGGGAAGGATACTTCTCCTCCCACTCCTGCTCCGCCAGAAACTGGACGTAAGTGTTCAGGCCTTCATCCATCCAGGTCCACTGGCGCTCGTCGGAGTTTACGATCATCGGATAATAATTGTGGCCCACCTCGTGAATGATCACCGAAATCAGACCGTACTTGGTGCGGCGGGAATAGGTGCGCTTCTCGCGATCCTCTTCATCGATCTCCGGGCGCGGGCCGTTGAAGGTAATCATCGGGTATTCCATACCGCCCACCGGGCCATTGACAGAAATGGACGTGGGGTACGGGTAATCGAAGCTGTAGCGGTTATACACATCCATCGTGTGGATGATCGCTTCGGTAGAATACTTATCCCAGAGCGGCGTGCCCTCCTCCGGATAGAACGACATCGCCATGGTATCGGTGCCGCCTTTCTTGTAGCCCTGCGCATCCCACAGGAACTTGCGCGAGGAAGCCCAGGCAAAGTCGCGCACATTTTCCGCTTCAAACACCCAGGTTTTGCGGCCACTCGCGCGGTCTTTCTCGTTCTCCAGCGCTTCGTCTTTGGTGACGATCATCACCGGCTTTTTCGCGGTCTCCGCCTTTTTCAGCCGCGCGCGCTGCTCCCGGCTGAGCACCTCATCCGCGTTCTGCAGCACACCAGTAGAGGCAACGATATGGTCTGCGGGGACTTCGATGGCCACACGATAGTCGCCGAACTCCAACGCGAACTCACCGCGCCCCAGGAACTGCTTGTTCTGCCAGCCACTCACGTCGTTGTATGCGGCCATACGCGGGAACCACTGAGCGATTTCGTACAGATAGTTGCCGTCGCGCTCGAAGTACTCGTAGCCAGAGCGGCCACCGAGCGCCTTCTGCTCGATGATGTTGTACTCCCAGTCCACACGAAAGCTGACACTGTCGCCGGATTTCAGCGGCTGCGGCAGATCGATGCGCATATTGGTGTCGACGATGGTATGGCGCAGATCGCGGCCGCGGGCATCAGCCACCTTGGTGATCTGATAGCCGCCGTCAAACTCCGCGGAAACCACTTCGCGGCGGAAACTGCGGAACGGAATGGTATCCGGGGCAATCGACTGCACGTCCACTGGCGCTGCCAGGTTCCCCGAAGAATTGGGTTTGAAGCGGTTCTGGTCCAGTTGCAGCCAAAGGTAACGCAGGGTGTCAGGGGAATTGTTCTTGTAGGTGATGGTTTCCGACGCAGTGATGCGCTGCTTGTCATCGTCCAGAGAGACCTTGATGTCGTAATCTGCCTGCTGCTGCCAGTAGGCGTGCCCCGGCGCGCCGGAAGCCGCGCGGTAGATATTCGGGGTGGGCAGGAGCTCTTCCAGCTGGCGGAACTTGTCGCCGGTGACATTAAGGGGGTCCGCGGCAAGCGCGCCGGTGCTACCAGCGAAACCGAGCAGGACTGCGCCGAAGCGACGAAAAATAGAATGCAGAGTCATTGTGGGCGCCATTTCTCAAGCAAAATGATAAATAGCGCGCCATTCTAGCAGCTGGAGAGTGACCGGCGATTCCGTGGCGCAGGAGACATCGCACAGAGGACTCCACTCACCGCAACCCCCTCTTTGGGCCAACCATTGCCCGCTGCCCAGCCTGATCTCTGGTTTTGCAGGCTTGATTCTCCTTGGAGACGGCGCCGCCCCACCTTATCAATCACCTGATAAAGGCAATTTGGGGAATACCATGCAGTTTGCCGTGCGCACCACATCGAGATCCAACCCAGGACCCGGGACACGACCGGGCACACGC
This sequence comes from uncultured Microbulbifer sp., assembly GCF_947504145.1. GTDB lineage: Bacteria > Pseudomonadota > Gammaproteobacteria > Pseudomonadales > Cellvibrionaceae > Microbulbifer. Next base: position 91,641 of record NZ_CANNGQ010000006.1, read on the forward strand.
AAAAACGTGACCACCGCTCTGATTGCATCCTTGCTGGTGCTGGCGTTGGCACCCGCCGCCCAGGCACAACAGCCTGGGCCGTTTACCGCCAACGATTTCAACTTCTCCGGCAATGTACAGAGCCCGATTCCTCCGCACCTCTATGGGCCGGACCTGGACGGCGGAACACCTTCCGAGATTGCCCTCAGTGCCGGCGCCGTTCGCCTGCGCCTGCAGCGGCTGGGCTTCCACTCCTTTTCCAGTATGCAATTCCGCAATGGCTACTGGAGTGTGGTGGCCTACCACGGCCAGAAAAAGCGCCAGTTGACCGTAAACCCGGACACTGGCGCCCTGCGTTCAGACCGCCCTTATTGCAACAACCGTTGCAACCTCTACCAGATTGCCGACGAGTTCTAGCCGTCTGTTTTAGTGGTCGTCAGTGATCCGCAGCGACAGCAACCAGCAGATCACTGAAGGCACTGTTGGCGGCCACTGAAGCGGATTCCTCCATCGTGTGGTACCCGGTGGTTGGGATCTGCAGCGTAGTGCCCTGCACGAACCCCGATGACGCATCGACGATTCGTCCCAGCTCGGTGCTGCCCAGGGACTGAGGTTCCTGTCCCTCGACGACGGCTTTCTGGTTTTGCGATTCGATATACGCGTCTTTATAGCTGTAGGTAATGCCCTGTGCATCGCACAGCTGCGCCAGGCGCGCGGTGGTCTCGGGATGAAATTCCGCGTTGGCATCCCGCCGGCGCAGGACCACCTGTTGGGCATCGGCGCTGGCACGGTCCGGATAGGGACTGGTGTCCACCACAATGAGTTTGTCGGTGCCGCCGTTAAACCGCCGGAACCACTCCAGCAGATAGCGCCAGCTACTGCCCGATTCTTCCTGTGCGGTAAAAAACGCCGTGCCCTGAAAGCCCAGACTGTACAGATGCACCAGGTGTGCGGCTGTCAGCACATTATCCAATTGTGCACTCAGTATCCCGTCGTTGATCTCCAGGCGATCAGTGAAGGCCACCGGCGTCCCCGCCACCACATGCTCCAGCCCCGCCACCTCAAAAATGAGGTTGTTGCGGTAACCACACACATAAGCCCGGCGGATGGTTCCAGAGCCAAAATAGGAGCCAGACCAGGGTTCATAGGCGGTTACCTGAACCCCCTGGAACCGGTCGACGATTTTGGTCATCAGCTTTTCCGATACGGAGTTACCCAGCAGGTCCGAACGCCGCCCTGACACAAAGGCGGCGTACTGAAACTCGTTGGGGCCGGTGCAGATCAAGCCGTGGCGATCGATATGCGCGGAGAGTTTGGCGCTGTTGGGGCGCTGCCCCTGGGCGACCAGCAGGCCTTCATACCAGGTGACATGTGCGCCCCGCTCTTCCAGCTCCCGCTGCAGCACCCGAAAAAACGAGTGCTCGGCACCCACGACACTGGGGCTGCGCACCAGTAGTTTCAGAAGGTCAATAAACTGTTCAGTCTGTTGCATTTTGTCCGCTTCTCCCTGCCGGAAACCGGCGACTTGGCGCGAGTATAGCGAGCTCATTTGCTCCTGCGCGACATTTATTTATACGACTTTATCGCGCCTCCTCCCTCCTGCGAAGCAAGGGGCGCAACCCGCATTACATCGTGAACGGCGCCACCACAAGAGACCCGGCGCCAAAGCGTCGCTGGTTCCCGGCACGTTCTCACATCGTTGCTAAAATTACGCCGCGCGGTGGCTTAATGCGTGACTAATAAAATGGGAACACCATGTCGTTTTCCGATCGTCGCCTGCTGGTCGAGCTCGGCGCGGTTCTGATCATCAAGCTCATCTTGATCACCCTGATCAAGATTCATTACTTCAGCCCGGACCCGGAAACTACGGTGCCCGCTCCCGAGCGCTTTTTCTCTGACAAACCGAAGCCGGCGGCTTCCCCTGCGGAACCACACGCCGAGAACAAGGAGCGTTAAGTGATCGATGAAGTCGTCGTCGACCTGTCTCGCCTGCAGTTTGGCCTCACGGCGCTGTATCACTTTTTATTTGTCCCGCTGACTCTGGGGCTGTCTTTTCTGCTGGCGATCATGGAGTCCTGCTATGTCCTGACGGGTAAAGCCATCTATAAGGACATGACCAAATTCTGGGGCAAGCTGTTTGGTATCAACTTTGCGCTTGGTGTGACGACAGGGCTGACGCTGGAATTCCAGTTCGGCACCAACTGGAGTTACTACTCCCACTATGTAGGTGATATTTTCGGGGTTCCCCTGGCGATCGAGGGGTTGATGGCCTTCTTTCTGGAGTCCACCTTTATCGGGCTGTTCTTTTTTGGCTGGGACCGGATGGGTAAAGTCCAGCATCTCGTCGTCACCTGGATGGTGGCCATCGGCTCGAATATGTCCGCCCTGTGGATCCTCATTGCCAACGGCTGGATGCAGCACCCGGTGGGCGCTGAATTCAATTTCGAGTCCATGCGCATGGAGCTGACAAGTTTTGGCGACGTGCTGTTCAACCCGGTTGCCCAGGTAAAATTTGTGCACACCGTGGCCGCGGGCTACGTCACCGGCGCCATGTTTGTACTCAGCGTATCCTCCTATTACTTGTTGAAACGGCGGGACATTCCGTTTGCGCGCCGATCATTCGCCATCGCTGCCAGCTTCGGCCTGGCGTCTATCCTGTCGGTCATCGTGCTCGGCGACGAAAGCGGCTACACCGTGGGGGATGTGCAAAAGGTCAAGCTCGCTGCGGTGGAGGCCGAGTGGGAGACACAAAAACCACCAGCCTCCTTCACCCTGTTCGCGATTCCAGATCAGGAAGAAAAGAAAAATCACTGGGAAGTAAAAATCCCCTGGGCACTCGGGATTATCGCCACCCGCTCCCTCGACGAAGAAGTCATGGGGTTCGACCGGATTATTCCGGAAAACGAACAGCGAATACGCCGCGGCATGCAGGCCTTCGCCCTGCTGGAGCAATTGCGCGGCGGTGACACCAGCCAGGAAACCAAAAACGCTTTTGCCGATTTGCAGGCCGATCTGGGCTACGGCCTGCTACTCAAGCGCTACACCGAAAAAGTAACCGACGCGACGGATGAGCAGATCAGGATGGCCGCAGAGCGCTCCATTCCCAGAGTTGCCCCCCTGTTCTGGTGCTTCCGTATTATGGTGGCCTCGGGCTTCATCATGCTGTTTGTATTTATCGCGGCATTTATTCAATCCACACGCCATCGCAGTGCCGGCAACCGGGCGGTCCTGTATACCTGCCTGTGGGCCCTGCCGTTGCCGTGGATTGCCGCCGAGTGCGGATGGATTGTTGCGGAATCCGGACGCCAGCCCTGGTCCATTGCGGAAGTACTTCCCACCTATATGTCAGCATCCTCGATAACCCGCGGCGAGGTCATCGGCAGCCTTACCGCAATCATCGCCTTCTATACCGCACTGGCCGTTATTGAGGTGTATCTGATGCTGCGGTTTACCCGACTCGGCCCGTCGAGCCTGGGCACCGGCAAATACCACTTTGAACTGAACCCGGAAACGCCGCGGGCCCAGACCTGAACCCGAACGGAGGCGCACAATGGATTACGAAACGCTGAAATTGGCCTGGTGGGCACTGATCGGCGTACTGCTGATTGGCTTCGCCGTCACCGACGGTTTTGATATGGGCGTGGGCATGCTGCTGCGAGTTATCGGCAAAACCGACATGGACCGGCGGATCATGATCAACTCGGTTGGCCCTCACTGGGAAGGCAATCAGGTGTGGTTTGTTACCGCCGGCGGTGCCATTTTTGCCGCCTGGCCCATGGTCTACGCCGCAGCCTTTTCGGGGCTCTACGTTGCTCTGCTGATCACCTTGTTGGCCCTTTTTTTCCGGCCGGCAGGCTTCGATTACCGCGCCAAAATTGACGACCCGCGCTGGCGCGATATGTGGGACTGGGGGCTGACCATCGGCGGCGTAATACCGCCGCTAATTTTTGGCATCGCCTTTGGCAACCTTCTGCTGGGGCTGCCTTTCGAACTGGACGACCTGCTCCGCCCCAGCTATCACGGCTCCTTCTGGGCGCTCTTGCACCCCTTTGCATTGATCAGCGGCCTGCTTTCTGTGGCCATGCTCGCCATGCACGGTGGCGCCTGGCTACAACTGAAAACCCGCGGCCTGCTGCACACCCGGGCACAGCGGGCGACCGAGCTGTCGGCACTCGCTGTTATCGGACTGTTTTTACTGGCGGGGATCTGGCTGCTGGTCGGTATCGACGGTATGCACATTGTTGAAATGAAGCCCGTGGGAGACCGCATCAACCCGCTGATGAAAACCGTGGCCTATGGCAACAGCGGCTGGCAGGCGAACTATTTTGCTCACCCTCTGCTGTGGAGCATCCCCCTGCTCGGGCTAATGATGGCCGCGGCTACCTGGCTGTTGTCGCGCATGGAAAATGTGCTGGTCTTTCTCACCAGTGCGCTTTCTGTCACCTGCGTGATACTGACCGCCGGAGTAGCACTTTTTCCGTTCGTCATGCCCTCTTCCCGCAACCCGGATATCAGCCTCACCATGTGGGACGCCACATCCAGCCAGCTGACCCTGGGACTGATGTTCGCCGCCGCCGTCATCTTTGTACCCATCATTCTGATGTATACCTTCTGGTGTTACCGCAAAATGTTCGGGCGGGTAACGCGGGAATACATCGAAGACAACTCACACAGCAGTTATTGAATTCTGTCAGGAGAAAACCCGATGTGGTATTTCGCATGGATACTCGGCGTACTGCTCGCCTGTTCCTTCGCCGTGGTCAATGCGCTGTGGCTGGAGGTCACCGAGGATATGGACCGACATGAAGCCGAATTTGAAGACTGACGGTAGAGAAGTGAGCAGCAGTGCAGCGCAAATGAAAATACTGCGAATCACCACCTTTGTCGTCGCGCTTCTGGTGAGCCTTGTCATCACCTTCTGGCCACTGCTGCTGTACAAAAATGGAACGCCCCCCAGCACCGGGCAGACCAGCCTTTTACTGCTGGGGTTGTGCGTTGGTGTTGTCTACGGCTCCGGCATCCTCAGTAAGACCCCACGCAACTGGCAGCTAGGCTGCGCACTGGTTGCCTGGAGTGCCCTGGCGGCCATTGGCTGGCTTGCCCTGCCCTAACAGGTGCCAACCTCAGGGCAGCTTGCGGTGCCCATCCTTGTCCTCGACAGCATCTTCACCCGCGCCCTTTTCGCTTTCGCTATCCTGCACTTTACTCTGTCCGGGTTTCACGTCGGTGGTGGGTGAATCCAGATGCGGAGCCTGGTCGCCCTGGGTAGATTCCTCGATCGGTGCACGACGCAACACCAGGAAGCCCGCAACACCGGCAATGATGGATGCCAGCAAAACGCCGGCCTTCGCCTGAATCAGCATCTTTTCATCGCCGGCAAATGCCAGCTCGGAAATAAAGATCGACATGGTAAAACCGATTCCGCCCAGCAGGGCGACACCGATGATGTGATGGAAGGTGGAAGACTTGGGCAGCTCTCCCCATCCCAGCTTCCAGCCAATCCAGGTAGCGCCAACAATCCCGATCAGCTTGCCGAACACCAGACCGCAGATCACCCCTAACGTCAGCGGATTGAACACCGCTGTATAACTGGTGAAACTGTCGATGGGAATACCCGCATTCGCCAGTGCAAAAATGGGGACCACGACAAAGGCCACTGGGATGTGCAGGCGGGTTTCCATTCGCTGCAGAGGCGACTGCACCAGGTGAATGCCTTTATCCAGCGCCGTCACTCGTGCACGCAATGCATCGTTGGCAATAATTTTGTCGCCAGGACGAAAGCAGCGGTCAAAGCTGCGGATGATATCTTTTACGAAGGTACTGAATGCCACCGGGTCGTACTTGGGCTTGGCGGGGATCGCCATGGCAGTGATCACGCCCGCGAGTGTGGCGTGTACACCGGTAATATAGAGGGCATACCACAGCAGGATACCCACAAAAATATACCCGGCAGAACGGCGCACGCCGGCAAACTTGAGCAGCCAGAGCACCGCCACCAGCGCACAGGCGGCCATCAGGGCTGTGGTATTGACGTCTTCCGTGTACCAGATGGCAATCACCAGGATGGCACCGAGGTCGTCCACAATGGCCAGCGCAACCAGAAAGGTCACCACCGCCCGCGGCACCCGGTTGCCGAGTATGGCAATACACCCCACGGCGAAAGCAATGTCTGTGGCCATGGGAATACCCCAGCCGCGCTCAGCCGGCGTGCCACCATTCATGGCGTAAAAGATCAGCGCCGGCACCACCATGCCGCCAATAGCCGCCATCACTGGCAGCACCGCATGTTTCACTTCAGAGAGTTCACCAACGAGAAACTCCCGCTTCAACTCCAACCCGACCAGCAGGAAGAAGATGGCCATCAGGCCATCGTTGATCCAGTGATGGAAGCTCATGGAGAGCGACCAATCGCCAAAGCTGTAACCCACAGGGAGGTGCAGAAGGTGCTTGTACCATTCCTGCCAGGGAGAATTTGCAATGACCAACGCGATGACGGCGCAGGCCATCAGCAACACGCCACTGCTGCTCTGGCGATGAATGAACTCTTCAAATGGCGTGACAAGGCGGCCAAATGCGTGTTCCAGCGGGGCCTCGAAAACCTTCCCCTTACGCACTCTGAACTTGCTCAGCATGTTTTTCGCCATCTAACGCCAACTCCTGTTATTCCGTTCCGAAATGAAAATGTGGCTTTATCAGAGTCTTCTCTGTGCAGGGAGCAGAGGTTAGCATGGCACCCGAGCACACCTCCAACCCAGTCGCCCCCATTACTATAGTGAGTAGCATCCATGATCCGTCTCGACCTGTTGATGGTCCAGCAACAGCTCGCCAGCTCGAGAACCCATGCCCGCAAATTGATCGATGCCGGGCGTGTACGGGTTTCCGACGGTCACCACTGGCACTCGGCCAGCAAGGCCAGCCAATCCCTGAGTGAAGACTCCCGAATCCAGGTGGAAGCCTTGCCAGAAGACCAGTACGTTTCCCGCGCGGGCCTGAAGCTCGCTGGGGTACTGGACGATACCGGACTCGATCCTACCGGCTGGCACGCTCTGGACGTGGGCTGCTCCACCGGCGGATTCAGCGATTGCCTGCTACAACGTGGTGCCGCACAGGTCGTCGGCGTAGATGTCGGCCACGGGCAGCTGGCCAAGCCTCTGCGGGAAAACCCACAAATGCACCTGTTCGAGGGTGTCAACGCCCGCTACCTCACTGCTGCACAGATAGCCCCATTTGCCGACCAGGGCTTCGACGCCGTAGTAATGGACGTTTCGTTTATTTCCCAGACCCTGATCCTGCCCCAGTTGCCCCCACTGATGAAAACCGGCAGCCACCTACTGAGTCTGGTCAAACCCCAGTTTGAAGTGGGTCCCGAGGGCATCGGCAAGGGTGGACTGGTACGCGACCCGGCGCTCTACCAGGGCGTTCAGGAAAAGATGTACGCACTATGTGACAAACTGGATCTCAACATCCAGAAGTATATGGAAAGCCCGATCACTGGCGGTGATGGCAACAGAGAGTTTTTACTGTGGGCACAGAAGCGCGCGTGATTAGACGTTCACTGGCAACGCATCAATAGAGTGTTTAGAGCGGCCGGCCTCAGGGGAGAATAGTTTCCAGCTTGGCTTTAAAACCGGACTTGGCCACTTCGGTGGGTGACGTGCGGCGACCCGGACGAAGAACCAGGTTTCCCTGGCAGTTGGGGCACTCCTGTTTCAGTGCTTCCGTACACACAGGGCAGAAAGTACATTCGTAGGAACAGATAAAGGCCCGATCGGAAAGGCCGAGCTTGGCACTGCAGCGCTCGCAGGTGGCTTTCATCTTCAGCATTGTGGTCCTTCTTTGTTACTCGTTATACATCGAACGAATCGGGCAGACTCCATCGGCACCCGGCAGGCTAGCCTACCGGGCTCACACGGTCGCACGCCGAAAGAACCTCGCCGCTGGCGAGTTCGCCGGGGCTCAGTCCTGATCCAGCTGTTTGTCGGTCCGGGCCGCCATGATGAAATCATTTTTGTGCAGGCCGCCAGCTTCGTGGCTCCACCAGGTCACCGTCACCTTGCCCCACTCGGTAAGCAACGCGGGATGGTGGCCCACTTCTTCGGCAATCTCACCCACCCGGTTGGTAAATGCCAGTGCCTGCTTGAAGTTGCGAAACTTGAACACTCGCTCCAGCTGCATCACGCCATCCCGGGTCTCCGGCGTCCAGTCCGGGATCTCTCGTATCAGCTCCGCCAGTTCTTCATCCGAGACCAGTGGCGCATCGGCCCTGCAGGCCTCACACGCCTGTGCTGCCAGTTCTGTCATACCAGACTCCTTTCATAACAATACAAATTTGATCGGATCGAAACGCGGCACTCGGCCACAAATTCAGGTTTTGCCACTTTAGCCCCCGCCTCAATGTGAAACAAGGCGACCTGGATCACACAAAATAAATGCCGTAACAACCGATAACTATAAGTCGACTGTGCTAGTTTTTGAGCAGATTCCGCCAAAAATTCGAGATACCCATGAAACACCTGATTACCGCCGCCATCCTGGCCACTGCCCTTCATGGTTGTGGGGAAAAAAGCGCACAGCCGACACCACCAGCCACTGGCGATAATAGCGGCGCCAATACACCCTCGGCAAGCGAAGTGGACACTAACAAGAGACCCTCAGGTAAGAAAAACGCTACGACAGAAAAAGAGTTCCAGACGCTCAGCAACCAGATGGTCGAGCGCATGTGGCGGCTGTTTCCCACCTGGGCACTCACCAATGGCTACTATCAGGTTGCGGAACAACTTGAAATACCGGACAAAAATTATCGCCAGAAAGTTCTCGGCTTTGCCCGCGAATACCGAAACCAGTTTTCGCGCTTCAAGCCCGAAGCTCTGAGCGAAAATGCACGTACCGATCTGGCCCTGATTCACAATTTTCTCGACGAGACGGTCTGGAACCTCACTGAATTCAAGCCACATGAGTGGAACCCCGCTAACTACAACGTTTCTCACGGGTTCGCTCTGATTCTGAATACAGACTACGCACCGCTGGACGACCGGTTGCGCAGTTTCAGCAATCGCATGCAAATGGTGCCAGCCTACTACGCTGCGGCGGAACAGTCCCTTTCGAAGCCCGCATCGCCACAGCTCATCCTCGCCATACAACAAAATGAAGGATCACAGTCGGTGTTTGGCGAAGAGACGGAAAAAAAACTGGAAGCCAGCGGCCTTTCCGATAAAGAAAAAGAACTCTTCAAAAGCCGCCTTGCCGCCACGCGTGAAGCCATTGAAGGGTATGTTGTTCACCTGCAGACTCTCCATGCCAGCCGGGAAAAAGTTGATGATTTTCGCGACTTCCGCATCGGCGACAAACTCTATGAAGAGAAATTCGCGTACGACATCCAGATTGGCATGACAGGAAAACAGCTCTATCAACGAGCGATGCGTGAGAAAGACAAATTACACCTGGAAATGGATGACCTGGCGAACAAGCTCTGGCCAAAACATTTCAAAAATGAATCGAAACCCAATGACATTCTCGAAAAAATTTCTCTGGTACTGGAAAAGCTTTCCGAAAATCATGCCACCAAAGAGAACTTCAAAGCATCAGTAGAGGCACAGATTCCCGAGCTGGTGGCATTTGTTGAAGAAAAGAATCTGCTGTCACTGGATGCTGAAAAACCGCTGGTGGTGCGCACTACCCCAGCCTATATGCGCGGATTCGCCGTAGCATCAATCAACGCACCAGGGCCCTACGACAAAGATGCCAACACCTATTACAACGTCATGCCGATTGAAGATCTTCCTGACGATCGCGCAGAGAGCTTTCTGCGAGAATACAACGCCTATCTGATGCAGATTCTGAATATCCACGAAGCCATACCGGGACATTACACTCAACTTGTATACGCGAATAAATCGCCGAGCCTGATCAAGAATATCCTCGGCAATGGCGCGATGATTGAAGGCTGGGCGGTATATACCGAGCGGATGATGCTGGAAGCCGGCTACGGCGACTTCTCCCCAGAACTCTGGATGATGTATTACAAGTGGAACCTTCGCACCGTGATCAACACCATTCTGGATTACTCCATTCAGGTTAAAGGCATGACCGAACAGCAGGCCATGGATTTAATGATGAAACAGGGGTTCCAGCAACAGTCCGAAGCCCAGGGAAAATGGCGTCGAGCCACCCTCAGTCAGGTTCAACTTACCAGCTACTTTGCCGGTTATATGGACATCATGGCGCTGCGAGATGAAATCAAGGAGATTCAGGGGGATGATTTTGACCTAAAAGAATTTCACGAAAAGTTTCTGAGCTATGGTAATGCGCCCGTGCCGGTAATACGGGAACTGATGCTGGCGGATATCGAAGCGTAAAACGTACAGGTTACGCACGCGGAGTAATACGCCTTGATATCCCCAGTGACATCCCTGCTTGGAAAAGCCCGGTTACGAATGGAACCACTACAACAGCGTATGAGCAATCAGTCCCCAATGGTTACCTCAATGATACGATTGGTGGCACTCTGATGAATAAGCAGGTTGCCCTCATCGGTCGGACGCATATGACGCACAATACCCGCATAGAAATCACCCGACGGAATAGGCCAGCTCTGGAACGTCTCTGTCTCAGGGTCAAAACGCACCAGGGTATCGGGCCGCATACCTGACTCGTTGTACCAGACGGCTCCATCCACCACCGCGATCGCGTACGGGTGAGAGCCGGCTCCACTCGGTGAAGGCCATTCGCGGATCTCTCCACTGAGTGGATCAAAGCGACCCAATCGACCACGCCCGGAGTTGACATACCAAATCATGCCGTCATCTGCAATATCAAGTCGCCGAACACGGGTCTGTACATTAGGCAGCTTGATTTCCGTGAGATTCATCGTTTTGGGGTCAACGCGAACCAGGCAATTGCCCCCATTACAGGCGACCCAGGGATTGCCCGCAGCATCAATCTTAATGCCGTATGGTCGCGCGCCGGATCGCGGCATCTCTACCAGACTGATCTTGCCGGTACCCGGGTCGAGCCGGCCAATTTGATTTGCATGCTGAAGCGTAAACCAGAGGGTCCCACCAGTATCAAAAACCGCTGTATGAGGATCTCGCGCCGAGGCATCGGGCATGTCGTAAACTTGAATGTCACCATTAGCCGGGTTCAGCCTGCCAATTGTGGCGTTCTTATTTCCCGTGTACCACACGTTGCCATCGATATCCGGCGTCACGGAGTGCGGCATAGCCCCGGTAGGCAGTGGAAACTCGCGCATTTCGCCGGTTAGGGGATTGATCCGACCTATAAGGTTCCCCCACTGACCCGCCCACCAAACGCTACCATCAGGTGCCTCCACAGGGTCACGTGCACGCTGCCCCAATGTTGGAACGACCCACTCCCGGAAAGAGACCTGGACGTCACCATCCACAATGGTCGGCGCTCTGCGATCGTTTGGCGGAAAATAGGTCGCCAAATAGTCAGCAATGATATCGCGGCGCTTCGGTTCAGCGGAGATATCAACCATCGTCGCGGATAACGCAAGCCAGTCATCGCGGCTATATCCGAGGCTTTGAGTAATCCGGCTAACAGGGTGGCAAGCCGAGCACTGGGTTTCCACAAGCTCCCTACCCTCACCTTCCGGCAAACCTCTGTCTTGAGACAACACCGGAGAAACGAGGAATAAAAGCGCGAGTGGAGCAAACTGGGGGCACAAAACTTTGAACATAGAATATCTTTTCATCAGATCTAAACACCTCAAAGTCAGCTAAATGAAGGGGTGTACAAGGTACGCCGTCCCGCGGAGGCCCGAAGGGGAGGAGCTTTACTGCCTGTGATCGTTATGTGTATTCAGCGCTCGGCGGAGGAGAATCCACTGTAATACTGCAATGGCGGAAAACACAATACCCCAAAAGATGTAACTTGACCTCACAAGAGAAGATCCTTTCATCAACTCTTCCTCTGCTTTTGCCAGAGTTAAAAACTTTTCTGATATCTCAGCATCTGTGTACTTTCCAGCACGAACGTCTGATGCCCATAGCATGTATGAAGCTCGAACATTTTCATTATCGGCAAGCATTCCCCAGCTTTCGGCACTCTTTACACATAAAAAAAACCAGAATAAGCGGTAACGCAACTACCGACAAAACTACTAACTGTCTTTGTTTCATATTGTTATCACATAACGTCGTGCTCAGGGACGGACGCACCTTGTGCACCTTGTGCGCGAAAATGGGAGCGCAGCAACCATGCATAAAGTGCACACTGTAAGCTGTCCGGTAGAGGGCTGGAACGAAATACCTCGCATTATTATGTAGTTTAGAACTGATAGCCCAACTGAAAACCAAAAGTCATCTCAGACTTTAACCCAGTATTAAAGTCTGAATGAATGTATTTCTTACCGATACTCGCACCAGCTACTACGCTTTGGCTATCGCTGCCATTGAAATAGAATGTGTACGAACCGGCAATGTAATTACTAACAACAGACTCCAATGTACCAGGCTGAAGTCCTGCTTCCTGAGAAAAAGTAGTAGGAGTATATACATCGTAGTTTTTAGTAAGAACAAATGCTCCTAAAGAATGCTTCCGACTTAAGGCTCTCTCCCAGCCAAGGGAAACCCCATACTCCCTACCCGATGTCCCCCGGAAATCCGACACGCCTGCACCAAGAAAGTATCTGTTTTCACCAGCAGCTACAGCGTATTTAGCGCCCAACAATCCTCCAAACTGGCTTCCGACGCCCACCTCGAAGAAAGATTGGTTACTCGCAGAAACCGACATTGACAAAAAAACCCCGAAAAGAACCAAAAATGTTTTCATTAAAAATGTTCCTTCAACTAGTAGAGTAACGATAAATAACCGGTACTAGATGCATAACGCCCAGCGCAGGCGCAGCCAGCGCGGAGCATCTTTTGTGTTAATGTTTGAGCGCCAGCGAGTAACACAAAAGATGCGTAGCGTTGGCTGTCGCTCTGCCGCTGTTTGTTATGTGGTACCACCGTCATTGGCGCTGAAGTCAATGTGAATCTCATTATTTTTTACGAACTGGAACGGTGCCTTAATTGATAAAACCAAGTAGCCACCATACGCCCCCAGGATAAGAAATGTACCCATAAGCCACATATAAAAAGAGACCAATTCCACTGCTCCAGAATCGACTAACAGTTGGCGATTGATCCATTGCACATTATCAAAGATAAGCTGCTGCAAAATCATGAAGGTAACGGAAGAGACAACTGCAACTAACATGCACTTCGCCAATTGAGCTACAGCGACTCCTTTTTTCACGCGAAAATTCGGTATGCCTTTTAAACGAGACCATAATAGTAATCTAGAGAATAAGGAAAATATGCTGCAAATAGCCAGGCCACAGAAAACTATGGCGGTATTCAGCCAAATGTATTTTGAAATACCCCAAAGGTGATTTCCGGACACATGGATGTCGGTTCTTACATGAAACACATAAAGCGCTACCCAAACACACGTAAATACAATCGCGACTGGAAGTAAGAGCAGTTGCTTTCTGTGCTCCAATTTTCTGATTTTATCTATCTCGATGCTCATAAACTCAATGACACATAACGCCCAGCGCAGGCGCAGCCGGCGCGGAGCGCATTTTGTGTTAATGTTTGAGCGCCAGCGAGTAACGCAAAAGGCGTAGCGTTGGCTGTCGCTCTGCCGCTGATTGTTATGTTCATTCACTTGTGCCGCAGCCTAAATTTGCTGGAGCCCAAGAAAGAATCCGACTCCTATATAGCCGCAAGCTAACCAGGAAACTCCCACGATGCACTTCAGAAGCCTATTTCTAGGGATGTAGATTATCAATCCAATAGCCGCTAAGAAACATAATGTGGAAATTAAATATATCTCTTTAAATAGGTAACTTTCTACATTCAATAAAAAGCTGGTAGGCCCAAGAAAAATTCCTATCCATGTGATTGGAACGTCAATAAAACTACTCACCCATGGACCAATTGAAAACGATATTAGCGAAAATAGTATATAAACAGCCACAAAAATAGACGCTGCTTTTTTTGATTCCATGACGTTTACCTCCGATCCTAGGGCCTCAGAACATAACGCCCGCAGCAGGGGCGACCAATGCTATGCACATTTTGTGCGAAACTGGGAGCGAAGCGACCCGCCCAAAATGTGCGTAGCGTTGGGCGTCCCGCGGAGGCCCGAAGGGCCGAAGGGCCGAAGGGCCGAAGGGCCGAAGGGCCGAAGGGCCGAAGGGCCGGAGCAAACTGCCTGCGATTGTTAAGTGTTTTTTAGCTATGAAAGAACTGGACCCCAGAGAGAGGAGACCAAGACAGTGATTTTACGGCTTTTACACTTTTAACCGCCCTCACTCCTTTAACAGGCTTTACGTGTTTTACCCCCTTTACCGGCTTAACGTGCTTCACTGGTTTTACCGGGCCACCCTTTGCGCTCTCTGAGAAAAATGCGCATCCGCCACGAGTATCTCTAATCCAGCCATCTTCAAACCAACCAATATGAGCACCACTAAACGCATATACAGTATTACCCGATAAATATGCCGCGGGCTGACCAGTAAAGAGGTAAATGTGGATTCCATCTTCGGAATAGGCTATTGGAGATCCAGACTGATCATAGAAATTTAACGCCATTTTTTAATCCTTATGACACTTAACGCCCGCAGCAGGGGCGGCCAATGCTGTGCACGTTTTGTGCGAAACTGGGAGCGCAGCGACCCGCACAAAATGTGCATAGCGTTGGGCGTCCCGCGGAGGCCCGAAGGGCCGGAGCAAACTGCCTGCGTTTGTTAAGTGTTGGTCGTGGCATGGATATCTGTTTTTGTTCTTTCTGGAACGTTACTCCAGACTGTATTTTTTGTGAGCCTCAGAGAAATACCCAAGCCTGAAGCCGCAACGCTTACAATATGCTGGTACCACTCAGAATGCCTCCATTTTCTTGGCGGTGGAGATTTAAAGCCCTTTTGGCTTTCATCCCAGTACACCTCGGCAGCTTCACGATATATATACTGATACGTCGGCTGACCACCACTCTTCAGAATGACATACAACTCACCGTTTTCTATTATCTCTACTTTAGATATTTCTTCGATTTTCATGAACACTTAACGCCCTGCGCAGGCGCAGCCAACGCGGAGCGCCTTTTGTGTTGATGTTTGAGCGACAGCGAGTAACACAAAAGGCGCGTAGTGTTGGCTGTCGCTCTGCCGCAGCTTGTTAGTGTTTCGGGGCACTGATAACTCGCTTTAGCACTTCTTGGCTTGATGTTACCACCGCAAAGAACGAACGCGAATAGGCCTTTCCGTACTTGGAAAAACCTCTGTGCGGTGCCGCCACTACTGGCAGAGATCTTCAGTTTCCCACCGTGGGCGAAGCCGACGATTATCTGTAAGCGGCACGGCACAAATAGAGATGCCGGAAAATATTCAAAAGCCGGATTGCCGATGCCAAATAGTGCGGCCTCGATTTCACGCTGCTAATTTTTACCACACCGCGCGCCGGCACCACCGTTTAATGCGCGGAACTTTCCGAAAACCAACACCCAAAATGCCACTGCTGTAAAAAACACTAACGCCCAGCGCAGGCGCAGCCAGCGCGGAGCACATTTTGTGTTAATGTTTGAGCGCCAGCGAGTAACACAAAAGGTGCGTAGCTTTGGCTGTCGCTCTGCTGCTGTTTGTTATGCATTTATTTGAGGGACCTGAGTTTCTTGAATTTCTTCTCGAACTCTTCTCCCTCGATATTAAAAGTTGACATCTCAACGTCACAAATAGTGAGCCAAGGGTATTTGGCGTACTCATTGCTCTCACCGACATATGCCAAATAATAGATGCCAGGGATCAAGCCAACCAAGCCAGTGCCATACCCTAAGACTTCAACAACTTTACCTTCTTTCTCTTGCGATCCTTTAAAGGACTCTATCATGCGATAGGTGGCTTGGCTGTATCTAAGTTCTTGACCATCAAACTGTGTGGTTTTTAACTCTGTTGCTGTCACCTGGAACAGCAATACAGATTCGGCTTCTCGGAATTTCTCTTCCTCGCTCCTCTCAGGCCCACACTGAAATCCAAAGGAGAAGGACGAAATAATTGAAAACGTGATTGTTGCTATGATTTTTTTCATGATTGCATAACGCCGCCGGCAGGGGCAGCTTGCCTTGTGCGCGTTTTGCGCGAAAATAGGAGCGCAGCGACCCGCGCAAAA
>NZ_CANNGQ010000007.1 GCF_947504145.1 uncultured Microbulbifer sp.
TGCCTTCTCTCGAATCTCTTTAAATATTTCCCAATCTGACTCTGTCATGTTCGTGAACTTTCTGATGCATAACGCCCGCAGCAGGGGCGACCAATGCTATGCATATTTTGTGCGAAACTGGGAGTGCAGCGACCCGCACAAAATGTGCATAGCGTTGGGCGTCCCGCGGAGGCCCGAAGGGCCGGAGCAAACTGCCTGCGATTGTTAGAAGCTATGCGCCCCATAACTTCGAAAGGCCAGAGAAAACAAATTTCGCCGCACCTTTTACGCCTCGACTTCGGTTTGATGCGACAATCGCTTCGATCTCTAGCCTAGCCTCACCAGAGCTTCTATTAATTGATTCTTCAACGTCCGGATAGACTCTAGCGAACAAGTTTGGTTGACCGGAAACTTCAGTAGCTCTTTTCATTACTGGCCTGGACTCATCCATAAGAATATTGAAAATACTATCGCTTATAGAAACTAATTCTTCCGCAATTATGATGGGCACATAAATCGACTCGGTAACAACCCATTGTGAGTGTTTAATGACCACGTCCCGAAGAACTTCTGATTTCTTTCCAACCAAATTCATTGCCTGCCTGATGGTGTTACCTGAACGGAGTATTCCTTCCGCCGAATGCTTCCTAAGCATTGCCTCAAGTTCCCCAGCCATTTCCTCTAGCAGACGATCCATTTCATTCTGTACTTTTCTTTCTGCTATAGAAATTATGTTGCTCATAGTAAATCCAGTTGTACGGGCTTCTAACGCCCAGCGCAGGCGCAGCCAGCGCGGAGCACATTTTGTGTTAATGTTTGAGCGCCAGCGAGTAACACAAAAGGTGCGTAGCGTTGGCTGTCGCTCTGCCGCTGTTTGTTATGCATTTTGCGCAGCGCTCGCGGCCACCATGAATTGATTAGTAGTCTCCACGCTAACGTACTGCATTGGTTGAGTTTTATACAAAATCGGGCGCAGCCAGCTCACTAGAGTAAATTGATAGAATTTTCCCTCTTTCTTATCAAAGCTAATTTTTAGCCCGCGCCAACCTCTTCTCATAACGATGTTTGGAAGATCCTGAGCGACTTCACACCTAGAGAGAAATCTCCCCCATTTATTTTTCCTCTGGAATGAAAGGGAGAATTCATCACCTTTACTACGTCCTAGGAAATATACCTTTACGACGCCATGGCGGATTACTTCAATCTCTATTTTGTCGAATACGTACTTCATTTCGATGCATAACGCCCTGCGCAGGCGCAGCCAACGCGGAGCGCCTTTTGTGTTAATGTTTGAGCGACAGCGAGTAACACAAAAGGCGCGTAGTGTTGGCTGTCGCTCTGCCGCTGATTGTTATGCTTGATTTCTTACAATGGCCCCGTGATCACTCGATATCCAACCTTCATTCGGGGTACAGATAGCCCATTCTGGCTGCCCCACAATAGATGTAAATGAGAGAACCCTTTTACCCGATGCAAATGTTATAACAATTTCTGGCAAGGCCCCCACCGACTCTATAGACAGAACCTTTTCTCCTACCAGACTAGAAATAGATATTTCTATTTCTGCACTAGTATTACTACTACCACAAAGAATTTTATTTAAATCTTCAATTCTCCATCCACAATCAAGCATTATTGAGAATTGGCCCTGCGGGTTATTCTGGCTCTTAGTCTTAACTAGCTGACCTACTTCAATAAAAATTGCCGATCCGTGACCACGCCATGCATGAGAAACAAGTAGCCCTGAAATTGATTCAATCACTATATCCGATCGGTCATTCATTGGCTTGTTCCGCGTGTAGAGCATAACGCCCAGCGCAGGCGCAGCCAGCGCGGAGCGCCTTTTGTGTTAATGTTTGAGCGCCAGCAAGTAACACAAAAGGTGCGTAGCGTTGGCTGTCGCTCTGCCGCTGATTGTTAGGCACTCCACCCACTGAACTTTGGTAGGGAGTCACTAATTTCTTGCCACTCCGGCTTCTCACTAAGCCAGATATGACCTGCAATTTCCACTTTTGGCTCCCCATCAAGTACACCTAAGCGAACTCTGAGATATTCTGGCTGATCTTCGACTGTTACAAAAATTGGGGAGCAGCACTTCTTGCAATAGTACCGATTCTTGCCAGGCTTTGATTCATAGACATGAAGTAAATCTTGCCCACGAATTATATTGAAGTCGGATTTACGAACTTTAGTAACAACAGAAAATGCGCTGCCGCTCAATTTTCTACACGTTTCGCAGTAGCATTTATAAACTTTGGCGAGCGGTTTATCGACTTGAAACGAGACACTTCCACAATGGCAGCTGCCTTTATTCACTGAATTTACTCCATTGCCTAACGCCGCCGGCAGGGGCAGCTTACCTTGTGCGCGTTTTGCGCGAAAATGGGAGCGCAGCGACCCGCGCAAAACGCGCACAAGGTAAGCTGTCCCGCGGAGGGCCGAAGGCCCGGAGCGAATTGCCCGGCCTTGTTAAGTGCCAGCTCCAAAGTACCATAACGAGACAAACAATAGAGAGCCAACTACGACTTGCCCTAGTAGCCACTGAAGTAGAAGGATTCCTGCTACACCGCCGTTTAGATAGCGAATTACAACAAATTTTTGGTACGCAGTGCCCATGATTCCGAAAACCAGGAAGACGATGACCAAGTACACAATTGCTGAAGCTTCCAAAAATGCACTTAGAGACAAAACAATCACAACGATTGCCGGCAAAGTAGCCACAGCCTCAACAATCTTTGATTCTACCTTCAATATTAACTACCAGACTCGAAAGAGCACTTAACGCCCAGCGCAGGCGCAGCCAGCGCGGAGCGCCTTTTGTGTTAATGTTTGAGCGACAGCGAGTAACACAAAAGGTGCGTAGCGTTGGCTGTCGCTCTGCCGCTGTTTGTTATAAGTTCTTTGGCACGATATGACAGAATTTCATTGCGCCATTTCGCCTGCCAACGTAGAAGGAATAACCACCTCTAAACTCTTGGTCTGTGTTGACTTCTACAAATAGTTGAGCGACTGGCGGTAAACTAGGCGCGAAAATCAAATCACCTCTTTTAAACTCTATAGTAGAGCCATTTTCAATTTTCCGGACATTTAAATTCTTAATTCCTTTCTGAGCAAGATCAACAAAGCTATTTTCGATAGATTCCCTTTGCCCTGAAGATAATCCAGACCAGTAATTCATTTTCATAAGAGATTCCTGGTCTTTAGACTGCACCGCAGACTTAAACCGACTTACAAAATCATCAAGATTTTTCTGGTCATCGGCTGCTACTAACGCTGAACAGAAAAACACAAGAAATATAAAAATCAGTTTTTTTATGTAATTCAAAATTTCCTCGACAACTTATAACGCCGCGATCAGCCGCGGCTTACTTTGTGTACTTTTTGCACGAAAATGGGAGCGCAGCGACCGTGCAAAAAGTGCACAAAGTAAGACGTCGGCTGCATTGCATTGTTATGCGTGCCTAGCTCCGGTCTACGAATTTACCTCGCGCGATGTACCAGGGGCCCGCATATAAATTGAACTCTAGGCCATTCTCAATTTTATCCACATGAGCACCTGGAGTTAAAAAGTGCACCTCAGCATCAACGAATGCTCCCGGTTCAGCCTCATCACATGACAACAAGCGTATATGACATCCCCACAACTCTTTATTTTGATAACTGAGAGCAGGCCTCATTCCGGTCATGTACTTAACCTTACAATTTGGGTCACTTACTTTCAGAAATTCAACTTTTGCTAAGTACGACATTTCTCGTTCATACGCATAACGCCCAGCGCAGGCGCAGCCAGCGCGGAGCGCATTTTGTGTTAATGTTTGAGCGCCAGCGAGTAACACAAAAGGTGCGTAGCGTTGGCTGTCGCTCTGCCGCTGTTTGTTATGTGCCTCGGGACATCTGACCAGTCGGCTTGCTCTTTAATTCACCAATATACTCGATTTCTATAATGCACCCATAGCTCTCAAGGGTTCCCGGCCACCTTAGTATTGACTTGAACTTAATACTCACTTCTAGGCCATCCTGAATCTTATCTCTCTGATCAATGCAGGGAATCAAAGACTGCATTCGAAATTTCACGCCCTCCACCTCAAAGGATGAATACCCGTTGTAGGTCCGAAGAGCTGAAACTTTTCCACTTACAAATTGTGTTGTCTCAGACTCAATGGCCCGATTTAGGCTGAAGTATTCATAGGTAGCTGCAGCTAGTGCAGGAAGCAGAAATAACCATCCTAAATACTTCAATTTCATACTCGAAAGTCATTCATAGACAACACATAACGCCCACGGCAGGGGCGGCTTACCTTATGCGCGATTTACGCGAAAATGGGAGCGAAGCGACCCGCGTAAAACGTGCATAAGGTAAGCCGTCCCGCGGAGGCCCGAAGGGCCGGAGCATCACTGCCCGTGATTGTTATGCGTGACGCACCCAGCCAAAGCTAAGTACGTAGCGCGTACCAGAGACTACCTTTGAAACGGAATGCTCTGAAAGATCAGGTCGAAAATACTTAACCCTAGAATTTTCATAGATCGGTGATTTGCACACAAATTTTCCACCAGATCTTGCATTCTTTACAACGACATTCAAACGGTAGTGACTACCCGCAGCAACTTTATCCGTATGGGGCGGAATTTCAGCGCCCTCTTTGAACCGAAGAATGTAGAAATCAAAAGGAATTGGCCATTTAGACCCAAGCACGAAAAATTTCTCGTACCCGCTCTCTTGCCTACCTTTTTCCCATTTCCATAATTTCAATTTTTACTCTCGATCTAGCAGTAACTCAGACGCATAACGCCGTGCTCAGCAGCGGCTTAGTTTGTGTATTTTTTGTGCGAAACTGGGAGCGCAGCGACCGCGCAAAAAATGCGCAAAGTAAGACGTCGGCTGCAGCACCTTGTTAACCCTTGCTTGCCACAATATTGAATATGGTAGACTCACCAATGTTAAGGCTGTTGGTAACAAAAAATGCTTCTACCTCTAAATCAAGAGGTATTTGACGCGATGGATGCCCATCCAGCCACGCAAGTAACAGCGTCATTTTCCCTTCTTTATACTCACCGACTAGCGGAACGTCAGGAAATATAGCATCCGGTAGCTGCCCCTCTTTAACACGGAAATAGACAGCAAATTCCTCAATTGAATAGGTCGATTCGTTCGGCAACGAAATATCTAAAAGGATAACTCCTGCATCGTCGCACGAACTTCCCGGTTTAGCAGAACCCCTCGTGATGCTTGAAACCTTTACTACCGGTGCTGGAACTTTTTCCCAGTAATCTCCTTTCTCACCTTTCTGAGCTGGTCCTGGATGCTCTTCCCAGCGTTCCAAGGTAGGTTTAAAAAGATCAGAACCTCCAAAGGAACAAGCGAAAGCAGATTTACAAAAAGCAGTAAATGCAAGAATTAAAAATATGCTTAGATGCTTCATGATTCTCCTTGAGGGTTAAACGCCGCCAGCAGGGGCGGCCTACTTTGTGCGCTTTGTTGCGCGATTATGGGAGCGCAGCGACCCGCGCAACAAAGTGCACAAAGTAGGACGTCCCGCGGAGGGCCGAAGGCCCGGAGCTTTACTGCCTGGCATTGTTACAAGGCTTCTGACGATGAGCCAGAACACAACCCCGGATATTGCACCACAAAATCCAAATTGAGCTATGAATTTAATTTGGTAGACAATGCCCTCTATTGTGTATTCCCCATTTTCTATGATGACAGTTTGGCCCACAACGCTTCTTGTAGTACTACCAGGAAAGCTAAGTAACACCCAAGGAAACATTGAAATTAACGCACCACCTACAGAAAGGTAGAATAACGTGATCAATTTTTTTGTTCGAAGAAACCAATAGATGGGCACACCCAGAACAACGCCAAGGATAATGCTAATAACTACAGCCCACGCGGATATCCCCGAGAAAATTTCGCTAGCACCACCTTCCAGTAGTACCCAAGCCAAAGCTCCTACAGGTGGCGCCACAAGAAAGCCAATTATTGGAATTAGTATGTGCTTCATTTTGCCTTGTAACGCCCAGCGCAGGCGCAGCCAGCGCGGAGCGCATTTTGTGTTAATGTTTGAGCGCCAGCGAGTAACACAAAAGGTGCGTAGCGTTGGCTGTCGCTCTGCCGCTGTTTGTTAGGCACTCTTGGCACTGAGTTGCGGCCAGGCACGGACTAAACCTATTGTGTAAAGCGCTCCGATGCCGAAGCAGATACCGGAACTTACAATCCAGAAAGCTAGGCTATTCCCCGGAAATAAAGGCATTATTATAAGAAAAGCTAACGCTCTGAATATAAAAACTGCGGAAATTATACACAATACTGTCCGTAAGAACGGTAGCCGTAATATTTTCCTCGCGCCAGACAATGCATAAAGTGACCAAATAATAAAAATTGATGCAATAACTAGCGTTATGACTGGAGGATACCAATGGCCTTGCTCTGACATTTCTGCCAATTGCTCACCAGCTCCGAGCACTCGATACCAATCTCCGCCAAAAATTGCGCAACCAATATGGACCGCTGCAACTAATCCACAAAAAATAGCGCCCAAAACTAAAAAATTATTTCCATTCTCTTTCATTGGCAGATTCCTTTGCCTAACGCCCACGGCAGGGGCGGATTACCTTATGCACGTTTTGCGCAAAAATGGGAGCGAAGCGACCGCGCAAAACGTGCATAAGGTAAGCCGTCCCGCGGAGGCCCGAAGGGCCGTAGCTTCACTGCCCGTAATTGTTAGGCAGGATGCCCTACGAATGCCAATTTACTTATTTTCACCCAGGCGTACCACTGATGGATGCCTTTCAGTTGCCCACTCATGACAAAGATCTGACAGATACTGAGTTAACTCAGCTTCCGTAATTTCTGGTGGAACAAATATTCCAGCATTTCGGCGCTTACCTTCTGAACCTTGATAGAAAGTTGCCCAGCGATTTTGGCTTCTCTCAATCAGAACTTCCCTGCCAAAAATATTGTATTTATATCTCTCCATGACTTTGGCCACTTGCCTAACGCCCAGCGCAGGCGCAGCCAGCGCGGAGCGCCTTTTGTGTTAATGTTTGAGCGCCAGCGAGTAACACAAAAGGTGCGTAGCGTTGGCTGTCGCTCTGCCGCTGTTTGTTAGGCTACTGGTGCTTGGAAACTAGCAGCAAACCGCCAGCGCCAATTAAACTGCCACCGAATACTTTACCCAAATTAAGTGATAAATTCTTTGAAACTTTACGCGATGCTTTGTGTGCAATTATTGAGCATGCGCTTAAGCAGATAAATGATAAAGCCATAAAAGTCCCCAATAATATAGAAAACTGGAAAAGTACGCCCTCGCTCAGATCAATAAATTGAGGGAATAGCGCAGTTGTAAACGCTATAGCTTTAGGATTTGAAAGAGAAACAGCTATACCTTGCAGATACAAGAAGCGACCACGCTGATTTGAACCAGACTCTTCAAGATCAATAGGCGAGACACCGTTTCGCCAAATTTTGATTCCAAGGTATGTGAGGTAGAGCGCTCCTATAATTTTAACTGCCAGAAAAGCGCTTGAAGAATATAGAATTAGTGCACTTAAGCCCGCAACAGATATGCTCGATAGAATTGCTAGACCTGTAATGTTACCCAAGATAGTTTTTAGAGATTGAAGAATCCCGAATCTCAAACTATGCGTGGCGACCAGTAGCATCGCCGGTCCAGGCACGATGGTTGCTACGGATGCAATTGCAGTAAATGCTAGCCAAGCTTCGATGTTCATTAATTTCTCTAAATAGCCTAACAGTTTTATTCATACGCCTAGGGCTTTTGTTGTTCTGGCATGTGTTCACCGGCGCGTAAGATATCCGATATAAAACAAGCCATTTAAAATCAATACTTTAGGGACAACCACGCGGGCCTGATCCTAAGCAAAAGAAGCCTGAGGCTTATGTTTCATAAATTAAAATGGCTCAATTGTTCAGCCCTAACCGTATTAAATTCAATAAGTTAGCTTATCTCACACTTTGCACACAAGCCATAGGCTGCTGAATCTGGCATTGATACTGTTAAAACGTTCCTTTAGCGGGTGTCATTACGCTTGTGTAGGGTGATGGCAGCGCACATCCGTTCAGGCAAAAAAAAGCCGGCTCCAAAACTGGAACCGGCTTTTTACTATGGCATGGAATATAGCGAGCGACGTTTACACGGTGCCCTCTTCGATCTTGGCTTTCCAGATCACAGGACCGGTGTTGTGCACCGATTCACCACTACTATCCACCGCTACGGTCACCGGCATATCTTCCACATCGAACTCGTAGATGGCTTCCATCCCCAGTTCCGGGAAGGCGATGACTTTGGAGTTTTTGATCGCCTGGGCTACCAGGTAAGCAGCGCCGCCTACGGCCATCAGATACACGGCTTTGTTATCGCGGATGGCATCGATGGCCATAGGGCCGCGCTCGGCCTTGCCGATCATGCCTTGCAAGCCGGTTTCTTCCAGCATGGTACGGGTGAATTTATCCATACGGGTGGCAGTAGTAGGGCCGGCCGGGCCAACCACTTCTTCGCGAACCGGATCTACCGGTCCCACGTAGTAGATAAAGCGGCCGGTGAGGTCCACTGGCAGCTTCTCGCCTTTCGCCAGAATGTCGACCATTTTCTTGTGTGCAGCGTCGCGACCGGTGAGCATCTTACCGTTCAGTAACAGAGTGTCGCCCGGCTGCCAGCTCTGCACGTCTTCCGCGGTCACTTCATTCAGATTGACTCGACGGGTGTTGCCGCCCGCTTCGCGGGTGATTTCCGGCCAGTCTTCCAGCTTCGGTGGGGTCTGGCGTGCAGCACCGGAGCCATCGAGGGTGAAGTGGGTATGACGGGTGGCGGCGCAGTTGGGAATAATCGCCACGGCCTTGTTGGCCGCGTGGGTGGGGAAGTCTTTTACCTTCACATCCAGCACGGTGGTGAGGCCACCCAGGCCCTGGGCACCGATGCCCAGTTTGTTGACCTTGTCGAACAATTCCAGGCGCAACTCTTCGGCACGGTTGGAAGCACCGCGCTCCTGCAGGTCCTGAATATCGATGGGGTCTAACAAAGATTCTTTGGCCAGCAGCATGGCCTTCTCCGCGGTACCGCCAACGCCAATGCCGAGCATACCGGGCGGACACCAGCCGGCACCCATTTTAGGCACCATATCCAGTACCCAATCCACTACGGAGTCGGACGGGTTCAACATGGCGAACTTGCTCTTGGCTTCACTGCCGCCGCCCTTGGCCGCCACGTAAACATCTACGGTATCGCCAGGGACGATTTCGTAGTGGATTACGGCCGGTGTGTTGTCGCCGGTATTTTTACGGGCACCGTCCGGGTCTGCCAGGATGGAGGCTCGCAGTACGTTATCCGGATGGTTGTAAGCGCGGCGTACGCCTTCGTTGACCATGTCGGTCACGCTCATTTCCGCATCCCACTGTACATTCATGCCCACTTTCAGTTTCACGGTCACAATGCCGGTGTCCTGACAGATTGGGCGGTGGCCCTGGGCGCACATACGGGAATTGATCAGGATCTGGGCCATGGCGTCTTTCGCCGCGGGATTGGCCTCTTTTTCATAGGCCTGATTAAGGGCCTGGATAAAGTCCTGTGGGTGATAGTAGGAAATGAACTGCAGCGCGTCGGCCACGCTGTCGATCAGGTCGTCCTGGCGGATTGTCGTCATTGCCGGCTCCGGTTGTCTCTCGTCTCGAAGGCGGCGATTTTACACGAATTGGCTGAAGGTGTTGGACTAGGCGAAAAGAAGGAATACGAGAAATGACCCGCGAAAGCGACAAAACAGGGAATGAGAATGATTCGCGGCGACCGAAGTCGCCGCTCACTGGAACACCCCTACGTTTTGCCCTGTTTTAGGGCGTAAACATCAGGGAGCAGAGGCCGTGGTCGAACTGGACTGCAGGCTGCGAATGGCATCGCGCAGCTGTACCAGATCCTTGTTCACGGTGCGGCGGTAGCTGTCGATGGACTGCACCGCTTCCTCATTGGCCCCCACTCGGGCGGTCAGGTCGGCACGCACGGAAGATAGCTGGCGCTCCAGGCTGGCCACCTTGTCTTTGGTATCGCGGGATGCGCTCACTGTGGACTCTTTCAACTTGGTGATCTCACTCTCAAGGGCCGCCACTTTTTTCAGGCTGCTCTCGAAACCTTTCACCTTGCCGGCAAGTGCTGCCACTTCCTTCTTGGCCGCGTCTGCAGTGGCCTTGTTAGCGGCAATGCTCTTGCGGTTGGTATCGTAAGCCACACCCCACAGTTTGCGGACCTCAGACGCGTTTTCTTTCACCTTCGCACCCAGCACCTCAACCGATGCCGCGGACTCCTCGCCAGACATCTCAAAGCGCTTCTCCAGCTGCACGATGCGCGCTTCCGCATCCAGTAGCTGTACCCGGGTGTCCTGCCATTGTGTGTACAGGAAGCCGGCGCCGCCAAGACCCGCAAGCGCCAGCAATAGCGCTACGATAGCGAGGAAGGAGGATCCACCACCAGAAGCTGACTCGGCAGCCGGGGCTGCTGCGGAAGGCGGCGGCGCGCTATAGCGCTGCCGGCCACCAGCCGGGCCATTGGGGATCTGAGGGTCCATAGAGGATGCGCTGCTGCCATCGAATGTGGGCTCTCTGCGTTGCATGTTGTTGTCCTGCGTTGAAGATGTGGCCCAGTGGGCCAGCGATCGGTAGAAATCTGCGGCAGTTATACCAAAAATTGACGAAAAAGTAAGCGGGTCCAGTTATCAGAATAGGACAACAGAAAATCCCGACCGATTCGTCATTGATAATCATTCGCGAAAATTATCCACAAATAGCACCACGTTTTGTTGAAATTGGAACCTTTTTGGCCTGCCCGGTGGCTTAATAATGACATCAAGCGGGTGTAGAATGCGGGCCACCAATAACTGACCTGCTACCGTACTTGGGTCGGTACAGGTCCCGGACAAAGGAAGGAATATCACATGGCACATGTTCTCCCCGAACTTCCCTATGCTATGGACGCGCTGCAGCCGCACATCTCTAAAGAGACCCTGGAATTCCACTACGGCAAGCACCACAAAACCTACGTCGACAAGCTGAACGGCCTGCTGGAAGGTACTCCGGACGCTGAAAAATCTCTGGAAGAGGTGATCAAGTCCTCCTCCGGTGGCGTGTTCAATAACGCCGCGCAGATCTGGAACCACACCTTCTACTGGAACTGCCTGAGCCCCAATGGCGGTGGCGAAGCCACTGGCGCCGTTGCCGAAGCAATCAACACCGCGTTCGGTTCCTTCGAGAAATTCAAAGAAGAGTTCACTGCAAGCGCCGTGAACAACTTCGGTTCCGGCTGGACCTGGCTGGTGAAAAAAGCCGACGGCTCCGTAGCCATCGTCAACACCTCCAACGCCGAAACTCCACTGACCGACAGCAGTGTTACCCCGCTGCTGACCTGCGACGTCTGGGAGCACGCCTACTACATCGACTACCGCAATGCGCGTCCGAAGTACATGGAAGCCTTCTGGGCACTGCTCAACTGGGAGTTCGTGAACAAGAACTTCGCCTGATATCAAATCGGGTAAGCGTTAGCAGACGCGAAAGCGGGCCACTGGCCCGCTTTTTTTATACCTCTCCGCCACACAACTGCTTTATTGCGCCAGTCTGTATTCTCGCACGGAATTTGCATCTTGCCGGGGTTATGGTTACAACACCATTCGCTTACACAGAGCAAACATTCCTCAATAACAGACGCTGAGAGCACAACATGAAGCTGAAGATGACGTTGCTGGCCGCCGCCATAAGCACCCTGGCCATGACCGGATGCGACCGGGAACAGAAAGACGCAGGCGAAGCACAAACGCCTGCTACAGAGAGCGTACAAAGTCAGGGTGACGAGAGCAGTACCGCTGCCGACAACGGGACATCCACCAACGGCGACGCGGATGTCATCGCCAAGACCAACGCGCTATTCGAAGATCAGTTCCAAACTCACGTCAGCCGCAGCCCTGAGTTCAAAACCTTTCTGGGTATGAAAGAGGACTACGGCAAGTGGGACGACATCTCCCCCCGTTTCCAGAAAGAAACCCACGAGATCAACAAGCGCCAGCTCGAAACCCTGAAGAAAATCGATGCGGATAAACTCGACGGCGCTACCCTGCTTTCCCTGAATCTCGCCATTCGAAATCTTGAACAGGATATCGAAGGTTACAAGTGGCGCCTGCACACCTATCCGGTCAACCAGATGTACGCAGGCCACACCAGTGTCGCCTCCCTGCTGATCAACCAGCACCGGGTAACCGACATCTCCGATGCGGAAGCCTATATCTCTCGCCTGAACGGCCTGCCCGCGCATTTCGACCAGCTGATTGCCAACCTGAAAGAACGCGCCGATAAAGGCGTGATCGTGCCCAAGTTTGTCTTCCCCTACGTGATCAGCGACGGTCAGAATCTGATTACCGGCGCGCCCTACGACGACGGTAAAGACAGTACCCTGTTTGCCGACTTTAAGGGCAAGGTCGACAAGCTGGAAATCGGCGACGAAGAGAAATCCGCGCTGATCGAAAAAGCCAAAACCGCGATGCTCGACAGCGTCAAACCCGCCTACGAAAAGCTGATTGGTTACCTCGGCGAGCTGGAGAAAAAAGCCACCACCGACGACGGTGCCTGGAAGCTGCCGGACGGCGACAAGTTTTATCAGCACCGGCTGAACGTCTACACCACCACCGATATGTCCGCAGACGAGATCCACCAGAAAGGTCTCGAAGAAGTGGATCGCATTCACAACGAAATGCGCGAGATCATGAAGCAGGTGGAATTTGACGGTGACCTGCAGGCATTCTTCGAATTCATGCGCACCGACAAACAGTTCTACTACCCGGAAACCGAAGAGGGCAAACAACGCTACCTGAAAGAAGCCACCGCCCTGATCGACACAATGAAGGGTCGACTGGACGAGCTGTTCATCACCAAGCCCAAAGCCGACCTAGTGGTGAAAGCGGTCGAGCCTTTCCGCGAGAAATCCGCCGGTAAAGCCTTCTACCAGCGCCCGGCACCGGACGGCTCCCGCCCCGGGATTTATTACGCCAACCTGTACAAAATGAGCAGTATGCCCGTGTACCAGATGGAGGCCCTCGCCTACCACGAAGGTATCCCCGGCCACCATATGCAGCTCTCCATCATGCAGGAACTGGAGAACGTTCCCAGCTTCCGCAAGTTCGGCGGCTACACCGCCTATACCGAAGGCTGGGGCCTCTACTCGGAACTGGTACCGAAGGAAATCGGTTTCTACAAAGACCCCTACTCCGACTTTGGCCGCCTGGCCATGGAGCTGTGGCGCGCCTGTCGCCTGGTGGTCGATACCGGCATGCACAGTAAAAAATGGACCCGCGAAGAAACCATCGACTGGCTGGCAAAAAACAGCCCCAATCCCCAGGGAGATGTGGTTAAGGCCATCGAGCGTTACATCGTGATGCCCGGCCAGGCCACCGCGTACAAGATCGGCATGATGAAAATTGTCGAGCTACGCGAAAATGCCAAACAGGCACTGGGCGACAAGTTCGACATTCGTGAATTCCACGATGTGGTGCTGGCCAATGGCGCGGTACCACTGGATGTGCTGGAAGAGCTGGTCGACCAGTGGGTTGAGCAGAAAAAAGCCGCCAACTGATTTCTGACGTAACCCATCCCAAAAACAAGCCAAAGCCGCCACTCACATGAGTGGCGGCTTTGTCAAAATGGCTCGGACCAATTATCCCCATTCAATTGACAAGTTTGCTTCTCTGCTGGACTAGCACCTCGATTCCAGCCTAAATCCTTCCTTTGCACGCCATTGCAGAAACTCTGCTGCCAAACCATTGCCGGCACTCCCCTCATACGCTTGACTGAAAAACAACCAACCATGATTTCATTGCATTTTCTTTTTCAAGCCAGGGAGCTCGACGATGGGCGATATCAGACCACAGGCGGCCGCGCAGAAAGCGGATCACTGTTCCCACAACAAACTCGCTAAAGCCATTTCCGCCTGTTTCGCCGTGGCTGTCCTGCAGATACTCGCTGCCAGCTCAGCACAGGCGCAATTTGTCTGTGGCGATGATCAGGACCCATCTCAAAATGGCGGGGGCAGCGCTGGCGGGTCAAACTCCGTCGCCTGTGGGACCAATTCAAATGCAGGTGGCAGTTCGTCAGTAGCTATTGGCTTCACTGCTAATTCAGCCGGAGAGAGCTCCACCGCGGTAGGTGCAGCCGCGAACTCTTCCGCCATTGGATCCACCGCTGTGGGAAACAGCTCAATGGCCACTGGAGCAAACGCCAGTGCCTTTGGCACTGAAACTCATGCATCCGGAGAAGATTCAGTTGCTGTGGGCACGGATTCAATAGCCGCACAAACAGAAGCAACAGCCTTGGGTGCTCACAGCCGGGCAACGGCCACGAATGCAACCGCACTCGGTGGTAGCAGCCAGGCTACCGCAGACAATTCCACGGCAAACGGCCAAGCCGCTGTTGCATCTGGCAGTGCCGCGACCGCATTGGGCGCGCTCTCAGAAGCCTCGGGAACAGCCTCTACCGCTGTGGGCGAGACGGCCACCGCATCTGGGGATTCATCCACAGCTGTGGGTTCTGGGGCAACAGGCTCCGGCAACAATGCCGCCGCTTTTGGCACAGACGCAGAAGCTTCCGGGCAAAGCTCGGTTGCTGTAGGTAACAGTTCGACCGCGCAAGGTGATAGAGCGACCCTTGTTGGCGCCAATGCAAATGCCAACGGTGATGGGGCATCGGCATTTGGCAACAACAGCAGTGCCAACGGTGAAAACAGTATCGCCATTGGTCAGAGCGCCAGCGCTCAGGCAGACGGTGCTACAACGCTGGGTAGCAATGCTTCCGCTACCGCGCCCAATACCACGGCAACCGGTCAGGGCGCTACTGCGTCTGGTAGTGCCGCAACCGCATTGGGTGCGCTCTCAGAAGCCTCGGGAACAGCCTCAACCGCTGTGGGCGAGACGGCCACGGCATCCGGGGAATCATCTGTTGCTGTGGGCGCTGGGGCTACAGGCTCCGGTAACAATGCTGCGGCATTCGGGCGCGGATCGCTCGCCTCAGGCGTCAACTCCGTGGCCGTTGGTCACAACTCGACGGCACAAGGTGAAAGAGCGACCCTTGTTGGTGCCAATGCAAATGCCAACGGAACGGGATCATCGGCATTTGGCAACAGTAGTAGCGCCAACGGCGAAAACAGTATTGCCATTGGTCAGAGCGCTAGCGCACAGGCAGCAGGTGCCACCACACTAGGTAGCGGCGCATCTGCTACCGCAAACAATTCCGTCGCACTTGGCGCAGGCTCTGTGGCGGATACGGCCAATACAGTATCCGTCGGGAGCGCGGGCTCCGAGCGCCGTATCACCAACCTCGCCGAAGGACAAAACGGTACTGACGGCGTCAATGTAAATCAACTGAACAGCGGTTTGACGGATACCCTCAATCAGGCAAATCAGTACACCGATAATTCGGTAAACACTCTCAACAACAGTCTGATGCAGAAGATTAGCGATGGCGACAAGAATACTCTGCAACAGGCGAATACCTATACCGACAACTCGGTCAATAGCGCGGTTAACCAAGCCAACCAAAAAGCAAAGCAACTAACCGACCAGCAAGGATTGATGTCTCAGCAGTATACCGATAGGAAAACCACCGATACCTTGCAGAAAGCCAATCAAAATGCCGCTCAGCGTGCTGCCAGTGCATTGCAAAGTGCCCGCAACCACGCCAATCAGGTGAGCCAGCAGACACTGCAACAGGCCAATACATACACTAATCAGCAGGTAGCCAACGGTACCCGCAATGCGGTGACGGAAGCGCACCGCTACACCGACAATCGCATCAACGAGATTGCCGGTTTCAACTTCCAGAACCTGCAGGAACTGAATGGACGAATGAATGGCTTTGATCGCCGCCTGGATCGCATGGACGACCGTGTGGATCGCATCGGTGCCATGGGCATCGCAATGCAGCAATCCGCAATCAATGCCGGCGGTGCGGAATGTAAAAACTGGCGCGACTGGAAAGAGTGCCGTGGACGTATTGCGGTGGGTGCCGGTTGGCTGAATGGTGAGAGTGCCGTATCCGTCGGTTACGGTCGTCCGCTGGGTGAAAACGGCCGCATCAGCTTCGGTGGTGCCTTCAGCGGTAACGATGCCGGCGGCGGTATCGGCTTTGGCTTCGACCTGTAATTACACCATTCTGCATATCAAGTACTAAAAGCCGGGACACTACTGTCCCGGCTTTTTCTTTTGTGCCACGCCCATTTACAATGGGCGTCACTTTGAGCTTTCGCTCACCCCAGAACAATAATCGATTTCCCGGGACGATACGCAAATGGACTTTCGCCTTCTCAAGCTTCCCCTGTGGTTGCTCGCCGGTACAGGGCTGGTACTGACCGGCTGCACCCTCGCGCACAAATTCTTCGAACCCAACATCACCCGCGAAAACATTACCGAAGTGCGCTACCTCGATCAGGGGTGGACCGAAGAAGACCGCCAGCTGTTTTACAACACACCCCAGGGCACCGAGCTACAGGGGCTGCATTTCGAGTGGTTGCAGGCGCTGGAGCTGCCCTTCTCCAAAGAAAAGCTCGCCAGCACCGAAAACATGCGTGGCTGGGGCTTTATCATCGACCCCACCTACAGCCCCAAATCTAACGCCGGCGCCGTATACCCCGTGGGTATGGGTAGCCATACCAACCCCGAAGATAACTCCGAGCGCCTGGACCTTGGCTGCGCCCTGTGCCATACCGGTGAGCTGCATTACAAAGGCACCGCGTTGCGGGTCGATGGCGGCCAGGCGATTCACGGGATGTCCACCAGTGACTTCGGTGAATTTATCCACTCCCTCGGTGCCACTACCGCCGAAATGCAGGTGAACCTGTTGAAGTGGAACCGCTTTGCCGATGCGATCGCCGGCGAGGACCGCGAGGCACGCGCACAACTGAAGCAGGATTTTTCCGCGTTCCGCCAGCGCTTTTTCGACTTCGCCCAGGGCCCGGGCAGGGGTGACAACTTCCCCACCACAGAGGGCCGCGGCCGCACCGATGCGGTGGGCCGTATTGGCAATGTGGTGTTTGGCTATAACCTCGGGATCGAAGAGAACTACAAGGAAGCGGATGCGCCGGTGAGTTACCCGTTTCTGTGGGACATCTGGCGATTCGACTGGGTGCAGTACACCGGCTTTACCAACCAGGCCATGGCCCGCAATGTGGGCGAAAGCCTCGGTGTGATGGCGCCGGTCAAACTGATCGACGACAACGGCGCGCTACTGCCGGACGGCGAATTCGGTCAGTCCACCATCGATGTGGAAGGCATGCAGTGCATCGAAACTACCTTGCGCAAACTGCGTCCACCCAAGTGGCCGGAAGACGTACTGGGCGAGATCAACACCGCCCGCGCCCGTGCGGGTAAGGAGTTGTTCGCCGATCAATGTGCCCACTGCCACGGCCCACACCCCACCAATCCCTACCAATGGACACTGGCCGCCGGTGATGGCGAAAACCCAGCCCGGCAACGGGACGTCAACTGGCAGTGGGATATGTCCGGCCAGGTCAGCTATGACGAATACAATCGTCCGGTGCGGGAAGATTGGCGGGAGTCCATCTGGGCGGTTCCGTGGATTGATGTGGAGGTCATTGGCACCGACCCGACCGCCGCAGAGAACTTTGTCAATCACACCTATGATCCAGGCCCCTTGGTTGCTGCAAACCCCGCAGACCCGGATGACGCGATCAATCGCCGCGTCAACGCCGGCGACGGTCTGCAATTGCTGATGAACCAGCTGGTGCCAGTACTGTATAAAAACCGCGGTATTTCCAGCGATGGCAACGGGATTGCGGACTACGACGGATTGAACGTGCCCTTCCGCATCGTCAACAGAGCCGCGTACAAAGCGCGCCCGCTACACGGTGTCTGGGCCACCCCGCCCTTCCTGCACAATGGCGCCATCCCCACGATTTACGACCTGCTTTCCCCCCGCGAGGCGCGCCCGGTGCGCTTCGGCGTTGGGCACCGGGAATACAACCCGCAGAAACTGGGTTACGTGACGGATTTGCGCCCGGGGAATTTCGAGTTTGATACCCGCGAAACTGGCAACAGCAACAGTGGCCACCAGTTTACCGATGCCGATGTACCCGGGCGCATCGGCCGGCGCTTCAAGGAGCACGAGCGCCTGGCACTGATTGAATACCTCAAGGTCATGGGCAACCCGGATTTCGCCGAACGCTTGGGCGGTGACCCGCAAAATTGGGACCAGTACCCCGAGCCTCCGGCGAGCGCCATCGGCGAACAGGCCTGCCAACCTTACCGCCCCCCCTACCGCCACGGTGCACCGCAGCTGGCAAGCCAGGAGGCCGACCAGTGAAATGGAAACTCTTACTGCTCAGTGCGATTACTTTTTGTGTACAGCCACTGATGGCGAGTGAGCAACCTGCGAAAATGCATTCGGAATCGCAGGCTTTGAAACTGAATACCCTCGGCATGGATATTTCCGAGGCTGAGCAGGCGGCAATCGTCTCCGCTATTCAATCAGCCTGGGAGATTTCTGCGGCGGCCCACAAACTCAACAGCCCGCGCTATGGCAATCACTATCGGCGGGACGCCCACGCCAAGGCCACCGGCTGCGTGCGGGCGGAATTTGAGATTAATGGCGATATCCCGGGCGAGTTTCGGCACTCGATCTTTTCCAACCCCGGGCGCAGCTACCAGGCCTGGATTCGCTTTTCCAATGGCGATATGCAGGTGCAACCGGATAGCAAAGGCGATGCCCGGGGCATGGCGGTAAAAGTGATGAACACCGGCGGTACACCGATTGCACCGGAGCTTGGCGAGTCAGGTTTGGCGAACCAGGACTTCATCATGACCAATACCCCGGCGTTTTTTAATCGCAATATCTACGATTACGCCGAGAATATGCAGCACCTGGCCAAGCTGGATCGCCGCGGTTGGTTTATCAGTGCATGGCCACCGCGCCTGCACTTAAAAGAACTGTGGCGAGCCTACCAGACGGTTTCCTCCACTATCGACACGCCCCTGGGCGAGCAATACTTTTCCATGCTGCCGTACCGGCTTGGAGAAAACCCGATCAAGTATTCCACCCGCCCCTGTGCCGGCAGCGACTACCCGAGTAGCGCCGAGCACTCGGAGAAGGGTGAGAATTTTCTTACGGAAAAAATGGTGGAGACACTGACGACTGGCAGTGCCTGTTTCGATTTTCTGGTGCAACCGCGCCTGGCGGACGCCAGCGAATCGGACATGCCATTGGATGACGGCACGGTGATCTGGGAGGAATCCCAATCGCCGTTTATCCCAGTGGCACGCATCCATATTCCACCACAGGAAATTACCGACGAGACCCAACAGACATTCTGCGAGAACCTGTCGATGAACCCCTGGCGGGGCGTGGGCGAATGGGAACCACTGGGCAGTCTGAACCGCGCGCGACGGCTGGTGTATCACGCGGTTTCAGAATACCGCCACCAGAAAAACCATGCACCGCAGCAGGAACCCGGCGACTGGTGTCTACCGGGCAGCGAGGTGCCCTGCTCCGAAACCCAGGGCCTCAGAATCCGCAAACCCCGCTGGCCGCTGCCGCGCTGTTTCGACGGGCAGTACCGCCCCGCAGATGGCAGTGCAACCAGCAGTGATTGCGGTGATTACCACCAAGCGAGAAATGACACCGCTGAGGCCAGCTACTGAATCACCCCACAGGCAATGCGCGCACCGCCGCCGCCCAGGGGTTTCGGCTGATCGGAATAGTTGTCGCCATGGGCGTGGACCATCAGCGCGCGGCCTTTCAGGTCTGAGGCTTTGAGCCTCGGCGCGAGTACCGGGGTCATCGCGTTGCCATCGTTATCCACGTACAGCGGAGGCAGGTCACCCAGGTGGCCATCGCCCCAGGGGAAGCCGTGCTTGCCGGTCTTGTTTGGGTCGTAATGGCTACCGGCCGCCAGCCCCGCCACCATATTTCCCTCTTTTTCCGCTGCTTCGCAGCTGCCGTTTTCGTGCAGGTGGAAGCCGTGTACACCGTTTGGCAGCCCCTTCAGATTGGGCGTAAATACCAGGCCATACGGGCTTTCGGAGATGGTAACCGTGCCCAGCATGGAGCCCACCCCCCTGCTGTCCAGCTTCAGCACACTGACCACGGTTTCAGCGCTGGCGGACACCGCCAACCCCATCAGGGCCGCGGCAAAACCACAGCGCAACCAACAATTTCGGATAATTCGGGACATAGAACTCCTCCACTACACGCCGACGGCCGCGAGCCTGCCGGCGGATAAATTCACGTCAACGAATACAGTGTAGAAGTATTTGGTAGAAATAAATGACCGCAAGGCCGGGCGGACGCACGGCCTTGCGGCCAAACAGACTCAGATGTTGAGAACCTGTTTGACAAAGGGAATGGTGATCTTACGCTGGGCCTGTAGCGACGCGCGGTCCAGCTGTTCCAGGCAGGCGAACAATGCGCGAGTATCACGCGGCGCCCGGTGCAGGATGTACTGGGCCACGTCTTCCGGCAGGTCGAAGCCCCGCAGGCGGCTGCGCTGACGCAGGGCAGAGACCTTGTCGGCATCGCTCAGGGGATGCAGCTGGAAGGTAAGCCCCCACTGCAAGCGGGAATGCAGATCGGCCAAATCCAGCTCAAGGCCCCTGGGCGACTTTCGCGCTCCCAGAATCAACTGGCGGCCACTGTCTCGCAGACGGTTGTAGAGATGAAACAGGGCTGTCTGCCAGTGCGGCCGCCCCTCGATCAGCTCCAGATCGTCAATACACACCAGGTCGAGATACTCCAACCCTTCGAGGATCACCTCCGGCTCGGCTTCAATCAGTTCTGACATCGGCAGATACTGAAAGCTGCGCCCGGCATTCTCCGCCACCTGGCAAACCGCCTGTAACAGATGTGTGACGCCGCCGCCGGGCTCGCCCCACAGGTAGACCGCTTGCTCCGCGTTGTCGCCACTGGCGAACGCCTGCAGCAGGCCGACTACCTGGCGATTGCCGTCGTCGGGAGACTGGAAAAAATTCGCGAAGGTGGCGTCGTCACGCAGGGAGACCCCCAGCGAGAGCTGCTGTGGCACACCACCAGATTGACTGCTATCAGACACGGATTACTGCCAGCTGTAACGCAACGGGTTCTGGGCGCTGCCAAGGGGGGCGCGGTAACCAGTCAGGTCCACCAGCCCATCGTCCTTGGCCAGCTGCAGATTGCGGTTCAGCGCCAGCACATCGCGCAGGGACTCCAGCTGGGTGCTGGTGGTCAGTGCCAGGGTCAGGCGGTCACCGTTCACCGCCAGCACGTCTGAACTGCTCACTTGTGCAAGCCCTTGCAGGTAGCTGGTGGCTTTGGAATAGTCTGCAAAGCTGCGAATACCGGAAATTTCCACCAGCACCGCGCTCGCCACGCCGGTGTCGTCGGTGCGCACCGCATAGCGCTCCGCGAGCTGATTGGCCGCTTCGTTGACCCCGCGCAGAGCGACTTCTTCCAGGGAAGCGCCACTGGCATCGAACGCATAGCTGCGGCCACCGTGTATGAGCAGCCAGTTGGCTTGCCAGCGCTGACCAGAGGTCTGCAACAGACGCCCCATCAGGGTGGCATCCGGGCGGTAGCGCACACCGGCGCGCTGGGCCGCCCCCTCGTCCTGGGCCCAGAGGGCACCAAGAGGCATATTGCGCTGGTCGTTGAGATCCATTACCGGGAAGTCCAGCGGCAGGCCACGCTCCATCGCCAGTCCGTCCAGCAGACCGAACAGTTCAGGGTAGTCTTCCTGGCGCAGGCTATCGCGGCCCCCCTGCAGGGTATCCACGGCCATCCACACCAGTGTTCCCGGGCGGTTGTTGGGCCACAGGGGCAGCTGCAACTGGTGTACCAGATCGTTGACCGCCTGGGGGTCAAAGGTCAGTTGCAGGTAGAGCTGATTGTCCTGCGTATCATAGCGATAGCCCTGCACGTACTTCTGCGCCTGCTTCAGTACTGGCGCCAGCTTGGGGTCGCTGCCCACGTTCTGATTGCCGGTTACCCGCACAAATACCCGCTCCAGGCCGCGGCTGGTGGCCGCCGCGCGGTCTGTGGTACCGCGGCTGGGCACCGCTTCGTTCACTTCGTACAGATCCGGCATCACCCGCGCCGATGTGGGCAGCGCCAGAAGCAGGGCCGCAAACAACAACGAGAAACAGAGCAGCACCCGGGGGTTCATGGTCAATGGCATTGGCTCGTAGTCCCCTTTACCTCTTATATATGTAGACAGATGCACATCCCTGCGCCGATTCACACCGGAGTTGGGGCTTGGAAGCCGCCGGAAATGGTGTGCTCAAGCGCCGAAGACGGGCCCCGGCGGTCAATTACCGGCTATTGTATCAGTGTCGGCTGTTTCTCCCAGCCTTCAGTTCGCACATTCATGCAATTTTCCACTAGAATACGCGCCCTTCCAAACAGGCCCTTTACAGGTTGAACCATGAGCGACTCTAAGCCGAACTCCTCCAGCCCCTCCCTCAGCTACAAAGACGCCGGTGTCGATATCGACGCAGGCAACGCTCTCGTTGAGCGCATCAAGCATGTGGCCAAGCGCACAGCGCGCCCGGAAGTGATGGGTGGCCTGGGCGGCTTTGGCGCCCTGTGCGAGCTGCCGAGCGGCTACAAACAGCCAGTTCTGGTCTCTGGCACCGATGGTGTCGGCACCAAGTTGCGCCTTGCGATGGATCTGGGAATCCACGACACCATCGGTATCGACCTGGTGGCCATGTGTGTCAATGATCTGGTGGTAGCCGGTGCCGAGCCACTGTTCTTCCTCGATTACTATGCCACCGGCAAGCTGAATGTGGATATCGCGGCCGATGTTGTGGCTGGTATCGGCAAAGGCTGCGAGCTGGCCGGCGCTGCTCTGGTCGGTGGTGAGACCGCCGAAATGCCAGGCATGTACGAAGGTGACGACTACGATCTGGCCGGCTTCTGTGTCGGCGTGGTGGAGAAGTCCGAGATTATCGACGGCTCCAAAGTCCAGGCCGGCGACAAGCTGATCGCCCTCGGCGCCTCCGGCCCCCACTCCAACGGCTACTCCCTGATCCGCAAGGTGCTCGAAATCAGCGGTGCCGACCTGCAGAAAGACCTGGACGGCAAAACCCTCGCCGAGTCCCTGATGGCACCCACACGCATCTATGTGAAAAGCCTGCTGTCGCTGATGAAAGAAGTTCAGGTCAATGCCCTGAGCCACATCACTGGTGGCGGCTTGCTGGAAAATCTGCCGCGGGTACTGCCTGAAAACGCC
Source organism: uncultured Microbulbifer sp. (assembly GCF_947504145.1). Lineage (GTDB taxonomy): Bacteria > Pseudomonadota > Gammaproteobacteria > Pseudomonadales > Cellvibrionaceae > Microbulbifer. The sequence continues at coordinate 23,229 of NZ_CANNGQ010000007.1, forward strand.
CGTGCGGTAATCGACACCAACAGCTGGGCACTGCCGCCAGTTTTCCGCTGGCTGCAAGAGGCCGGTAATATCGAAGGCCGCGAGATGTACCGCACCTTCAACTGCGGTGTGGGCATGGTGATCTGTGTGCCCGCCTCTGAAGCGGACAAGGCTGTCGCCAAACTCAAAGCGCTCGGCGAAGAAGCCTTTATTGTGGGCAGTATTGAAACAGCGACAGATTCCAGCGCTGAAGCGGTCGAGCTGCAGGGACTCTAAGCCGACGATGTCCACTCAATCTCCATTGGGGGCAGCTTCCCCCAAATGTCGTGTTGTTGTGCTGATTTCCGGCAGCGGCACCAACCTGCAAGCGTTTCTCGACGCCGCCGCTACCAGCGACTGCGACTACACCGTTGAAGCCGTCATCAGCAATAAAGCGGATGCCTACGGCCTCACACGCGCTCAGAACGCCGGTGTCCCCACCGACGTTCTGAGCCACCGTGATTTCCCCGATCGCGACAGTTTCGACCAGGCCATGGTAAAGCGCATCGACGCCCACCAGCCCGATCTGGTGATACTGGCGGGCTTCATGCGTATCCTCACTCCCGACTTCGTGCGCCACTACAGTGGCCGCATGTTGAACATTCACCCGTCTCTGTTGCCCAAGTACCAGGGCCTGCACACCCACCAGCGCGCGCTGGATGCCGGTGACAGCGAGCACGGGGCAACAGTACACTTTGTCACAGAAGAGCTGGATGGCGGCCCACCAGTACTACAGGCAGCAGTTCCGGTTGAGGCCGACGACACCGAAGCAACACTTTCACAACGTGTTCAGGTACTGGAACATAAGATGTACCCACTGGCCGCCAGTTGGTTTGCCCAGGGGCGGCTGAAGATGGCCGGCGATCGCGCCGAGCTGGATGGCGAACTGCTGCCCCGCAGCGGCAAACGTCTCGACTGACGGGCCGACTACACTTTCGGCCTGAATCATGGAATCAGAATTTCAGGCCGGAGGTGGCACCTTGTCCAACTACATACAGATCAAGCACGCACGCACCAAATCAGTAATTAGCTGCGCCCTCTTCTCTCTCCTTTTCGTTATGACAGTGGCACCACCCGCCCACGCTGAACCAGTTGCCGAAACCACATCGAGCTCCGCCAAGGTTCTGCTTCCCTTCTCCGCAACTTACGAAGCCGAATTCAGTGGCTTCGGTGTAACTGCAGAGCGCAAACTAAGCGGCACCCCTGCCAGCTGGCGGCTGGATTTTTCCGCCCACTCCATGTTCGCCAAAATCGAAGAGTACTCGCGCTTCGCCCAACGGGGCGAACAACTGGTACCCCAGCACTACGACTACCAGAAATCCGGCCTAGGCAAAGATCGCCATACCGCACTGAGCTTTGAAGACAACGCCCGTCGTGTGGTCAATATTTACGACAAGGCCCGCAGTATCGAGAAAGCCCCCGTGAATATTCAGGACAAGATCAGTTACCAGCTGCAATTGGCCATGGATGTCGCCAACAAAAAAACGCCGCTTCACTACAAAGTGGCCGACGGCAAAAAAATTCGTGAATATAAATTCCGCATCGCCGGAACCGAAAATATCAAAACGCCAATGGGCATGATCGAAACCGTCAAGGTGGAGCGCGTGCGTGAAGGGGATGCAGAGCGCGTCACCAATATCTGGTTTGCTCCTGAGTGGAATTACGCCCTGGTAAAGCTTATTCAGCAGGAAGATAATGGCAAAAGCTACCAAATCACCCTGACAAAACTCTCCATTGATGGCGAAGAAATCATCGCGAAGAATTAATTAGAAAAAATTTTTCACATCCTCCAAAAAATTTACGACAACCCGTAGATTTTTCCGCTACAGGCCACTATAAAGTCGTCGCATTCTCCCCGTGCGTAAAAATCGCACTGCTAGAATCAAGCTACTGGGAATTTGTTTGCTCGAAGCAAAAACTTTCTGGAAAAGCTTCTTCGCCAGTATTGGGCCATTTTCCCGCTGGCATATTTTTCAGCAATAGAGTGGGACCTCATGACTATCAAAAATTTGCGTAAAGCCGCATTAGCCACGGCGATCTGCTCCGTATGCGGCGGTGCTTTTTCCAGCGGTGCCCTAGCCGCGGGCTTTGCCCTTCAAGAATCCAGCACCTCTGGCCTCGGCCGCGCGTTTGCCGCGGAAAATGCCATTGGAGACAACGCCGCAATTCTCGCCCGCAACCCGGCCGGCTCAGCGCTGTTCAACGAAATGGCGTTCTCCGTGGGCGGAACCTACGTAAACCCGGAAATTGACGCGGCGGGTACAACAACCTACTTCTTCCAGGACCCGGCAACTGGCCAGCCGGCACAATTTTCGGTTTATGACGAAGCCGACGACTATGCCAGCAGCGCGTTTGTACCCAACGCCTACCTGGCAGTGCCCTTTGATGACTGCTGGTCGTTTGGTCTCGCGCTCAACACCGATTACGGCCTGGAAACAGATTTCGCTGGCGCCTGGCCAGTAACCCACATTGCCGACCAGACAGAACTGCTCAGCGTCAATATCGCTCCATCGGTGGCGTTTGACTGGAATAACCAGTTCAGCATCGGTGTTTCCGTGAACTTCCTGTATGCCGACGCCACACTGAACAGCAAGGTTCCAGCTGATTTCGCCCTCGCCCCCAACCTGTCCAACAACAAATTGCTGGATGCGGAAGGCGATGATTGGGACTATGGATGGAGTATCGGCGGCCTGTGGCGCAGTGTGGATGGTCGCACCCACATCGGCATTTCGTATCAGTCCGAACTGGATCCGGAAATTGACGCCGATGTCGATTCCGACTTCCTTCCGGACTTTAACAATTTGCCAAACACATTACACAATGAGCCGGCAAATCTGACCCTGGACCTCCCCGACACCTTCGAGCTTGGCATTTATCACCGCTTCAACAACGAATGGGGCGTAGCCTTCGGAGCCATGTGGACGGACTGGGATGACTTCGAACGCCTGGAAGCCTACTTCCCAGATCAGCCACCGAATGGAACCGTACCGGTCGACTACAACCCGCTGCTGATCAAAGAAGAGAATTTCAAAAGCGGATGGCGTTATAGCCTGGGCGTGGAGTACTACCCCTGTGAAGAAGTCACCTGGCGCGTAGGTTACGCCTACGACAACGGTGCCGCGCGTGATGGCCTCAATGAAGATGAGACTCTGGCCACCGGTTTTGATGTTACCTGGAGAACACTGTCTATCCCTGACGCAAGCCGAAACTGGGTAACTTTTGGCGGCACCTACGAGTTCAACAACAAAATGAGCATTGATGGTGGTCTGGCCTACCTGTGGGGTGATGATGAACCCATTCAGGAATTTACCAGCAACCCACTGCCCACCTACTTCGATGGCGGTACCACCAACCTGGAAGCGTGGCTCCTTGGTGCATCCCTGAACTACAGCTTCTGAAGCAATTTTCGTCAGAACTTGCTTGCAGGCCGGGCGATATGCCCGGCCTTTTTTTTGGATTGTGCGCGTTTTGAACGCGTACGCACCAAATCGAGTCCATGTGCCGCACCGAAAGCGCACTGACCGACTTTATTCATGCACCAAATTTTTTCCACTACAGCGCGCGCCGCACCCCGCTAGACTCCGAAAAAGTAGACGGGATGCGAGGAAGTTCGTCAGGGAAAAACGAGTTGGCGTCATATTTATCCTTAACACAATCCTTTCCGTATCAATTTTTCAGGCCTTAAACTGGGCCCTGGCACCACACACAAATCTATTATTTCTTGTTTAAATACAAGGGCTTGAGATCCACTTCCGCCTCCACATCCTACGCGCACTTCCATCACCTGCTGGTCATCAATATCCAGTCCATCCTCATCTCCCGCGAAAAGTTGGCACAGAGCCTGCAATACCTCTGGCAAACGCGGAATTTAAATTCCGCACCGAAATCAACCCGCTCTTCGAGCCCATTGATTTCCACGAACAATTTCAACTAGCCAATTCCGTTGACCTGCCGGGCAAACTGTCGCCCGGATAACAATCAGTCTGGCATCGCTCCGCGAATGCCCTTGAGCAGAGGCGCTCACCGATCCTATCCCTGGAGATAGGTTATCGGTGGGCGCTTTTTTTTGGCCACGATTTTTCGAAGATACAAAACTGAACCTTTAGAAATGATCAGGAGCACAATTACCATGCAGTGGAAAAAGCCCTTAAAAAAAATCACCGCTTCACTGGCGCTAGCCGTGGGAGTCTCCGGCGGTGTTGCTTCCGTCAATGCGGAAGAACTCGGCTACCCGGAAAAAGAAGAGCTCACCTTTGGCTTTATCAAACTTACTGATATGGCGCCCATCGCCGTGGCCTATGAAAAAGGCTTTTTTGAAGATGAAGGTCTTTACGTCACTATTGAAGCCCAGGCCAACTGGAAAGTACTGCTGGACGGTGTGATCGACGGACGCCTCGATGGCGCCCACATGCTGGCCGGCCAGCCTATTGCCGCCACCATGGGGTTTGGAACCAAAGCCGACATTATCACCCCATTTTCCATGGACCTGAACGGCAACGGGATTACCGTTTCCAACGCCATCTGGGACGAAATGAAACCAAACATCCCCAAAATGGATGATGGTCGCCCGGTACACCCGATCAAAGCGGATGCCCTGAAACCAGTGGTCGAGAAGTACAAAGAGGAAGGCAAGCCGTTCAATATGGGCATGGTATTCCCTGTATCCACCCATAACTATGAGCTGCGTTACTGGCTCGCCGCCGGCGGTATTCACCCTGGATTTTACGCTCCGCACAAAGGGGATACCTCAGGGCAAATTGACGCCGACGCACTGCTATCAGTGACCCCGCCGCCGCAAATGCCCGCTACCCTCGAGGCCGGCACCATCTATGGCTATTGCGTAGGGGAACCCTGGAATCAGCAGGCCGTATTCAAGGGTATCGGTGTGCCGGTAGTAACCGATTATGAAATCTGGAAAGACAACCCGGAAAAAGTCTTCGGAATCACCAAAGAATTTGCCGAAAAATACCCGAACACCACCGTACGTGTCACCCGTGCATTGATCCGTGCCGCCATGTGGCTGGATGAAAACAACAACGCGAACCGCCCGGAAGCGGTGAAAATCCTGTCGCAATCCAATTATGTAGGTGCCGATTACGAGGTGATTGCCAACAGCATGACCGGTACTTTCGAATACGAGAAAGGTGATAAGCGCGAAGTACCGGACTTCAACGTGTTCTTCCGATACAACGCCACCTATCCCTACTACTCCGACGCCATCTGGTACCTCACCCAAATGCGTCGCTGGGGCCAGATCTCTGAAGACAAGCCCGATGCTTGGTACAAGGAGCTCGCAGCCAAGGTTTACCGCCCGGACATCTATGCCGCAGCCGCCAAATCCCTGATCGAAGAGAAACTGGCCGCTGCTGAACAGTTCCCGGACTTCACTACCGAAGACGGCTACCGCAACCCCCAGACCCACTTTATCGACGGCATCGTCTACAACGGCCAAAAGCCCAATGAATACATCGAAAAATTCGCCATTGGCCTGAAGTCCGGACAGAAGCTTTAACGCGAACAGAGCAAAGCGCTGACCGGCTCTCACAGTCAGCGCTTCCCAGAAAAGAATAAAGCTCACACAAAATACTCAACCCGTGTGCAGAGGTAACAGGAATGAATACCACCACTGTGAATGCCACAAAATTAGCAGGCTTCAAACTGCCGCAACTGAGCGAAGTCTTTAACGGAACGCTTGTCAGTGGCGCCATTCGACTGGTCGCCCTGCCGCTGGCCGGCATTCTCGCTTTCCTGCTGCTGTGGTCCATCACCGCGCAGAATATTGATACTTCCCTGGGTAAATTTCCCGGGCCGGCCGCTGTAATGGAGCAGTTCAACTCCCTGTACGACGAACATCAACGTTCGCGGAATAAAGAACAGGCGTTTTACGAGCGTCAGGAAAAACGCAACGCGGAGCGTGTGGCGAAAGACCCGAACTATGAGCCGAAGGTCCGCGCCTACACCGGCAAGGAAACCTTTCTCGATCAGATTATTACGAGCCTGATCACGGTCATGAGCGGTTTTCTACTGGCGGTTGTGATAGCCATTCCACTTGGTATCGCCATCGGCCTCAGTAAAACCCTAAACAGCGCCATCAACCCAATTATTCAGGTATTCAAACCGGTTTCGCCACTGGCCTGGCTGCCACTGGTAACCATGGTAGTCTCGGCGCTCTACGCTACCCCGGATCCTATCGTTGCCAAATCGTTTCTGGTATCGCTGATCACCGTCACACTGTGTTGTCTCTGGCCGATGGTGATCAATACCGCAGTCGGCGTTGCCGGCATCGATAAAGACCTGATCAATGTAAGTAAGGTACTGCGCCTGCCGGCCCTCCGCCATGTACAGAAAATTGTACTGCCTGCCTCCGTACCCATGATTTTTACTGGTATGCGTTTGTCTCTGGGTGTGGCCTGGATGGTGCTGATCGCTGCGGAAATGCTGGCGCAAAACCCCGGTCTCGGAAAATTCGTGTGGGATGAGTTTCAAAACGGCAGTTCCAACTCTCTCGCCCGTATTATGGCTGCGGTACTGGTCATCGGCGTAATCGGCTTCCTGTTGGACCGCGGTATGCTGGTCCTGCAAAAACTGGTGTCGTGGGACGATTCTGCCAGCCAGTAGCTGCGGCGCCCTGGCCGACAGACAACATTTTTACGGATAATTGCAGACATATTACGGAGAGTAGAACAATGAGCGTACTTCTCGACATCAGCCATATTGATATGGAGTTTCCGACCCCCAAGGGCCCGTTTACCGCCCTGCGGGATGTGGACCTGAAAATTTCCCAAGGTGAGTTTGTATCACTGATCGGTCACTCCGGCTGTGGAAAATCCACCGTTTTGAATGTGGTAGCCGGCCTGTACCAGGCTACCCGGGGCGGCGTCATTCTGAATGGCAAAGAAGTAACGGAGCCCGGTCCAGAACGGGCGGTGGTTTTTCAAAATCACTCACTACTGCCCTGGCTGAGTGCGTACGAAAACGTAGAACTGGCAGTGAAGCAGGTATTTGGCAGCAGTAAATCCAAAGCGGAAATGCGCCAGTGGATCGAATACAACCTGGATCTGGTGCACATGAGCCACGCCATGCACAAGCGCCCGGGGGAAATCTCCGGCGGTATGAAGCAGCGTGTGGGTATCGCCCGCGCCCTGGCCATGCAGCCCAAGGTACTGCTAATGGATGAACCGTTTGGTGCGCTGGATGCACTCACCCGCGCGCACATGCAAGATTCACTCATGGAGATTCAGGCGGAACTGAACAACACCGTCATCATGATCACCCACGATGTAGACGAAGCAGTATTGCTGTCGGACCGTATCGTGATGATGACCAACGGCCCTGCTGCTACGATTGGCGAGATTCTGGAAGTCGATCTTGAGCGCCCGCGGCACCGCTTGGAACTGGCGGACAATCCACTGTACAACCAGTACCGGTCCAAGGTGCTTAAGTTCCTGCATGAACGCCATAGCAAACCCGACGTGCCAATCAAAAAATCTGCACAGCCCAAATCCAGTTCTCAGCAGGCAGCGGCAAACGCCAAGGCACGCAACGCGCAGAAAGAAGCGGTGGAAGACGCAGCCTGAAAACTTAACGTCCAAATTTTCGAACATCGCAGTACCTTCCGATACCAGATTCGGTGACGGTAGGCTCCCCCCTTGCCTGAATTCCGAAAGTTTCAACAAGGGAAACAACTTCTGACTTGTTTTTAAACGCCTTAACAGGAAAACAATATGAAAAACCAAAAACAATTTTCCCAATCTTCACTGTGTAAAAATCTGCTGGCACTGACCATTGGTACCATGGCCGCAGCGCCTGTATTCGCCCAGGAAATGTCCGACCAGCAGGCCCCGGAAGTCACCAGCATCGCCGATGCGCTATCTCAGGGGGATGTGACCCTGGGCTTCCGCGCTCGCTCAGAATTTGTAGATGTAGACGGTAGCGATGTGGATCTGACCAGCCTGCAAACACGGCTGACCTTCTCTTCAGCCGCCTACGAAGGTTTCAGTACCTTGATCGAAATGGACGATGTTACGCACATCACCGAATTTGAAGGCGGCGTGGGCGATCCGGAAGGTACCGAAGTGAACCAGGCCTACCTTGCCTACGCCAATGGCGCGACCACCTTTAAATACGGACGTCAGCGTATCCTGCTGGACAACCAACGTTTCGTGGGTGGTGTCGGCTTCCGTCAGAATGAACAGACCTACGACGCCTTCAGTGTGACCAACACCAGTCTCGCCGATACCACCCTGTTCCTGGCGCGGGTCAGCAACGTCAATCGGATTTTTGGTGAAGACAGCCCGGTGGGCGATCACACCAACGATACCTACCTGCTGAACGGTAAATACGCAGGCCTGTCTGCGGGTACACTCAGCGGTTACGCTTATCTGATCGACAACGAAGACGCCGCGGCCTTCTCTACCGACACCTACGGCGTGCGCTTTGCCGGTGGCCAGGGCGACCTCTCCTACGCGCTGGAATATGCCACACAGTCCTCCGCAGCCAACAACCCTGCTGACTACGACGCAGACTACGTATTGGCAGAAGGCAGCTACAAGTTGGGCGCCATCACTATCTCCGGCGGCTATGAATTGCTGGGTGCCGACGGCGCAGACGGACAGTTCATTACTCCGCTGGCCACCCTGCACAAATTCCAGGGCTGGACTGACAAATTCCTCGGTGGCGGTACGGGTAATATCGCCGGCGGTATTGAAGATGTGTACCTGTCTGTGGGCACCAGCGTTGGGGGCGTCAAGTTTGCATTTAATTACCACCAGCTGAGCTCCGACGACAGCGGCGTATCCGGTATGGATAAACTGGGCAGTGAAGCGGGCCTTCTGGTTGCGGGGAATCTGTCTGGTGTGAATCTGAGTATGAAGTACAGCAGTTTCAGCGCTGACGATTTCAGCGTAGACACCGACAAACTCTGGCTCACTGCCGCAGCCAAATTCTAACGGGAAGAAGCCACTCACAGGGTTTAATTTGCATCACTCGTTGAGTATTTACCCGGCCGCAAGGCCGGGACTTTTTCCCCCTCCCCACCGCTTCCTTTACTCATCCAATTCTCATTCAGGAAAGTGAGTATGCAATACGCTTTGCCCCTGATCCTGCTGCTCATACTCGGCACTGGACAGGTCTTCGCCGCCAAACCTGCAACGACAGATGACTTAACTACCGTCGGGTTCAGTATGGGCGATGCCATTAATATCGCCGAGCGACAACGCATGCTGTCCCAACGTACTGCAAAAAATTATGTGGCCCAGTATTCGGGGGGGGGAGCGACGGAACGCGCTTACTGTATGAGGACCTGGCGGAGTTTGAACAGATGCTGACCTTCCTGCTGGAAAGCCCACTGAACACACCGGATATCACCCGCAACCTGCTGAAAACCCAGGGTCACTTGAGTTACGCCAGCCGCGGCTTTGATGGAGAGATGCAGATGTCGGAGGCCCGGCAGATCCATGTGATCACCGGCACCACCGACATCATGCTGCGGAATATGAATGTGATTACCGGTCAGTATGCGCAGTTACTGAACGCGGTACAAATTGCAGCTCGCTGATCGCGAGTTCGCAATACACTCTTGGCGAGGCTACTTGGCGGTGGACATATAGGTGATCAGCGCTGCGTAGTCTTCATCGGAGCAGTGGAAGCAAAGCCCGGCGGGCGGCATCGTATTAAAGCCGTCCCGGGCGTGCTTGACCATGGTATCCATCCCCTTCGCCAAGCGCGGCTTCCAGGCTTCCGCATCGCCAGTGATGGGCGCACCCACCAGCCCTTTCTCGTGACAACTGCCGCAGGTCTGCTGGTAGGTCTCCAGCAGCTTCGGCGAAATATGCGCGGCATCCACTTCAGTGACCGGTTGTGTCTCCACTTCCTGATCAGTCATTTCCTGAACTGCGGCTTCCTGAGACGCTTTTTCAGGCGTCACCATTTCTGAAGATTTTTCGGTACAGCCGAAAAGTAGCGCGCTAAAGGCCATCGCGGCGAACGCGCGGGGAAACGTGTGTGCAGACAAGGTACGCCCTCTTTTTTGTTTGCTTGTTTATTCGTATCGTCCAGTTGTACTGGTTATCCGCAAACGGGGCAAGTGCTGTTTTTTGGCAGGGTCAGTGCGCGCCACTCCAGACTGGCAGCCTCGAACAGCTGCAATTTACTCAAACTGGTTACCGGCATGCCCACGATCAGCTTGATCGCCTCCAGCGCCTGCGCGCTGCCAATCATCCCTAGCGCCGGGCCAATCACACCTACCGTGGAGCAGTTTTCGGCTTCCGGCAGATCGCTTTGCTCAGCCGCCGGTGGGAACAGGCAGGCGTAGCAGGGGCTTTCTTCTGCACGAAAATCAAAGCTTACCAGCTGTCCGGAAAAGCCCCGCACCGAGGCCATTACCACCGGCACTGTCTGTGCCCGGCACACACGATTGATGGTATGGCGGATGTTGAGATTGTCGGTGCAGTCCAGCACCAGGTCGAATGGCTGATTGGATAGCAAGCTGGTGAGCCAACCTTCGTCGGCCATACGGCAGTGCGAGTGAAGGCGGATTTCCGGGTTGGCAGCGGTCAACTGCTGCGCCGCCACCTGGGCCTTGTCCTTGTCCCGGTGATTGGTTTTGTAGAGTACCTGGCGCTGCAGATTGGAGATCTCCACCTTGTCGCCGTCCACCAGATGCAGCTCGCCGATGCCCGCCGCGGCAAGATAGAGTGCCGCTGGGCTGCCGAGACCGCCGAGGCCGACAATCAGCACCCGCGCAGTACCCAGTTTTTCCTGCCCCGCCTCTCCAATCTGCGGCAACATGATCTGGCGGCTGTAACGCTGTAGCTGTTTACGACTCAACACGGCTCGGCTTCTCTCGACAGTATGTTTCAACAATTCAACGACTATTGATCGATCACTGCACGCAATTGTGCCACAGCGACGCGGTAGTCGGGGGCCTGGGTTACTGCGGTCACCACAGCGATACTGCCCACGCCGCTTTCGGCCACCGCCGGTGCCCGCTCGAGATTGATACCGCCAATGGCCACCAGCGGATAGTCGGGCAGTAGTGCCGCCATGCGCGCGAGCTTGCGGGGCCCTTGCAGTTGGCCGCTCATATCCTTGGTATTGGTAGCGTAGATGGCACCGATGGCCAGGTAGCTGGGCCGGTGTTGATGGGCATACAGCAGTTCGAAAAAACCGTGGGTGCTGATGCCGAGCTTCAGCCCCGCCTGCTGGATAGCCCTAAGATCGGCAGTTTGCAGGTCTTCCTGCCCCAGGTGTACCCCATAAGCCCCGCACTCGATAGCGAGCTGCCAGTAGTCGTTGATAAACAAGCGCAGGTCGTAGCGGCGACCGATGGCGACGGCGCGCTCAATCTGTGCGCTCAGATCACTGCCCGGATGCTTGATACGCAATTGCAGGGTACGCACGCCCTCTTCCGCCAGTTTCTCGATCCACTCCACGGTTTCCACAACCGGGTACAGTCCTAGCTGGTGGGAATCCGGTTGGGCAAATTCAGCCGCAAAACAAGCCGCCGCTTTTTCATCGAAGATAGCGAATGATTTTGCTCGCTCGCTACCGGCGACCAGCACCTCGGGAAAGTCCTGCAATTCTGTGGGCCAGCCGCAGTGCCCCACCGGGCCCGGGCCGGCACCAATATGATCACTGTTACCCAAACGCAGTCCGCGGCGCACGTAGGCATTGGCCACCACGCAGGCGTCTTTGAGTGGATAACCGAGCGCCAGCAATGCGGCGATGGCCGACGACAGGGTGCAGCCGGTGCCGTGGGCGTTGCGGGTGTCGATTTTTTTACCGATAAGCCAATCGTTGCTTGGGGCCTCACTGGAGCCCGTGCACAGCAGATCTGCCGTGGTGCCCGGTTCTATTTCAAAATGGCCACCGGTCACCAACAGTGCCGCAACATGGTCGCCCCGCACCTTGTGGGCAGCCTTGAGAATCGCTTCTGCGTTCTCAGCGCCTGCCCCCGCCAACCATTCCAGCTCGATGCTGTTGGGCGTGATCAGATCGCACAGTGGCAGCAGCTCGGTCAATACGGCAGCGCCGGTGCTATCTTCGGTCAACTGCGCGCCGCTGGTGGCGACGGCGACCGGATCGTAGATCACGGGGGTGGTCTCGCCGCTGGACTTCAGCTCGCGCAGGAATTGCGCTACCAGACGAACCTGCCCCGCGTTTGCCAGAAGGCCAATCTTGATAGCCGCCGGCTTGAGATCGGCGAGCAGCGCCTCCAGCTGCGATTGCAGTACCTCATCGGATACTGCATTGATGGCGGGTACGCCGAGGGTGTTCTGAGCGGTATTGGCGGTAATGGCGCTGCAACCGTGTACGCCCAGATCATGCATGGTCAGTAGATCTGCCTGAATACCCGCACCACCACCGGAATCACTGCCGGCGATGGCCCAGACAGTCGACCGCTGCTGTTCGGTATCGTTCATACACTCTCACCTTCTTTGCCTGCGCTCACAGTCTGCTGCCAGAACGGCATATCCAGTGTGGGCGTGCTGGGGCTGGCGGTCTGGCGTTTCAGCATCAGACCCGAGTTTCGCGCGGCGCGACCGGACTGTATGGCGAGCTTGAAGGACTCGGCCATCAATACCGGGGCCTGTGCCTTGGCGATGGCGGTGTTCAGCAATACCGCATCAAAGCCCATTTCCATGGCTTCACAGGCTTGCGACGGCGCGCCGATCCCGGCATCGATAATCAGCGGGGTGTCTGGCAGGCGCTCGCGCAGGGTCTGCAGGTTGTATTTATTCATCAGGCCGCGGCCGGTGCCAATCGGCGAACCCCAGGGCATGAGTACTTCGCACCCCACGTCCAGTAATTTGCGGCACACCACCAGGTCGTCGGTGGTGTAAGGCAATACTTTGAAACCGCGTTTGACCAGCTCCCGCGCCGCTTCGATCAATCCGAACGGGTCAGGCTGCAGGTTGTAGTCGTCGCCGATCACTTCCAGCTTGAGCCAGTCAGTGCCGAATATTTCCCGGCTCATCTCTGCCAGCGCGATGGCTTCTTTCGGGGTTTTGCAACCGGCGGTATTGGGCAATAACTGGCAGCCGGATTCCTGGATATAGTCCCAGATCATCTTGCCCTGCTGCTGTTCAGGACTCTGGCGCCGGAGGGACAGGGTGATAATTTCGGAACCCGAGGCGGCAACGGATTCGCGCATAATTGCCGGCGACGGATAGAGCGCGGTGCCCACCAGTAAACGGCTATCGAATTCTTTGCCGTAAAGTTTCAGCTTGTCCATTGTGTTTATCCTCCTACCACTGGGGCGACGATATCGAGATTATCGCCAGCCTTGAGTGGCGTATCCCCATAAGTGCCGCGTGGCACAAAGTAGCCGTTGCAGGCGACCGCAAAGGTTTCTCCGGTATACCCCAGTTTCTGCAGAATTTCGGCGACGGTGTCGCTTTCATTGGCGGTGATGGTTTCACCGTTGACCAGTAGTTGCATCAGCTCACCTGTTCTGTCGCTTGGGTTAATTGGGAAATTTCAGTTTCGGCCTGGATTACCAGCGCGGGCGCCAGCAGGTAGCCGTGGCGAAACAGCCCGTTGATTCGGATCAGGCCCGGCTCGCGCTCCACGACCGGCAAATTGTCCATGGTGGCTGGACGGCAATTGACGCGGGTTTCGATGACCCGGGCTTCGGCGAACGCAGGGTGAATCGAATAGAGTGCGCTGGAGAGTTCCATGGTGGAGCGCAGGGAGATAGGGCTCCTATCTTCACTTTCGATCTCGGTCGCTCCGATGATGGTCTGGTTGTTGGCTCTGGGTACGGCGTAGAGTTGATACCTGGGGTGCAGCAGGCGCACGGGGCGGTTTAGTTGCACTTCCGGGGTTTCTACCACCATGACTTCGCCGCGGACGCCGCGCAGGCCGCTGATCTGCTGTTTAGCGCCGAGACCGCGGGCATCAATGACAAGGTCAAAAACTTCGCTGCCGTTTTTGGTGTGAATTGCTTTCGGGGCGCAATCTACCGAGGTATTTTCTCGAATTTCGATTTCGTTTTGCTTCAGTACTTTGAGCAATACAGGCAGTAGTTTGCGGTTGTCTATGTCGGCTTCGGTGGCGAGGTAAAGGCCTTGATCGAAGCGGTCGAGTTCGGGTTCCAGGTCTCGCAGGTGCTTGTTGTCGAGCCATTGCAGTTGGTCGTGCTTATCTGAGCCCAGTTTTGCGTTGAGTTCCTGTTGGAATTGCAGGAGTTCGTTGCGGTCTTGTGGGTGGGCGATGAGGATGCTGCCCTTTTGTCGGTAATCGACGCGAGTACCAGTCGCTTGTTCCAGTTGGCTTACCCATTCCGGCCAGTGTTGCAGGCTTTGCATGCCCAGTTGGTAGATGGGGAGTGGGCAGTGGAACAGTTCGGACAGTGGCGAGATCATACCGGCGGCGGTGTGGCAGGCGCCCGCAGGTTTTTCCAGACCGCCGGAATCGAACAGGGTTACTTGGTGGCCTTTTTCAGACAAACGCCAGGCTAGTAGGCGGCCCATTAGGCCAGCTCCTGCAATTCCAATCTTTAATTTGGCTTGTGCCACGTTTTAATTCCGGGGTTCGTGCTCGGGCAACTCGGGGCGGCAGCGCTACGGGTAAGCCTTTGCCAGACACGCCGTGAACCCATCCATGGGGGCTCTTCTGCGAGGTCCCTCTCGCAGAAGGTCTGGCAAAGGCTTACCCGCATCGCAGCCTTCGCTTCTAACTTTGTGCTTTCTAACTCGTCGGAGTTATCCCTTGTGATAAATCTCGGCGCCAAGATCTTTGAACTTGATCGACATTTCTTCCATCCCTTTTTCTGCTTCCTGCTTCGCAGCGTACTCGCGTACGTCCTGGGTGATTTTCATCGAGCAGAATTTTGGGCCACACATGGAGCAGAAGTGCGCAACTTTGCCGGATTCTTTGGGCAGGGTTTCGTCGTGGTAGACGCGCGCGCGTTCCGGGTCGAGGCCGAGGTTGAATTGGTCTTCCCAGCGGAACTCGAAACGGGCCTTGGAGAGGGCGTCGTCGCGTTTATAGGCGCGGGGGTGGCCTTTGGCGAGGTCGGCGGCGTGGGCGGCGATCTTGTAGGCCATGAGGCCTTCTTTTACGTCTTCTTTGTTGGGCAGGCCCAAATGTTCTTTGGGGGTTACGTAGCAGAGCATGGCACAGCCCATGCTGCCGATCATGGCGGCGCCGATGCCGGAGGTGATGT
Source organism: uncultured Microbulbifer sp. (assembly GCF_947504145.1). Taxonomy (GTDB): domain Bacteria; phylum Pseudomonadota; class Gammaproteobacteria; order Pseudomonadales; family Cellvibrionaceae; genus Microbulbifer. Next base: position 38,416 of record NZ_CANNGQ010000007.1, read on the forward strand.
GGTCGTAACCCGGGGCAATATCAGTAGTCAGTGGGCCAAGGGTATAGAAGGGAGCGCCGTGACAGTGCTCCAGTTGCTCGTCCATGTTTTCTTTGATTTTGTGCATGGGAACGTGGCCAGGGCCTTCGATCATGGTCTGGACGTCGTGCTTCCAGGCGATTTCGGTGAGTTCGCCGAGGGTGTGCAGTTCGCCGAACTGGGCTTCGTCGTTGGCGTCGGCGATACAGCCGGGGCGCAAGCCGTCACCCAGTGAGAAGCTGACATCGTAGGCTTTAAGGATTTCACAAATGTCCTCAAAGTGGGTGTAGAGGAAGTTTTCTTTGTGATGAGCGAGGCACCATTTGGCCATGATGGAGCCACCGCGGGAGACGATGCCGGTGACGCGTTTGGCGGTCATGGGGACATAGCGCAGCAGTACGCCGGCGTGAATGGTGAAGTAGTCAACGCCCTGCTCGGCCTGTTCTATCAGGGTATCGCGGAAGACTTCCCAGTTAAGGTCTTCGGCGACGCCATTCACTTTTTCCAGAGCCTGGTAAATCGGTACGGTGCCGATGGGGACCGGGCTATTGCGCAGAATCCATTCGCGGGTTTCATGGATGTTCTGGCCGGTAGAGAGGTCCATGACGGTGTCGCCGCCCCATTTGATGGACCATACCAGTTTTTCCACTTCTTCTTCGATGGAAGAAGTAATGGCAGAGTTGCCGATATTGGCGTTCACTTTACACAGGAAATTGCGGCCGATGATCATCGGTTCCAGCTCTGTGTGGTTGATGTTTGCGGGAATAATCGCGCGGCCTTCGGCGACTTCGCGGCGCACGAATTCTGGCGTGATCTGTTCTGGAATGTAGATGCCTTCGCGGGCTTTTTGATAATCAGTATCCGAAAGCTGCTCGGCCAGTTGTGCGCGGCCCATATTTTCGCGGATGGCGATAAATTCCATCTCGGGGGTGATGATGCCCTGCCGGGCGTAGTGCATCTGGGAGACGTTTTTACCGGGCTTGGCTTTGCGCGGGTACGGCAGGTTGTCGAAACGGATATGGTCGAGACCCTGGTCTGCCATGCGTTTCTGGCTGTAGGCGGCCTGGCGGGTGTCGAGGACTTCGGTATCGCCGCGGGCTTGGATCCAGCCCTGGCGCAGCTTGGGGAGGCCGTCGCGGACGTTCGGTTTGTAGTCGGGGTCGGAGTATGGGCCGGCGGTGTCGTAAACCTGCAGGGGTTCATTGGGCTCAAAAACGGGGTTTTCTTCGTCGCCGCCGACAAGACTTTGGCCGAGGCAAATTTCACGAACGCCGACTTTTACGTCTTCGCGCTCTCCTTGCAAATAGACTTTGCGGGAGTTGGGGAATTGTTGTGCGGTGAGGTTGTCGAGAAATTCTTTGGCGCTTTCCTGCTGCTCGGCGCGGCTTTTTTTATTGGCTTTCTGTTGCGGTTCGGCGACTTGAGACATGCTGACCCCTTGCGGTTTCCTGGCGTTATGATCCTTGGATTGCTTGCCGGAATTGCAGTGGTGAGCAGATTTTGAGCGCGTGCATGAAAAATACAGCCACTCAAAATTTGAGGTGCGAATTCAGATCTTGTTCCCTACGCGGGGGTTACCCCGATCAGGTTCAACGGATCTCGCATCTGCGATCTCAGCCCTAAGGCGCTCCGACAAGTTGGGGCCGAGTATAGTGGTAGTTTGACCGAAAGGACAAGTCATTGGGGGATTGAGGTTTGGTTTTGCGCCCCGAATCGTATTTTGGCGTGTGGGAGATCTTGTGGTATTTGGCGCTTCGTAGCTAGTTTTGTGGCGGTGCCGCCACCGGAAAACGGTTCGCAAGACACGCCGTGAACCCATCCATGGGGGCTCTTCCGCGAGGTCCCTCTCGCCGAAAGTCTTGCGAACCTGTTTCCTGCGCCGACACCGTCGATTCAGGAATCACTACTGCGTAGCAGTCAGATAACCAGCGTCTTCTGGTAACTCATTTCCCGGATGGCGTAGCTCACGCCTTCTCTTCCCACACCGCTTTCTTTTACGCCGCCGAACGGGAAGTGTTCGGCGCGGAAGCCAGGGCCGTCATTGACAGCGAGCAGACCTACGTCCAGTTGGTTGTAAAGACGTTTGGCCAGGGCGAGGTTTTGGGTGAATACGCCGGCTTGCAGACCGAAAGGCGAATTGTTGATTAGCGAAACCAGCTCGGCTTCATCGTCAAATTTACGCAGTGGTACTACCGGGCCGAAGGTTTCTTCAGCAACCAGTTCGGCGTCGTCGGCGACGTTATCGAGAATGGTTGGCCAGAGAATATTGCCCTCACGTTTGTGACCGTAAAGGACGCTTGCTCCGCCCTGTACGGCAGATTCGATGCGCCCTTCCACCTCGTCGGCGGCGCCGGTGTGAATAAGGGGGCCTACGAAGGTTTCATCCAAAGCCGGGTCACCGACGCTGAGGTTGGCGGTGGCGGTGGCAAGTTTTTCGGCAAAGGCATCGAACACTTCGCTGTGTACAAACAGGCGTTTGGCGGCGGTGCAGCGTTGGCCGGCGGTGGCGAAGCGTTGATTAATGGTGGCGGCCACGGCGGCATCCAAATCGGCGTCGGGCATGACGATCAGGGGATCATTACCGCCGAGTTCAAACAGCATTTTTTTGTAGCCGGCGCTGGCGGCGATAGCATTGGCGGCGGCGGTGCCGCCGGTGAAGTTGATGGCCTGAACTTCCCGGTGGGATACGGCGTAGCTGGTGGCTTCGATACTCGGGATCAACATTTGCAGAACGGATTTGTCCATACCGGCCTGATAGCAGAGTTCGACCAACAACTCGGCGGAGCGTTTGTTTTGCGGGCCGGGCTTAAAGAGGATGGTATTACCAGCAGCGAATGCCGGGCCAATTTTATGCACGGCGATGTTAATGGGGAAGTTGAACGGGGTGATGCACAACACGGTGCCCAGCGGTTTCCACAGCACGACGCCGATTTTTTCACGCATGGGTGGGAAGGCGTCGGAATCCAGAGCTTCGCCGTTGATGTTGCGGGCTTCCATGGCACTGGATAGCGCGGTGTTGTAGGCGCGGTCGATCTCCACGCGGCTGTCACTGATGGTTTTTCCGGTTTCTTCGGTAATCAGCCGGGCCAGGTCTTCTTTGCGCTCCAGCATCAGCTGGGCGAGTTTCATCAGGATATTCGAGCGCTCGAACGCCGGCGTGGATTGCTGAACTTTTCGGCCGACGACCAGCGTGCCGATGGCTTCCTCGACCTGTTCCTGGGTGTGAAAATCGTAGGCTTCAATCTGTTCGCCGTTGTACGGATTGATAATCTTATAATCGGCCATGGTTAACACCTGATTTCTTTGCTCTGCAAACAGCAGGTTATGCAAGCAACTGGTAAACGATTCGCGCCCCGGCAACCAATAGTGCCGCGCGCATTAAATTAAAAAAGACCTCGCCGTTGATCCTGTTCAGCAGCGTGATGCCGATACGGGTTCCAATCACGGCCGCGACGGTGAGCAGCAAGATCAGACCCAGGTGATCGGAAAATGCAAAACCGAGATAGATGAACGCCGGCACCTTGAGCGCGTGGCACCAGGCCTGCATCACGGATTTGTTCGCCACGATTTCTTTCGGCGTCATGTCCTTGCGCACGAAAAATGCGGCCAACAGGGGATCAACCGCACCCGCCACAATGCCCAGAGTGCCGGTTGCAATACCTACCCAGAAAAAGTTGCGGGGTTTCAGGCGAATCTCCGGCAGCTTCTTCGGCTTGAACACCGTGTAAAAAATCAGCACCGCCAGCAAGATCAGCGGCAGCTGCTGCCACTCCATGTTTGCCAGCCCCAGCGTCATTGCTACAGAGCCCAGCGTACAACCGATAAAAAACGGGATGCACTGATCCCAGCGGATGTGTTCACGCACGTACACAATACGCGCCAGGTTATTCAGCAACTGCACCGCGCCATGAATCGGTACCAGCATGCGCAGCGGGATGGCCAGGTTGAGCGCAGCAAACATCAAAATGCCCCCGGCACCGCCGGTCACCGCTGAAATGAACGCACTAATCACGCAGGCCAGTAATAGCACCCCCAGCGTCAGACTCGGCGTCAAACTAGACAGTTCTCCCAATTCCGCCAAGACAGACCTCTAGAGCTATTTGTGGTATTCCGGGTGAGATACCCGGATTTCTCAGTGATGGCCAGTCTATCCCCGAGGACAGTCTCAAACCCAGTAGTCATGGGCCTGTCACTGGTCATTTAGGGACGCGTCAGGGTGAGCAGGAACAAAAAAACCGGCCTGATGCCGGTTTTTCGTTGGTCGGAGCTGCGTGAGCGCGCGACGTTAACTGACGACTTTGCCGTAGCTCATCAGTCGCTGGTAACGCTTCTCGAGCAACTCATCGAGTGGCACGGCGGTCAGCTTGTCCAGCTGCTCAGACAGACGATCGCGCAGGCGGGCCGCCATCAGGTCTGGATCGCGGTGCGCGCCGCCCAGGGGCTCCGGCAGTGTCTCATCGACAATACCCAGCTCCTCCAGCACACTGGAAGTCACCCCCATGGCCTCCGCCGCCAGCGGTGCCTTATCCACGGTTTTCCAGATGATGTTCGCGCAGCCTTCCGGCGAAATCACAAAGTAGGTGGAGTACTGCAGCATGTTCAGCTGGTCACCCACACCAATCGCCAAGGCGCCACCGGAGGAGCCCTCACCAATCACGGTACAGATAATCGGCGTACGCAGGCGGGACATCACCGCCAGATTCTTGGCAATCGCCTCGGAAATACCGCGCTCCTCACTATCGATACCCGGGTAGGCCCCCGGGGTGTCGATCAGTGTCAGCACCGGCATCTTAAAGCGTTCAGCCATCTCCATAATGCGCTGAGCCTTGCGATACCCTTCCGGTTTCGGCATACCGAAGTTGCGCTTCACCTTCTCGTTGACCGTGCGCCCCTTCTCCTCACCGATCACCGCCACCGGACGGCCTTCCAGACGGCCGATACCGGCGATAATCGCCTGATCGTCGCCGAAGTGACGGTCGCCGTGCAGCTCGTCCCAATCGGTGAACATGCGTTCAATATAATCTTTTGCATAAGGGCGTTGCGGGTGACGGGCCACCTGCACAATCTGCCAGGGGGACAGGTCGGAATACAGAGACTCGGTGAGCTTCTCGCTCTTTTCCCGCAAGCGGGTGATCTCTTCAGCGATGTTCAGGTCGTTGTCGTCCCCAACGTGCTGAAGCTCCTTGATCTTGCTTTCCAGTTCCGCAATCGGCTGTTCAAACTCGAGAAAACTGAAGTTCATTTATTTCGCGCCTTGATAATTCTGGGCCTGCCAAATGTTGGAAAATGCGACCAAATTACCCCAAATGGTCGCAAACAGGCCTCGTCTACTGAAAATGGCGGCTAGCTTACCGGGCCAGGACCAGCCAGTCGAGTGCACACCGCACGAACGCCCCTAGCTCGTGTCCAAATTGCCGTATCTACTGGCGAGGGCGCTGGCGAGGGCGCTGGCGAGGGCGCTGCGAGGGCGCTGGCGAGGATACTCGAGAAGGTAGTGGCGCCAGTATAAAGAACAAAAACCACATCACCGCCAGCCCGCTGCCCCCAAATTATTGCCGTTGATTGTAGTTGAGCTGCACCCGCTCACGGCCGACCACTTCCCGCAGAGACTGGATCAGCTGGTCATTTGGCTCCACTTTCCACGCATCCGCCAGGCGGAAGGTACCGCGGGCGTCGCTGCGCTCCACTTCCACCATCACCGGGCAGCTACCGCCCACATAGGGCCGCAGGCAGGCACTCAAACGCTGTCCCATTTTCGGCAACGCCTGGGCACTATCGATTTTCAGGGTCACACCGATCACACTGCCACTGCGCAGATCATCCAGAGTAGACACACTGTTCACACTCATCTTCAGGCCGCCGCTGTAATCGTCGTGAGAGATGGACCCCTCCAACACCAGCAGCGCGTCCTTCACCAGCTTCTCCCGGTGCTCACCAAACGCCTCACTGAACACCGCCGCCTCGATCCGCGCACTGCGGTCATCCAGGGTCACAATGGCCATGGAATCGCCGCGCTTGGTCTTCATCACCCGCATCCCCACGCACAGGCCGGCCACCTTCTGGTTCTCTCGGCCCGGCTTCAGATCGGCGATGCGCGCCTTCACCAGGTGCTTCAGCTCGTCCTCGTACTCGTCGATCGGGTGGCCGGTGAGGTACAGGCCGAGCGTATTTTTCTCACCCTCAAGCCGCTCGCGGATACCCCACGGGCGCGCGTTGCGGAAATCCTCGTACACATCGCCGTCGGAGGCCGAGCGCACCACCTCACCAAACAGGTCCATCATGCCGGCACTGTCGTTCTTACTCTGCTGCTCCGCGGACTTCACCGCTTCGTCCAGTGCGTTAAACAGTACCGCGCGGGAGTAATCCAGACCGTCGGCACTGTTGGTATCCGGGCCGATACTGTCCAGGGCACCGGAACGCACCAGCGCTTCCAGAGCGCGCTTGTTCACTTTGCGCGGGTCGATACGGGAACAGAAGTCGAACAGATCCGTAAACGGACCATTCTGTTCGCGCTCGGCAATAATGTTGTCGATGGGGCCTTCCCCCAGACCTTTGATCGCACCCAGGCCGTAGATGATGCGGTTGTCCACATCCACAGAGAACTGGTAGGTACCCAGGTTCACATCCGGCGGCACCAGCACCAGTTTCATGGCCCGGCACTCTTCGATGAAGGTCACCACCTTATCGGTCTTATCCATGTCCGAGGACATGGTGGCGGCCATAAACTGCGCCGGGTAATGGGCCTTCAGCCAGGCGGTCTGGTAGGAGACCAGTGCGTAGGCCGCGGAGTGGGATTTGTTGAAGCCGTAACCAGCAAACTTTTCCACCAGGTCGAAGATCTTGATCGCCAGGGTTGGATCAACCCCCTGCTCTTTGGCGCCGTCTTCAAACGTAGCCCGCTGCTTGGCCATCTCCTCGGGCTTTTTCTTACCCATAGCCCGGCGCAGCATGTCGGCACCGCCCAGGGTATAGCCCGCCAGTTCCTGGGCAATCTGCATCACCTGTTCCTGGTAAACAATGACCCCGTAGGTGGGTTCCAGGATGGGTTTGAGCTTTTCGTGCTGGTATTTAGCATCCGGGTAGGCGACCTGGGCGCGGCCGTGTTTCCGGTTGATGAAGTCGTCTACCATGCCCGACTGCAGCGGGCCCGGGCGGAACAGGGCCACCAGGGCGATCATGTCTTCGAGGTTGTCCGGCTGCAGGCGTTTGATCAGGTCCTTCATACCGCGGGATTCCAGCTGGAATACTGCGGTGGTCTCGGCGCGCTTGATCATTTTGAAGGTTTCGGCATCGTCCAGCGGCAGCGCTTCGATCACGAGCGGTTCTTTGCCCTCCCGCGCGCGCTGCTCGTCCACCATCGCCTTGGCCCAGTCGATGATGGTCAGGGTCCGCAGACCCAGGAAGTCGAACTTCACCAGGCCCGCATCTTCCACGTCGTTCTTATCGAACTGGGTTACCAGACCGGCACCGGTTTCGTCGCAGTAAAGCGGGGCGAAGTCGGTGAGCTTTGTCGGAGCGATAACCACACCACCGGCGTGCTTACCCACGTTCCGCGCCACGCCTTCCAGCTGCAGCGCCATCTCCCAGATTTCCTGGCCCTCCTCGTCGTTCTCGAGGAATTCCCGCAGCACTTCTTCCTGCTCGAACGCTTTGGCCAGGGTCATACCCGGATCTGGCGGAATCATTTTCGAGAGCTTATCGGCAAGCCCGTAGGACTTGCCCTGCACCCGCGCCACATCCCGCACCACCGCCTTTGCAGCCATGGTACCGAAGGTGATGATCTGGCTCACCGCGTTGCGGCCGTAATGATCGGCCACGTAGCTGATCACCTGGTCGCGCTTCTCCATACAGAAATCGACGTCGAAGTCGGGCATGGAAACCCGCTCCGGGTTCAGGAATCGCTCGAACAGCAGGTCGTATTGCAGCGGGTCCAAGTCGGTAATTTTCTGCGAGTAGGCAATCAGCGAGCCCGCACCAGAACCCCGCCCCGGGCCCACCGGAATATCGTGATCCTTGGCCCACTGGATAAAGTCCATCACAATCAGGAAGTAGCCTGGGAACCCCATCTGGATAACGATATCCAGCTCGAAGCGCAGACGGTCTTCGTATTCTTTTTTGCGCGCTTCGTAATCCGGCGCGGACTTGTCCAGAATAAATTCCAGGCGCTCGTAGAGGCCGTCAAAAGAAATCTTTTCGAAGAATTCGTTCTCGGTCATCCCCTCAGGGATCGGGAACTGGGGCAGGAAGTATTTACCCAACTGAATCGGCGAGGAGCAACGGCGCGCAATTTCCACCGTATTTTCCAACGCTTCCGGAATATCCTTGAACAATTCCAGCATTTCTTCCGGCGTGCGCAGATACTGCTCAGAAGAATAACGGCGCTCACGACGCGGATCATCCAGCGCACGCCCTTCGCGGATACACACCCGCACCTCATGCGCCTCGAACTCACTGTCTTCAATAAAGCGTACATCGTTCGTCGCCACCACCGGCAGATTCAGTTTCCCTGCCAGTGCGACCGCCCCGTGCAGATATTCCTCATCCCCCGGCCGTCCAGTGCGCTGCAACTCCAGGTAATAACGTCCGGGGAAAATCCGCTCCCACTCCTGCGCCAGCGACTCCGCCTGGGACTGACGATTCGCAACCAGCGCTCGCCCCACATCGCCATACTTGGCCCCGGAGAGCATCAACACCCCTTCCGACGCCTGCTCGATCCACTCCCGTTCCACAAACGCGTGTCCGTGATATTGGCCTTCCATCCAGGCGCGGGAAATCAGCTCGGTAATATTGCGATAGCCGGTGGTATTCATCGCGTACAGCGTCAGCTGCGTCGGCTGCTCCTCACCACCTTCCTTCAACCAGAAGTCAGCCCCGGTGATCGGTTTAACCCCACCCCCCATACAGCTTTTGTAAAACTTCACCTGGCCGTAGAAATTCGTCTGATCCGTAATCGCCACCGCCGGCATCTCCAGCTCGGCAACACGGGCCACCAGCGGTTTGATACGCACCAAGCCGTCGACAAGGGAATATTCAGTGTGGACTCTTAAATGTACGAAGGGTTGGGTCATATTTTTTCTATTTAATTTGGTTCCGGGGCTCTTTTGTTTTGAGCTCTGATCCGGGTACGCGCCGAGGGATGGATTCCCAGGGGGGCGCCTAGCTCGGTCCTGAAAACCTTCACCCGGTGCTCCACCGCCACAAAACGAGACCTAATCGGTCCACCACACCCTCTTCAGCGCAACAGCTCGCTCATGGCACAAACTCAACACCTGCTTTTTCTGAGCGTTAGACATCCGCCCCCACTGGCTGATCTCAGTCCCGGAACGAAAACACCCCTCACAGATATCGTCGCGATTCAACGCACAAACGGAAACACAAGGCGACTTTACCGGAAACTCAAACGCAGCCTCTGGTTCATTGTCCTTCAGCTTGCTCCAGTCACTCTCTGTCATTGCTTACCGCCTGAGGCATGTCCACCTCAACCAACTCATCCGCAAAACGCTGACCGTTGGCCACATAAATCTCACTGCTCGCCTTCAGCAACTCATACGTCGACTCATCCAGCGTCTTCACCACCTTACCCGGGCTGCCCAGCACCAAAGAGTAATCCGGAATCTCCGCATTCTCCGTCACCAGCGCATTCGCCCCGATAATGCAGCACTTGCCGATTTTGGCCCCGTTCAACACCACCGCATTCATCCCGATCAGCGAATACTCACCAATCTCACAGCCGTGTAACGTCACCTTGTGCCCCACCGTCACCCCGGTGCCCACAACCAGCGGCATCCCCGGGTCCGTATGCAACACAGAGCCATCCTGAATATTCGCCCGCTCACCAATAGTGATCAGATCGTTGTCCCCGCGGATCACCACGTTGAACCATACCGAACTGTGGGGCTCCATCCGCACATTGCCGATCACCCGGGCGCCCGGCGCCACGTAGTGGCCCTCGCCTTCCAGCTGCGGCTGTTTGTCGCCCAATCTGTACAGCATTCGACCTCCGCTCAGGGGATTCAGACAGTGAAAATCAGCCCGGCATTATCCCGCCCGGGGCCCCCAATTGCCACCCTTAACCGGGCCTGACCAACGGGACACAATCGAGACATTTCAACCAATCAACACCCCCTCCAAAGCCAGTAACCGCGCCTTCATCTCCAGCCCACCCGCATAGCCAGTCAGCGTGCCGTCGGCGCCGATCACCCGGTGGCAGGGCACCACGATAGACAGCGGATTCGCCCCATTGGCCCCCGCCACCGCCCGCACTGCCTTGGGGTTGCCGATCGCCCCTGCCAGCTCCCGGTAACTGCGGGTCTCACCAAAAGGAATGGCGCACAGCGCCCGCCACACGGATTGCTGAAACGGTGTGCCCGCAGCACTCAGCGGGAGATCGAAGGCCTGCAAGTCACCAGAAAAATAGGCCGCCAACTGCTCGAAGGCTGCATCCGTCAGGTCCGTGCTTCCCCGCTGCCAGCCGGCTTTCACCGGCAGCGGTCGCTTGCCCGTCTGTAAGTCGACGCCCACCAACCCGTCCTCACAGGCGGCAATGCCGATTTCGCCGAATTGGCTGGGGTAGATTTCATAGCGGATCATTTGCTCGGCCTTTTCTTGGGGTTCAACTTCAGCGACTGCCACAACAACAGCGCGGCATAGGCCCGCCACGGGCGCCAGGACTCAGCGCGCACCAGGGCCTGCCTGGGCGTCGCCTTGTGCTCACCTGCGCCCTGTTCTTTGCCAAGAGCAATCAAGATGCCCAGGTCCGACGCGGGAAAGGCATCCGGCATAGAGAGACCGCGCATGGCGGTGTAGTGAGCGGTCCAGTCTCCGATGCCGGGCAACGCCACCATCTGCGCGCAGAAGGTTTCCAGGTCTGGCTCGTCAAAATCGATCTCGCCGTCCAGGGTCGCCGCGACAAAAGTTCGCAGTGTTTGCGCGCGTGTGCGGGTCACACCAATATCCGAGAAATCCGCATCGCGCAGCTGCTCTGCAGTCGGGAAAAGCAGAAACAGCTCGCCTTCCGGCCCGGAAAAGGTTTCCCCAAACCCACTCGCCACCCGCCCAGCGATGGTAGTGGCCGCGGCTACGGAGATCTGCTGGCCGAGAATCGCGCGCAGCGTGTACTCAAAAGGATCCCAGGCACCTGGCAAACGCACACCGGGGCTCGCCCGCAGCACCTTTTTCAGCAAAGGGTCTGCGTTCAAGTGCCCGGTGATTTCTTCACTATCGGCGTCCAGGTCAAACAGGCGACGTAATTTCTCGCGCAGCGGGTACACCACCGCACCACAGCCCTCGCCAAAGATGCTGACCCGCAAACGCCCTTTATCCGGCTCGTGTGCCACGCGTAGTACTCCGCGCTGGCCCGACAGCTGAAAGCTGCGCAGATACTCACCCCGCTCTGGATCTTCCGCTGCGATCACTTGTTCGACACCCGGCAGGGTGCGCACGGCAAAAAAATCCAACAGCGCCGCCCAGTGGAACGGCGGGCGATAGCTCAGGTAGATACGGATAGGTTTTGCGTCCTCTCCACTCGATGTGGACTCCGAAACCTCACGGCGCACCTTTGAGTCCTGGCGTATGGCGCTGGGGGTACGCTGGTAAATATCCTTAAACACACCGTTGAACCGGCGCACGCTATTAAACCCGGCCGCAAATGCAATTTCGCCCACCGGCATTTGCGTATCCCGCAACAGACCGAACGCAAACAGCGCGCGCTCCGTCTGCCAAACCTGCAGCGGGCTCAGGCCAATATGCTCGGCGAACAGCTTGCGCAGGTAACGGCCGGTAATGCCAAGTCGCTCCGCCAGCTGCTCCACGGACTGCGCTTCGCGCTCTGCGCGCATCAGCTTGAGGGCGCGCTGAACGGTGGTAGAAACCAGTCCCCACGCCGGGCTACCGGGGGCGGCATCGGGGCGACATCGCAGACACGGACGGTAGCCGGCAGCCGCCGCCTCCGCAGCCGTGGAGAAGTATTCGACGTTTTTCTCAAGTGGTGGGCGCGCAGGGCAGATAGGGCGGCAAAAAATGCCGGTAGTCTTTACCGCGGTATAAAAACGGCCGTCGAACCGTTTATCGCGGGCGAGTCGGGCGCTGTGGCAAAGTTCAGGATCGGGTCGCACGGAATAGTCACTGGTTGTTTGCTTGGATACCAGTGTATGGGGTGGGCGGAGACGAAACTAGTCAGATTCGGAACTGACGGTTTCACAAACGGTTCGGTAACGAAAAAGCGGGCCTATAGGCCCGCTCCATAAGGGTCAACCCGTATCAGATTACTTGATACCAAGAACTTCCTTGCCCTGGATAAACGTCACGTCCACGGGAATACTGGCTTCCGAGAGACGGTCCAGGTCGGCCTGCAGTTCACTGCCCACGACACCCATATTGTCCAGCAGGTCTTTGGACTTTTTGTAGTCGCCGTCGCCCTGAATGGTGAGAATCAGGTTTGACAGTTTGGTCATGGCCGCCTGCATTTTCTCGAAGTCCACACTGTACTGGCCGTTGGCTTCATCGCGAGAGAAAGCGCCTTCCTGCTTGAAGAAGTTGAAGCGCATCATATTGGCTTTGCCGTGCGCACTGGCCGCGCCAAAGCGGACGCTGCGGAAGATGCCTGCGAGGAAGGTGACGTAGTTGTCCATCAGTTCGCCCTCTTCAATCTCACCCTTCTCGTGCAGCTTGGTGATCATGTACAGGCCGAGGATATCGGCTTTGCCTTCTTCCAGCGCGGAAGACGTTTCCTTGAGGGCCTGGCGGACATTGCTGCCGTCAGTAACGGTCTTCTTGATGCCGAGGCCGTGGGCCACTTCGTGGAACATGGTGTTGCCGAAAAAGGCATCGAAGGTGATGTGCTTGCGCTGATCTTCCGCGATCAGTACGCCGCTGATGGGAACCAGGATCTGGTCGAACTTCGCGCGCATGGCATTTTTCAGCTGCAGGCGGCGGGTGCCTTTTTTCAGCTGCACTTCTTCATCATTCGGCAGATTGATGGCGATGGTTTTGGAGCCGGCATTACTGTGGCCCGCGTAATACAGCACATCGTAGGCGTTCAGATCGGAATCGGTTCCCGGGGTTTCCGCCTTGTACGTGTCGTCAACCGGTAGCCCGCGCTGCAGTTCCGGCAGGAAGGCGGCGAACTTGCTGAGTTTTTCACTCCACACCATATCTTTCAACAGTACGTAGGATTCATACGCGGTGCGATAGGCGAACAGCTGATCTTCGTAGTTTTCGATGGGGCCGATCACCACGTCGATGCGATTGTTTTTCATATCCATCCACGCCATGTCGCTGTCGCGGAACTGATCATCCAGCAGGGCATCGGCACGAAGTTTCAGGTAGCCGGCAAAGTCCTGGTCTTCGGCGAGTTCGGCCGCTTCCTGCAGCAGTGCGGACGCTTTCTCCAACTCGGCTTTATAGGCTTCGTGGTACGGCAGCAGCTTCAGCTTGCCGTCGGTATCCCGGCGTACCAGGGAGTAGAGCCCCTCTTTACCCGGCTGGTTCCAGGCTTCAAATTCCTGCTTGGTCATGTCTTCCGGGTAGAACTCGGCACCCAGGGGCTTGTCGCCATAGCCTTCGATAAACGGCTTGTTGTCGTTCAGGCGATCCCAGGGGCCGTAATTGATGTCGGCAAATTTGCGCGCAGCGCTGTCGTCGATGCCGCTCAGCAATTCCTGCGCCGGACCATAGGATTGCAGCCAGAACAGCTGATCCATGATCTTGCTGGCGTCAATCAGTTTGCCGATCATCTGACGCTGGTTGTCGGAAAGGGAAGAAAGGTCTGCGTTCAGCTCTACCGGGGCGTAAATATCGAACCGGGATTGATCCACACCTTTGGCAACACCGCCCGCTTGCGGGCCTGTGGCGGGTTTGGCGCTCGCCTGTACGGGGTCCGCCGCCTGTTGCGCGGTATTCTCGGCAGGTGCCACAGTGTCTGTTTTGCTGGTGGATTTTTCGTCAGAAGAGCAGCCGGCCACAATAGCAAGCGCCAGTGCGGATGCGGCAAAAAATGCAGTTTTCATTCAGGTTCCTGCCTGTTGTTTTATTAGGGGGTGCGGGTCACAGTAATTGTGGCCTCGGAAGATGTCCAGACACCAAGGGTTGCTCACCAGGTGCCGGATATTCGACTGACATTATGGGCAAATAAAGAAAATTGCGTGGCATGAATTGGGCAGGAAAAAATAATTCACGCCAAACAGCGAATGTGTCCACCGTCAAAATGTGAGCGGAGTCCGTTTTTCTCCTGCCTCATTTCCCATTTCACCCTCATTCTGGGCTTCTCGTGCGCGTTCCTGTTGCTGCATTTGCCACAAGCCCGCGTAGTGACCACCGGCGGCAGTCAACGCGCGATGGCTGCCCTGCTCTACAATGCGCCCCTGATCCATCACCAGAATCTGATCCGCATCCACGACCGTGGACAATCGATGCGCAATCACCAGTGTGGTCTGCTCGCGGGAGATTTCCTGCAACGCCCGCAAGATACCCTGCTCCGAATGGCTGTCGAGACTGGAAGTTGCTTCGTCAAACACCATAATAGGCGGGTGTTTCAGCAGTGCCCGGGCGATGGCCACGCGCTGTTTTTCACCCCCAGACAGTTTCAGGCCACGCTCACCGACGGTGGTATCCACCCCTTCCGGTAGCTGCGCAATAAAGCCATCCAGCTGAGCATGACGGATGGCCTCCAGGACCTCGCTATCGGTAGCGTCCACGCGGCCATAGCGTATGTTTTCCAGAATGGACTGATTGAACAGCACCGTATCTTGGGGCACCACACCAATGGCGCTGCGCAGGGAATCCTGGCTGACTTCTCGAATATCCTGGCCATCCACACGGATGCTACCGCCATCGACGTCGTAGAAACGGAACAGTAGCTTGAACAGGGTGGACTTGCCCGCGCCGCTGGCACCCACAATGGCCACTTTCTGGCGGGGTGCCACGGTAAAGCTTACACCCTTGAGGATCGCGCGCTCAGCACTGTAGCCGAACTGAACGTCACGGAATTCGATGCCACCGCTGGGCACGACCAGCTCGCCAGCCTCGTCGGCATCTTCGATGGCCGGTTTCACGTCCAGGATGGAAAACATTTTTTCAATGTTCGCCAGAGCCCCTTTCATCTCCCGGTACACAAAACCCAGAAAATTCAGCGGAATGAATATCTGCATCATCACCGCATTGATCAGCACAAAATCACCAATGGTCATGGTGCCTTTGGTGACGTTAACGGCGGCCATCACCATGGCACCACACATTGCCGCCGCAATAATCACTGCCTGGCCGGCGTTCAGACCAAATAGCGACAGCCGGTTGTTGCGCCGCGCCTGTTCCCAGCTGGCCAGCTCGCGGTCGTAATGTTGCGCTTCGTGTTTTTCATTGCCGAAATATTTCACCGTTTCGTAATTCAGCAGGCTGTCTACGGCGCGGCTACTGCTCTGGGATTCCGCCTGGTTGAGGTCGCGCACAAAGCGGGTGCGCCACTCCGTCGCCACTACTGAGAAGCCGATGTAAGCCACCACGGCACCCAACACCAGCAGTGCAAAGCCGGCGCTGTAATTCCACCAGAGCAACCCCACCACCATCAGGATCTCCACTAGGGTGGGCACGATGTTGAATACCATAAAGCGCATCAGGAACCCGATGCCCGCGTTGCCCCGCTCGATGTCCCGAGACAGCCCCCCGGTGCGGCGATTGAGGTGGTAATCCAGGTCCAGCCGGTGCAGGTGCTGAAATACTGCAAGACCAACCCTGCGCTGGGCGCGCTCTGTCACGCGGCCGAAAATAGTGTCTCTTAGCTCGCCGAATATCACCGAAGAAAAGCGCACAAAACCGTAGGCCAGCAACAGTCCCAACGGCAAGGCGACAGCCGATGCCACACCGCCGGCCTGATCCAGGTCGTCGACAATATGTTTGAGCAGAAACGGCAGGCCGACGCTGGCAACCTTGGCGCCCACCAGACACAGCAGAGCCAGCATCACCGGACGTTTGAATTCCAGCAAGTAGGGAAACAGGGTTTTGAGGGCGCTCCAGTGGACATCTTCCAGAGCGACGGCGGACTTGGGTCTAGGCATGATCAATCTCGGTGAAGCAGGCGCGCAGTATACCTGACCGAGATGCGCCGTTTGTGTTGACGATTCGCCTGCAGGGCAGGCTCCTACGAGGGGAAGGTCAGCTCAAAGCTCTGACTGGCACGTCATCTCGCCGGCCAATGGGCACATCCAAAACCCGCACCATAAATTCGGTCAACACGCCGGCGGTAAAACCCCAGATTTCATAGCCTTGGTACTCGTAGGCTGGCAGGTAAATACGGCGCTGGTCGATAGTGATACGGTCGGTGCGGATACGTGGATCATCGAAGAACCACGCCAGGGGCACTCGAAAGATGGCATCCAGCTCGCCGGGGTTTGGGGTGAGTGGTGCGTCCGCGGGCACGATGCCGAGCCAGGGGGTTACCTGAACCTGCCAGCGGGTGGTGCGCGTCCACAGGGGGCCGAGTACGCGCACTTGATCTGCGGGCAAACCGATTTCTTCGTGGGTTTCGCGCAGCGCGGTGTATTCGAGGGAGGGGTCGGTGTTGTCCCAGCGGCCACCGGGCATGGAGACTTCACCGGAATGACTGGAAAGCTGCTGAGAGCGCAACGTAAGTATGACTTGCGGGTCTGGCTCATCGGTCAGCGCGAGTAACACTGCCGCATGGCCATGTAAATCGGGGCCTCGCGGTACTTGCGCCTGCAGGTCATTTTCAACTGCGGCAAACTTGTTTTCGATAATTTCCAACATGCTTGTTTGCGTCCGGCCTCCAGCTACCGTACTGACACCACTATACCCTGTATTTCCGATTATTTCTGAACCTGGGATTCCCCCACCCAACTTAAGAATCAAGTCGCGGTTTTACTTTGTGCTGTTGAGCCGCTATCACCACGCCTATCCATTGGTGTATGCCCGCCCTTTACCTTCTCCCGAAGAGACTGCACCAGGGCGTAGTAGATAGGCACCAGAAACGTGGAGAAAATACTTGCAGCAAGCATGCCACCAAACACTGCAAGGCCGAGGGAGACACGACTGGCAGCGCCGGCGCCGGTGGCAATCACCAGCGGGAAAATGCCCAGGATAAAAGACATGGCGGTCATCAGCACTGCACGAAAACGCAAACGTGTAGCCTGTAATGCTGACTCTTCAATAGACAGCCCGGTATCCCGCTGCAGTACCGCGAACTCCACCATCAGGATTGCGGTCTTTGCGGACATGGCGATTAACAACACCAGCCCAATCTGAGTGTAGAGGTCGCTGTCGTGGCCGGTAATAAAACAGGCCAGCAGGCCGCCACCTATTGCGATAGGAATGGCGAGAAGCACCGCGATGGGAATGCTCCAGCTTTCGTACTGAGCCACCAGGAACAGGTAGGCAAACAGAATTGCGAGGGAAAACAGGATGGGGGCCAGGTTACCGGCACTGATCTCTTCCAGGCTCGCGCCGGTCCATTCGTAGCTGTATCCCTGGGGTAATTGTGCACCCAGTTCTTCCATCGCTCGCATGGATTCACCACTGGAATAGCCCGGTGCCGCGGCACCATTTATGGTGATACTGTTGTAAAGGTTATAGCGCTGCACGGTTTGTGGCGCAACGATGGGCTCCACTTCCGCCACTGAACTGACCGGCACCAGCCCCCCGCTATTCGCTCGAACAAAAAAGCCGGTAAGGTCTTCTTCCGTGTCCCGGAATTGTGCGTCCGCTTGGGCCAGCACCTGAAATACCTTGCCAAACCGGTTAAAGTCATTCACGTAATAACTGCCCAGATAGGTTTGCAAGGTGAGGTATACGTCTGACAGCCTCAACCCGAGAATATGGGCCTTATCCTTATCTACATGCAGTTCCAGTTGCGGTGATGCCGCCTGATATGTAGTAAAGGCCTGGGCAATTTCTGGCCGTTGATTCGCCGCGCCCAACAACTCGTAGAGCACTCCAGCAAGCTCCTGAATCTCCCGCCCCTGCAAATCTTCCAGTACATACTCGAAGCCACCGATAGTGCCAAGCCCCGGCAGCGCGGGCACAGGGAAGGCCTGCACCTGCGCCTCAGGTATCCCCGCACCGAGCTTCTGTACTTTATCCAGAATGGCGAACTGATTGAGCTCCGGCGTTGTCCGCTCCTCCCAGGGATGCAGAATTACGATCATAAATGCAGTATTGGAAGCGAGACTGTTGGATAGAAGGCTATACCCGGGGACGGCCATTACATGAGCCACGCCATCCAATTTTCGAATATTTTCACTCAGGCTCTCCACGACGGGTGCCGTCCGCTTCAGCGAGGCGCCATCAGGGAGCTGCACATTCATCATGAAAAAACCCTGATCCTCATCGGGAATAAAGCCGGTGGGCACCACGCTGAATAACCAGGCGCACAGTGCGGCAATCCCTGCAATGGAGAGGATCCCCAGGAGTGAACGACGTACAAAGAAGCGCACGATACCCATATACAGGTTGGTGGCCCTGAGCAAAAACCGATTGAAAAACCCATAAATACCGGTAAGTTTCTCCCCTTGCTCCCCTTCCCCTGTAGCCGGCCGCAACAGTAACGCACTGAGCGCAGGGCTCAATGTCAGCGCGTTAACACTCGAGATGAACACGGCGATCGAGATAGTGATCGCAAACTGCTGGTACATCTTCCCGGTAAGTCCGGGCATCAGCATCACAGGAACAAAGACGGAAAACAGTACAGCGGTGGTGGCGATTACTGGCCCAGTCACTTCACGCATGGACTCCATCGCCGCCTCTTTTGCCGGCAACCCACTCCCCAGTAATCGCTGGGTGTTTTCGACCACGATAATGGCGTCGTCCACCACAATACCAATGGCCAGAATCAACGCAAACAGGGTGACGGTATTGATGCTCATTCCCAACGCGAGCATCAACGCAAAAGTACCAATCAACGATACGGGAATGGCGATTGCGGGAATCAATGTCGCCCGCCAGTCCTGTAAAAACGCGAACACCACAG
This sequence comes from uncultured Microbulbifer sp., assembly GCF_947504145.1. Taxonomy (GTDB): domain Bacteria; phylum Pseudomonadota; class Gammaproteobacteria; order Pseudomonadales; family Cellvibrionaceae; genus Microbulbifer. Next base: position 57,407 of record NZ_CANNGQ010000007.1, read on the forward strand.
CGATGACAAGTAATAAAGCTACTACCAGTGTCACCACCACTTCTCTGATTGAGGCACTGACAAACGTAGTGGTGTCGTAAATGATTTCTGATTCTAGTCCTTCGGGGAAACGTGTGGACAGCGTATCCATTTTTGCGCGGATATTTTTTGCCATGTCCATGGCGTTGGCATCGGGAAGCTGATAAATCGCTATCACAGCCGTGGGCGATCCGTCGAGCTCGCCGTAAGCACTGTAGCTGGCACTGCCCAGCTCAACCCGCGAAACATCTTTCATCCGCACTATGCCGCCGTCAGGCCGGGACCTGAGACTGATATTCTCGAACTCCTCCACGCTCTCCAGTCGGCCTTGGGCGAGAATACTGTATTGAAACTGCTGGTCTTTCCGGATGGGAGGCGCGCCGATTTTGCCGGCCGCCACCTGCAGGTTCTGCGCCTGGATTGCAGCAATGACATCGTTGGCCGTCACATCCAGTGCCGCCATTTTGTCTGGATTCAGCCACAGACGCATCGCGTATTCCTGAGAGCCCAGGATTTCCACATCACTGACGCCATCAATTCGCCCCAGCTCATCCTTGATGAATATCTCGGCGTAGTTAGAAAGAAACAGGGTGTCGAATTTATTGTCTTTCGACAGCAGATTTACTACCAGCAAAATGGTGTTGGATTTTTTCTCCACCGTGACGCCACTGCGGGTAACCTCTTCCGGCAGGCTAGGTGTTGCCTGCTGCACCCGGTTCTGTACGTTGACCTGCGCAATATCGCCATCGTATCCACTTTCAAACGTCACCGTGAGACTGTAGGTACCGTCGTTACTGCTGGTAGAGGACATATATTGCATGCCCTCTACACCATTGACCTGAGACTCAATGGGCTCCGCGACACTATCCCGCATTACCTCGGCACTGGCGCCGGGGTAAGTAGCGCTCACTACCACGGTCGGCGGTGTGATATCCGGGTATTGTGCAATCGGCAATAGCGGTAACGCGAGCACGCCTGCCAGGGTGATCAAAATTGAGATCACCAGCGCGAATCGGGGACGACGGATAAAGGTAGCGCTGATCACAACGACTTGCCCGTCAAGCTGGAAGCGCTACAGTTGCTGCAGTAGCATTCACTTGCCATCGAAGTATGCATCCGGTTCCTGTTCAGACCCTCCATCTGGTTCATGGTCGCGATCGCCGCGTATTGGCTCACCATCCGCACCACGGCGCATTTCCCTTTCGAGTTGCGGGATGTCGGAGCCGCTCTCTGCGCCCCCGGCTCTGCGCTCTTCCGGGCTGACCTCACCCTGGCGAAACTGCTCCACCGGGCTTAACTGTTGCGGAGGTGTTTCGGGCTTCAGGCCTTTATAGGGATTGAGTGCCGTATTCTGAGGGGTCACGGGATTGCCGGCACTCACACGCTGCAGTCCATTAACGACAATTTTTTCGCCCGCTTTGAGCCCGTCGAGCACGGCCCACAGTGCATTTTCCCGCTGGCCCAACTCAAGATAACGTTTATTGGCGACATTCTTGTCGTCAATCACGTAGACAAATCGCCCCTGCATGTCTTCTTGGACCGCCGACTGTGGCACCAGTGGTTTTATTGCCTCGGCCCCAGAAAAAACACTGATCTCCACCCGCGCAAACTGGCCCTGAACCAGCAATTGCTCCGGGTTTGGGAAACGCGCGCGCACCAGCGCGGAGCCTGTCGCCTGGTCAATCTGGTTGTCCACGAAAACGATGATGCCGGGATACGGGTAGAGTTTTCCATTCGGCTGCTTGATCCGCACTTCGCGCTTTACCGGAGTAATACCCTGCTGGCGCCGCCGCTCGCTTTCCTCCTGCACGGCGAACATACGGTTCTCGGGTACTTCAAATGTCACAAAAATGGGATCCATCCGCACAATGGATGTAAGCGGGTCAGTGCTCGGGCCAACCAGTGAGCCCTCGGTGTATTCAGATCGGCCAATCAGACCGGTTAGCGGGGCGCGGATTTCGGTATAGGAGAGGTTGAGCTGTGCCGTTTCAAGATCTGCCTGCATCGCAGCCACTTTCGACTCCGATTCCTCGAAATTTCCGGTGAGCTCATCCATCTGCATCTTGCTGATGGCACCGGTCTTGATCAGCTCCCTGCCACGCTGGAAATTGCGCTGCGCGACCTGCAATGCGGAGCGCGCCTGCGCGAGATTGGCGCGCTGATTGTCGAGTGCAGCGATGTACGGTCGGGGGTCTATCTGATAGAGCAGCTCCCCCTTCTGAACCAGCTGGCCCTCGATAAAGTTGCGACTCTCGATATAGCCCTCAACCCGCGGGCGCACCTTGAACTCGTCTGTAGCAGCCACGCGCCCTACGTACTCAAAGCGCGGCACCACCTGATGAGCGCGCACAGCCAGCACCTCCACCGGTGGAGGCTTGGGCTTTGCCTGCTCTTCCTTTTTGGCGCAGGCCGCTGCAATCAGAGCAAGTGTCACCAAAACCAAAATACGCGCCATGGAAAACCAGCCACCGCTACTGCACAAAAATCCTACTTACCACTATAGAAGGAAGATGGCGGGCAGGCTGGCACTCACCTCTTCCGTGGGTATACTTGCGCCATGAAATTTTGCAGCCATTGCGGCCACACCGTTGTATTCGAGATCCCCACCGGGGACGACCGCCCCCGCCATCTGTGCCGGGATTGCGGTGCCATTCACTACGTCAACCCTCGGGTCATTGTTGGCACACTGCCCTACCTGGGTGATCAGGTGCTGTTATGCAAGCGCGCAATTGAACCACGATACGGCCTGTGGACTCTGCCCGCCGGGTTTATGGAGAATGGTGAAAGTAGCGAGCAGGGGGCACTAAGAGAGTCCAGGGAAGAAGCCCGTGCCAATATTCGGGTGGACGAACTCTTTGCCGTCTACGACATTCCGCACATCAACCAGGTGTACCTGCTGTACCGCGGCGAACTGACCGACACGGATTTCGGCCCCGGGCCAGAGTCACTGGAAGTGGAGCTGTTCGACGAAAACGACATCCCCTGGGAGGAGATGGCTTTTCCGGTAATGACGCAGACGTTGAAACATTATTTCAGCGATCGCGGGAAAGGACAGTTTGGACTGCACCGGGGCGTGATTGAGCGGAAGCTGTGACGTTAGGGGTGCCCCGTGGCACCCGGTGCTCATCAGGGGCGCAGGAAATTAACCGCAGCGTTCGTCCAGTTTCCACAGGTCGAACGCAGGCTCTTCATAGGGATGGGCGCTGCGCATGGCGGCGAGCACATCGTCCACCACATCGCCTGCGCACACCGTTTCAACTCGATATTCTGCCACCTGCTGAACCTCTCCCTGATGACCGATAAACGGCTGACTGCCATCTAACGGCCGAAACTGGCCACTGCCGAGCACCTGCCAGCAGCAGCTGTCGTAATCGCCAATTCGCCCCGCACCGGCGGCAAAAATAGCCTGCTTGACCGCCTCCAGGTGCGTATCGGGAATGTAGATACAGAGTTTGAACATGGCCATGGGTATTTAAAGCAATCCAGGCTTAAAACATCAATGTCATCAGCTTGCGCTGGTAAATGGTCGCAACCGGATCGCCGGCGCCCAGTGCCTTGACGATATCCAGAAACGCCTGCTTGGCGGCTCCGTCGGCAAAACCCATATCCTGACGCAGTAATCCGAGCAAGAGCGCCAAGGCCTCTTCGTGGCGATCCGCCTGGCTGAGTTGCACCGCCAGTTTATAGGCAGATTCGCTGTCATCCGGATTTTCTGACAATGCCTGCTGTAGCGCCTTGATTTCGGGAGAGTCCGCCGCTTCCAGCTTCAACTCCAACTGCGCCATCAGCTGCTGATAATCCGCATCCTGATCTGCCAGAAGGATCTTGCCCAGCACCTCTTCGGCTTCCTTGGTACGGTTCTTCTCCAGCAAAATAGCCGCGTACTGCTTGGCAATATCTGCCCGCTCACCGGAATCCGCATAGGATTGACGCAACAGCGGCAACGCTTCGTCAAGATTGCCCTCACCCACCAGCTTCTGCGCCTGTTGCAACTGCAGGTCCCATGACTTGGGCAGGTACTTGTCCAGCATCTCGCGAATCTGCGTTTCCGGCTGTGCACCGGCAAAACCATCCACCGGCTGGCCGTCCTTCAGCACCATGACGGTGGGCAGGCTGCGCACACCCAGTTGCCCGGCGAGTGCCTGTTCGGTATCTGCATTCAGTTTTGCCAACAGAAACTGTCCGGCGTATTCATTGGCGAGCTTTTCCAACACCGGCATCAGTTGTTTGCACGGCTCACACCATTCCGCCCACACATCCACCACCACCGGGCGCTTCATGGACTCTTCGATCAATACTTGCTGGGCGTTCTCAGCGCTAACGTCGACAATAAATTCTTCCACGATCACTCCTGGCTTTGTGGTTTCCAACGTGGTTTTAGGCTGGTCGCGACGGATTTAACTCACGACCTGATTTGGGCCGCATCATACCTGAATGGAGCGGCAAATTTACGGAATCAACCCTTGCTACCGCCCTGGCACTGGGGGCTTGCAGGAGCCTGTCCTGCCCATTCCTCCGCGGTGTACAGGTGCAACGCCAGCGCATGAATCAGCCCCGCCATTTCATCCGCTAATACCTTGTACACTTTCTGGTGACGCTGAACCTTGCGCACGCCGGCAAACGTTTCACTGACCAGCACGACACGAAAGTGCATCTCAGAACCTGCCGGCACATTATGCATGTGGCTTTCGCAATCCACTTCGATATGGGATGGGCTGAAAGCATCGGTCAACTTTTGCTGAATTTTTTCTGCCAGGGACATAAAACAACTCCTCGTATCAGGCCCGATCAACCGCGGCCTGACGCTTGCGCGCAGCGACAATTGTGTCGTAGGCCACGGTGATACTTTTCATCTGGTCTTCCGCGTGACGCATAAACTCATCCGGCAGCCCTTTTGAGGCAATCTTATCCGGGTGGTACTCCGCGGCCTTACGGCGATAGGCCAGCTTCAACTCTTTGTCGCTCGCATCCGCGGTGCACTCGAGAATATCGTAATGCGCCTGCAGAGTGTCGCCACTAGCGCCCGGAGCGCGATGGGCAAACTCATTGAACATCGCAGTAAATATGGACCCGTGCAGCCCCAGCGATTCGGGAATTTTACGCAGTATCTGCTCTTCCGCCGGGTGCAGCTCACCGTCGGCAAACGCCACTGCAAACAACAGGCGATAAACCATTTCCCGCATGGCCTGATTGCGAATCAGCTGTCGGTACTGGTTTGCGTAATCGTAAATACTGAAATCGTCATCTTTGGCGTTCTGGAAAATCTTGATCGCCTGCTTGCGATCTTCTGCGTTCAGGCGCAGGTTGTTGTTGATGAAATCATCAACCAGCGCGATCTCCGCCTTGGAAACCTGACCGTCCGCTTTGGCCATTTTCGCCAACATGGAAAACAGTGCGACGATAAACACCGTCTGCGCGCCTTCGCGGTTCAGGGTAACACCAGCGTCGCTGAGCTTTTTCAGTCCAGACCCGAAGGATCCCCCTACCCAGGCGCCCAATGCCGCACCGATAGGGCCACCAAACATCATGCCGATGCCAGCGCCGATACCTGCTCCCAACCAGGACATAACTTCTCCTTCCACAGCGCTGACAGCAACGCTGCTGTATTGCTAAAACGGCGGCCATATTACCACGGAGCCCCCGCTGACGCCCTTTCCGCGCAACAAACACAGACTGCGCAGTCAGCCTCAGACGCCAGAGACGAAAAACCCCGCCGAAGCGGGGTTTCTCTGAGCGAAGCAGTGACCAACTCAGCCGGTCATCGCGCGCACCATGGTAATCATCACGCCCGCGGCAACTGCCGAGCCAATCACACCGGCCACATTCGGCCCCATCGCATGCATCAGCAGGAAGTTGTGTGGATTGGATTCGAGCCCCAGCTTGTTGGAAACCCGCGCGGCCATCGGCACCGCAGAAACACCGGCAGAACCGATCAGCGGGTTAATCTTGTTCTTGCTCATGGTATTCAACAGCTTAGCCATCAACACACCCGCGGCCGTACCGATGGCAAAGGCCACAATACCCAGCGCCAGAATCCCGAGGGTCTTGGGGTCCAGGAACTTGTCTGCCGCCAGCTTTGAGCCGACGGAAAGACCGAGAAAGATAGTGGTGATGTTGATCAGTGCGTTCTGCGCGGTGTCCGACAGGCGCGACACCACACCGCATTCCCGCATCAGGTTACCGAAACAGAACATTCCCAACAGCGGTGCTGCGTCCGGCAGGAACAGGGCAACCAGAATCAGCAACACCAGCGGGAAGACGATCTTCTCGCGCTTGCTGACCGGGCGCAGCTGCACCATCTCGATACGGCGCTCCTGCTCGGTGGTCAGCGCACGCATGATCGGCGGTTGGATCAGCGGCACCAACGCCATATACGAATAAGCGGCTACCGCAATAGCACCCAGCAGATCCGGCGCCAACAAGCTGGATACATAAATGGCCGTAGGGCCGTCCGCACCACCGATGATGCCAATGGCCGCGGCGTCAGCGATGGAGAAGTCCATAATCCCTGCAGCCGACATACCCACCGCACCGAGTACCGTGGCGAAAATACCAAACTGCGCGGCGGCACCGAGGAACAACGTGCGCGGGTTGGCCAGCAGCGGACCAAAGTCCGTCATGGCACCCACACCCATAAAGATCACCAGCGGCGCGACCCCGGAAGCAATCGCCACATTGTAAAAGTTGTACAGCATGCCGTTGTTGAAGCCCAGGTCAGACGCGACCTGCGCAACCCGTTCCTGCGCCGCCGCCGGTGCGCTTTCCAGTGCTGCCTTCAACCCTTCCATGGATTCGAAACCACCGAGCCCAAGCGCCTGCGCCAACTGGGTCAATACCCCGGCGTCGCCGGAATACATCGCAGCTTCCACTGCAGGTACCGCCAGGTTGGCCCCCGGGATATTCGCGAGAATGCCACCGAAACCAATTGGCACCAGTAACAGCGGCTCAAAGTTTTTGCGAATGGCGAGAAACAGAAGCCCGAGGCAGACCACCATCATGGAGAACTGCCCGACCGTCATCTGGTTGGCACCGGACGATAGCCAGAGATTTGTTATATTTTCCACAAGCGCCCCCGTTAAGCGATGGTCAGCAGGGCATCGCCCACCGCCACAGAATCGCCCTCTTTGATGGTTACCCCGGTCACGCTACCAGAGCATGGTGCGCTCACCGCTGTTTCCATCTTCATAGCTTCCAGAATTACGATGTTCTGACCTTCGGTCACCTGATCGCCCGGCTTTACCAGCACCTTAAAGATGTTGCCCGCCAGCGGCGCCTTAACCGCTTCTCCAGAGCCTTCAACAGGAAGAGAGCCAGCTGCGGCGGTGTTCGCTGGCACTTCGCCGCCGGCTTTCACCATGCCGGTGACATCGCCACCGTCAGCAACGGTGACGGTGTAACTCTGCCCTTCCACAGACACGGTATAAACACATTCACCCTGGTCGTTCTTCACTTCCGCGGATTCGTTGCCGGTGGGCACCGGCTCGAAGGCATCCGGATTGTTGCGGTTTTTCAGAAACTTGAGACCAACCTGAGGGAAGAGTGCGTAGGTCAACACATCGTCGATCTCGCCCTCACCAGCGGTCAACTGGACATCGTCCGCCGCCGCCTTTTCTTTCAGCTCATCGGCAAGCTTGTCGAGCTCCGGCGCCAGCTGGTCCGCGGGCCGACCGGTGACCGGCTCGCCGCCATCGAGAACCTTATCCTGCAGCTCTTTGTTGACCTCGGCCGGTGTCGCACCGTACTCACCTTTGAGTACCGCAGCAGTTTCCTTGGAGATGGACTTGTAACGCTCGCCGGTCAATACGTTCAGAACCGACTGAGTCCCGACAATCTGAGAGGTCGGCGTCACCAGCGGGATGTAACCGAGGTCCTTGCGCACACGGGGAATTTCTTCAAGCACCTCGTCGAGGCGATCCCCCGCGCCCTGCTCGCGCAACTGGCTTTCCATATTGGTAAGCATGCCGCCGGGCACCTGTGCAACCAGAATGCGCGAATCGACACCGCGCAGAGAACCCTCAAACTTCGCATACTTTTTACGGACGTTGCGGAAGTAAGCGGCGATTTCTTCCAGCAGGTGAATGTCCAGACCGGTATCACGTTCAGTGCCTTCCAGAATTGCCACCACCGCTTCGGTAGGACTGTGCCCGTAGGTCATGGACATGGAAGAAATGGCGGTATCAATGTTATCGATGCCCGCTTCTACACATTTCAGCGCGGTGGCAGTGGAGAGCCCGGTGGTAGCGTGGCACTGCATATGAATGGGAATATCCACTGCATCTTTCAGACGCTTGACCAGCTCGTAGCCCTCGTAAGGACGCAACAGACCCGCCATATCCTTGATCGCAATAGAGTCCGCGCCCATGTCTTCGATTTCACGACCGAGGTCGATCCACATATCCATGGTGTGCACAGGGCTGACCGTATAAGAGATGGTGCCTTGCGCGTGTTTCCCCTGCTTTTTCACCGCTGCCAGCGCAGTCTGCAGGTTGCGCATATCGTTCATGGCATCAAACACACGAAACACATCCACACCGTTGGTGGCCGCACGCTCGACAAATTTTTCTACCACGTCATCCGCGTAGTGGCGGTAACCGAGAATATTCTGGCCGCGGAACAGCATTTGTTGCGGCGTGTTCGGCATGGCTTTTTTCAGTTCGCGAATACGATCCCACGGATCCTCACCCAGATACCGGATGCACGCATCAAAGGTGGCGCCGCCCCAGGACTCCAGAGACCAGAAACCAACTTTGTCCAACTTCTCCGCGATTGGCAGCATGTCATCCAGGCGCAGGCGGGTTGCGAATAGCGACTGGTGGGCGTCGCGCAGGACTACATCGGTAATCCCCAGTGGCTTTTTAACCTCAGTCATGGGTCGTCTCTCTTGGAAAGTTGATCTTGAAAAATTGGACAGCGGACAGGAATTTTCCTGGGGCTCTCAGAGCACCATAAAAGACGCCAGACCGCTCCTTGAATACTTAGTGTTGCGCACGCGGTGTCAACGGCGCCTGTTACGGTGTTGCTCGATAGCCGCTTTAATAATTTTTTTCAGGCGTTCATCGCCAGCAGCACCAGGAGCAGCCGAAGGTGCAGGAGCAACAACGGGCTCCGCCTCAGGGAAGAATCGCGTGATCACGCGGGACATGACCGTAGTGCAGATCACCAGAACCAGAAGAAAAGTAAATACAATCCCCATGCCGAACAGCGTGATATCCAAGCCTTGCTGCATCAGTGACTCTTGCACCGTTATCCCCTTGCGTATTGCTTTTTATGTATCGGATCCGAATTTGCGGGCGATATTATCAATTTAAGAACCCTTAGAAATCAAACACTTATTAGTTACAGAAGCAACCAAGAAGCCGTTAAATACCGATCATTTCCGCCATTTTCGCTACCATTTCCAACCAGCGGAGACCGGTAGCAACCACTGCCGGAAAATTGCACGATCCGATCGGGAATTACGTACAATGCCCACTCAAACGACACCGCCGACGTTAACGTACCGATGCAAGAACCGCAGTACCCATCGCCCAAATCCCCCACACATGCGACATCCACGCGCCCGACGATCTATCAGGCACCGATGGAAGGCGTCATCGATCACCATCTGCGCGCCCTCCTGTCCCGCATTGGCGGCGTGGATATCTGTGTTACCGAGTTCATACGCGTAACCAGTACACGGTTGCCCCGCCGTGTTTTCACACGCCTGTGCCCCGAGCTCGACCAGGGTGCTCAAACCCCAAATGGCACGCCAGTCAAACTCCAGCTGCTGGGCGGCAACCCCCAGGCCATGGCCTACAACGCCGCCAAAGCGGCGGAAGCCGGAGCCAGATCCATCGACCTCAACTTCGGCTGCCCCGCAAAGTCCGTCAACAACAGCGATGGCGGTGCCTGCCTGCTCCAGTCTCCATCCCGGGTAGAGGGCATCGTCGCCGCCGTACGCAGCGCCGTCCCCTGTGAAATCCCGGTATCCGCCAAGATCCGGCTAGGCTACACAGACCGCAGCAGCTATCTCGACAATGCCCGCGCCGCTGAGGCAGGCGGCGCCTCAGAGCTTGCCGTACATGCGCGCTCCAAAGTGGACGGCTACCGACCACCGGCTTACTGGGAGTACATTGGGGAAATCCGGCAACAGCTGGGAATACGGGTAATCGCCAACGGCGACCTGTGGACTCTGGACGACTTCAAACGCTGCCGCGAAGTAACTGGCTGCGACGCCTATATGTTTGGCCGCAGCCTCCTCGCTCGACCAGATATTGGCTTACAGATACAGGCATTCTGTGCCGGACAAGACTACCAGCCCCTCCACTGGCACCAGGTTGCCACCATACTGTACGAATATTACTCGACCACACAGGACATCTATCCCGCCAAATACCTGGGCAACCGGGTAAAGCAGTGGCTCGCCTACCTCAAGCTCAGCTACCCGGAGGCGACAGCTTTCTTTGAGCGAATCAAACGTCACCGGGACTCAGACATACTGGAGCAGGCATTTGCCGAACACATGCGGCCACACGACGGTATAGGAATCAAGGGCCCGGACACCAACGCTGCCTGATCTTGCACCGAGGCACCGGTCGAATACCTCGGAATTGGCGCCACTTTGGCCATCGAGAAAATCTGTAAAAAGTACTTGCAAAGACGATCGCACCACGGCAGAATGCGCGCCCTATCGAGCTGAAGCAGCGATCTTCGGACAGCCAAAAGCTCGGTAACTTGCGGATTTTTAAAGAGTTTTTAAAAATTTTCTTTAAAAAAGAGTTGACGAAGCCAAGGCAAGTCACTATAGTTCGCAACCACAACAACGCACTCGTAGCTCAGCTGGATAGAGTACTCGGCTACGAACCGAGCGGTCGAAGGTTCGAATCCTTCCGAGTGCGCCATATAGAGAAAGCCCCGAACTTGAAAAAGTTCGGGGCTTTTTTGTTTGCCCCCCCTCTACTTCCAGCCCCCTGACAACTTCCCGTGAAGAGCTTAAGCCTGCCCCGCAAAAGAAAGCGCGACCCGTTCACTCCATGCATCAGCAATACTATCGACGAGTAGTACGCCATCCTTGCTGCAAATTCAGCTGCAAAAACTGAACCCAGCCTCTACCAAACACCGCCAGCAGGGGCACGAAGAGCCGAAGTAAGCTGCCCAGCCTTGTTACAAACCGACTTACGCGCCGGTTTCACCCGACTGAACGAGGTCACGTTTGAACATTAAAACCACAACGTAAATGAGCCCAAAAATTGGAACGATTGAGAACACAGCACCAAGCAGGGCGGCCAGTACCGGAGTCTCGGTTTTTCTTCTACCGAGGTAGTAGCTAATTATCGCGACCACTACAGCAAATATGCTTATGAATTGCCCGATAACAGTCAAATTTATATTCATTGGAGTACTAGTTTCTTCTCGTTACGTGGGCAAGTCCTAAATATAACGCCGTGCTCAGGGACGGCTTACTTTGTGCGCCTTTTGCGCGAAAATAGGAGCGAAGCAACCGCGCAAGGGGTGCACAAAGTAAGACGTCGGCTGCATTGCTTTGTTAAGCGTGGCCGCCATTGAGAACGATATTAAAGCCCTCACTACCCTGGCAACTCTCCCAGTGAGGCCTAACTCCTGCATAAGCCGAGCTACACGCTTTCGAGAAACTTCATACCCCTTCTCCTGAAGAGCTTTCCAGATTATCGGGCTACCATATCGGCCAGCTGACTCATCGAAAATCGTCCGGATCTTCGATTTCAGTTCTTCATCTTAGCATTTTCTGTCTGGCAGAGGTCTCTTCACCCAGTCATAGTAGCCACTGCGGGATACACCTAGCCATTGACAGGTATCTCTGATACCTAGTTCTTGTCCGAATCTTTGGATGAATCGATACCTTGCTGATGCTCCTCCGCAAGAAACCGTTGCCACTTTTTTAGCAGATCATTCTCCTGCTTCAGTTTCCGATTCTCTGCCTCCAAGTGCTTCACCTTGGAAAGCTCCCTCTCCTGCTTGGATACTGCCCCGGTAAGCTTCTTTCTCTTATCTGCCACAATCTTCCCTTCGCGATACTCTTTCCGCCATCGTGACAGCATGAATGGATGGATGGATGGATGGATGTCGAGCGTTTCAGCGACCTCTTTAACTCGAACACCTTCGAGCAAACTGAGCAATACTGCTTTTACCTTGAACTCGTTCGAATACTGCCAAGTCTTTCTTGGATTGTTGTATTTCGGCATTAGACACCTCGTCTGTTTGACTTTGGTGTCCGCTAAAGCGGGGGAAGATCAACGTCGGCTGCATTGCTTTGTTATGTGCTGCGGGCTACCGACCGGGCTGCCACTCTTGGTGCACGGGGATATGCTCACCGTACTCTAGCCATGAAACTTCATGAGATTTCCAAATACCGAACTCGGCTTTAACACCAGGATCTTCATCTAAAGTAGCTACACGAAGAACGTAATTTAGATTACCTTCTTTCTCAGCGATTAGCTGAGATCCACAATTTGAGCAAAAGTACCGTACTTTTCCAGGCGAAGATTCATAACCTGAAATTTTGTCCTCGCCCTTTATCCACTTAAAATCTTTCTTAGATACTGCGGCAGCTGTATTAAATGCAGCTGAATGCGCTTTTCTACACGTTTTGCAGGAGCAGTGCTGAATTGGGCTTTCCAGCTTTTCTATTTGATACTGAACCTGACCACACAAACAGCTTCCTTTCATATTTATAATTTTCCTTCGGTACTCTGGCACATAACGCCGCCAGCAGGGGCAGCTTACCTTGTGCGCGTTTTGCGCAAAAATGGGAGCGTAGCGACCTGCGCAAAACGTGCACAAGGTAAACTGTCCCGCGGAGGGCCGACGGCCCGGAGCATTCTGCCTGGCTTTGTTAAATGTGGACCTCATGACGAAACCCGAAGCCCGCAGCATTAATTATTCTTGTACATTGCTCTAGAAACTGAAGAGCTTCAGAACTCGGCTTATGCTTGCAAACAACTGTGATTTCCACATTTTTTCCCTTTGCATTAGGGTACGCGCTATAGATTTCTCCCGATTCAATGAATGCCAGATACCTATTTATTTTTTCTTGCAATAAAAACAGGCTGCTCTCACACCACTCCAAGTGATTAGAAATGGTGAGAACAACAGTTCCGTCACTAGTGACTCCGATTACATCTATTACGCTTTGATCTTCAATGCTCATTACATTTAACGCCGCCGGCAGGGGCAGCTTACCTTATGCGCATTTTGCGCAAAAATGGGAGCACAGCGACCTGCGCAAAAGGTGCATAAGGTAAGCTGTCCCGCGGAGGGCCGAAGGCCAGGAGCAAATTGCCCGGCCTTGTTATGTGTTGCGCCCTACTGTGGTACAACTTTTGTAGCACACGGGCCTTTTTGGCCTTGCCCAACTACGTATTCGACTTTTTGACCATCTTCGAGACTCGCATAGCCACCGCCGGCCTGAATCTCTGAATGGTGGACAAAAAGGTCTTTGCTTCCATCTTCTGGAGTGATGAAGCCATAGCCTTTTTCAGAATCAAACCACTTTACGGTTCCTGTACTCATAATATTCACAATATGTAATTGGTGAAACATAAATCCCTGATTCCACTATCACCATCATGGAATCAGGTGTTGAATTCTAAAAGACACATAACGCCCGGTTTAGGGGCGGCTGGAGCGTAGCGTAAGCCGTCCCAGCCGCGTCTTTCGCGGCGACTACAACCGGTTGTTAGCCTGACCACCTAGGTGCGTGCTACTTACAATCGGTAGCTCGAAGTAAACCGTATCAGCATTTCCCCAAAAATTTGAGTATTTAGCCGCAAAACTGTTCTCATCAAAACCAGGCTTAACTGTTATTACCCACCAGTAGCCATATTTATTGCCGCTGCGACCGGACCCATAAATTTCCTGCCTCCTCCATCCGGTACTATATTTTGCCAAAAATTTTTCGAATTCTGCGAGTTTGTCACCTGGAAGACTTAGTTTTTGCCATCTGTATTCTTCAGGTATCTCATTTATATTTTCTTGCTTATAGGTTTTTTCAGACGGCGTCCAAAATTGTATCTGTTCCCCTTGAGCAGATGAAAATAGTGTCCCATCAGAGTTGTATCTTTTTTGCGTTACAGCGCTGACAATTGACTCAACATGTTTTGTATTTTCAGGCTTCGCCCAGATATAAACTATTGCGAGGCAAAGACAAAATATTGCCGCTATCAAAATGGCACCAATTATAAGAAGCGGCGTAAATTTTGATTTGTTCAGAATAATTGCAGTCTCGCCTATACTCGGCCGAACAGTTTCCGTACCCATTTATACTCTCCTTGTAATTTCTCAAGTGATTTTGAAGGCTAACGCCGTGCGCAGCGGCGGCTTACTTTGTGGATTTTTTGCGCGAAAATAGGAACGTAGCGACTGCGCAAAAAGTGCACAAAGTAAGACGTCGGTCTGCCGCACCTTGTTACGTGTTTCCAGGGTTTAGGAGTGACGTCAGGACGTGATCCTCCCACACACCATTGATTTGCAAATAACGCTTTACTTCACCTTCAATACAAAAGCCAAGACTCTGAAGCAACTTGGCTGACCGGTGATTTCGCGGCATATAGTTTGCCATAACACGATTAAGCGATAGCTCTTCAAAAGCGTAATTTATTACATTTTGACAAAGAGCTTTCATAACTCCTTTGCCTTCATACTTTTGATCTACAGAATACCCCATATGACACGCCATGAAGGGGCCTCTAACAATATTTGTAAGCGAACAAGTGGCCGCTACTTCACCGCCTTCTGGCATTGTAGAGATAAAGCGCACTGACACAGCATTACCTCTAGGCGAGCACCAGTCCTGCAACCGTTCCTTCCAAGCTTTAACAGAATGAAATCCTTTCTCTTTGGTAGGCTCCCAAGCACGCAGATGCGACTCGTTTGCCTCGTAAAATTTAGACAATCGATAAGCATCATCCGGAGAAACGATTTTTACATCCATGCTTTATTCTCAGTGACACGTAACGCCCGCAGCAGGGGCGACCAATGCTGTGCACATTATGTGCGAAACTGGGAGCGCAGCGACCCGCACAAAATGTGCATAGCGTTGGGCGTCCCGCGGAGGCCCGAAGGGCCGGAGCAAACTGCCTGCGATTGTTAGCATTGTTCACTGCGATAGATCTACACACACTACTGGAGCTAAGAATAGAAGCAGGAAACCTACAATATAGGCTATGCCTTTTACTCCCCGAGTACGGACAAAGTACCACGGAATATAGAGATGCCAGAAGGACTGTATTGATAACCCGAAATTATAAGGCCTATCAAACTTTCCTTGCGATGCAGATTCGTAGTAGATCCAATGCCAGAAGAGTACGAAATAAACGATTGGCCAAACTCGGATAAAGGAGCTGAATGATGCCGTGCCTATGAACTTAGATACTCCACCTATCACCAAGCACGAAACCACACTCAAAATAATAAGGCTTAAGACAATTATTTTTGCTTTTCTTTCGTTCATAAGCTCTCTATTTGATGCAGAATGCTAACGCGCAGCCAGCGCGGAGCGCATTTTGTGTTAATGTTTGAGCGCCAGCGAGTAACACAAAAGGTGCGTAGTGTTGGCTGTCGCTCTGCCGCTGTTTGTTAGGCTGATTGTGACGAACTACGACTCGCTTAAACTGGCACGGCACTTGGATTCTATCTTTCCGAGTGAAGTCACTGTTTGGATATTTTCTATTATTTTATCTCTCTCACTTGAATCATTATTTCCCATGGCTGTAAGTGAATTTAACGTAACCTCCATTAAAAGCGCATGGTCATAGAACATTTCTTCGTTAGAGAGCCCCCTAATTTCCACAGTGAAACATTCACAGAATCCAGCAATTCCCTTCTTTTCATCACTACATGCTTTAATTTTTGAATTTCTTAGGTTTTCGATAGTGCCTGCTGCCAAGTACTCTTCGTAACGAGCACGATTTTTCGGGTTCTCTAAATACGCAATGTGTGTGCCGTACTCGCTCGGGCTTTTCTTGGTTTTCGTAATGGGATCTACCGATGTGACGTCCTCAGCAAATACAGTACTCGATATAAACATCAAGGATAATAACGGAATATTTTTCATTCTAACTTCTCTAATTTCTGTGGGTAACTCTGCAGCCTAACGCCCGCAGCAGGGGCGACCAATGCTGTGTGCATATTGTGTGAAAATGGGAGCGAAGCGACCCACACAATATGTGCACAGCGTTGGGCGTCCCGCGGAGGCCCGAAGGGCCGTAGCAACCTGCCTGCGATTGTTAACTGCTTTTCGTTCCATAGAGCTGTTTGAAAACTTCCAAGATCAATTGCTCTGTGGAGGCCTCTTTCGATCCAATTGCATCTTGAACGGACTCGACAATTTTATGCGCAGTAAACAGGTCATCATGAATAGAAACTATTCTATCTTTCAGGATTTTATCCTGTGTTGCATTCTCCAAATAGCTATCTATTTTAAAACTCATTCCATAACTTCCTAATAGTTAGACTTAATTGCAATCAACGCCCCAACATTTTAAATACTCGGCAGCCTCATTTGCATCGTTGGCATAATAAGCTGCATCAGATGCCTGCGAGTGTGCCCAGCTGGCTTCATCATACGCCAGAAATGCTAGTACGCTTGCCGTTATTGCGAACACGCACGTAACAATATTTGAAACCAGTAGATATTTTATCGTCTTAGAATCGTTCACTTTTTCCTTTTTTTAAATCAACACCTAATCTTCGATGAAACTAGGTGTACCGCTAAAACTCTGGCAGTTAACGCCGTGCGCAGCGGCGGCTTACTTTGTGTGGTTTTTGCGCGAACATAGGAGCATAGCGACTGCGCAAAAAGCGCATAAAGTAAGACGTCGGTCTGCCGCAGCTTGTTAAGTGTTGCCCACTACGCGTTGAATGTATTTTTTGCTCGAGGATCTGCTAGAAGTAGTTTAAGCAGATATTCGAGTGATTCGCCTTTGCCTGCAAAGGACTTTGTATGCTCCTTTATCCCGTGTTCAAAGTAATAAACTTCGTAAGAATTACCATGAATCTGAATTGTATACATGCAATCACTGGGGTGCTTTCCCAAGGAAAAGATGTTTCGGTCAATATCATGCTCATAGAGCATCTGGTTAAATTCTTCGTTTTCCATAATGACACTTAACGCCGCCAGCAGGGGCAGCTTACCTTATGCGCGATTTGCGCGAAAATGGGAGCGTAGCGACCCGCGCAAAACGCGCATAAGGTAAGCTGTCCCGCGGAGGGCCGAAGGCCCGGAGCAAACTGCCTGGCCTTGTTAATGGTGATCTGCAAGGTCTTCGCGCCAGCCCTGCTCAAGGTACTGTGTGTTGCGATTGAAACTACACCAGCCGAGAACGGGGCTCTCATTCTCCTTAAGAAAAAGTAGCCATTCCTGCCCGCCCTTTAGCTGTGGATCACATGAAGTTAGGCCCTGCTCCACATTTTCTAGTAATTTTGGTTTAGATCCTTTAATTACTTCAGTTACTTCCCACTCAAACGATGCTTTGCCAATAGGCTTCAAATTTGCTAACACAACAATTTTTGAAGACTGATACTGTTCTGACAGGTTCGGAAATTCGCTACAGCCACATGCCAACGCATTAGTTCCCATAGCCGCACCAATAATTACTAGTAATAATCTCATGTAGCTCATGACCATTAACGCCGCCGGCAGGGACAGCTTACTTTGTGCGCGTTTTGCGCGAAAATGGGAGCGTAGCGACCTGCGCAAAACGCGCACAAGGTAAGCTGTCCCGCGGAGGGCCGAAGGCCCGTAGCAAATTGCCCGGCCTTGTTATGCATGGCCTCACGATGTACTACGCTACTTCTCCGGGAGGTCATTGCACAACTGACATGCGATCCGATTTTTGTAGTTTCTTATACGTACAATCAAGAAAATTGTTGAGCTGACAAAGGCCCAAAGTACACCGAACTCTAATGCGTATTCTAGCTCCCTACCCTTTAAATTCTGTACGCCCGCAAACAGCACGAAGAGTGCTAGTACCATCATGACGTATTGGAAAATCCATTTCCGGATTGGCATCACTAAACCTCCATTTTGCGATTAAGATGCATAACGCCGCGCACAGGGGCGGCTTACTTTATGCGCGTTTTGCGCGAAAATAGGAGCGTAGCGACTGCGCAAAACGTGCATAAAGTAAGGCGTCCCTTTGCTGCGCTTTGTATGGCCTAATTCCCCAAATATTCGGTAAGGTGAGACCCGTAACTTACCGCCATAAGTTACCGGCCTGGCAGCC
>NZ_CANNGQ010000008.1 GCF_947504145.1 uncultured Microbulbifer sp.
TCAGAAGTGAAACGCAGTATCGCCGATGGTAGTGTGGTGTTTCGCCATGTGAGAGTAGGTCATCGTCAGGCTTCTATCCCAAAAGGCCGTACAGGAATCTGTACGGCCTTTTTCTTTGCGTGCGAAAAATCGAACTGTTTAATCGCGCGCTGCGATGCGGGGTTTTCTCTCCGAGATACACAATCCCCAGTGCAAACAATACAAACAAAAAAGCCCTGACCGCTCGCGCGATCAGGGCTTTCATGTTTGGTACCAGAGGCCGGACTCGAACCGGCACACCCGTTAAGGCGGGGGATTTTGAATCCCCTGTGTCTACCAATTTCACCACTCTGGCAGTTTCTCGAACAGATTTTGCTATCTGCCCGGAAAGGACGATGATTATAGCGATGGGCCGATTTGGGTCAACCAGATTTGGCTGAGAGAGTGCTTTCCGTTACTCTTCGCGGCCGATCAATAACCACCTAGACTGAACTCATGCAACGCCAGGATTTCTACTTCGACTTGCCGGAATCACTGATCGCCAAGGCGCCCACTGAAAAGCGTCGTGGCAGCCGCTTGCTGTGTCTGAATGGAGAGACTGGCGAGCTCGCTCACCGGCAGTTTGCCGACCTGCTGGACCTGGTCGAGCCTGGGGATTTGCTGGTTTTCAATGATACTCGCGTCATACCCGCGCGCCTGTTCGCGCAGAAAGCCAGTGGAGGAAAACTTGAAATTTTGATCGAGCGGGTACTCGGTGAACATCGTGCGCTGGCACATATCCGCTCGAGTAAATCCCCCAAGTCGGGCAGCGAAATCCTGTTGGAAGACGGCACCCGGTTAACCATGGTTGCGCGACACGATGCGCTGTTTGAGCTGGAGTTTCCGCAAGAAGGTGCGTTGAGCCTACTGGAGCGGCTTGGTCATATGCCATTGCCGCCGTATATCGATCGGGCCGATACCGAAACTGATAAAGAGCGCTACCAGACCGTTTATAGCCGCAATGCCGGCGCTGTTGCTGCGCCCACTGCAGGCCTCCATTTTGACGATGAAATGATCGAGTCTCTCAGTAGCAAAGGTGTTGATACCGCGTTTGTGACCTTGCACGTAGGTGCGGGGACCTTTCAGCCCGTCCGTGTGGATGATATTCATACCCATAAGATGCACACCGAGATCCTGGATGTGCCAGCCGGTGTCTGTGATGCGGTTGCGGCGTGCAAGGCGCGCGGTGGCCGTGTGATCGCGGTGGGGACAACCAGCGTCCGGGCCCTGGAGAGTGCGGCCGCGTCCGGCACGTTGAAGCCGACCCAGGGTGAAACAGATATCTTCATTTACCCCGGTTACACCTTCAAAGTCGTCGACCGCCTGATCACCAATTTCCATTTGCCGGAATCTACGTTATTGATGCTGGTAAGCGCATTTGCCGGTTACCGCAACACGATGAATGCCTACGCCGCCGCGGTGGAAAACCAATATCGCTTTTTCAGTTACGGCGATGCCATGCTGATCGAGCGTAATCCGGCGGTGGATCCCACGGAAGTGGGCGTCAAATAACCTGAAGTCGCCTGTAATCAACCCGGTTACTACCGGTAGCGCACAGTACGAGGAGATTCTCTTGAGCCGCGCCTGCTTTATGAAGTTTGAATTGGATACCACCGACGGTAAAGCCCGCCGTGGGCGGCTGCATTTCCCGCGCGGCGTGGTGGAAACACCGGCATTTATGCCCGTCGGTACCTACGGCACTGTGAAAGGTATGTTGCCGCGGGATGTAGAGGAAATCGGTGCGCACATCATCCTGGGTAATACGTTCCACCTGATGCTGCGCCCCGGTACCGAGGTGGTCAAAGCGCACGGGGACCTGCACGACTTTATGCAGTGGCAGGGCCCGATTCTGACGGACTCCGGGGGTTTCCAGGTGTTCAGCCTGGGGAAGATGCGCAAAATCAGCGAGGAGGGGGTTTCCTTCAGGTCACCGGTGGATGGCAGCCCGGTATTTGTCGGCCCGGAAGAGTCCATGCAGGTACAGCAGGACCTGGGTTCGGACGTGGTGATGATCTTTGATGAGTGCACTCCTTATCCGGCAACGCCGGATGAGGCGCGCAAGTCTATGGAGCTTTCCCTGCGCTGGGCCAAGCGCTCGAAAGATGCCCATGGCGACAGTCCGTCGGCGCTGTTCGGTATTGTGCAGGGCGGTATGTATCCCGAATTGCGGGATATTTCCCTGACCGGACTGACGGAGATTGGCTTTGACGGTTACGCTATCGGCGGCCTGTCGGTCGGCGAGCCGAAGGAAGAGATGATCAAGGTGCTCGATCATCTTGCGCACCAGATGCCGGAAGATAAGCCCCGCTACCTGATGGGCGTGGGTAAGCCCGAGGACCTGGTGGAAGGTGTACGCCGCGGTGTCGACATGTTTGACTGTGTGATGCCGACGCGAAATGCGCGCAACGGCCACCTGTTTACTTTTGCCGGCGTGGTGAAGATTCGCAATGCCAGGCACCGTCACGATACTGGGCCACTGGAGGAGGGTTGTGACTGCTATACCTGTGAAAATTTCTCTCGCAGTTACCTGCATCATCTGGACAAATGCGGCGAGATACTCGGTGCTCAGCTCAATACTATCCATAACTTACGTCACTACCAGCGCCTGATGCAGTGCCTGCGAGACGCCATTGCGGCAGGGACACTTGAAGAGTACGTAGCGTCTTTCTATAAGGGGTTGGGGCGAGAGGTGCCCGCGCTGGGGTGAACCGGTCGGGTGGCGATTTGTGCCACCTGTCTATCCCCGTATAATCACCCCCCAATTCAACTCCACGCGCCTGTTGGCTTGTAATCACCGGGCTGCGTCCGCATATCGTCAGTTATCGAAAAAAATGTGCCCGTGGAGCGGGCCACTCCAACAATGAGAACAGCATGAATCGCTTCCCCCTCTGGAAATATCTCCTGATCCTGATCATTACCGGGTTGGGGCTGTTGTACGCAGCGCCGAATCTGTATCCCCCCGACCCAGCAGTACAGGTGTCTGGTCAATCCAGCGCGTTACAAATCGATCAAAATGTGCTCAATGAAGTCCAGAAGTCATTGGACGACGCGGGTATCGCCTATTTCGGTGGTGAGGTACAAGACAAGTCGGTGTTGATTCGCCTCAAGTCTATTGAAGAACAGTTGCCGGCCAAGCGCGCCATCCAGGAATCCCTGGGGCACAGCGACTACGTAGTGGCACTGAACCTGGCTCCCACCACGCCGGAGTGGCTACAAAGCATGGGTGCCAGCCCGATGAAGCTGGGTCTCGACCTCGCCGGTGGTGTGCACTTTCTGATGGAAGTGGATACCAACTCCATTGTGAAGACCAACATGGAAGGGTACGTCTCCGACGTGAAGTCCAAGCTGCGTGGTGCCAAAGCCCGTTACCGCAGTGTGGACCTGGAAGACGATCGGGAAATCGTTGCCAAATTTCGCGATGAGGAGCTGCGCAACCTGGGCATGCGTACCCTGCGCAAAGAGTTCCCCACCCTGCAGCTGACAGAAGCGGGCGGTGGCAGCAATCTGGAGATTCGCGCGACCCTCGCCGAGCAGGAAATCAAACAGCTGGAAGACTATGCGGTTACCCAGAACCTCACCACCCTCAGAAACCGGGTGAATGAATTGGGGGTTGCCGAGCCCATCGTACAGCGCCAGGGGCGCAGCCGGATCGTGGTGGAACTGCCTGGGGTACAAGACACCGCCGAAGCCAAGCGCATCATCGGTAAGACCGCAAACCTCGAATACCGTATGGAAGCCAAGTCCGACACGCTGGTAACCAGTAAAGAGTACTTTGAATACCGCGATGAGCAGGAGCGGGCTGCCTACGGTGGTGCCTGGCTGGAACGCAAGATTATCATTTCCGGTGAGCGGGTGACCGATGCCCGGGTTGGTTACGACGAGAGTGGCTTCCCGCAGGTGAATATCACCCTGGATTCCCGCGGTGGCGAGATGATGCACCGCGCTACCTGGAAGAATGTCGGGCGCCGCATGGGCACCCTGTTCGTTGAGAGCCGCTTTACGCCTGAAAAGCAGATGGATGCGGAAGGCAACGAAATCATCGTCCAGAAACGTACCGACGATAAGAAGATCATTAGCCTGGCGACGGTACAGAGCCCGCTGGGCCGCCAGTTCCGCACCACAGGTCTGGGTAGCCCGGC
Source organism: uncultured Microbulbifer sp. (assembly GCF_947504145.1). Taxonomy (GTDB): domain Bacteria; phylum Pseudomonadota; class Gammaproteobacteria; order Pseudomonadales; family Cellvibrionaceae; genus Microbulbifer. The sequence continues at coordinate 4,158 of NZ_CANNGQ010000008.1, forward strand.
AGAGGCTCAGGAGCTGGCACTGCTGCTTCGCTCCGGTGCCCTGGCGGCACCCATGTACTTTGTGGAAGAGCGGGTGATCGGCCCGTCTCTCGGTGCTGACAATATTGATGTTGGTGTGACGTCCGTGCAGATCGGCCTGCTGGCAGTGGTTATCTGTATGCTGCTCTTCTACCGGGTATTCGGCCTTGCGGCGAATATTGCACTGGCGGTTAACCTGGTTCTGCTGGTGGCGGTGATGTCCATTCTCGGTGCCACTCTGACACTGCCAGGTATTGCCGGTATGGTGTTGACCATCGGTATGGCGGTGGATGCCAATGTGTTGATCTTCTCGCGAATACGGGAGGAGTTGCGCAACGGGTTACCCCCTCAGTCTGCGATTAACGCCGGCTTCGACAATGCCTACAGTGCAATTGTCGATGCCAACATTACTACCCTGATTGTTGCCGTGATTCTGTATGCCATCGGCTCTGGCCCGGTACAGGGGTTCGCGGTGACGCTGTCCATCGGCATTCTCACCTCCATGTTCAGCGCCATCATGGGCACGCGGGCATTGATCAATTTGTTCTACGGCGGCCGCCGTGTTCAGAAACTGTGGATTTAAGGGGACGGTGATGAGCAATACCAAAGAAGAAAACGGAAAAATCACCGAGTACATGGGCAAGCGCGTGTACGATTTCATGCGCTGGCGCAAACTGGCCGCGGTGGTTTCGCTACTGTTAGTAGTCGCTTCCATTGTGGCTCTGGGAATGAATGGCCTGAAGTTGGGCCTCGATTTCACCGGCGGTACGCAGATCGAAGTGGGTTACGAGAATGCGCCGAAAATCGAAGATGTGCGTAGTCAGTTGGAACAGGCCGGGTTTGAAGGCGCTGCGGTGGTTCGCTTTGGTTCAGACAGCGAATTGTTGATCAAGCTGCCTCCGGAAGTTGCGGAAAAGCAGACCCAGCAGAACGCCCGCGACGCGGAAGCGACTGACTCGATTGGTGACAAGGTTGTCGGCGCGCTGCGCCAGCACTCCGATGGCCAAATCGACCTGCGCCGTGTGGAAATGGTCGGTCCGCAGATCGGTGAAGAGCTGCGCGACGACGGCGGTCTGGGGATGCTGTTCGCACTGGCGGTGGTGATGGCTTACGTGGCCCTGCGCTTCCAGTACAAGTTTGCGGTGGGTGCCGTGGTGGCGTTGATTCACGATGTGATTATCGTGCTCGGTTTTTTCGCGGTTTTTCGCCTGGATTTCGACCTTACGGTACTGGCAGCAGTACTGGCGGTGATCGGTTACTCGATCAACGATACTATCGTGGTGTACGACCGGGTGCGGGAGAATTTTCGTAAGGTGCGACAAGCCGATCCCGCTGAAGTGATCAATATTTCCATGAGCCAGACGCTGAGCCGGACTTTCATGACCTCATTTACCACCTTGCTGGTACTCTGGGCACTGCAGTTCTTCGGTGGCGAGCTGATTCACAACTTCTCGCTGGCGCTGATCGTCGGTGTGGTTATCGGTACCTTCTCGTCCGTTTATGTGGCTGCCAATATCCTGATGGCTATGAATACCACTAAAGAAGACCTGATGCCGCCGGTGAAAGAAGGCGCGGAACTGGATGAAATGCCCTGACGCGGTGTTTCAGACAGGCATAAAAAAGGCGGGAATCTTCCCGCCTTTTTTGTGCCTGTCTGATTCGTGCCCTGCCGATAGCGGCCGGTTTCCGGCGCAAATGCCTGTTGCAGAGCGGCAGTCGCCAAATGGCTGGCGTGTCTGTGCGCTGGGCAATTCTGGGGCGGAAGACGTTCAGGCGCGGGGCTTTTTCCCGAGGGTGATGTGCTTGGGGCCGGAGGTGTTGGTCTGACCGCTGACACCTTTGGGTACCTGCTCGATTTCCCCGCCACTGGCGAGAAAGGCCTGAATCTGGGATTCGATCGCTTCGCGTGACTCGGTTGATACCGTTTCCTTGCCGCGTTTGCTCGCGCTGGATGCCTTTTTAGCCACTATTCTGTCCACTTTTATACATGAACGGTAGATATTACCGCAAGTTGTGCAAAAAATCACCCGGTATCGATCAGAGCTTTGGCGGAGAGGGCAAAGCGCGGTTTATACGAGCGCAAGAGGGCAGCCTGCAGGCGTTGAGGTAAAGGGGGGGTGTCGAAAAGGCAAGGCAATTCAATCGGTTAGCTGGCACTCAGGGGGGGATAGCAAAGCGGCCTCCACAGGAGAGGCCGCTGTTCATTTTTCCACTGATGGTTGCTCGTCAGGGGCAGCTGCCCAGTGACCAACTGGTTCCATCTGTGCTGTGCAGGGTGTTCAGCCCCCAGGTCGAGCCCGGCATGGGCGTATCGGTTCCCTGGGCAAAATAGTCCGGTGCCATGGCGTTACCGGTGCTGTACGCCCGTCCCGCGGTCTTCTGGTAGTAGTTGTAGGTAGCGTGCTCGGTACAGCTTTCTCCGCCGCTACTGGAACCTGAGCCGGATCCCCCAGAGCTGGAGCTCGAACTGGAGCTGCCGCCACTGCTGCCGCTCCCACTCCCACTCCCACCTCCGCTGCCGCCAGAGCAACTCACCTGCGGGCCTGTACAGGAAGCGTCATCATCTTGCCACAGGCACTGGCCGCCACCTGCCGAGACTTCATTCAGACGAAACGCCGCGGTGCTGTATTCCAGGTAGCAGTTGGCGTAGTTGGTGTAGTCCAGACGGCCGGCAGAGATATGCTGGTCCAGGGTGGCTGTGACACCGGCATCGGCAACAAAGGCGACTGTTTCAGTGCTGGAGAGGTCTGTCAGATCGGTAGCGGTTACCGTGGCACTCCCGGCACCACCGGGAAGGTTGCACTGCTCTGCGGAAAACGCAGTGCCCACAACCGAGGCGGGAACAGTGCCGTTGCTGAAGGCAACTTCCACTGTATCCAGATCCTGGTTCTGATCGACCACGGTACCGGTTACGCTGACACATTGGCCGTTCGCCTGAGCGCTCACCCCGCTCAGTTCCGGTGCGGCGGGCGGGGGTTCTGGGCCCACACGCTGGGTTTCGGTATAGGCCTCGCCCGCAGCGCCTTCATTGTCGGTGGCGGTTACGGTGACGGCATAAAGTCCATCGGCGAGGCTGGGGCTAGTCAGGGTAAAAAAACCACTGGCGTCGGTGCCTCCGCTCACCGAGTCTGTCGTACTGCCTGAAAATTCAGCGGTGACACTCTGCACGCTACCTTCAATGTCCGTGGCCGTGCCACTTACCAAAATCTGACTGCCGCTGGTGCTCACGGTAATATTGCTGAGCTCTGGGCCGCTATTGCGGTCTACCCGTTTGTTGTGCTCGATAAAGTAGTCGCCGAGGTAGCGGGCGTAGTTGACCCCCGCACCGCTGACATAGCTACCGCTGGCGCCCTGGCCACCAGACCAGGAGTGGTCCACACCGTTGAGCCACAACATGGAAACACGCCCGTCCTGCCACAGGGTTTCGGTAGCGGTGCGGCTGCCCTCGCTAAAGGTATTGGTGCCCGGTAACTCATCTACGTTGTACACCCCCGCCATCCCTTCCGCGTTCTGGGTGTTGTAGCAGTCGTCCACGGTCGTATCGCTGGTGCCGTGGGCGATGGACGCAATCTGAGTATCAAAATTGCTGGCGTAACTGCCGGCATAACTATTACACCGGCTGGTGACATTGGCGGTTTCGCAGCTGCCAATAGCGCCGTTGGAGCTGGTGCCGATACTCGGGCCGGCGCTGATGCCCATGCCCGCAAACACATCTGGGGCAATACACGCGGTGGTGTTGGCGAATGCGGCACCGGAGGAGAGGCCAGATATATAGACCTGGTCCGGGTCGATGCCGCGGTTGGCATCGCCACTCATCGTGTTGGCCAGGGTGATCAGGTTTTTGTAGTCGCCTGAGGTCCGGGACTTGGCGCCCTGCCAGTAGGACCAGCAGCTGAACCCCGCTTTATTCATGGCGTCGGGTACTGCGATCACCATGCCGTATTCCTCTGCTGCCGCTTCGAGGTTGGCGGTCAGGTAGGCATCGATGGATTGGGTGCAGCCGTGCAATACCACCAGCAGGGACTTGCCGTCGCCGATTGGAGAGCTGCTGTCGGGGGTATAAATATGGACTTTGTTGAAACCGCCGATGGACACGTTCTGTTGCCAGCTGCCGGCATGGGAGTGGGTTGCGCCAACTGCGAGTAGCGCGCTCAGGCTTGCGCCCAAGAGCTTGCTTGTCGAGGTCTTGATCATCGCTTTCACCGTTATTTTTATAAGAAGCGACCTCAGCCTAGCGAGGTGCTTGAACGGTGGGTATGCGACTAAGGTAGTAGGCAGTTGTTGGAGAAAAGGCGGGTGGGCACTGGCAAGGCTAGGGGCTGTTGTCGTCCGGTGCCTGTTCCAGCTCCGCGGAGGCCGGGACGCTCAGTGGCCAGCCGCCCAAGTCGCGCCAGCGATTCACGATGCCGCAGAACAGCTCGGCGGTTTTCTCCGCGTCGTATTCGGCGGAATGGGCGGCGTTGTTATCAAACGCGATGCCGGCAGTCTGGCAGGCCTTGGCGAGCACCGTCTGGCCATAGGCCAGGCCCGCCAGTGTGGCGGTATCCATACAGGAGAAGGGGTGGAAGGGGTTGCGTTTGAGTCCGCAGCGTTCCACGGCGGCATTGATAAAGCCGAGATCGAAGTGGGCGTTGTGCGCCACCATGATCGCGCGGGTACAACTGTGGGATTTGATCGCGCTGCGGATCTTGCGGAACATCTCCGGCAGCGCGATTTCTTCCGGCCAGGCATCGCGATCCGGGGATTCCAGGTCAACACCGATAAAATCCAGTGCCGTCTGCTCGATATTCGCGCCTTCAAAGGGCTCGATATGAAAACTGTGGGTCTCGTCCGCAAACAGGGTGCCGTCTTCATCCATGTTCAGGATGACCGCGGACACCTCCAGCAGAGCGTCGGTACGGGCGTTAAAGCCGGCCGTCTCGAGGTCCAGCACCACGGGGAGGAAGCCGCGGAATCGTTGAGCCAGTAGGCTTTTGGGGCCGGAGGGCGCTTCTGCTGGGTTCACGGAATATCCTGCTATCTGCGTATCGGTATTTGATCGGTAAAGGCAATGTTCGGGCTTGGCCCGGTATCACGCAAGGCGCCAGTTCAGGGTTTCTCCCGCGGCCAGCGGAATCAGCGAGTCGGCTCCCATGGGCAGACCTGAGGGCAGCGTCCAGGGATCGCGGATCAGGGTAATGGTACCGGTGTTGCGTGGCAGGCCGTAAAAATCCGGGCCAAATTCGCTGGCAAACCCTTCTAGTTGCTCTAGTTTGCCCGCCTGCTCGAAGGCCTCGGCATAGAGCTCGATGGCGCTGAATGCGGTGTAGCACCCGGCACAGCCACAGGCAGCTTCTTTTTTGCCCTGGATATGGGGTGCGGAGTCCGTGCCCAGGAAGAATTTCGGGCTGCCGCTGGTGGCCGCCTCAATCAGGGCGGTCTGGTGTGAGCTGCGCTTGAGAATCGGCAGGCAGTAGTAGTGAGGGCGGATGCCGCCCACCAGCATATGGTTGCGATTGTACAGCAGGTGATGGGCGGTGATGGTGGCGGCAACGCCCTCTCGCGCCTGGGAAACGAACTCTACCGCATGCGCCGTGGTGATATGTTCGAGTACGATTTTGAGTGTCGGGAAATCATCCACGACGGGGCCCAGGATATTTTCGATAAACACGCGCTCGCGGTCGAAAATGTCGATATCACTGGAGGTTACTTCACCGTGCAGGAGTAGCTTCATGCCACAGGACTGCATGGCTTCCAGCGCCGGGTAAATATTGGCGATGTCGGTCACACCGGAATCCGAGTTTGTGGTGGCACCCGCCGGATACAGTTTGGCGGCGACAACGCCAGCCGCGTGGGCCTGCTGAACGACTTCCGCGGTGGTGTTATCGGTCAGATAGATCACCATCAGGGGGGTGAAGTCACCGCCCTCGGGAACCTCTGATTCGATGCGCCCTTTGTAGGCGAGGGCATCTTCGGCGTTGACCACCGGTGGCACCAGGTTGGGCATGATGATGGCGCGTCGGAACTGTTTGGCGGCATCGCCCACGGTGCGAGCTAGCGCTGTTCCGTCGCGTAAATGAATGTGCCAGTCGTCAGGTGCGCGCAGGGTTATTTGCTGCTTGGAGTCCACCGAATATCTCCTCCCGGATTGATCGCGGCGCCGATGCTACCCGAAGCGCCAATAAAATGCGAAAACTGCGGTGAATGCCTCATCGTTCGCCAGTTTGAATATAAAGTAGTCAGAGTCTGCTGGTTGCTTTTTGAGCGATATCTCGACTCGTTTTCTGGTGCTAGTCGTAGACGTTTCTAGACGCTACAATCGCGCCCCGAAAAAAGGCGGCCTACCCGCAGTTCCTGGGCACACATCCAAAAATAACTCCCCCAGACCGAAATTTTCACAGGTGCACCGTCCTGGTACGGCGGCAGTGTATCTGTAGTGACGGCACTGCCCGCGCATGCGGGCCTACTATACAGAGGATAGTAATGAGCAAGATCGATAAAGTGGTATTGGCGTATTCCGGTGGACTCGATACTTCGGTAATCGTGCGCTGGCTGCAGGATACCTACGGTTGCGAGGTCGTCACTTTCACCGCCGATATCGGCCAGGGCGAAGAGGTAGAGCCTGCGCGCGCCAAGGCAGAGGCCCTGGGTGTAAAAGAAATCTACATTGACGATCTGCGCGAAGAGTTCGTGCGCGATTTCGTATTCCCGATGTTCCGCGCCAACACTATTTACGAAGGGGAGTACCTGCTGGGTACCTCCATCGCCCGCCCGCTGATCGCCAAGCGCCTGATCGAGATTGCCAATGAGACCGGCGCCGATGCCATTTCGCACGGTGCGACCGGCAAAGGTAATGATCAGGTGCGCTTCGAACTGGGCGCTTATGCACTGAAGCCGGGTATTCAAGTGATTGCTCCCTGGCGTGAGTGGGACCTGAACTCCCGCGAAAAGCTGATGGAGTACTGCGAGCAGCACAAGATCCCGGTGGACTTCTCCAACAAAAAGAAAAAGTCCCCTTACTCCATGGACGCCAATCTGTTGCACATCTCCTACGAAGGCGGTGTGCTGGAAGAGCCCTGGGCGGAGGCCGAGGACGATATGTGGCGCTGGAGTGTCAGCCCGGAAGCGGCGCCGGACAAGGCCACTTACATCACGCTGGAGTACCAGAATGGCGACCCGGTTGCCATTGATGGCGAGCGCATGAGCCCCGCGACTCTGCTGGAAAAACTGAACAAGCTGGGTGGCGCCAACGGTATCGGCCGTCTCGACATTGTCGAGAACCGCTACGTCGGCATGAAATCCCGCGGCTGTTACGAAACGCCGGGGGGCACCATCCTGATGAAAGCGCACCGGGCGATCGAATCCATCACCCTGGATCGCGAAGTGGCACACCTGAAAGACGAGCTGATGCCACGCTACGCGAAACTGATTTACAACGGCTACTGGTGGTCCCCAGAGCGCGAAATGCTGCAGGCGGCGATCGATCAGTCCCAGTCTGTGGTGAACGGCGAAGTACGTCTGAAGCTATACAAAGGCAGCGTATCTGCCGTCGGTCGTCGCTCTGAAGATAGTCTGTTCGATGAAAAAATCGCCACCTTCGAAGACGATGCGGGCGCATACGATCAGAAAGATGCCGAAGGCTTTATCAAACTGAATGCGCTGCGCCTGCGGATTGCCGCAGGGAAAGGCAGAGACTTGATCTAAATCAGGCAGAAGTGGCGATTCAAGCGTTTAAATCGTCGCTTCTGTGCCCTCCCGGTCTACCGTGAGAGGTACAGCCGCTAATGTATTGGCGGACTCTCTCACGCGTGACGGAAACGAATCTTAAAAAGCAACGGAAGTTACACAATGACGACAACGGTGGCAGAGGCCGGCAAGTTGCCGGACTATGACTACAACATCGTGCGCCAGTTCACCATCATGTCGGTGGTCTGGGGCATTGTTGGAATGGGCGTCGGCGTTCTTATCGCCGCACAGCTGGCCTGGCCGGCGCTGAATGATCTCTGGCAGCCGTTTACGCACTTCGGTCGTCTGCGTCCGCTGCACACCAACGCGGTGATTTTTGCGTTTGGTGGCAGCGTGCTGTTTGCGACCTCCTACTACGTGGTGCAGCGCACCTGCCAGACGCGCCTGTGGGGCGGCTGGCTGATCCCGTTCACCTTCTGGGGTTGGCAGGTTGTGATTCTGGCGGCGGCGATCACGTTGCCGTTGGGCATCACGTCGACCAAAGAATACGCCGAGCTGGAATGGCCGATCGATATCCTGATCGCGCTGGTGTGGATTGCTTACGCGATCGTCTTCTTCGGCACCATTGCCAAGCGCCGCACTTCCCATATCTATGTAGCCAACTGGTTCTTCGGTGCCTACATCATCACTATTGCGGTGCTGCACATCGTCAATAACCTGGCGATTCCGGTCTCCGCGTGGAAGTCGTACTCGGCCTATGCGGGTACAACCGATGCGATGATCCAGTGGTGGTACGGCCACAACGCGGTAGGCTTCTTCCTGACCGCCGCCTTCCTCGGCATCATGTATTACTTCGTTCCCAAGCAGGCGGGCCGCCCGGTGTATTCCTACCAGCTGTCCATCGTGCACTTCTGGGCGCTGATCTCCATTTACGTCTGGGCTGGTGGCCACCACCTGCATTACTCCGCACTGCCGGACTGGACTCAGAGCCTGGCGATGATCATGTCCATCATCCTGCTGGCGCCCTCCTGGGGTGGCATGATCAACGGCATCATGACCCTGTCCGGTGCCTGGCATAAGCTGCGCACCGACCCGACACTGCGCTTCCTGGTGGTATCTCTGTCGTTCTACGGTATGTCCACATTTGAAGGGCCGATGATGTCCATCAAAACCGTGAACGCGCTTTCTCACAACACCGACTGGACCGTTGGTCACGTGCACGCAGGTGCGCTGGGCTGGGTAGCAATGATTTCCATCGGTGCCCTGTACCACCTGGTGCCGGTACTGTGGAATCGCAAAGAGATGTACAGCGTCAAGCTCATCAATGCGCATTTCTGGCTCGCCACTGTTGGTACCGTGCTGTACATCGCCGCAATGTGGGTGAACGGTATTACCCAGGGTCTGATGTGGCGCGCGTTCAATGCGGACGGCACTCTGACTTACAGCTTCGTAGAGAGCGTGATTGCCAGCCACCCGGGCTACATCGTCCGCTGGCTCGGTGGTGCTTTCTTCCTCACCGGGATGTTCCTGATGGCGTACAACGTGTTCCGCACCGTCACCGACGAGCCGAGGGAAGACGAAGTGCGTCACGACGAAAATCTGCCGATCGCGAAGAATGCTTAAGGGGAAACGATCGTGAAGAATCATGACATCGTAGAAAAGAATATCGGCCTGATGATCGTACTGGTGGTCGTTGCAATCAGCTTTGGCGGCCTGGTGGAAATCGTTCCGCAGTTCTTTATCAAGGACAACAAGGTGCCGATTGCAGGTCTCAAGCCGCTCGGCGCGATCGAGCTGGAAGGCCGCGATATTTATATCCGCGAAGGCTGCCACGTGTGCCACACCCAGATGGTGCGCCCGCTGCGTGCGGAAGTAGAGCGTTACGGTCATTACTCCATGGCCCAGGAGCACGTGTATGAGCACCCCTTCCTGTGGGGCTCCAAACGTACTGGCCCGGATCTGGCCCGTGTGGGTGGCCGCTATTCCGACGAGTGGCACCGTGCGCACCTGTACGATCCGCGCAACGTGGTGCCGGAATCCATCATGCCGTCTTACCCCTGGTTGTTTGACAACGTGATTACCGGTGAGCACACCGCAGCCAAGATGCGTGCCATGCGCGTGGTGGGCGTGCCCTACACCGATGAAGATATCGCTAATGCCAGCAAGCCGTTTATCGGTGGCCGTGTCACCGAAATTGATGCTCTGGTCGCTTATTTGCAGCAGCTGGGCACGCTTGTTCAGCAGAAACGTTAAAGGCAGGGCACAGTTTGGATATCGACATTTTGCGGCAGGTTGGCGTGGTGCTTGGCTCCCTTGCCTTTCTGGCAATCTGCTGGTGGGCCTTTTCGCCAAAGCACAAAAAGCGCTTTGAGGAAGACGCCAATTTGCCATTTGCCGACGAGCAGGAAACTTCTGACAAGGCCGCTCGCGAGAGCGAAACCAGTACCGGCAACGATGCCGATGAGAAACAGGAACAGGGGCAGGACAAATGAGTGCATTTTGGAGTGGCTGGGTAATTGTGCTCACCCTTATCAACCTTGTATTGGTGACGTGGGTTCTTTTTGCCAACCGTAAAGTGGCGGTGGACGATCAGGACGATCCGGAAAACCGCACCACCGGCCACATTTACGATGGCATTGAGGAATACGACAACCCACTGCCCAAGTGGTGGTTTTTACTGTTTATTCTGACTCTGGTGTTTTCCGCTGTTTATCTGGTGATTTATCCGGGTATGGGTAATTTCAAAGGTATTGCCGGCTGGACATCCGTGGGTGCACTGAAGGCGGATCAGGCCAAAGCACAGGCGGAATTCAAGGAGTCTTTCGGTCAGTATGTGGATATGCCGATCGAGAAAATCGCCGAGAGCCGCGAAGCGCTGAAAATGGGCGCGCGGATTTTCGCCAACAACTGCGCTGTGTGTCACGGTGCGGATGGCGGCGGCAACTACGGCTTCCCCAATTTGACCGATAGCGACTGGCTGTACGGTGGTACTCCGGAAAAAATTCTGGAGACCCTGCACAATGGTCGCCAGGGCCTGATGCCGCCCCAGGGGCCGGTCGTCGGTGAGGCCGGTGTGAAAAATGTGACTGAGTATGTGCTGGCGCTCAGCGGCCAGGAGCACGATGCCGCCATGGCTGAGAAGGGCAAACAGGTGTTTGGTACCGTTTGTATGGCCTGTCACGGCACTGACGGCAAAGGCTCTATAGCACTGGGCGCGCCCAACCTGACGGACGATATCTGGCTCTACGGCGGTAGCCGCGAGGAGATTCAGCACACCGTACGCGGTGGCCGCAGCAACAATATGCCGTCGCAGAAAGATAAGTTGCGCGAAGACAAGATCCGTCTGGTTGCCGCTTATGTCTACAGCCTGTCGCGTCAGGAAGATGTGCAGCAGTAACGTTTATCGGCGCAATACCATCTGCGCCGAATGAGGGAGTGGGCGGCGGCTTTTTGCCGCCGCCCAATTCGCCGGGAAGGGCACCGCAGGGAAGAATAACAAGCCTCATTGCAACGACTGCAGTATCCATCCCGATTCACGTCGGGTGAGTGAGGTTTTGTGAGCGATAGAATACCTACCCGTGAAGAGCAGGAAGGCGATGGCGAAGTCCGCTATCGCATGCTCTATGAGTCTGACGACAAGGTGTACATTCGCCATATCCGCGGCGTGTTCACCCGTATCCGCAAATACACCGGTTTGCCACTTCTGCTGGCCTTCTTCTTTATCCCCTGGCTGAACATTGATGGGCACCAGGCTGTGCACTTCGATCTCCCTGCGCGCCAGTTTCATATCTTCTGGACAACCTTTGGTCCCCAGGATGGTTTTCTGCTGGCGTGGCTGCTGATCATTTCTGCCTTTGCCCTGTTTGCCATTACCACCTGGCTCGGTCGTGTCTGGTGCGGTTTTACCTGCCCGCAGACCGTGTGGACGCTAATGTTCATCTGGGCGGAGCGGGTGTGTGAGGGGGATCGCAGCAAGCGGATGAAGCTGGATGCGGCGCCCTGGGGCGTTGAGAAAGTGCTACGCAAGGGTGGCACCCACACCATCTGGTTGATCATCTCTCTGGCGACGGCACTGGCTTTTGTCGGGTATTTTTATGGTATCCGCGATCTTGTGGTCGACCTCGCCACGTTTACCGCCCATCCCCAGGGCGCTTTCTGGGTTGCCTTCTTTGCCTTTGCCACCTATTTCAATGCCGGGTTTATGCGCGAGCAGGTGTGCAAGTACATGTGCCCTTATGCACGCTTTCAGTCGGTGATGTACGACAAAGACACCATCGCCGTGCATTACGATGCGCGACGGGGTGAGGCGCGGGGCCCACGTAAGAAAAATATCGATTACAAATCCCAGGGTTTGGGCGACTGTATCGATTGCTACTGGTGCGTGCAGGTGTGTCCGGTGGATATCGATATCCGCGATGGCATGCAGTACGAGTGCATCAACTGCGGCTTGTGCGTGGATGCCTGCAACAGTGTGATGGACAAGATGGAGTATCCGCAGGGGCTGATCCGGTTTACGTCTGAGGATGAGCTGGAGACTGGGAAGACTCAGTATGTGCGGCCGCGGTTGATTGGCTACGGGTTGGTACTGCTGTTGATGTTCGGCCTGTTTGCCCAGCAGGTGTTGACCCGCTCTCCGGTACAGGCCGAAGTGCAGCGGGATCGCGGTGCGCGTATGTACCGGATCTCCCAGGGCATGGTGCAGAACGTGTATACGGTCAAAATCAACAATATGGACCAGAAGCCCCACCAGTTTAGCGTTCGCGTTGAAGGCAAGCCCGGCTACGACTACGCCCTGCGCATGCAGCGGGGCATTCAGTTGCGCCCGGGCGAGATATACTCTGTCCCCATCCGGGTGAGTGTGCCCAAAGCGCAGCTCAAGGATTACAAGCACGATATCGTGATCGTGATCCAGGCCAAGGATGCGCCAGAACTCGAAGACCGTCACAAGACGGTGTTTATCGGCCCCAAATAAATGGTTGAACAGTCAGTGACACAAAGCGTTGAAAAAGAAGTGCCGGGCGTCTGGTATCGCGAGCCCTGGTTCTGGGTGGTGATGGCGCCACTGGTGGTGGTGGTGATCGTCTCACTGACCATGGTGTCGATCGCCGTGCGTTATGGAGACGACGTGGTGAGCGACACCTATTACAAGGATAGCCGCATGTACCACTACAGTGCCGAGCAGGATGAGCGTGCCCGGGCGCTGGGGCTGGCGGGCATGCTACTGTTTTCTCCGCAGAACAAAACCGTGACCTTCGATCTGCGCGGCGATATCGAGTATCCGGAACAGTTGCTGTTGACCCTCAGTCACCCGGTGGAAGCGGATCTTGACGAGCACATCGTACTTGAGCAGATCTCCATCGGTCGCTATCGCGGCCAGGTAGAGGCACCACTGCAACATCGCTGGTACCTGCTGTTGATGCCGGAGCTGGATCCCGAGCAGTTTCGCGACGCCATCTGGCGTCTTAAGGGCGAGATCAACTTCAATCTAGGCAATGGAGTGCCCCTGAAGCCGATCGAGCAGTGAGCCCATGACAGACCCGCTCACACTTTCGTCGCGATCTCCCAGTGCCGCCACATCCGGGGCGGAAGTCGCGGACTGCTACCATTGCGGCCTGCCGGTTGCGCCCGGTAGCCAGTATTCCGTGTCGATTGATGGCGCGCGCCGGCCCATGTGCTGTCCGGGCTGTGAAGCCGTGGCGGGGGCCATTGTTGCCGGTGGGCTGGATAACTTCTATCGCTTCCGTGAGCAAAACAGTGAGCGCCCGGATTCGGACGCGCCGAATGACCGCTGGAGTGCTTATGATCTGCCGGAAGTGCAGGGTGAATTCGTTCGTGAATACTCGGAAGCCGGCGCCACGGCCGAGCCCGGGTCGCCGCTGCGTGTGGCGAGCCTGCTGGTCAGCGGTATTACCTGTGCAGCCTGTGTCTGGCTGATCGAAAAGCACCTCGCGCGCCTGCCCGGGGTGGAGCGGGTATCGGTCAACGCCAGTACCCACCGCGCGCAGATTGTGTTCGATCCCGAGCTGCTGCCAGTCAGTCTTCTATTTTCTTCCCTGTCTTCCATTGGTTATCGCCCGTCGCCGGCTACCGCCGCGAATAGTGAGCGCCTGATCCTGCAGGAGCGCCGCGCCTCCATGCGTCGCCTCGGCGTTGCCGGGCTTGGCACCATGCAGGTGATGATGTTTGCCGTCGCCCTCTATTTCGGTGACAGCAAGGGCATCGACAGCCAGTTCGAGCAGTTTTTCCGCTGGGTTTCTCTCGTAGTGGCCACGCCAGTGGTGTGTTATGCGGCGCAGCCTTTTTTTGCGGCCGCCTGGCGGGCGCTGCGCAGTGGGCAGCTGGTGATGGACGTGCCGGTTTCGCTCGCCATCGGTCTGGCCTACGCAGCCAGCGTCTACGCCACGGTATTTGAAACCGGCGAGGTCTACTTTGAATCGGTTTCCATGTTCACCTTCTTCCTGCTACTGGGGCGCTCGGTGGAGATGCGCGCGCGTCATCGCGCGGGGCTGGCCAGCGGTGGGTTGGCGCAGCTGTTGCCGCTGGCCGCGCTGCGTTTCACCGATGAATCAGCTGCTCCCGAGTCGGTGCCAGTAACGGCGCTGGCGGTGGGCGACCGGATACTGCTGCGGCCCGGAGATACGGTACCCGCCGACGGCATCGTGACCGATGGCGCCAGCGGCGTGGATGAATCAATACTCACCGGTGAGTCTGCCCTGCAGCAGAAGGCGCAAGGGAGTCCGGTGTTTGCCGGTAGCGTGAACGGTGATTCCTCACTGACCGTGCGTGTCAGCGCGGCCGGGGGCAGCACACGCCTGTCGGCCATCGAGAAGCTGGTCGAGCAGGCCCAGCTAGACAAGCCCTCTCAAGTCGCGCTGGCGGACCGGATTGCGGGGCGGTTTATTGCCGCAGTCTTGTGTATCGCGGTAGCGGCTTTCGTATTCTGGTGGCAACAGGCGCCGGATCGAGCGTTCTGGATCGCCCTTTCCGTGTTGGTGGTCACCTGTCCCTGTGCGCTGTCGCTTGCGACACCCGCCGCGCTGGCAGCGGCTACTTTGCGTCTGCAGCAGCTGGGGTTGCTGGTGGCGCGGGGGCATGTATTGGAAACCCTGCCCAGGCTAACCCGGGCGATCTTCGACAAAACCGGCACGCTGACGGAAGGCGAGCCTCGCTTGCGGTCCATTCGTATATTGCGCGATCGTTTTGATGAAGCCGAAGTGCGGGATATCGCCGCGGCACTGGAGAGTTACACCAATCACCCGCTGGCGCGTGCGTTTCGCCCCTGGTCCGGCAACCGTGCCGCGCGGGACCTGCATTCAGTCACCGGACGCGGTGTGTCCGGAGTCTGCGGGGAGGTGGCCTATCGGCTCGGGCGCCCGGACTTTGTTGGCGAACTGGCGGATGCCGCTCCGGTGCCTGAAACACCGCAAGAGCAGGGGCAGTGGCTGTTGCTGGGCGATACCGCGGGCCCCATTGCCTGGCTGTGCCTGGGGGATGAGGTGCGGCCGACGGCGGCGGAATCGATTGCCGAGTTGCAACAGCAGGGGTTGGGCACCGAGCTGCTGAGCGGCGATCAGTCCGCGGAAGTGCCGCGGCTGGCTGAGGCTACCGGAATCGGCGAGTTTCGCGGTGGTGTGGCGCCGGAGCAGAAACTGGCCCACCTGCGCGCGCTGCAATCGGAAGGGCAGCGACTGTTGATGGTGGGCGACGGTATCAACGACGTGCCGGTGCTGTCGGGAGCGGATGTGTCCGTTGCCATGATGTCGGCGGCGGACCTGGCGCAGTCTCGCGCTGACGCAATTCTGCTGCAGGGGGACTTGCGGGCATTGCCGCGGGCCTTTGCATTGGCCCGCAAGTGCCGCACAATTATTCGTCAGAATCTGGCCTGGGCGATTCTCTACAACGTGCTGGCTTTGCCGCTCGCCTTTTTGGGGATGGTGCCGCCCTGGGCGGCGGCCATTGGCATGTCCCTGAGCTCGTTGCTGGTGGTGGCCAACGCCCTGCGCCTGTCCCGTTGGCAGTATTCTGCCGGTTAATTTGACGTACGTTTCCCGAGGTTGTCGTGGACAGTATTTTCCTGCTGGTTCCCATCGTTATTTTTTTCGTTGCCTGCGCGGTAAAACTGTTCTTCTGGGCGGTCAACAGCGGCCAGTACGACGATCTTGAGACCGAAGGGCGCCGCATCCTGTTTGACGACGAGCCCCGCGCTCGGTCGCAACCCCCGGCTCCAGGTGAGGCTGATGCGCCGGAGGCAGGGCAGCAAGTCCGCAAAAAAACCGATGATTCCGCGGAGCATCACTGATGCCGGATTTGGGAATGCTTGACTGGAGTACCTTGGGTGCAGCGCTGGCCATCGGGTTTTTTGGCAGTAGCCACTGCATCGGAATGTGCGGGGGAATTTCCGGTGCTCTGGGCCTTGCGGTGCCCGGACAGAAGCCTGCCTGGCCGCGACTGATCGGCTATTCCACCGGCCGTGTGGCCAGCTACTCGCTGATGGGTTTGCTGGTGGGGGTTCTGGGCGCCTATTTGGCTACGGATATCGCCAGCGGGCTGGCACCGCTGCGGATTATTGCGGGGCTGATGCTGATTGCCATGGCGCTCTACCTGGCCGACTGGTGGCGGGGGCTGGTCTGGCTCGAGCGCGGTGGGGCCGTGTTGTGGCGAGCTATTCAGCCATTGTCGCGCAAATTGCTGCCGGTCAACTCGACGCCTCAGGCTATCGCACTCGGTGCATTGTGGGGGTGGCTGCCCTGTGGGCTGGTATACAGCGCGCTGGCCTTTGCCCTGGCACAGGGCAGCGGCGCACAGGCTGCGCTTGCCATGCTCGCCTTTGGTCTCGGCACGGTGCCTGCGGTACTGGCCACCGGCGCTGCCGCGGCGCGGTTGCGTACACTGGTTCAGAAGCCCGGGGTACGCCTCGCTATGGCGCTGCTCGTGTTTACTTTTGGCGTGTGGACGCTGTGGGGGGCTGCAGGGCATGGAGGGCATGAGGGGCATGGGTCACACGATGCTCACCAGCATCACTCTCCCCAGAAGGAGCCGATGGCGGGCGCGGAAGCGTCACATACAGAAGCTGTGGATGCCGATGAGGAAGCGGCGCACTCTTCTCATAACCATCGTCACCACGACAATCATCAGGATCATCATAGGTCTGACGCGCATGATGCAGGCTCCGATGACGAAGAACCCGGCGCCGGGACTGCCGACTGATTCCCGTCCCGCAGGCCGCTGGCGGTTATGCCGTGGAAGCCGGGAGCCGATGGGGGTAAACTGGCGGAATTCTGACCTTTGGTCTGGCCACTTCCCTGTTATTGGCGAGCGCCCTGGCGCATGGAGGTCTGTGGCGGGCTGTAAGTCGTGTAGTGCTCATGTAGTACCCAGTTGGATTCAGCATGAAAAAAATAAAAAGCAGATCGGCCAAGGCGAACAGCGCCGGCCAGCAAAACCCCAGCTCCGGACGTCAAAAGGCTGAGGCTCAAGTGCCCACAGATGGTGTCGGCTGCCCCGAGGCCCCCACCAGTGTGTGGATTAATGTGTTTGCCCTGGCGGTGTCTCTGGCGGCGGTGGTGTGGCTGCGGGAGTACGGCCAGGATCTGACCGTGAGAACCCAGTCTCTGGTGATCGTGGCCGTCGCCCTGGCGCTGCCGATCATTGTGCTGGAATGGCTGTTTCTCAAACCCTACCGCAATCCTTCTGCGGGGCTCGATTTCCGCCGCAAAAATCACAGTCTGCGCCGCACTGCAGTGAAGCTGCTGGGCTTTTACCTGGCGGTGGGGTCCGTGGGCTTTGTGTACTGGTTGTTCCCGGAATATCACGGCTCCTTCTACGACAACTATTTCTCTGTAGTGCGCGCGGTATTGCCCTGGTGGATGCTGCTGGCGGTGCCCTATTTTTACCTTCTCGACGGTGCCATGGCCGAGCCCAAAGACAGCTACTGGCAGCTGGGCAGTTGGGTTCTGGGTAATCGCAAGGGTGTTTCCGGCAAGGCGGTGGGGCAGCTATATCTCGGTTGGCTGGTGAAGTTGTTCTTCCTGCCGCTGATGTTCGTCTACATGGGCAACAACCTGAACACACTGCTGAATTTTGAGTTCGAGCGTCTGTTCGGCAGCTTCAAAGCGGTGTTCGATTTCACCTTCAACTTCCTGTTTTACATTGACCTGCTGTTCGTGACCGTCGGTTATGTGTGCACCCTGCGCCTGTTTGATTCCCATATCCGCACCGCGGAACCCAGCTTTCTCGGCTGGGGGGTGGCCCTGATCGGCTACCAGCCATTCTGGAGCCTGTTCTCCGGCACCTACCTGAAATACGACGACGCGCCAGCCTGGGGCTTCTGGTTCTGGGATACGCCGATGATGTACGGCATCTGGGGCACAGGTATCCTGTTGCTGATCGCGATTTATGTATGGGCGAGTATCCCCTTCGGTATCCGTTTCTCTAATCTGACCCACCGGGGCATTCTCACCAACGGTCCGTACCGCTTTACCAAGCACCCGGCGTATATCAGCAAGAATATTTCCTGGTGGATGATCTCCATGCCATTTATGGTCAGCGCCAGTGGGCCCGAAGCTCTGCGGCACTCGCTGCTGCTGTTGCTGGTGAACTTCATTTATTTCATGCGCGCGCGCACTGAAGAGCGCCATCTGTCCTGGGACCCAACCTATGTGGCTTACGCGCGTTACATCGAACAGCGCGGCACCTTTGCTTTCCTCGGGCGGTGGTTACCTGTGCTGCGCTTCGGTCATGGCCGGTTGTTCAATTCTGGCGACAACACGCCAGCGGAACCTCTGATTTCGGGGTTGAAAGGCGGTCAAGCCCAGGCCGAACCGGCGTGAGTGGGACGTTGTCCGCGTTCATTGCGGAAGGGCAGGAGCGATGAAGTGGGGAAGTTTGTTTGAACAACCATTCGGGCAGCTGTTCCGGCATCGATACGGGTATCACCACAGATTGCCGTTGCTGCCCCCGGGGCTGACACAGGTCAATCGTCGCTGGTGGCTGTATGCGGGCTTGTACCTGTTGATCGCCATCGGGATCTGGCTGCGTGTAGACCAGATTTTTGCCTATAACCCGATCCACCATATCTGGAGCGACCCCCAGCGGCACTGGGAGCAGGGCACTGAAACCCTGCGCACCGACCCTATGACCCTCACCGATCCGGTGATGTATCAGCTCTATATCGGACTGCTCGCCAAGATGACCTTGGGCGAACCCTTGCTGATTGCGCTGTACACGGCGCTGTTGGCCTGCGTTACTCCCTGGATCTGGTACCGCTTCGCCCGCGAATTACTACCCGGCCGCCTGCAGGCAACGGCGGTGTGGGCGGCTATCTCTCTACTGCCATCCTGGATTGCCATCTACAGCTATTTCATGCAGGAGACGCTCCTGCTGCCGCTGCTGGGTGCGGCTCTCTACGCGACCTGGCGCTGTCGCCGCAAACAGACGCTGGCCAGCTTTATGCTTATGGTGGGCTTTTGGATTGCCGCGGGCCTGACTCGCGGTATTGCGATTCCGTTTGCCGCCGTGGCGACAACTTGGCTGTGGCTGATCCAGCCGCAAAAAGTGGCCAAGGCTGGCTACTGCCTGCTGCTGTTGTTGCTGGTGATGGGGCCGCTCACTATTCGCAGTCACGCCGCCATGAACCTGCTGTCGCCTCATGGTATCGGCCAGTTGAATGCGCTGTATGTGCGCTCCGGAAACCGTGAAATCGGGATTGATTACAGTCGCGAAGGTGCCCGCTGGACCTACGGGTTTGGCTCGCCGTCCACGGGAGAAAAGCCTTTCGCGCCGCTGAGCGACTGGACCACGGCACGGGAAGGGCGGGTACACGCGCGGGTGCGTATCGAGCACGCCAGCGAAGACTGGGCACGGGCGATGAACCGCTATCCCATGACGCTGGACCGATATCTGTTCCTGGCTAAAGAAAACCTTATCTATTTATTTTTCGGTTCTTCCTGGCCGGACAATAATCGCGAGCGTTGGTTGGAAGCGGTAAACCACCACAGCCGCTGGATATGGACGCCTGCCACGCTGCTGCTGTTGCTGGGTACGGCATTACTGTGGTGTCGGCTCGGCAATGCGCGACTGCTGGCGGTGCTCTTATTTACCTGGATACTGGTGCAGGGGTTTTTGCCGCTTGCGGTCAACGAAGGGCGCTATCGCAAACCGCTGGAGGGGATACTGTTGGTGCAGGCGGTAGTGCTGGTTGCGGCACTGCGCCGACGGAAGCCGTCGATTGCGCAAGAGAACGCAGAGCACATGGCACTGCCGGAGTCGGAAAAGGTACCCGGGGACGCGACAGCGGGCGTTGAAATGGACGTGCCGGAAAAAGAGCCGGTTCTGGTTTGACTCCATGCAAAACCCTGAACCCGTAAAAAACAGGAAAGTGCACAACATATACTCGCTCGGGAGGCGTCAATGCTGAGGCTGATCGGGCGGTTCGGCAGCTTTGTTGCGGTAGGTGGCTTCGCCACCGCGACGCAGTACCTTGCGCTGGTTATGCTGATCGAGCTGGCCGAGGTGGCGCCGGTCTGGGCGTCGGCCCTGGCATACGGTTGTGGTGCGCTCGTCAGTTACCTGCTGAATTTTCATATCACCTTCCGCGGCCGGGCAGGGCACCGCCAGGCTCTGCCGCGATTTGTGGTGGTGGTTGGCGTGGGGCTGGGGGTGAACACCCTGTGCTTCTATCTGGTGCTGGTGGTGACCCCGTATCTGATTGCCCAGGTTGTGGCGACGCTGGTCACATTGTTCAGCAACTACCTTTTGCACCACTTGTGGATCTACCGAGAAGAGACCAGTCCGCAAACATACTGAGTTATGCAGATGCGGCCGGCTTGCCTATTACTCCTCGATCAGTCGCAGTGACAGATCAATGGCGCGCAGGTGTTTGGTGAGGCTGCCGGAAGATATGTAATCCACCGCCAACCCTGAGAGTTGCTGCAGGCGCTCTTCGTTCACACTGCCGGATATCTCAATCTTCGCGCGCCCCTCGGCCAGTTTGAGGGCGTCTGCCGTCATCTCGTCGGTAAACTCATCCAGCATGATCACATCGGCTCCTGCGTCCAGCGCCTGGGACAGCTCAGCAATGCTTTCTACTTCCACTTCGACCAGTGCGCCCGGTTTGATCTGGTGTGCCTGTCGGACCGCATTGTCGATGCCGCCGGCAGCGGTAATATGGTTTTCTTTGATCAAAAAGGCATCAAAAAGGCCGATGCGATGATTGTCGCAACCGCCGCACAGCACCGCGTATTTTTGCGCAGTGCGCAGGCCCGGAATGGTTTTGCGGGTATCCAGAATCTTGATCTCGGAGCCCTTGGTCAGCGCAGCATAGGTTGCCGCGGTGGTCGCAGTGCCTGAAAGCGTTTGCACAAAGTTCAGCGCGGACCGCTCGCCGGTCAGAATGCTTCTTGCGTTGCCAGCCAGTTCAAATAGTGTACTGTCAGCGTGCACTCGCTCACCGTCTTGCACATACCAGATCACCTCCAGCGCTGGATCCAGCTGGCGGAACACCTCGTCCACCCAGGCCTTGCCACAAAAGACACAGTCTTCCCGGGTGATTACGCGGGCGCGCGCCTGACGCTCTGCGGGAATCAATTGTGCAGTGATATCCCCATCGCCAACATCCTCGGCCAGGGCCTCGCGCACGCTGCGTTCGATGTCTTTCAGTAAGTTTGGGATATTGGCGGTGGCTGGAGTCATGTGAAATCCTCGAATATGGCGGTGCGCATACTAGCAAAATGTAGCGCGCTGCTGTCAGCCGTGCATAGCCTGTGGGGTGGCCGACAGAAAGTGTTCATTCTGGTGAGATTGTGAGCGACACCGACCGAGCGTCAGCGATGCTTGTGACGATGGTCTCAAATACCCTCAAATATACAGGCGCCAGCGACGATACGGTTGTGCTATTGGCGCGGTAGTCCGTAGAATCTACCGTCGACCAAAATCGCTTGGTCCGCGCAGGGGATCCCGGAGTTGTAATGTACCGGGTGGGTTTCCCCGCAGGCTCGAACAACAAATAAACAGGTTCGCAGCTGGTTTCCCAGAGCCATCTGCGGTTGCATCTCCCGGCAGCCCTTGTAGTTCCCCGTAGCGGGGCGGCCGGCCAAGGCTATGTGGCAATGAAAGACTCCAATAACGTGGTATCCATGCAGGGTGTGTACAAGGAGCAGCAGAGAGAGGCCAAGCGCACTCTCAGCCTGCCCGCATCCGTAACCGCTGTAAGGGACAAGGCCCAGGCACTGCTCGCCGAGCAGGCCAAGCTGGTCTTTGCCAAAGTGGACGATTCGCTGTTTGCCATGGCCGAGAAGGCCCACGGCCAGGAAGAACAGGACGGCCTGTTCCAGGCGCTGCGCCTGTTGCGGGTTGAGCGCCGCAAAGTGGTTGAGCGCTTTTCCGTGAATCTGGGTAGCGCATTCCTGGTGCGTGAATCGTCTACCGATGAAAAGGACGATCCGTATTCTGCGGACAACCTGTCTCTGGTACACAACGACGATCTTGAGCAACTGGTGGCCGTGGATACCATGGTGGCCAATGCAAAACGGGATTTTTCCGAGCCGCTCACCGAGATTTCCCTGCGTCTGAACACGCTTCTCTCCGTCAGAATCTACGACAAGAACAATCCCATTGGCCCGGACGCGATCTGCGATGCGTTTATTGAGGCTTGCCGTCCGCTGGACCTGCATATTCGCGCGCGTTTGACCCTGCTCAAAAAATTCGAGCAGCTGGTGATGGTGAATCTGGGTAAGCTGTACGAGCAGTGCAACGATCTATTCGTTGACCACGGTGTATTGCCGTCTCTGAAGCAGCAACGCCGTGCGGCGCGCCAACAGCGCCCGGCGCCGCGGACTCAGGGTATGCAGGGCGGGCAGCAAGCACCGGACTCGTCATATTCCAACAGCGGCTCAGCGCCAGTGGGCGGACACGGCCTGGTGCCGCTGGGCGCTGGTGTTGCGCCGATGCCCCCGCAAGATCTGCTGACGCACCTGGGGGCACTGCAGAGCCACCTCCCGGAAAGCTATGAAGGCGAAGAAATCCAGCTGCTGAATGTCGGCAATCTGCTTCAGCAGCGCCTGATGGAAGTGCGTCAGTCTGCGTCACTGGCAAAAATGGACAGTGACATCATCAAGCTGGTCGAGATGTTGTTTTCCTTCATCCTCGAAGATCGCAATCTCGCCGAACCGATCAAGTCCCAGTTGGGGCGTTTGCAATTGCCCTTATTGAAAGTGGCCATTGCCGATAAATCCTTCTTCAGTAAGGGCGGGCACCCCGCGCGCAAGCTGCTGAACGAACTGGCGGATGCCGCCACCGGCTGGCAGGCCAAAGACAATTACCAGTCCGACCCGCTGTTCAAGAAGATCAGCGAGGTCGTAGCCAGAGTTCTGGCGGAGTTCGACCAGGACATCAATATTTTCTCCACACTGCTGGAGTCCTTTCGCGAGTTCATCCTGCGTGAGCGCAAGCGCGCAGAAAAGCTGGAGCGACGGATTGTTGATGAGGCCGATGGCAAGGCAAAAACCCAGGCTGCCAGGGCGCGTGTGTCTGCGGTAATGGACGCGTTGATGGCGGAGCGTGATCTGCCGCCGGTTGTCTCTGAGTGGTTGGAGAAAGTTTGGTCCAACATGCTGTTCCTGACCTGCATTAAAGAGGGGACAGACAGTGAAAGCTGGAACCGCGATGTACGCACCGCAAGGGATCTTGTGTGGAGCGTGCACGCCCCCATGCCAGATAGTCGCAAGCAGTTGCTGGGCCTGTTGCCTGCCCTGCAAGAGCGGCTGAAGGCCGGTGTTGAGGCGGTTTCTCTGAATACCTTCGATGCCCGCCGTATGTTCACCGGGCTGAAGGAGGTGTATCGGGAGCGTTTTGCGCTGGCGCAGCGCATCGCCGAAGAGCGCAGCCGCAAGGCACGCGACGAAGTGCGTGACGAAGTAAATGAAGAACGCAGCAATGACGCCGAAGTGGTGCAGGCGGAAGCTGCTCAGATTGAAGTCACCGAGGTGCAACCCGCAGAACCTGTTGTCGAGCTTCCGCAAATGGAAGAGCTGGAGCAGGTGGTTGCCAAGGCGGAAGTTGCAGTGGAGTCTGCCAGTGAAGCGGAGGCGCTTTCACAGAGTGATTCCCATTGGCAGCAGACCTTCCGCTTGGCGCAGGGCAGCTGGTTTGAGCTCAAACGCGGTGATGAAGAACAGTTCCGCTGTCGCCTCGCGGCGGTAATCAAGGACATCGACCAGTTTATTTTTGTGAACCGCAACGGTGCCAAGGTTGCTGAATTTACCCGAATGGAGCTAGCGCATGCACTGCGTAATGCGCAACTGATGCCGTTGGATGACGGTATGCTGTTCGAGCGCGCGCTTCAGTCGGTGATTGGCACCGTGCGCAAGTCCCGCGGCGAGATGAGCTGATTCTGGCGGGCGACATTTTTTGCTCGCCCGTCAGGACTAGAGTTCGTAATAAAACTGAAATATTTGTCAGTTAAATCCTCTATTTGGCGGTGAACTTTGTTTGCCGCACTCCCTTTTGCGCAAGTACCCTCCTGACTTTTGTGACTCCCGATTAAGTTCCTACTTTTTTTAGGGGAATTGGCCCTAATTGGCACTTGCGTGTCGTATTTGTTTGCCGGATATTGAGCAATAGTTCTAATTTTTCAGGCGCAAACCACTTGATCCGCGATAGAGTGTGCCTTACGAGAAAGATTGAATTGAATATTGCCGGTTTGATTCGGCGTTCCCCATGTGGATGTTTTGGGGTTGGAACGATGAAATCCGCAGCAAGCACGCTCTGAGTCGATGCCAGGAGGGCAAAGAACAGTGAACAGGGACGATATGGACCAGAACAAGAACGAACTTTTTGTTATTACCGGTGGTGTCTCGAGTGGACGAGAGTCCGGGGCTCGCCCTCACTCACGCGCCGGTGCCTCAAGGCAGCTTTCCAAAACCGTGAATCTGATTAATCAAAAAACAATACAGTGGGTACAGGCGCGGGCTGAAGAAGTGTTTGCCCAGGTAGACGATTCCCTGTTTGCCATGGCGGAGAAGGCGCATCAGCAGGATGAGCAGGATCGTCTGTTTCACGCCATCCGCGCCCTGCGAGTGGAACTCAGCGATCTGGTGGACGGGTTTTGCGATGGGGTGGAAGACCGCTTTCGTAACCCGCGCAATGACCACCCGGATGAAGAGGGGGTTGGCAGTGAGGCCTCACTGAAAAGCCTGTCGTTGGTGAATGACGAAGACCTGGAGCAGCAGGTCGCTATCCGCACCATGATTTCCAATATCAAGCGCGATCATGCGGAATCCATCGCCGCGTTGTCGCTGCGTCTGGATACCCTGCTTCCGTGTAAAGTTTACGATGAGAACCTACCCCTGGGGCCGGCGGCCATTTGTGCGGCGTTTGCCGAGGTTCTAGAGGACGTCGATATCGCACTGCGCGCGCGGATGACGGTATTCAAGAAATTTGAACTGCACCTGGTCAATCGACTTGGCGAGCTCTACGACAGCTGCAATAGCCTGCTGATCGAGCAGGGTGTGTTGCCCACGATTGAAGACCCATTGCGTCATCGCAATCGCAATGGTGGGCGCTCGCCCCAGTCCACAGTATCGGGAGGGCAGAGTGCCCAGGCTTCGCTGCCGCCGGATGGGCAGATGGCAGGAGCCTATGGTGCTGGGGGGCCTGGTGGTGCTCAGCCCGCTAGCGCCCAACTCAATAGCTCTTATGCGTCAGCTGCCGGCTCTGGCGGAGCTATGGCCTCCGGTGGCGGTTACGGGCTGATGCCCGCAGGGTCCGGTGCAGCGCCCATGGCGACACCGGCGCTGTTCCAGCAACTGGGTCAGTTCCAGATGTCGCTGCCGGTACAGTCGGCGCCCGCAGGGCAGCTGGTCAACGTTACCGAGCTGCTGCAGGAGCACCTGAAGGCGAGCAACCAGAGCGCATCCCTTCACGAGCTGGATAGCGAAGTCATACGTCTGGTGGATATGCTGTTTTCCTTTATGCTGGAAGACCGCAATCTGGCGGAGCCGGTCAAGGCCCAGTTGATCCGGCTGCAGTTGCCAATGCTCAAGCTGGCGGTTGCCGACAAGGCATTTTTCAGCAAGGGCGGGCACCCGGCACGGCGTCTGCTGAATGAAATGGCCGATGCCGCCATCGGCTGGCAGCCGGGCGAAAATTATCTCAACGACCCGCTCTACCGGGAAATCAGTACCATCGTCGACGGCGTACTGGCGGAGTATGACGAGGATGATCAGGTGTTCGTCCGTCTGCTGGAAACCTTCCGCGAGTTTTCCGTGCGCGAGCGCAAGCGGGCGGCGGTTATGGAGCGCCGGACTATTGATGAGGCGCAGGGCGCGGCCCGTGTAGAAGCCGCCAAAACCCGCGTAGCCGCCGTTTTTGATGCGCTGACCGCGGAGCGCAAGCTGCCTAAAATCGTACACGAGTGGCTGACCCGGGTATGGAGCAGCATTCTTTTCCGTACCTGCCTGAAAGAAGGTACCGGTAGTGGCCTGTGGCGTCAGCATGTACTCACTGCGCGGGACCTGATCTGGAGTGTGGTGGCGCCGATGCCCGAGAGCAGCGTAAAAATGCGCCGTTTGCTGCCAGACCTGAAAAAGCGCCTGCAGCAGGGAGCGCAATCCCTGTCGTTGGGGGCGGGTGATCAGCAGCGCCTGTTGGCTGGCTTGGAAGCGCTCTATCAGGAGCGGCAGAAGCTCGGCGAGCGGGTTGAGTCCGAGCGCGAACGCAGGACCCGGGAACGTCTGGTTCAGGAGCTGCGGCGCGAAGCGGATAGTATCCTGTCCATCCCGGTCGAAGAGGCGGATGTGGCTACGCTGGAGAGCGAGGCGGAAGTCGCCCAGGATGAGGTGAGGGAGCTGCCCGCTGGTGAAAAAGCGCTGCCGGCGGTGGAAGAGATTCAACGGGTGGTGAGCCAGGCGACAGTCGGTGCGTCACCGAAAGTCAAACCCGTGCCTCAGGACGACCACCACTGGCAACAGACCTACCATCTGAAAGACAGCTGGTTTCTGCTGCGTCATCCGGAAAAGCTTCCGGTACGCTGTCGTTTGGCGGCCATCATCAGTGACCTGGACCAGTTTATGTTTGTGAACCGCCAGGGCGCCAAAGTGGGGGTTTACACCCGACTCGAGCTGGCCCATGCGCTGCGCAATGAAGAGCTGTTGCCGCTGGAGCAGGGGCCTCTGTTTGAGCGGGCCCTGGAGTATGTGGTTGGTCACTGCGGGGAAAGTAAAATAGAGATCCATGTCTGAGCCCCCGCGGGCGGAGCGGCATGGAGCGAGATGAAAGCCGGGGTATCCCGGCTTTTCTTTGTCTGGGTTTTATTTTCTATACTGCATCACGCGCATTCGGTGGGGCGGATGCCCATTATTTGACACGGCTATTGGCAGTTGCTTCTTCGCTTCCATAAAATACCCCTCTGCTCAATTCCCGCGGGGTCGCGTTTGTGAAATATCAGGTCCAGTCAGGGTGGCTGTCCGGTGTGCGCCGGGTACCCAGTCCGCATTGCAACAGTCGTCCCGACGATGCGGAAGTGGATCTGTTGGTGATTCACTGTATCAGCCTGCCACCGGGGCAGTACGGCGGCGCCTATATCGATGAATTTTTCCTCGGTCACCTGGATATTGATGCCCACCCCTACTTTTCTGAAATTGCCACATTGCAGGTTTCTGCACATTTCTTGATCGATCGCAACGGCCGAGTTACCCAGTATGTGCCGCTGAATCAGCGCGCCTGGCATGCGGGGCAGTCGACGTTTTGCGGGCGGGAAAACTGCAATGACTTCTCCATCGGCATTGAACTGGAAGGGCTGGATACCGATACCTACACGCCGGCGCAGTACCAATCTCTGGCGGAAGTAACCCGTGCAATCACAGAAGCCTATCCGGCGATTGACCGGTCGAGGATCACCGGGCATTCAGATATCGCACCGGGAAGAAAGCTGGACCCGGGTCCGGGGTTTGACTGGGACCTGTATTTTAAAAAACTGGATCAGGTGCAGGGGGACGTGCCTGAGGGCTGAGATGCCGTCTGGTGAGGCACCCTGATCCACAGGTTCGCAAAACAACTACAACACGCAATACAACAAATTTACAGGGGGCGCTATGGCGCTTTTGATTGTGTTATTGGCATTGGGACTGGTGCAGATCTGGGGCTCTGGCGGCCCGCTGCACCGGGATGGCTGGTTTGGCCGGTGGCAGACTTTTGTCTACAGCCGCGGCGTGGTGCAGGGCAAGTCGGGTATCGGTTTCGGCCTGGTGGTACTGCTGCCGGTGCTGGGTACGGCCATCGTATTGGCGTTCGCGGAAGCGGCGCTCGGCTGGTTGGGCGTGCTTCTGGTGAGTGTGCCTGTACTGCTGTACAGCTTTGGGCGCGGTAATTTTAACGAGGCGCTGGCGGGCTATCTGCGGGCCTGGTATCAGGGAAACCTGGAAGACGCCAGAAAGGCGGCAGAGCCGTTGATGGAGCCTGCGGATTTCGAGCGCGCGCAGCAGATTTCCAATGGACAGGAGCTGCACCGGTTGGTGTTCCGGGCCGCTGCGTACCGCGCTTTTGAACGCTTGTTTGCGGTGTTGTTCTGGTTCCTGTTGCTGGGTATTCCGGGGGCTATGCTGTATCGCCTCAGCCATCTTGCTCATGGAGCGCTCAGTAAAAAGAATCTCTCGGAGGGTGAATCTTCCGCGCCAGCGACTGCCGGTGATCAGGCGCTGGCGGCGCGCTGGCTGTGGCTGATCGAATGGTTGCCGGTGCGCGCGATCGGCTTCAGTCTTGCTATCGTGGGTAATTTTGCCGGCTGCTACCGCGCCTGGCGCGATCATCTGACCTGCAAACAAAGCGCGACGGATGATGTGCTGGAATACTATCTTGAGGGCGCTCTTGGCGGGATCGACAGCAGCGAGTGCAGCGCCGGTGCCGCCGTCAGCGAGGGGCAGCGTTTGTGCGGTGCGGAAATCGAGGGCATGCAGGCGCTGTTGTCCCGAGCGCTGTTGATGTGGGTGACGCTGATGGCGCTGTACGGTCTTTTTGCCAGCTGAGAAAGGTCCGGCTGATCCGAGTTCTGATTCTCGAAGCCTATTGTTTATTCGTCGACGGTAAGGAGATTGCGTGACAGAGGCCTGTGGTGAACCACCAGCGGATAATACGGGAGCCGGCCTATTGGACTTGCCCGCCGCTGCGGATGTATTCGCCGCGGCCGAGCGCATCGCCGGCCGAATTCACCGCACTCCACTGATCGCATCGTCGAGCCTGAACGGCTTGCTTGGCGCTGATCTGTATTTCAAATGTGAACACCTGCAGAAGGTCGGCGCTTTCAAGGCGCGCGGTGCCGCCAACGCTGTGTCACAGGTACCGGCGGGCACGAAGATTGTCGCCACCCATTCCTCCGGTAATCACGGCGCCGCACTGGCGTGGGCAGCGGCGGAGCAGGGGCTTCGCTGCAAGGTGGTGATGCCGGAGAATGCACCAGAGGTAAAAAAGTCAGCGGTTGCTGCATACGGAGCAGAGATCGTATTTTGTGAGCCGACACTGCAGGCACGGGAGTCCACGCTTGAGGATCTGGTGCAGTCTTGCGGTGCCCATGTCGTCCCGCCATTTGATGACGCGCGCATTATTGCCGGGCAGGGTACGGTCGCTCAGGAAATTGTGGGGCAGTGTCGTGCGCTGGGGTTTGTGCCAGACCTTATCGTTGCCCCGGTGGGCGGCGGCGGCCTTCTCGCTGGTGTTGGCCTTGCTGCGTCCGCACTGGCACCTGAGATAAAAGTACTGGGCGCCGAGCCCGCCGGTGCCGACGACGCTCAGCGCTCATTCCGCAGTGGAACCCGTGTCACCGAGCTGGTGCCGGACACCATTGCGGACGGTTTGCGTACAACTCTGGGGGTGCGAAACTTTGCGTTGATACGCACGTGTGTCAACGACGTGGTGACGGTTTCCGAGGCGGCCATTGGCGAAGCGCTGGTGTTGCTGTGGCGCCGCACCAAGCAGTTTGTCGAACCGTCGGCGGCGGTGGGGCTGGCTGCGGTGATGGAGCATCCCGCGCGTTTTCGCAACAAACGTGCGGTGATCGTGTTGACCGGTGGCAATGTGGATATCGCGGCGGCTGCAGGCTTTGTAAGCGGCCACCATCAGTCCATGAAATGAACGAAGGTGTGGGACTGCACCAGAATGGATGTGCGCATTACCGCGCTAAGGAAAGTCATGAAAAAGGAAATCAAGCGACTCGGGATCTTCAGTTGGGTCATCGGTAGCGTCCGGCGGCCTGCTACACTGTTGGCAACTCTGGCGGTGTCACTTTTTTTGGCGATTGCGCCTACGGTAGCTGCACAAGACGGAAGTGCGAAGTCCTTCCGGCTGGCGTCCACCACCCTGAAAAGCGGTGGCCGTATGACCAAAGCGCAGGTTTACTACGGGTTTGGCTGTAGCGGCGAAAACATTTCCCCTGAACTCCATTGGCAGGGGGCTCCGCAGGGCACCCGCAGTTTTGCGGTGGTCATGCACGATCCGGATGCACCCACGGGGAGTGGTTGGTGGCACTGGGTGGTCTTCAATATTCCGGCAACGGTGACGGCGCTTCCCGAGGGGGCCGGAGATCCCAAGTCCGGCCTGATCCCCGAGGCGATCCAGAGCCGCACAGATTTTGGCAGTCCCGGCTATGGCGGAGCCTGTCCGCCGGAAGGGCATGGCGACCATCGCTATCAATTCCGGGTGTACGCGCTTAAAGTGGAGCAATTGCAGCTGGATGAAAATGCGCCAGCGGCTATGGTGGCGTATCAGATCAATGCCAATAAACTCGCTGAAGCACAGCTCGAAGTGAAATTCGGCCGTTGACCCCGGGCACCCCGGCGTCATTGCCGCCAGGCAAGCAGATAAAAGGAAGCAAAGCCTGCCCATGCAAAAGCAAAAAATGACCTGGGGAGAAGCGCTCACGGTTTATACCCGGCCGAAAGTGCTGGCGATGTTTTTCTTTGGTATCTCCGCCGGGTTGCCACTACTGCTGGTTTTTTCCACCCTCACCGCCTGGCTGCGCGATTACGGTATCAGCCGAACCACCATTGGCTTTACCGCGTGGATCGGTATCACCTTCTCCATCAAATTCATTTGGGCACCTATCATCGATTCCCTGCGAATCCCGTTTTTGACCAACGTGATGGGGAAGCGGCGCAGTTGGATCCTGGTGTCACAGATTGGTGTCGCATTTGGCCTGTTCGCCATGAGCCAGATTAACCCGCAGTTGGCGCTACCTGCCGTATTCGGGTTTGGCATCTTGGTGGCGTTTTGCTCTGCCTCCCAGGACGTGGTCATCGACGCCTACCGGATCGAAGCGGTGGATACCGAGTTTCAGGGTGCCATGGCGGCAATGTATGTGTTTGGCTACCGGGTGGCACTGCTGATCGCTGGTGCAGGTGCGCTGTTTATCGCCGAGTACGCCAGTTGGAGCATTTCCTATATGTGCATGGCGGCGCTGATGGGTGTGGGGATTATCACCACGCTATTGGTTTCGGAACCGGATCACCAGAAGGCGCGCGCTCAGGGCCAGGAGTTTCAGCACGCCTGGGTCGACCGGGTGCTTGGCAGTGGCAAGCATGGCCGGATAAGCGAGTGGTTCGTGCGCGCGGTGGCGTGTCCGTTTATTGACTTCTTCCAGCGCAATGGCCGCTTCGCGATCGTGCTTCTATTGTTTATTGGTATTTACCGCGTCAGCGATATTGCCATGGGGGTGATGGCCAACCCCTTCTATCTGGATCTGGGATTCAGCAAGGATGACATCGCGCAGATTGGTAAGCTGTTCGGTTTTTTCTGCACGATGCTCGGTGCGTTTCTCGGCGGGGCTCTGGTGGTACGTTTCGGGATCCTGCGCCCGCTGATTCTTGGAGCGGCCATGGTGGCGGCGACCAATCTGTTATTCGCCCACCTGGCGACGATAGGGCCGGACAAAACGTGGCTGGCGATCGTAATCAGTGCGGATAACGTCAGTGCCGGGATATCCAACTCGGTGTTTATTGCCTTTCTTTCGAGCCTGGTTAATCAGTCATATACCGCTACCCAGTACGCCCTGTTCAGTTCACTGATGACGTTGCCCGGCAAATTTATCAGTGGATTCTCTGGAATCGTAGTGGACGGGGAGGGGTATGAGTATTTCTTTATTCTCGTGGCGATTCTCGGTATTCCTGCCGTGCTACTGGCAATTTACATCTGGTATCGGAACCGGGATCAAGAAGCGGCAGAAGATGAAGAGGCAGCGCCGGGGTGATCGGCGTTTCCCTTCAGGCCTTTCTCCCGCGCGCTGTCAAAGCTGTCCTGGCTTCGGCCAGCCGTAGTGCCGAAGATCAATCTTACCCTTCACAGGCGTCACCCCTTCATCGAGTAACCTCGCCAGCTGGCGTTTTGCCGCCGGTTCAGGCAGGGAGACTTTTCCCTGAGCATTGATCACCCGATGCCATGGCAGGCGGGTATCTCTGGGTAGTTTTCTCAGTGTCTGCCCCACGAGTCTGGCGGCTCTGGGGAGACCTGCGAGCTCGGCTAGTCCACCGTATGTAACCACCCGTCCCGTAGGAACCCGTGCAAGTGCAAGGCAGATGCGACTTGTGGCATCATGCCCTTTCATTTTTCTGCCCTGCAGATCATGCACGGGTGAGTCGGCGCTGGCTTTGCTATCTGGCTTATCAGTCAATTTTCTGCAATAACTCCAGGCTATCGAAAGGTTGTTTCGTGCTTTCTGTTGTACCCAGTACTTCTTTTTTCCATATTTCTTTCCGGTCGCGTGTGGCACTCAAGGTGCTCAGCGGCCTTGTGGCCCTGACGTTTACCACATTTACCTCGCTGGCAAATGCCGGCGTGCTGAGTCTGACCAATGGCGACCGTATTCACGGTGAGCTGGTGGTAGTGGACCGGGACAATGTGGTGTGGAAATCGGAAACCTTTGGGGATATTACCGTAGCCAAGGAGAAAATCCTCTCCCTGGAGACCGACAAGGACCTGAAGATCGCCGGCCGGGATGAACCCTGCGCGCTGGCTGGTCACCGCCGTCAGCAGTGGGAGCTTTACTGTGATGAAGGTTCCGGTTGGGTGATGGACTTTCCGGCGATTGACCGCGCCGAGCCGTATATCAACTTTGTCGGTAACCCGATTATTTTCCGTGGAAATGTCGCCGCCTCTGGTGTGTTCGAAGAGGGCAACCGGGAGCGGGAAGACTGGGATATCAACGCCAATTTTGATGTGCGTCATGGTGATTTCCACCACCTTATAGGCACCCAATATCAGAACCAGAACAGTTCCGAAGTGGACGACCTGGAAAAGTACCGGCTGAGCTACGACTTGCGCTGGATCTTCGCAGAGAAGTGGTTCGCCGCCGGCAACAGCTCCCTGCTTCATGAAGAGGCGCGGAACCTGGATCTCGGATCCACCGTTGGTCTCGGTCTTGGTTATCTGTTTTTCGACACCGACAAATCGGCGCTGTCTATCCAGGGTGGTGTGAGCAGCCTGAAAGAAAACTATATCGATCCGAGCTTGAATGAGGACCCGAGTAAGCGCTATGCAGCTGGACGTACGGCGTGGGACTTCCGTTACAAATTCGATCTGGGCCCGGAAATCTATTACAACCAGGAATTGCTGCAGTCGCTGGATCGCAGTGATGACTATCAGAGCAATGCAGAAATCGGTGTCCGCACGCCACTGGTGAAGGGCATCCTGATGGAAGTCAAGTACGCTTGGCAGTACGACAACACACCATCTCTGGATAGTGAGAAAGAAGACACCAAAATGACCATTGGCGTGGGCTATTCCTGGTAAAAGCACGCCTGTTCAAAATATTGACAATACGTTGAGGTACCTATGCAGGTTGCAAACAGCATTATTGCCATTACCGGTGCGGGCCAGGGCTTGGGCCGGGCCATGGCCAGATATCTTGCCGGTCGCGGCGCCCGCCTCGCGTTGATCGATGTCAATCAGGAGCGGCTCGATGAAAGTGTTGCCGCCTGTAGTGAAGTGGGTGGAGAAGCGCGCAGCTACGTGATCGATGTGGCCAATGAAGTCGCTGTCGACGAGGGCTTTGCGGCCATCAACAAGGATTTTGGTGGGCTGGATGTGCTGGTAAACAACGCCGGTATCATGCGCGATGGCATGTTGCTGAAAGTCAAAGATGGCAAGGTGGCCGATCGTATGTCCCTCGCTCAGTGGCAGTCGGTGATCGACGTCAACCTGACGGGTGTTTTCCTGTGTACCCGGGCGGCCGCCGGGATCATGGCGGAGAAGGGCGATGGGGGTGTTATCGTCAACATCTCCAGCGTTTCCCGCGCGGGCAACATGGGGCAGACCAATTATTCCGCATCGAAAGCGGGTGTTGCCACCATGACCGTTACCTGGGCGCGGGAACTGGCGCGTTACGGTGTGCGGGTGGCTGCCATTGCGCCGGGCTTTATAGGTACCGAAATGGTTGCTCAGATGCGCCCGGAAATTCTTGAGGGCCTGGTAAAGCAGGTTCCACTGCGCCGTATCGGAGAGCCGGATGAAATTGCCAGCACTGTGTCGTTTATCATTGAAAATGACTATCTCACCGGTCGTGTGGTAGAAATCGACGGCGGAGCCCGCATGTAGGTTATTTCGGCGCCAGGGGTGAACCGATACAACCCTGCATGACTGCGTCGGCATCTCCACTCCCGGCTTCAGCCGGGCAAACAGGAAACCATCACAATGCGTCCTCTACTACTGCTGTTTATCCTTCTGCCGATCCTTGAAATGTGGGTTTTGATCAGTGTTGGAGAAGAAATTGGTGCGCTGCCGACCATTGGTCTTGTTCTGCTCACTGCGGTCATCGGCCTGGCGCTGCTGAAACGGCAGGGGATTTCAACTGTGATGCGGGCGCAGCAGAAGATGCAGGCCGGGGAGATGCCCGCAAAGGAGATGGCGGAAGGCATATTCCTCGCTGTAGGTGGTGCACTGCTTCTCACACCTGGATTTATTACCGATACCATTGGGTTTGCCTGCCTCATTCCCGGCGTGCGGCAGCTGATTATCGGCAGGCTCCTCGGCCATGTAGTGGTGGTGCGAGGCTCCACCTACACTCAGGGTCCTTTCCAGAAGGGCCCTTTCCAGCAGGGGCCACACCAGCACCAGGGGCCGCGCCAGCAGGGCCCATTCCAACAGCCCGGTCAGGACCGCTCCCGTGACATTATTGATGGCGAGTTTCAACGGGAAGAGCAAAGGGACGGGCGAATAGCGGGGCAGGACGATCAGCGCGACCACAAGCGCCAAAACAAGGACGATCCCACAAAGGGCGGTTGATTATTGATCGCCGTCACCGGACAACCCGATCTCCTGCTTCATTTCGCCAAAAATCCTCCAGTTTTTTTACCCGCCGCTGTTGAAATCCCTTCGAGTCCCCCCCAGATAGGCTGCACCCCAAGTTTTTCCTGTTTCGGAAACCCGGAGCAGGTCTGGCAGAGAGCACGCAAAGCGGGCTCGAGCCACTTGACATTGCAACCCCAAAACGACTCATTGGAGAGCCAATCCATGAAAATTCGTCCTTTACACGATCGCGTGGTAGTACGCCGTAAGGAAGAAGAACAGAAAACTGCTGGTGGCATCGTGCTGCCGGGTGCAGCGAAAGAAAAGCCCAACCAGGGCGAAGTGGTTGCCGTTGGCGAAGGTAAATTGCTGGATAACGGTGATGTGCGCGCACTGTCTGTAAACGTTGGTGACACCGTAGTGTTCGGCCGCTATGCCGACAGCAACACCCTCAAGGTGGACGGCGAAGAGCTGATCATCATGAGCGAAGGCGACATTTACGGTGTACTGGAGGGCTGAGGCCCCGGTACAGGACATCCACGAGCAGAATTGAGGAATAAAGATCATGGCAGCAAAAGAAGTTAAGTTTGGTGATGACGCTCGTCAGAAAATGCTGAACGGCGTAAACATCCTGGCTGACGCCGTAAAAACCACCCTGGGCCCGAAAGGCCGTAACGTGGTACTGGACAAAGCCTTTGGCGCCCCGACCGTCACCAAAGACGGCGTATCCGTAGCCAAAGAGATCGAGCTGAAAGACAAGTTCGAAAACATGGGCGCACAGATGGTGAAAGAAGTTGCCTCCAAGGCTTCTGACACCGCCGGTGACGGCACCACCACAGCCACGGTTCTGGCCCAGGCCATCGTAACCGAAGGCCTGAAGTCCGTAGCCGCCGGCTTCAACCCTATGGACCTGAAGCGCGGTATCGACAAAGCCGTAGCTGCTGCAGTTGAGCACATCGCCAGCCTTGCCACGCCCTGTGCCGACAGCAAGTCAATCGCCCAGGTAGGCACCATCTCCGCCAACAGCGACGAACACGTTGGCACCATCATCGCCGAAGCGATGGAGAAGGTGGGCAAAGAAGGTGTGATCACTGTTGAAGAAGGTCAGTCACTGGAAAATGAGCTGGATGTCGTTGAAGGCATGCAGTTTGACCGCGGCTACCTGTCCCCGTACTTCATCACCAACCAGGAAAACATGACTGCCGAGCTGGACAGCCCGTTTATCCTGCTGGTCGACAAGAAAATCTCCAACATTCGCGATCTGCTGCCCCTGCTGGAGCAGGTAGCCAAGGCCTCCAAGCCGCTGCTGATCATCGCTGAAGATGTGGAAGGCGAAGCGCTGGCTACATTGGTTGTGAACAGCATGCGCGGTATCGTGAAGGTAGCTGCGGTTAAAGCGCCGGGCTTCGGCGACCGTCGCAAAGCCATGCTGCAGGACATCGCGATCCTGACCGGCGGCACCGTGATCTCCGAAGAAGTTGGCCTGGAGCTGGAAGCAACTACCCTGGAGCACCTGGGTACTGCCAAGCGCGTTACCCTGTCCAAAGAAAACACCGTAATCGTTGACGGTGCCGGTGACGTAGCCGACATTGAAGCACGTGTTAAACAGATCCGTGCCCAGATCGAAGAATCGTCTTCTGATTACGACAAAGAAAAACTGCAAGAGCGTGTTGCCAAGCTGGCCGGCGGTGTTGCAGTGATCAAGGTTGGTGCTGCCACCGAAGTCGAAATGAAAGAGAAGAAAGCCCGTGTTGAAGACGCCCTGCACGCAACCCGTGCTGCTGTCGAAGAGGGTGTCGTACCTGGCGGTGGTACCGCACTGGTTCGCGCTACGCAGGCGATTTCAGTCCAAGGCGACAACGAAGACCAGAACCACGGCATTGCCGCGGCACTGCGTGCCATGGAAATGCCGCTGCGTCAGATCGTTACCAATGCTGGTGATGAAGCCTCCGTCGTTGTAGACAAGGTGAAGCAGGGTGAAGGTAACTTTGGTTACAATGCGGGCACCGGCGAGTACGGCGATATGCTGGAAATGGGTATCCTCGACCCGGCCAAAGTAACCCGCGCTGCGCTGCAGGCTGCCGCATCTATTGCTGGCCTGATGATCACCACCGAAGCCATGGTTGCAGAGATCCCGGAAGAGAAGCCGGCTGCGCCTGACATGGGTGGCATGGGCGGAATGGGTGGCATGGGCGGCATGATGTAAGCCGGCCTATTAGCCAGACAACTGCTGGCCACAAAAAAACCCGCTTCGGCGGGTTTTTTTGTGGCCAATTTTTACAGTATGCCAATTAGTGCTCAGTTCCGGGTCAGCAAGCGATTTGATATACCGGTGCTGCTTCTGTTACTTCGCGACTGGGATTCAAGCAGTCCATCGGACTGAGTACGCCTTTACTGCCGCGGTTTACCACGTGTGTATAAATTTCGGTAATGCTTACGTCTGAGTGACCCAGTAATTCTTGGATCGTGCGAAGGTCGTATCCCGATTCGAGTAGATGCGTTGCAAAGCTGTGCCGGAACGCATGTGCTCGCGCCGGCTTGTGAATACCCGCGGCCTTCACTGCACGGCGAATCTGCTTGGCCAGCGCCGTAGGGTGTAAATGGTGCCGCCGCACTTCACCAGTACGCGGGCAAGGCCCAGTTTGGGATGCAGGAAACAGGAACTGCCATCCGAGTTCCTTGGGCGCACTGGGATATTTCCGTGCAAGTGCATCAGGGAGATATACATTGGCTAACCCATCCGCAATGTCCTGCTCGTGAAGAATGCGTACCCGCTCAATCTGGCGTCGCAGGTCTCCAATAAGTCCTTGTGGCAATATCGTTGTTCGATCCTTATTGCCCTTGCCACTCCGTACGAAAATATTGTTGCTCCCGAAATCAATATCTTTCACACGTAAAGAAAGCATTTCTGCCGAGCGTAAGCCCGAGCCATATAGTAGTTGTACGCGCAGTCTTCCAGGCCCAGAAAGGTGAGATAAAATCAGCGCAATCTCCGAGCGGCTGTACACCACTGGCAGCCTCCGAGGGCGCTTCGCCTTTGTAAACGAAAGGCCTTTCAGCTCAACCTCCAGAAACCGCGTAAACAGATAGACCAGAGCGTTCAGAACGATACGCTGAGTACCTACTGAACAATCACGCGCTTCCGACAAATGCGTCAGAAAATGCTCCACCTCTGGTACACCCATATCCTGTGGGTGCCGTTTGTCGTGAAAAAGAATGAAGCGTTTAATCCAGTGAATGTAAGTCCGTTCAGTCGTATAAGCCAGTCCTGCATCGCGCATGTGCAGCCGAAGAGTGTCCAAAAAACGAACGGGACGTACGGGAACTCTGTGTCTAAGATTGTCCATAACTTACCCGACGGTAACTGTTTTTATATACAGTAGTTGGTGGGCAACAAAGCGTCAAGGCCGGGTTCAGAAGCCTATGGCTTGTGTGCAGGGAATCGGATAGGCTAACTCATTGATATTCAAATGATTTGTGTATTCAATTAGGCCACCTAAAAAAGTGGAACAAAAGCCACTGGCTTCTTTTACAGGTAGGGGTGGTGAAGTTGGAATACGTAAAGTATTGATTTTAAAACGCCTTTCTGCGGGTTGTTGAGTAGTGTGCCAAGGAAAAATTCAATTTACAAAAGAAGCCTATGGCGTATGAATAAAACTGTTATGCATCAGAAAGTTCACGAACATGACAGAGTTAGATTGGAAAATATTTAAAGAGATTCGAGAGAAGGCAATGGATAAGCTTTCTCTTCGGGCTCTTAGTAATATAAGTAATATTCTGAATGATGATACTAGTTGTCCCAGTGAACGATGTATGGAAATTGATCAACTGATGAAGTCTCACAGTAGTGAGATGGACAATATTTTTGACAACCTCAGCCGCTCAAAAGCTGTTTTTCAGTTACTTCAAATCCGCTCAAAAAACCTAGTAGATAAAAATTATTTGGAGAGGTTGTCAGCAGAGTTCTTGGATCGTACTGCACCCAGGGCCCGTGCCAAGAATGCATAACAAGGCCGGGCAATTTGCTCCGGGCCTTCGGCCCTCCGCGGGACAGCTTACCTTGTGCACGTTTTGCGCAGGTCGCTTCGCTCCCATTTTTGCGCAAAACGTGCACAAGGTAAGCTGCCCCTGCCGGCGGCGTTAATGTTCAGGTTCATCATGCCGCCGCCTAAAAATTTCGGTGTGCTTGATGAACGATTCGGCGACCTCTAGCGTTGTAAAAGTGGTATCGCTAGCAGGGATTTACGGTTGATATAAAAAGCCCCCAGTGGTTTCCCTTCGTTAAGGTTTTCACTGGCGGCGGAAGAAAGAGAGTGGGGTTTTCCTTTTGGGCGTGTAAGCCGCTCCAGGGAAAGCGTGGCGTGGTACAGCCAATCGTGCCGCTCGCAGTATGTTGGTAATTTGAGGGCGTTGAGTTTGGTAGCCTTGTCAGTGTTAAATCACTTTCAGGTCATCAAACATTAACAAGGCCGGGCAATTCGCTCCGGGCCTGCGGCCCTCCGCGGGACAGCTTACCTTGTGCACGTTTTGCGCGGGTCGCTGCGCTCCCATTTTCGCGCAAAACGCGCACAAGGTAAGCTGCCCCTGCCGGCGGCGTTATGAGTAGCTCATGTTCAGAATTTTCAAGATCGCTCTACTAACATTAATTGCTATGTGTACCATTTTTGTTAGCGGTTTTTTTATTGTACTTGGTTGGTATAGCCCTAGTTGCGGCGAAGATTCGGAGGCAGTAGCGTTCGTACGTTCTTTATCTGAAGAACGGCTGGGGAAGCTATATTTTGACTTTGAGTCATTATCCAAAAGCGCCAATGTCCAGCCAGTCTATAGTTCGTACGGAGATGGAGAATCTTTACCATCACAGTTTCTTGACTTAAAAATAGTTAAGATGCGTCCGAGCCGCGGTTATATATTGGTGGAAGGTTGTATGGATCATGGTGTCGTCATGTCTTTTGATGGCCTTAAAAAACGAACCAAAAAGAAAATTACTTTATCTTGGGGGGAGGTTCCCCCTGATAGTGGGCATGAGGTTATATGGGTCGAGCGGTAAAATCCTTAGACTATGGGTCCAAGAGAGGGGGTTCAAAACTCATAACAATGCGCTGCAGGCCGACGGCCAACTTTGTGCACTTTATGCGCGGTCGCTGCGCTCCCATTATCGCGCATAAAGCGCCCAAAATTGTCCGCGGCTGAGCGCGGCGTTATGTGCAAGAAATAGTTCCGGAGTGAAGTGAAAAATTTAATAAGGTTCTACATTGCCGAAAACTCACTATTGATAGGGTTTACTGTAGTAGCAATTGTAGTTTCCCTGCTTGTATATTCTGGAATGCCCGCGTCGAAAACTTCATATACATGGGCTGTCGCAATAGAAAATTTCTATGTAGGATCTGACCTTGGTAATCGTTCGATGTTGAGGGTTAAGTTAAACGATGGAAGATTGGCCGACGTAAATGTATCTTCTGCGGGGCAAGTAAAAGTAGGTGAACAAATCTGCCTGTCAAAGAATACAACTAAGTTGGGCGCGGAGACCCTTCGCATTGTCCCTCCAGGGAAATGCACATAACAAGCAGCGGCAGAGCGACAGCCAACGCTACGCACCTTTTGTGTTACTCGCTGTCGCTCAAACATTAACACAAAAGGTACTCCGCGCTGGCTGCGCCTGCGCTGGGCGTTAACTTATACGGAAGTAAAATCGACAGAAGGAATTGAAATGCAGGTTTCGCATATAGAAACAATCAATAAATACGAGAAGTTGGGCTCTCAAGCGAGAGATATGGCATCCAGAAGCTTGCCAAGACATCTACTCGGAAAGATTGCGTTAGAAGCAATAGATCACAAGGCTCTTGCTGCTTTCAAATCGATAGATTTGGCTCAAGAGCGTTCAGTGAGCTGGGATTGGAATTTTTCTAGTCGTTACAAAATTTTCTATCCGAAGGCATTTGATCTTTCGGTATGGCATGGAAGTACTTTGTGCTCAATGACGCTTGGCCGGCCGACCTACAGAGGCACTGCTATACGTTTGGATTTTATTGAGCGTTTCAACAAGCATGTTTTGTTCGCAAATGATATGTTTCCTGTTTCATTGTTGGCATATGAAGCGTATGCGCGCCTGATCGGCGCGACTCAAATTAGAATCATGGATCCACTAAACGAAAAGTTAGTAAAATACTATTCGTCTCACGGTGGTTTTACTCTACGCCCAGGGAAACAAGGCGTACCGCACTACTTGGTGAAAAACCTATGAAAAATAGTGATGAATTAAAGAAAATTGAAGAGGAATTAAAGAAATCATCTGAAGATCTCTTTAAGCCTCGTCCTAAAGATATTGAAGATGAGTTGAGAAAGAAAGATACCTTTGGTTCCCCAGATAACCTGGTGGATCGGAGCGACGAGAAAGAATAAGTTAACAAAGCGCTGCAGGCCGACGGCCAACTTTGTGCACTTTATGCGCGGTCGCTGCGCTCCCATTATCGCGCATAAAGCGCCCAAAATTGTCCGCGGCTGAGCGCGGCGTTAAAACCATGAGGCCAGAAAATGAGTCGAAAATTTGAGAAGGCTTCAGGTCAATGTTTATGTGGAGCCGTCAAATATGAAATAGATGGAGAAATCTCTTCATTTCATATCTGTTATTGTTCTAGATGTAGGCACGCTACAGGTTCTGCCCATGCTTCAAGTATTTTTACCCAACCCGAAAATATTTCTTGGCGTTCGGGAAAAGAATTAATCCAGCGCTTCGAGCTGGAGTCCGCTAAAAGTTGGGCAAAACAGTTTTGTAAAGTATGTGGTTCTAGCGTGCCATATGTAAACCGGTCAGGTACATTTTTAGTCGTACCGGTCGGAAGTCTCAATGAAGATGTACACATCACACCAGATGATAGAATTTTTTGTGAAGATAGATGTACTTGGGTTGAGGGCATCCAGGATAGCCCGGAGTTTCCGGCGCTGCCAAGCAAGTTTTAACAAAGCGAGGCAGTTCGTTCCGGCCCTGCGGGCCTCCACCGGACAGCTTACTCTGTGCACTTTATGCGCAGGTCGCTTCGCTCCCATTTTTGCGCATAAAGCGCCCAAAGTAAGCTGCCGCTGCTCGCGGCGTTAATTGCCATGGATATAAAAACGCTAAGTAGAAAAACAACCGACTGGGCACAAAAAATCCCGGAAATTTGTGCAGTAATCTTGTTCGGTAGTCGTGCCAGAGGCACGGAGAAAGAGAGTAGTGATTGGGATATATGCTGCGTGCTGAACAGCCAGATAGATGAGGGATGGTACGGTACATGGCATTTCGAGGAGCAAGGTTGGAAAACACAGTTTTGTGAAATCACCGGGCTTCCAGAAAGTGACGTTCAATTCGTATCATCAACTAGCGACCAAGTAGTAAACGGGTTGCTCGAAGGAAGCAGAGTTCTGTATGTGCATCGCCCCAGCAGCAATTAACAAGGTGCTGCAGCTGACGTCTTACTTTATGCACGTTTTTCGCAGTCGCTACGCTCCTATTTTCGCGCAAAACGCGCACAAAGTAAGCCGCCGCTGAGCACGGCGTTATGAGTCATGAAAGTGAGATGTGCCGAACAAGAACTTCAAGAGTGCTTTGCGAACGTTAAAGACAGTGTTAATGCTGCACTCGGGCATTATCAAATTTGGTTCACCCTTAGAGGAAAAGGAAAAGCTATTGATGAGTATCTGAGCGTGATGAATGATTATCGGTATGTCGACTTCTTTCACGCGGCCAATATTGCTCACTATAAGCTCATGTTCATAGAAACGGGCTGCATATTTGATACTGATGATCGTGCCGATCGTTGCATGCGTCTGAAAGAACTGATGATTGAAAATGGATTTCGAGAGTTAGCAGCCAAATTTGATACGAATTTGAAACCTTTTCGAAAACTGGTTTCAAATATTCTTACAGTACGATCAAAATTAATCGCTCACAAAGAGTCGAATGTTGAGCCTGCGGATCTTTACGGCAAGCATGGCATTAAGCCAGATGACATTAAGGCACTACTAAACGAGCTCTCTGAATTAATGGGTAACCTAGAAAGTCTGATGAATAATGGAGCAAGCTGGAGTAGTGTTGGCCCTACGGATAGGTGGGAAAATGCTACGTATGGTTTGCTGGAAGTCCTTCGGGAAGGCCGAAACTCATAACAATGCGCTGCAGGCCGACGTCTAACTTTGTGCACTTTATGCGCGGTCGCTACGCTCCCATTTTCGCGCATAAAGCGCCCAAAGTTAGTCGCGGCTGAGCGCGGCGTTAAGTGTAATTTCGAGTCAATCTGAGGAAATAAAATGAAGAATTGGTACAAGAATCTTACGAAGCAGCAAAAAATATTTTCATATGCTCTCGCTTTAGTAGGTCCTTGGATAGGAGGAGTTACGGTCAAGTCTGAAGGGCTGGTTGTCATTCTTTATATCCCACTATGTATTCTCATATTCTTACAGCTCGGTCAGAAAGGTGAAAGCTCATGATGAGTGGTTATGAAAGACTTATAGAATTAGCAATCGAAACGGATACACCATCAACACCAGAAAAAATCCGGGAGTTGAATGTCTTGCTGTCAAGTCAGAGTGTCGAGTCAATCAATGAAGAGCATTTGTCGTTACTCGACGACCTAATATCTATATTATCTAATACAAATAATCTGTTTACTGAATACCGCGATTCCATTATTGCTTTGCAAGATGCCATCAGGTCGAAGTGAGGGCGGAAGCAGTCGCACACTTAACAAAGCCGGGCAATTTGCTCCGGGCCTTCGGCCCTCCGCGGGACAGCTTACCTTGTGCACGTTTTGCGCAGGTCGCTGCGCTCCCATTTTCGCGCAAAACGCGCACAAGGTAAGCTGCCCCTGCCGGCGACGTTAAGCGTAGGAGATTGAATTATGAGAGAGCTAAAAGTTTGGTATAGAGATTTACCACTAGCTGCTATCGGCTGG
This sequence comes from uncultured Microbulbifer sp., assembly GCF_947504145.1. GTDB lineage: Bacteria > Pseudomonadota > Gammaproteobacteria > Pseudomonadales > Cellvibrionaceae > Microbulbifer. The sequence continues at coordinate 48,029 of NZ_CANNGQ010000008.1, forward strand.
TTTCTTTACGTATATTTTGCAATGGCGATTTTTTGGTCGCAATACAACAAAATCAACCCCGTTCTTGCGAATTTAGCTTCAGATTTTGCCGTGAACAACCAAGCGTTGTTCAATGCAATTTTATATGCGCATGACACACTGATTAATCTTGTGCTTGCCATTCCTGCAGCATTTATTTTGGCAAAAATCATTAAAGTCCGCTCAATAATCGCCGTAACACTCGCTTCTCTGATAGTAGCTATTATCATGAACCGAGGTCTGTCTTCCGCGATACTCACATCAGGGAATTTCCAGATTATTTGGAGTGTATTAGTACTATTTATAACTTTGCCGCTGGCATTCTATTGCTTCGGTCGGAGCTCCAGTGCCAGCACCGCTTAACAAAGCCGGGCAGTGTGCTCCGGGCCTTCGGCCCTCCGCGGGACAGCTTACCTTGTGCACGTTTTGCGCAGGTCGCTGCGCTCCCATTTTTGCGCAAAACACGCACAAGGTAAGCTGCCCCTGCCGGCGGCGTTATGTTTTTAGAGAATCAAAATTTTGAAAAGAGACGATATTTGGGGGCTCCAGCGTACGAAATCCAAATACGCATGTATTAAGTGTGGGTTTTGGGTTCGAGAGGGCATGTTAGTATGCCCTAACTGTGGGCATGAGTTTTCAGAAAGTGATTGCAGAAAAATGATTTCAGTTTACAAGAAAAATTATTATGTAAATAAAAATGCCATTATTTTTCCATTGATCATGGTGGTTTTAATAATTTTAGCAGTACTTTTTTTTTGATGAATCAGATACACCCGGACCACGGAAAACATAACAATCACAGGCAGCAAGGCTCCGGCCCTTCGGGCCTCCGCGGGACGTCTTACCCTATGCATGTTTTGCGCGGTCGCTACGCTCCCATTTTCGCGCAAAACGTGCATAGGGTAAGCCGCCCCTGCTGTGGGCGTTATAACCAATCGAGGCAGTTCCAGGAATGAAAGCCTTTGAGTTAATGGCACAGTACAATAAATGGATGAATGAAAAAATATACACTTGTGCTGAAAAGCTCAGTGAGGATGAGTTAGCTGAAGATAGAGGTGCATTTTTTGGATCGGTTTTGGGTACGCTTAACCATATTCTCGTTGGTGATATTATTTGGTTAAAGCGCTTTTCGGAACATCCTAAAGATTTTTCATCGCTGATCTATCTGAGAAATCGAGCGCAACCTAAATCTCTGGCAGAAGTTACACATAGTGATTTATCTGTTTTGTCTAGTGAAAGAAAAATTATTGATGAAATAATAGTCAGCTTTTCAAAAGAAATATCGCAAACGGATGCCGACTCCTCGTTAAATTATCGCAATACAAAGGGTGAGGAGTTTAGCAAAAACTTCGGTCACCTTTTGCAGCATATGTTTAACCATCAAACGCATCACAGGGGACAGGTTAGTACTCTCTTTAACCAGCTTGGGCATGATGTAGGGGCTACTGATCTACTTATGTGCATCCCGAGTGATCCCCGGTTATAACAATCAGCGGCAGAGCGACAGCCAACGCTACGCACCTTTTGTGTTACTCGCTGGCGCTCAAACATTAACACAAAAGGTGCTCCGCGCTGGCTGCGCCTGCGCTGGGCGTTAAGCTATGAGTGAGGAAATTGAGTGAAGAAACGGTATGCTATCGGAATAATTGTTTTTCTTGTTTCAGCTTACACTTTCGCGGTCTATAAAATTTATCCCGATAAACTTGCATTGTGGATTAATGCCATCATTGCCGTATTGATTTCATCCGCGATGGCAGTGATTACTGGTTTGCTTCTATTCGAAAATCAGAGAAAAACGACATCTAAATCCGAGAAAGAGGATTTACGTAAAATTCTGAAAGCCGAAATGATTGATATCCAAAACACAATGGTTACAGAAGATTTGATGACCATCAATTTGCCGGGTGGTGTAACTCGTAAAGTTTTAGTCGCAAACATTCAACCTATAGCAATGGAAAAGGTGGCTTTATCAGGAAAATTTGATTCCAGATTGAGCCATCAACTTCTACATGTAGCGAGAAAAATAAGAATGCTTAATGTTATGGTTGAGTATTTTTTGAACTCAATTGGTCATGGCAATATTGACATGATCAATCACGCTGCGGGTAACATTGATTCCACAAGATCTGCAATTTATGACAATCTAAATCAGATAGCGAAAGAGCAGGGATTTGAGGCCGAAGAGGCAGCAGCTTAACAAGGCGCTGCAAAGGGACGGCTAACCTTGTGCACCTTTTTGCGCAGTCGCTTCGCTCCTATTTTTGCGCAAAAATGCGCCCAAAGTCAGCCGCCCCTGAGCGCGGCGTTAGGGCTCTTAGCCATGAAGAGATACTTTTTAGCGTCGATATTGCTCATTTCGCATTCTGCTTTTTCTGAAGATATGGTGCGAGTTGAGTCCTTATTGGCTCAAGGGAATGCGGAAATTGAAAAAGGTAAGTATGAAGCGGCTTACCATAGCTGTACCCAAGGTATCGCTGGGTTAGGCAACACTTATTTGAGCCAAAAAGTTATTGATGATACTGGTCAAAAGTTAGTTCTTGCCGAGGTGAGCGCAAAAGAGGGAAATTATAAAGTAGCTTCAGCTATAAGCTGTAGCTCACTGAGTAGTCGGGTATTCCTACATAATAGTAACAACGAGCGCGGCAGTGATATCAAGCCCTAACAATCACAGGCAGCGAGGCTCCGGCCCTTCGGGCCTCCGCGGGACGGCTTACTTTATGCACGTTTTGCGCGGTCGCTACGCTCCCATTTTCGCGCAAACCGTGCATAAAGTAAGCCGCCCCTGCTGTGGGCGTTAGATGTGCGCAGAGCAAAAACAAACATACATCGGAAGTTGGTCGTAATAAACGTAAGAATGGATTAGAGTTAATCTATCAGAAGAAATAAAGAGAGAGATTACGGGTGTCGTTTCAGTCATCAAAACGTGTTCCACATTTCAATGTGAAATCGCGCCGTAAAGTGTTGGGGAGAAAGAGAGATGGAGTTTGGTCATTTGCACTTTTTTAGTTCATTGCAGTCAAAAATGTAAATCTAGTTCAATTAGTTTAAAACTCGCACCATCAAAGTTAATGGCCAAACATAAATTACAAGGCTTACTTAATCAAAAAAACTGCGGGGCTAAAGTAAATGGCTAATCAATCATCTAACAAAGCGTTCATGTTCGCAGCCTTCGGCTGCTGGCACCTCCGTTTCGGTGCTTGGCTTTGTGTTGGTCGCTACGCTAACACAAAGCCAAGCACCTACACTCCGGCCCCATAACGCGGCGTTAACTTTTTAGAGCTATGCCGGAAATATTAGAAAAAAGGCACTTTGAAGATGTAGATGAAGAGCTTGGCTATTCCTATGTTGGGGATGACTATTGCATCATCTCTGGGAATACGAAGTTTTCATTGAGAAAATACGAAGATGAGGATCGGGTCATAATCTCCGATCCATGGGAGGTTAAATTTAGTTCGCCGGATACTCTTGAGCTAATTTGCTTTGTAAGAAATGTGCTTTTTCATAAAGACATAGAAATATGGCACGCAGAAGAGGGGTGTTACGAGCCCATTCCAAAGGTCTAACCGGGGTTCAAAGTTAACAAAGCCAGGCAGTAAAGCTACGGGCCTTCGGCCCTCCGCGGGACAGCTTACCTTGTGCATGTTTTGCGCGGGTCGCTGCGCTCCCATTTTCGCGCAAAAAGCGCACAAGGTAAGCTGCCCCTGCTAGCGGCGTTAGGGTCAAGCTGAAATGAGAAAGCATTTGACGGTTTTCGGTACGGTTGTCAGCTTCCTTGGAATTCTTTTGCTTTCATATGGACTGCTATTGTCATGCACGGAATACGTCGAAAATAACCCGGGTGATAAGCTCGCAGGGCTAAAATGTAGCGTTAGCTATTTAAAAATATACTTGGGAATTTTAGCTTTAGCGCTAGTTTTGGGGTTAGTAGGTTGGTCAAGATCAATCGTAAATGTAAAAATAATTTTTAGCCTTTTTACCCTGGTTCCGGCGGCGGGTTTGGTATGTGCCTGGTGCTGGCTTCAGAGCGTATAAACCCTAACAAGCGACTGTGGTGTCAACCACCCCAAATTTAAGTTGCGCACCACGCTTGTTTTTCTCGAATCATCGCATTCA
>NZ_CANNGQ010000009.1 GCF_947504145.1 uncultured Microbulbifer sp.
ACGTTTTGCGCAGGTCGCTTCGCTCCCATTTTTGCGCAAAACGCGCACAAGGTAAGCTGCCCCTGCCGGCGGCGTTATGCAGTGATGAAGCCAGATAGATGAGCTACGAAAAAGAAATTTTTAAAGCAAATAACCTAGTGGCAGACTCAAAACATGCCGAAGCCTTGCCTATCTATGAAAAGTGGGCAAAAAAAGGCAGTAACGATTGTGCTCGATATTTAGGGTGGATGTACTTATACGGGCTGGGTTGTGATAAGAGCACGGAAAACGCTCAAGAGATGTTTTCTATAGGATCACTTGCTGGTGATAAAGAGTCTAAATTTGGTCTGGCAAAGGTATACATCGAACTAAAAGACTATAGCGCTGCATATAAGCTTCTTTCTGAATTATCTAGAGAATTTTACCCTCCATCTGATTACTGGCTTGGTTGGTTTTATGAAAACGGATATCACGTAAATCAAGATATCATGGAGGCAATGAGCTTTTATTCTCGAGCTTCCAGTGCTGGTCACATATATGCTTGCCAACGAGAATGTTATTTAATGTTGAGAGGTGTGCGAGGTATGCTTTGTCGATTCTACGCAATTATAAAACGCTTTCGTTTGCTTCTTATCGCATTTAGTGTGGCAAGTCGAGCACCCCTTACTGACCCAAGGTTGTTAAAGTAATATGCATAACAAGCCGCAGCAGTCGCTCCCGCTGGTCGCTGGGACAGCCAAAGCTCCGCACCTTTTTAGCATGGCTTCGCCATTGTATGCCAAAAAGGCACTCCACTTTGTCTGCCCCTGTGCGGGGCGTTAGCAATAAGTACTACTCCAATAATGTAGAAATGAGTGAAGAAAATTACAAAATTGAAAAAGCACATTGCAATCAATGCCTTCATGAAACAAGGCATTTTGTTGTTGCATTAAGAGATCACTCTGGTAGTGCTCCCGCTAATGAACATGATCCTTATTGTGAGTACGAGGTAAGCTGGAGAACCGTGTACAAAATGCTTGAATGCTGCGGTTGTGAAAATGTTAGTTTGGAAAAGAAATTCTATTTCTCAGAATATGATGAAATAGAAGAGGAATACTATCCTCCAAAAGTGTCAAGACAAACGCCAAAATGGCTAGACCAACTTCCAGAAGAATGGTATGAACTCTTAAAAGAAATCTATGTTGCATTACATGCGAATAGTCGAAGATTGGCAATAATGGGAACTAGAACACTGCTCGATCTTTACATGAATGAGCAAGTGGGTGATGTAGGTGGCTTCGCTAAGAAGCTCCAAGTTTTAGAAGATTCTGGGCAAATTAGTAAACCCAATAAATCTACTCTTGAAGCAGCTCTAGAAGTCGGTCATGCGGCCTCCCATCGGGGGCACAAAGCAAAAACATCTGAGGTTAACCAAGTTATAGATATTGCAGAGAATTTACTGCAGGGCTACTTGTTAACCAGTGGTGCCGAGAGTCTCCGTGCGAGCGCGCCACCTCGAGCCTGAAATTGCTAACAAAGCGCTGCAGGCCGACGGCCAACTTTGTGCACTTTATGCGCGGTCGCTGCGCTCCCATTATCGCGCATAAAGCGCCCAAAATTGTCCGCGGCTGAGCGCGGCGTTAACAGTCAATGAGTATTTCCATGATTGAACGAGTAGCTGGAATTTATAAAGGAAGAAATAAATCTTCTACATACAAAGATCTCGTTTTCTCCGTAGCTACTTCACCAAATACAGATGTCGGTACGAAAGAGCAAACACGGCAAGCTCTTGGGGTAATATCGGAAAACTTGAAAGAGCTTGGTTCAAGTAAGGAAAACATCCTTTCGGCTCAAGTGTTCATTGCAAGAATGAATGAAAAATCGCAAATGGATGAAGCGTGGTGTTCTTGGGTTGGTGATAATCAAGCCAACTGGCCACAGCGAGCATGTTTAGGGGTGGAGCTAGAAGGTGACGTGCTCGTAGAAGTTACTGTGGTAGCGGTTAGGCCCCAAGACTGTTAACAAGGCCGGGCAATTCGCTCCAGGCCTTCGGCCCTCCGCGGGACAGCTTACCTTGTGCACGTCTTGCGCAGGTCGCTGCGCTCCCATTTTTGCGCAAAACGCGCACAAGGTAAGCTGCCCCTGCCGGCGGCGTTAACCAAATTTATGCAAGTAGTAGACTTTTTACTGGAATTTATAAAAGATAATTATGAAGTAATTATCGCAACATCTGCTCTCGCGATGACGCTGTGGCAATTTCGAGTGCAGCGCTGGCATAACCGAGTATCGGTTATGCCATATTTGATTCGTGCAGAGAGTACAGATTTTGATGATGGTAATGCATCTCTCAAAGTAGAAATAAAGAATAATGGCCTTGGCCCAGCATTCATCGATGAGTTTAAAGTTTTTTATAAAGGGGAGGAAATGGAAGCGGAAGAGGCTTTAGAAAAGGCTCTTGGCTCATACATACAGAATTGCCAATATGGAACAATGGGTAGTAAATCGGCGTTGGCCCAAAATGAGTCAAAGGTGATTTTACACGTTCGATTCAAGGCAAAATCAAAGGATGAAATTGTCCCAGTTAAAGATCTTCTCAGTGATCTTGATCTAAGAATCGTGTATAGCTCTGCATACAAGGCAACGAATGAGCTTAGTACCCTGGCCAATGGTTAACAAAGCAATGCAGCCGACGTCTTACTTTGTGCACTTTTTGCACGGTCGCTGCGCTCCCATTTTCGTGCAAAAAGCACACAAAGTAAGCCGCGGCTGATCGCGGCGTTAAGCGGCAGTAAGAGTCAAGATGATAAGGCAAGCTGAAAAATCGGATGCAGCTAAGATTGCTGAAATCTATAACTACTACGTGTTGAATACATGCATCACGTTTGAAGCGGAACCGGTAACAGAAGAGGAAATGACCCTTCGTATATTGGAGTGCCAAGAGAATGGTCTGCCGTGGCTTGTCGCGGAGTATGAAGGTGAAGTTGTCGGTTACTCTTACGCAAGTAAGTGGAAGGGCCGTTGTGCTTATCGGCATTCTGTTGAAGCTACGGTATATCTAGATCGCACTGCTGTATCTAAAGGGTGGGGGTCAAAACTGTATTCAGATCTATTTTCAAAATTAGCTAAAAGTGGCGTGCATGCGGTAATCTCGGGTATCGCATTACCAAATGATGCCAGTGTTTCATTGCATGAAAAATTTGGAATGGAGAAAGTAGCTCATTTTAAAGAGGTCGGGCGTAAGTTTGATAATTGGGTGGACGTTGGCTACTGGCAGTGCCTGGTCCGCGCTTAACAAGGTGCTGCAGCTGACGTCTTACTTTATGCACGTTTCGCGCAGTCGCTACGCTCCTATTTTCGCGCAAAACGCGCACAAAGTAAGCCGCCGCTGAGCACGGCGTTATACCTAGCGAAGAAAGAATCACCATCGAATGAAAGATGTTGGCGTGAAATATGAGGTTCTGAGGATTGCCGAAAATGAAATAGAGGTGAAAATCGATGTTTCTTACAATTTTTCGGTTGCCTTTCAGAAAACGTGGTATGAATTTAGATTTACCAATGAAGCATTTGGGCACTTCCAAGAATGTTTAGAAAAGGGCATAGAATCTACCCACGGTACATCCTCTATCTGGGAAGCTAATACAATTTTTATAAAAAAGCAGAATCACCCAAATAATTATCGAAACGTGCGCTTCTATAGAAGATTTTTTATACTCGGTTTTAACATTGTGCCAGCTGTGTTGTCTCAAGATATTGTCAGAGGCATCGTGGCAGCAAAGGTATAACAATCAGCGGCAGAGCGACAGCCAACACTACGCACCTTTTGTGTTACTCGCTGGCGCTCAAACATTAACACAAAATGTGCTCCGCGCTGGCTGCGCCTGCGCTGGGCGTTATGTTTCGGTTGCAATATGGTCTGGTTCGGCTGGAATTTAAAGAGAACAGAATCTAAATACCCATGTGTAAACTGCGGATACTGGGTTGAGATAACCATGAATAAGTGTCCCAACTGTGGGCATGATTTTTCAGCTGATGATCTCACTGAAATGATACGGGTGTATGAGAAAAATAAGAATGAAAATAGGTTTTCGCTTGTTGTGCCATTTATAATGGTCGCAGCCATAATTCTTGCGGCTTACTTTATTGCTCGGTGGTAAAAAACATAACAAGCAGCGGCAGAGCGACAGCCAACGCTACGCACCTTTTGTGTTACTCGCTGGCGCTCAAACATTAACACAAAATGCGCTCCGCGCTGGCTGCGCCTGCGCTGGGCGTTAAGTGATCATTATGAGAAAGAGCCCGTTGGCTTTAATTTTCGCCACTTTTTCGGTGATCGCCGTAGAAGATCCAAGGATACCGTTCGGTGATTACTCGGATCAGAAAAACGTTGAAATCCAAGAGCGTGTCAATAACCTAGCAGGCTCAAAGAAAAAGTGCTTCGATAAATACCTTGATGATTATCAGGTGCGAGTCTATCGCTTCTGTGAAGCTAGCGATTTAGGCAGTTCAGCTGTTGGAGGCTGTGAGCATATTGCTGGTATGGCTTGGCACACTGCTGTTATTGAAGTTGCACTAGAGTCCTGTGCCAGTGACACTTAACAAACGCAAGCAGAATGCTCCGGCCCTTCGGGCCTCCGCGGGACGCCCAACGCTATGCACCTTTTGTGCGGGTCGCTGCGCTCCCAGTTTCGCACAAAAGGCGCATAGCATTGGTCGCCCCTGTTGCGGGCGTTAAGAGCAAAGCCATGTATCAAGCATTTAGTGAAATGCCGACACTGCTAAAATTTTTAACCGCGCATGCACTTGTTTGTATTTACCTACTGTTAGCAGTATTTGTTCCGGGTATTCCCATAAGTTTTAATGGGGTTGCTATGGGCACAGCAGAACTCTGGGAGTCTGGATTGGCTATCTCAACAGCCTTAGTAGGTCTACTGATGCCTGTTAGTGCGGTGCTATTCTTATGGCGTTGGAAGTACTCAAGGCAGACCTATTCTGTATTGTTGGCTGCTGTTATGATAATTCCATTCGCTTTAATGCGGCAGGTTCCGTCTATTATCTTTGGTGCTTGTCTTACAGCGGTGATTCTTGGTTATCTCTTCTTTAATAGTGGAGTCCGCGCGTACTTCCGCTCTTAACAAGCAGCGGCAGAGCGACAGCCAACGCTACGCGCATTTTGTGTTACTCGCTGGCGCTCAAACATTAACACAAAATGCGCTCCACGTTGGCTGCGCCTGCGCTGGGCGTTATGGATCGTATACACCATGGGTAGTAAGTTGCCTCCGAATCAGTTGGAGCTATACAAGAGAATTGACGAAATTCTTTTCTATAAATGGGATCCGATTGGTATTTCTAATAGTGATTGGGCCAGAGATGAGTATCAATCATACTTGCCTAGGGTATTTAAAATGGCAATTGAAAATGAATCAGCTAACAAAATAGCCAATTATTTGAGTAAAATTTCAACTGAGTATATGGGGTTGCCTGAAGCTAAAAAGCATGATTTGGCTATTGCCAGGCTAATACTTGAGGTGAAAAATTCCGTTGGTCTGAATTAGTGTGAGGCAAGTAATCCATAACAATCGCAGGCAGTTTGTTCCGGCCCTTCGGGCCTCCACGGGACGGCCAACGCTATGCACTTTTTGTGCGGGTCGCTGCGCTCCCAGTTTCGCACAAAAAGTGCATAGCGTTGGCCGCCCCTGCTGCGGGCGTTATGGTTGAGGAGTCAGAGTACAGTGAAAAATTTATGCATACTAATTTTTCTAAATACATTTTCGTGCTCTGTGTTTTCGGGAACTCTTTACTCTTTCGATGAGGCTAAAGTAAGAGAAAGAGCGCTACAACATATCCATCGCAAGTATTCAGAGTTCGTTGATATTGAGCTTACGTCAAAGCCGTTACAGCCAGTATTCGATAAAAAAGGCCATATGTTTGTAAGCGCCATTTTTTCATATAAAGCTACAAATGAACTTGGCGTTCTTTATGTTTGTGCAAAAGTCGACGAAAATGGCGAGCTAGTAAATATAGAAAAAGAGATCCCGGGTCGCCGTTCATTGAAAAACTTTGTGTTGCCTAAGTACCCAGGCTGCTGGGGAAAACCATAACAATCGCAAGCAGAGGGACGCCCAACGCTATGCACATTTTGTGCTGGTCGCTGCGATCCCTTTTTAGCACAAAATATGCATAGCATTGGTCGCCCCTGTTGCGGGCGTTATGTGAGCACAAGGAATGAGCTATGAGCGTAAATCTGAAAGAGATTGATGGGGTAAAAATTCAGCCAAAGCATTTAGCCTCATGTCACTGTGGCTCTGTAAAAATTGAACTGGATCTACCTGATGGCCTTTTAGATCTTCGGCGTTGTGATTGTTCTTTGTGCCGCAGGAGAGGTGCAATCGCCGCATCAGTATCGCTAGATGGTATCAATGTCTTAGAGGGGCAGGAGCATTTAAAGCTCTATCAATTCAATACCAATACAGCGAAACACTATTTCTGCGGAAACTGCGGAATTTATACACATCACCAGAGACGCTCTAATCCAACTCAATACGGTTTCAACGTAGCGTGTCTCGAGGGTATAAATCCTCTAAAAATTGGCCGTGTTCCAACATACGATGGGGTAAACCACCCGGCGGACCGAGGGTAATCCACATAACAATCAGCGGCAGAGCGACAGCCAACGCTACGCACCTTTTGTGTTACTCGCTGTCGCTCAAACATTAACACAAAAGATGCTCCGCGCTGGCTGCGCCTGCGCTGGGCGTTAAAGCTACAACACACAAGGAGAGAAAGTGTGAGTATCAAGGAAAATGAAAGAGTTATCGATGAGGCAGTGCTGGCTGACATTGATGCAGATTTTGCTAAGTGGGCTGAATTTTTGAATGCAGGAATTGGTATTCTTTCATTCTCTTTCGCGCTTTCATGTTTGGGAACAGATCATCCAGGAATAACTGCATTTGTTTCACTGATTTTTCTGCTGATGTTTTCACTGTATGGTAATAGTCGTTTTCCTAAAAAATTAAGAGAGCTAAGAAAGGCAAAACTACCAGAGCTGGACTCACTAACCTTAGACGGCATAGAAAACAGGTATTTTGGCCTGCGGGCTACATTCAAGCGTTTCTATATTTACCTATTTGGCTGGGGCGCGCTCGCAGTAGTTGGGTGCTACGGCGTGCTTTCCAGCTCCGGCCCGCTTTAACAAAGCAATGCAGCCGACGTCTTACTTTGTGCACTTTTTGCACGGTCGCTGCGCTCCCATTATCGTGCAAAAAACACACAAAGTAAGCCGCGGCTGATTGCGGCGTTAGCGCTACGGGACTATGAAGAAGATTATTTTCAGGTTTTTGTTTTTCTCGTCTTTAGCAATTGCGGAGGATAGCATCTGCTATGGAACCACCTCCAATGGAAGGCTAGAGAATGGGGTTCAACTGCCTTCATCAGGAGAAAATTTTGAGGGATATAGCTTAGTTGCGAAATTAGCTGGGAGAACTTATGTTCACTCCCATGTAAGTGAAATAATTTTAGCTGCATACAAAATCCTTGAAGATACAAATCCTGAGAAAGTATTCAAATATGCTGAGATGGGATTTGAAGAAGGCGGGCAATTTAAGCCGCACAAAACTCACAGAAACGGTCTGTCTGCAGATTTTATGGTGCCCGTAACTGATAAATCTGGGGCTTCAGTCCACTTACCGACTAGTCCAGTTAACAAATTTGGCTACAATATCGAGTTTGACAATTTCGGTGTTTACAAAGATTTCACGATAGATTATGAGGCGATGGCCGCTCATATAGTTGCGCTACACAAAGAGTCGGTAGCTCGAGGTTTTGATTTGTGGCGTGTAATTTTTGATCCCAAGTTACAGCCTAAACTTCTCGAAACAACACACGGTGAATATCTGTCTAAGAACATTCAGTTTTCAAAAAAGCGTTCATGGGTCCGGCATGACGAGCATTACCACGTTGATTTCGCAATTCCGTGCAAGTGACGGCGCTAACAATGCAATGCAGCCGACGTCTTACTTTATGCACTTTTTGCACGGTCGCTGCGCTCCCATTTTCGTGCAAAAAGCACACAAAGTAAGCCGCGGCTGATTGCGGCGTTATGCGTTTCCAAGCTAAGGACTAAAATTTCAATTATGGATAAGCGGAAAGATCGGCAAGTAAACTACAGAGAGCCATATAGAAGGGGACTAGAAACGGGAAATTCATACATAATGTATAAGATTCATAGAGCCTCTGTAGCAATAGTAATTGTTCTCCCATTTATGGCACTGTGGCAGCTATACAAGCAGTTAAACACCCATGGAAATTTCGGTGAAATCCACCCAGCATATTGGTTTACCATGGCTACTGCACTTGCTGCTGCCACCTTGGGTTGTCTGCTTTCTAGATATGCAAAGAAAGCAATAACCGCAAGAAAGCAGTGGATCTCTGCTTTTACATTTCTAGGAGTGGTTGTTATTGGATTTTCGGGGTTTGCGTTCATCGGTGGACTTCGATAATTCGCATAACAATCAGCGGCAGAGCGACAGCCAACGCTACGCACCTTTTGTGTTACTCGCTGGCGCTCAAACATTAACACAAAAGGAGCTCCGCGCTGGCTGCGCCTGCGCTGGGCGTTAATGGTTAGTACAAATGATCGAGAAGAAAATCAGTTCCCTTGAAGAATTGACCAACGAGGTCAATGAGCTAAATAAGCTAATTCAATCTAGTAAAGGTCACGAGTATCAAGTACTAGCTACACTACTATTTAGGGGGCAAAGTAACGCTGAGTGGAATCTAGATACCACTCTAGAGCGATACACGGATAAAAAATTTTCAGTTTTTACCTACGATGGTGTTCTAGAATCTATTTATCCGGCAACAGCATCACTTACAGGAAAAGAATGGCCAGTAGATTTTCGCGGTTTCAATCAGTCGAACGATTTCTTTTCCTCGCCGCCAAATTATTCATTCATGGTGTATGCACGTCATCATGGATTCCCTACACCACTTCTTGATTGGTCTCAATCTTTGTATGTCGCGTTGTTTTTCGCTTTTCAGAATGCAGACCCTCAAAAGGATGTCGCGATATTTTCATACATAGAGTATTTGGGCGGCGGCAAGGCCGGTTGGGTAGGTGCGCCACAGATCAGCGCAATAGGCCCATATGTTGCCAGTCATAAAAGACATTTTATTCAGCAAGGGCAATATACAGTTTGTGTAAAACATGATAAATCCAACAATTGGATTTATTGCCCACATTCAGAGGTTCTAGCAACGTCAAATGATTCTACTAGTGACATTTTGTATAAGTTTATAATGCCTGGCGAAATTAAAAATGAAATTCTCCAGAGGCTTAACGAAATGAATATTAACGCATATAGTCTATATGCAAGTGAAGAGGGCCTAATGGAATCTCTTGCGTTCAAGGAGCTCGTGCTCCGAAACCATTAACAAACGCAGGCAGTATGCTCCGGCCCTTCGGGCCTCCGCGGGACGTCTTACCTTATGCGCATTTTGCGCGGGTCGCTACGCTCCCATCATCGCGCAAAATGCGCACAAGGTAAGCCGCCCCTGCTGCGGGCGTTATGTTGCCAATACGTGATGAGTAGCAATTCGCATGCGATTTTTAATGTTAAGTCTTCCGATATTGTTGGTCACAGCATGTGCACATGATCTACATAGAAACTTCCAATCTCATATAAGTAGCGGAGTTGGAGAGAGCATTGACGGCCCTCGCAACTGGGCAAGAAAAGACCGATTTTTGAGAGCTATAGAGCTGCCAGGAGGAAACATTGAAAATGAGTATATGTTTCGAGGCAGCTGTAGATACTTTTATGAGTATGAGCCATCCTCTCGGGTGATTGTTGGGTGGCGTTATGAAGGCAAGAACGCTGATTGTGCTATTGCTCCATAGCTCCGCCTACAACATAACAATCAGCGGCAGAGCGACAGCCAACGCTACGCACCTTTTGTGTTACTCGCTGTCGCTCAAACATTAACACAAAAGGAGCTCCGCGCTGGCTGCGCCTGCGTTGGGCGTTATGCATCCTCAGGAATTCCGAGAGTATGGTAGAAGTAAAAGTTTCGGAAGATATTGTGAGCCATGTTGAAGGTCTCATTTCTTCTGGAGAAGAGGTTGTTCAAGTAATTGAAGTTCGTCATCTTGAAGGTGAAGAAGAGCAGTATGATGATGAGTTGATAGATTCGATAGTCCAAGAATTTTCTGTGAATCTAAAGAGGCTGGCGTCTGCGCTCGATGAAAAATATGGTGAGCATAAATTTTCATTAGATTTAGATGTTCTGGATGATGAAATCGATGAGGATGAAGAGAGCGAGGATGAATTTTATGTCCCATGTTCTTATGTTTCCGCTGTTTGGGAGTGTGAAGATTATATTTTGTACTTAGCCGTATCCCAAGAAGATAGAGAGTATCCAATCACCCTTGTGGTAGGGGTCGAGCACTAAAAATGCATAACAAACAGCGGCAGAGCGACAGCCAACGCTACGCACCTTTTGTGTTACTCGCTGGCGCTCAAACATTAACACAAAATCTGCTCCGCGCTGGCTGCGCCTGCGCTGGGCGTTATGTGTCTTCAGTCCGGGGTTATCGTTGCTCGACTTGAAGTGAATATTTAGATGGCGAGTACCAAATTGATTGAGTTCTATATTTCCCAAATGACAGCGCTTATCTTGGAGAAGCATGTAAAAATTTCGTATCTCCTAAAGTCCCAAATAGCTTCGGCGCCAGTAAAAGCTGATATGTGGCGCTTGCGCTGTGAGAAGGAAGAGTTATTGAGTCTTCATAAAAAATTAAGTGAAGCCTTTGAAATTGATGAACAAGTAAATTCAAGTATTAAGCCTCTAGTTCTTGAGGAGTTGGCCAAAATTGGCAGAAAATACACATAACAAACGCAAGCAGAATGCTCCGAGCCTTCGGCCCTCCGCGGGACGCCCAACGCTATGCACATTTTGTGCGGGTCGCTACGCTCCCAACTTCGCACAAAATGTGCATAGCGTTGGCCGCCCCTGTTGCGGGCGTTAAATGTAATGAGCATTGAAGATCAAAGCGTAATAGATGTAATCGGAGTCACTAGTTACGGAACTGTTGTTCTCACCATTTCTAATCACTTGGAGTGGTGTGAGAGCAGCCTGTTTTTATTGCAAGAAAAAATAAATAGGTATCTGGCATTCATTGAATCGGGAGAAATCTATAGCGCGTACCCTAATGCAAAGGGAAAAAATGTGGAAATCACAGTTGTTTGCAAGCATAAGCCGAGTTCTGAAGCTCTTCAGTTTCTAGAGCAATGTACAAGAATAATTAATGCTGCGGGCTTCGGGTTTCGTCATGAGGTCCACATTTAACAAAGCCAGGCAGAATGCTCCGGGCCTTCGGCCCTCCGCGGGACAGTTTACCTTGTGCACGTTTTGCGCAGGTCGCTACGCTCCCATTTTTGCGCAAAACGCGCACAAGGTAAGCTGCCCCTGCTGGCGGCGTTAGGCAAAGGAACCTGCCAATGAGAGAAAATGGAAATAATCTTTTAGTTTTGGGCGCTATTTTTTGTGGAGTAGTTGCAGCGGTCCATATAGGTTGCGCAATTTTTGGCGGAGATTGGTATCGAGTACTCGGAGCTGGTGAGCAATTGGCAGAAATGTCAGAGCAAGGCCATTGGTATCCTCCAGTCATAACACTAGTGATTGCATCAATTTTTATTGTTTGGTCACTTTATGCGTTGTCTGGCGCGAGGAAAATATTGCGGCTACCGTTCTTACGGACAGTGTTGTGCATAATTTCGGCAATTTTTATATTCAGAGCGTTGGCTTTTTTTATAATAATGCCTTTATTTCCGGGAAATAGCCTAGCTTTCTGGATTGTAAGTTCCGCTATCTGCTTCGGCATCGGAGCGCTTTACGCAATAGGTCTGGTTCGTGCCTGGCCGCACCTTAGTGCCAAAAGTGCCTAACAAACAGCGGCAGAGCGACAGCCAACACTACGCGCCTTTTGTGTTACTCGCTGTCGCTCAAACATTAACACAAAAGACGCTCCGTGTTGGCTGCGCCTGCGCTGGGCGTTATGCATCAGAAAGTTCACGAACATGACAGAGTCAGATTGGGAAATATTTAAAGAGATTCGAGAGAAGGCA
>NZ_CANNGQ010000010.1:0-2500 GCF_947504145.1 uncultured Microbulbifer sp.
ATAGAAGCCTGACGATGACCTACTCTCACATGGCGAAACACCACACTACCATCGGCGATACTGCGTTTCACTTCTGAGTTCGGCAAGGGATCAGGTGGTTCCACAGTTCTATGGTCGTCAGGCAAACTGGCTTGGGTTGGCGTGGTCTTATGAGCTATTGCTCTGCGCTGCCGTTTGACTGTCCGTTTGCACTCGCTTTTCAGCGATAACAGTCAACCCAAATAAGTCGGTAAAACATTCTGTAGTAATACACCGCAAAGCAACTTTGCGTGTCTCTCGATTGAACACAATCCAATCGTAGTAGCCATCTCTGTTGTATGGTCAAGCCGCACGGGCAATTAGTACTGGTTAGCTCAACGCCTCACAACGCTTCCACACCCAGCCTATCAACGTGGTAGTCTTCCACGGCCCTTTAGGACTCTCAAGGAGTCAGGGAAATCTAATCTTGAAGGAGGCTTCCCGCTTAGATGCTTTCAGCGGTTATCCCGTCCGAACATAGCTACCGGGCAATGCCACTGGCGTGACAACCCGAACACCAGAGGTTCGTTCACTCCGGTCCTCTCGTACTAGGAGCAACTCTTCTCAAATTTCCAACGCCCACGGCAGATAGGGACCGAACTGTCTCACGACGTTCTAAACCCAGCTCGCGTACCACTTTAAATGGCGAACAGCCATACCCTTGGGACCGGCTTCAGCCCCAGGATGTGATGAGCCGACATCGAGGTGCCAAACACCGCCGTCGATGTGAACTCTTGGGCGGTATCAGCCTGTTATCCCCGGAGTACCTTTTATCCGTTGAGCGATGGCCCTTCCATACAGAACCACCGGATCACTATGACCTACTTTCGTACCTGCTCGTCATGTCTGACTCGCAGTCAAGCGCACTTATACCATTATGCTCATTGCATGATTTCCGACCATGCTGAGTGCACCTTCGTACTCCTCCGTTACTCTTTGGGAGGAGACCGCCCCAGTCAAACTACCCACCATACACTGTCCTCGATCCGGATAACGGACCAGAGTTAGAACCTCAAACATACCAGGGTGGTATTTCAAGGATGGCTCCACTGTAACTGGCGTCACAGCTTCAAAGCCTCCCACCTATCCTACACAAATAGGCTCAAAGTTCAGTGCAAAGCTGTAGTAAAGGTTCACGGGGTCTTTCCGTCTAGCCGCGGGTACACTGCATCTTAACAGCGATTTCAATTTCACTGAGTCTCTGGTGGAGACAGCGTGGCCATCGTTACGCCATTCGTGCAGGTCGGAACTTACCCGACAAGGAATTTCGCTACCTTAGGACCGTTATAGTTACGGCCGCCGTTTACCGGGGCTTCGATCAAGAGCTTCGCCGAAGCTAACCCCATCAATTAACCTTCCGGCACCGGGCAGGCGTCACACCGTATACGTCCACTTACGTGTTTGCACAGTGCTATGTTTTTAATAAACAGTCGCAGCCACCTGGTCACTTCGACCGGCCTCAGCTTAGGGAGCAAGTCCCATCACCAAAACCGGCGTACCTTCTCCCGAAGTTACGGTACCATTTTGCCTAGTTCCTTCACCAGAGTTCTCTCAAGCGCCTTGGTATTCTCTACCTGACCACCTGTGTCGGTTTAGAGTACGATTCACAATTGCCTGAAGCTTAGAAGTTTTTCCTGGAAGCATGGCATCAACCACTTCACTTACCGAAGTAAGCTTCGTCATCAGCTCTCGGCCTTAGGGACCCGGATTTGCCTAAGTCCCCAGCCTACTACCTTAAACACGGACAACCAATCGCCGTGCTGGCCTAGCCTTCTCCGTCACTCCATCGCAGCAATTGCAAGTACAGGAATATTAACCTGTTTCCCATCGACTACGGCTTTCGCCCTCGCCTTAGGGGTCGACTAACCCTGTCCCGATTAGCGTTGGACAGGAACCCTTGGTCTTCCGGCGGGGAGGTTTTTCACCCCCCTTGTCGTTACTCATGTCAGCATTCGCACTTGTGATACCTCCAGCAAACCTCACAGTTCACCTTCAGCGGCTTACACAACGCTCCTCTACCATGCTTAAAAAGCATCCGCAGCTTCGGTTATCAGTTTGAGCCCCGTTATATCTTCCGCGCGGGCCGACTCGACTAGTGAGCTATTACGCTTTCTTTAAAGGATGGCTGCTTCTAAGCCAACCTCCTAGCTGTCTGGGCCTTCCCACATCGTTTCCCACTTAACTGATATTTGGGACCTTAGCTGGCGGTCTGGGTTGTTTCCCTTTCCACGACGGACGTTAGCACCCGCCGTGTGTCTCCCGCGATTGCACTCCACGGTATTCGGAGTTTGCATGGGGTTGGTAAGTCGGGATGACCCCCTAGCCCAAACAGTGCTCTACCCCCGTGGGTGATACGCGAGGCGCTACCTAAATAGCTTTCGAGGAGAACCAGCTATCTCCCGGCTTGATTAGCCTTTCACTCCGATCCACAGGTCATCTCCTAATTTTTCAACATTAGTGAGTTCGGTCCTCCAATTGATGT
>NZ_CANNGQ010000011.1 GCF_947504145.1 uncultured Microbulbifer sp.
TGTTAATGTTTGAGCGCCAGCGAGTAACACAAAAGGTGCGTAGCGTTGGCTGTCGCTCTGCCGCTGATTGTTATGCGTATGGAGCCACGGCAGATCCACCTTGCCTACAGTACTGTATTTGATTGCACATTAAAATATGGTGCCCCGAACAAAATTGTGCAGATCAGGATCAACTTTATAGCTTCCCAATATCCTATTTCTCGAACATTGAATGTTCCCGGGATTGTCGTGTTCCAAAGCAGCTCCAAAATAAATGCCGCGACTAAAAGAGAAATTATTGACCCAACGATCCACAGTGAGAACATTGTTGATACATCCATAGAATTTCCTTTTCTAATCTCGATGCCTTCTTCTGATTGAAACAGCCAAAAACTCTCAGTAATTTATCGAACCAAACCTTCTACTGTCGTCCGATAGCTCAAATGAAAGCTCTAGCCGGTAGACGCATAACGCCCAGCGTTGGCTGTCGCTCTGCCGCTGATTGTTATGCGTATGGAGCCACGGTAGATCCACCTTGCCTAAAGTACTGTATTTTATTGCACATTAAAATATGGTGCCCCGAACAAAATTGTGCAGATCAGGATCAACTTTATAGCTTCCCAATATCCTATTTCTCGAACATTGAATATTCCCGGGATTGTCGTGTTCCAAAGCAGCTCCAAAATAAATGCCGCGACTAAAAGAGAAATTATTGACCCAACGATCCACAGTGAGAACATTGTTGATACATCCATAGAATTTCCTTTTCTAATCTCGATGCCTTCTTCTGATTGAAACAGCCAAAAACTCTCAGTAATTTCTCGAACCAAACCTTCTACTCTCGCCCGATAGTTCAAATGAAAGTTCTAGCCAGTAGACGTATAACGCCGCCGGCAGGGGCAGCTTACCTTGTGCGCGTTTTGCGCAAAAATGGGAGCGAAGCGACCTGCGCTAAACGTGCACAAGGTAAGCTGTCCCGCGGAGGGCCGAAGGCCGGGAGCAAACTGCCCGGCCTTGTTAGTGTTTAACGGCTTGAAAGCAATTTAATACTGAACAAGACCACGAAACCCAACGCCCCGAATTACTGACATACTTCGAGCGGCACGATTGGTTGTACCATGCCACGCTTTCCCTGGAGCGGCTTACACGCCCAAAAGGAAAACCCCACTCAATTTCTTCCGCCGCCAGCGCTAACTTTAACGAAGGGAACCCACTGCAGCCTCTTAGAATCAACCGTCAATGCCTGCTAGCGACACTGTTTCTACAGCGCTAGCAGCCGCCAAATCGCTCATCGGGCACGCTACAACGTTTAGGCGGCGGCATAATGAACCTGAACATTAACGCCGCGCTCAGCCGCGGACAATTTTGGGCGCTTTATGCGCGATAATGGGAGCGTAGCGACCGCGCATAAAGTGCACAAAGTTGGCCGTCGGTCTGCAGCGCATTGTTAAGCGCTCACGCAGGATCATGAAAGCTCACTACGCCATTAGCCGATTTAACTAGGGCTCTTGATAAAACCCTACATATATTCCTTTTACTTTCCGGAACTATACCCGTACCGATATAACCAAATGAAACAATTCTATTTTCCTGATGGGCCGAAAGTAAAAACTCAATAGCAGCTTCTTGTGTTTCCAAGCTCGTATGAGCAGACCACGTTTTTGTCAATTGATACCATGGCTCTCCATCATAGGATGCTACAACTATCAATGGGCTACATGTTTGAAAAGGATTACGCACATCATCGACATTATTGATCTTAATTATTGCGATACCCTTCCGTAACTCCACACTCTCAACTTGAACCTGCCACATTGGCCCTCCAGCAAGCGCTGGGAAATATGCTAACAGGAATACGATGAAGCAAAGGTATTTCATACTCGCTTAACGCCGCGCTCAGCCGCAGCTTACTTTGTGCGCCTTTTGCGCGAAAATGGGAGCGACAGCGACCGCGCAAAAGGTGCACAAAGTAAGCTGTCGGCTGCAGTGCCTTGTTAACCCTCTGGGGCCCACCGGTTCCTAGTTACTGGATTACATGGGTACGCTCTTTCTAGACCTTTCCTAACGAGTTCCGGATAAAGCTCACTTTCTTTTGCTCCGTGAACTCTTACTTCCATAGTGGCCAAATTATCCACTAGTACAGAATCAATTTTCTCATATACATCTGGGCAGTAGATATACGAACTCTTTCCTGACGCGCTGTAGTCCCCAAAGTCAAGTGGGCGGAAAACAAATGCGCCACTTGCCAAACCCTTTGTGTATGCACGGACGGCATCGGGATGGGTAATTTTCAACTGCTGAATTTCCGAATATGTATATGAGTTTTCCTTAAGCTCAACAGGGCGGCTGACATACAACGCTACCGAGGCGAACGCGAGAATGAGTATAAAGAAGAACGCTATCTGCTTTTTCATTACTTGCTCTCTCGAAGGGTTAACGCCGCCGGCAGGGGCGGCTTACCTTGTGCGCGTTTTGCGCGAAAATGGGAGCGAAGCGAACCGCGCAAAACGTGCACAAGGTAAGCCGTCCCGCGGAGGGCCGAAGGCCCGGAGCGAATTGCCCGGCTTTGTTAAATGTTTTGAACACTGCATTTCAGAGGGTAGCCTCTACTTTTAGCCACATCGTTAATAAGTGTAGATACGATATATGCTGCTTCTTCATTGGAAGCATAAATACCATGAGCACCCAATCTGTGGACTTTAGACATTTTCTCAGTCGCATCTACTACACTATATGATAAATAAAATTCCAATACTTCCATGACGAATTCCATGGGTGTTGCATCATCGTTATACATAGTAACTTGATAAAACCCATTATCTTTATTCCGCTCAATGAATTTTCGCAATGATGATGTAATGGCAGGCAGTTTTATAGGATTGTCTTTTCGGTATTTTTCTAGACCAGAGTACTTATCCCTAAATAGCCATTTGAAAATTTGTGCCAATTCGTGCTCACCTCTACCATTTAACGCCGCCGGCAGGGGCAGCTTACCTTGTGCGCGTTTTGCGCAAAAATGGGAGCGAAGCGACCTGCGCAAAACGT
>NZ_CANNGQ010000012.1 GCF_947504145.1 uncultured Microbulbifer sp.
TTTTGCGCGGGTCGCTGCGCTCCTATTTTCGCGCAAAACGCGCACAAGGCAAGCTGCCCCTGCCGGCGGCGTTATGCGTTGCTGTTGTAATCGAGTCGCCATCAAGGAATTTTTAAATTGTCCAAGAAAAAAGGAAAGTTGAGAGCTGTTATATATGTGGTATTTTGTGTCATTGCTCTCATAGGTGGTGCTTTTCAAGCGGTTGGTCTTATCTCTGGAATGATGGACGTTACTCCCAGCGGAGAATGGGTGTACAAGCTAGTCATACCGTCACTTATTATTATGGTGGTTATGTTCACAGGTGGGTATATTGTGGCTCCACGGGACAAATCGTGGATAGTATTTTATTTAGTCTCGAGTGTTCCGATAGGGCTAGTATCACTAATTATGATTCCGCCACTTGCTCTTGTGCTATTTCCACTGCTATTCGTTACAGTTGGGCTAACCTCATTCTGTGGCCATGAATTTAGTATGAGGAAACTGCGAGGTCGCGCATAACAATCAGCGGCAGAGCGACAGCCAACGCTACGCACTTTTTGTGTTACTCGCTGGCGCTCAAACATTAACACAAAAAGCGCTCCGCGCTGGCTGCGCCTGCGCTGAGCGTTATGCAATATGAATTCAGATAGATTTGCTCCACACTTTCTACTAGCAATTATTCTTTTCATATTTGGCTCTCTGTCGTACTGTGCGTTTGAGCCAAGTAGAACGACATTTACATATATCCAGGCAAATGTGTTTAATCATGTCGGTGGGCGTGGCAAGGCTTCTTCGGACCCGCATTTTCAAGTTGAATTGCCAAGTGGTATAAAAATTAGTGTGCGAGATTGGGGTTTCCTTCCTGAAAGCTATAGAGGTCCAATTGTTCTTGAAGTAAGAGAGGGTAATGTGAGTGGAAGGCCAATTTATCGCATTGATGAAGATCGCACTTCGGCCATGCATAACAATCACGGGCAGTGAAGCTCCAGCCCTTCGGGCCTCCGCGGGACGGCTTACCTTATGCACGTTTTGCGCGGTTCGCTTCGCTCCCATTTTCGCGCAAATCGCGCATAAGGTAAGCCGCCCCTGCCGTGGGCGTTATGAGTACAGGGTAGAAATGAAGATTATACTCACAGTGATTTTTATGCTCACTACTGTAAGTTGTTTTGCAGGTTCATGTGGAGAATCACCGCTTATAAGCACAGCAAATGCAGATGGTAAAAAAGTAGGAATTTTTGCAAAAAGCGGAGACTTTGAGGAGTCTCTTAAGTGGGATATAAATCATGGAGAGCCACCGCTATCTATCTCTAAGGCAGTAGGAATTGTTCAGGCTTGGTCGAAAAACTACTATTCGAAGTTCGATACTGTATTAGTGCATAGTTTTAATATGCAAGAATTTACTTGTTGGGGAAGAACAGGACATTGGCTATATGTTTTTCAATTGATTCCCGTTATTGACGGAAATAGGTTGTTCAGCAGCTCATATATGGCGGCAGTAACAATGTCAGGAAAGGTTTTGGAACCTCAAGCCATTAGTGAATAACTCATAACAAGCGACTGTGGTGTCAACCACCCCAAATTTAAGTTGCGCACCACGCTTGTTTTTCTCGAATCATCGCATTCA
>NZ_CANNGQ010000013.1 GCF_947504145.1 uncultured Microbulbifer sp.
TAACAAGCGACTGTGGTGTCAACCACCCCAAATTTAAGTTGCGCACCACGCTTGTTTTTCTCGAATCATCGCATTCAAAATAGTAATGAATTTTCGCATGCAGGCAGTCAAGGCAACTTTTTTGTGCTTGCCTTGGGCCACGAGGTTTTTGTAGAAAGCCTTGATCGCAGGGTTGCATTGAGTTGCGCTCAGTGTCGCCATATACAGCGTCGTGCGGACCGAGGCTCGCCCTCCCTGAATTCGTCGTTTCCCGCGCATCTTTCCGCTATCACGATTGATCGGTGCTACCCCGACGAGTGCTGACGCCTGCTTGTTGGTCAGGCTGCCAAGTTCTGGCATATCGGCTAACAGGGTGAACGCAAGCGTTTTCCCAACACCAGGCGCTGACTCCAGAATCTCTCGTTTCTCTGACCATTCGGACTCCGTTTCTACAAGTTTCTCAAGCCTCTTTTCTACCCAAGCAATCTCAGCGTCAAAGCACTTGATCAGTCGACGACAGGAGCGTTTGATCCCGTCATCCATAATGTGTCGACGATTGATTTCTTGAGTCCGAAGACTCAGTACCTGACGACGTCTGGCGAGTAAGTCTTTGATGGCTATAAGGTTTTTACTTTTTTCAGGCGTTACACGAGGCTTGATTACCGCCGCATACTCAGCAATCACCTGAGCGTCAATACGATCCGTCTTCGCGAGCTGCTCTATAGCGCCAGCATACTTCCTGACAGAAGTCGGCTTCGCTATACATACCGGTAAGCCCTTATCATAGGCTGCTTCCGCCAGCGCGAATTCATATCTGCCGGTCGCTTCCATAACGATTCGCTCAACGTGATATCGTGAAAGACGATTCATCAGTGATCGGATGCCTTCTGGCGTATTGTCCACCTGCCATACCAGCTTCTTCTCGTGGATGCAGATATCCAAACTCCATTTCCCCACATCGACACCGACATTAACCCTGGACTTCGTTAGCTTTTGGTTTGTCATGATGACTCTTCCTTGCTAAATTCGGGCTCGAGGCCCATTCGACTGTTCGAGTTTATAAATCGGGTCGGCCCGGCGCCCACGCTTGTTAACGGTCTTTAGACCTCTCGCTCATCGGGCTGCCAGGCCGGTAACTTATGGCGGTAAGTTACGGGTCTCACCTTACCGAATATTTGGGGAATTAGGCCATACAA
>NZ_CANNGQ010000014.1 GCF_947504145.1 uncultured Microbulbifer sp.
GCATAACGCCGCCGGCAGGGGCAGCTTGCCTTGTGCGCGTTTTGCGCGAAAATAGGAGCGCAGCGACCCGCGCAAAACGCGCACAAGGTAAGCTGTCCCGCGGAGGGCCGCAGGCCCGGAGCAAACTGCCCGGCCTTGTTAAGCGCTGCCCTAGATGCCGAAGGTGGTACTAATAACATCGTCTAGTAGCTGCACATCACTTTCTCGGCTTTGCGAGCGATATTGTTCAGGGTTAATATTTACCCAGCTTGAAACCACTCTTGAGCCTCCAGCGGAGGATCCTGTAAGTTGGAAGGCAAAAATGTAATGCCCAGTCCAGCTTCGAACAAAATAAACCCACCCACTCTCTGAGTATACAAACCACTTATCATCCATACTCGTTGGTAAGTGGCCGCTCATTATTTTTTCGGTATCTGAATCGCAGAAAAATTTTGAATAGCCCAAATCTTCTCTTTCGATTGGTAAATTTTTAACTTTCCAATCTTCTTTTTTGACCACAATTCTTCCTTGACGCTTAAC
>NZ_CANNGQ010000015.1 GCF_947504145.1 uncultured Microbulbifer sp.
ATTGATTTTCAACGAGTTTTTCTCGGAAAAAGAAATTCAAAAAGCCCTTGCCAAGGTCGAAGAGGTCGCTATAATGCGCGCCACTTCAACGGATCGCCAAGGCGGTTTGCTTGAAGAATTCGACGGGCTCTTGGCAGTCCATCAGTGCTGAGAATTAGGTCGTTTAATCGCCGATTCTCAGTCTGAAAAAAGCTTCAAAAAAGAGCTTGCCAAACGAGATCGACACCATATAATGCGCGTCCTTCTCGGGGTCACCGGAACGGTGATCGAAGCATCGGAAAGCGTTGATTTATAACGGTTTCAGAGCTTCAAAAAAGTCTGCAAAAAGCACTTGCTTCAGCAGATCGGGTGTGTAGAATACGCACCCCACAGTGAGGGCCGAGCGCCACGCTGAGTTGTTTAAAAATTCGATCAAGCAATATGTGTGGGTGCTTACGGAGCGACGGATCAACATCTGGCCTCGGCCAGAAA
>NZ_CANNGQ010000016.1 GCF_947504145.1 uncultured Microbulbifer sp.
ACAAGGTAAGCTGTCCCGCGGAGGGCCGAAGGCCCGGAGCAAATTGCCCGGCCTTGTTATGCATTCTTGGCACGGGCACTGGGTGCAGTACGATCCAAGAACTCTGCTGACAACCTCTCCAAATAATTCTTATCTACTAGGTTTTTTGAGCGGATTTGGAGTAACTGAAAAACAGCTTTTGAACGGCTGAGGTTGTCAAAAATACTGTCCATCTCACTACTGTGAGACTTCATCAGTTGATCGATTTCCATACATCGCTCACTGGGACAACTAGTATCATCATTCAGAATATTGCTTATATTACTAAGAGCCCGAAGAGAAAGCTTCTCCATTGCCTTCTCTCGAATCTCTTTAAATATTTCCCAATCTGACTCTGTCATGTTCGTGAACTTTCTGATGCATAACGCCC
>NZ_CANNGQ010000017.1 GCF_947504145.1 uncultured Microbulbifer sp.
TCCGGTGACCCCGAGAAGGACGCGCATTATATGGTGTCGATCTCGTTTGGCAAGCTCTTTTTTGAAGCTTTTTTCAGGCTGGGAATCGGCGATTAAACGACCTCATTCTCAGCGCTGATGGGCTGCCAGGAGCCCGTCGAATTCTTCAAGCAACCCGCCTTAGCGATCCGCTGAAGTGGCGCGCATTATAGCGACCTCTTCGACCTTGGCAAGGGCTTTTTGAATTTCTTTTTCCGAGAAAAACTCGT
>NZ_CANNGQ010000018.1 GCF_947504145.1 uncultured Microbulbifer sp.
GGTGTGAGTGGCGTGGTTACTGGGCTTGGGGAAGCGTTTAAAAAACCGTCATCCCGGTTTTTGTCATACTTCCGCAACGTCGCGCTCGGCTTTCCTGTAAATACAGGATCCCATGCTCTTTTTTCGGCACAACGAAAAAAGCCCTGACCGCGTTAGCGATCAGGGCTTTTGGAATAGAAGCCTGACGATGACCTACTCTCACA